>JBBDWY010000094.1:0-59208 GCA_040902605.1 Pirellulales bacterium | reverse complement strand
CGAAGTACGGCGAGAGATAGCCGCGGTCGAACTGCATGCCCTCGACCCACTCGACCTCGGTGCCGAGGCTCTTGCCTTCGTCGACGGTGATGACGCCGTCCTTGCCGACCTTTTCCATCGCCTTGGCCAGCATGTCGCCGATCTCGCGGTCGCCGTTCGAGGCGATCGTGGCGACCTGGGCCATCTCTTCGGTGTTCTTGATCTTGATGGACATCTTCTTGAGCTCGGCCGTGATGTCCTCGACGGCCTTCTCGATGCCCTCTTTTAACTGCACGGGGTTGACGCCCGCGGCCACCGAGCGGAGGCCTTCGTTGAAGATGGCTTCGGCCAGCACGGTGGCGGTGGTGGTGCCGTCGCCGGCGACGTCGCTGGTCTTGGAGGCGACTTCCTTTACCATTTGGGCGCCCATGTTTTCGTAGGCTTCCTCGAGCTCAATTTCCTTGGCGACGGTGACGCCGTCCTTGGTGACGGTGGGCGAGCCGAAGGATTTTTGCAGGATGACGTTGCGGCCCTTGGGACCGAGCGTGATTTTCACGGCCCGGGTCAGTTTCTGCACGCCGCGGCGCATGGCGTCGCGGGCTTCTTGATCGAAGGCAATCATTTTTGCCATTTGGGGAACTCCTTGGTTATTCGGGTGGGTTGCCGTCGTGGGACGGATTGGTTGTTTTCGCTAGGGTGCAGGATACGGGATACAGGGGACAGGGGCGGAATTCGGATGTCTTTCCCTGCTCCCTGCATCCTGCATCCCGCATCCTTCGCCGTCAGTCAATGACCGCCAGGATATCACTCTCGCTCATCAGCAGATATTCGTCGTCGCCGATGTTGATTTGTTCGGGGGCGTAGCTGGTGAACAGGACGCGGTCGCCTTTCTTGACCTGCATCTTGCCGCGGGTGCCGTCGTCGAGCACCTTGCCGGTGCCGACGGCGATGATCGTGCCGCGGGTGGGCTTGTCCTTGGCGGCGTCGGGGATGAAGATGCCGCCGCGCGTGCGCTCTTCGGATTCTTCGCGCTCGACAACGACTTTGTCGCCGAGCGGCTGCAGCGTGACTTTGGATTTCGACTTACTCTTCGTAGCAGTCGCGGGCATGAGTTTCCTCCTGAGTAAAGATTGAAGCTGTTAGCTGTCAGCTATTAGCTGTTAGCCAGAAGCGAGCCGGGCTGAGCTTCTCGAAGCCCCAACAAACCTCCTCTGGCTAATAGCTAAAAGCTAACGGCTCAAAGCTATTCGTAGCCCCTCATTACGGCGCGGAATGAGCCAGTTGGCAAGGGGTCGCAAAGCAAGCCGTGCGCCAAACTACATGGCTGCCTTAACTTACGACGTGGCAAAACCTTGCGGCGGAGGCGGCTTCTCGAAGTTTAGCCACCCGCTGCCAAATTGGCCGAAGCCGCAGGCCATTGCGACCCGAGGGTTGGTTGATGGCTGTCAGATTGGCAGAAAGAGCCGTTCACGAACTGGCGTACCCACATCGGCAGACTGCCCTACAATTGCGGTACGAATGGTTGATACGGCCACTGCGGCGACTTCTGCGTCGGGCAGGCCGCGGGCCGCGGTTCGGCTGCGGAAGTTGGCCGCAAATCTGAGAGAGCATCGCGGCTTTTCCGACGTCGTTGCCAGCCTCGAAGCGGGGCATGGCGGGACGCTCGGCGTTGCTTACGAATAGAGGCTGGGATGTTACGCAGACGTGCAATCGAAGCACAGGTAACCGTCCTTGGCGGAAGTTGAATAACCGCCGTCCGCCAGCCGGATGATTGCCCCGCAGCGGGAGCACTTCGTCGGTTTGTACTTGGGCGGATTCTCGAGCACTTCGAAATTGTATTCGTTCGTGCCGTAGTACACGTACATCTCTAGCTCGTCCTCAAAGGAATTGAGACACTCCTTGCAATCTTTCCAGCTACCCTCATGGCCTTCGCAGAAATGGTAGCCACACAATGTGTAACGGCGATGGTTTCGCCAGCAGCTATTGCGGGCGTAGGAGAATAGCACGTAACTTTCTTCGTCGTCGCAGATCCATTGGCCGCAGCACTCGGTCTTGGCGAGATTCTCCGTCGCGCCGCACAGGCCGCACCGCGGCACGCCGGGTGCGAGGTTCTTTTTCCGACTCGCTGAACTACGTTTTGCTTTCGCCGCGATCTTCTTTTTCGCCGAAATGCTTCTACTTTTTCGCTGTCGGTCTTTAATTCGGGATACCAAGGGATTTCCTCCGTGATGGCGCAGGTTATATTGCCCCCGACGCGACAACCGCATTGTAGGAAAGCGACGGGACGGCAAGCAAGGAAATCTCTATCTCATGTAATGCATGTCGGCAAAATCGCTGCAATTCGCCTACCAGGCACTCGGTCGCAGTTGTAGAATGGACAAGGATTCTGAGATTGAGACTTAAATATGGCCACTGCTCCATCTGCCGCTGCCGTCGAGACCGACGTTCTATACGAGGTCATCCATGGCGAGATCAGGGAAGTTGCGCCGATGGGAGTTTATGAAACGTGGATCGCATCGGTTTTGATTCAGAATCTCGTCGGAGAACGAAAATTGGGGCGCGCCGTAATCGAAACGCTATTCGATTTTACAAAGACAGTCGGGGCGAAGCGGCGGCCGGATCTGGCATTCGTTTCTTACCAGCGCTGGCCTCGCGCGAAGCCGGTTCCGCGAACGGAAGCGTGGGATGTTGTGCCAGATCTAGCGGTGGAAGTGGTTAGCCCCACGAACGCAGCGGATGATGTTCTTGGGAAGTTGACCGAGTATTTCCAGGTGGGCGTCGAACGTGTCTGGGTCATTTACCCATCGCAGCGACAGATTTACGTTTATTCCTCGCCGAGTGAAGTGAAAGTAGTTTTGGAAAACGACGACCTGACGGACGAGGACGTGCTGCCCGGCTTTCGGATTTCCTTGCGCACACTGTTCGATGATACGGCCGCGGCGAAATAAGTCTTCTCGGTTTTCTGTGGCGGCCCTATAATTCCTCGCACATGGAAACGGCCACCGCGGCGACTGCTGCTGCGGGCCGGCAAGTCGCTGGGGAGCTGAGCGATGTCGGACGCCGGCTGCGGGAGTTGGCCGCAAATCTGAATTTGCATCGCGGCTTTTCCGACGTCGTTGCCAGCCTGGAAGCGGGGCATGGCGGGACGCTCGGCGGAGTCTGGGGGTCTTCGCGCGCGCTGGTGGCGGCGGCGCTCGCCGCATCTTGCCCTGGGCCGCTCGTGGTGGTCGCGCCGCATCCGGTTGAGATCGACGCGATTGCGCGCGATCTGGCGCTCTTCACTGATTTGCCCATTGCGGAGTTTCCGGCGTGGGAAGCGGAGCCGGGCGAGCGTGTCGTGCATGATGAGATTTATGGTGAACGGCTGCGGGTGCTGAAGGCGTTGCAGCAGCGAGGAACGAGGAGCGAGGAGCGAGAGAGTCAAGTCAATGAATCTCACGCCTCGTTCCTCGCTCCTCGCTCCTCGCTCCTCGTCACCAGCATCCAGAGTTTGTTGCAGCCGGTGCCGGGGCGGGAGGCTCTTGGTGCGGCGACGCGGGAGATTCGTGTCGGCGGGCAGCTCGATGTGGATGACTCCACGCGCTGGATGGTGGAGCGGGGCGGGCATGCGACGACGGCCGTCGAGCTGCCGGGCGAATTTTCATTGCGCGGCGGCATTTTGGATATCTTTCCGCCCGATGCGGATGATCCCGTGCGGATCGAGCTGTTCGGCGACGAAGTGGAATCGATCCGCCGGTTCGATGTCGCGTCGCAGCGGAGTCTCGAAACGCTCGATGCGACGACGATCACGATGTTGGAACCGACCGCATCGGATCGGGCGCACTTCACGAGTTATTTGCCGCCTGAAACATGGTTCCTGCTCATCGAGCCGAATGAGCTGCAAGAGGAGGGCAAATTCTATCTCGATCGGATGGACCGGCCGCAGGCGTTTCATTCGGTGCGGCTGACGCTGGAAGAGATTTATAAGTTTCCGTCGGTGACGGCGTCGGGCGTGCCGAGCGGGTCGGTGGAGACGACCGCGCACTTGGAGTTTGAGTCGGTCGAGCGGTTCAGCGGCGAGATCGGCAAGGTCCGCGACGAGCTGGACAAGGTGAGCGAAGGGCACGAAGTGTTCGTCGTTTGCGAGACGGACGCCGAAGTCGAGCGGCTAAGCGAATTGTTTGGCGTACGCAAAGGGGACAGTCCCCTTTTTCCGAATAGTGCGGAAGAGCGGGGTGACGGTTCGCGACGGAAAAAGGGGACAGTCCCCAGGCTGCGTTTCGTGGTCGGTCACCTGGAGGCCGGCTTTCGCATCGTGCCGCAGCAAGTCGTGCTGGTGAGCGCGGCCGAATTGTTTCAGCGGCAGGATTTGGCACGCACTACGCGCCGGCGGCAGGCCCGGGCAATCGATAGTTTTTTGGAGCTGCGCGAGGGAGACCTGGTCGTGCACGTCGCGCATGGCATCGGGCGATATCGCGGGCTGCGGCTGCTGGAACAGGACGGGCAAGCGGAAGAACACCTGGAGCTCGAGTATCACGGCGGCACGAAAATCTATGTGCCCGCGGCCAAGATCGAGCTGGTGCAGAAGTACGTCGGCGGCAAGGGCGCGAAGGTTCTGCTCGCGCATATCGGCGGCAAGGCGTGGGTGCGGCAGAAGGAAGCGGCCCGGCAGGCCGTGACGGATCTGGCGGCCGAGATGATCGAGCTGCAGGCGGCGCGCGACGCCCGGCCGGGAATCGCGTTTCCGCCCGACACCGAGTGGCAACGCGAGTTCGACGCCGCGTTTCCGTACCAAGAAACGCCGGATCAGCTCACGTCCATCGACGATATTAAGCGCGATATGCAGGTGGCCAAGCCCATGGACCGGCTGTTGTGCGGCGACGTCGGCTTCGGGAAGACCGAGCTGGCGATTCGCGCGGCGTTCAAGGCGATCGACTCGGGGTATCAGGTGGCAGTGCTTGTGCCGACGACGGTTTTGGCCGAGCAGCATCGCCGCACTTTTACGGCGCGGATGGCGGAGTTTCCATTCGAGATCGCGTCGCTGTCGCGGTTCAACTCGCCCAAGGAGCAGCGGGACATCATCGAACGGGCCGCGACGGGGCAGCTTGACATTCTCATTGGCACGCATCGGATGGCATCGACCGACGTGCGGTTCGCGAATCTGGGACTGTTGATCATCGATGAGGAGCAGCGGTTTGGAGTGGAGATCAAGGAGCGGCTGAAGTCGCTGCGCTCGACGGTGGACGTGCTGACGATGACCGCCACGCCGATTCCTCGCACGCTGCACATGTCGCTGCTCGGCGTGCGGGCGATCTCGAACCTGGAAACGCCGCCGGCCGATCGGCTGGCCGTGGAGACGCGCGTCACGCGGTTCAGCGACGAGCTGGTTCGTCACGCGATCATGCGCGAGCTGAACCGCGGCGGGCAGATTTATTTCGTGCACAATCGGATTAATGATATTCACGGAGTGGCGGCGCGGCTGGCCGACATCGTGCCGGAGGCACGGATCGACATTGGTCACGGCCAGATGCCGGAGCACCAGCTCGAGGAGGTGATGCTGCGGTTCGTCCGCGGCGAGACAGATATTCTGCTGTCCACCACGATCGTGGAAAGCGGCCTTGATATTCCGAACGCGAATACGATGTTCATCGACGATGCGGAACGCTATGGCCTGGCCGATTTGCACCAGCTCCGCGGCCGCGTGGGGCGATACAAACATCGCGCGTATTGTTACTTATTAGTAGATGAGAATCGGCACCTGTCGCCGGAGGCGGCGCGGCGGCTGCGGGCGATTGAAGAATTCAGCCAGATGGGCGCGGGCTTCGCGCTGGCGATGCGCGATCTTGAGTTGCGTGGGGCGGGCAATATCTTGGGCACGCAGCAGAGCGGCCACATCGCCACCGTTGGTTACGAGATGTACTGCGCGCTGCTGGAGCGGGCGGTGCGGCAATTAAAAAAACTGCCGCCTCGCGAATCGGTCGACGTGAACATCGACTTGCCGGGTGAGGCGTATTTGCCGCGCAATTACGTGCCCGACATGCGCGCGAAGATCGACCTGTACCGGCGGCTGGCGCGACTGACGACGGAGGCAGCCGTGGACGACTTTGCCAGCGAGCTTACCGACCGCTTCGGACCGCTGCCGCGAGTGGTCGAACACTTGCTGGAGCTAGCACGCCTGCGGATCTGGGCACACCAATGGGGCGTGCAGGAGATTCGCCTGGAGGATCGCTATGCGGTGCTGGGCTACACGTCGCGGGAGAAAATCGGGCGGCTCGTCGCCCGCTCGGGGGGACGGCTGCGGATCGCCGACGCGGCCAGCGCGTATCTGCCTCTGACGAACGGACTTGCAGAGCCGGGCACGGCGTTCGGAGAGGTGAAATCACTCTTGCGGCCGGATGTCCACGCGGCCTAGAATCCGCCGCTTTTCTCGGCCGGAATCGTAGGACGGACAATCCTGTCCGTCGTCAGTCGTGATGCGTTCGACGGACAGGATTGTCCGTCCTACGGGGAGCTGCCGCTTCGTGCATATTGCACGCCCACTCTTGATTGCGCCGGTGATGGCTGCCATATGCGCGTGGTCGTGCCCGCGCACCGCGGCGCAGGAGCTATTCGCGTCGCCGGCGGCGGAGGCATCGGCGAATTGGTCGCCCGACTCGGCGAATCTCGACGGCTGCCAGGTGGTTGCCCGCATCGATAATCAGATCGTGCTGGCGTGCGAAATTTTGTGGCGCGTCAATCAGATGCTCGAGGCGCACCAGGAGCGGGCTGCACCCGAGCAACGGGTGCCGCCGGACAGGTTGCCGGGCGTACGCGATCAATTGATGAAGCGAGAGCTGGCCTCGCTGGTCGACCGGAAACTGCTGTACGAGGAATTTCGCCGCAATGTGCCGGCGGAGAACTTGCCGCGGATCGATGAGAGCCTGCGGGAGCCGTTCGAGGAGCGCGAAGTGCCAGAGCTCATGAAGCAATTGAAAGTCGATAATCAGCGCGACTTGGAGCGAGAGCTGGCGCGGCTCGGTTCGTCGCTGGCCGACGTGCGGCGAACGTTCAACGAAAAGGTGATTGCCAGCGAGTGGATCCGCAAGGAGGTGAAAATCAACGAAGAGGTCAGCCCCGAAGAGATGCTGGAGTACTACCGCGCGCACCTGGCAGACTACGACTATCCCACGCAGGCGCGCTGGGAAGAGCTCATGGTCCACAGTACGCGTTTTAGCGACAGGCGCGACGCCTATGCCGAGCTGGCCCGCATGGGCAACGAAGTATGGCAGCAAGGAACGCAGCAGCAGGTGCAAGGGCCGGCGTTTGTCGCGGTGGCCAAGGTCAAATCGGACGGCTTCACAGCGAAGGACGGCGGCGCGCACGATTGGACGAGCCAAGGTGCGCTGAAATCGGCAGCAATCGACCAGGCATTGTTTTCGCTGCAGGTCGGCCAGATGAGCCCGATCTTGGAAAGCGACGAGGGCTTTCACATCGTGCGGGTGTTGGAGCGAAAAGAGGCCGGCCGAAAACCCTTCACCGATGTGCAGGGCGAGATCCGGGAGCGGCTCAAAGAGGAGCGGTTCCAGGCGGGGGTCCAAGAGTATCTGAGCAAGCTCCGCCGTGATGCTCGCATCTGGACGGCGTATACCGGCAACGTTTCGGCCGACGTGCTATTGGGCCGCAAGCCGGACGAGGCGCAGCGGCGATAGCCGCTTCGTGCCATTCGCGCCAGGTCATCTTCCTTCAAACGATCTTTTCGCCAGGCTCGGCGCGGGCGACGACATTTCCAACTCGACAATCCTGAAGCCGTTAAAGGCGATGTCACTCTGGACGCCGGCGCCGGCAACGACATGGCGTCGATCTCCGGGTTTATCATGGACCATATCATGGCCCGCCTCGGCGAAGGCGATGATATCCTTACGCTCGGCACGACGTGGGCGTATCGGCTAATCGCGGACGGCGGACTTGGGCTGGACCGTCTCTCGACTACTGGCAACGTCTACGCCACCTACTTCGACAAGTACAGCTGGGAGTACATCAACGGCGTCCGGCAAGATCGCTGGGGATATGTTTACCCAACGGTCAAGAAACCCCTGGCGACGATTGGCTTTTAGCGATGTGCTCCCAATCAAGGGCCGCTTGTCGCCAGCATAAACAGCCGCGTACGCTGCAGCCGCGATCGGTGGATTGATCGAGACACGAAACATCTTTCCACAAAAATGGTCGCGCCGCGGCGCTGCAAACCAAAAAAAGCAGCAGCCGGCGCACGGCCGACTGCTGCACGACAATCAACAATTTTTTACGCCGCCTGTGTTGGGCACGGCCCGCTGGAGTCGAACCGGCCAGCATGGCGTTTCGATCATCAATCCTTCGTGCGACTCGGCGTCGGACCGCCAGTTTGTCGCGAGCTCTCGCCCGCCGCGCTGGTATCGCCTTACCGCTGGGTCCGGGCCGGTTGTCGCTCTGCCTGGGTGCTGGCTCTGCCCGCTTGACCCATGAGCTGCTGTTTTAGCTGCTTGGCATGCTGGAGGTGTTGCTCAACCGTAGGTTGGGCCTGTTGGGCGATTTGCTGCAACCGCTCGGGCCCTTGTTGCGCGATCACTTCGAGCGCCGCTAACATGTGCATGTGTTCGGCAATCTGCGAACCCACAAACGCTTGATCGAACTCGGCGCCCCGCTTCTGCTGCAGCTCCTCGCGCAGCGTTTGGGCATGGCGCTCGGTGATCTGACGTTCGATTTGCGCAAGCCGGTTCAACGCGTCGTTTTGCTGGTTTGCCGGGCGGTCGGTGGCGGTCAGGCTCTGGGTTGCCGAGGTCGCACCGGGAGTCGCCTGGCCTGCGCCTGGAGACCCTGGCAGCCGGGTGGTCTCGCTTGCTTGGCGCTGTGCGTCAACTTGACTCGTCGTCGTTATGGAGGTCGACGCACTTCGCTCCGTCGCGGCCTGACCGCCGGCCAGTGGCTGAAGTTGTTGGATCAGCTTGCGATGATCCTGGACCATCCGCTGCGCAAACTCTTTCACCTGCGGATTCTGCGCTTGTTGTTGTGCGAATTGACCGAACTCGACCTCGGCTTCATTCTTTGCCAGCAAGCACTCGGCCAGGAACCGCTCAACCTGTTCCTCTTGGTTGCCGGCGGTCGCCTGAGCGCCCCGGAACTGGGCGGTGTACTCTCGGCGTTGCTGCGTGGTTTGGCCCGTGCCCTCTCGATCGGCGTCGGTGTCTGCCGATTGCGCGGACGTGCCTTCTCTCTCAATTTCACGCTCGGTTTCCCGCTGGGCCCAGGCGTTTCCTATCACGAGACAGGACAGGCCGGCGGCTACGACTGCAATTGTGGATCTCAACGAAGCGGACATAGCACTCTCCTTCAGTCAGTAAGAGTCCGCAAGACAGGGCGACACCACGTCGCCCAGAACGCTGCTGAAGCGAGCAAATCGAGTGCCGAGCGGATTGCGGAGGTGCGTGGCCGCAGCGCGATCAGCCGCAGCAAGAACCTAGTTTTGTCCGCCTGCGGGAGGACGATTCCGGCGATTCGGATCGCGGAATGTGTTCGGATTGCCGCCCGCGCCGGCACCCGCGCCAATGGCACGCGCACCGCCGCCCATGCGAGCAATCACGACCTGCAGCTCGGCTGCATCAATGGCGCCGTCACGGTCTAGATCATCCTGAGGTCGAAACGCGCCGCGCATGCTGCGAGGTATTTCGTCGAAAGTAAGTCGGCCGTCATTGTTGACATCATGCTTAAAAAATTGACCCGTCCTTGGATCCGCGCCGCGACCGTTCGGTCCCCGGGGAAACTGCCCGGCTCCAGGTCGAAACTGGTTCTGTTGCATGGCCGCGGCGAGCTCGTCGCGATCGATGGCACGGTCCTGATTCCGGTCCGCGCCCGCCAGCATCGGCAACATGTGCGGCGGCACTTCGTCCTCAGTCAGCTTTCCGTCGCCATTCTTGTCGAGCTCCTTCATCATGCGATCAACCTCTGCGTTGCCACCGGGGCGTGCCTGCCCATCAGCGGCCGCGACTTCGGCTAGCGTAATGTTGCCGTCATTGTCGGTGTCGAGCGACTTGAGCGCCTTAATGGCCTTGCGAAGCTCCACTTTGTTGATCACGCCGTCGCCGTCGGCATCGATGAGCGAGAACATGGCATTGGACGGCGGCGCCGCGGCGTCCGCTGCGCCGTGTTGGCCCGGATTTGCCTGATTTACGGCAGGCGCACCTGCGCCGGGCTGGTTTTGTGGATCCGCGAATTGCGCGCCGGCAATCGCGGCGGGCAAGACCGCCAACATCGCTGCAAACAGGTACGTTCTCATCTCTTGTCCCTTTCAAAATGAGCCAACCGCACGACCCTACCGATAGTATAGCCTTGCACCGCGGCGGGCAGATAGAAGCAGTGGGAGATGCGGCGATTTTTCGAGCCGTTTCCTGCCGGTCCGGCGGCCGACAGTTATCGAAATCCTAACCCGAAACCGACTCAACCACGAGTTTACATTCCCCGTGAAGGCGCTCGGCGAAGTTATATAACTCCTGCGCCGCCTTCACTTCGATATCAAGCGCGGCAACGGCCTTTTCACCTTGCGGTATCAATCCCTGAAGTTCCTTGACTCGCCTCTGGGCCGCTCTGTAAGTGGCGAGCGGAACTAGATTTGGTGCATCGACTATAGATTTCACCTGTACAAGTTCGGCTTTCATAGCGTTTAATTGCCCGGCGGCGCGGTCGCGATCCTTTACGAAACGAATGCCGATTCTCTTTATATCCTTATTCGTGAAAGGCACTTTCACGTCAGCATCGTTTGTCACAGTTGGCTCTATGAGAAGAAACCTCGCATCGCTTCGCTCCTGGAGCGTCGCAGTAAGCAAGATTGGCCTAGGACCGTCGAGCAGCGTGACTTCAACCGGTGCGCCAGCGGGATTGCCGTCGCTTGGCTTCATCGAATACTTCGACGATTCGACGCGCACCAAACGAAGATTGCCGGTAAGCGTAATTCGCTCGCGCTGCCTTTTGTCGTCGAACTTGAGCACGATCGACTGGCTGGGTCTCGGCTCGGGCTGTTTGGGCGGGTCGCGCGGAACTCGCGGACGTATGTCAAAGTCTCGCTCTTTGAGGTCGCCCTCAGTGACGGGCGGTGGGGCTTGTATACGAGGCGGCCTCGCCGGAGGCGATTCGATTCGGCGGGGTGCCGGCGATTGGTTTTCTATGCGCGGCTGCACCTCGGGCTGTGGCTGCTGGACAACAACCTGTTGCCTCGGGTTAACAAGGTCAATCCGCCAGGCGATGATGCACGTAGGGACCAGCGTTGCGAGAAAGAATAGCAGTCGGATAAAGCCCTGGCCGAAACCACTTTTTCGGCGAGACCGCCCGTGATTCGACGACGTGTCGATCTTGATATCGACCATTGATTGATTGTCGCCTCCCAATATCACATTTTCCACGGTGCTCGCCTAATGCAACAGCCTACGGATTGAAAGCTAGCAATGCTAGTACGCTGCGAAGTGAAAATCGAGAACATGCCGCACTACCGCTTGAAAGACGGTGGCTTCAATGCGCACAATACGGCGGCACGTCGAGGCATGGCCGCTTGCGCTGAACTCGGCAGAAGCTATCTTCACAGAACCGACCACACCCAGCTCGGATACGCAGTCCGCATACCCGCCGTTGTCAACCGGAGTGGGAGTGCAAGTTTTTAGACGCGGCTCCGTTGGCTTAGTTTGCCAGCGGCGTTTCCGGCTGGGTGTGGTCTTCTACCGGTCGCCGGCGGTTGTCGCGGCGGGCTGGTTGGCCGTCTCGACGAACACCAGTCGCAATTGGTGCAGCAGGCTTTCGATCAAATGCTCCTCGCCGGGGTTCAGATTCCCCTGCGTCTTGTTGCGCAGCACGTCGAGCATGTCGATCAGATACGTCGCTTGATTCCGCTGGACGTGCGGCTTGCCCGTTATAGGGTGAGGCAGCTGTCCGAGCGCAACGAGCGCTTCGGTGGCCAGCATGGTGAGCAGGAGCTCGAAGGAAGCCGGGGGCATCGGCACATCGCCGGCTTCTGGTTCGGCTGTCGCAGCTTGCTCCGGTGAAGAGGCCGGCTGGGACTTCGCGGCTGCTTCCTTCTCCGCCTGGACTTGAGATTTCCAGTCTTCGTCGATGATGATTTTCTTTTCGTCGGGCATGGACTTGCTCAACCTTACTCGGTAGCTCAGACGGGTTGGTCGGCGGCGGCGGGCTGCTCCTTGGCGGCAGCTTTCTTCGTGGCCGCTCGTTCGCCGCGGCTGCGGCTCCGCTGGACCGCCGCTCCGATGAAGCCGGCGAACAGTGGCTGCGGCGTGGTCGGCTTCGATTTGAATTCCGGATGATATTGAACTGCCAGGAACCACGGATGTTCGGGCAGCTCGATCACCTCGACCAGCGAGCCGTCTGGACTGGTGCCCGAAAACCGCAGGCCGTGCGCGGCGAATTGCTGGCGGTACACGTTGTTGAACTCGTAGCGATGGCGATGCCGTTCGGAAATCTCAGTCGAGCCGTAGCAGCGGGCCGCCAGGCTATCCGGGTCCAGGCGCGTCGGCTGGGCGCCCAGACGCATCGTGCCGCCCTTGTCCGTGATGGTCTTTTGCTCGTCGAGCAGGCAAATCACAGGGTGAGGCGTGTTCTTATCAAACTCGGTTGAATGCGCGGCGTCGAGATTGCAGACGTTGCGGCCAAACTCAATCACCGCGCACTGCATGCCCAGGCAGAGTCCGAGGAACGGGATGCCTTTCGTGCGGGCGTAACGAATGGCTGTCACCTTGCCTTCGATGCCGCGTTCCCCAAATCCGCCGGGCACCAAGATGCCGTCGTGTCCGCTGAGGAGCCGTTCGGGACCTTCGGCCTCGACGTCCTCGCTTTGGATGCGGCTGATGCGAACGCGCGCGCGATGGGCGATTCCCGCATGATCCAGCGCCTCGTAGATCGACTTGTAGGCGTCGTAATGCTCCGCGTATTTGCCCACGACGGCGATGCTGATCTCGCGATCCGGATTGCGCAGCCGTCGCAACAACTCGCGCCAATCCTCGAGATCAGGCTCGGGCGTTTTGAGGCCCAGCTTGTCGACGATCAGCCGGTCGAGATTGTTGTCCACCAGGCTGAGCGGCACCTCGTAAATGGAAAAGTCCTTATCCTTTTCTTCGATCACTGAGTCGATCGAGATGTTGCAGAACAGGGCGATCTTCTCGCGATCCTCGCGGCTGAGCGAATGCTCGGTGCGGCAGATGAGAATGTCGGGCTGAATACCGATTTGGCGCAGCTGCCCGACGGAATGCTGCGTCGGTTTGGTCTTGAGCTCTTTGGCCGCTTTCAGATAAGGCACAAGCGTGAGGTGGATGTAAAGGCAGTTCTCCTTGCCCACGTCGAGTGCAAACTGGCGAATCGCTTCCAGAAAGGGCAGGCTCTCGATGTCGCCTACCGTGCCGCCAATCTCCGTGATGACGACGTCGACCGGCCGCAGGTCACGGTGTGTGCCACTGCTTGCGGAAGATGGATCCGTGCTGATATCCGATGCGGCACTGCTCGCCGTTAAACGTCCGACATCCGTTGGGGGGCAAGCAGTGCCGAACGAGCCGGCCGCGCCCCTCGGCATGCCGCGAGCAGTGGCACGCGGGTCTTCAGCCAGCTTGGCGATCACCGATTTAATTTCGTTGGTGACGTGCGGGATCACCTGCACTGTCTTGCCCAGGAACTCGCCGCGGCGCTCTTTATTGATCACCGATTGGTAGATCTGACCGGTCGTATAGTTTGAGTCTCGGCTCAACGGTCCCTGGGTGAATCGCTCGTAGTGACCGAGATCGAGGTCGGTTTCGCTGCCATCGTCCAGCACGTACACTTCGCCGTGCTGGTAGGGGCTCATCGTGCCGGGATCGACGTTGATGTATGGATCGAGCTTCTGCATCCGCACGGCGAGACCGCGTTTTTCCAGCAGCATCCCAATCGACGCGCTGGTCAGGCCTTTACCGAGCGAGCTAACAACACCACCGGTGACAAAGATATGCTTGGCCATGCGAGCGCACCCTCCTGGTCTAAATAATCCATGCGACGCCTGAACCGCCCTGCCATCACAACATCTTCATTCTAACGGCGGACACTGGCGAGGGCACCCCCGCACGTCAGCTGAAAAACTGGCCCGAACCCACGGGAGAAAACGCGTTCTTGTAATGCTCTATCGTGGGGCGCTCTAGGTTGACGGGCCAGGTTATTGCCACGACGTCGAAGCGGGCCGCGTATTGCAACAGGCCTTGAGCTTTGAGATACGCCAGCGCGGCCTGCGTCATGCGTCGCTCTTTACGCGGATCGATGGCTTCGGCGGGATGGCCGGCGTCGGTCGAGCGGCGCGTTTTCACTTCGACGAAGACAATCGTGCGCCCGTCAACGGCGACGATGTCGAGCTCGCCGAGCCGCGAATCGAGGCCGCGGGCCAGGATGCGATAACCGTGGCGCTTAAGATACTTCGCGGCGGCGTCTTCGCCTCGTTGGCCGAGCGATTTCTTGGGGAACCGCTTGGCAAGCCAAGCGCGCAGGCCCATTGGCGGTTATTCCTCTTTGCCTTCGCGGCGGCGCTCCTTGAGCCGCACCGCTTTGCCGACCCGGTCGCGGAGGAAATACAGTTTCGCGCGGCGGACGGTGCCTCGGCGGACCACTTCGATCTGTTCGATTTTGGGCGAGTGCAGAGGAAATTTTCGTTCCACGCCTTCGTTGGCGACGATCCGCCGGACCGTGAACATCTCGCGGCTGCCCGAGCCGCTGCGAGCGATGACCACACCCGTGAATATCTGGATGCGCTCCTTGTCACCTTCCAGAATCTTGGTATGAACGTTAACCGTGTCGCCGATCGCAAACTCGGGCACTTCCGGCTTAAGCGCCGACTTTTCGACCAGGTCGATGATTTGCTGGCTCATGATTTATTCCCTTTCAATTTTTAAGCTTATTTTTAGCCACAGAGATCACAGAGGTCACAGAGAGAGGCGACGAACCCCGTCTACTAATCGCTTTTCGCCGAAGTTAATCAATAATCCCCGTTTTAGGCCAGTGGCTTTTAAATAGGAAAGAACTTGCGCTGTTGAAATATCTGGCAACCTACTCAACGACTTTAGATCGACAACCGCTCGATCTCCATCATCTTCTACCAGAAGGTCAATCCGCTGATCCTTGATCACCGTGTCCTTATAAAACATTTCTACGTGTGCCTGGCGTTGATAGCGAATTCCCCGCAGGTCAAATTCATGGCACAACGCTTGTTCGTAAACGGATTCCAACAATCCCGGGCCCAAAATCCGGTGTACCTCAATTGCGGCGCCAATAATCTTTTCTGTCAAAGGATCGCTCACGAGAGCACCCTCTCCACGATTCTCTGTGATCTCTGTGGCTGTCTTAAACGTCGGATCGCCGTTCGGCGGCATCCTCGCCGAGCAAATCGGCTCGGCGGTCGCGAGTGCGCTCTATTTTCTGTTCTTCTCGCCAACGGGCGATTTCGGGGTGGTTGCCGGTCATCAGCACGTCGGGCACCGCCAGGCCGCGGTACTCGCGTGGCCTCGTGTACTGCGGGAATTCCAGCAGCGGCGGCTGGCCGGAGAATGTATCCTGCTTGTTGCTTTGTTCGTCTCCCAACACGCCCGGTACAAGCCGGACGACTGCGTCGATGACGGCCATCGCGGCGACCTCGCCGCCGCCCAGGATGTAGTCGCCGATCGACAATTCCTCAGGCCGCAGCAGGTCGATGACCCGCTGGTCGACGCCTTCATATCTTCCGCAGATCAGCACCAGCCGCTTCCGGACGGCAAGCTCCTCTACGATTCGCTGGTCGAGTCGCCGGCCTTGCGGCGAAAGCAGGACCAAATGCCCCGGCTCGCCGCCTTGACATTGCACGGCTTCGACACATTCGACGACTGGCTCCGGCCTGAGCACCATGCCGGGCCCACCGCCGAAGGGCCGATCGTCAACTTGTTTATGTTTGCCTTGGGCCCAGTCGCGGATGTTGTGCAGTTGAATCTCGACAATGGCCGCATCGATCGCCCGCTTCAGCAGGCTCTGGCCCAGGTAGCCGGATAAGATTTCCGGGAACAGGGTCAGGACGTCGATCCGCATTGTTGTTTAGTAGGACGGACAATCGTGACCGTCACTCCTCCTCGACGGACCGGATTGTCCGTCCTACTCAATCAGCCTTATGCGCCTTCCGGCACCGCTTCCTCGCCTTGAGCCGCGGGCATGTCTTGCGCCTTGCCTTCGGTTTCTTCGGCGTTGGCGGCGCCTTCCTGTTGTTTCCTTTTCGGCTTCAAAGGGCTAGCGGGCGCGCCTGGGTCGGGGATCGCCTTCGGCTGCGCGAGCTTCTCGAGCGCGGCTTTCTGTGCGGCAGCGTGCGTGCCCTTACTGCCATATTTTTTGATCAGCACGGCCACCTTCTCCGACGGCTGCGCGCCGACGCCGATCCAATAGTCGATTCGCTCGGCCTTGAGGATCGCGCGGGCATCGGTCTCAGGCACGCGCGGGTCGTAGGTGCCAAGCTCTTCCAGCACGCGGCCGTCGCGAGGCGCGTGCTTATCGACCGCGCAAATGCGGAAAAACGGCTGATGGGACCGGCCCATCTTCTTCATGCGAATACGGACAGACACAAGCTTGCTCCTCTATAGGTCAGGCTTTCAGCCTGGCAGATTTACCGAAAGTCTCAGGCGGAAGCCTGACGTACGGTTGTCCGAGTCTATTATTTTGCTGCAGAACTGGGCATCTGGGCAAGCCCTAGTTCAAAGAGAAAGAGGCCGCAGAGGCTGCCGAACGAAGAGGCCGATCGTCGCGGCGGCTAGCAAAAGGATCGGCGTGGCCGGCTCATGCGGATCCACCAAGTCCGGCCGGCCGCCATCATCAATAAAGTTAGTATCCCAGAAATGATGGTATTTGGTTCGGGTACGGCGGATGGAAATGAGGAGCCTGATTCCGTAGCACTGCCGCTGCCGGCGGTTTGGCGAAAGTCGGCGCGATCGGTCGCGGAATCAGCGCAACACGCGCAGGTTCGGGAGGTTGTCGCGCAGCTCGACCACGCCCGCGTCCGACACGAATGTTTTCATCAATTCGAGTTGCTGCAAGCGGTGCAGGCTGTGCAGATGAGCAAGTCCGGCGTCAGAGATCCGCGTTTCGTGCAGCCAAAGCGTTTCGAGCTCGTCAAGGTTTGTTGAAAACCCGCCGGGAATGAGCCGCGATGTCCGCCGCCGCAGCCTCGACGCGCTGGCCGATCTCAACAACATCCAAGCCCGCGAATTCGGCTCGCCTGACACCCTGGCTCGCATCGAGCAGTACGAGCTGGCCTTTCGCATGCAACTCTCGGTGCCGGAAGTGATGGAAATCCGCCGTGAGTCGGCGGAAACGCTCGCCATGTATGGAGCGGAGCCCGGCGTCGGGTCGTTCGCCAACAACTGCTTGCTGGCCCGCCGGCTTGTCGAGCGGGGCGTGCGATTCGTGCAGCTCTACGATTGGGGCTGGGACGGCCATGGCACCGGGATCAACGACGACCTTGTGCACCAGTTGCCCAAGAAATGCCAGGAGGTTGACCGGCCCACCGCCGCACTGATCCGCGATCTGAAAATGCGCGGGCTGCTGGACGATACGCTCGTGATTTGGGGCGGCGAGTTCGGCCGCACGTCGATGATGGAGGCCCGCGATGGCTCAACTTATCTGGGCCGCGATCACCATCCGAAGGCGTTTACGATGCTTTTTGCCGGCGGCGGCATGAAGCCCGGCTTCAACTACGGCCAGACCGACGACTTCGGCTACCTCGTCACCAGGAACGAAATGACGGTCCGCGACCTGCAGGCCACGATCCTGCACCTCTTGGGCCTCGATGCCCACCGGCTCACGTATCCGTACCTCGGCCTCAACCAGCGGCTCATCGGCCCCGAAGGCAAGGCCCGAGTGCACCAAGAGCTGATCGCGTAGGGCCGGCTCAGCCGGCCTTTCGATGGCTAGGCATTCACCGGCCGGCACAGCCGGCCCTACGGCTATTTTGCAAAGGGCGTTTCGGTGCGCGCAGGAGGTTACCCGTTGCGTCATCAAGCGTTAGATTTTGCATGGCAAACGGGGATCCCCAATGCTGATCGGCCCGTGGATTGCTCAGGGTCGTTGAGGTGAGACCGGCCTACGTGTGTTTAGGACGTCAGCAATCCGTACGACCGTTATCGAAGACAAATTCGGTTCTCCCGTTCCGGGCCAGCTTACCATGTGCCGTAGGTTGTTTCTGGCCGGCACAGCCGGCCCTACTTCGGCCGTCTAACCGTTAGCGGCGTTATCTTCGGTATGGCGCGGGGCGTTCACGGGGCGTCGACCTACACTGGCTTAGGCGCCGCGGCTTTTCTGCCGCCGGCCGCGGCCTGGTCGGTGTCGACGAAGCGGCATAGTCCCCGTGCGAGAGGTTCGTCATGGAAATCAAAGCATTGGTCGCCAACAGCTCGAAGAAGGAGCGCAATAACATCACCAGGACGCTCAAGGAGATCGGCGTCCGCAATGTCGTCGAAGCGAATGACGGCCGCGAGGCCATGGAGCTTTTGAAAAAGGGCAAGTTCGACGTCATCTTTGCCGAAGGCAACACCCAGTGCTGCGACGGCGAAGAGTTGCTGACGGCCGCCCGCAAGAGCGACAGCAAGGTGACGATCATCGTGACCGCTCCGCAGTCGAAGAAGCTCGACGAACTGAAGAAGGCGTATCCGAACGCCACGAACTACCTGACGATGCCGTTCACGAAGGAACAGCTGCAGAAGACGGTCAGCCAGTACCTCCCGACGATCGCCGTCTAAACGGTTTGTTCGCTACGAAAAATTTGGATTGGGCCACGTGCGTCTTGGGGCGCACGTGGCCTTTTTAATTTGGGCGTCGGGTGTCGGGATAAAACGTCACCCGGTACCTGACACCTACGCGTAGCCGAATTCTTTGACGAACGGTTCGAGCTTCTCGAGAATGGGCTCGAAGTGGCGGGAGTAGTGGTGCCAGCGGCCGATGGATTTGTGGTAGACGGGTTGCGTGACGTCTTTGTAGGTCGGCGAGCGGACCATTTTTTGGCGGGCGTGCTCGTAGAACTTCAGCACTCGCTCGTCCCACGGCAGGCCGAGGAACTCTAAGATCTTCTTGGCCTCGATTTCCAAGTCAGCGACAACGTCTTCGTAGCGGAATTCGAGCCAAGCCCCTCCCCAAACTGACGAGGGGCGAGCAATTAGGCCGCGGACTGCAAGCCAGGTCTTCATCACGTGGGCGTAATAGTCGGCGGTGTCCGCCAGCGCGAGCCAATTGGAGCTGATGGGCGTGAGCGGAACTTTCTGCATGAAACAGCTCAACACGACGTCGCGCGGATCGCGCAGGGCGATCAAGAGCTTCATTTCCGGGAAGGCCCAATTGATGATCGGCATCATGATCATCATGCCCGGATTCTTGTCGAGCAGCATCCGCTGGCCGATCGGCTCGTTGAAGATCGCTTCTGTTTGCTGCCAGTAGGTTGCCCGGGCCTGTTGGCGGACTGGGGGCGGCACATTGTCGAGGATCGTCAAGAGCGGTGTGTCGAAGCGGAACTTCCGGACAATTGGCTGGTGAATCCACTGCGTGAAGACGTCGAACTCGTCGGCGCTGATCAGTTGATCGTGGCTGTCCAGAAGCTGCTCGACGAGGGTTGTGCCGCTGCGCGGATGACTAGTAAGGGCGGCGATGCGGTAGGGGGTGTCTTTTTCGGCGAGCGTCTGCCAGCGCTCGTAGTATGATTTGTCCAGCGAATCGAGGAGTTGTCGGTTCTTCTGCAACGTGAATTTATTTTGCTGCCTGGAAGTGGCCGCGTAAGGCCAGTAAAGTACGGGCATCGGACGACCAGCGACTTGCGCAAGGAGGTAGTCGCCGGGGAAAACGTCATCAACATTGAATTGTCTGAATGAGTAGACGCATGGTTCAGGGCAATCTGAGAAACGAACCGCGCGTTGCCGCAACCGCGACGTCCGCCGCAGCCAGACAGTCTTCCTGCCAAATCTGAATCATGCCTCGTCGCTGTTATCTCGTCGCTGGATTTTTGGTAGCCGCTTGCTGCTTAGCGGCGAATGCCATTGCAGCGCAACTCTCCGAAGTGGCGGTGCAATCACCTAACGGAAAGATCCGCCTGGTTCTGCAAATCGTGGAAGACGGAAAGAAGGTGTTGTTCTCCGTCGAGCGAAACGGGCGGCCCGTTATTGAGTCATCATCGCTCGATGTTCGGCTGGCCGAGATCGGTTCTGTCGCCGCCGGAGCTTCGATTACGGGTTCCCATCGGTGGCTTGTTGATGAATCGAGTGACCTACCGTGGGGAAAGACTCGGCGCATTCGCGACCACTGCGGCGCCGCAACAGTGCGGCTCAAGGGAACGAGCCGCATCGTCTGGGACATCGAGCTGCGGGCTTACGACGATGGCGTTGCCTTCCGCTACTTGTTACCCAAGCAACAAGACCGGGTCCGTGACTTCGTGATCGAGGACGAGAATATCGAGTTCCGCCTGGCCGGCGATCCGACGATGCTTTTTACGATATGCGACAGCTTCACGACGTCGCACGAGGCGCTGTACGAGCGGAAGCCGCTGTCGGAACTCCCTGCGAAAAAGCTATTCGATAAGCCGCTGCTGGCCGTGTGGCCCGACGGCACCGCAGCCGCGCTCACCGAGGCACGATTGCGCAATTTCGCCGGCATGTACCTTGCATTTGAACCCTCTCCCGGCGGGAGAGGGAGTACTCTGCGAACGCGGCTCTCGCCGCTCCCCGACCGCAGCGATGCGCTTGTGGTGGCCAAGACACCCCATTGGAGTCCCTGGCGCGTCGTGCTGCTGGGGGATCACGCCGGCAAGCTTATCGAGAGCAACTTGCTGTTGTGCCTGAATGATGCGGCCGACGGCGACTATAGTTGGGTAAAGCCAGGAAAGACGACGTTCCACTGGTGGAACGGCATGGTCGAGCACGGCCCGCCCTCCACGCCCGAAGTGAATTTTGCCATCCATAAGAAGTACATCGACTTCTGCGCACGGAACAAGATCGCCTACCATTCGGTGATCAGCGTGGCGGGGGACCGGCCCTGGTTTGTGCAGCGCGATCCGGGTTTCCAGGATGCGCCACACCCCGACACGGACATTCTCACGCCGCGACCCGACATCGATCTGCCACGAATACTCGAATATGCGAAAGAGAAAGGCGTGGGCATCCGTTTCTGGGTTCATTGGAAGCCGCTTAGCGAACATCTCGAAGAGGCCTTTGAGCAGTACGAGCGGTGGGGAATTCGCGGTCTGATGGTCGATTTTATGGACCGCGACGACCAGGAGATGGTCGAGTGGCAGGAGCGATGTCTGCGGGCGGCCGCGCGGCACAAATTGCACATCCAGTTCCACGGTTCGTACAAGCCGACCGGCGAGCAGCGGACGTTTCCGAACCTGTTCAATCGCGAAGGCGTGCTGAATCTGGAATATCTGAAGTGGAGCGACTCGTGCACGCCGGCGCACAGCGTGAACGTGGCTTACACTCGCCAGCTTGCCGGGCCGGTCGACTTTCATTTGGGAGGCTTTCGCGCGGCACATCGCGATGAGTTTCAACCACGCGATTTGAATCCCGTGGTGATGGGAACGCGGTGCAATCAACTGGCCTTGTACGTCGTCTTTGAAAACCCGATGCCGATGGTGGCCGACGATCCGGCCGCGTACGAAGGCCAGCCCGGCTTCGATTTTGTCGTGGATGTGCCGACGACCTGGGACGAGACGCGGTTCGTCGCCGGAGATGCCGGCGAGTATATCGTCGTAGCGCGCCGCAGCGGGAATAGCTGGTACTTGGGCGGCATCACGAACTGGACGTCGCGCGAGCTGAGCCTGCCGCTCGACTTCCTCGGCCCGGGTCAATTCGAGGCCAGTCTCTACTTGGATCGCTCGCTCGACGGAACGAATCCCAACGAGCTACGGCAGGAAAAGCGAGAGGTGTCGGCCGCAACGACACTCGACGTATCGCTCGCTTTCGGCGGGGGAGTCGCTGCCGTGCTGCGGCCAAAATAAACATCGCGAGGTAATTCACCATGATTGGGGCGAAACATTACGCTGGCCATCCGTCCGTCGTCGGCTGGCAGATCGATAACGAATTCGGCAGCGCCGACTGCCATTGCGACAAGTGTCGCGCAAGCTTTCAGCAGTGGCTGAAAAACAAGTACGGCGACCTGGCCGAGTTGAACCGTGCCTGGGGAACCCACTTCTGGGGGCAGCGATTCGGCAACTGGGAAGAAACTCCGATTCCCGACGATCGCATCGGCGATTGGGCCATCAGCAACCCCAGCGCGTCGCTCGATTGGCAGCGGTTCATGTCCGACATGCAAGTGGATTTCAGCAACGCCTAGGTGCGAATTCGCCGCGGTGACGCGGAATGAATTCGGCGATGGGATCGGCTGGTACGTGGGCACGATCGTCGAAGAGACCGAGTTTTATGACAAGCTGATTGCCAGCGTATTGAACGACGCCGAGATTCGGCCAATCGTCCAGCCGCCGCCCGGTGTCGAAGCAGCGACGCGCGCGAGCGCCGAGCGGACACTCCTGTTCTTGATCAACCACACACCGGAACAGCAGACGCCCTCCGTACCGCTCGGAAATCGCGAGCTCCTCACCGGCCGGCAGACGGGCGAGACGGTGAAACTCGAACCGTTTGGCGTGGCCGTCGTGGAGCTCCCGGTGCAGTCCGCCAAGTCATCCGACTAATTGTTTTCAGGGTGGTGTGCCACTGCTTGCGGCGCACCGCTCCGCGCCGACACGCAATTCGCACTGCTCGCCGCTAAAATACGACGGGCCGTGAGAGGCAAGCAGTGCCACGCCCGATCACGACGCCCTTCGTTGCGCCGCGAGCAGTGGCACACGACGGGCACTATCTGGGGCGTTGCCTCAGGCACCCCATTTGTTCATCGCGGGCGGGCATCTCACTCGACCCGCGCGTCGAGCAGCACCAATTCGTTGAACCGGTCCACGTCGCGGCGGCCCACCCAGGCAATCCCTCGCAATAGCAGCGTACGGAACGCGGGATCGTCGAACGTCCACATGTAATGGCCTGGAATCGATACGAAGACGCGGCCGCGGCCACGCTCCACGGTCCAGAACTGCGGTTGCGGCTGGCCCTCCTCCTGCGACGTCCCCAGCAGCGTGATCTGCCCCGGATCGCCGGCCAGCGACCAGTAGCTCTCATCGAGCCAGCGAATGTTGCTGAAGTTTCTGGCGATCGGGTGTTCGGCCGCCGGACTGAAGTCGATATTCAGCTCGCCGTGACGGTAGCGAATGCCGCCTCCCAAGGCCGACATGCCGATTCGCTTGGCCATCTCGTCCTGCTGACCACGGCCGTCGACGGCCCAATGGATATACACCAGTCCGCCGCCCCGCGCCAGGAACGGATCAATGGCCGCGGCCCGATCGTCATCCCACTGGCCCCGTTGATAGAACACGAGCACGTCGGCCTGGGCGACCTGCTCCGGCGACGGAAATTCCCACGCCGTATCGACCGTCGTCGCGTCCGCCTCGGCCAACAACCGCGACCATACCTTCTGCCACGCCGGATAATCATGTTCGCCCTTGCCGTGATCCTTTGGTCCCGCGACGAGCACGATTCGCATCGGCGAATTGGACGATGCATCGTTTTCCGCGTCGTTGCCTTCGGAGCCGGCCAGCAGTTTTGCGATCTCCTCGCGCGACCGCGGCGGTGGTGGATCGCTTTCGGCATACTGCGGCATCCGAAACGAGCGATCTTCGCCGTAGCAAGCCGTGCTAAAAGTGCCCGCGCTGAACGCGAGCGTGAATGCCACCAGAGGAACCATACGGCGGATGAAGTCGCTCATTGCCCTGCCCCGCAAGCTTTGGAAAGAATTCTATAGCTCAAAGCCTCGATCAATGCTGTCCCGATTTTACCGCGTTTTACGTCATATGGAACCGGTTCCAAACGGAACTCTGAAAGCGCGCTGCGGGCAGCTCAGTGGACTATTTTTCCGAACCGATTATCATCAATCATAATCCGATAAATCAGAATTGGGTTCCGATTTTACGCCACCCCCTTCTCCCAATTGGCGTCCAAATAATGCGCCGGCTCCCGCACATCGCCCTGCTGATCGAGACCTCACGCGAATACGGCCGCGGGCTGTTGCGCGGTGTGGCGCGTTACCATCAGGAGCACGGCCCCTGGTCGATTTATTTTGAAACTCACGGTCTAAGAGAGCGTCTGCCGTCATGGCTAAAAGACTGGCGCGGCGACGGCATCATCGCTCGGATTGACGACCGGCGAACGGCCGACATGATTCTCGCCACCGGACTGCCCGCCGTCGACGTGCGCGGAGCGCTGCCCGACCTGCCCATACCCTTCGTCGGCTTGGACAACCGGATCATAGCCCAACTCGGCTTCGAGCACCTGCAACAGTGCGGGTTGCAGAACTTTGCATTTTGCGGCACGCCGCGCGGCGAGAATCCGAATCAGGACTGGCGCTGTGATACTTTTGTGGAGCTCGTCGAAGCAGCAGGCAAACAATGCGAGATTTTTCTCGGCCGCGGCCGGCGCCGAGCAACCGTGTCGTGGGAAACAGAACAGCACCAAATCTCGCGCTGGCTCAAGGGCCTCCGCAAGTCGGTCGGCGTGATGACGTGTCACGACGACCGCGGGCATCAAACGCTCGACGCATGTCGCAGGGCCGGGCTGCGGGTACCGGACGACGTTGCCGTCATTGGAGTCGACAACGACACGCATCTCTGTAACCTCTGCACGCCGCCGCTCACGAGCATCGACGTAAACCCGAGCCGCATCGGATATGAAGCTGCCGCGCTGCTGATGCGATTGATGAAGGGTGAGCCGTGTCCCAAAGAACCCGTGCTGCTCGGCCCGCCTCGAGGCGTCGTGCCGCGGCAGTCGACCGATGTGCTGTCGATTGCGGACCAGGATGTGGCCGACGCGCTACGGTTCATTCGGGAACATGCCGGCAATGGAATCCGTGTTCGGGATGTGGTCGCCCACTCCCGCCGATCGCCCAGCACGCTGGAGCGGCGAATCAAGGCAACGATTGGGCGGACTATCAAGGCGGAGGTCACCCGGGCACGACTCCACCGCGCAAAACTGCTGCTCCAGGAGACGAACCTCCCGATCGGAACCATCGCCGTCCGCTCCGGGTTCTCCGAGCTCAAGCACTTTTGTGAGGTCTTCCGCAAGAGCGAGCGGACGACCCCCACGGGCTACCGCAAGCAGTTTCGCGACTAAATCGGGGGGCCGGTTGACGAAAAAATGGAATTAGAATCCAAAAAAATGGATCACGCCATTTTCATTTCCGGTTATGATAAGGGATGGCTTCCAAGCGGTTAGCTTGGATGTGGCCGCTCATTGGGGCTGGATGAGCACGGGCGCGGCGGAACACCGGATTCAACACTTGAGCGTGATCCGGCCACTCGTCATCGCCCTCTACTCTGACGATCTACACTGGATGAGGCGAGGTCAGCCAATGACAGGCGCACGGACAACAGGGCGGTTCTTCAAGCGACCCCTACTGATTTGTATCACGACGGCGGCAATCGCTGGTCTAACCACGTCGCCAGCGCTCGCGGTGGTGAAATTCTTTGACGGGTTCGGCGACGCGGATCTCAACAACAACGGCACGCCACTCGAATTCGTGGACGTGGACGTCAACCATAATGAAGAAATCGGCACGTACACGCCTGCGCGGGCATCCAATAGCGCGATGGCGACGACCCCCGAGCTGACGACGGTGCTGGATGCCAACGATAGTGGTCTGCGCTGGTTGTTCAGTTCGGGCTACACGAACACTAACACGGGTGATCCCAAGGCGTACATTTCGATCGTCGACGATTCGCAAGGAGCGATGCTGGAGACGAAGGCGGTGGTCGATGGCGGGTTGGGAATTACGGCGATTAATAACGGCTACGCCATGTCGTGGAATTCGAAAGGCCGCGGCAGCGTGGTGAACGCATTCTTCGACGAAACCGTCGAGCTTGGTCCTGAGGCCGGCGACCAGGTGAATGTCAGTTTTGATTTTCGCATCTGGCGCGACGCTCCCAATTTGAACGCAGTCGAAGAACCCGACGACGGCCAGATCCGCTTCGGTTTGTACCAGGATACGGACAACCAGCTGGGCATGACCAACCCGATTGCTGGCCGCGACTTCGACAATAACGGCGACATGGTCATCGACCGCAACCCGGCAGTGTGGGGCGAGGAGGGTGGCTGGTTCGAAGGCTCGCGGGCCAGCATCGCCGGCGCCGGCAACGAAGTCGGGTCGCCGGGCGATCATGGCTGGAACGCTCAAATCATCATTTCCGACGAAAGCGACCCCTTCTTTAAGCACCCGATCCCCAATGGCGGTGACTGGCGGATTCGAGAAGAGCTGAACGAACCGGGGGCCAGTTCGAGCGATGTTCGCATTTTGAACGGAGCCCAAGACCTTGTCGCGGAGCCCGAAGAATCCAGTCAGGGCGCGGGCGACTTCGGGTTGCTGAACTTGGATCCTAAAAAAGTCTACAACATTTCGCTCACACTCGAGCGGCACACGCTCGTGACCCCCGCAGACACGATTCTGGCGACGTTAACGGTAAAGGATCGTGCCACCGGGCAGGAATATTCGCTTTCGGATCACGAACCGATCACGAACATGGGCAATCCCGACGGCATCGAGAGCGACTCCTGGGACTATTTTGCCATCAGCAACACGAGCAGTGTCGATGACTTCGATTTCATCGTAGACAATTTCACGATCGAAGTGATCGGCAGCAATGTGGGCTTGGACGGCGACTTCAACGGTGACGGCATGGTGGATGCGGCTGACTACGTCATATGGCGCAAGACGATTGGGACCCAGCCCGAATACGACGTGTGGCGGGCCAATTTCGGTGCGTCGTTGGGAGCCGGCGGCGGAGGGCTGGGCGCCGGCGCCGTCCCCGAGCCGGCCAGCCTGGCTCTATTGCTGATGGGTGGGTTATTGGGTAGTGGCATTCGACGGCGCGGCGATACGAGGTCCGGCGGTGGCATGCACCTAACTTAGGACAGAGACAGGGCGCATTAGAATAACGAGTTCGACGCGGTTTAGCGCACGCAGAGACACCTTTTGGGAGGACGACTAATGAGTTGCCACAGTACCAGATTGGGTTTGAATTGGGCCGCTTGCTATGTTGTAGTGGGCGCGTTGCTGACGTTGGCGCCCGGCGTTCAAGCCGCGGTGATCGTCGACGACAGTTGGGCGGACGGTGGGCGCAACAACGGCGCCGATCCGCTGGACAGCAATTGGTGGCATTCGAGCAACTCCAACGGGATCGAGGTCTCAACCGGCTCGTTGGGAATGGTTACCGGAACCGCTGGCCGCGGGATTCACACCGTGTTTCCGACGCAGACGCTGGCCAATGCTGGGGACAAGCTGATCGCCACGTACACGTTCACGACTCCGCAGACGGTCGGCAGCGGAGGGTCGTCCTTTCGCGTGGGCCTCTTCGACACGCTGAGCCGCGCGGGATTGGACGGCGACATTACGGCCTCCTCGGGAAGTCCGAACTCGCTATATGGATACCATGGAACCAACACACCCGGCTTGCCCGGCTACATGATGGACATGGACGTTCGGACTAGCGGAACGGAGGATCTTAATTTCCGGCAACACGGAACGGCCGTAGTCGCAGGATCAACCCCAACCGGCCGCCTGATGGGCACAACGACAGGCTTTACAAGCATTTCACCGAGCGGACCCGACGGCGCCTACGCGTTTTTTCCGAATACCACTTACACCGGCTCGTTGACAATCACCCGGTCTAGCGCCACCGAAATGGAACTGACGGGCACGCTTGGAGCGGCGAATCACACGGTGACGGCCACATTCGATTCAGCCGATATCGGCATGCTCGCCTTCTGGGCGAATTCGAACATATTCGGAAATTCGAGTAGTCCCAACACGCCGAACAACGGGATCGACTTTTCGAATGTGACGATCGAATTCATTCCCATCCCCGAGCCAAGCGCCGTGATTTTGGGACTACTTGGCATCGCCGCAATGGTCAGTGCGCAACGGCGACGCTTCCAATGAATCAAAGGATGGTCCTGCGTCCGTGACGGAGCAAGAGGCAATGCACATGTGCAAACGAATCCGGCGACATGGACCCGAATGCAAGCCGCGGAGCCGCGGGTTCACGCTGGTCGAGCTGCTGGTCGTCATCGCCATCATCGGCATTCTGGTGGCACTGTTGCTGCCGGCCATCCAAGCTGCGCGGGAAGCAGCACGGCGCATGTCGTGCAGCAACAATCTGAGGCAGTACGGCGTGGCATCGCAGAACTATCACGACGTGAAAAAGGAGTTTCCGCCTGCGCGACCGGGACCGGACGCGACTAATTCGAGCGAGGTGCGGATCGTGGGCCGTCCCACGGGTTCCCGCGCCAGTGGGGGAAAGGGATACGAGCGGACGGGCGTAAGCGGATTCGTGCTAATGCTCCCGTTTCTCGAAAACCAGGACTTATACGACGAGTTCGACATCGAGACGGGCGATGGCGTCTGGCTCAGCAATGTTTCGGTGGTTAGTTGGAGAACGCCCCGGAAAGAGGCGGCGATTGGCACCCGTCCCGAATTCGTCGTGTGTCCCTCTAGCACGACGCCGGCCAAGACCGAAATCGCGAATTATCAGTCTTGGTCGGTTGTTCCGGCGACCGGGAGCTATGCGTTCTCCGCCGGTCATCGCGGGATCAACAAGTTCGGTGTCGATGCATGTCTCGTAAAACACCACAATACGGGCATCCACCTGTATTGGACCCGGGTGAAGATCAAGGAGATCACGGACGGAACGAGCAAGACAATTTCGGTGGGTGAGACCATTGAAGGCCATACCCAATCCAGCTCCAACATGTGGACGTACGTGCTGCGCTTCGGTGATTGCTACCGTGTGACTGAGGTTGCCTTGAATACGCCGCCGGGCGTGGAAGCCGCGACCGCGGGCGACAATCCAGGCAGTTTCAACGGCGCTTTCGCCAGCCAACATCCGGGGGGCGCCCAGTTCATGTACGCCGACGGACATATCGAGTTCGTGACCGAAGACATTGATCTGGATACGTATCAGAATCTGTCGACGATAGCCGGCGCACCGCTCGACAGGGACGCCCAAGACACTTCGTTCTGCGATCGCAACGGTTTTTGAGCATCCTCGGAAACTCCATCGCAGCACACCGAGTTGATGCTCCATTATTGAGTCGTTCCGCTAAAGGGATCGTTGCAAGCGACGATGCGTACCACCGTTCTTCATGCATTGCTTTTTTTGTTCGCGCTCTGCGCAGGCTGTGGACAGAAAGCCGAGGAACGTGTTCCAGTGGCGGGAGTGGTCCTCATCGACGGTCAGCCTTTGACCGGTGGAACGATTCGCTTCGTTCCCGAAGTGGGCCGGCCGGCCAGCAGCAAAATCATGGCGGATGGCAGCTTTGATCTCGCGACCGAAAGCGTCAATCGGTCGAGCAAAACCGGCGTTCTCCTCGGCAATTATCGCGTCCAGGTGTCAGCGTCAAAAATCGTGGACGATGTAACGATCCGCTGGCATGCGCCGGAAAGGTACGCCGATTTTCGCACGTCGGGGTTGGGCGTGACGATTGATCAGCCCACGAGCGATTTGGTGATCGAATTAACTTGGGCAGGCGCTAAGAGGCCTGACGACGGCGCTGCCGCGAACGAAGTAGAAGCGGCGTCCCCATCGGATGAGCACGAACGGCCCACTTCCGCCGTGGGCGCTCCGGCTTCGGGATCGGAAGCGAAGGGTAGTTGATGATCGAATGCTATCCAACATTGACACAAGCCGGCCGATTGTTGTTGTTGTTAGCGTGCGCAATATCGGCGTTCGTGGGTTGCAGCGATGGTCGACCCACGCGCGTGCCTGTCTCAGGCGTCGTACTGATCGATGGTCAGCCCTTGACGCGCGGCAACATCAAATTTGTGCCCGTGGGCGGGCGGCCCTCCGCCGGAAAAGTTGGCGAAGACGGGAAGTTCGTCCTCACATGCTATGACGGTAACGACGGTGCCATCCTCGGAACGCACCGCGTACAAGTCGCCTCGAACCGTATTATCAGTGACAGCAAGATCGAATGGTTTGCTCCACCGTCATACGCGGATTTTCGAACCTCCGGCATCGAAATCCAAATCGATGAGCCAATAAGCGACCTTAAAATCGAGCTCACCTGGGGAAACCGGAAAGGACCTTTTGTCCTGGGTAGATAGCAGGCGGTTTTGATGAATGTGAAGAGGCAGGCGATATGGGAATTCACTGGTATCTTTCGTGCCACGCTTTTAGCTGCCACAGCGATGGTCGTAGCGGCGAAAGCGCAGATTAGCGCCAACGCCGCTGAGTATTTCGTTTCCTCCGCGGCTCAAATCGCAACCGCCATGCAAACGGCCCATCCCGGCGACATCCTGACCATGCTCGACGGAACCTGGACCAATCAGCGAATTCAGTTTGCGGGCTTCGGCACGTCCGCCGCGCCGATTACGCTCCGCGCTCAGACGCCGGGGCAGGTGCTGCTTAACGGCAATTCGAAGATCAACATCAGCGGGAATTGGCTCGTGGTCGATGGGTTGAAGTTCGAGGGCGGCGCGCTGGGCGTGAATGATCATATCGTCGAGTTTCGCGGCTCCCGAGGCGAGGCCACCAATTCGCGGCTCACCAACACCGCAATCATTGATTACAACCCCGCGAGCGTCGATACGCGCTATCATTGGGTCTCACTCTACGGCCAGAACAACCGCGTGGACCACAACTACTTCACGAACCAGAACCACTCGGGCGTGACCGTTGTCGTCTGGCGCGATGCGGGGCCCGATTACCATCAGATCGACGCCAATTACTTCGCCGACCGGCCGCTGCCGGTGAATCCGACCGACTCGAACGGCTTTGAGACGATTCGCATAGGCGACAGCAGCGAGTCATTGAGCAATTCATTCACAGTGGTGGAAAACAATCTGTTCGAGCGCACCAACGGCGAGATTGAGGCGATCTCCAATAAGTCGGGCAGCAACACGTTCCGTTACAACACGTTTCGGCAGATGGCCGCTACGCTTACCTTGCGGCACGGTAACGACAACCTGGTCGAGGGCAACTTCTTTCTCGGGCAGGATACCAACAACTCCGGCGGCATTCGCGTCATCGGCGAGCGGCAGACGATCGTCAACAACTACATTGCGAACGTCGACGACCGCGCCGGCGGAGCGATTTCGATCTCGGCCGGCGTGCCGAATTCCGCCCTGAACCAGTATTTTCAGGTGAAGGACGCAGTCATTGCCCACAACACGGTCGTGAACGTCGGTGGGCCCGCGATCACGTTTGACGATGGCCTGGGCAGCAGCGGCCGCACGCTATTAGCCGAGAACGTCACGGTCGCCAACAATCTGCTCCGCAGCTCGGGGCCAGCCATTTTTGAAGGCAACCAGGGGGCAGGTTGGACGTGGCAGGGCAACATCGCGTTTGGCGGTAGCCTCGGGCCGGTGGCCGGCAATCCGGGCATCAGCGTCGTCGATCCACAATTGCAATTCGGGACCGACGGCCTGTGGCGGCCTGGTGCCGGCAGCCCCGCCATTAACGGCGGCGCGGGCGATTACAGCAGCCTCATCGCGACCGACATGGACGGCCAGGCTCGGATCGGAATCTACGACGTGGGCGCCGACGAAGTGTCGGCGGCCACCATTGTGCGTAAGCCTCTTACGGCCGCCGACGTCGGGCCGTCGTGGCTCGACAACGCTCCCGATCCCCCAGGTCCGCCCGGCGGCGGCTGTGATTCGGCCGGTTGTGCGATTCAAGCCGAGTCATTCGCGGCGATCCTCGATCCCGACGGCGACGGCAACAAATGGACGACGATGGCAGTAGCCGAAGCACTGGCTGGGCAAGTCATAAAAGCGCCCAATGGAAGCACGGTTAATTTACCGGGCACGCATGAAACGATCGCCACGTACGAGATGGAGTTCCAAACGGCCGGTGTTTATAGCGCGTACTATCGAGTCCGCGGATTTAACGGCTCGACCGACAGCATCTACGCCCCCGATGCCTTCGGCGTCGATCCGGATAATTCCGTGACCACGAACCAGACGGGCGCGTTTTTTTGGAAGAAAGATACGCAAACGTTCTCGATTTCGGCCGGTCATGTGGGCGTGCCGCTCGAGTTTCGGCTCGGCATGCGCGAGCAGCAAGCCGAGATCGATGCACTGGTGCTCAACCTGAACGCCGCGCTTACGAGCGCACAGTTAGATGATTTGTTCACGGTGCTGCCAGGCGATTACAACGGCGACGGCATCGTCGATGCCTCGGATTACATCGTCTGGCGCAAGGCGTTTGGCCAGAATGTTCCTCTCTGGAGCGGCGCCGACGGAAATGGCGACGGCGTGGTAGACGAGGACGATTTCCAAGTCTGGTCCACGAACTACGGCTCCGCGTCGGCCGGTTCCGGAGGGATTGCCGCTGTCCCCGAGCCGGCGTCGCTCGTGTTGGTATTCGTCGCGTGTGCGGCAATTTGTTTTCAGCGGATCCGATTCGCACTTGGCTCGATGGCAGCCATTGCAGAAAGGCACGGTGGATCATGACCCTGTCCAATCAACGCGAAAACGCTGATATGTCTCGGCGCAACTTTCTCAAGACCACGGCGGCATTGACGACGCTGGCGGCGCCGTACTACGTGTCCGCTTCCGCGTTCGGCAAGAATTCGCCGAGCAACCGCATCAACGTGGGCTGCATCGGCGTCGGCAACCAGGGTTTCCCGAACATGCTGCGGTTCTTGAACCAGGGCGATTGCCAGGTTGTCGCCGTTTGCGATGTGAACCGCGGCAGTCATGGTTACAAGGAGCCGGGCGACTTCTACGGTCGCGAGCCGGCCAAGCAGGAAGTCGAGCGATATTACGCGGAGCAGAAGAGCGTGGGCCGCTACAAGGGGTGCGAGGCCTACAGCGACTTCCGCGAGCTGCTCGCGCGCGACGACATCGACGCCGTGATGCTCGCCCCGCCGGACCACTGGCATGAGGCGATGACGATCGCCGCCGCCGTGGCCGGCAAGGACATTTACTGCGAGAAACCGCTCGGCCTGACGATCGGCGGCCAGCAAAAAATGATCGAAGCCGTCCGCAAGCACGAGCGGATCCTGCAAACGGGCAGCCACGAACGATCGAACCCGCTCGTGCGCCAGGCTTTGGAGCTGGTGCGGAGCGGGACCATTGGCGACGTAAAGCGCGTCGCGGCATTTGTCGGACGGCACAACAAGGTGGGGCCCGGACCCGGCTGGCAGCCGATGCCGGTGCCGGATGGATTTGATTATGATCGCTGGCTCGGCCCCGCGCCGGAAGCGCCGTACCACGAAGACCGCTGCCTCTACAATTTCCGCTTCAACTACGATTACGCGGGCGGACAGATCACGAATTTCGGCGCCCATTCGATCGACATGGCGCAATGGGGTCTCGGCATGGACGACACTGGCCCCACGCAAGTCGAATACATTTACGCCGACTATTTGCCGAAGGGCAGCCTCTTCAACGCGGCGACGCACACTTTTTTCCGCTGCAAATACAAGAACGGGGCGGTGCTCGAGTGTATCACCGCGGAGCCGTCGGTCCGCTGCATTTTCGAGGGGACCGAAGGAGTCGTGCGAATCGATAACATGGGACAGAACTTTGTCGTCGTCCCGGAGACGCTCAAGCCAAAGCCGGTCATCGACGCCGAAAAGTATCACTCCGGCGACGACCATGTCCGCAATTTCCTCGAATGCATCAAGTCGCGGAGCGAACCAGCCGCCCCTGTCGAAATGGGCCATCGCACGGCGACTGTCTGCCACCTGGGAAACATCGCGATCCAGTTGAAGGCAACACTCAAGTGGGACCCCAAGGCGGAACGCTTCATCGGCGATAAGAGCGACGACGCGAATGTGCTGTTGAATCGCAAATCGCGCAACGCATGGGAAGCGTAGGTAATAGGTGACGAGTGCCAGCTAACCACGAAGGAGTAATCGAGATGTGGCGTCAAAGCAGCTTCCGCTTTCCAGGATATTTTTCGGTTGTCGCCGTGGCCGTCTGCATCGGATGGCAGCCGGCAAGCGTGAGTTGGTCGGCGGCGAATGAATCAGCCGCACCCAACACCGTTTACTGGGACGGCGAGCATCTGGCTGCGCTGCGGGCCGGCGGATTGGAAAAAGATTCTCGCTACAAAGAGTTCGTAAAGCGGTTGCGGAAAAACGCGCAAATCTCGCGCAAGCGTGGACCCTATTCCGTGGTTGACTCTGATGAAGTGGCCCCCAGCGGCGACGAGCACGACTATGTGAGTTACGCTCGCTACTGGTGGCCGAATCCCGATACGACGAACGGCCTGCCGTACATTCGCCGCGATGGGGAAACGAACAGGGAGCTGCTGGCCAAGGGCGATCGGGAACCGATCGGCATGCTGTACGACGATGTCGAAACGCTCGCCTTGGCCGGCTACTTACTGAACGATGAACCTTCGGCCAAACACGCGGCGTTGCTCGTCCGCACCTGGTTTTTGGAGCCGGCAACGAAGATGAATCCTCATTTGCGGTACGGCCAGGCGGTGCCCGGCCGCAACGACGGGCGCGGCTCAGGCATCATCGACACGCGCCATTTCATTCGTGTGCTCGATGCCGTCGCGCTATTGATGGAAACCGATGCCTGGACAGACTCCGATCATGCGGGCCTGATTGCCTGGATGAAACAGTATTTTGATTGGCTGCAACATGACCCGATGGGAAAGGACGAAAGCAGCGAACGGAACAACCACGGCACTTGGTACGATGCACAGCTCGCCGCCATCGCCATGTTTGTCGGCGAGCGCGATACGGCGCGGGAAATCGTGGAGTCAGCGAAACACAAGCGGATCGCTCGTTGCATCGAGCCCGACGGCCAGCAGCCGGAGGAGATTGATCGCACGAAGGGACTTCACTACTGTGTGTTCAACATGTCGGCAATGGCAGTGCTGGCCCGGATCGGCGAGCACGTGGATGAGGATATTTGGAACTATGAAACCGAGGATGGCCGCAGCCTTCGCCGCGGGCTGGAGTTCGTCGTGCCGTATTTGCTCGGCGAAAAAGAATGGCCGCACGAGCAAATTGAAGAAATGTCGGTTTCGCCTACGGATATGGGGTTGTTTTATCTATCCGCCCGCCGTTACGACGAGCCGCGATATCTGCGCGCCGTAAAGAAAGAACTCCGCGACCCTGATAAGTTCCAATATGCGCCGCTGCTATTTCCCGGCGGCTGAATCGCGGAGACGGACAGGATCGCAAACTTCTAGGATTGCAATTGCGCGCAAACAGTACCGCCGCCAAGGCTAGCAAGAGTAAAAGGCTGCTGCTCGGCTCCGGAACGGCGCTGCCTTGGCTAGTTGCACCACCGCCGGCCAGCGTGGCGCCGAAGTGGGCCCTCCACACGCGGTAATCCGCCTCATCGACGATTCCGTCTCCATTACCAACGGCCAGGGCGCCTCGCGCTACGTTTTGCCCAAACGACTTCCGCCACACGATATAATCGGCCGCGTCGACGGCCCCATTCCGATTAAAATCACCTGGCAGAATCGGACCATAAGTAACGACGCCCAGCATGTCCGACGGTGCACCGAAGATCTGAAACTCGAAGACGAGGTCTTGTGCCCCGGACGGATTAAAGAGGACACCGAGGTTGAACTCGTCGCCGGCCCCCACTAGCAAATGAGACAGCGGATTGAGTTCCGACAAGTCGGTGGCACTTGGGCCAGCCTCGACCCAACCACTGATCGCTTGATCCGAGAAGCTGTTCCACTGCCCGTTGCCGCGTCGCGTCCGACTATGATTCTTAATTCTCACTCGGGCGCCAAACCATACTGTTGATTCGTCGCAACTCGGCCGCGATGTCGGTTCCCTCGTAGAACGAGAGCCATCCGTGGAGGCGGCGGGTTTCGCCGGGCGCACAGTCTGGGAACTGCGGATCCGAATGCATGCAGGGGCAGGGCGCATTACCCCAGGCTCGCGCGCAATTCTCCCACGCCGTAATGATCCAGCGCTTCCCGGCCGCATTGCGACAAGCCACGAACGGATCGCGAAATATCTTATTGTCGTTATTCAGCGAATTGAACTCGGCAGCGCCCTTGAGCATCAGGCAGTTTTGCACAACCAGGCCGCCAAGAGTTTCACTTGTGCCGTTGGTAAGCCACAGTTCCATTTGAACGGCGTCACGCGTGGGAACAATCGTGGCCCCAAAGACCACCTGATTTGGTAGTCGGCGTTCGATTCGCAGCGAACCTTTGTCGCCGCGAATCCATTCGAGCGGCTCCAGAGTGATTCCTTGCCGAGACCACAGCGTGGGGACATGGGTGTGCGCGAGGTACAACAGCTCGCGGCCTTCTCCTCCCTTAATCCAGATGGCCTCGGGAACATCAACCACGACATACTGACTGCGGTCCCACGGCAAAAAGGCGCTGAACTTCGTTTCCCGCTGTGGTCGAATGGCGCCGTCAAGGAATCCCGTGCGCGGATGCCGCCCGCCAGGATACGGCAGCACTTTAAGCACGGACAGCGGATTGGCTGGCGGCCTATCGACACGTGTCGGAACCGACAATCGCTCGACGGCCGCCGCGATTTCATCCGTTGACAGACCGGTCGCCGCACTTACCTCGAACTCCGTGAAGCCATGGTCGACGAACATGTTCTCCAGCCAAAAGCGGAGCTCTTCGTCTGACTGCGGCCGACGAAAGTTTTCGCGAGACGTTCGGTGCAACAACGACTGCCGGCGATCGTCGTTGATTTGTTGCGGATTCGACGGGGTCACGTCCGCCTCGACGTACTTGGCCAAATCGCGCATCGCGATCGCGGTGTAACCGCGTTTGGCCAAGTAGTTCATGTACGCATCAAACTGCTGAGCCGATGTGTTGACCCAGGCATGTGCCGTGTCCGGCACTCCGTGGAATTGCAGCACGGCGATGCGTCCATGACGAGCCTGCGCGACGGCGGCGACAAAATCGTCGAGAGTCCAATCAGGACGCGCGTCGCCCGCGGAGGGAACCAATAGGGGATGATCCAAACCCGGTTCATATGCAAATCCACGTCCATCGGGATACTTGTACTCTGGCGAGCCGCCGCGTCTTGCAAAGCGAATGCCTAACTTCTTTAGAATCGGGAGTGCTTCCGGCGTGATGACGTTAGCTGGATAGCCGAAACTGGTCGTGCGGGGAATTCCGTGTGCGATGCATCGCTCGTTGATCGCCTCCAGCTGCTCTTCCAACCCGGCAACATTTTCCTTCGTCACACTCATGTGATCGCGCGTGTGGTTTCCGATTTCGAAGCCGTCGCGATGCAATTCGGCGATTTCTTGCCAAGTCATGTAGTCGGTCTTATTCGTGGGAAAGTCGAACCCTTCTGTGATAAAAAATGTGGCGCCGAAGCCGTATCGTTTGAGGATCGGCCGTACAGTCGTGTAGTGTGACTTGGCCGAATCATCAAACGTCAGCACGACCAGCTTGTCGGGAATTGGCTCCAAACCCTGCGCCGTCGCGCACACGGCGCCAAGTAACAGGATGCACGACAGACAGCAGGCAGTAGCGCGATGTGTCATCGAGGTGTTTCCTGCATTTTTCCTATTTTTGCAGATGTTCATCGACGAATGCGAACGCTTTTGTATACGCCGCATCGATCAGTGAGGGATCACCGCCGGACAGGCCGTGCTCGCCACCTGCAATGCTGACCAGTTGATGCGGCACGTTGTGCTGCTTAAATTGTTCGACCATCAGTATTGATTGCTCGTAAGGCACGTCGGTATCGCTTGTTCCATGAATTAAGACCGTCGGCGGATATTCAGCCGTCACGTTCTGTACGGGCATGAACGGATAGAAACGTTCGGCCTCGTTAATGGGATCCCAGCCCGAAACCGCCGTTGGCCACGTCCCGGTCTGGCGACAATATTGATAGAACAAGCCGCCGTCGCCTGTTCGGTCGCGCGAGTCGGAGATCGCCGGGCCGCTCACTTGACGCAGTGCTTCTTCGCGCGTCGGCCTAGTTTGGTGATGCCGGGGATGAGGGCTTGGCGTGCTGTACCAATCGCCAATCAAGTCACCATAACCCCACAACGACAATAGCACGGTCGGGCGCGGACGTACACGAAAGCCGGAGGTCAGTGTCAGATAGCCTCCGGCGGAACCGCCGATAACCGCAATCCGGGTCGGATCGATCTTAAATCGTTTTGGCCCATCGTGGTGAATCCAAGCAAAGGCATCCTCGAGGTCCTGAATGATCTCAGGGAGCGGCGTTTCGGGTGCAAGTCGATAGTCGATCGAGATCAAGACATAGCCCGCATCGAGCGCGTGTTTCTTTACTCGGCCACTGATGTCCGCCCTGTGCCCCCCGATCAATGCGCCTCCGTGAATCCACACAACAGCCGGTCTGGTTAGCGCATCATGATAGCGATAGACGTCGGCCTTAACCGCCAGATTGCCGACGGTTTTGTAGGTGTGCGTTTCCGGTAGCGTCTCGGCCGATTGTGCGGAGGATGAGTGATAGAACAAGAGACCACCGCCCATGGCGGCCCCGCACATTAACACATCACGCCGTGTCATTGATAAGGGCATGATTTACCTCCGTACCGCAATATGGATGAGAAAACCTCTATCGAGCGCTAGGCGCCGAAGGGGACCGCGCTGATATGATAGCAAGTCCTCCGAGTCTGGATCATTTTCAGCGACAGTCCCAATGAGAGCTGTTGTATCTTATCTCACCGAAGAGTCGTAAACATGCTCCGTACAAGCCTTTTGTCTCACGGCTGTGTGTTAGTCGTTTTCGCTGCTAGTGCGAGCTTGGCCCGTGGCGAGCAATCGAAACCTCTCGCGATCAATGGGTCCTTCGAAGAAGGCCAGAACGAGCCGCTCGGCTGGAATCGCAGGGCTGGCGGCGACTGGGGGAACGGCATGGCTCATCGCGGCCAGCGGTTTGCACGGGTCGAATCCGCCGATGAGCGTGGCTGGGAGACGGGCGCGGTGCCGCTATCTCCCGAAGCGGATTACCGTCTCGAGTGCTGGATTCGCACCCCCTCCGGTGAAGCCCGTTTAGGTATCGATCTGTTGGACGCCAATGGTCGGTTGGTGCGGTCGGTCGAAGCACCGGGCGCTGAGGGCGTCGCCGACTGGCGCTACGTGGCCGTCGAATTCAAGGCCGACGCGGAGCAGGCCAAAGTCTGGTTATCCGGAGAAGGCCCTGCCGATTTTGACGATGTCACCTTGGCCCCGGCTGCCATTTCATACATTGGCAACCGCGACGTTCAGCCCGACGCCAAGGGCCGCATTGGTCTGTGGGACGAAGAAAAAGACGACGCTGTCGCGCCCGGGCAGCGCGCGGGAACGCATCGCAGCGATCCGACGGTCAAGCGCCGCGAGTTGCCCAGCCTCATGGTCGAGAGCACCGGGGCGTGGTATGCCGTCTGTTCGGTCAATTACGGGCTGCCGGCGTTCACCGACAAAATAGAGCTTTCCGGCTGGGCCCGCGCAGACGCGGGCGCCACGGCCCAGATCGTGGCCTGTTGGATGGACGACATGCAGAAGGTGGTCCGCATCGACGCCGGTCCCGAGACGGGCGGCAGCGATTGGCACCAGCTCAAGTTCACACTCGATGCGCCACCAGAGGGGGCACATGCAGTCCGCCTGGTAGCGCTGGCGCGCGGCGGCCGCGTTTGGTTCGATGACTTTAACCTGTTGCACTTGCGCCCGGGCAAACCGGTGCTCCGCTTATTTGTCAACCAAGTGGGTTACGAGCTCGCCGGGCCGAAGAGCGCGGTGGTGGCCAGCAACTTTTTTCCCAGTAAGGGGTCGACGCTCGACGTGCAACTGATAGCTGTTGACGGCAACCCGGTGCTGGAAAAACAGGTGCCTTGCACCGGGCGAATTTATGGCGGAAGGCCCGATGACTGGGGCTGGTACTTCTGGCGCGTCGATTTTTCCGAGTGGCAGCAGCCCGGTGAGTATCGTCTCGTCAGTAGTGACAATGATGTGCGTGGCGAGTCATTTCCATTTTCCATCGAGCGCGGCGCAATATTGAGTCGCACAGCCGCCGACGCCGTCGATTTTTTCTTTGTGCAGCGGTGCGGGTACGACGTGCCTGGCTGGCACAAGGCATGCCACCTCGACGATGCGAAGCTGCCGGACGGCAGCCACCTGGATGTAACGGGCGGTTGGCATAGCGCTGGGGATTACAACAAGCCGATGTGGCAGTTCGGCGACAGCGGTGCCAGTTATGCGCTGGCCACAGCCTACGAGTCCCAGCCGAAACTGTTCAGCCGCAGGCGACGCGCGGATAATAAAATGGCCGACGCCTTGGACGAAGCCTGGTGGGGCGCCAAATTCTTGGCCAAGATGCAAAACTCGGCCGATGGCTCGATGCGCGGCGACGTGCTGCAAGGGCCAGAACGCACCTGGATGAAATGGACGGCTCCAGACGTGCATACCGACAACCAGATCGGCACCGCCGACGATCCGGTGATTGCCCCCGGAACGCCAAACGTGCCGCTGACAATTGCCGCTTGGGTGGCCGTGGCACGCCAACTGTCGGCGGCCGGAATTGAAAACGATTATCTCGAGCGCGCGGACCGACTATGGACTTTGTCCACGCGGAGCGAGTCGGCGGCCGACAATCCTCTGTTGTTGATCGGCGCGCTGGAACTGGATCGTACGCATAGCGATGACAAATACCGGCAATTTGCCCGGCGAACTGTCAAATCGCTCCTACAATCGCAAAAACCCAACGGCGCCATGCCGGGCGACACGGGCGATCATGGCGACGTGGCCGCTGCGGCCGTGACGCTTTACGCTCTCCAATATGATGACGATCCACTACGCGCGAGCATCGCCGATGCAATGCGGCGCTACCTCGAGTTTTGTCTCGCACGGACCGACAACCCGTTCGGGCTGACGCGCCAGGGCACGGAAGAGCCCGATGCATCGTTCTTTCATCCCACCGTCGGACTGGGGGTTAACTTTTGGATGCTTTCGCGGGCCTGGGCCGCGTTGCTCATTCATCAACTGACGCACGATCCGCGGGCGCTGGCTTATGCGACCGACCAGATCGATTGGGTATTGGGCAAGAACCCACTCAATCTGTGCATGTTCGAGGCTCGCGGCCGGCTGAATCCGCCACGCTATCATCATCGTTACAACATGATTGCCGGCCAGGAGCGCGGAGCCGTGCCCGGCGCCATCGCGAACGGCATGGTGCGCGACATGGGCATCGTCGATCGGCCGGGGTTCGACATGAGCCGGGGCGGCGGCCGCCCACCATCGTTCCGCACCAGCGAGCCGTGGCTGGTTCACAACATGTTCTACCTGTTGGCCGCCAGCGCGCTCGATAAAAGCGTCAACACGGAACCGCCGCGGCCATAGTTCGCGGGCCTTCGATAAAGACGATGCTGGTCACGCGGATATAGCGCAATTACGATAGGTCTGGAGGCAATCGGACCTATGAATTCCCAAACCGACATTCAACGACCGAAGCAGTTGTGTTCCGCGGCTCGCATCGCGCGCTGGACGGCGATGCCGTGTTTGCTTTTCTTAGCATTCAATGGACGAAGCGACGCAGCGCAGGACGACTCGCGTCCTCCTTTTCCCACCGGAACGCATCTTCAGCTCGTTCGCGCGTTTTACACGACGGCTGACGGCTTGCCGGATCAAGACGTTCGGGCCGTGACAGCCACACGCAGCGGTGCGGTACTGGCGGCGTGTGAAAATGGCCTGTCGCGGTTGGACGGAAAGCGCTGGGTCAACGTGACGGGGCCTTCCGGGGTGACCGCGTTGTTTGCGCCAACTCAGGGGCCCGATGCCCTGGCGGGCGCGACGAACGGCGTGTGGGCATTTGCGAATAACAGTTGGCAGCAGGAGCCGGACAGTCCGGAGGCAGTAATCGCGTTTGCCGCCGAGCCTGACGGTACTCCTTGGGCATTGGCCCCTAGCGGCGTGTGGCGACGAGCGATTGGTTGGAAACGAGTCCACACAATTGAAGACGATCAGATGTTTGGCGTGCGTGATCTGTTGCCGACCGGGCCAGACGATGTCCTGGTCGCGTCGCGGACGGGACTTTATGGATTGATGGGCAAACGCAAATACTGGTTGGCCTTCGAAATTCGTCCCGGTGGCTTGCTGAGTGCCGATACGCGGGCGGTGGCGCACCTTGACGGCGACCATTTTCTCGTCGCGACAGACAAGGGCCTCAATCTCTCCAACGGGAAGCGGGGCTGGCATGTCTTTTCCGGTCAAGAGGGACTACCGATCCTCGACCTGACTGGCATCGCGGTCGCGCCGGATGGCAGCGTGTGGCTGGCTTCAGACGAGGGATTGATCCACTGGACCGCAACCCGTTGGACCTATTTGGCCGGAAAACGCTGGCTGCCAGATAACCGTGTAACCGCCATGGCGCCTGCCAGCGACGGATCGATCTGGGTGGGAACTCCCGAGGGCCTTGCGCATTTGTATCACAGCAAGCTGACGCTGGAAGAGAAAGCGGCATTCTACCAAAAGCAGACCGAAAGCCGGCACCGACGCCACGGATACGTCGGCGAGATGCATCTTGCCGAGCCGGGCGTCCTGGAAGGGGCCCAGCAAGAAATCAGTGATAATGATGGGCTTCGCGCAGCCCTCTACATTGCGGCACAGTCGTATCGGTACGCGGTGACCGGGGCGCCGGAGGCCCAGGCCCAGGCCTGGCGGTCGATGCAGGCTCTACTCAGGCTGGAAACCATTACGGGCATTCCCGGTTTCCCGGCCCGCGCGATTTGTCATATTGATGAGCCGCAGTTCGCGCAGCGATCCCTGCGATCTTCGGCCGAGTGGCACGAATCGCCCGTCGAGAAAGACTGGTACTGGAAAGGGGAGACTTCGTCCGACGAGCTGGATGGACATTACTTTGCCTGGTATGTGTTCTACGACTTGGCCGCTAATGAGGACGAGAAATCCGCCGTCCGCGCCGTCGTCAAACGCGTGACCGACCACCTTCTCGATCACGGCTACTGCTTAGTCGACCTTGATGGCAAGCCGACCACGTGGGGATACTGGGGGCCGGAGAAGTTGAACGATGATCCCATGTGGTGGTGGGAGCGGGGTCTGAACTCGCTGGAGATTCTCTCCCATCTAAAGGTGGCTTACCACATCGTGGCCGATCCTCGCTACGAACGCGCCTATAATGAGCTGATTCAGAAGCATCACTATGCAATCAACACGCTCCGCGCGAAAGTCCCGGGCGGCGTGAGCCACGACGATCAACTGCTATTCCTGTCGTATTATCCGCTGCTACAACTTGAAACCCAGCCCGGATTGCGAGCCCTCTACACTTCCAGCCTCAAGCAGACTTGGCAGCTTGAACGGAAGGAAGCCAATCCGCTTTGGAATTTCATCTATGGTGCCTCGACGGGCGAGCCGTGCGATATTGAGCCTGCCGTTGAAGCATTGCGCGAAATTCCGCTTGATTTCATCCTTTGGAAGACTCGCAACTCGCATCGCGCCGACCTGAAGTTCGATGCTGACCTCGAGCGGCAAGGGATCAAACAGCTAGTCGCCCCGTTGTCCTGGACCGAGCGGCTCCTTCATAAATGGGACAAAAATCCATACGGACTCGACGGCGGGAGCGACTCGGGAGAAGGCGATCCAACGACTTGGTTGCTGCCGTATTGGATGGGGCGACACCACGGATTGATTAAGTAACGATCTGTTTTCCACCGCACCCGGCCGGCAACAACGTCCGTGCATAGGCGCCGACACGAAAGCGCCTCAATTATCAATTAACTCCGTAGCTTGTTTCGCGAGCCCTAAAATGCGAATCATTCTGGTCTCCGTGTCTTTCGCGCTGATTGGACTTTGCACAGCAGCGTTTTCGGAAGAGACCAATAAGCCACTGAAGGTGTGCATTCTTTCCGGCTGCGACACCTATCACTCGGAAAAATCGTTGCCCCCGTTCCAAAAATATCTGGAGCAACATTTTAACGTGCGCTCAACGCGCGTAGTCCGTCAGGCCGAGGATGATCTGCCAGGACTCGAGCAGCTCGACGACTGCGACGTGGCCCTCGTGTTCGTCAAGCGCATGCAGCTCCAGGGCGAGCAGTGGGAGCGGTTCAAGAACTACGCCACCTCGGGCCGTCCGATCGTGGCCGTTCGTACGGCGAGTCATGCCGTCCAGACCTGGTTGGAATTTGATCGCGAAGTGTTGGGCGGGAATTATCACGGTCACTACGACAAGGGCATCACCACAATTGTCGATGTGGTTCCCGGCGCGAAAAAGCATCCCGTGCTCGCCGGCGTATCGATTACGGCAGTACAAGACCCGTTGTACAAAAACGGCGGACACGCCGATGACATCCGCGTGCTGCTGCGCGGCACGATTCCCAATCAGCCCTCGGAGCCGTTAGCCTGGATCCGCGACTACAAGAATGGACGCATCTTTTACACGTCGCTCGGTGCGGAAGACACGTTCCAACAGCCCGGCTTTCGCCGCATGTTAGCCAACGCGCTGTTCTGGACATCCCGCCGCGATGTTGAGCTGAAGCGTCCTTAAGAACTCTAACAAAACGGCCGGGGACTGGCTCATTTTGCGGAGTCTTCGGAGCAAAATGTGCCTGTCCCCTTTTCTGTGGTCTTTTCTGTGGGCGGTTTGGTTAGAGTTCCTTAATCCATTTACGCCAGATTGAAGAAACGAACCTGCAATGTCCAATAGTTCCAATCGCCGCGAGTTCCTGAAGTTATCTTCCGCGGGCATCATGGCCGCCACGGCGCTACGTGGCTCTCGGGCTTCAGCCCAAAAGAGCGCCAGCGATAAACTGGTCGTCGCGCTGATCGGCTGTGGCGGCCGCGGCACTCATGATGCCGGGCTCTTCCAGAAGACGCCGAACGTCGAGCTGGCCTACGTCTGCGACGTCGACGAAAAACGCCGCCTCGCAGCCGCCAGGACGCTGGGCCTGGATTCCAGTCGGGCCGTGCGTGACTTGCGGCAGCTCTTGTACGACAAACGACTCGATGCGGTCATCGTCGCCACGCCCGATCATTGGCATTCGCCTGCTTCGATCCTGGCGTGCGATGCGGGCAAGCACGTGTACGTTGAGAAGCCAATTTCGCACAACATTCGCGAAAGCCGGCTGCTCGTCCAGGCGGCCGAGCGCAATAGCACACTCGTGCAACACGGCACGCAAAGCCGCAGCACGCCGATGATGATCGCGGCGGTCAAGTTGTTGCGCGACGGAATCATCGGAAACGTCCGCGCGGCAAAGTGCTGGAACATTCAGCGCCGCAGCGCCCTTCCCCAAGGTGAATTGGGCGAGCCTCCGGCCGGCCTCGACTACGATAACTGGGTTGGACCGGCGCCTTGGATTCCGTATCGCACCAATCGCGTTCACGATCGCTGGACGTGGTGGTATCACTTCGGCGCCGGCGACATGGGCAACGACGGGGTCCACGATATCGACTATGCCCGCTGGGGTCTGGGCGTCGACACACATCCGACCAAAATCTCGGCATTGGGTGGCAGGTACTATTTCGACGACGACGGCGAGTTTCCCGATACGCAACAAGTGACTTTTGAGTACGGCAGCAACGGCCCTCCCGACGGCCGCCGTTTGTTAATTTACGAACAACGGCTGTGGTCGAGGAACTATCCGTACAATGTCGACAGTGGGGCGGAATTCTACGGCGACAAGGGACTGATGTTTCTTAGCCGGCGCGGCAAGATCGAGGTGCGGGACGACCTCAACGCGCCCGTCAACGTTGAAATTACCGCGGAACCGCAAAATGACGTGGCCCACGTGGCGAACTTCTGCGCCGCTATCCGCAACCATGCGACGCTCAACGCCGATGCACAGGTTGGTCACCTTTCGACAGCGCTCTGCCATCTGGGCAACATTGCCACGCGACTGGGACGGTCGCTCACCTTCGATCCTGACAAGGAGCAAATCGTGGGCGACGAGCCGGCCAACGTGCTGGTCCGTCGCGAATACCGCGAACACTGGGGAACCCCGCGCGGCGTCTGATGATGCCGTAGTGCCGGGCTAGTCGCCATGGTTTGACCGGTCAAATCTGTAGGGTGTGGCGACATAAGAAAAATTTCACGCAAAAAAATTGTGGCACTGTCAATGGCCACAATAAGAGCCACAACGCCCTAAGTGGAATGCATCTTAAGCTCGCCGTGTAGCCGCCAAAATACTTGACAACTCCGACCGCGCAGGAGTAGCTTAGGTCTTTTCCCACCCCCTTGCGTTGTTTCCTGCGGCCATGAGTGTCGCCGAACCAACGTCCCGCCTTACACGCCGGAAATCCGCGCTCAAAAGTTCTGTCTTCCTCATGCGTTAGCCACAGGCATGAACAGCCCTTCGAGACGCGGTGCATTTATTGGAGGACCGGTCCATGAGTTGTTGCCCAGGTAACGCGCTCAGTCGTCGTAGTTTCTTGACCGTCGGTGCGATCGGCGGACTAGGGCTATCCCTACCGGCTTTCTTTCAACTTCAAAAGGCCCAGGCCGAGCAAAAGAATTACGTCAGCAAGGAAGGGACCGCGAAGAGCGTCATCTATATCTTTTTGCCTGGCGGCATCGCACACCAGGAAACTTTCGACCCGAAGCCCTTTGCGCCGGTCGAGTATCGCGGACCGTTCGGGAACATCGAAACGAATGTACCCGGAGTTCGCCTGAATGAGTTGTTGAAGCAGACCGCGACGGTTACGGACAAGCTCACCATTTGCCGGTCGATGACGCACGGTGAAGCTGCCCATGAGCGCGGCACGCACAACATGTTTACCGGTTACCGTCCGAGCCCGGCATTAGTTTATCCGAGTTTTGGCAGCGTGGTGTCGCACGAATTCGGGCCACGCGCGGACCTCCCCCCGTACGTTTGCGTTCCCAGCATGCCCAATCCCTATGCTGGTACGGGATACTTGAGCTCGTCGTACGGATCGTTCAGCTTGGGAGACGATCCGGCGCGAGACGGGTTTCAAGTTCGCGACTTGCAGCGGCCGGGCGACGTCGACGATGCACGTTTCGATAAGCGGCGGAAGCTATTGGACATCGTCAACGACCATTTCCGCCAGCAGGAAAAGTCCGACGCGCTGGATGCGGTGGACACCAACTACCAGCGTGCCTACGCGCTGATCAGTTCCCAAAAAGCGCGAGAAGCTTTCGATATCAGCAAAGAGGAACCGGCCGTCCGCGACGAATACGGCCGAAACGAGGCCGGCGCGCGCATGCTCCTTGCGAGACGATTGGTTGAAGCGGGCGTTCGCTTTGTCACGCTGACCTACGGCAGTTGGGACATGCACGACAACATCGCGGGCGGATGCCAGGGGCAGTTGCCCGCGTTCGATCAGGCGTTCGCCACTCTCATTCGCGATCTTGACCGCCGCAAGCTGCTCGATTCCACCTTGGTGTGCGTCACCAGCGAATTCGGTCGCACCCCGAAGATCAATGGCACGGCCGGGCGAGACCACTGGCCGAAGGTGTTCAGCATCGTCATGGCCGGTGGCGGGATCGCACGCGGAACGGTTTACGGCAGTTCGGATGCGACGGCCAGCGAGCCGCTGGATAATCCGCTTACCGTGGAAGATTGGGCCACCACGCTGTATCAATGCCTTGGCATCGTCGCCGATAAAGAGCTGATGGCGCCGGGCGGGCGACCCGTCGAAATCGTCAACGGCGGCCAGGTGATTCGCGGGTTATTGGCATGAAACGCGTTTGTCGCCAATCGCTGATAGTTTGCTTCGCGACCCTGATCGCGATACTCCATGGCAGCGACATCGAAGCCGCGTCACCACAACTATCGTACGTTCTGCCGCCAGGCGTTCAGCGTGGCCACGAGCATGTGCTGACGCTCACAGGCGCCCGGCTTGCCGATATCGAGGAAGCGCTGATCTACCAGAGTGGCGTGACCGTAAAAAAAATCGAGCCGGTCGATGCACAAAATGTTCGGGTGATCGTCGACGTCGCGCCCGACTGTCGACTGGGCGAATTCTTAATTCAGCTTCGCACTCGCAGCGGCATCTCAGATTATCGATCGTTCTTCGTTGGCGCGCTGCCTTCCATCGACGAAAAGGAGCCGAACAGCTCCTTCGATGAGCCGCAGGCGCTGGAGTTAAACGTCTGTGTGGCGGGCGTTCTTCAGAACGAGGACGCGGATTTCTATAGAATTCACGCCACAAAGGGCCAGCGACTTTCCGTCGAGGTGGAGGGGATCCGCCTCGGCCAGGCGTATTTCGATCCGTTTCTGGCAATTCTAGACAAAAACCGATTCGAGCTTGCTTCGGTCGATGATACCGTGCTGGCCAGGCAGGATTGCTTTTTGTCGGTCGTAATCCCGGAGGATGGCGAGTATACGATCCTCGTTCGGGAGACCTCGTATCGTGGCGCGGATAATTGCCGCTACCGCCTGCACGTCGGCAATTTTCCGCGCCCGACTGTGGCTTACCCGGCCGGAGGTAAACGTGGCGAGCAGCTGAAAGTTCAATTTTTAGGCGACGGAGCTGGACCAATTGAGCGTGACATCCTTGTGCCCGCTGACCCACAGGCGAATCAAGAGCAAATTATCGAAGACGGGCAGGGGTTGACGCCGTCGGCCGTTCCGTTTCGCTCTTTTTCCGACGGCAACATTCTGGAAACGGAACCCAATGATGCGTTCGACTCAGCCACGGCCGCCGAGTTGCCGCTGGCGCTCAACGGTCGTCTGGAGAAGCAGGGCGACGTTGATTTCTTTAAGCTCACCGCCAAGAAGGGTCAGGTGTGGGAAATCGAATGCTATGCGCGGCGTATCGGCTCGCAGGTCGACCCGGTAATCAACGTGTACAAGGCCGATAAGACTAGTCTCGTCGGAAACGACGATGCGCGAGGGCAGGACAGCTACATACGCTGGCCAGTTCCTGAGGATGGTGAGTATTACGTGCGGATCAACGACCACCTGGGGCAGGGCGGCGATACCTACGTGTATCGGGTGGAAATGACACCAGTCGCGCCGTCGCTCAAGCTAGGTATCCCGCGAGTCGATCGCTATTCGCAAACTCGCCAGACGATCGTCGTCCCGCGCGGAAATCGATACGGTACCTTAATCCTTGGCACGCGGGCCGATTTCGGCGGGCCGGTGGAATTGATGTCGCAGGGCCTTATCCCAGGTGTCTCCATGACCGGGCGGCCCATGCACCCCAGCCTGAACCTGATGCCGGTCGTCTTTGAGGCTGCTGCCGATGCGCCGGTCGACGGAGATCTGGTTGACCTACGCGGAAAACTCGCCGACGCGAATCAACCGGCCGTTGAAGGCGGCTTCGAAAACTTCGCCGACTTTGTACTGGGCGAACCGAATGCTGCCGTCTACGTCAGCGGCACCGTTCACAAGCTGGCTATGGCCGTTGCCCAAGAAGTTCCATTTCACTTGGAAATCGTTGAGCCGAAGGTCCCCTTAGTGCGCAGCGGCACCATGAATCTAAAGATCCGCGTCCATCGCGATGAGGGATTCGATGCACCGATCTACGTTCAATTCCCGTTCTCGCCGCCCGGCGTCGGCGCAGCCGGTGCCATCTCCATCGAAAAGGGTCAAAATGAAGGCCTCTACCCGCTGAATGCCAACGGGGAGGCGATGATCGGCAAATGGCCCATGATGGTCATCGGGGCGGCGGAAATTGACGGGCAAGCATGGGTTTCATCGCAGCTTGCAGAGCTGGAGATCGCGGACCGCTACGTCAGTTTCGACGTCAAGCGCGCCGCATGCGACAAGGGCCAGCCAACGCAGGTCCAATGCACGGTTACTCATAACACTCCCTTTGAAGGCGCGGCGAAGGCAGAGTTGCTCGGGTTGCCACCGGGCGTCTCGGCGGATCCGGTCGAATTTACGCGGGAGACGAAGGAACTTGCTTTCCAGGTAAAGACAACAAACGACACGCCCGTAGGCAGCCATAAGACGCTGTTCTGCCAGGTGAACATCACGACAAACGGCGAGCCGATCGTCGGCAGCGTGGGCACGACGGAGCTGCAAGTAAATGAGCCGCCTGCCGCGGCGCCGGCGAAAGTTGCTGAAACGAAACCGGCCGAGCCGGCCGCAGCGCCGCCCAAGCCGCTCTCGCGGTTGGAGCAGCTTCGCGCCAAGGCTCTTCATCCGGAAGAGAAGAAACCATGAGCAGATTTGGCGTCATCAGATTAGTTGGTTGGCTGCCGCTATGGCTTTTTTCAAATTGCTGTGTCCCCGTGTGCCACTGCTCGCGGCGGAGGACAGGGCCGCGGTTACTCGAGAGGGCACTGCTTGCCTCCCCAGTCCCGCAATATCTTAACAGCGAGCAGTGCGGAATCGGGCGAGCGCGCAAACTGGTGCGCCGCAAGCAGTGGCACACGAAATTGAAATACGCATTAGTTAGCTGGGTATTGCTGTCACAAGCCGCACTCGGTGGCGAGGCGCCGACCGCGCTCCACGTATATCCCGGCGAGATCGCGTTGACAACTTCTCGCGACACCCAATCGATCGTCGTTCAGGCTGAATACGCGAACGGCATCACTCGCGACGTTACCGATCAAGTCGTCTGGAAGCTCGACCGCGATGACGTTGTCGCTCAAGAGGCAAATCGCGTGGTTCCACGCGCAGATGGCGATGCAAAACTCACAGCCACGTTCGAGTCGCTCAGCGCCGAGGTGCTGATCAGGGTGACGAAAGCCGCGGCCGATCCGCCCATCAGCTTCAAGCTGGATGTGATGCCGGTTTTCATGAAGGCTGGGTGTAACACGGGCAGCTGTCACGGCGCCGCGCGCGGCAAGGACAGCTTTCGGTTGTCGCTGTTCGGATTCGATCCCGACGGCGACTACTACCGTCTCACTCGCGAGCAGCCCGAGCGGAGAATTGATCTTTCGATTCCCACCGAATGCCTGTTCATCGAAAAAGCCTCAGGGCAGGTACCTCACACTGGCGGCAGTCCAACCAAGAAGGGCGACCAGTATTATCAGACTCTTCTGCGCTGGATCGAGAGCGGGGCACCGGCCGATGTTGGCGAAGCGCCGACCGTCGAAGCCGTCGAATTGTATCCACCAACAGCCCTCTTGGATGGCGCCGGCGAAACACAGCAATTGACCGTTCGTGCGAAGTATTCAGATGGCACGGATCGGGATGTTACTAGCCTCGCCGTGTTTTTATCCAGTAACGATAACGCGGCGCCTGTGTCGCGCGAAGGAAAAGTAACCGCCGCAAACCGCGGCGAAGCCTTCATCATGGCCCGCTACGAAAAACAAACCGTCGGCGTTCCATTCATCGTTCTTCCGAAAGGGCTCGAGTTTCAATGGAAGGATACTCCGGCGAACAATTACATCGACGAGCTGGTGTACGACAAGCTTCGCCGGCTGCGGATTCAGCCGTCAGAGCTTTGCTCCGATTCAGAGTTTGTTCGCCGCGTGAGCCTCGACGTTTGCGGCGTCTTGCCAACTTCCACCGAAACAGAGCAGTTTGTGGCGGACGCTGATCCGGCAAAACGTGAGAAGCTCGTCGATGAGCTGCTCGCTCGCAAGGAGTTCGTCGAGCTTTGGGTGATGAAATGGAGCGAGTTGCTGCAAATCCGTTCAAATATCTATGTCAGCTACAAGGCAACCCTGTTGTATTACAACTGGTTGCAGGAGCAAATCGCCGGCAACGTGCCGATCGACCAAATGGTTAGGAAACTGCTGGGCGCGCAGGGGGGAACGTTCAGCAATCCAGCGACAAACTATTTCCAGGCCGAGCAGGATCGGCTGAAAACGGCCGAGAATGTCGCCCAAGTTTTCATGGGCATGCGAATTCAATGCGCTCAATGCCACAATCATCCGTTCGATCGCTGGACGATGGACGATTACTATAGTTTCGCGGCGTTCTTCGCTCAAATCGGTCGCAAGGCGGGTGCCGATCCGCGCGAGACAATCGTCTTCAACGCAGGCGGCGGCGAGGTGAATCACCTGGTCGGGGGTCGTGCGATGCCGCCGAAGTTTCTCGGCGGGGCCCTGCCGGATTGCACCGGTCGCGATCGTCGCGAAGTGCTTGCCGAGTGGCTCGCCTCGGCCGACAACCCGTTTTTTGCCCCAAATCTGGCCAATATCGTGTGGGCCCATTTCCTCGGCCGCGGAATCGTCCACGAGGTGGATGATGTTCGCGTCAGCAATCCACCCGTGAATGCGCCGCTGCTGGAGGCCCTCGCCCAGCACTTCACCGAATACAAGTACGACTTCAAGCGCCTGGTGCGCGATATCTGCACGTCGCGCACGTACCAGCTAAGCACGAGAACAAATGAAACCAACGCATTCGATGACCGCAATTTCTCGCATGCCACGTTGCGCCGAATTCGCGCCGAGATTCTCCTGGATATCATCACGCAGGCCACGGAAACCAAGGACAAGTTTGCCGGCCTCCCGCTGGGAGCGCGGGCCGTGCAAATCGCCGACGGAAACACGGCGACCTATTTCTTGACGACCTTTGGTCGGGCTACACGGGAGACCGTTTGTTCGTGTGAAGTGAAAATGGAGCCCAACCTCGGTCAGGCACTCCATCTGATGAACGGCGAAAACGTGCATGCGAAAATCAAGGATGGCGGCGTTGTCAAGCGGCTATTGGAGGAAGGAGATACGCCGCAGCAGGCGGTCTCTGAGTTGTATGTGCGCTGCCTTAGCCGCTCTCCGACAGACCAAGAAACGAAGGCGATCGATGAGCAGCTTGCCGGCGTGACCGACCCCCGCGGCGCTCTGGAGGACGTCTTTTGGGCGCTGCTCAACTCGCGAGAGTTTATATTTAATCATTAGGCCGGAAGGGCGAGTCTTACGCCGAGCCAAACGTGAACGCCTCGATGCGCGCCAATCATAAATCCGGCTGCTCTCTCTTGCCGCTTCTGTGGCTTGTCGCTGCATATTGCGTAGTGACGGATGTTCGCGCCGAGGAAAAGCTTACGTTTGACGATCATCTCGCGCCGATTTTCCGACAACGGTGCGCCTCTTGTCACAATCCGACGGCGCGCAAAGCCGACCTCGATGTCACCAACTACCTTAGCTTGATGCAAGGCGGTGCTTCGGGAACTGTTATTGAGTCCGGCGACGCTGCTTCCAGCTATCTATTCACGCTCGTGGCCCACGACGCCGAGCCCTACATGCCGCAAAATGCCGACAAGATCCCCGACGCAGAGATCGACTTGTTGCGGCGTTGGATCGACGGAGGAGCGCTCGAAAACGCGGGCAGCAAAGCAGTCAAGCCCAAAGCCAAAATGAGCGTCGCCGCAGTGCTCGATCCCGGAAAGCGTCCTGAGGTCGTTCCGATGCCGCCGCGCTTGGTGCTCGAGCCGTTTTATCGTACGGAGCATGCACCGATGGCCCGCTCGCTGGCAACCAGCCCGTGGGCGCCCTTGCTGGCGGTCACGAGTCAACGCCAAGTCCTATTGTATAACACGGCGACGCTCGACCTGGTTAGTGTGTTTCCATTCCCCGAAGGACAGCCCAACGTGGTCCGCTTCAGCCGCGACGGGCGGTTGCTACTGGCGGGTGGTGGGCGGCCGGCCGCAAGCGGCAAAGTCGTCGTTTGGGATATTACGACTGGCGAGCGTATCATCGAAATTGGCAACGAGTTAGACGTCGTCCTGGCGGCCGACATTAGCGCCGACTACAAGCAGATCGCGCTCGGCGGCCCGCAGCGCATTGTACGCGTTTATTCCACCGAGACGGGCGAGTTGCTTTACGAGCGGGCAAAACATACTGATTGGGTGCTCGCTGTTGAATTCAGTCCGGACGGTGTGCTGCTGGCCACCGCCGACCGCAACGGCGGGCTCTGTGTGTGGGAAACTCACTCCGGCAATGAATATCTCACATTGAACGGACACACGGCCGCGGTAACCGCTTTGTCGTGGCGCGGCGATTCGAATCTGTTGGCTTCCGCCTCCGAAGACGCCACCGTCCGGCTGTGGGAGTTGGAAAACGGCACGCAGGTTAAGAATTGGAACGCGAAGACGGCTCTCCTGTCGCTGGAATTCGCGCGCGATGGTCGAATTGTGACGTGCGGTCGCGATCAAATTACACGCCTCTGGGATCAAGACGGGAAGCAACTTATGGAAACATCGCCGATCGGCGAAATTGCTGTCAGCGTTACGTTTTGTGATGAGTCTTTACGCGCAGTCGCGGCAAGCTGGGCCGGCGCCGTGCAAGTTTACAAAGCCGACGATGCCAGCGCACTCGGCAATTTAGCGACTAATCCGCCAACAATCGAAGAGCGACTGGCAATCGCCCAACAAAGGCTGAAACAGAAGACAGAACTAAGTACGCCACTGCTGGAAGCAGTCCGTAAAGCTGAAGCCGAATTACTATCGGTGCAAACCGCTTTATCGACGGGTCGACAAGAGGCCGAGGCGCTGCGGGCAGAAGTCAAACGGCTGACGTCCGAGATAAGCCAGATTGGCGAGTCGCGAGCGGCGAGCGACGGCGAACGGGCGAAAATTTCCACGACTATTGCCCAGGTCCAGGACGCTCACCCGCTCGTGGCGGAAGCGCTCCGCCACCTGACCGAGGCCCTGGGCAAGCAGCCGGATGATGCGAAGCTTGTCGAGGTGCAACGCCAACTTACCGAACACCTGCAAACGATGGAAACTCAAGCCGCCGACCTTCAAACGAAACTCGCCGAACTGGCTGCTGCGGTCACCGCTGCCGATGACACACTTAAGGAAACGAGCGCGCAATTAGAGGCTGTTAATAAGTCGGCAAGCGTTGCGGAGGAGCGCGTGAAGGCAATTGAAACCGAGTCGCAGCAACTTACCACCGCACTGGAAAGCGCCCGGCAGGCTGCTCAGCCGGCGGAAGCAGAACTCGCACAGGCCCAGCAAGATGCGGCTCGTTGGCAGGACGAAATCGCCTTCCGCGATCAAATGGCGGCGCTTAAAAATGAGCTCGAGGCCGCGCGCAAACTGGCTGATGAGCGTCAGATGGAGGTCGATAAGGCGACCGAGCAACTCGCCGCCGCTCAAGCCGTCGTCGATTCCGCGAAGGCAAATCGCGACGAGGCGTCGCGCACGGTTGATGCCGTCAGCATAAAAGTCCAAGCGGCTCGCAACCCAAAGTAATTGCACGGCGAGTTCGGCTACCGCAATTACATTGACGAATCTAGCGATTCGCACGATTCTCATCGCACATCGATTGTGCTATCGAATAATTGCCCTACAATGCTGTTGCGCAAACGCTCAAATACCGAGCTATTCCGCGCCCATCCTCGTTTATACGTATGAAAGCGGTCCAAGTTGTCGCGCGGGGCAGGGCGGAGTTTGTCGACGCTCCGGTTCCCAGCCTTCGGCCGGGACACGTGCTGGTTCGCACGCGGCGGCTATCATTGTGTGGCAGCGATATTCGCATGTTGCACTTTGCACCCGAGGACGCGTACCCGTTTCCACCCGGCACAACCGGCCACGAGATGGTGGGCGTCGTCGAGGACATCGATGCGCCAGAATCGGCGCTGCAGGTTGGCGACACCGTGCTCGCGCTCGCGCCGAACCATCAGGCAATGGCTGAGTACTTCCTGGCGCCTGTCGAACACGTTATTCCCTTGCCATCCGGTATTCCGGTTGAGCATCTGCTGCAGGCCCAACAGCTGGGGACAGTGCTTTTTGCCTGTCAGCGTCTGACGAACGTCAGCGGCAAGACAGTCGTGGTCATTGGTCAGGGCTCGGCCGGTCTGTTCTTCGATTTTCAATTGCGACAATTGGGAGCAGGATGCGTGATCGCCCTCGACCTCGAGTCCTTTCGCCTGGAGCTCTCGATGGCGTTCGGTGCCACGCACACGATCCATAATGCCGTGGTGGAACCGTGCGAAGCGATCCGACAAACGAGCGGCGGCGAGCTGGCTGACGTGGTCGTCGAAGTCGCTGGCGAGGTGCCTGCCATCAATCTGGCGATCGACCTCGTTCGGCACGGAGGCGACATTTTGTATTTCGGCTACCCGCGGGGCCAGACCATCCCTTTCAATTTCGACAGGCTATTCCACAAATGCTGTCGCGCGCAGACAATCGTCGGAGCGACCATCGAACCAAATCAGGCTTCCACGCGGAAAGCCGTCGACTTGATCGCCAGCGGCCGGATCGACGTAGGCCAACTCATCACGCATCGGATACCGTTCGCCAACGTGGTCGACGCTTACGAGCTGCACCGTACCCGCGGTGACAAGTGCATCAAAATCGTGATTGAAATGCCCGAGTAAGTCGGGGACTGGCTCATTTTGCGGAGTCTTCGGAGCAAAATGTGCCTGTCCCCTTCCACTGTCGCCAACGAGAACGCACAGCATGAATGCGCGTCGTATTTCCGCGGATGCCTTGCGGCCGTTTGCCGAGCAGGTTTTTGTGCGTATCGGCTATCCACACGACCAGGCCACCGATGCGGCCGACGTGCTGCTGTGGGCCAGCCTGCGAGGCGTCGATACCCATGGCGTGCGCAATCTCAAAAGCTACTACGCCGACCGCACGCTGGAGGGGCTGTTAAGGCCTCAATCGCAAACCCGAGTCGAGCACCAAACGTCGCATACTGCTTGCCTCGACGGCGACTCTGGGCTGGGACTAGCGTGCGCGTGCCGCGCGATGCGACTGGCTATCGATAAATCTCGGAGTTCTGGCGTGGGGATTGTGTGCGTCCGCAACACGCACCATCTGGGTGCGGCCGGATATTTTGCTCACATGGCGGTGGAGCACGGCATGCTGGGCCTGTGCACGACTGGGCATTTCTTTGGCAAGGGCCACTCCATCGGCATCGCCCCGCTGGGCAGCTTCCTTCCGATGTTCTCCACGAACCCACTCAGCTTCGCTGCGCCGTGCGGTCGCCATGCGCCGTTCGTGCTGGATATGTCAACGTCCGTGGCCACCGTCAACCGCATTGAAATGCATGCTCAAGAAAGCCGGCTCATCCCCGCCGGTTGGGCATGCGACGCCGGCGGCAACTCGACCACCGATCCCACCGCGGCGCGAGTCCTGTTGCCACTGGGCGGGACGGCGGAATTGGGCGGACACAAAGGTGCCGGTTTGGCAATGATGGTGTCCATCTTATCAGGCGTCTTGTCGGGCGCTTGGGCTCCCGTGGAGCGAACGCGGGCTGACGCAATTCCGACGGCGCCAACTTCGGCGAGCACGGTTGAGACGCAATCGGACCAATATGATCAGCCAACGATGGGCCATTTTTTTGCCGCCCTGCAAATCGGTGCCTTTCAACCGCTCGATCATTTCCGCTCCGCAATGGACGCCATGATCGATGCGCTCCATGCAGCCCCCGTGTCCGATCCAAATCGTAAGTTGTGTTATCCGGGCGAGATCGAGTTTGCGACCGCCGCCGAGCGGACGAAACATGGAATCCCGATCAACGACCGTTTGTTCGACGAGCTGCAGGCGTTGGCCGAGCTGCTCGAATTGGAGATGCCGCAAATGTGAGCGGCCGCACGCGCCATTCCCTTACCGAAAATGGCCGGGGACTGTCCCAATTTTGCGCTCTTCCGCGTAGCAAAATGGGACTGTCCCCCTCTCCGAGGCCGGAACTGTTACAATCATGCGAGCTGGCCAAGAGATTCAGAACCGTCGGGGACTGGCTCATTTTGCGGAGTCTTCGGAGCAAAATGTGCCGGGCACCATCCGCCGCGGATGGTCCCCCTCTCCGCAGACGGTTCTGAGATAGGCTCTCATGACCGACGTCACGCAAATCTTATCCGAGATCGAGCGCGGTGATCCTGTCGCCGCCGACCGGCTTCTGCAACTGGTCTACGACGAACTTCGCCGCCTCGCTGCCGCCAAACTCGCGAACGAGAAGCCCGGCCAAACTCTGCAAGCCACGGCATTGGTGCACGAGGCCTATATCCGCCTCGTGGATGTCGAGAACGTTCCGCGCTGGGACGGCCGGCGTCACTTTTTCGCCGCCGCCGCAGAATGCATGCGCCGCATCCTGATCGACAACGCCCGCCGTCGCGAGACGCAGAAGCGCGGCGGCGGCTGGCAACGTCAGGAACTCGAAGTCGTGACCGCGCCCGAGCCCGACGACGACCTGCTCGCTCTCGACGAGGCGCTCAAGAAGTTAGCCGCCAAAGACCCCCTCAAGGCCAAGCTCGTCGAACTGCGGTACTTCGCCGGGCTGACCGGCGAAGAGGCGGCCGAGGTGCTGAGCATCTCCCCGACCACGGCCGACCGGCACTGGGCGTATGCCCGCGCCTGGCTCCAGGCCGAGGTTCGTGGACGCTGACGACAGGGGACTGGCTCATTTTGCGGCGGGTACCATCGCCGCGATGGTCGCGGAGCAAAATGTGCCTGTCCCCCTTTTCGGCAAAGCTGGCTGTGGCAACGCCCCAGATCCGCGATACCAGGTCGATTTTTTCGAAGTCGCTGGTGCTTTCGCTGCCCATTTCGCGCTTATTCAAGTAGAGGCTATCCCAGAACCGCCGGGGACTGGCTCGATTTCGCTGGGGTCTGTCCCCATTTTAGCTTTGGAAAATGGGGACTGACCCCTTGGCGCTGGCGAAATAAGACCGTCCCCTTCTCCGACGCGGTTCTGGGATAGACTCGCACTGGCCGTGATGGCCGGAGAATCCTGATGAACGAAGAGACCGTATTTCACCTCGCCTTAGACAAGCCCCCTAGCGAGCGGCCGGCGCTCCTCGACGAGGCTTGTCAGGCTGATCCGCAGCTGCGTGAGCGAGTAGAGCGGCTGCTTGCCGAGCACGATCGCCAGGAGAGCTTCATCCTCGATACACCCCCAGCCGGACTCGACGCCACAGTGCATCATCCCATTAGCGAGCGCCCCGGCACCGTCATCGGCCCCTACAAGCTCTTGCAGCAGATCGGCGAAGGCGGCATGGGCGTGGTGTTCATGGCCGAGCAGACGGAACCGCTCCAGCGGACCGTGGCCCTCAAGATCATTAAGCCTGGCATGGATACACGGCAGGTAATTGCCCGGTTCGAGGCCGAGCGGCAGGCCGTGGCGATGATGGACCATCCGAATATCGCGAAAGTGCTGGATGCCGGCACGACCGACAGCGGCCGGCCTTACTTCGTGATGGAGCTGGTGAAGGGCGTACCGATCACGAAATACTGTGATGAAAAACTCCTGCCGCTGCGCGAGCGGCTGGAGTTATTCATACAGGTCTGCCAGGCCGTGCAGCATGCCCATCAGAAGGGCATCATCCATCGCGATATCAAGCCCAACAACGTGCTCGTGGCGGAGTACGACAACCGGGCCGTCCCCAAGGTAATAGACTTCGGCGTGGCCAAAGCCACGGCGCAAAGGTTGACCGAACGCACGATGTTCACGGAGTTCGGCCAGGTGCTCGGGACGATGGAGTACATGAGTCCCG
>JBBDWY010000093.1:0-10930 GCA_040902605.1 Pirellulales bacterium | reverse complement strand
TGGGGAATGGGGAATGGGGAATGGGGAATGGGGAGTGCCGGAGCGGCGATGCCATCGCCGGCTTTATGGCGAATGGTTACGGTACGCGGGGCTGGAGATTGGGCGTGTATTTTGGCGGCCAGTTGTGGAGGAAAAGTTTCTCGAAATCGTCGAGAGAATTGACAGGTGCGCAAAACTCTGCCCCGGGGTTTTGCGCATCTGTTCCTGGGAGTTTCCACAGCCAAGGCGCGGTGGGGAACCTGTTCTTTCGGACGGCTTCGCCGCGGAGCTCGCGGAAGGCGCGCCGCAGGGTCCCGTAGCCAATGCCGTGGGCGTCGGCTTCTTGCCTGAGTTCGCGCGTAGCGCAAGGACCATTCGAGAGTCGCGACTGGAGCCAATTGATTGCTTGTTGGCGTTCATCGTCCGGTCGGCCAGTTGGTCGCGCGGTGCCGACCAACGTCTCGGCAGTGATGTTAACGGCGTCGGGCGACCAGCGGATCACCGGCGTGCGGTTCGTGGCGCTTGATTCGATGGTGTAGGCGAGGCCGGTAACGTCGGGTGCGAGGTTGTTCTTGATTGGCAAGAAAAAGCGCTTGTTCGGATCGGCGGGATCTTTGCAGACCACCCAGGCGGCGCGGGCGGCGGCGACGAACGCCAGGCTGCCCATGGTGCGGTGGATGGCGGCGCCTGCTTTTTTGCGCAGGTGGCTGACCACCAAGACGGCTAGGTGGCGCTTCCGGGCCAGGGCAGCCAGGGCGGAGAGCAGAGCTTGCACGTCGGCGTTTGCGTGCTCGTTCGTGCCGCCGAGATAGGCGCTGATCGGGTCGACAATCAGCAGGCGGCAATCGGGAACGGCGTCGAGGAGGTTGGCCAGCCGGGCCAGATCGCGATTGAGCGCAAAGGCGCGGGGCACTGCGCACGTCGCCGAGTCTCTCCGAGACTCGGAATTGGCAGTTTCGGAGAAACTGCCCCACGTGGGGATGGCGAGGATTCGCTCACAATTGGCGCCGAGCGCTTCGAGGCGTGGGCGAATGGTATCGGCGAGGTCGTCTTCGGCGGTGAGGAGGAGGACGGAGGCGGGCGATTGCGGATTTCGGATTGCGGATTGCGGATTGGTCGGAAATGACGAATGACGAATGACGAATGTCGAATGACGAATGGTCGGACGATTGGGGGTTTCCGATTGCGGAGTGCGGATTGTCTACGTCGGGCCAGGAGGCGCCGGTGGAGACTCGTGCGGCGATGTCGAGGGTGAGGAGGCTCTTGCCGATACCGGGGTCGCTGACGAGCAAGGTGACACGGCCGAGCGGGATTCGGCCGGGCCAGAGCCAGCGGATGTTTTGGGGTTGGACATGGGTCAATCGGACGGCGCCGGCGATATGCTGGGCGTGGACGACGTCGCGCGGGGCAGGAAAGGTAAATGGGCACGGTTCGGCATGATTAGTATTCATATGTATAGTATGCCGAAGTGCACAGCGATTTCAATAGAAGAATTGGCCACCCCCTCTGATTGGGAATTTGAATCTCGTTTTGGCCGCAAGGTGCCGGCATCAGAACACTGCTGGGCGAGCCAGCAGTGGCACCCGAATCGTTTGAGATTATGGCACGACGGCGCGGCGTCGAAAGAATATTGCCAGTATTCCTAGGATAAGCATCAGCCAGCTCGCCGGTTCAGGGACGGCGGCATTGGCAGAACTAGCGGCACCCGCGCCGGTGCCGATCGTGTCGCCGAAGTGGGCGCGCCAGAAATTGTAGTCCGCCTCGCCGACCGGCCCGATGCCATTCGGGTCGCGGTTGTTGAGTGTCGCGGCGCCGACGCTCTTCCGCCAAACGACGTAATCAGCGGCATCGACGGCGCCGTCGTTGTTGTAGTCGCCCTGCAGTGGTGATTCCTTCATGGCCAAGGCGATGCCGTACGAATAACCGTCGGGCTCGCGGGGATCACGGACTTCAAACCAGAAGGCGATGTCTCCACGCTCGTTGAGATGCGGCCGCCCCAGGCCAGTGACGAACTGTCCGAATAGGATATCGCCGTGCGCGACGACCTTGTCGCTTATTGGATCGGTGCCGGTGAAGATGCCATTGCGGCCATCCCACAGTCCTGCGAAAAACGCGATAGTGCCCTGATTGTTCATATCAATGTCATTCTCAATGAAATAGAATGGCGTCGTCGGATCGGCGATGGCGACCGTGGTCAGTGGGCCGCCGTTTCCCACGAAGATTCCCTCACCCCCCGCGTCTAGCGAAGCTACGAAAGCGACCGAGCCGGAATCATTGATCGCGGCTCGTGGGCTCCCTGAAATGTTCAGGGGCCCGGCGCTGTCAGCAATTCGGGTTATCATTGCGCCGTCGGTACGATGATATGACCACCCCTCGCCGTCCTTGAAACCCTGGAATGCCACCTCGCCCAGTTCGTTGAGTCCGGTGGCGCCCAGAATAGTGAAACCTGCTGAGGTGTCGAGGACTGTCTCCGAGACTCCATTAGACCAGCGCGTGATACTAGTCTGCTTGATCCCGGTTGCGGAATCGTCGGTGCGGATACCAAATGCAACGGCTTCGGTGTCGTTGATTGCAGGAACGGTCAACGCCCGCGCGATTGTCCCGGAAGACGCTACCTCGATGAGGTTCCGCGTACCGGACGCCTCATAGAGCTGGATTTTGCTTTCTGGGGGGGTGCAACACCTCGCAACCAGGGCGGCCGCAACGCCTGATTCGTTGAGCGCGAAATCTCCATTCCTGTTAAAGCCTGCTGGAGGGGAGAGGTCCGGCACGACGCTCATCGTCGAGGCGCCGTCGCCGACGTAGGTACCGGTGACGCCACCCTGAGTGCCGATGAACGCGACCTGGCCGGTGTCGCTGACTGCCTGGGTCAGGAAGTCGAAGTCCTCGAAGGGGCCGCGCGTGTCGGCGATGTTCACGAAACTGTAGCTGGCCGCCGTGGCCTTGATTGCAGCGGCACCCAGAATCAGCAGCGCGCACGAGTGACGACTGAAATACAACATGCGAGCACTCCCCTATGTCTTACGCCGATGATTGACGCGCAAACGTGTCCAGAATGCCAGACCGGCCAGTGCCAACACGAGCGTACACGGCTCCGGCACGGCATTACGTGCTGACGCTATGTCGCCCGCGCCGGTGCCGATCGTGTCGCCGAAGTGGGCGCGCCACACGTCGTAGTCGGCCGCGCTCGTCCCGGGTGTCGAGTCGTTGGGGAGCGTGGTCGCTGTGTTGTTGTACTTACGCCACACGACGTAATCGGCCGCATCGACGATGCCGTCGGCGTTGTAATCGCCGGCAATGCCGGCCGCGAGAATCTGTAGCACGACGCTCTGGGGATTGTAGAGCACGTCGAAGATCAGGCCCGGCACGGAAGGAAGTACTTCCGTTGTGAACTCGCCATCAACATCGTCTGCCGTGAGAATTGTGAACGTCTGGCCGATGTCGGGGGTAAAGCCGCCCAGGAGTTTGACGGTGAGCGTGCCGGCAAGTGCTGCTTCACCGGTAACCAGCAATTGGTCGTAGGCGGTCGAGTCCAGCTCGATCAATAGTTCGCCCTCGGTGGTTTGCGTGTAGTCCCCGTCGATGTCGAGGGAGCCGGGCGAAGTACCGGGAGAGACGAGACCTCGATTTCGCACTTCGGACACGACCACAATATTGCCGTCGCCCCGTATCTCGCCGAATGAAGTGACTCCACCGGCTCGAACCATGCCGCCGTTGGTAACGCTGAGCGTTCCACTACTGCCAACCTCGATGATGACGAAACCAATGCCGAGCTCTGAGTCGTCTGTCCACTTGGAGCCGGCCCCATCGACGTTGACCACACCAATTCCAAGTCCTCCAATGAATCCATAGTTACTCTTGACGTTTCCGCCGTTGGTGATATTGACCGTGCCCTCGCCCCCCTGGCCGACGCGCAATGTGACCTCGGTTCCGAAACTGGAGGTGAGACTGGAACCGGGGCCGTCGACGTTAATTGTCCCAATGGACCCGCCCTCAACACCAACACTCACGGTGCCCGTTTTTACGTCTACAACTCCGCCATTGGTGATGTCGAGCGCGCCATTACCAAATGAGCCGACCCGCATGTCAAGTCCCGCCATCCCGATAAACCCTCCAGCAACCGACCATCTCGAGCCGGCGCCGTCGACGGCGACGGTGCCGTTTGAACCGGGCGCTGCGCCGATGGCGGCCGCAATTGGCGCCAGGGAGACCGTCGACACGCTTGCGCCATTGGTGATGTGGAGTGCTCCAGTCCCATCGCGGGCCACAGTCAATCCTACGAGTGACGTTGTCAACAACGACCCGATGCCATCCACATAAACCTGGCCGACAGATCCGTTGTGTTCGCCGATAATGTTTACGTTTTGGGCCTCCGCGCCACCAGTGACATTCAATGTGCCGCTGCCGAAATTCCCGACGGAGAGTAAGCGGTTGATGGTCCAGCTGGAATCCGTGCCGTCGACGGTAACCACGCCCACGGAGCCAGTTTGATTGCCGATGTGGCCATTGTCGTTCGAGACGTCGCCCCCGGTTGTGATGTTGAGCGTGCCGGCGCCGGCATTGCCGACGTAGAGGTCGCCGTCGGTTTCGAGGGCTTCCCCCGCCCCCACGGCCACTGAACCGCCAAGCAGGCCCGATGGTTCGATGCTCAGGCCGGAGCCAAGGCGAAGCGAGCCCGCGGTCCGATTGAATGATCCGCCGGCAAGCTCGATGGCGGCCGTTTCCAGCGTGCCGCCAGCCAGTGAGACATTCCCGCCCGGCCAGAGTTTCAGCGTGCCGCCGATGTCGACCAATCCCTGGTTGATGATGGAGAGCGTGCCATTGCCGCCGTCGACCAAGGTTGATCCGCCGACATACATGCTCCCGGAATTGCTCCAGGTCGAACCGACGCCCGTGACCGTCACGTTGCCGGCCACCCCACCGGATGCGCCGAGAAGACCGGTTGCGGAATTGACATTGCCGCCATTGGTAACGTCGAGCGTGCCGTTGCCGGAGCCGCCGACGACAAGAGAAGTCGCGATGCTCCACGTTGACCCCGCGCCGTCGATGGAGGCCGTTCCGTTGGAGCCGACATATTGGCCCAACAATGCGTTGCCAGATGCGTTGGTAACATTCACGTCCGCGCCGCCTGAGATGTTGAGGACTCCCGTGCCGTAGCGGCCGATGATGAGCTCGGTGTCGGCGCTGGAGCCGGTGACATTGAATTGGTCGTTGTTTTGGTCAAGCGTGAGCGTGCCGCTGGCGCCGGCGACATGCCCCAGCGTCGCCGCCGCGGTGGAGAGCAGGCCCAAGTGCGAGGTCAGGGCGGCGGCCGTGTCGTTGGCCTCTTCGCCGATAATGACCCCGCGGCCTGCTTCGTCGGTGGCCGGGGAGCCGACGAGGTAATTAGTACTCGAGCGATCATTCGCAAACGTTACTGAGTTGGAGCCGACGATCAGCCGGTCGGTCGTTTCATCGGCACTAAAGGGGAGCAGAGGGAAAGTGACGGTGTAGTTAAAAGCGGCGCCCCGGTCGAACTCGGCCGTATCGCCGGCGACCGGTTCGATGTTCGAGCTCCAGTTGGCGTCGGTCGTCCAGTCGGTATCCGTTCCACCGCCGCCGTCCCATGAGCGAATGGCGGCGAAGGAAGTGGCCGAATGCAGGCCAATGAGCAGCAGCGTGATCGCCGCGCGGAGAGAACCGGCCGCCGCAAGCGAAGAGACTCGAACGCGCATAGCATCGAGACGCCTCATGGGACCGACCTTTCAGCAGTTGTGCGCGGGTCTCCGTTCGGCTGAGCTCACGGCCGAAGCCCGACGCCGCACAGACGCGGACCGAAGGTCTCATCCTAAATCGACCGCGGAGACCTGCGGTCGCTCAAGTGGCACGGTCGGGAGACCGGCCACAACATGGGTCCGGCGTGGTGAGGCAGCGGTACCGATCTTAGCCGGAATTCGACGCAGCAACAAGGAAATTCCGAGGAAGAAGCTGCTCAAGTCGGGAAAGCAAGCAGTGTTACGAGAAGAAATACAGAACGGGTACAAGGTGCGCCCCAGAGAGGGGGACAGGCACATTTTGCTCCGAAGAAGAGCGCAAAATGAGCCAGTCCCCGCGGTTTTGGATTATGACACAACCGCGCGGCGTCGAAAGAATATCGCCAGCATTCCTACGATAAGGATCAGCGGGCTCGTCGGCTCCGGGACGGCGGCACTGGCGGAGCCAATGGCACCCGCGCCGCTGCCGATCGTTTCGCCGAAGTGCATCCGCCAGAAGTCGTAGTCGGCTTGACCGACTGGCCCCATGCCGTTTGGATCGCGGTTATTGAGCGTCGCGGCTCCGACGAACTTTCGCCAGACGACGTAGTCGGCGGCGTCGACGGCGCCGTCGCCGTTGTAGTCGCCGGGGAGGGCGCTTAGCTCGAAGTCGGTGAGGAAGATCCGGTTCGGCGGAAACGCGCTCCCCGGGCCGTAATGCACGAGGAATGAGCCCAGGCCATCGATCGTGTCCAGCCGCTCGCCATTCGCGACATTGGTGAACGCGCCTGAAAGCGCGCCTGCCTCGAGAATGCCAAAGACGTGACCGCCATTGGGAACGAAAGGATTGATGAGCGAAAGCTGGAGTACACCATCCAGCACAGCTGTTCCAGTCACCTCGACGTGATCATACTCGCTGCCGAAGGAGATGCCTCCGATTTCGATGTCCAGAACGGCGTCAGTTTGCTGCGTGTAATCTCCGAAGATCGATGTCCTGCCGGCGGAGTGTCCGGGCGCCAAGGAGCCGCCTTCGTTCACGAGATTGCCGAGAAAGTTTCCCGCGTGCAGCGTGCCGGAGAGGAAATCAAACGAGCCGTTATTAACGATGCCCGGACTGTCGAGCGTGCCGCCCATGAGCGCAAGCGTGCCGTTGGTAAAGAGAATCGTGTTTTGGGCGACCGTTACTGTGGCGCCGGGCAGTATGTCGAGCGTGCCGGCCCCGCCTTCGCCCCCGCCGAAAACGGCATCGCCTCCGAGGGAGAGCGTATTGGTGTTCCAAGTCGAGCCGGCGCCGCCAATCGTCGCCGTGCCGTTGGAGTTAACATCAGGGCCGACGAACGAATTCGTTGCCGAAACATCGCCGCCATTTTGGACGGTCAGCGTGCCCGTGATCTCCCCGAGGTCACCGCAGTCTGGGCACAACAGGCCGGCGATCGAGAGTATGTCGCCGCTGGTCCAAGTCGAACCTGGCCCATCGACCGTCGCGGCAGACGATTGGCCTGGATCGCCATCGACGAGATTCACATAGCCACTCGTGCTGGAAACCGCGCCACCGCTCGTGATGTTCAGCGCGCCGCTGCCGACTCGCACCTCACCGCTGTTGGTCCAGGTCGAACCGTTGCCATTCACGGTCACGTTGCCGACTGCCGCGCCGGCCGAGCCGATAAATCCGTTTCCGTTTGTGACGTCGCCGCCGGCCAGGATGTTCAATGCACCGGTGCCGGCGAAGCCGACGATCAGCGACGGACCGTTGTTGGTCCACGTGGAACCGGCGCCTTCGACCGTGGCCGCGCCCACCGAGCCAGTGTGAAAGCCGATAATGGCACTCGTGGACTCGACTTCGCCGCCGTTCTTGATGTGCAAGGTCCCGGTCCCGTCACGCCCGACGTTGAAATCGAAGTCCGCCATCGTGGTACTCAACCATCTGGAGCCCGCGCCCGACACCGTGACCGTTCCCGACGAACCGGGGGCACTGCCGATATGGCCGTTCAGGCTTGAGACGAAACCGCCGTCGGCGATGTCCAGTGTCCCTGTTCCTGCGTAGCCGACGGCAAGCCCGAAGCTGCTTAGCCACTGCGCGCTCGCACCGGCAACAAAAACTTCGCCCGTCGACCCGGGGAGTTCACCGATGAAAGCGCCCGTATTCGTGACCGTGCCTTCCTTGATGTCTAATTCGCCCGCGCCGGCGACGCCAACGTGAAGCGCTCCCGTGTTGGTCCAGGTTGTTCCAGGGTGGAAGACCCTGACCGTGCCATCCGAGCCGGCGTCATCGCCAATGAAGCCATTGATATTCGAGACACTTCCGCCGGCCTCGATCGTCAGCGTTCCCACTCCCGAGTTGCCGACAACGAGACTGCCGCTATTGGTCCAGGTCGAGCCGGCGTTTTCGACGGTGACGGTGCCCGTGCCGCCGAAAGACGAAACATCGCCGACGACGCCGCTGCCGCTGGCGACATCCGCGCCGGCGTTGATCGTCAGGGTCCCGTCGCCGAACCTGCCGACGATGAGTACGCCGTTATCGGTCCAGGTGGAGCCCGCGCCAGTAACGGTCACGGTGCCATTGGCATTGGCGTCGCGGGCGATCGTGGCGGTGTTGCTGGAAATATCGGCGCCATTTTGAACCGTGAGCGTCGCCATGCTTCCGTTGGCACCGCCGATCTCAAGCTCCCCGCTATTTGTCCAGGTAGAGCCGGCGCCAGTGACGGTCACGCTGCCGGTCCGATTGGCGCCGAAGGCAATCCTGCCAATGTCATTGGAAACGTCTGCGCCGTTTTGAATTACCAGCGTACCCGTGTTGCTGCTGGCAACGACGAGATTGCCGCTGCCGTCCCAATCCAGAGTATCCACCGTAACGAGGCCGGTACCAAGGCCGCCGATGGTCGTATTGGTAGTTTGCAGATGACCACTGCCGGTCAAGAGCAAATCAGCCTCGCCACCGTTGGCGGTGCCGACGCCGAAGTTCGGCACGGTGTAATTACCGGAAACGTCCAACCGGAGCGCTCCGTCGAGAATCGACATCTGCAGGTTTTGCCCCGTTACGCCCGTGACCGTGTATCTAGATTCCGGTGGGGTACCGATGGAGAAGTTGACGGTGTCGGTCGCCCCGCCCGGGCCGACGAGTCCGGCGGGCGGATTGAACGGCGTCCACAGGCCTGGATTCGTAAACAATCCGCCAGAGCCACTAATCCAAAAATAGTTCGTGGCCCACACCGGCGACGGCGAACTGAACACTCCTGCCGCAGCGCCTACGAACGAAAACGCCATAAGAATGTGGCGAGTTGCCCTCCGCCACAATCGATCGCCCCGCCACAAACCGTTACCACCAACTGTTCGCCGACTGATGGATTGCATCGCGTACCTCCGGGTGGCCGAAAAACTGAGCCTCAGCAACCGTTCCGATGGCGTACCGCGACAGCATACCGTGGCGGGTGCGTCAATGCATTGCTCTTTTTGCCAATTCGGCAAAAAACACAGGGGCCGCCCCATGTTCAGGCCCCGGCGGACCGTTGGGAGACCAAATAAACGGGTTGCCGAAATTCCCGTTGCCCGGCCCAGGCGCATTCCAATTGAAAATGGCCCGAGCGCTGACGCCGGACGTGGTAGTCAGCAAAACCAGAGTCCCTAGCACCACACGGAGAGAGCCGGCGACCGCGAGCGAAGAGGCGAGAACGCACGTAGCATCGTGACGCCTCATGAGAACGACCTTTCAGCAGTTGTGCTCGGGTCTCCGTTCGGCTGAGCTCACTGCCGAAGCCCGACCCCGCACAGACGCGGACCGAAGGTCTCATCCTAAATCGACCGCGGCGACTTGCGGTCGCTCAAGTGGCACGGTCGGGAGACCGGCCACAACACCGAAAGGTCCGTCGAGCCGAGGCAGCGTACCGATCTAAGCCGGAATCCGACGCGGCAACAAGGAAATTCCGGTCTCCGAGAAGGGGACAGGCACATTTTGCTCCGAAGAAGAGCGCAAAATGAGCCAGTCCCCGCGCGGGGTGCCACTGGCCTGGCCAGTGTTCTTCCCTGCTAAACCCTTGCGGTCACAACCTTGCTTTCACCGTTCCAGCGTCTCACGTCGCGTGCAAGCTGATACATGCTCAACTGGCTGACACGCCGGTTCGTGGCTCCACCCATCATCAGCAGATTGTCCATGATAAAGCTTCACCGCGGACGATCCACAACAGGCACTGGCAGAGCCAGTGGCACCCAAGATCATTTTAAAACACGCTCTAATGCCCATGTAGGCGAGTTTCGGAGAAACGCGGTTGCGTTAGCCGCCGATTTGGTACATGGCGCGTTCGGGGCGGACGAAGTCGGCCGTGCCGATGCCGTGGGCGGGCGCCTTCGCGAAGACGCAAGCGCGGATCAGCGCGGCGAGGTCGTCGTCGGAGGCGCCCTTGCGCAAGATCGCGCGGGCGTCCCACTCGGCGGTGGAGAACAGGCAATTGCGTACCTGGCCTTCGGCGGTGAGGCGGAGTCGATCGCAATCGCCGCAGAATGGTTGCGAGACCGGTTGAATGAGGCCGACGCGCGCGCGCCCGTCGGCGTACTCAAAATCGCTCGCCGGCTGACTGGGATGGCTTCGTCCCACGGGCACCAGCGGCCCGAACTCCGCTTCCAGCATGCGGCGGATTGTTTCGCCGTCGAGCACGTCGCTCGACTGCCAATGCTGCTCGGCATCCAGCGGCATGTATTCGATAAAACGCAGCTCCAGCCCACGCTCACGGGCGAAACGTGCCAGCGGCACGATTTCGTCTTCCGTCAATCCGTGGATCGCAATGGCATTGAGGCGGATTCGCTCGAAGCCGGCCTCCTGAGCCGCCGCGATGCCGGCCAGCACGCGGTCGAGGCCCTCGCGGCGTGAGATTTGTTGGAAGACCTCCTCACGCAGCGTGTCGAGGCTGATGTTGAGGCGGTTCAGGCCGGCGCGGCGCAGGCCGGCGGCCTGCTCTACTAGGAGGATGCCGTTGGTCGTGAGCGCTAGATCGTCAACGCCGGGCACGGCGGCGAGCATTTCCACGAGCCGCGGCAAGTCGGCCCGCACCAGCGGCTCGCCTCCCGTCAAGCGCAGCCGACGCACGCCCATTTGCGACACCACTCGCACGAACCGCGCGATCTCCTCGAAAGTGAGAATCTCGTGCCGCGGGCGGAAGCGCACGTTCTCATTCGGCATGCAGTAGAAGCAGCGGATGTTGCAGCGATCGGTGACGCTGATCCGCAAG
>JBBDWY010000092.1:0-11038 GCA_040902605.1 Pirellulales bacterium | reverse complement strand
TGGGAATCCTACTGGAAGAATTACCCAAACTAACCACAAACGTGACGCTCACACCCAGATTGGCAGGGCGTGGGCGTGCTATCAGGCCCCGATGACGCGGCGGGGATCGGTGCGCGTGATGATTTCGCTGACGCCGGTTTGATTGAAGCCTTTGTAGCCGTCGTTGCGCTCGAGGATTTCGAGGTGCGAGCCGAGCGCGCCTTCGCGGCGGAAGCGCTCGGCTTGCTCGCTGTTGATGCGGCCTTGCTTGACGAGTCGGTCGATTCGCTGGGGATCGACGCGCCACATCTCGCCGCGCGTGAACGCCTGCTTCAAGAAAGGAAAGTCGGTGAACGGCGCCATCGTTTCAATGCCGAGGGCCGCCAATTGCGCGCGGGCGGCGTCGAAATCGAATTGGCATTCGAGGTGATGCATTCCGGCTTCGAGGAACGCCTCGCCGTGTAGTTCGCACCACAAGCCGACGGTGCCGAGCTGTTCGCGCTCCGGTAGCGGCTCGTGGGCGAAGTCGCCGGCCAATTCTTCCGGCGAAAGGTCAACGTCGGCAAAGATGACGATGCGGCAATCGGGCTGCTCCAACACCTGCGCACCCCAACCGGCCTCGCGGCCGGCGTAAAAGCGTTCGCGGCATTGAAAGCCCATTTGCTCTAGCACGCCGATCAGGTTTGGGAAAGCCACTCGGCTCGAGCGGTACGTGTGATGATCGTGATTCGCCCAGCCCAAACCGAGCCTGTTCTGCCGCTCGTATTGAACTTGCCCCGCATGATTGCGGCTTTGCCAATACTCGCGCTCAGCCTGAAAGAACAAGTCGCAGGCCCAGGCGGTGCCAAGCTCATTGGCCGCCGCGTCGAACCGCTCCGACGCGCGTCGAAAGCCGTCTGCTGACTGAGCTAATCTTCGTGACCGGCCACGGAATGCCTCCAAATGGCGCGCTGCTGCGGCAATTTTCTCGTCACGCACTGCGGATGCGCTAAACGCCGGATGTCCGTGGCGCTCGACGACGCTCAGCTCGACGCCGTCGGCATCCAGACGAGCCGTCCGACATGGCCCGCCGCGCTCACCCACGTTGTCGTCTTCGGCGGGCCGCGGCAGACCCATTGCGGACGGCAGCGCGGCCAGGCAATCATCGACGCAGTCGCAGCGAATCGCTAAACGCGCGGGCTGGCCGTCCGTGATCACCGGGGGAAACATCCCTAACCTGTTGCGCCATACCGAGCGACCGCCCACAGGCTGCTCGACATATCCGATTTCCAGCAATTCGCGGCCCAGTATGTCACCGTCCGCATCATCGAGGGCCAGGTGGTCGACCCAATCTACGAGCCGCGTTCCGGTCCGCTCTCGCAGGATGCGGCCCAAGCGTGCGATTGCGGGATTACGCGCGGCCAGGCTGTCGATAACTCGCGCCACCCACCGCGCGGCCGCCGGCTGAACCTCCCAAGTGAATTGTTCCGACGCGGTTTCGGTCGTCGCTGACATGGCTGCTCCTTCGGTATTCGCACTGGGGTAACCGCGGTTTCGCTAATTAGATTATAATGGAAAGCTGTCACGGTATGCAGAGCAGCCGCGCGCACTGCTAACACCAGAAAATGAGCCGGCCTGCCCGTTAGTCGTGACTCACATCAATTCTCAACCGTCAACACGCATCCTGCTATGCATCGCGTTTTGCTTCTAGGCGCCGGCAAAATTGGCCGCATGATTGCGCGGTTTTTGATGGATTCGGGCGACTACCAGCTCGTGGTGGGCGACCTCTGCGAAACGGCGTTGAAGCGCGTCGCCAAGCTCACTGAAGCGGATACGCGTCGCATAGATGCGGCCAATCCGGCCGAATTGGCGGCCGCCATGGACGGCGTTCAGACGGTCATTTCCGCGTTGAGTTTTCATCACAATCCACTCGTTGCTCAGGCGGCATTGAAGGCCGGCGCAAGCTATTTTGACTTGACCGAGGATGTGGCAACCAGCGACGCCGTGGCAGAGATCGCCAAACGTGGCGCCGACGGGCAAATCTTTATGCCGCAGTGCGGCTTGGCGCCCGGCTTCATCTCGATCGTCGCGAACGATTTGATCAACTGGTTCGAGCGCATCGAATCGGTGCGGATGCGCGTCGGCGCGCTGCCGCAGTTTCCGACCGGCGAATTGAAGTACAATCTCACCTGGTCGACTGACGGCCTGATCAACGAGTATTGCAATCCGTGCGAAGCGATCCACGAAGGCCGGCGGATCGATGTGCTGCCACTCGAAGGCCTCGAGAATTTCTCGCTCGACGGCGTTCGCTACGAAGCCTTCAACACCAGCGGCGGCCTCGGCACGATGTGCGACACGCTGGCCGGCAAGGTCCGCGAACTTGATTACAAAACGGTTCGCTACGTGGGCCACCGGGACCAGATGAAGGTGCTTGTGAACGAGCTGCGAATGAGCGAGCATCGCGAGCAGCTAAAGGAGCTCTTGGAGCGGGCCATCCCGGTAACTTTTCAGGACGTCGTCGTCACGTTCTGCACCGTGACCGGCTGGCGGAAGGGGTTGCTGGTGCAAAAGAGCGACGCGCGCAAGATCTACCATCAGCAGATTGGCGACGAGATGTGGAGCGCGATTCAGATCACCACGGCCGCCGGCGTGTGCGCGGTGCTCGACTTGCACGTAGCCGGCCGCCTGCCGCGCCGCGGCCTGGTGCTGCAGGAGCAGGTGAAACTCGACGAGTTTTTAGCCAATCGCTTCGGCGAATACTACGAATGCAAAATGGCCACGCGTTTCAGCGCCGGCGTGGTAGGAGAAGAAGAGTAATGGCGACGCGAAACGATGTGAAGCAGTCGCTGGAGAAGCTAGGCGTTCGCGGCGAACCACGCGCCGTCGGAATCGGTGCCGATTGGCATCCGGGCGCAGGGCCGAAGTTGGCGGTTCGCTCGCCGATCGATGGCGGTACGCTGGCCGAGTTCCCAGGTGCGTCGGCGGAGCAAGTGAATGCAGCAATTCGAGCGGCTGCGGCGGCCTTTCCGGCTTGGCGCGATACGCCCGCTCCAATACGCGGTGAACTTGTGCGCCGCATCGGCAACGCATTTCGCGAACATCAGTCCGCTGTGGCGACGATTGTCACTTGGGAAGCGGGCAAAATTCCCGCGGAGGCCCGCGGCGAAGTCCAGGAGATCATCGACATCTGTGATTTCGCAGTCGGTCTCAGCCGGCAGCTTTACGGCAAAACGATCGCCAGCGAACGGCCCGGCCATCGGCTGGCCGAGTACTGGCATCCGCTGGGACCGGTTGGCGTGATTTCGGCGTTCAATTTTCCGGTCGCCGTGTGGGCATGGAACGCGATGATCGGCCTCGTGTGCGGCGACCCGATTATTTGGAAACCGTCCCACAAAACGCCACTTTCGGCGCTCGCGTGCCATGCGATCGTCCAGCGCGTGATTGAGGATATGCCCGATGCGCCGGCCGATATTTGCAATCTCGTAATTGGCAACCGCGTGGTCGGACAAGCACTGGCCGCGTCGCCGCTGGTGCCGTTGGTATCGGCGACGGGCAGCGTATCGATGGGTCGCGCTGTAGCGCAAACGGTGGCTGCTCGGCTGGGCCGCTCGCTGCTGGAGCTCGGCGGCAACAATGGGATGATCATCTCGCCCTCGGCCGATCTGGAGCTGGCTGTTCGGTCGATCGTGTTCGCTGCCGCGGGCACCTGCGGGCAGCGGTGCACGACGCTGCGCCGCTTAATCGCGCACGATTCGATCAGCGACACGTTGCGCGACCGAATATTGGCCGTATACAACCGGCTGTCGATCGGCGATCCAACGCAAAATGGCGTGTTAGTCGGGCCGCTGATCGATCGCGAGGCGTTTGACGCGATGGAAGCGGCACTTGCGGCTGCGAAGCAGCAAGGCGGCAAGGTGCACGGCGGCGGCCGCGTGACGGAAGGCGTTCCCGCGGCCGGCTACTACGTGCGGCCCGCCCTCGTCGAAATCCGACCCGATGCGCCGATCGTCCAGCAGGAAACCTTCGCGCCAATTCTGTATTTGATCCGTTACCAAGAATTTGACGAAGCCATTCGCATTCACAACGGCGTGCCACAAGGCCTCGCTTCCGCGATTCTCACGGGCGACGTCCGCGAGGCGGAGCGGTTCACCTCCGCAGCCGGCTCCGACTGCGGCATCGTGAATGTGAACGTCGGCACGAGCGGCGCGGAAATCGGCGGCGCATTCGGCGGCGAGAAAGAAACCGGCGGCGGCCGCGAATCCGGCAGCGACTCCTGGAAAGCTTACATGCGCCGTGTGACCAGCACGGTCAACTTTTCGGACGCCCTGCCATTGGCCCAAGGAATCAAATTCGACGTTTAGCACAAGTCTGGCCGACGCGTTCGTAGATACTCGCGGAAAAGCCGCAATCGCGGCAATGACTCGCGATCCTTCACACGGCCTGTTGCTTCTTTGCTGGCGATGATGTCGTCGATTTGGCAGACGTGAAATCCTTCGACTTCCACGTGACGACGCCAAGCCTCCTCAAACCGTTCGATCCCATCCGGCGCGAACACCAAATCCAAATCGAACGGCCCGTTTTTCAGCTGCACAAAGTCTTTGCCGCGCTCAATTTCCTTCGACTGCTGTTCCGTCAGGTCGAATCCTAGATCTCGCAGCGCTGCAACCGCCGCGCGACAATTTTCAGGCGTCTTGTCGAGATATACGTCTGCGTCTTGAGTCGTGTCCGGAAAACCTAGCAAGATGGCGCCTGTCTTAAGAAAAAGGTGCCGAACGCCGTGAGTCTCGAACGCATCGCGGATTTCCTCCGCTTGACGGTATTCGAACGTAGCCATCATTACCCGCGTCCGTAGCCTAGCCAACTTGGCAGATTCTCTTCACACCAACGACGATATTCGGCCATCGTATCGAACGACCGATAAGTCGCATCGTCAAGCACCGGCTTGTAGGTGTGGATGAAGGCGTAGCGAAAGCGTTGCTCCAGTGGGCGGCGAGCCGCAGCTTCGAATTCCGCCAGAATATCCGGCGGAATCTCCACAGGGTCGACCACGGCTTTGGCACACGTCTTCATAGAATCGATTTCGGGTTGGCTGCTCGACGAGTAATTATAGCACGACCACGCTGTTCACGTTACGGAGATGGAACGAACCGCACACTGATTCATTCCCGTGACTTCCGCGCGATGTAATAGTAATTCATATCGTCGTGGGGCAGCTTTTCGACGGTAATGTCCCGCAAGCCAGCGTCGCGGAGCATTTTTTCCGCCAGCTCGCGGCCCCAGCAGGTGCCCAGGCCGGCACCGCCTTGGGCCAACGACACCGTCATGCAGTGCATCGTCGAGATGGAATACAAGAGCGGCGCCAGCGGGTTGTCGAGATTCTTTTCCAGGTGGCTGGATGCCAGGATGTCCTGCATCAAAAACGTGCCGCCGGGACGTAAGGCCGCGACGATCTCGCCGAGCACAACGTCGGGTCTGGCCTGGTCGTGGATGGCGTCGAAGGCGGTGATGAGATTGAATTTTTCGCGGTCGCCCAGCCTCGAAACGTCGCGCGCTTCGAAGCGAACGTTCTCCAGCCCAAGTCGCTTGGCCTCGGCGTTTGCGGCCGCAATGGCGTCTGCGCACAGGTCGTATCCCGTGAATCGGCTGTTCGGGAATTCTGCCGCCAGGCGACATGCGGCCAGGCCGCTGCCGCAGCCGATGTCCAGCACGTCGATGCCGCGCGTCAGGTCGTCCACGAGGCCATTGGCCAGCGGCAGAATGTAATCGGTAAGGGCCGCGACGACCGTTTGCGCGCTTTCCTCGGCCATCACTTCGTGAAACCGATGAAACGCTTCATAGTGCACTCCGCCGCCGCGACGAAAGCACTCGACGATTTGATCCTCAACGCTGCCGAGCACCGCCATCCATTGCATGGTGGCGGCGAAGTTCATCGGCACCGCGCCGCGCGTCAGGCAGGCCGCGTGTTCCGGCGGCAGCTCATACGTTTGCTCCTCTGGGTCGTATTCCACGATCCGTCCCGTCACCATCGCCCCCAGCCATTCGCGGACGTATCGTTCGTTGAGATCGGCTCGCGCCGCGATTTCTTTCGAGGTCGACGGCGGCAAATCGGCCATTACATCGAACAGTCGCGTGCGGTGGCCGATGCCGATCATGAGGTTCAGTGCACCATCGTTAAGGATTCCCACGAGGCGCTCCGAAAAACCGTTCACTTTGGCTTCATCCGGCGCGCAAACAGTGGTTGTGGACGTCATTTCGTTCTCCTGTTCCTGATTGAAAATAACGACAGCAGCCGGCGGGGCGGCCGGCTGCTGGGGAGCGCCAGGCTATGCTGGCGGAGAGGCAAGAGAGGCAGGTTCTCTACGCGATGCTGCGAATGTAATTCAAATGACGCATGTCCACGTCAACTCCTGTGACGCCGCTGCGCGTGCGGTCGGTCGTCTGCGACGCCGACGCGGGTTTGACTTCTCGCATGGAGGCCACCGTCTCGAACGACGGGACCACCTGTGTCATGACGCCGCCGGCGACAAGGGCCAGTAGCAATACGGACCTGCGAAACCAGGAATTTTCATGGATATGGTTCATGCGAATATCTCCTATGTGCTGAGGCGTGAATGCAAGGAGCGTGCCATCGCACAGCAATGGGCCTCGTGGAGCGTTCGGAAGCTCTGCATAGCCCAAAATAAAGGCTTTTATTGAATGCGATGGTTGGGCCGAAAGGATGTCTTCGAAGTCGCCGGCTATCAAATCGCGTCTCAGTGCGAGACGCTGGTTCGAAATTGAGACGGCGGTTCGGTGGAGGCGGGAGCGATTTCGGTCATCGCCTGTAAACCGAGGCGGGAGTGGCGGATGCCATCACCCGCCAGACCATCACAATAACAGCTCAATGCTGCATCGACCAGCCCGTTGCCGCTGAGCTACGGGCGCGGGTCATCAACGAAACTCGGAGCCGCAACCTCATGCTGGCGTGAGCCATTTGTGATGCAACACATGGTCAGAACAGGAGTTATGCATTGCATCAGCTTGGCTAAATGAACGCATGGCCGCAATTAAACAATTTGTCTGGCCAATATGCGGGCCCGCTATTATTGACGCCTTCAATCATTAAATTAGAGTGAACAGGCGGCCATTGAAGGGGACACGTCGATGCGGCCATCGCGATCACGATACAAGCAGAACCGGCTCCAGCAGCTTCGCGGCTTTTGTTACGCGGCCCGGACGAAGAGCATCTCGAAGGCAGCCGAGAAGATGGCGCTCAGCCAACCCTCCGTGTCGCTGCAGATCAAGGCCCTGGAACAAGAATTGGGCGCGCAGCTATTCACCCGCCGCGGGCCACGCATCGAACTGACGCATGATGGACAGCGCCTATTGGAGCTCGCGCGCCCGCTGGTGGAGGCAATTGACGGGTTGGAGGAAAGCTTTGCCTCGCTGCGGGAATCGGTCGAGCGCGGCACAGTGAACATCGCCGCGGGCGGCTCGACGATTCAGTATCTGCTGCCGCCGTTCGTAGAGAAGTACACACGCGACTATCCCCACGTCGACGTGCGATTGCATAACGTGACCGGCAAGGCCGGGCTCGCGCTGCTGCGGGAGGGTGACGTGGATTTTGCGGTCGGTCCGATGTTCGATACGCCGCCCGATATCGAATTCCATCCGCTGGTGACCTATGAACCGATGCTGATTACGCGGCACGATCATCCGCTGGCGAGCCAAACGCGGGTCACGCTCAAAGACATCGCCAAGTACCCGCTGATTTTGCCGCCGAAAGAGCAGAGCACCTATCGTGTCGTCGAGATGGTGTTTGCCGAACATTCGCTGGAGTACGACATCAAGCTGGAAGTTGGCGGATACGATGTCATCAAGAAATACGTCGACCTCGGGCTTGGGATTTCCATCGTCATGAGCCACTGCCTGACGGGCGCCGACCATTTGCACGCGGTGCCGCTGGGCCGCTGGTTTCCCAAGCGAACGTATGGAGTTGTGTTGCGCAAAGGGCGGCCGCTCGCGCCGGCGGCAGAGCGGTTTGTCGAGATGATCCGCTCGACTTCAAGCCCAGGCCGTAAGCCGATGAAAAAATGAGTCTCACGCAAAGGCGCTAAGACGCAAAGATCCAATTTATACTGTGCTGCGGGACTTCTTTGCATCTTAGCGGCTTTGCGTGAGACTTATTCCATTAGGTTCGGCTCAACGATTGCGCGTTCGAAGTCGGCCACGAAATAGCGGCTGCCCTTCTTGACAACGCGATGGCCTTCGGCAGCCAGGCGGGCGCGCAGGTTTTTGATTCCGCCGGGATATTTAGGGTTCAGCTCGCCGCCGGTCTTGAGCGTGCGCCAATACGGCGTGATTCTCGTGCGTCCCTCCGTTTCGGCTTCGTCGGCGGCGTGGGCAGCGATCCAAGCGAATATTCCGGTCGTCATCGGGCAGGCAATGGTCGTGCCGTGCTTCTTGGCGAGCGCGGACCGAATGGCGTCGATCGTCGTCACCCTGCCGCGTCGCACCTGCTTCATTGCCGCATCCACTTCCACCGGCGCCGGTATCACAAACGTGCCCTCACCCCAGCGCTTCGACTTCGTACCGTCAATCTCCGCGACCTTCGGCAGGTCCTTGCTATCGGCGAGCTTTTCGCGCCAAGTACGCTTCTTTGTTTTCATCCTCATAGGCTCTCCTGTGTAGTCCCATCGCATTGGACCATAAAGCCGCGACTGGTGGTCGCGTACTCAATTCGAGCAAAACACCAAATCGCCCGCGTTGCCGGCGGGTCAACTGCAGCGCCTTGTTAGGCGGGCCACTGGCGAAAGACGACGCAAACGCCCGTTTTATCAAGCAGAGAGAACTCAAGCGCGCCCCAAGGCCTTTTGATGACGCGAGGAAGATTTGGATGCAGTACGTCCGGACGTTTAGTCGAAATCTCCTTATAGATCTCATCAATGCTGTCCGTTTCTATTGCAATCTCTGGTCGATCCTTCGCCGCATACTCGGCGCTTTCGACGACATACGCCTTCGCCCCATCCTTGCCAACGACGGCCAATGCGTTGTCTTGGTGGAGCACCTGGAATCCGAGGCAATTCACGAAAAGGTCGAGACCTTCCTCCATGCGGTCGAAGAATATTTTTGGAACCAGCCGAATCATCATGTGCTCTTCTCCCTGCGTGCCTAGCACCAAATCACAGTTGCCCGCGATCGAAATGAAAGCGGATTGCACTCAGTCTATGCGATGCACACGAGAAGTGCCAAACCGGCCGTTGGGCCGGCGGATCAATTGCAGCGCTTTTTTAGGCGGCATCGATCATCGAGTTCTTTACCGCAACGCGGTTAGACACCATAGCCCAGGGTTGCCTGAGCTTGTCGAAGGCTACCCTGGGTAATTGCCACCGGCGAATTGGATTACGCTGACAGCGTTACACAGATACCGACCACAACCGTTGTGTAACGCCTTTGGCGTAAACGATCCTCACTGCATCCTGACCCAGGGTAGTTCGCTGGCGCGAATAACCCTGGGCTATGCTGTGCAACGCCTTGGGCGTAAAGAGCACCGCCGCCTAACGCCAAAGCTCAGTTGTCCGCCCTCAAAATGAAAGCGGCCTGCACGCAGCATAACTGCTCCGAATAAAGAACGCCAAACTCGCCCGTTTTGTAGGCGGGTCAACTGCAGCGCTTTTTTAGGCGGCGAGAGCAGGACGCGAGGAACATCCCCAGCAGTGCAATGCCACCTGACGCCGGTTCCGGCACGAGCTCCGAACGGAAGGCGCTGTACTCGATGATGGGTTCCGCTGGGAGGCTCGCGGCGCCGAACTCGACGGTCGCACCGGCCCGGGTGTTGCCGGCCAGGTTGCCTGCCGTGAGCAGGGCGCGGGGGAAGGGCGCGATGCCGTTCACCTCCATGATCTCCGCGTCACCCGAGGCATGCCTGCGCAGCCGGACGGAGGTCAACGCCTGCCAGTCGACCGGGACGAAGACGGGATATGACGCCGGGGCCGAGGGGTCGCCGGTCGAGAGCAGGCCGATGCCGCGTACGCCGCCGATAAAGACACACGCGGCGATGGCGGATCGGCTCAGCCCGTCGTTGATCACCACCCGATTGCCGGCGTCCGCGTTGTTCGGTGCCGTCTGTATCACCCGGAACGTCGCGACGACATCGACGTCCCTGCCCGGACCGGCATCGCTATCGTTGGCGAAGAACGCAATGTAATCTGAGAGGCTAGAATCGCTCAGCGTGAGGACGGTGCCGGCTGTGAAATTCTGCTGTCCGTCTCTCGTGAAGTTCGACGGGTTCTGTGGGTCGAGTATCGTGGCCGCCTCGACTGGCGCCATGATGACGAGCGCCAGCACCGCGAGCGTTGCGAGTGCGCAAGTAAGTCTCAATGGTCTCGTCATCGAAGTTGCTCCTGTTCGTTGTAGATGTGATCTCATTGGTTCTTCGTTCCATTCGTCTGTTTCGGTGTGAACCAGACAACGCGGTTTTGAAAGATGCCCGGAAAGTCGCCTAACAATCATTCGACAGAATGGGTTCTGTATAAACCGGCAATTATTCTGTATAATCCCGCTCGATTTGTCAGGTCGGGAAATGGGGTCAGTCGGGAAATGGGGTCAGAACGATTTACGAGATTAATAGTTCTGATCCCGTTTCCTGCCCGTTTCCTGCCTTAATCTTCAATAGGCGGCAGCAGAGGTGGCAGAGAAAACAGGCAATCGTTGCGTCCTCTGCTTCCTCTGCTCACTCCTGTTAAAAACAGCGCGCGGCCAAAAATAGTTGTGGAATTTGGCCACCAATTTTGCTACATTGCGCGCACGCTGCATTGCGGCGTTGGCTGTTTGGCAATTCGGAAGAAGCTGTCAGCTATTGGCTCTTAGCTGTTAGCCAGAACCTGCGTTCGTGAGAATTTAGGAGGGACGGTGAAATCCACGCTCGTGTGGCCCTGCCCCCTGCATCCCGCATCCTGCATCCTCACGCAAGTTTCGCGCTGCGCAAAACCGAGCTTGGCCCTGCGCATCGGGGCATACATGGAACTGTCACCTTCTGTCCCCTTCCGTAAGCGTCCGGCCAAGACATGCTGTCTCTTAAATTGAAGGGCGCCGGGCCGGG
>JBBDWY010000091.1:176529-230696 GCA_040902605.1 Pirellulales bacterium | reverse complement strand
ACCAAAATCCTCAGCCTAACGGAGCCGTCAAGTATGGGTTCGGCGAACGCTTACCCCCTTCCGAGGTTTTTGCACGGTCTCAATTTGAGATCGGCCACCTCGAGCCGGACCGTTCAAGAAGGCTCATAGCCCAGGTTCGGCGACAGCCAGCGCTCGATCTCGGCAATGCTCATGCCTTTGCGGCGGGCGTAGTCCTCGACCTGGTCGCGGGTGAGGCGGTCGACCGCGAAGTAGCGCGATTCGGGGTGGGCGAAGTACAGGCCGGAGACGCTGGCGGCGGGGTGCATGGCAAAGCTTTCGGTGAGGCGGATGCCGGTCGCGCGCTCAGCGTCGAGCAGGTCGAAGAGCGTGTGTTTCTCGGTATGATCCGGCTGAGCCGGGTAGCCGGGAGCGGGACGGATGCCGCGATATTTTTCGGCGATCAACTCGTCATTCGTAAGCCGCTCGCCGCGGCCGTAGCCCCAGCCGCGCCGCGCTTCGCTGTGCAGGTACTCGGCGAACGCCTCGGCCAACCGGTCGGCAAGCGCTTTGGTCATGATCGAATTGTAATCGTCGTGCTGGCGGTCGAATCTTGCGGCCAGCTCCTCGGCGCCGATCCCGGCCGTCACAGCGAAAGCACCGATGTGGTCCTTTCGACCACTGTCCAACGGCGCCACGAAATCGGCAAGCGAATAAAACTTGTCCTGGCCTTTTCGTTCCCATTGCTGCCGTAGTGCTTGGAAGCGACAACGTTCCTTGCGCCGCGTTTCGTCGGCATACACGATGATCTCGTCGCCCTGGCTAGCCGCTGGCCAAAAGCCATAGACCCCGCGGGCCGTGAGCAGCTTTTCATCAATGATCCGCTGCAGCAGTTCCTGGGCATCGTCAAAAAGTTTGCGAGCTGCCTCGCCCAGTTGCGCATCTTCCAGAATCCGCGGATACTTACCTTTCAGCTCCCACGTCAGGAAGAGCGGCGACCAGTCGATGTACCGCCGCAGCGTACTGAGAGGCACGTCGGCCGCCCGCGCACCGATAAACTCGGGTGTGGGAATATCGACGGTTTCCCAATCCGTTGTAAAACGCCGCGCGAGGGCCTCAGTGTACGGCACCAGCTTCGCTTCTTGGCGCTTTTCGTGAGAGGCGACGAGTTGCTTCTGCAGCGTGCGGTTTTCGGCATCGAGTTGCCGGCGGGCATCGGGGTTGATCAGCTTTTCGACGACGCCCACTGAGCGCGACGCATCGAGGACGTGGATCACTTCGTTCGAGTAAGTCGGCGCGATTTTCACCGCGGTGTGTTTGGCGCTCGTGGTGGCGCCGCCGATCAACAGCGGGAGCCGGACGCCGGTTCGCTGCATTTCGCGGCCGACGTGGACCATTTCATCGAGACTTGGCGTGATGAGGCCCGACAGGCCGATGATGTCGACACCCTCGGTGCGAGCGCGATCGAGGATCGTTTCGCACGACACCATAACGCCAAGGTCGATTACCTGAAAGTTGTTGCAGCCAAGCACGACGCCGACGATGTTCTTGCCAATGTCGTGGACATCGCCTTTCACGGTGGCCAGCAGCACTGTGGCGCGGGCTTTCTGGCTTGTGCCCGACGCCTTCTTCTCGACTTCCATGAACGGCGTGAGATACGCGACGGCTTTTTTCATCACCCGGGCCGATTTCACGACCTGCGGCAAAAACATCTTGCCAGCGCCGAACAAGTCGCCGACGACACTCATGCCGTCCATGAGCGGGCCTTCGATGATCGCCAGGCAGGAGGGATATTTTTGACGCGCTTCTTCCGTGTCGTCGTCGATGTGTTTCACAACGCCCCTCAAAATGGCGTGCTTCAGCCGCTCCTCCACCGGCTCCCGGCGCCAATCCTCGTCTGCCGCCACGACCGCGGTCCCCTGCCCTTTGATTGTCTCCGCGTAATCGACCAGCCGTTCGGTCGCATCGGACCGGCGATTGAGAATTAAGTCTTCAACCAATTCCTTGAGTCGCGGCTCGATGTCCTCGTAGACTGCCAGCTGCCCGGCGTTGACGATGCCCATGTCGAGGCCGGCCTGGATCGCATGATACAGAAACACGGCGTGCATCGCCTCCCGAACTAAATCGTTGCCGCGAAACGAAAATGAAATATTCGACACGCCGCCCGAGATGTGGACGCCGGGACACGCGGCTTTGATTCGTGGAATCGCTTCGATGAAGTCGACCGCATAGTTGTTGTGCTCTTCGATGCCGGTGGCGACGGTGAGGATGTTGGGGTCGAAAATAATATCTTCGGGCGGGAAGCCGATTGTTTCAGTCAGCAGTTTGTACGCGCGGCGACAGATCCGCACTTTGTCGTCCACCGTCACCGCCTGGCCCTGTTCATCGAACGCCATTACCACGACGGCCGCACCGTACCAGCGACATAACCGGGCTCGGCGCAGGAACTCCTCCTCACCGTCCTTGAGACTGATCGAGTTGACGATCGGCTTGCCCTGCAGCGATTTGAGGCCCTCTTCGATGACCGACCACTTGCTGCTGTCGACCATCACGGGCACGGCGGCGACGTCGTGCTCGCCGGCGATCAGCCGCAGGAATTTGGTCATCACGGCTTCGCCGTCAAGCAGTGCTTCGTCCATGTTGACGTCGAGGACGTTTGCGCCGCCTTCTACCTGGCCGCGGGCAATTTCTACGCCGTCCTCGTACTTCTCATCCTTGATGAGGCGGGCGAACTTACGTGAGCCGGTGACGTTGGTCCGCTCGCCGATCATGAGGAAGTTGCTATCAGGACGCAGCACGAGAGGCCGCGTGCCGCTAAGACGCAGGTAGGATGCCACCGCCGTTTTCTTGTGAGGCTTCACGCCGCGCACTGCCTCGGCGATCGCGCGAATGTGTTCCGGCGTGGTGCCGCAGCAGCCGCCGACAATGTTCACCCAGCCGCGCTCGGCAAATTCGCCCATCATCCGAGCCATGCCGGCCGGGGCAAGGTCGTACTGGCCCATCTCGTTCGGCAAGCCGGCGTTGGGGTGGCAACTGATCCAGCGCGGCGAAACCTGTTGCAGCGCCTCTAAATGGGGTCGCATCAGCTCCGGGCCCAACGCGCAGTTCATGCCGACCGACAGCATTGGGAAGTGAGCAACGGCGTTCCAGAATGCCTCGACTTCCTGACCTGAAACGAACGTCGCGCCACCCTTATCGAACGTGCCGGAAATCATCACCGGGACGCGGACGCCGTGAGCGTTGAAGTAGCGGGCAATCGCGAAGAGACACGCTTTCAGGTTGAGCGTGTCTATCACTGTCTCGGGGACCAAGATGTCCACGCCCGCCTCGACCAGCGCGGCTACCTGCTGGTAGTACGACTCGGACATCTCATCGAATGTCACGCCGCGGTAGCTCGGATCCTCGACCTTCGTGCTGATCGCCGTCTGCTTTGTGGTGGGACCGATAGACCCGGCAACGAACCGCGGCCGGTCCGGCGTGCGCTCGTTGAACTCGTCGCGGGCCCGGCGAGCGCAGGCGACGGCCGCCACGTTGATCTCGCGCACCAGCCCGCTCGGCAACTCGAATTCCTGCATGCCGAGCAGGCTGGCGCCGAAGGTGTTGGTCTCGACGATGTCGGCGCCCGCGGCGAAATAGCGGCGATGAATCTCGGTTACTTCATTGGGATGCGTAAGGCAGAGGATATCGGGGAAATTCTTCAGGTCTTTGTGATGTCCGGCGAACCGCTCGCCGCGCACGCTGCGCTCATCCAGCCCGAGCGCCTGAATCTGCGTGCCCATCGCGCCATCGAGCAGCAGAATCCGCTTCGCCAGCAGCGATTCAAGATGGTCGGTTTTATCGGTAGCAGCGGAGGAACTCATCTGACGGCAGGCAGATTTCACCACGGAGGGCACAGAGGACACGGAGAACACTGCCAGAAACGATTAATGAGGCAATTCGGTGTCTTGACAATTGAAGACATGAATTGCGGCAGCAGGTTCAGAGAGTCGCGTCGGTTCGGCTTAAAGGTCAATGGAGGTTAATCTCCATCATAGCGCCGAGCGGGTGCGATGACAACGCGGTACGTCGCTACGCGGCCGCGCGCTGCTTGGCCGCAGGAGAGGCGCCGTGAATCGGAATAATCTCTCGCAGCGCCGCTTTGACGACCTCGTTGGGCTCATCGACGACGCTTTCGAGGTGTCGGATGTCGGCGATGACTTGGAGCAGACTACGGCGCGGCGACGCGGCGACCATGATTTTGGGGTGCGTCGTGTGATGATGGGTTTCCGCGGCGTCGTAGAGCTCTTCGAACAATTTTTCGCCAGGCCGCAGGCCTGTGATTTGGACCTCGATGTCCTCGCCGACGCGCAGGCCAGAGAGCCGGATCAGGTCGTGGGCCAGGTCGATGATGCGGACCGGCTCGCCCATGTCGAGCACGAAGATTTCGCCGCCCTGGCCCATCGCGCCGGCCTGGATCACGAGCTGAGCGGCCTCGGGAATGAGCATGAAGTAGCGGATGATGTCGGGGTGCGTGACAGTGACGGGGCCGCCGCGGGCGATCTGCTCGCGGAAGATTGGCACGACGCTGCCCGAGGAATCCAGCACATTGCCGAAGCGCACCGTGACCAAGCGGCAGTTCGCGCCGGTCGACCGCGCCTGCACATAGTGTTCGGCCAGCCGTTTGCACGACCCCATGATGCTCGTCGGATTAACCGCCTTATCGGTGGAGATCATCACGAGCGCGCGGGCTTCGTACTCGTCGGCGAGATCGACGAGGTTGCGCGTCGCCAGCACGATGTTCTTGATAGCCTCGCCGCATTGCGATTCCATGAGCGGCACGTGCTTGTAGGCGGCCGCATGGAAAATGATTTCCGGGCGTGTCTCCGCGAAGATTGCCGCGAGCCGGTTCGGATCCGTCAGGTCGGCCAGGCGCACGTCGATCATCGTCGATTGCGGGTGACCGCAGTTCGAAGGCGCGCGGGATCGCGGATTCAGCACCGACAATCCGCGATCCTGAGTACCCTCTGGGTGCCGCAATCCGCAATCCACATGGCTGGAAACGGTGGCGACCAATTGCATCAAGTCGCGTTCGAGAAAAAACTGGCCCGTCTCGGCTCGGTCCACGAGCACGAGCTTCGCCGGGCGAAGCTTCAACAGCTGGCGGCAGATTTCGGATCCGATGCTGCCCGCGCTGCCGGTGACCATGACCACTCGGCCAGCGAGCCAGCCGCGCAGGCCGTCGAGATCGAGCTCCACCGAGTCGCGGCGCAGCAGGTCCTCGATCGCCACCTGACGCGGACGCACGGCGACGCGTCCCGCAAGCAACTGCTCGAAACTCGGCAGCACTTTGACGCGAAAGCCATGTGCATCGGCGTCCCCGACAAGCCGGCGAACCTGCTTGCCCGGCAATTCGCCCGAGGTAATCAGAACTTCCTCCACGCCGAAAAGTTCGGCAAGTTGCGGTAAGTCGGCGCACGTGCCGAGGACTGGAACGCCACCGATGCGGCACCCCAGCAGAGCCTTGCGATCGTCGACAAAACCCGCTACGTGATAGGTCAGCGCCGGGTTGCAATAAATCGCGCGGAGCAGCGCCTCGCCTGAATCGTTCGCGCCCACGATCAGCGAGGGAGTGCCCTTCCCGGGTGCGATGGCATGCCAAGCGCCATGGCGCACGACACGCGGCAGTGCGCGAACTGCTCCCAATGCAAGCAGTGTCGCCCCCCAATCAATGAGAATGATGCTGCGCGGAATGGTAACGTGCGGAAGGCACATCGCATCGACGAGCGTCATGCCCAGCGAGCCGCAGGTGACGGCCTGGCCGAGGATCAACAGGTCGTGAAACCCGACAAACCGCGTCCAGCCTTGGTGCAGGCGGAACCAGAGTAATGTCACCCATTTGACGCCGATCAAACACAGCAACGTGACGAAGTAGACGTCCAGCATTTGCGGCCCGGGCTGACCAGCAAATCGCAGCAGGAACGCGGCATAATACGTCGCGGCAAGCAGCGGAAAGAACACCGCCGCGCTCATGACGAGCTGCTTAATTTCGCGCTTTTGCGAGGGACTCAGCATGGGAATGCTCGCACTGCCTTGAGTTTACTTTGGCAACGGTGGCCGGCGGGCGTCGAACGACGACTTGAACGGCTCGTGATGCGCGAGCCGCTCCCTCGTGATCTTCACTAGCAAATTGCTCAGACTTTTGTCGGCCGGGCGACGCGCCAGGCACCAGCGGAGGTGCGTCTCCGCTTCGGCAAACCGGCCGGCGGCCTCCAACGCTTTGGCAAGCGCCTGGCGGACCGAGTAATTGGTGAAATCGCGGCCGTAGGCTCGCTCCAGGCAGGCCAGCGCCTGCTCATGCTGATCCACGTCGGCATACAAGGCCGATTGCATGTACCAGATGCGCGCGGCGTTTGCGCCATTGCTTTGCTGCGTTTCCCGGAGCGTCGCCTCCATCGTGTAGGCGAGAAGCACCTCGATGTCTTGTGGCTGGCCGAACTCACGATAACGCGACCAGATGTGGCGCAGGGTGCCCCAATCGGGCTGGAACGTGGAGAGAAACTGGTGGACAGGCATGCCGCCGGCGAGCCAAAAGACGATTCGTAACTGATGCGGCCCGACGTCGCCGAAACACTTGCTCCACTGTTGGATAGCCGCTTCGATGTCGCCGCTTCGGCGGGCCTGCTCTCCCACGGCATACAGCACATCGGCGCCGTAGGGCCGAACACTCAAGGCCCGTGCGACATACGACTGGGCCACACTGGCGTCGGCACTTTCGAGGAAGCACAGGTCCGCCAGGAAAACATAACCCTCCCCCTGCAGAGGACAGAGCGCGACGGCCCGGTGGGCTTCGGCGGCGGCAAGTCGCAACCAGCCGATGTCGGTGCCGAATGCGCGATTGAGCCAGGCGTGAAGCTCCGTGGTAGAGGAAAAACCGGCCGTCATCGCGGCATCGCGAAGTTGCGCGAGGCCCATCGCATTTGCCGCATCCGGCTGCGACATCTCGAATTTCAGCCGGTATTTGTCGGCCAATCGCAAATGGGCGCGGGCAAAATAAGGGTCCCATTGGATCACTTGCTCCAGGTGGCGAATCATCAGTTCGTTGAGCGGCTCGCAGTCGGCTAAACTCGGAACGGGTTGACCAGCGACAAGCTGAGCCATCTGTTGCCGCGAAAGCCTGCTATTCGCCACCGAAGCGCGCAGATAGCGATCCCAATGGATAGCCGCCATGGCAGGCCCCACATATACATGGACACTCCAAGCGGCGACCATCAGGGCCGCGGCGCCGCGCTCCAGCCAACGGCCCCGCGGCAGTATTGCCATGGCGGTCACATCCGTCTCAGATGTCCGGACAAGTTGCGATAGCCGAAGCAGGCAGCCGGCCAGCACAGTCGTGATACTCATGCATGCTGGGATGTACCAGACAAAGTCGACGGCCGAGTGAGTGAGGCTGGCAGCCAATCCGGCTGCAGCCGCCCCAAACAATCGAATCTCGTTCGGCTGTCGCGCATGGCGCAGGCACACAACACACCAAGTGCCACACGCGCAGATGGCCGCAGCAAGAAGAATGACCCCGCCGATTCCGGTCTCGCTCGCCACCTGTAGATAGCCATTTTCAGCGTGGGTGTAGATTTTGTTGTGGGATTCAGGCAAATAAAGGGGATAGACTTCGCTGTGGCTGCCGGCGCCCGTGCCGGTCAGCCAGAAGTCGTTAAACGCCGCGATGTTGGCCGCCCAAAGCTTCCGCCGAATTCCACCGTGGTCTATTTCGTCGATGGAGCCTTCGGCGAAATCGTCCAGCCGTGCCACGACCCTGTCGTATCCGTGCAATGAAAGCAGCCCGGTGACGATGATGGCAAGTCCAACCAGACAGTAGATAAAACGACTGTCGACCAGGCCCCGGCACCAATAAATAGCCGTCAGCACGCCACCGGCCGATAGCAGCACCAGCACTCCGCCGCGCGAGCACGAACTCAGAATCGCCAGTGTAACGATGGTTAGAGCAGCCCCGATTACCCACCCTGAATATTGGTTTGAGAGGATTCGTCCCTGATGTGCAGTGGTTCGATTCGGCCGACTCACGACGCTCAGCAGCAGGGCAATGAGCGGCCCGACGCCGAGCACCAAGAAGTTGGCAAAATGATTGCGGTTGACGAATGCACCGCTAACGATGCTCGTCGCCTTCCGGTAGGGATGCGCGTAAAACCAAAAATAGCGTCCGTCGGATGTAAAGAAGTGCACGAGGCCGAACACCGCCATGATCGAGGCTGACAGCGCGATCCAATTCATTAGTCGCTGAACGTCGGCGGAAGTTTCGATGCGGCCGGTCACGACGACAAACAGCAAGCCGTAGCTCAGCAGCATTGCCAGCGACTTGGTTGTTTCGTGCGGGGACAGCGACATTGTTTGCCATGGGCCGAAGCGGGTTGGATCGCTGTCGCCGACCGATATCGGCAATAATTCGGCGGCCTTGGGGGAAAGTTGCGCGATCCAGTCTGGCGGTAGCGGGACGATCTGTAGCACTAGAAGTGCCACCGCGAGAAACAGAATGAGGTGTGCGATCGTTCGCGGCCAACGGGCGGCGGGCAGCAGCGCCTGCCGGGCGAACCATGCCGCCGAACTTAGCGCGATGAGAGTCACCAGCACCAGCCGTCCCAAGTCGTGCCGTCCGCCAAAGAAGAATGGCGCTACGCAAATCACGCCCAGCAGCCCGGCATCGACGACGCGCAGCAGCGGGTCGGCATTCGCTGTGCCGCCGCTTTTGCGCGACGCGCTTGAACCCCATTCATCGGACATGCTAGCGATTGGTTGATCCATCCCAATTACTTGTGTGCCGTGAAAGACGTTTCGGGCGCCGATCCGATGTTCGTCGCTTACGCCGCCTTCGAACGCTGCGAAGGCTCCCACGCCAGAACATCCTTGCTTGGCTGCTCCATTTCGGCGTCATGACCGTAGCCGTCCCCGTAGCCGTAACCATAGCCGTACCCATATCCGTAGCCGCGCTCCGACTCAGACGACAAACCGTTGGCGACAACTCCGAGCAGGGTGCATCCCGTGGCGGTGAAGCTGTGACACGCCCTCGCCACGAGGCGTCGGTGGTTCTTCTGTGGCTGGACGATAAGAATTGCACCATCGACGAGACGGCCGACGATTTGGGCATCACTCACCGCCAAGACCGGCGGACAATCGACGAGCACCTGGTCGTAGGTTGCCTCGGCCCAGGCCAGCAGCTCGCTGAACTTTTGATCGGCGAGCAGCTCGGCAGGGTTGGGTCGGCGGAGTCCGGCAGGCAATACGTCGAGACCCCGCAGTTCCGTGCTGTGTACCAGCTCGGCCGCCGCGTCGGCCGGATTCTTGCGACCATTCAGTACGTCCGTCACGCCCGGCCTGCCCTTCAGGCCCATCATGGCGGTCATGCCGGGCTTGCGCAGGTCGGCGTCGATGATCAACGTCTTCTTGCCGGCTTGCGCGAACGAAACGGCCAGATTCGCCGCCACCGTCGTCTTGCCGTCGCCCGGCTCCGCGCTGGAGATTGCGATCCGGTCGGTCGCGCCGGTGCCCAAAGTCAGCGCGGTGCGCAACGTTCGGAAAGCCTCGGTTTCGACCGCGTTGGGTGAAACATACGTTTGGACCGACGCCAGGCCCGTTCCTTCCAGGGCCGTCATTCGTCGGATCATCGACAGCACCGGGACGCCGAGCTGCCCAGACATCTCTTCGGGCGACGCGAAGCGATCGTCGAGCACGTCCTGGACGTACGCGATCGCGCCGCCGACAAATAACCCGAACAGGAGTGACAACAGCCCGACGAGCCGCAACTCGGGGGAGTCGGCGATGTCGTCGGGTAATGGCTCTTGCACGACCGTCGCCTGAATCGGCGCCTGAAGCTGGTGGGTGTCGACCGTGGCAATCTTGCTGATCAGGCTGTCGTATTCGGCTTCGAGGCGCGCGACCTCCCGCTCGATGTCCTGCATCTTTTGCATGTCGTCGGTCTGCGCTCTTGCCTTGGCACGTTCCGCATCGAATGCCAACTGCAGCCGCTCCTCTTCCTGCCGGACCTTTGCGACAGATTGGTCCATCATCTTCACCAGAAGCGGGCCCAATTGGCCGCCGCCAAACGCGGCGAAACGCTCTGTCGTTTGCGCTCGATAGCTAGCCAGGTACTGCTCGATTGCCTGGGCACGTTCCTTGAGCTCGATGACTTTCGGGTGAGCCGGGCCGTAATAGGGGGCCGTTCGCTGCAGCTCGACGTGCGCGTCGAGGAGCTTTTGCTCTTGGGCCTTGATGAGAACATTGTCTTGCGGGGTGAGGCCCAAGGCGGAGATCAACATCTGCTGGCCGACCACTCCCTCCAGGGCGACGAGATGCTGCTGCAAATCCTCGCCCTTCCGGATCGCCTCCGCGATGGAAGCCAGCGATGCCTCGAGCTTGAGACGCCGCTGCTGCGCGTCTGAGAGCGCCTCGTTGAGCTTTAAGGCCCGTTGGATGGCGGGCTCAATGATGCCCGTGTCTGGCTCCAGAGCCAGGCTGCCCACCCGGTCGCGGCACGCCTGCAGCTCGTCTTTTTTGGTAGCCAGGCTGACGGCGACCTGGTCGCTCTTGTGCGTCAGGACGGCAATGGCCTCGCTCGCCGAGCCTTTATGCGTGTAATCCACGAATTGAAGATAGGATTGAATTACCGCGCTGACCACCGCCGCCGCCGCCTCGGGCGAGCGCGATCGATAACTCACTTCAATGAAATTCGCCTTGCGGGTCGTGCGCGCCGAAAGCCCCTCGGCCAGAATCCGGGCCCAGTTCGATGGCGGTGCATCTTGGAAATCGACTCGCTGCTCCGGCAGCAACTGCTCGACCGCCTGTTGAAGCACAACTGGACTGACGACGATCTCGCGGTGCGTCGCCATCGTGCTATCGACCGATGGCGGGTCGGCCATGCTGGCTATTTGGTCTTGATTCCGGTGAACAATCAGCAGCTTCGCGTTGGAGTCGTAGTAGCGTGGCGCAAGCGCGTAATAGGTCGCGCCGAGTATCGCCGCGACACACACCGCCTGCACGATCGTCTTTCTCCGGTACTGAGCGATGTGCAGCAACCGCAGCAGACTGTGCACCAGTTCCGACGACGCCGCATTTAGGGCCGTGTCGGAAAGCGGTTGAAGCTCGCTGTTCTCGGTGGATGAATTCATACAACGGTTGGTCCGCCGAGCCGAGGCGGCCGTGGGTCACGACGTGCGTGTTGTGCCGCTCGGCTCGCGGCAGCTACATTCCATTAAAACGTGGCAACACTTCCGCTCACGCCGAGTGCCACGCGGAAAAACTTAGTCAATGTATCAACCGTCATCGTTGCGGCTGTCGATTCGACACTTACCAGGTCGCCAGCCGCCAGCCGCAGGTTCTCGGGCCCCTTGCGCTTGGCGCGGGCGATGCTGACTTGAATTACCGCCGGTTCGGGCATGTTGGGAAACTGCCGAATGACGTAAACCTTGTCGGCCACGAGCGACGTGATACCGCCAGCCATCGCAATGGCATCCAGGACGCGAATATCCTTTCCTCGCGTGAGCTCGAACTGATCGGGCTTCTGCACCAGTCCCGTGACATGGAACACAGGCGTTTCCTCCGGCAGAACCATGACCACGTCGCGGTCGCCAAGCTTTCGATCTTCCGATCCGGCGGGCCCTAGCTGGGCGAGGTCGATCTGTGACTTTCCTGGCGCTGCGGGCGGCGAGAATAAAGCCGGGCTAGCTGCCGGTCGTGAAAGTTCAAGTTGCCCAGGCGCGGCAAAGGGAACGGCGGTCGGATGGAGCGGCTCGGTATGCGCCGAAAGTCTCACCCCATCGGGCTCACGTTCCAGCGCTCCGGGATCCTGTCCGGCGAGGAGGGAGTGGCCGCCGCGATGGAGGATTTCCACGCGCGTGCTCGCCTCCTTCGATAGACCGCCGGCCCCCGCCAGCGCGTTCGCCAGGTCAGACGATCCGCGCGGCAATTCGACGACGCCAGGCTTGGTCACCGCGCCCAGCACGGTGATGCGATTTACGGCTGGCTCGGCGACCGTAAGCGTCACGTAGGGCTGTCGATACACACCGCGCTCGATCGCCGCCGCGGCGATCCGTTGTTCGGCACTCACGGGCTCTAATCCGCCAATGGGAACTCCGCCGATGAGCGGCACCATCACCGTGCCGTCGTCCCCCACGCGCGCGGGGATGGGCGTTGCCCGTTCCTCACCGCCGCCACTGACAATCGTGATCTCTACCAGGTCGCCGTGGCCAATCTGTGACGTGCCGATGCCCGCTCCAGCCATTTGTTCCAAGTTGATGTTGGTCGACGGGGGCATGGGCGGGGCCTGAAGCTGGTGCGGAAGGCCTGCCGCAGTGTAATGCGCGGTTCGGCAGCCAATAGTGCCGGCGATAATCACTGCCAGTAGGCAGCCCGCAGCAATTCCGAGACGAGAGCAGCTTCCTCGGTTTGCGCTGCGAGTTGTTCCAATTGAATGGCTTTGTGCCACCATCGTTGACGCGTTAACCCTGATGCGACTCAGTCCAGGGAATGTTTTGGTCCTTCGACAAACTTGAGTGTCCGCGAAGGCTTTTGAAGAGCGGGGTCGAATAGGTTTCGCCAGAATTGGGCGATATTGGGCGGGCGGAGGATATGGAATTTGCCAATCGGCGTCGACAGGACTTCACCCTCGTCGCCACAAGAGCTAGCAGGCAAAAACACCGCTTGACGAAGCGAATCTTCTGACCACACGGCGTCGTGCCAGCAGATTAACCTTGTCGGCAACAGGAAGCGTGCCTACAGTCCCGCGGCCCCTAGGGCTTCCGTGCCTGGGGTGGGTCCGTGACGAGGACATGAGAGTCAAGCATGAATTTTGGCTTGATAGGCGCTGCCGGCTACATCGCTCCCAAGCACATGCAGGCGATCCGCGACACGGGGAATACCTTGGTCGCTGCCGTGGATCCGCACGATTGCGTCGGGTTCCTCGACAGCTTCTTTCCCGAAGCCAACTTCTTTACCGAGATTGAACGCTTCGATCGCTACCTTGAAAAGCGTCGTCGTGGTGCCCCAGAGGACAGAATTCGGTACGTGAGCATCTGCTCGCCGAACTACTTGCACGACGCCCATGTGCGGCTAGCGTTGCGGGTTAAGGCCCACGCGATTTGCGAAAAGCCGCTGGTGATCTCACCTTGGAATCTCGATGCGCTCGAGGAGCTCGAAGCGGAGCATGGTTGCCGTGTCCACAATGTATTGCAGCTTCGTCTTATCCCCTCGCTGTGCGACTTGCGGCGAAGGCTGCAAGAAGAAACGCCTCGCGAGCGTGCCGAGGTCTGCTTGTCCTACATCACGCGTCGTGGAAGGTGGTATGACGTCTCATGGAAAGGATCGCACGAAAAGTCCGGCGGTGTCGCGCTGAATATCGGAGTCCACTTCTTCGACCTGTTGCTCTGGCTATTTGGAAACGTCGAGCATAGCAGGGTCCACTTAGCGCAGCCTCGTAAAATGGCAGGCGTCCTGCAGCTCGAGCGCGCCAAGGTCCGCTGGTTTCTCTCTACCGATGCCGACGACCTTCCGGATCACGCCCGTCAGCAGGACGGTTATGCCTATCGCTCGATGACCTACGATGGCCAGGAGATTGAGTTCTCCTCGGGCTTCCAGGACCTTCACACGCGCGTCTACGAGCAGATTCTGGCCGGTCGCGGAGCCGGCATACGCGACGCACGTCCGGCCATCGAGTTAGTCCATTCAATCAACCACACCGAGCCGCAGATGAGCTTGCACGATGCGCATCCGATGGTCGAGCGGGCCTTGACGTCCACTGTACCGTACGCGCGGCGGACCGCTAGCAAGGCAGCTTGACCTTCGTATTGCCCTGCTGGCACGTGATTTACTATTCTCTGCCGTCCGTCAATCAATGACCCGGCCCCGAAAGCGACATCGGCATGGATGGCCAGCCCGCTCCGTTCGTTCACGAATCATCTTACATCGATGAGGGTGTCGAGATCGGCGAAGGCACGTGCATTTGGCACTTCTGTCACGTTCTTTCGGGCTGCCGCGTCGGCCGCCGCTGCCGAATCGGGCAGAATGTGGTGATCGGCCCACGCGTCTCCATCGGAAACAACGTCAAGATCCAGAACAACGTGTCGGTCTATGAAGGCGTCACGATCGAGGACGATGTGTTTTGTGGACCATCCATGGTCTTCACCAATATACGTACGCCGCGGTCCGCATTTCCAAGAAACAAGAGCGAAGACAATCTTCCGACGCTTGTGAAGCGAGGGGCCAGTATCGGCGCGAACGCGACCATTATTTGTGGTCGGGTGATCGGTGAACACGCCATGATCGGGGCGGGAGCCGTGGTAACGAAAAACGTGCCGCCCTATGCCATTATGTGTGGCAATCCCGCTCGTCAGCGTGGTTGGGCGTGCCAATGTGGAGATTGCCTCGTCTTCCATGGCGCTGCTGCGAAATGCAGCGAATGCGGCCGGACCTATCGCCAGACTGCCGAACGAACCATCGAATTGGTTGAATCCGCCAGCAGCCGCGGAGCCGCTTAAACCATGGACGTTCCTCTCTGTGACCTGACTCGGCAGTACCTGGCGCTGAAAGGCGAAATCGACGCCGCGATGCAGGCCGTGGCCGAAAACGGAATGTACATCCTGGGGCCGAACGTAGCGGAGCTCGAGCACGAAATCGCCGAGTACTGCCAGTGCCAATATGCCGTCGGGGTGAACAGCGGTACGGACGCGCTCCACTTGACGCTGCTGGCATTGGATGTCGGCCCCGGCGACGAAGTCATCACCACGCCGTTCACTTTCATCGCCACGTGCGAAGCGATTCGCAGGGTAGGAGCCAAGCCGGTGTTCGTGGATATCGATCCCCGGACCTACAATCTCGATCCCTCATTGATCGCCTCGGCCATCACGCCGCGCACCAAAGCCATCCTGCCAGTTCACTTATTCGGCCAGCCATGCGATATGCACCCTTTGCTGGAGACAGCAAGCACGCATTGCCTGGCTGTCGTCGAAGATTGCGCTCAAGCGATCGGTGCAACGTACCGAGGACGCAACGTCGGCTCGCTCGGAACCGCAGGCTGCCTGAGCTTCTTTCCGAGCAAGAACCTGGGATGTCTCGGTGATGGTGGGATGATTGTGACCAACGATCGTCGAGTGTGCGAGCGGACGGAAATGCTGCGGCGGCACGGCGGCAAGATCAAGTACTACCATGACGAGCTCGGCATGAATAGTCGTCTCGATGAACTGCAGGCGGCCATTCTGCGCGTCAAGCTCAAGCATCTCGATACTTGGAATGCGCTCCGCAGACAACACGCTTACACCTACAACCGGCTATTATCGGCCACCTCAATCGATGTCCCAGTGGAGTTCGCCCCCGACGGCGTAAACGTACCGACCGACGCCGGCGCCGCACTCCAATCGCCGATCCGTCACGTTTACCACCAGTACACAATAGCCGTCGCGGATCGAGATCGCTTGGCGCGTCGCCTGACTGAATCAGGAATTGGTTGCGGTATTTATTACCCAGTGCCTCTCCACTTGCAGAAGGTCAATGCAGATCTGCAATATGCGGCGGGCTCATTCCCCAATGCAGAGCGTGTCGCAAACCGCTGCCTGAGCTTGCCCATGTTTCCAGAATTGCGCGCCGCTCAGCAGGAGCAGGTGGCGACCGTATTGTGCCAGCTTCGCGAATCAAACGATCAGTCGAAACTAGCCGCTTGAGAGGCCTGCCACGGCGTACGGCGAAGTTCCGCCCGAGAGGCTTTGTGACGATCGTAGCGCCGCCGGTGAGCCTCAGATTTTCGGTCAAGATGATAGAAGCAGATATCACCGACAAAACGAGCGTCGATCGAGCATCAGCCGCATTGCGGTTCGTCCGGGGAATGACCTGGATCGATGCGGGGGCTCGCTTCGTCGATACAAAGTTTGTCCGCAGCGTGGTTCTGCTTTGCGGCGGCACCGCGGCCAGACAAGTCATCCTCCTTGCGTTCGCCCCCGTTCTTACGCGGCTTTATGAGCCGGACGATTTCGGAACACTGGCGATCTTCGTATCCGTTGTTTCTCTCGTATCGACAATCTCGGCGTTGCGTTATGAGATGGCGATCCCGCTTCCGGCGTGCGAATTTCAAGCCGCGGATGTGTTCGCGCTGAGCTTGGGTTTGGTGGTTGCATCGGTCGCCGCTACCAGCCTATTCCTGTGGCTGTTGGGCGAGTGGATTGTAAGCTGGATTGGCGGCGAGCTTTTGCAGCCTTTTTTCTGGCTTATTCCGCTCGGAGTCTTTGGCGCCGGTTTCTACCAGGTGCTGAGCTCGTGGATGGTTCGCCATCGGGAGTATTCCCACTTGGCGCGCGCGAGCATCGCGCAAGCGGTGGGGCAAACGGGATGCCAGGTGGGTGCCGGGCTATTCGGCGCCGGCTCATTAGGCTTGATGGTTGGCGACGTCGTCGGCCAAATATGCTGCGCCGGAGCGCTGTCGCGACGATATTGGCAGACGAGCCTGGCCGCTCTTGCCAAAGTCACGCCACACGGCGTGATGCGCGCCGCGGCGCGTTATTGGCGATTTCCGGCGCTCTCCAGTTGGGCAGCCTTGCTCAATACAGCAGGTCTTCATCTGCCGCTGATACTGGTCGCCATATTTTACGATCTGGAGGTCGCGGGCTGGTTGGCGTTGTCGCAGCGAATCCTCGGCATGCCAATCACGTTGCTGTCGAACTCCGTTGCCAAGGTGTATTTAAGTGAATGCGCTCGGTTGCGTCACGATTCTCCTGAGCGGTTATCGCGGCTGTTTTGGAAAACACTGATCTTCCAAATCGCTATTGCGGGGCTGCTCGTGCTTTGTGTGGCAATCCCAGCACCGCTCGTGTGCGGAGCGGTATTTGGGGCCAAATGGCAAACAACCGGCTGGTGCGTGCTGATTCTCTCGCCAATGTTTGCGGCGAAGTTGGTAGCCTCTACCTTGGGATCAACACTCGACGTCTTTGAAAAGCAGGGGCTGCACATCTTTCGGGAACTGGTCCGGCTGGCGCTGATCGCGTCAACCCTGGTGGCCGCCGCGTGGCTGCAGCTGGAACCGCTCGCGGCACTGGCCGTTTTGAGTATTGCCTCATCCGTCGCCTATTGCGTCGGGATCGTGGTGGTGTGGCGAGTCATTCAAAGGAGCCAAGTGTGTTGAGCCCTGCCAAGACCTTAGTTTCCGCGCCGGCGAGTTACTGCCTCTTCCAGGATCCCTGGTGGCTGGATGCGGTGGCGCCGGACGGCTGGAGTGAGGCCGTCGTGCGCAAAGGCGATGAAGTGGTAGCGCGAATGCCCTACGTGGCGTCGCGGAAGTATGGCACGCTCTCCATCACACGTCCCAGGCTGACTCCCACGCTCGGCCCCTGGCATCGAACAACCGGGGCGAAGTCAGTTAAACGCCTTCGCACGGAAAAGGACAATATCGAGGCGCTGCTCGACCAATTGCCGCCGTACGATCGCTGCTCGATCATGTGCCATCCCAACTTGGTGAATCTCTTGCCGTTCCATTGGGCGGGCTTTCAACTAGCGGTGAAATACACGTACCGCTTCCCTGACCTCAGCGACTTAGATGCAATTTGGAAAGGATTCGCGGAGAACATTCGCAGCGACATCCGCAAATCCCAAAAGCATGTCGGCATCGAGTGCGATTTGGGGACGTCCCAATTTATAGCAACTTACACCAAGACGTTTCAGCGTCAGGGCCGCAATTCGCCCGTTTCTCCCGCGTTCTTGGAACGGCTGGATGACGTACTCGCGCGGCGCGGCAGGCGTCGGCAGCTGTTCGCTGTGGACGGGAAGCGCCGCATCCATGCCGCGGTTTATATGGTGTGGGACGATCGCTGCGCCTATTACCTGATGGGGGGCGGCGATCCCGAGCTGCGGAATAGCGGCGCCACGTCGCTGTTGCTCTGGAATGCGATTCAGCACGCCGCCACTGTCTCGAATTCGTTTGACTTCGAAGGATCCATGCTGGAGCCAGTGGAGCGGTTCTTCCGCGCATTTGGCGCTGTGCAGACGCCGTACTATCAAGCGCACCGAATCAACAGCCGCGTGCTGCGGCTGGCCGCAGCATTCTGGGGGCGAGCAGCATGAAAGCGACTAACAATGGTGCCGGTCTCGCCGCCGACCGCTGCGAGGCCCAGAGTCTCGACCACGCACAGCGGGATTGCTATTGCGCCACGTCGTCTCGCTTCAGCAGTCTTAGCCATGACGGCGGGCTGTATCGTCCGTTCCTAGATGAGCAGCGACTGGCGGCTGGTGATTCGCCCCCAATTTGGCCAAATGGCGCGCCCTTCGCTGTCTGCCTGACGCACGACGTCGACAACGTAGCATGGCACACCCCGCTAATGCACTTGCGGCAGGTTCGAAATCGAGCCCCAGCGGCCGCATTGCATCGCGAGTCGCGAGCCATCCGGGGATTGGGCGCATCAGCCGTCGACTTCTTTACAGCGCTGGCTCGGCGCCGCCGCGCCGATCCGCTTTTTTGTTACGAGCATTGGCTGGAAATGGAGGCCACGGTCGGCGCCCGCTCGACCTTCCTGTTTCTGCCCAACCGCTATGGCAAGCGCCACTACTCCGATGGCGGTTATCGCTACGATGACCGAGTCATGTTCGACGCTCAGCCATGCTCGGTGCGTGAGATGATGAGAGAAATTCACTGCCGCGGCTGGGAAGTGGGGTTGCACGCATCGTGGAATTCGTTCAATTCGGTCGCGGAAATGAAACGGCAAAAGGAACAGGTGGAAGAAGCCATCGGCGCGACGGTCCGCAGCGTGCGCCATCACCACCTTCACTTCGACATCCGCTGCACGCCCCACGTCCATCATGAGGCTGGGCTGCGCGTTGATTCGAGCGTGGGATTCAACGACGACATCGGCTTCCGCTACGGCACCAGCCTGCCCTGGCGGCTGCGCGACGTACGCAACGACGAACCGCTCGACGTGCTGGAATTGCCGCTCGTGATTCAGGAGAAATGCCTGATTCGCATCCTCGCCCAAGGGCGCAAGAACGAGGCTTTGGAGCGGGCGGATCGGCTCATCCGCCGGGTTCGGGCCGTGGGAGGGCTGCTCACGCTCCTATGGCATCCGGAGACGATCCGCTTCCCCATATTCGTGGAAGTCTATCGTAGTCTGCTCGCTTCTCTGCGGGACCAAGGCGCGTGGTTTGGCACCATGGCCGAGGTTGACGACTGGTGGAGGAGAAGGATGCTCGCATGAATTTAGCGGAACAAGGAAACATCCTGTACGTCTCGATGGCCGACGTCACCGCGCCCAATGGGCCCGGCGTCAATGAGCGGGAATTCTTGCTCAGTCTTTACGAGCGGCTGGGGGACCGCGTTCACGCGGTCCTGCCGTTGCCTCGCCGCTGTTGTGATGAGATCGACCGCGCGCGAACGACGTTCTATGCCCATCCGCGCCGATGGAACATTGTTGGTTTTCTTTGGCAGCAAGCAGAGCTTTATCGCATTGTGAAGCGAATGACGAGCACGGCGCGGTTCGACCTGATTGTCGTGCGACTATCTGTGATTCCCCTCGCGATCTATTTTCTATCAAGGTACAACACACGGTTTGCCATCAAAACGCTGGGAGATATCCAAGGGTTTACGCAGAACCGCGGACTCAAAGGCATCGTCGCCAAGATCCTGGGACCGATCAACATCTGGTTGTTTCGTCGAATCGTGTCGCGGGCGATTGCCGTCGATTGCTGCACCGAAACGCACTACCGGGATCATGTAAAAGATTTTCGCCTGCCGGAAGCGCGGTTACGAGTCGTTGAAAATGCGACGAACGTCGCGCGGTTCACGCCGGGCGATCCGTCCGCCGCCAAGGCCACCCTTCGGCTGTCGCGCTTCACACCGGTGCTGGGATTTGTCGGTGGCTCGCCGGCTGAACGTGGCGGAATGCAAATGCTGGAAGTCGCTGCGCAACTTGCGAGCGATTTCCCGGACCTGGGGGTGGTGATCGTCGGCCACGATCAAGGCGGCCTCCTCAAACGGCGAGCCAAAGAGCTGGGCCTGGAAGACCGCACGGCGCTGCCCGGCCTGGTTTCTTACGAGCTGATTCCAACCTACGTGAACAGTTTTGACGTCGGGTTCGCGTTGGATCGGCCTGAGCGGATGCAGACGACCGGTAATTCGTACCAAAAGGTTCGGCAGTACCTGGCGTGCGGAAAGCCGGTGATCACGTGCGTGGAGGAGCGGTCCGAGCTCGTGCGGCAAGGCCTCGTGGAAAGCGTCGCGCCGGACGATCTGGGCGCGTTGCAATCGGCCGTCCGCAAGCTGCTGGCTCGCGATGCCGGCACACGCACCCGGCAGGGGTTGATCGCCGTGCGGTTCGTCCGCGAACGCCTCTCCACGCAATTCACTTTGGCGCAGCGCTTCGAGTTCTGGGACCAGCAGCTCCGCGCAGCATAGACCGATCGCTGGCAGGAAATCATATTTCGCATCGACCGCTATGATTGTTCATTACGCACTATTTGCCGTCGGCGCGCTGGCGATGATGTTTTTGCTGTGCGCGATCAATCGGCGCGAGAGCGGCGGTGAATACATCGCCACCCCGCTGCTCTTATTCTGTTTTCACGAGGCGACGTTTGTCTGGCCGGCCGCGATCTTCGCCCGAATTGACGGCGTCTCCGAGGACAACTACGCGAGCCTCGTGATCCTGTCCTCGAGTTTCGCCTTTATTGCCGGCTACATGCTGCTGCGGAACAATGCCGCGTGGGCAACATGCGGCCCGCTGCGATTCTGGTCGCAACCGCTGGTGCGGCCGAACGAGCCAGCCCACCTGGCGGCCATCATCCTCTGCGCGACGCTCTTCATGTTGGTAGGACTGTATTTGTTCCAGGGCTTGCCGCCCGCGCTCACCGGCATGCACGAGTTCCTTCGCCACGGTTATGCCACGGGCGCCAATGAGACGCTGGCGGAGCAACGATTGGAACTGACCAAAGGACATTTCTTCGGCGGTGAGTATCGCGGGCAAGGAGCAATCCGCTTACTATTTCGAGTGGGCTGGCCATACCTGGCGACAATCTGCATCGTGTTGTATTTGCAGAGTCGTCAAACGGTGTGGCGCATCCTCTCGGTGGGCCTGGTCTTGGCGTGTTATGTCTACATTGGGGGCGACGGAACGCGCGGACCGGTGCTGTGGTCGTTCGTTTCGATTCTTGTCGCGGCATCGTATTATGCGCGGATTCGCCTTCACACCCTGGCGTGGTTTGGCACATTCTTGTTGTTAGCGCTGGTGGCGCTGAGCCTCCCGCAGAAGCTGTCGAAAGTGGAGGCCGAAGGGGGAACCTGGAAAGACGGCGTGCGCCAGCTGGCAGAGCGAATCTTTTTCGGCAACGGTATCAATTCCGTGTACGTCATCGAGTATGTGCGGTCGGGCCACATCGATCTCCGCTGGGGGGGAATTCATTGCACCGACGCAGGCGCCGCGCTGCCGTTTGTCAGCTCCGGGACACCGTTCACGTACGAATTGTTCTTGCTACAGAACCCCGATGCCAAAGAGAGCCGCACCACACTCAGCAGCATGACCTATCTGGGCTGCCTGTACGGCGATTTTGGCTGGCCGGGCGCGGTAATAGGATTCTTTCTCATAGGGGCGATCACGGCGGCCGTTAGCCGATCGTTGTTCAGACGGCCGAAGACCGCCGCGAACGTGGCCTTCATCGGCATGACGGTAATGAGCCTGGGTCAACTCAACCTGTTCGGAACGGTGTATAGCGGGATGACGTTGCTGGTTTTAACATTTGTGGCCAAGTTGCACGGTTTTTGTTTAACGCTCGCAGCTTCTCGAAACCAGTCTAGCCGCCGCCTGGTCGGCAGGCAGCTTGGCGCAATGTCCAAGAAGCGCACGTTGCCGGGACCAACCGGACCGTACCCGAGGGCGTGAGTTTCATTGCCGGGCACTGGTGAGGATCGAGACACATGACTCGACGCATTCGACTGCTTTACGTTGCCAATAAACGGCTTCCGGATAGCGACTACCGCATCCGGTATGCCGCGGAACCCCTCTTGGAGGAAGCGCCCCAATTTGAACAGACGCCGTTTGACCGCGGTGGACGGGCGCCGTGTAACGACTCAGCCGCGCCCTTGCGCTTAATGGTCCTTATCACCAGCGGCGTGTCTGCCGATTTGCTGAAGGGTCAATTGGCATTTTTCCGCTCGCGAGGTTTTGATGTCACGCTCGTTGCCGCGCCGCATCCGCGCCTCACTGCTGCCGCGGCGCGCGAGAATATCACGATCAGATCTCTCCCCATGCACCGCGAGATTCGACCGTTGCACGATTTGGTGGCGTTCGTCCGACTGTGGCGTCTCATGCGCAATGTCCGCCCCCAAATAGTCAACGCCAGTACGCCGAAAGCTGGCCTGCTCGCCACGTTGGCTGCCTTTCTCGCTCGTGTGCCGGTCAGGATATACACGCTCAGGGGCTTGCGCCTCGAAACTGCGAGAGGTCTAACGTGGCACATCCTGGCCTTTGCCGAGCGGGTTGCGTCGGCCTGTGCGCACCGCGTCATTTGCGTAAGCCAAAGCCTCGCCGACGAATTCGTAAGCCTTGATCTTGCGGATCCCGACAAAGTTGCCGTCCTAGGCGCAGGCTCCTCGAACGGCGTTCACGCAGAAGCATTCGAACGAACCGCTTCGCGACTGTCGCAGGCGAGACGACTGCGCGAGCAGTTTGGAATCGCGGCGCACGATCCCGTAATAGGCTATGTGGGCAGACTAACTCGCGACAAGGGAATTGCGGAGCTTGTCCGCGCGTTTGCGCAAGTTACCGAACGCTTCCCGGCCGCTCGGCTGCTTCTGGTAGGCGACTTTGAGACGGGCGACCCGCCGGATGAAGCAGTTGTCGACCGTATTAAAAAGGATCCGCGCATCATCAAGAGCGGTTTTGTCGGCGACGTAACGCCTTACTATCATTTGATGAACGTACTGGCGCTTCCCTCGTATCGCGAAGGATTTCCTAATTGCGTTCTTGAAGCCCAAGCGGCCAGCCTGCCGGTCGTGGGGACTCGGGCCACGGGCGTTGTCGACGCAATTGTCGACGGCGCGACCGGGCGCCTCGTTCCCGTTGGCGCCGTAGACGAGCTGGCGGATGCGCTGATTGCATATCTAGACAAACCGGGCCTGGCGGCGCAACACGGAATGGCGGGAAGGCGCCGGGTAGCGCAGGAGTTTCGCCCGCATCGCATTTGGACTGCGTTAGAAGACGAATACAATCGACTTGTTGTCGATGCCGCGCTGCCAACGGAGACGAACGCCATTTCGCACTCTTTGAAGTCACACGCGGCCTAGGCAGACGACTGGCAAACCTGGAATGTTATCATACAGAGCGCACGGAAAGCACATCTTCGACCTAACGGTCGCCGGAACCTGCCTCATTTTGTCGGCGCCCGTTTTGGTCGTTGTGGCGCTCGCGGTACGGTGCACTATAGGCGCTCCGATCCTGTTTCGACAGAAAAGGGCCGGATTGGCCGGCCGTTCGTTTTGGTTAATCAAGTTCCGCACGATGAACGACGAGCGCGGCCCGGACGGCCGGTTGTTGCCCGACGCACAGCGTCTCACGCGAATCGGAAGATTCCTCCGGGCTTCAAGTCTCGATGAGCTGCCGGAGTTATGGAACGTGTTACGCGGTGATATGAGCATGGTCGGCCCGCGACCATTGTTAACGGATTATCTTCCGCTGTATTCCGCAGAGCAGGAGCGTCGGCACATGGTAAAGCCCGGAATTACCGGACTGGCGCAAGTGCGCGGGCGCAATGCCATTTCTTGGGAGGAGCGTCTCCGACTCGATGTGTGGTACGTCGACCATATCTCGTTGATACTCGATCTAGCCATCATGTTGCGAACCGCGATGGTCGTGATAAGACGCCGAGGTATTAGCGCCGCAACGCACGTCACGATGCCTCGCTTCTGCGGCGCCGCTCGCAACAGCCCGTCTTCAATCCCAGCCAACCAGCTTGAGCAAACCGATGCCCCGCATGCCTGAATCGATCTATATCATTGGCGCAGGCGGCCACGGCAAAGTGGCCATTGCCGCTGCACGCGCTTCCCGCATCTGCGTGGCCGGCGTTTTCGACGACGACACGGCGCAACAAGGTAGAATGCTGCTTGGCGTGCCTGTGCTCGGCAATATCCGGTCGATTATGACAGCGCGGCGACTGCCTGCGCTGATTGCCATCGGCGACAACCGGCGACGCCTTAGCCTGGCAGAGGAATTGGATTTGCCTTGGGCTACCGTCGTCCATCCCGCGGCGTACGTCGATCCTTCCGTTGCAATAGGTAAGGGAACATTGGTTCTCGCCAGGGCCGTCATTCAGGTTGATGCGCTTATAGGTGAGCACGCAATTGTGAATGACAACGCTACTGTGGAGCACGATTGCCGCGTGGGCGCCGCCGCACATGTCGCTTGCGGCGCTTGCCTCGCGGGTGGAGCGACCGTCGGCCAGTGCGCTCTCGTCGGGGCCGGGGCCGTCCTGCTGCCCGGAGTTCACGTGGGCAATCACGCGACCGTCGGCGCGGGGGCCGTTGTCGTCGACAGTCTGCCTAACGGAGCGACGGCCGTGGGCGTGCCGGCGCGTATGATCAGTGGCTCGAGCGGACGCAAACTTGACGCCGCCGCTTGACCTGCTAAGGACAATGGTTAGCGACGATCACAGAATGATGACAACCCGCGCCGAATCTCCATTGGATCGGATTTACCTTTCGCCGCCGCACATGGTGGGCCGGGAGCAGGAGTACCTCGCTGAGGCGATTGCTTCGAATTGGGTGGCTCCGGCGGGACCGCACCTTAAGCGATTCGAAGCAGCGGTCGCCAAGCGGGTCGGGGTCGCACGCGCATGTGCCGTGGCCAGCGGCACGGCAGCGCTTCACCTAACATTGCGACTCCTGCAGCTTCAGCCCGGCGATGAGGTAATCTGCTCAACGCTGACGTTTTGCGCTTCGGCCAATCCAATCGCTTACGAAGGAGGGACGCCGGTCTTCATTGATTCGGAGTCAATTAGTTGGAATCTTGATCCAAACCTGTTGGCGGATGAGCTGGCGGAGTGTGCCAAACGCGGCAGGTTGCCTCGTGCGGTGATCGCCGTCGACGTTTTCGGGCAAAGCGCAGACATGCAACCCATTGTCGAAGTCGCCTCAAGCTATGACATACCAGTCATTGAGGATGCAGCGGAAGCACTCGGCGCAACCTACCGCGGCGAGTCTGTTGGCAGGTCAGGTTGGGCTAGTTTTTTTTCCTTCAATGGAAATAAGATCATCACTACCAGTGGCGGGGGCATGCTGTGTTCAGACGATGAATGGCTAATTGATCAGGCGGAATTTCTTTCCGCACAGGCCCGCGACGCGGCTCCACACTATCAGCATTCTCAGATCGGCTTCAATTATCGATTGAGCAATGTCCTGGCGGCATTGGGACTTGCTCAATTGGAATCGCTCGACCAGTTTGTCGCCGCACGGCGCAGAAACTTCAATTTCTATGCATCGAGGTTGAGTAGTTTGCCGGGGATTTCACTGATGCCCGAAGCGCCGTTCGGGCGCTCCAATCGTTGGCTTACGGTGATTCGTATTGACGCCGATCGGTTGGGTGCGACGCCGGAGGAAGTTCGGCTGGCATTGGAGACCGAGAACATCGAATCGCGCCCGGTCTGGAAACCCTTGCACATGCAACCGGTGTTTGCTGGTTGTCGGTATCGAAGTGGGACCGTCTCGGAATCGCTTTTCCGCGAAGGACTCTGCTTGCCAAGTGGCTCCGCGATGAGTGAGGACGCCCTGGATCGCGTCTGTCGCTGCATTGAATCCTTGGCGAGAAGAAGTGCAAGAAAAATGGCAGGGTGATGTGCCTACTGAGGCGGCCATTAGCTCCAAACGCCGACCTGTTCGAACAGGTAATCCACGGATTCGACATCGGCCGTTGGTGTTTCATCCTGAAGGGCACGGGCGATAACCGTATCAAAACCCTCGCCATACACCGTGGCAAATACGCCCGACTTGCGGACGTAATTGCCGCGACCGATTATCGTATCGCCCATTCCGAGCTCTTCGAAGATTGCTTCGTCGGTCCCGCCATGTTGCGAGCGCGCGGTGACTGAACCGAAGCCCCTTGTGTAATTTATGTAGCCGTTGCCGTGCATGTAGGCGTCGTTCCACTCAGCCCGGGCAATGAACCGGTCGTCCCCCGCGCTGTCGTAGAAATCGGCTCGGTCAATTCCTCCTGCTGTAGCGAACGCGTTGACGCGGCTAAATCCTTGTGAATAGTGAACGTAACCCGTGCCGCACATATAAGCGTCGTCGAGATAGGCCCGGGCGATGAACCGGTCGTCCCCCGAGCTGTCGTAGAAATCGGCCCGGTCATTTCCTCCTGCCGTGGCGAATGCGTTGGCGCGGCTGAATCCCTGCGAATAGTGAACGTAGCCGACGCCGGACATGTAGGCGTCCTTCCACTCAGCTCGGGCGATGAACCGGTCGTCCCCCGCGCCGTCGTAGAAATCGGCGCGGTCATTTCCGCCTGCCGTAGCGAATGCGTTGACGCGGCTGAATCCCTGTGAATAGTGAACGTAGCCGTCGCCGTACATGTAGGCGTCGTCGAGATGGGCCCGGGCAATGAAACGGTCGTCCCCGGCGCTGTCGTAAAAATCGGCCCGGTCATTGCCGCCTGCCGTGGCGAATGCGTTGACGCGGCTGAATCCCTGCGAATAGTGAACGTAGCCGTCGCCGCACATGTAGGCGTCGTCGAGATGAGCCCGGGCAATGAACCGGTCGTCCCCCGCGCCGTCGTAGAAATCGGCCCGGTCATTGCCGCCTGCCGTAGAGAATGCGTTGGCGCGGCTGAATCCCTGCGAATAGTGAACGTAGCCGGTGCCGAACATATAGGCGTCGTCGAAATGGGCCCGGGCGATGAACCGGTCGTCCCCCGCGCTGTCATAGAAATCGGCTCGGTCATTGCCGCCTGCCGTAGCGAATGCGTTGGCGCGGCTGAACCCTTGTGAATAATGAACGTAGCCATCGCCGGACATGTAGGCGTCGTTGAGATGGGCCCTCGCGCGAAAGCGATCGTCGCCTGCACTGTCGTGGAAATCGACTCGGTCGCTTCCGCCACCTGAATAGACCGATACGCTTTCCGAATTGATTGCAGACACACTGAATCCGGTTCCACTAAAGACCGCGCTCCCCACCCGCAAGATGGCAGTCTCGTTGCCGCTGGTTCCCGTTAACCTGATCGCATCGTACCCCCCACCGCCGTCCAAATTGATCGTGTTGACGACATCAGAGCCGAAACTATACGTGACGCCGTTGAGGCTCACTTGGTGGGTGGGCCCCGCGGTGACACTGATCGTATCGGCCGTCGAAGTGCCGACGACGTTCACGGTCGTGCCGCTTCGCGAGACAAGATTCGTGAGCTGGAAACTAACATCGGCGTTGGTGCCCGCGACGCGGAGGAAATACTCGCTGCCCACGTTGGCCAATACATCGACGCGGCCGCCGGACGCTGCTGCGGCGCCGGTTGCCGCGAGTTGCAGATTGCCGTCGAATAGCGCGAGATCAATATTCCCGCCGGCCGCCGTGAAGAAGGCCTGCGCCGTGAGATAGCCGCTTCGGCCGGCCTCGAGACGATACCACGACTCGCCCGAATTATTGAGGTGATCAACTCGTTCCTGCGAGATCACGCCCCAGTCGACGTACGTGAACGAAGCTTCGGTCTCGATCGCCAGGTCGTAATAGCCAATGCCGCCGCTGGTGGACAGGCCGAGCGTGTACGACTGGCCGGCGACGACGTCGAGCGTGAACGTCTCGCCGTTGGCGCCACTGACCTCGCCGGCAACTGCGGATGCGGTCCACACCGGTGACAATCCATGTGTCGTGGTAGCAGTGAATGACACGGTGCCCGTGGCCGCCGCCGTGAAGCTGAAGTAATCGGCGTCGCTCAGCTTGCCAATGAGCCCGTCGATTTCGCTCGTGCCGCTGAGCGTGCCAAGGTTGTATGCCGTCGCGACAGTCGAGCCGTAATCGTCGCCTGGCATCAGCGCGTTGAGCGCATTGCCGACGTTTAGCCGCTTGTAATTCTGGCTGGTGGCCGCGTCGAAGAACGTCGTGGCCGTCGACATCATGTGATTGAAGATGGTGTCCTGCGTGATGTTCGTGTAGCCGACGAACTGCATCGCCTCGCGCAGGATCACGCTCGCGCCCGCGACGTACGGGGCCGCCATGCTGGTGCCCGAGTAGCTCGCGAAATCGTCGTTCACGCCGTTCTGGTTGCCGACATAATCGGGCACCGTGCTCACGATGTAGCGGCCGGGCGCGCCAATCGCGTTGGGATGCCGCTGGCTGAACGCGCTGAGGTTGCCGCCGTCGTCGACGCTCATCACGGGCACGACGTAGGGACTCGCCGCCGGATAGCTCAATCCGGTCGCGTTGTAGGTCGAGAACGAATTGCCGGCCGAGACGGCGATGAAGATGCCGTCCGCTTTGATTTGGGCGAACTCATCCTCGAGCATCGCCCAGGATGGAACCGACGTTGAATTCCACGACGTGCCGAGCGACAGGTTGACCGCGGTGATTGGGTTGTCATACGCATTGCGGTTCTGATGGACCCAGCGGAGCGCATTCTCCACCCAACTGAAGTAACCGGCGCCGTCGTCGTTGAAGACACGCAGGCCGACAAGGTCGACGCCCGGCGCGACGCCGTCGTCATTCGTCCCAGCCCGGTCCGAGCCGACGATCCCAGCCACGTGCGTGCCATGCGACCCCGACGGACCGTCGTCGAAGGGATTGGCGTCGTTCTCCTCGGTAAAATCCCACCCGCCAACGACGCGATAATTCGCCCCGTACCCGCCGCCTAAGGCATCGTGATCCCAAGCGATGCCGCTGTCGATGATTGCAACGGTCTGACCAGTGCCGATGAAGCCGTAGTCGTTGCGAACTTGCGTCAGGCCCGTGGAACCGTGCGCGCTGGCCAGCGTCTGCTCGATGTCGCCTAACAGCGCTTCGGGATCGCGCTCGGACCAGGAATCGATCCAGAAGTCCGCGTCGCGCTCGCTGTGCTGAACCAGCGCGGGCGGCTCGCCGATTGAATCGTCCAATGCATGCTGCTCGATCTGGCCGCCAAGCAGGTCGGCAAATGGCTCGGCCGACATGACGCGTCGCTCTTCGAGCGACTCGATCGATCGCGATCGCGACGTGCGTCGACGTGCGTGCTTCGAAGCCATACCCACCCTCAACGCCACGGCGAGGTCGCGGCGGCGACCGGGCCCTGGGCGGCAAATCTTCACGACGAGAACGAGACGCGGCCGATGAGGGTGCCGGCCGAGCCAGGAAAAGCGATACCCCTGAACCAAATTCGTCCGTAAATCTGGCCTTTTAAGCCTAGGTTAGAAACGTCGTTGAAGTCGTCGAGCGAATCCATCGGGTAGGCATCACCCACCACAATTCCGCGAGATGTTGACTGGGCGCATCAACCGCTGAAAACGCGTGGCGGAAACGCAACACCGTTGCGGCAAGCAGCAATTGGTGGTCGATGCCCACCGGGCCGCTACGGCACGCCGACCCGGCACACGGCCAAACCGTGTGCCGGGTGCCCGGTGCCTGCTACACTAACGCGCATGCGACAGCTCATTCAGAATGCGCAGGTAGTGCTGCCTCACGCAATCGAGCGTGTCTCGATCGTCATCGAGGGCACGCGCATCGCTGACATCGACCCGGCCGCGCAGCTCGTTGTGGACGACGTTATCGACGCCGGCGGGCTGCATTTGATCCCTGGCGCGATTGACGATCAGGTGCACTTCCGTGAGCCGGGCCTGACGCACAAAGAGGATTTGGCCACCGGCAGCCGCGCGTGTGCCAAGGGCGGCGTCACCACCTTTCTCGAAATGCCGAACACCGTGCCGGCGACCACCACGCAGGCTCGGCTGGAAGAAAAGCTGGCGCTGGCCTCGCGAAAGTCGCTGGTGAACTACGGCTTTTACATCGGCGCGACGGCCGACAACCTCGACGAGCTGCGGCGCGCCACACGCACGCCCGGCATCAAAATCTTCATCGGCTCCAGCACGGGCGACTTGCTGGTCGACGAGCAGGCCGCACTGGAGCGGATCTTTGCCGAAACGACGCTGCCCATCACGGCCCATTGCGAAGACGAAACTACCGTGCGTGCGAACGCCGCCCGCATCCTCCCCTCCCCGCACTGGGGAGGGGCCGGGGGAGGGGCTGCGGACGTAACCCTCCACTCCCGAATCCGCGATCACCAAGCCGCGCTCATCGCCACGCGGCGTGCCATCGATCTCGCACATCGGAATCGCCACCGTTTTCACGTGCTGCACGTTTCCACAGGAGCCGAGACCGAACTGCTGGCCGATCACCGCGGCCTCGTCACCGGCGAGGCGTGCCCGCACCATTTGCTGTTCAACATCGACGACTACGCGCGGCTTGGCACGCTCGTGCAGATGAATCCATCGCTGAAAACCGCCGCGGACAATGAGCAGCTTTGGCGAGCGCTCGCGGATGGCAGGCTGCAGGTGATCGCGACGGACCATGCGCCGCACACGCTCGAAGAAAAGCGCCAGCCCTATCCGGCCTCGCCCTCGGGCGTTCCCGCGGTTGAGAATTCGCTGGCGCTCGTGCTGAACGAGGTGCACCGCGGCCGCTGCGCTCTGCAGCAAGCCGTTCACTGGATGTGCGACGCGCCGGCACGCGTGTGGGACATTGTCGGCAAAGGCCGCATCGCCGCCGGTTATGACGCCGATTTAGTGCTGGTCGATCTGGAGCGCACGGTCGAAGTCCGCAATGAAGAACAGGTGACCAAGTGCGGCTGGAGCCCCTGGCACGGCGCACGGCTGACCGGCTGGCCCGTGCGCACCTGGGTGATGGGCCGTGAAGTCTACCGCGACGGCGAATTCCGCACCGAACATCGCGGTCAGGAGGTACGGTTCGATCATGCCCGCGGCGGCTACTGGGCCAGCACGTAAAACATACGGGATCGAAGCCCGCAGCGCGAGCAAGGGCCAGTGCGACAACCCTTGCTCGCGCTGCGGGCTTCGATCCGATGCGATTGTCGTAAAAATTCCCATGCTCCATCTTCAATGCGACACCCCCGCCCGCTGGCTTGCCCAAGTGGACTCCGACTTGGAATCGATCCTCATCGATCATGCTCACTGTGAAAAGAAAGCGGCCGGCACCGCGCTCAATCTCATTTTCGCGTATGTCGAAGATGTCGAGTTGTGCCGCGCGATGACCGAAATCGTGAACGAGGAGTTGGAGCACTTCCACATGGTGCTCGACCTGTTGGCCCGCCGCCGCATTCGCTTCCGCCGATTGAAGCCATCGAGTTACGGCCGAGAGCTGAACGATCTGGTGCGCAAGCAGGAGCCGCAGCGCGCCGTCGATCGGCTGCTGGTCGCCGGGTTGATCGAGGCCCGTTCGTGCGAGCGGTTCCATGTGCTAGCGCAGCACGTGAACGACGCCGAGCTAGTCGAGTTTTACCGCTCACTGTTCGAATCCGAAGCCCGTCACCACACGACCTACACGCGCCTCGCTAAACACTTCGCCCCGGAAGCCGATGTGATGGCTCGCCTCGATGAGTTGGCCGCATTGGAGGCCGCCGTCATCACCCGCGGCGAGGAGCTTCCCCGAATGCACAGCTGACACTTCGCCACAGAGAGCACAGAGAACAGACACAGAAGATTTCACTTTTGTAATTTGACATTTGAAATTGGTGATCTCAGAAATGACCAATGACAAATTTGCAATGGCAGAGTTCTTCGCCCTCCTCCGTGCCCTCCGTGCCCTCTGTGTCCTCTGTGGCAAATCACCAAGCCGGCCCGCACAGATCGATTTTCCCCGCTGGCCAGCCGGGCTTCGCCGGGTAGCGCATGATCACCCGGTCCCAGAACGGCGGGAATGTCGGATCGTCGGCCGTAGAATTGATGAAGTGATTGTCGACCGCCACGGCGCCGAACCGCTCGTAGAACGGTCGCACTTCTTCCCTCGTCTGAAACAGCGCGAAGGGAAACGAGCCGTCATCTACCAAATCGAACGCGGCCTGCGTCACCGCCTGCCCGAGCTTCCGCCCGCGTGCCGCCGGATCGGTGCATACCCTGGCCAAAGCCATCACCATGATATCCCCTGCCCCAGTGCGGATCGTCCGCGGGTAGATGGCCGCATGCGCGATCACCCGGCCGCCTTCGCGCACTGCAAATGCCCGCGGATGTTCCGCCTCCGGTCCGCGATAGTCCTGCCATTGGCTGCGAAGTCCCGCGGTGAGGTTCTCGACCGTCCGCCCCGGTTTTGGCCAAACCGCGACCAGCAATTCGGCGATCGCCCAGGCATCGGTCTCGCTTATCGTTCGGAGGTCCAGCGTTTCGATGGTCATTCCCGAGCTCGCCTGCTTGAGTTTCGCAGTTACCGGACGTATTGTAATGTCGTCGCCCTTCTTGTGGTATTGGAGGCGAGGCAGCTATGACGGAACACGCTGAAACGAGACCCTCGCGCGTCACGCGCCGTGACTTCGTTCTCGCGGGCGCGGGGATCACGGCGGCTAGCTTGGCATCGCTGGCCGCCGCCCAAGAGCTTGCGCAAGACAGATTCTTTCTCCATATTGCCGACAAGGAATACTCCCTACGACCATCGGAGAAGGCACTGATCGAGCCGGGGAACACTATCCTTTTCCAGGGCGATTCGATCACCGACGCCGGCCGCAACCGCGACACGGCCACTAAAGCAAATTCGCGCGGGGCGATGGGCAACGGGTACGCCTGGCTGGCGGCGGCACAACTTCTGGTCGATATGCCGGACGCCGGCCTGAAGATTTTCAACCGCGGCATCAGCGGCGACAAGGTGTTTCAACTGGCCGACAGGTGGCAGGCCGACTGCCTCGACATCAAGCCCGACGTGCTGAGCATCCTCGTCGGCGTCAACGATTTTGCTCACGTTCATAAGCACGGCTACGAGGGCACGCTCGAAAAATACGAAACAGATTACCAGGCACTTTTGAAGCGCACGAAGGAGGCGCTGCCCAAGGTGCGGCTCATCATCTGCGAGCCGTTCGTGCTGAAAGTCGGCGTGGTGGACGATACGTGGATCGAACCGTTTGCCGGATACCGTGCGGCGGCGCGGCGCGTGGCCGACGAGGCCGGCGCGGCGTTCGTGCCGTTTCAAACGATGTTCGACGCGGCGGCGAAAATCGCCCCGCCCGCGCATTGGGCGGCCGACGGCGTGCATCCATCTGTCAACGGCGCGGCGCTCATGGCTCATTGGTGGCTGCGGGCGGCCGGCGTCTGATTGTGTTGGGGACTCGTTGAACCGAATCGATCAAAAGTTGAACCGAATCGATCAAAAAATGAAATGATGGGCCCACTGGGCCAGCGATCGAGCAGCGTTCGATGCGTCACCGGCCCGACGGCCGATGCGCGATCGACGACACACGAGCGCATGCTCACCCGTCCGCGGTGGCAGAGTGCAACCAATTGGACTCGCCAGCGCCGCCGAGCTGTCTCGCGTCAGGAGGAAGGCGTTGCGTAACGGCCTATGCAAGCGCGAGACTGATAGTTGCGACGCGGTGCGAGCGAGACGTCTCTGCAGCCACGAAGCGAACGGACATTTCACATGCCACCATAGCACAAGAGGTGGCCATTTTCTACAAGAAAATTTGGCCACTCGCGGCGAAGGGCGCGCGGCCAAAAATAGTGTTGACACGCCTAGTTGAGATGCGGATGGTTTTGTTGTATCCAGGCGTCGACCAGCAAGCGGAACTCATCAGCACTCTTCACAATCTCCTGGGCCTCGCTGTCGGAAATTATTCCAGCGTGGTCGTAATTTACTTGATTGCGTTTCTGCCGGCAGGTGTCGAAATAATCGATGAGTGCTTGATGGGCGGGTCCGAGGAACAGTGCGACGGCTTCGAATGTGGTCGCATGGTGGCCGCCCTTGGAGGAAGAAACGCGATAGCCTTCGCAGGCGAGGACCATCTTGGCCAACTGCTGCACGGCGTTGTAAGCCACGGCGAACCGACGGTCGGAGGATAATTGCACAATCGCGGCATCCTTGAGATCACGATCAACTACGGCCCGCAGCTCATCGATTTCTGCGCGGCTTGTCTTGTGCCGATGGAGTCGCCTTGCTCGCAAAAGCTTTTGCAAACTCACGCGGGTCTCCCAACAAGAAGAGCTTTTCGCCCGATACCACGCTGCGGACAAAATGCTGGCCGGCCCGCAATTTAGCGGCAAATTCTCGGCGCGGGAAGATGGTGGGGTTCACGGGCCGGCCAAGTTGCCGTTCGGCGGATTTCAGCGGCCGAGCCAATTCGGAGAGTTTCACGCCGCCGATCACGAGCAGGTCGACATCGCTTTCGGAAATTTCCTCGCCGCGGGCCAGCGAGCCGTAAATAAAGGCCCAATCGATTTGCCGAGCGAACGGCGCGAGCGCGCGGCGCAACACGTCGGCCACGCCGACCGTCTTGGCGATGAGGCCAGTCAATTCGGCAAGCAGCGGGCAATCGGCATTGGGTCGGTAATAAGTGCGATTGGCCTCTTGCCGCGTTTCCAGAACGCCGGCGTCCGCAAGCCGCGCGAGTTCGCGCTGCAAACTGGATGGCGTACGTTTGAGATGGGCCGCCAGATCGCTCAAATACCACCACTGATCCGGGTGCATCAACGTCACGGCCAGCAATTCCTGCCGGACGACTGGAAATAAAGCACCGATTAGCCGAGACTTACGCATATCACGTAAAGTATTACGTAAAATGCGTAAATGTCAAGCAACGTCCGTTGAATTGCGAGTCTGGGGGAGAAATATGGCGGCTCGCAAACGGACATCGAGGAAGCGATCCGCTGCGAACTCCACATCGGCATCGCCGCCTGAAGAGGACGAGAATAACTCTTTGGTAGTCCTATGGGCAATTAGTCAGTCTCTATCGTCACAAGGCCAGCTATAACCTGGCTCAATTGTCACCTCATCAATGCCGTGTTCCAATACTTGCCCAGTTTCCTCTTCGACAATCACTGAATTGACCACAGTAAATGCTGCTTTTCCTCTAAACTCATCCTCGAATGGAGGGATCTCATCAGCGAGGTAATGTACTTCTATGCATTCAATCTCTCCTTCAATCCGATAGTTGATTTCAAAGGCGAGCTCACCCTCGTCAATCCTGAAGACCTCCCCCACTGCTGAATCGCTTGGACGATCCGCCAAGGACGCAAGTTTTGGCTGCTCGAGAAACTTTCTTGTTAAATGACCGAGTTCGGTGAAGTTCCATTTACTGACGGCATTCTCGACCGCAGCGCCCATCGTTTCATATGCTTCCGCGAAAAACGACTCCAGACTAAAGTTAAGAAACTCGTTGCATTCTATCTTGTGGCGAATCTCTGACAACAATTGAATCTTTGGCTTTCCGAAGCGCTCAAAGGCGTCGTTTAGATCACAGCAAATAACGACCTTGCCGTCAATGACTCCTCGACTTGCCAAGTCTGCGCACAAGTCCTCTGCGAGCAGTCCACCGTCACAAAAATCTTTCGAGTTGTTGGTGACAAGTGCAACCTCACTCTTGGCTTCGGACGCAATCGCGCCCACATGCTCCCAGAGTATAGCATCTTTGAACCCACGCCCCTTTGCGTCAAACGGTTTCTTTCCGTGGATCGCGCGTTGAGCAATTCTTTCGAGGCATACGTTGGTATAGTCGGGCTGTTGCGCGTCGAATTCCTTTAGCCTACTGTCGAGATACGAGTCGTAATTCTTGCAAGCCGCATCAAGATCGATGTCAGAAATAATTGCAACGGATTCATCGCGAAGTAGTTTGCAAATTCTGCCTACGTCACGTTTAGCCGTCGCGATAGTATCGCTCAGATGCTGACGAAAGTGCTTCGCTGTTTCATCCCGGACTATTCGGGGGAATACAAGTTTCGCGACGCCCTTTTTGACAAGAAGATGGATCTTAGCCCACGATGTTCCCGTCAATAGGGGTTCTTTAAATGTTTCGGTTGTGTCGACTACGATAATAACCATCAAATGTTTCGCTCGATAAAAAACGAGTCGAGCGACCTTAACTGCCGCTTACAGCGCCTCGCAAACAAGGTCACCGACTTGGCTTGTCGTGTAGCCCATCTTGCCGGCTGCCTGGCTTTTCATTTTGGTGCCGGTGACTTGCATGATGGCGTTCATCACGCGCTGCGCGGCCTTCGTTTCGCCGAGTTGGTCGAGCAGCATGCTGACGGCATTGATGGCGGCGATGGGGTTGATTTTGCCGGTGCCGGTGTATTTGGGGGCGCTGCCGCCCATCGGCTCGAACATGCTCACGCCGCCGGGGTCGGGGTTGAGGTTGCCGCCGGCGGCGACGCCCATGCCGCCCTGGATGATGCCCGAGAGGTCGGTGATGATGTCGCCGAACATGTTGGTGGTCACGATCACGTCGTAGTATTCCGGGTTCTTCACGATCCACATACAGCAGGCGTCGACGTGGTTGTAGTCGGGCGTCACGTCGGGATACTCCTTGGCGACCTCCTGAAACGTCCGCCACCACAGGTCGTGGCCGATGGTGAGCACGTTCGTCTTGGCCACGAGCGTGAGCTTCTTGCCCTTCGGGTTGTTGCGGCGGCGGGTCAGCTCGAAGGCGTAGCGGATGCACCGCTCGCAGCCGCGGCGGGTGTAGATGGCCATCTGCGTGGCCACCTCGTGCGGCGTGCCCTTGTGCATGAACCCGCCGGCGCCGCAGTACAAGTCCTCGGTGTTCTCGCGGACCACGATGAAGTCGATGTCAGCGGGCCCTTTGTCCTTGAGCGGCGTCTCGACCCCGGGAAACAGCTTCACCGGCCGCAGGTTGATGTACTGGTCGAGGCCGAATCGCACATCGAGGAGCAGCTTCCGCTCCAGAATGCCGGGCGCAACGTCGGGATGGCCGACCGCGCCGAGCAGAATGGCGTCGAACTTGCGAAGCTGATCGAGGCCGTCGGCGGGCAGCACCTCCCCCGTTTTGAGATAGCGCTCCCCGCCCCAATCGAGATGCGTCAGCTCGAACTGAAGATTTTCCAGTTTGGCGACGGCCTGGAGAACTTTCACTCCCTCGGCGGCAACTTCCGGACCAGTGCCGTCGCCGCCGATGACGGCGATTTTGCGTGCGCGAGCCATGAGATCTTTCTCTCAATTCTGATTGAATGTAACCACAACGACACAAAGGACACAAAGAAAGCAAAAAAGTTCTTCGTGATCTTAGTGTCGTTGTGGTTAATAACTTAGTCGCTTGGCTGGGAAGTTTTCGATTCTAACAGAGGTTTAATCGGCCGAGTAGGCGTGGGCGACGCGCGGTGCGCGAGGATGGCGATGGGCCGGCCGGCGAAGTGGGTGATGAGCAGCGTGGTCGAGTTGTCTCCGCGGAGTTTCAAATCGCGGCGGAGTTTTTCCGGGTCGATGTCGACGCCGCGTTTTTTAATTTCGAGCTGCCCGATGGCACGCTCGCCAAGATAACGAGCCAGTTGATGAGTTTTCAGCGGCAGCACGTCGGCGACCTCGAACGAGGCGAGCGCATCGTCGTTATTCGGCCGCGGACCAGTAAGGTACGTGGGACCCGCGCCAAGCGCGCACAAGCTATGCTCTGCAGCCAAAACGCCTTTCAGTCCCGCCGCCAGGACGGCCGGATCGATATCGAAGATGTAGCGGTCCACGTGTTCAGCGATCGGGATCGGCTGGTTCGCCAGTCCGATCACAGTGCGCGACGCTACGCCGTTAGCGCCGACTAACACCGTGGCGCGGCGCCGGCCGGGCGCCTGCGCCAAGTCGCCGTGCCAGGCGACGAGTTGCCGGCACTCGCGATTGCGGCTGATCCATTCTAATTCGCACTGCTCCACCCAGTGCTCTGGCACATTGGTCGCCGGCGCAAGCTTGATCCCTGCGTGTGGCGCGCGGGCCAGGAGTTGTTCGATAAAGGCCGCATCAGGTTGGCAAAATTGAACCGACGTCGTGCGTCGTCCGCCTGGGCGACGATCAGGATCGATATGCCACGCCGCGAAGTCGGCGACATCGAATCGCTCAACGTCCGCCATGTGAACGACGGTGCCTGTGTTGACGGCCGCGAAGTGTGCGGCGATAAGGTCGCGATCGACGCCAACCGCTGGCCCCTGCCCTGTGAGACCCAACAGGTCGCCGCCGATGCCGCAGCAGAGGTCGGCGACAGCCGGGGTCGGGGACGACCCGGCTCGCTGGCTCGCGAATCGCGCTGCCTTGTAGGCGGCGACCCATTCGTCCGTGGCCTGCTCGAGGCCAACGCGCGTGAAGAACATGCTCTGGGCGCGCGTGAACTTCGCGACGGCACGCCGGCGCAGTTCGACTTGGTCGATCAGCAAATGTGTGCGCTCGCGAGAAAAATGAGCGCGGAGCCGGGCCACCGCCGTATGGAGCGGCCCGGAATCTTCGGCCAACTCGTTGAGCAGCCCGCAGGCTTCCTCGCCGGTGAGCCATTCGTAATCGGCAATGTCGCTACAGACGGTCACTGCGGCGTGGGTACCAAGCGATGATCGAAGAGAGGTCGAAGATGATTATGGCGAATTCCCGATCTCACCAAACTATGCCAACATGGCGTCACGACCACTCATCATAGCGTCCCTGATCGGTGCCTCCATAGGCGTGCCGTACTTCACTTCGCGCACTCCCAGCGGCGATAAACCAACCGGCAATCCACCCGCAACAGCGACGAGCATGCCAGCCACCACCCCTGCCCCATCGCAGACAACGCCGCCGCCAGTCGCCGCGGCGCCGCTGTCAAGCATCCAACAGCCCGGCGAGAGCACACGGTTCAACTCCGTCGACCAATTCCTGCGATTCGACGTGACGAAGGAATGGGTTTACCGGCATTGGAATCGCAAATCCACCGGGCCGACCGACGTAGGCCTGTTGGGCGTGCGCGTGCCGCTGGTAATGGGAACGCAGATGACCGCGCTGGCCGGCTCGCTGACGTATTATTTCAATTCCCACGGCCAGGCGGAACACATTTCATTTCGCGGCCGCACGGCCGATACGACGCCGCTGGTGAATTTCCTCACCCGCACGTATCAGTTTCAGCGCGTCGAGGGTCCGGTGGGCGAGCAGATTTACCAGGTGACGCGGCGCGGCCGCGTGCAGAGCGAATTGCGCACGCGGCCGGTGTCGGTGCTCAACAGCGATTCGCCGCATAGCAGCGTCGCGGTCGAGCTCGAGCTGGCACGACCGGGATCGCGGCGCTTCCTGCCGCCGCGCGGGCCGTTTCTGCAAATTCCCCAGGTCGCTTCGCCGCCGGTCGCGCCTTCAACGAATAGCGAGAGCGCGGCAGCTCAAAGCGCCGGCGACGCTTATCTCGACAAGGTTCGTTTCGCGACGCCACAAGAGGAAGGCCAGGTGTTGTGGAAGCGCTGGCCGAATTGAGAGGCGAAGCGATTCCCAAATAGCCTGGCCATTCTGGCCAGGATTCGCGAGCTCGATGACGTGCCTGGCCAATTGCTGCCGACCGATCCAGGATGAATCGGTTATATTGAGCGCATGGAGAGCGCTTCTCTCAAAATCATTTGCTGCCCGGTTCCGCGCATGTCGGAAGCGCTGTCTCTCGTGCTAGCGGACGTCGCTCCGAGCCAGCGCGGCGAGTTCGCCCGCCGGCTTTTGGACGTCGATGATCCGGCCAAGCTCCCCAATGAACCGCTCTACGTCGCACTGCGCGGCGAGCGGTTGCGCGGCGCGGCGTGGATTCAGCGGCAAACGGGCAAGATCGCGCTGTTTTGGCCCCCGCAGCTGGTGCCGGGCGAGCAAACGCAGACTGCCTTCGACTTGGCTGAAGCAGCCGCCGCCGTTCTCGACGACACCGCCATCGAAATGACGCAGGTCTTGTTGCCATCGGCCGATGCGGGCACCGTGCCGGTCATTCAGGCGGTTGGATTCCACCGCCTGGCGGAGCTGCTGTATATGAGCTGCGAAGCGGAGCGCTTTCCGACAGAGCGGCCGGCGGCGAGCGAGCTCGAGTTTGAAGTTTACAGCGCCAGGATGCGGCACCGGCTGACCGCGCTTGTCGAGCGCACGTACGAGCGCACGCTCGATTGCGTTGGGCTCAACGGCATGCGGAGCATCGAAGACGTGATCAACGGTTACCAGGAAACGGGCGTTTTCCGGCCGGAGAATTGGCGGCTCGTTCGCGACCGCGGCCAGGATGTCGGCGTGTTGCTGTTGGCCGATCATCCCGCGGCGCGGCATTGGGAGCTGATTTATATGGGACTCGCGCCGGAAGCGCGCGGCCAGGGTTGGGGCGCACAAATCACGGGGTTCGCCAAGTGGCTCGCGCGCAGCGCGGGCGTGGAACGCATTGTATTGGCCGTTGACGCGGCAAATACGCCCGCGCTGCGGATGTATCGCACGGCGGGCTTTGAAATGTGGGATCGCCGCACCGTGTACGTGCGTTTTCCCGCAAAGACGAGCCCATAATGCCGCGTTCCGCCAAAAATGTCGGTGTTTCGCGACCATTTGAGCGCGACAAGTTTTCGCTACTTTGGCCGGCGAACAGTTTTTACACAGCGCTTACGACGCCTCGCAAAAAAAGTTTTTGTCGTCGCGCGGCGCGCAAGTCTCAATGTATCCGGCAGTTCGCGCCCGCTTTCGAATTGCGATCGACAACGTTTCCCACACACTTGCCAGCACCCCTTTGACAAGGCTGCTAGCAGGCGTAAAATCGCCCAACCGGATCGGGCGGAAGCTGATCGATCCGAATGCGGTGCAAGACAAAATCAATCGGGGCGCGGCCAGGATCGGGGTCGAAAGACCCGGCTCGCCGGCCGGCCGTTTCTCTAGTTCGCGCAGGGTTTCCCAAGTGTGTGGCGACGTGTGAACGCCGCCGCCGCGGCGCCATGAAGGTGACGCGATGCGCTCGGGATGCGCGCCGACGGAGGAGCAGGAAGTGGTCATGGAAGATTCCCAGGCGGCGGCTGCGTTCTCGACTCAGTTGGCTCAGCGGATCGGTTCCCAGCGCTTCGAGTCTTGGTTCGGCTCCCAGACCCAGCTGTGCATTGCCGCCTCGCGGCTCACGATCCGCGCCACGAGCGCCTTCGTCTGCGATTGGCTGCGCAAAAACTTTGCTGACGACATCCGGGCCTGCTGGGAAGCGATCGTCGGTCATTCGGCCACAATTGATTTCGAGGTGGAGGAGCGGCCGGCGGACGTGCCGCAAAGTAGCGAAGATGGGCAGGCCGCGGCCGAGGACGGACGTCGCGTCTCCGCTTCCGCCAGGCCGCAAGCGGAACCAAATGCCGCGCTCCCAGAAGCGGTTGTAACGCGGGTGGACTTCACCCTGGCCGGCTTCGTGGTTGGTGCCAGCAACGAGTACGCCTACCGAGCGGCTGAATTGACGGCCAACGGCCGGCAGCAGGCCTCGCCGGTGCTCGTGTGCGGGCCTACGGGCGTTGGCAAAACGCATCTCTTGCGGGCGATCCTGCGGGAGTATCGCCGTCGCAATCCCCATTCAACCGCCGTCTATTTAACCGCCGAGCAGTTTACCACGAGCTTCGTCGAGGCCATCCGCGGCAGCGGGTTGCCCAGCTTCCGTCAGAAATGTCGCGGTGCGCGGCTGCTTCTGATCGACGATCTCCAATTCTTTGCCGGCAAGCCCCGCACGCTTGAAGAATTGCAGCATACGGTCGATACGCTGTTGGCCGAGGGGCGGCAGCTGGTGTTCGGCAGCGATCGCAGTCCCGCCGAGCTGCGTATGCTGGGGCCGGAACTTGCCTCGCGGTTGGCGGGCGGATTGACGTGCGACATCGAACCGCCGGAATTCGCCACGCGGTTAGGCATCCTCCGCCGCTTGTCCGTTGAAATCGGCATCACGGTCGACGATGCGATCCTGTCGACGGTCGCCACGCAGATTACTGCCGGCGCCCGCGAGCTCCGCGGCGCGCTACACCGACTCCACGCCATGAGTCTGGCCTACAACGAGCCGGTCAGCCGCGAGCTGGCCGAACGGGCATTGGGCGATTTAGCGCGGCACACGACCCGGCCAGTCCGCCTGGCCGACGTTCAGAAGGTTGTCTGCGACATGTTTGGCGTCGAGCCGACCGAACTGCGCTCCGACCGCAAGGGCCGCTCGCTGAGCGAGCCGCGCATGCTCGCGATGTGGCTGGCTCGGAAGTACACGCGCGCCCCGTGGAGCGAGATCGGCCAGTTCTTCGGCCGCCGCAGCCACAGCACGGTCATCTCCGCCCATCGCCGCGTCGAACGGCTCATCGGCTCACGCGCACAAATCGGCCTGAACGATCGCTCGTGCGGTGTGGAAGAGGCGATCCGCAAGCTGGAAACCGCGCTGCGAACGGCGTGATAAAGCCAGGCATGGCAAATGCCCGCCGGCCCCGTGTTGGCGATTGGATCGCCTGCCTTATGACGTTTTATCGCGCACGCCGCGCATATTTTCAAACCACCGCTGCGGCATAAGTCCCAAACCGATCAGCACGAGCTGCGACGCGGCGAACGTAAGCAGCCACATCGCGGTGCTGCTCTCCGACGCGCCGTAACTGTGCAGGCCGACGCCCAGCTCATTGACCCCGAAGTAGGACCACGTGGTGATGATGTTGCCGCCGACGGCGAGCGTCGCCAGCCCGCGGCCTTTCACGAGGCCTCCCCAGCGGGCGTGCAGCACCAGCGCGTTCCACAGCACGATCATCAACGCGCCGTTCTCCTTCGGGTCCCAACCCCAGAAACGGCCCCACGAATCGTCGGCCCACAGGCCACCGAGCACGGTGCCCACGAAGCTGAAGAAGATCGCAAAGCAGAGCTGGCCGTAGAGCGTGCGCAACAGTTTATGGCGCGCGTCCTGATTGAGCACCGGAAACACGTGCGCCAACAGGATATAGAGCGCGCCCCACAGACCGGCGCCGTACGTGGATGCATAACCCAAGTTAATCGTCACCACGTGCGTCGCGAGCCAGAACTGCGTATCGAGCACGGCCTGCAGCACGATGAAGGTGTCGCCGTCGAGCGAAAGATTGTAGGCCAATAGCAGCGTCAGGAAGCCGATCACCGCCGCGCCGATGTTGCCGAGGCCGATCCGGTGAATCGATTCAAACACCAGCGCCATCAGCACGCCACCCCAACCGATGAAAATGGCGGTTGAGTAGAGATTGGTGACGGGCGGCCGGCCGGAGATGTAAACGCGGGCGATCAAGGCGAACGTGTGAAGTGCGAATGTGAACCACAACAACCACATCGAGCCGCGCCGCAGCGGCTCGGTCCACGTGACCCACGACAGCACACCCAGCACGAAGGCGACAAGATACAGGACCGCGGCGTAATAAAACGGGCTGAACTGGTTGAAAAAGACTTCGAAGTCGCTTTTCCGTTGCGAGAGGATTTCGGCCTTGGCGGCGCCGGTCTTCTGCAACGCGGTTCGATTCTCGTCCAGCGTTCGCTCATACCTGGCCAGTTGCGTGCGATAATCGGCAAGTTGCTTGTTGAAGATCGCTACCTGATCATGTGCGTAAGCCTCGAGCATCGTGCTCAGCGCAGCGGTCGCCGGATTGATCGGCTGGTTCATGATTCGATCGTGAATTGCTTCGAGCTCGGCTTGGACGAGCATCGTCCAATGGGTGCTCGCCTCTTTGGGCGGCACAGCATGCGGGGCCTGGCCGCGCTCCAACTGGGCGATGAGCTGCTGCGTCCGCTGCAAACTCTCGGCGAATTTATCTCGCTCGGCGGCCAACGGCGGCGAGCGAAACGGCAGCACGAGCAACATGTAAAAGTTCCGCTTGCTGGCCAGCTGCAGCACCTTGTTTTGAAACAACGTGCGTTCGGTTTCCGGAGTTTTTTCGGCCAGCTCGATCTGCCGGTCGAGTTCGCCTTCCTTGCTGAGAATATCGTTCAGCGAGTAGCGCCAAAACAGCGGGCGATGCTCCAGGCCGAGCGTGTCGAGCAAATCGAGGTTCTCGATGCGAAAGACGCAATGATCGTTTGCCGCTTCGGCGCCGGAAATCGCGTCGAGCAGCCAGCGGATAGCCGGCTCCTTTCGCACCACCTTGCCACGTGAATCGATGACGCCAAGCTCCTGCCGCCCGGAAAGAATCTGCAAGCTATTGCGGGCCAGCGTGTCGTAGGGCTTGACGCGGCCCTGGTAGGCGAGCGGCAATTTGCCGAACTCGTAGATCTGCATCTCGCTCGGTTTCGACTCCGGAAGCCGCGCTTTGCTGGCGATGTACCCCGCGAAGACGACGACAATGAGCGCGGGGAACCACTTAGCGAACGTGGCCCAGCGGTCTATTGATTCCGTTCGATGCCGCGACTTGCGCGTCCGGCCGTTGCCCGCGTGCTGAAGCACGCTCGCCGAATTGAGCGTGCTCACTTCGTCCGCGCGCCGGCGGAGGAAGCGCACCAGGATTGTGCCGAAATGCGCCAGCATCCCTGTCGCCACGAGCATGCACGCGACGTACGGCGTCATCCAGCTGGGGTTCGTCACCACCTGCAGCACCGTGCCGCGCTCGGTCGTCTCGTCGAAGCTCGATTGGTAGAACGTCGCGCCCGAGTAGCGCAGCGGGTTGTTCATCCAGATCAATACCTCGCGGTCGATATTGTGACGCGGGTCCTTGAACACCACCTGAGACGAAAAATTCTTCGCCGTGTTGGTGCCCGTGTAGCGGTCGAAGCGGAAATCCTTCAGCGTCAGCGAGTACGGGTGATAAATCCGCTTGAAGCGCAGCGCCAGATCGAACTTGCGGCCAGCAACCTCGACCGGCTGGTCCCGCAACCACTGCGACGTCAGATAGGTGCCTAGCGACTTGCCGTCCTCTTTCGAGATCAGCTCGATGTAGGCGGACGGGAAGTCCACTTTTTGTGCATCTTCGCCGACGCCCGTGGCCGGGCGCACGGGGTCTGCAACTTGCTGCTGGCCAAAACCGGCCGTCGCGGGATTCGCCTCGTTCGCGCTCGGGCCGCGCAACTGCGAGTTCTGCAGCCAGCGGTGCACCTGGATCTTGAACGGCAGATCGGCGTGATCGATCGACTCGCCGGCGCCGACATTCTCCACCAGCAGCGACGCTGGCACCACCGTCACGCGGTCGTGATTGGCGGGCGAACGGTCGATCACCGCAAGTTCCGACGTGCGGATGTCGTCGGAGTAGTTGACGGTCTGCCCCTCGCTAATCGCCATCCGCGATTCCTCGGCCGACATGCCGGTCAACAATTCGCTGAGCATCATCAGAGCGATGCCGCCGTGCAGCAGCACGATGCCGGCCCGCTTGCGAAAGACCATCACGCAGCCGACGAGCAGCACCACGCCGGCGGCCGTGCCCTTGATGAGCTGCCAGAGGATGCGAATGCCCGAGTTGTCGAGCCGCGCCTCAGGATTTACCAGCAGCCAGATGGCCAGCGCGGCCAGCAGCAAATCGAGCGCGAGAAAGACGCTCCATTCCGTCGATCGCATTCGGCGGCCGAAGAACACGAGCGAATACGCCCCGGCGAGCACGACCAGCGCGAGCAAGCCGCGGAAGAATTGCCACAGCAAATCGCAGAACGCCGGCGAGAGCTCGCTCTCCACCGCCTGATTCATGCCGCTTTGGATGGCCAGATACGTGACCAGCAGTCCGGCGACGATCGTCCCCAAGCCGACGGCTAGCCGTCGGCCTTCCGCGGCGATCCGGAACCGCACCGCATGCGCCGTCGCCAGATTCAAAACCAAGAATAAGCCAATCAGCTTCCCACCGGGAAAATAAAACCCTCCAGTCAGGTCCCATACAATGCCCTTGACGAACATCTGCGCCAACCGCTCGAACGCCAGAAAATCGACGCGTGCGAACCAGACGCGGAAGTAGGTGTCGTTCACCACCTGCCAGACATCCTGGTCCTTCTGGGCGAGCGTGCCGGCGAAAATCAGAAAAATCGCGAATGCAAACAGCGTCACCGTGAGCCGTAGCGAAGCGAGCGCGGAGATAGTCGTCTCGGCCACCGTCGCGGCCGAAAAGGCGCTGGTCGTTACCGCGGCTTCGCCGAGCATGGGCCGCGGTCGCTCTAGCTCACCTGTCGCCATCGGGTGCTCCGTTGATTGGCGGATGGCCGGGAGGTAGTTCGGGCGGCTGCCCGGTTTGGCTCTCGGCGCCTTTTGCAAACGGTGCCATCATCGCGGGGCCTGCCTCGAAGCGACCGCGCAAGTCAACAATGGTCATTGTCGCGTCGCCGGCCTTAATCTCCCGCGTAAACTCGGCAAGCTGCTGCTGGCCAACTTCGGGCAACTTCATCTGGCCGCGCCAACGATTAATATTGCTCAACAGGTCTCCCAAGGTGCCGCGCCAGGGCAAGCCGATCACCGAAAGTTCAAGCGGCTCCGCGTCAGCGGGAATCCGCATGGTTGCCGCCCGCATGCCGCTGCCCTGCTCTTCTTTCCATTCCGCCGGCAGTTCCCATTGAGGGCGGCCGTCCTCACCCACGCGAACGCTGGCGAAGAACTTTTCGACTTCCGCGGCCCGCTTCTCGACTGCCGCCAGCGGACCGACCAGTTTGAAGAACCACGCTTGCCCGCCCGCCGGCAGGATCGCCGCCAACATGCGGTGGGTCGGCTCGCCAGTTTCAGCGGGCTTCGCTGCGGCAGCGGCCGCAGGTTCAGCTTCCTTCGTGACCGTGTAGGACCGAATCTGCTCCTTGGATCCACAGCCAAGTACGAGAGCAACCACAAGGACCGGGGCGGCGCGCCATTCCGGCCGCGAATGGAAATGCAACATCATGCGAGCCAGTGCGGCAGACAGCCGCGAAAGTTGAGGATTGGGGAGGGAGCGGCCGCACCCACCGCAGGCGCCGCCGCCGAAGCCGTTCGCCGAATTATAGCCGGATTCATGCCGCCGGGTAATCCGGAATCGCGGCGCGCTGGATGTAGGACGGACGATCCTGTCCGTCTTCCGCTAATCAACGGACAGGATTGTCCGCCCTACGAATTACTCGACTTTCGCCGTGAAGCTCGGGTGCCATGCCCACGGCTTTTGCGTGGGCATGGAAGAGGGTTGAAGCATGCCCACTCTGAGCAGTGGCCATGGCACCCTTGTGCATCGCTATTACAGGAATGGATTGAGCACTTCCAGTAGTGAGCTGTTGAGTGTCGTCACGTCGTTCCAGCTCCAGATATTGCGCAGCAGATCGAACACCATCATGCCGCACAGGCCGAGGAGCAACAGGCAGCTGGCCAGTCCCAACACGTTCCATATCGAGAAGGGCGTCTCGGCTGCCGCCACGACGCCTACCGGAGCAACACCATGCGCCAGCCCCATGCCGAATTCTTCGCGGAGCATGCCGGATTCGCTGACGCCGACATCCAGACCCGGGCCGGCCGCCTCTTCGGAAAGCTCGTCCAACGCGATGACCTGGGAGCTATCGCGTTCTTCCTCCTCCGCACCTTCTTCGCCTAAGGGCGTGAGCTGAAAATCCTCCCCCGCCTTCGGTTCCTCGAAGCCCTCGCCGACCATCAACGGTTCCAGCGAAACATCGTCGGCGACGGAGCTCCCCAGGTCGAGCGAGGAGCCGATCGCCGACGCGCCGCTCAAGTCGAGGGAAACCTCATCCAAAGCCAAACCGCTGTCGGAGGGCGAGATGATGTTGATGCCGCTGCTCTCGCTCGAAAGCGTCACATCGCTTCCTTCGCCCAACACTTGATCGTCGTCATCCTCTTCGAGCTCGAGCGCCGAGAGTCCCGTGAGACCGGTGCCGCTGCCCGCGTCGCCGCCCAGGCCGATATCGGAAGTTGCGCGGCCCAGAGTGCTTTCCGTCGGCGCGAGCTCGAGATCGCTGATCTCGGCTTCCTGTTTAGCGGCGACGGCGCCCTTCACCTTGGCCACATCCTCCGGCGAGAGAATTCGGCTCGATTCGGCCTCGAGGTCGACATCCAACTCTTCCAGTCCGGCGAAATCGCCCGATGGACTGGGAAGGTCGAGACCAATGTCCACGTCAGCGCCGGGCAGAATGTCCGAGGCCGGCGCCAGTTTCACATCGCTCATCGGGCCCTGGTCGATGGGCGACAGGTCCAGGTCGGCATCGAGATCCAACTCGGCCTTGCCGATGATGGTGCTGGGTGGCCGGCCCGTCGATTCGCCGAGCTCCGCTTCGCTGAGCAGAATCGAATCAGAGATGCTGACGCCGCCTTCGTCGAGGTCGATCAGCGAGTCGCTCGAACCGCCTTCATCGATACCGGCCACGGTCGGTTCATCGACGTCTTCCAAGCTCACGTCGCTAGCCCCCGCGTCAGGAATCGATTCCTCCTCGGCAATCTCCAGATCGACGCCGCTCGCCGCAGAGGGTGGAGGAGTGGAAGTGTCTTCATCCAGATCGAGCGAGAAGTCGCTTGGCGGCGCCTCGATCTGCGGAATCCCGTCGGCTTCGAGCCTCTCGATATCCTCAGCGCGAAATTTCCAACTCGTGCCGTCGCGATAGCCCCGCACCTTGTCCGCCTCGCGGAGATGAGTGAGCCGATCTTTGGAAATGCCTAATTGCTTGGCCGCGTCTTCCAGGCTCGTGAACCTCTGTGCCATGAATCCCTCGCACTATCGCGCCGACATCCGCAGCAAGGACTGTGGCACGTGAGGAACTCTCTCGGAAACTGCTGATGCGCAGTCTCGGAGGGATTCGTGCACGTCGCTCAGTGCTGCAGTCCGCTGCGGATGTCTTTCGGTGATGGGTCGCCGCTGTTGAACTCGATCATCTGCAGGTCCCAGGTGAAGTTGCGGACGCTCTTGGGCGTAATCTGGCCCGTCGAGCGATCCACGTGGTAGATCGCCATCACTCGTTGCCGCGGATCGATCACCGTGATCACGTGCGGCTGTCCTTCGGCCGCAAACACGTGGGTGATCAATTCGCTGGTTTGCGAGCGGGTGTGGTAATCTACCGACGCCTCCGGCGCGGGCTGGGAAGAACTCCTTCCGGCCGTTGCCGCAATCACCAGTCCTGCTACGATCAAAGCGCCGACGAGCGAGTGTCGCATCGTATTTCCTCCTTCAGACCGCCGCAGCGGTCGGCTTACTGAGGAACGCGGCGCTTCTAGTTCCATTCTAAAAGCGGCGCATCCCGATTCAAGCTAAATCCATCGCCGGTCAGTATTTACGGCGGCGCACGCGGACGTGCCGATAATGCGGGCCGTGCCGCTTCCATGCGGACGTCGCGCCCTTTCGGCCGGGCCACGCTTTCGCCGCCGCACAAACGCCGTTAAGCTACGGCCAAATAGCAGTTTGCGCTCACGGCGGACACTTGGACGCCGAACCCTAAATGGGTGGCGAAGTCTAATCCCCCCGGACAAGATCAACAAGGTCGGCCGCATGCACCTGTAAACAGCCGGACCGCCACGTGGTTTTGGAATCCCGCGAACGTGGCTGGCCGGCTAGTTTCCTAGCTGGGGGCCGGATTAGTGCATTTTCTCTCACTTTCGAATCCGCATGGCAACGAAACCTGACGAATTATTGGCTCAGCGGCTGAGCTTCGCGGTGCAAATTGCCCGCGCGGCAGGTGAAATCACGCTGCGCTATTTCGGCCGTCAAGACCTCATCGTCGAGAATAAAGCCGACCGTTCGCCGGTGACGATCGCCGATCGCTCCGCCGAAGAATTGTTGCGCGCGCGGATCGCCGAGCGATTTCCGCACGACGGCATCGTCGGCGAGGAGTTCGGCACGCTCGAGGGCAAGTCGGGCTACGTCTGGATCCTTGACCCGATCGACGGCACGAAGTCGTTCATTCACGGCGTGCCGCTGTACACCACGCTCGTAGCCGTTCTCGAAAGCGATCGGCCCTGCCTGGGCGTGATCCACGCGCCCGCCACCGGTGAGACCGTGTACGCCGCCAAAGGCGGCGGCTGTTGGTACGCGGCGCACAAAGAAGATCAGCCTCGACGTGCGCGAGTATCAACCGTGTCGAGCCTTAGCGACGGCCTGCTGCTCACCACCGAAATTGAAGGTTTCAGGGAAAATCCACGCGCCGATGCATTGGAAATGTACTTGCGGTTGCAAGGCGGGGCGCGAGTCGCGCGGACTTGGGGCGACGGTTACGGCTACCTGTTGGTCGCCACCGGCCGGGCCGAAGTCATGATCGACCCAGTCGTGAACCTGTGGGATGCCGCACCGCTGCAAACGATCATCGAAGAAGCCGGCGGGCGTTTTTCCGATTGGCAGGGCAACCCCACCATCCACGCCGGCGAGGCCATCGCCACCAATGCCTTGGTGGCCGACGAGGCGCTGGCGATCACGCGAGCGTAGTCCGCTCGCTCCGTTCGGCTGAGCTCACGGCCGAAACCGCGAGCGGGAATCATCTCGCGGAGCGAGATGAGCGAGATGTCTACACTGTTTTGCCCGTTGTCCAAGTGAGGGAATGCGTTATACTTACGGTTTCCATCGCTTTCAGGTAACGCGTTCCGTGTGATGAGGTATCGCAATGGCTCGGCAGTGTGACGTGTGTGGCAAGGGCGCGCAGGTGGGTAACCAGGTCACCACGCGTGGCAAGAAGAAGTATCTGGGCGGCGTGGGCACGAAGGTCACCGGCATCAGCCGCCGTAAGTTCAAGCCCAATCTGCAACGCGTCAAGGTGTCGACCGCCAACGGCACTCACAAGGCGATCCATGTCTGCACGCAATGCCTCCGCAGCGGCGCAGTGACGAAGGTTGTTCGCGCGGCGCCGTTTAAAGTTCCCACCGCGCCGGCGAGGGCGAAACAGGCTCCATGAGCATCTCGCGCACCGACATCGAGAAGGTTGCCTTGCTGGGCCGCCTGCGGCTTACTGAGGCCGAGCTCGACACGATGACCGATCAGCTCGCGCAAATCGTCGGCTACGTCGATCAGTTGGCAGAGGTGAACACCGGCGGCGTTGAGCCGATGGCGCACGCGATCGAGCTCGCAAACGTCTTCAAGGACGACGAAGTCGCGCCCAGCCTGCCGCGCGAAGAGGCCCTCGCCACCGCCCCGCACCACGACGGCCGCGGCTACCTCGTCCCGGCGGTGCTCGGCGATTAGTGCGTAGGACGGACAATCCTGTCCGTCATGACAGACGATATGTTGACGGACAGGATTGTCCGTCCTACGTTGATCATTTTCTCATGTCGCTCCTCCAGCAAACTGCCAGCGAGCATCTGCGAAAACTGGAATCGGGCGAAGTTACGTCGGTTGAGCTCACCGAGTCTTTTCTACGACGCATTGCCGACGTCGACGAGCGAGTGGGCGCGTTCTTGCGCGTGGAAGCGGATGCTGCCTTAAAGCGCGCCGTCGAAATCGATGCCCGCCGAGCGAAGGGCCAGCCGATCGGCCGATTGGCCGGCCTCCCGGTCGCCGTGAAAGATAATCTGTGCGAGCGCGGTCACCTGACCACGTGTGCTTCGCGCATCCTCGCCAATTTCCGCGCACCCTATGACGCGACGGTCATCGCCCGCCTGCGCGCCGCCGATGCCGTGCTCATCGGCCGCACGAACATGGACGAGTTCGCAATGGGCGGCTCGACGGAAAACTCCGCGTTTCAAGCGACGCACAATCCCTGGGACCTGGAACGAACGCCCGGCGGCTCCAGCGGCGGCTCGGCGGCGGCCGTGGCCGCCGGCATGACGCCGCTCGCGCTCGGCAGCGACACCGGCGGTTCCATTCGCCAGCCGGCCGGCTTGTGCGGCGTGGTGGGGATGAAGCCAACTTACGGCCGCGTGAGCCGCTTTGGCCTCGTCGCCTTTGCCAGCAGCCTCGACCAGGTCGGTCCATTCGGCCAGTCGGTCGAAGACGTCGCGCTGCTGTTAGAAACCATCGCTGGCCACGACCCGCAGGATTCCACGTCGCTCGACGCGCCGGTGCCGCGGTATTCGCAAACGGTGAATCAGCCGCTCAAAGATTTGCGGATCGGCTGGGTTCGCGAGCATTTCGGCCCTGGCTTGGATAGCGAGGTCGAGGCGGCCGTTCGCGCGGCCCTCGATGTGTACAAGTCGCTTGGCGCGACGCTGCACGAGATTTCGCTGCCACACAGCAAGTACGCCGTCGCCACGTACTATGTCATCGCCCCGAGCGAAGCATCCAGCAACCTGGCTCGCTACGACGGCGTTCACTACGGCTATCGCACGGACGAAACGCAAATGCTGGCCGAGTTGGAGGCCGAGCGGAAGCAGCTCGCCGGCGCCGGCGACCGGGCCGGCCTCGAGATGCTCGATTCGGCCCTGGTACGCATGTATCGCCGCACGCGGGCCGAGGGATTTGGCCCTGAAGTCAAGCGGCGAATCATGCTCGGCACCTACGCGCTCAGCGCCGGCTACTACGACGCCTATTACTTGAAGGCGCTCAAAGTACGCCGGCTCATCCGGCAGGATTTCGACCGCGCCTTCGAGAAGGTCGACCTCATCGCCGGACCGATCACCGCAGCCCCGGCATTCAAGCTCGGCGAAATGGCCGGCGACCCACTGGCCATGTACCTGGTCGATTTGTACACCGTGAGCGCGAACCTGGCCGGCATCCCCGCGCTGTGTCTGCCCGCCGGACACTCCAAAACCGGTTTGCCGATCGGCCTCCAACTCCAAGCGCCGCCGCTTCAAGAAGAACGACTCCTCCGCGGCGCCCGCATGTACGAACAAGCAACCAATTGGCACAAACAGCGTGCAAACTTGTAAATCTTTACCACGAAGAACACTAAGAACACGAAGAACATTTAAAGTGCTTGTGAGCGACAACGACTGATAGCTTGTTTCCTTCCTTCGTGTCCGTCGTGCCGTCGTGGTAAAAAAATCGCATTGAAATGACGGAAGAGTTCACCACGGTCATCGGCCTCGAGGTGCACGTGCAGCTGGCCACGGCGAGCAAGCTGTTCTGCCGGTGCAGCACGAAGTTCGGCGCCGAGCCCAATACGCAGACGTGCCCGATCTGCATCGGCATGCCAGGCACGCTGCCGGTGATGAACCGCGAGGCGTTTCGGCTCGCGCTCAAGACAGCCCTCGCGCTGAACTGCGAGATTCCCCCGTTCACGAAGTGGGACCGCAAGCAGTATTACTACCCCGACCTGCCGAAGAATTATCAGATCAGCCAGTACGATCTGCCGATGTCGCACCAGGGCTATCTCGACATCAGTAATCCGCAGGGCGAGGCAAGGCGCGTGCGGATCCGCCGTGCGCATCTGGAAGAGGACGCCGGCAAGATGCTGCACGACGAGCTGGCCGGCAAGGCCGACAGCTTCATTGATCTCAATCGCACGGGCACGCCGCTCTTGGAGATTGTCACCGAGCCCGACCTGCGCAGCCCCGCGGAAGCCAAGACCTTTCTCACCGAGCTCAAGCTGCTGCTGACCTACATCGCCGTCTCCGATTGCAACATGCAGGAGGGCAGCCTGCGAGTCGATGCGAACGTGAACCTCCACATAACGCCGCAACAGAATGCCCTTCGGACTGGTCACTTCAGTCACCAGTCGGAGCCGCTCGCCACGCCCATCGTCGAAGTCAAAAACATGAACAGCTTCCGCGCGGTCGAGCGGGCGCTGGACTACGAGGCCCAGCGGCAGTGGCAAGTGTGGCAGGAGACGCACCAGCGGCTCGGCGACGTTCCGAAGCAAACTCGCGGCTGGGACGACGCGGCCGGCGTCACCCGCGGCCAGCGCAGCAAGGAAGAATCGAGCGACTACCGTTACTTTCCCGATCCCGACCTGGTGCCGGTCACCGTGTCGCCGGAGGAAATCAGCGAGCTCCGCGCATCCCTGGGCGAGCTCCCCGCAGTGTTGCGGCGGCGGTTGGAAACTGACTTCGGGCTGACCCCCTACGATGCCGACGTGCTGGTGAACCAAGGCCGCGCGGTAGTCGGTTACTTTTTGGAGGTCGCCCACCAGTCCGGCGACGCCAAGGCGGCGGCGAACTGGGTGACACAGGATGTGTTGCGAGCGCTCAAGGATCGCGGTATCACTATCGAACAGATGCCCATTTCGAGCGGCGGGCTAGCGGATCTCATTCAAAAACTCAAGTCGGGTGAGATTCCCAGTCCGCGGGCCCGCGAGGTGTTCCAGGCGATGCTCGACGAGCGCGTCGATGCCGCCGCTGCGATGAAGTCCATCGGCATCGCCGCCGTGGACGAATCGGAGCTAAACGTCCTGTGCGAAAAGCTGCTCGCCGCCAACCCGAAGACAATCGCCGACGTGCTGAGCGGCAAAACTCAGGCAATCGGGGCCCTCATCGGCCAGGCAAAAAAACTCAATCCCAACGTCGACCCCAGCAGGGTCCGCGAACTCTGTTTACAATTGATCCAGGCCCAGGCGGGTGGCACGCCCTGAAAGGGCGTGGTGACGCTGCCCCCCCACGCCCTTC
>JBBDWY010000091.1:0-176519 GCA_040902605.1 Pirellulales bacterium | reverse complement strand
CGCAGACTCAGGGCGTGCCACCCGACCGACGTTGAAAACACATGCCCCCATGGCTAAAGATCCCAAATCGCCGGCGATCATCACGCTCACCACCGATTTCGGTGGAGGCAGCCGATACGTTGCCGCGATGAAGGGCGTGATCCTGTCGATCAATCCCCAGGCACAACTGATCGATCTGTCCCACGCTGTGCCGCACCAGGATATCCGTACCGGCGCCATCGTATTGGCCGAGACGACCCGCTGGTATCCGCCCGAGACGATCCACATGGCGGTGGTTGATCCCGGCGTCGGCAGCAGCCGGCGGATTGTCTATGCCCGCATCGGATCGCAGCAGTTCATCGCGCCCGACAACGGGCTGCTGAGTCGCCTGTCGTTTCTGGAGCGGCCGTCGAAGATTGTCTGCCTTAGTGAGTCGAAGTATTGGCTGAAGGACGTGTCGCACACGTTCCATGGACGCGACGTCATGGCACCCGTCGCGGCCAGATTGAGCTTGGGACTCTCGCCCGACGTGCTCGGCAAGCCGCTCGAGCAGCTCATCGAACTCACCTGGCCGGAAGTTCACCGAGAACCCAATCGTATCGATGGCGAGGTCGTCGAGGTCGATTCGTTCGGCAACCTCATCACCAACATCACGCGCGACATGCTGCACGGCGTGCCGACCAATGAGGTGGTCGTCGTCAAATGCGAAGCACACGAGACCCACGGCATCTATTCCACCTACAGCGACCAACCCTCCATGACGTTCATGGCCCACGTCGGCTCCACGGGCCGCTTGGAATTAGCAGTGGTGGATGAAAACGCCTCCGCCATGCTGGGCGTTAGAGTGGGCGCCCTCGTCTACGTCACGTGGTAACGGGATTCGAGCGAAGTGTGCCACTGCTTGCGGCACTTCGATTCGCATCGACATCTTGCACGGCACTGCTCGCCATCAAACAATGACAGGCCGGTAAGAGCAAGCAGTGCTTCCTGTGGATCGATCCGACTTGCACACCCGCGAGCAGTGGCACACCAGAGATGTACGTCCAAACATCGCCCGACGACCTTCGCGCCTGGGACCGCCGCCACTACTGGCACGCGTTCACCCAGATGGCCGAATACGAGCCGCTCATCATCGAGCGCGCCGCCGGATGTCGGCTCATCGACATCGATGGCCGCGAGTATCTCGATGGCGCGAGCAGCATGTGGTGCAACGTGCACGGCCATCGCCACCCGCGGATCGATGCCGCGATTCGAGACCAGCTCGACCGCGTCGCCCACTGCACGTCGCTTGGCATGGGCTGCGACACCACGGTGCGACTCGCCAAACGGCTTGCCGAGCTAGCGCCAGGCAATTTGGAACACGTATTTTTCTCCAGCGACGGCTCGTCGGCGGTCGAGGTGGCGCTCAAAGCGGCGTTCCAGTACTGGCGACAATGCCCCCACCCGCGGCCTGAGAAAACAAAATACATCGCCCTGGCCGAGGCCTATCACGGCGACACGATCGGCAGCGCGAGCGTCGGCGGAATCGCGCGATTCCAAGGGATTTTTGGTCCGCTGCTCTTCGACGTGATCCGCGGGCCGCTTCCCGATCCGCGCCGCCTGCCGAAAGGCATTTCATCGGCCGACGCGACGGCTTACTTCCTCGCTGAGCTACAAGCATTGCTGCATGCACACCATGAAGAAGTTGCGGCGCTGGTGATCGAGCCGCTAGTGCAATGTGCGGCTGGCATGGTGATGCATCCGCCCGGCTTTTTGCGAGGCGTCCGCGAGCTTACCCGGCAGTACAACGTGCTCTTGATCGCCGATGAAATCGCGGTCGGAATGGGCCGCACCGGGACTATGTTCGCTTGCGAGCAAGAAGATGTCGTTCCCGATTTTTTATGCCTCGGCAAGGGGCTCACGGCCGGCTACCTGGCGTTGGCCGCAACCATCACGCACGGCGAGATCTTCAACGCTTTCCTCGGCGCCTTTGCCGAGGCGCGCACGCTTTACCACGGCCACACCTATGGCGGCAATCCCCTCGCCGCCGCCGCGGCATTGGCTTCGCTCGATGTATTCGACGACGAACAGACGCTTGCCCAGCTACCGGCAAAGATCTCGCGGCTCGGCGAACATCTGTGCCGGCTGGCCGAGCATCCGCACGTCGCCACAACGCGCCAGCGTGGCCTGATCGCCGCGCTCGAGCTCACGCCGGACAAAGCGACCGGTGTGCCCTACCCCATCGAAGAACGCCGCGCCTGGCGCGTATGCCATGAGGCGCTCCGCCGCGGCGTCTGGCTCCGCCCACTGGCCCACGCCCTCTACGTCATGCCGCCGCTGGCGATTTCGCTGGAAGACCTGGATACTGTGATGAACACGTTAGCGGCATCGATCGATTCGGTAACAAAATGAATTAACGATTGTCCGATCAACTCCGCTATCTCTTGCTGCAGACTCGTAACTCCGGCGACCCGATGGCCGCCCAGGAAGTGCGCTGCTTTGCGCGGATGCTGGATTGCCCGACCTCGGCAATCGACGTGTTCGACCTACTCAGTGCAGCGCCGACGATCGACAAGCTGCAGCGGCCCGACATGCTGCTTCTCGGCGGGAGCGGCCACTACTCGGCGGCCAGCGAAGGCGCATGGTTGGAGCGCGCGCTGGATTGCATGCGTGAGATCCATCGCCTCGCCAAGCCAACCTTCGCCTCCTGTTGGGGTTTTCAAGCGATGGCCCGCGCCATGGGCGGCATGTGTGTCAACGACTTGCCCAACGCCGAGGTGGGCACCATCGAGCTGCAGGTCACCGACGCGGGCCGCGCGGATCCACTGTTCGGCCACCTCCCGCACTCGTTCGCCGCGCAGGCCGGCCATGAAGACCACGTCGTCGAGTTGCCCCATGATGCCGTGCTGCTGGCCTCCTCGGAGCGCGTCCGCGAACAAGCCTTCCGCTTCGCCGGCCGCCCAATCTATTGCACCCAATTTCACCCCGAGCTCGATCGGACGGCGCTCATGGAGCGCGTCATCGCCTACCCCGAATATGTCGCGCGAATCGCCCGCATCCCGTACGATGACTTCATCCAAAGCTGCCGCGAGACACCGGAAGCCAACTCACTCCTTCGGCGCTTTGTGGAATTACAATTCAGTTAATTGAACCACGAAGACACGAAGAACACGACGATGAATGTCGAAGTGAATGACAACTGAATCTTTCTTTGTGCTATTCGTGCCTTAGTGGTTTATGGATCCGCTTCCTCCGCCTCGCTCGTCTCCATCCCGAGCTGGCGCATTTTGCGGTAGAGATTCGAGCGGTGAACGCCCAGATTCTTTGCCGCCTGGCTGACATTGCCGCGGGCCCGCTCGATCGATTGCTGAATGTATTTGCGCTGAAACTCGTGGGTCGCATCGTTGAGATTGAGTCCAGCGTCCAGGAGTGACGGCGCGCCCGCGGACGGCGCCAGAATGAACGCCAAATCCTCCGCTTCAATACGATCACCGGACGACAGGTACGCCAGCCGCTCCATGAGATTCCGCAGCTCACGGACGTTGCCGGGCCACGTGTGGCTCTCCAGCCGTTTGCGCGCCGCGGCGGTGAACTTCGGCGCCCGGCGGCCGGCGCGGCGGCAAAACTCCCGCAGAAAATGCTCGGCCAACAGCATCACATCATCGCCCCGCTCGCGCAGCGGCGGCAGCTCGACCGTCACCACGTTCAGCCGGAAATACAGGTCTTCGCGGAACCGCTTGGCGCGAACCAGCTCGACAAGCTTCTGGTTGGTGGCGGCCAGCACGCGGACGTCGGTATGGATTGGCCGGCTTCCGCCCACGCGAACGATCGTCTTCTCTTCGAGCACGCGGAGCAACTTCGCCTGGCCCGCCAGGCTCATGTCGCCGATCTCGTCCAACAGCAGCGTGCCGCCGGAAGCCAGCTCAAATTTGCCGGCCCGCGCTTCGTGAGCGTCGGTAAACGCGCCTTTTTCGTGGCCGAACAGCTCGCTTTCCAACAACGTTTCGGTGAGCGCCGCGCAGTTCACGGCAACGAACGGGTCTTTCCGTCGTCGGCTGCCGAAGTGGATGCTGCGGGCGACGACCTCTTTGCCTGTGCCGTTCTCGCCCAATAGCAGCACGGCGAGGTCCGTATCAGCGATGCGGCGCACGGTGGAGCGGATCGACTGAATGGCCGCGCTCTCGCCCACCAGCAACGTGTCGCCCGCCGCCTGGGCGACCAGCATCTCATGCCGCTCCAATAACTCGGCAAACTGCTGCGTGCTCTCGAGCGCGACGGCCGCGTACGCCGCCAATTCCACGAGTCCACGCTGGTCATCCGCGGTGAACGCGCCATCGCGCTTGTTGAGAACTTCGAACGCGCCCAGCCGCTCTCCCTGCGGCGAGACGAGCGGCACGCAGAGAATCGTTTCCGTGCGATAACCAGTTTGACGATCGACGGCTCGGTCGATTTCCGCTGCATCGCGCATGCTGCTCACGCGCCGCGGCTCGCCCGTCTGGATCACCTGCCCGACGATCCCGGCATCGTCTGGCAAGCGCAGCTCGCCGCCTTCGATACCAAGCGCTGGCCGGCCGACGATCGTCTTATTCGGTTTGTCCCACAAAAAAATGCTGGCACGATCGGCGTCCAATAGTCTCGTGGCTGCCTCGGCCATCTGCACGAGCAGCGTTTCCATTTCGTTGGTTTGCTGCCAGTCCTGCGTGATGGCAAGGATCGTCTGCAGCCGTTCAATGCGATCTGCCGCGCGCTCGTGCCGCTCAATGATCGAGAGCGCTTCCGACAGCCCATGCGCGACGACGGCGAGGCGCGACGGCGCGCAATTGCCGCGCACTAAAAGTACATAATGCTGATCGGGGCCGTTGCCTCGCGCCGTGGTCAGCGGCGCGGCCAGCCAACGGTCGGCGGAAACAATTTCATCGCGGCCCATCGCCTCCGCCGCCAGCTCCAGCGGCACGCCCGAGCGGCCGACCCCGCGAACCGCCTCGACGCTCCAATCCGGCATTGCAGCCTGCGCGACGGCCGCCGCTTCCGCACTGGTAGCCGTCATAACCAGATCCAGCGCGGGCTCCAGCAGATCCGCGACCTCCGTAACTTCGCTGGACAGATGCAGCAGGTTCGGTACGATGTCTGGCATTGGCGTCGCGGGAGTATCGATTTCTAAGCCGTCGGCGGATATCAATTATACCACAGGTGTGTGTGGCTGAAATGCGACACCCCGGTGCAACAAGGAGCTGATTCGATGGAACCGTTATTTGCCAACAAACGCGGCCTGATCACCGGCGTGTTCAACAAGCAGTCGATCGCCTGGGCCATCGCGGAACGCATCCTCGATGAGGGCGGCACCTGCGGCTTCTCCTACATGCCCGACAAGCCCGATGACGAGCGCAAGAAAAACCTCGGCCGCGTCACGAAGCTCACCGAAGGCAATCCGCGCGCGGCTTTTCTGCACCCGATGGACGTGACGAACGATGAGCAGATCGTCGAGCTGATGCGAGTTGCCGGCGAGAAGTTAGGCCGGCTAGATTTTTTGCTGCATTCGATCGCGTTCGCACTGCCCGACGATCTCAAGGGTGACACGATCGATACGAGCCGGCACGGGTTCAAGCTCGCCATGGAGATTAGCGCCTACAGCCTCATCGCACTGGCACGGGCGGCGCGTGAGATTCTCAATGAAGGCGCGAGCATCCTGACGCTCACGTATTACGGCGGCGAGCGCCCCGTGCCCGGCTACAACGTGATGGGCATCTGCAAGGCGGCGCTGGATTCGATCGTGAAATATTTGGCGTACGATCTCGGGCCGCGCGGCGTGCGCGTCAATGCGCTCAGCCCCGGACCGCTGCAAACCATCTCCGGCCGCGGCGCCGGTGTGGACGAGATGCTCGGTCTCTACGAAGCGATGGCGCCGCTAGGACGAAATGTCACCCACGAAGAAGCTGGCAAGTGCGGTGCCTTCCTGCTTTCTGATATGGCCTCTGGCATCACCGGCGAAATTCTGCATCTCGACGGCGGCTACAACATCATGGGCTCGCCCGGCCGCATGCTTGACCGCATCCAAGCGGCGCAAAAGTCGTAGCGGTCTCGTGTGCCACTGCTCGCGGCCGTCGTAGAAACGTACGCTGCAATCGGCACTGCTTGCTTCTTTCGGCCGCCATACCGGTAGATGCGAGCAGTGCTTCCCACGAACCCGCGCTTTCCCGCGCGTCGCAAGCAGTGGCACACGGCATGCTAGCAGGGAATGATTTTTCACTGATCGGCCTAGGTTGTCCGCATGGCCGCGTGCTAGATTGTGCAAACTTTACAAAAGCTTCGCGGCCCTGAACTATCTCGCGCGAGCGACGTAAAGAATTGTTCGACGGAGTTTCGCTGCATTACTGGTTGATCACCGCTTACTCTTATTCAGACGTTGCGCTTTGGTCCAACGTTTGCTTGAGGACAGCGGCCACGAGCATCGCGACAGGCATCGTTGCGAGCTCGTCGTCATTGACCCAAAACAGCACGCGTTCCTGCAATTGACTGCAGCGAAAACGCTGCGTGCGACAAGGACGTTTTGCACGAAGGAGTGAAGAGCATGGAAGCTCATCTCAGCCGGGTCGTACCCCGCACGACTCTCTTGGTTTGCCTGTGTCTGCTGATTTCCGCGCCGTTCTCGGCCGACGCCGCGGGCTATAAGACGACGAACTTCGTCGTCTCCGCGCCGACGCCGCAACTGGCCAAAGAGATTGGCGATACGGCCGAGATGTGGCGCCGCCAATTGGCCGTCGAATGGCTCGGCAAAGACCTGCCGGCTTGGTCAAAGCCGTGCCCGATCAATGCCCGCGTCGCCCCCGGCATGGGCGCCGGCGGGGCGACGAGCTTCGTGTTCGATCGGGGCGAGGTTTTTGGCTGGAAGATGAATATTCAAGGTTCGCGCGAGCGGATCCTCGACTCGGTGCTTCCCCATGAAGTGACGCACACGATTTTCGCGTCGCACTTCCGCGAACCGTTGCCGCGTTGGGCCGACGAAGGCGCCTGCACCACGGTCGAGCATCCCGCCGAGATCGCCAAGCAGGAACGCAACCTGGTCAATTTTCTGAAGACCGGCCGCGGGATTCCCTTTAAACAGTTGTTCGCCATGAAGGAATACCCGTCCGACGTGATGCCGCTGTACGCGCAAGGCCATTCGCTGGCCCAATGGCTGATCGAAAGCCGCGGCCGCCAGGCCTTTCTCGAGTTTCTCGCCGACGGCATGCACGACGACAATTGGCAGCGCGCGGTGCACCAACATTACGGATTCAACGACCTCGTCTCGATGCAGCACACCTGGAACGACTGGGTCAAGCAAGGCCGGCCGCGGCTGACGCCGGAGACCTCGCCAGTCGGCGCGCTGGCGGCGCAAGCGCCCAACGTCTCGCCTGCCAACCGGGTTAACGGCCAACAAGCCATTTATCGCGGCCAGAGCCCCGATGATGTGACGCCAATTCCAGCGAGCACGGTCAGCCCATCGAGCACGAAAGGCCCAGTCACGGTCGCCTCCGCCAGCGGTTCGGTTTACGCCGAAGCGGCCGCTCGAGCCGAACGCGATCGTCAGCAGGCGACCCGAAAAGGCGGCGCGTCTGCCGCATCCAGCGCGAGCGTGTACGATGCGTCGCGCGATACGGGCGTGATCCGCCGCTAGGACCTTATCCCATGCTCTGCGTGGGAACGAGAACTCACGTCACGTCGAACAACTGCCGGGAGACGTGGTAGAACACCGGCGCGGCGAAGCAGACCGCGTCGATGCGATCCAGCACCCCGCCGTGGCCTTCCACCAACGTGCCATAATCGCGCACGCCGCGGTCCCGCTTGATAGCCGACATCGTCATCGCGCCGGCGAATCCCATGATGGCGATGACCATCGACATGAACGCCGCGTGCCAGACCTCTCGGTACGGCGTCGCCCAATAGAGCGCCATGCCGGTTAAAGCAGCGCTGGCCGAGCCGCCGACCAAGCCTTCCCAGGTCCGCGCGGCGTTGATCAACGGCGCGATCACGTGCCGGCCGTAAAGCTGGCTCCACAAGAACTGAAACGCTTCGGACAACAGCGCCATCGTAACGAAGAAGAACAGCAGCCGCGCGTTCGCGCTCGGGTTTGCGCCCGGCAAGTCGAGATACAACAGCGCCGGCGCAAAGCTCAGGCAGTATACGCAGATCAACAGACCGGATTGGATCTTGGCCACGCGCTCGAGGAACCGCTTGAAGTCGCCCGCCAGCGCAATCCGCGCGGGGATGAAAAGGAACGCGTATACCGGAATCAAAATGCTGTAGAGATCGTATTTGTCAAAGGCGACCAGCACGAACTGCAGCGGCGTGAAGAAGAAAAACACCCAGAACAGGGCGCGATGATCGCCCAGCCGGGTTGGCGTGAGTGTGATGAACTCGCGGAGCGCCCAGAAGCTCATCAGGCCGAAAAGTGCTACGCAGAGCTCGGCATTGAAGAACGCAATCGCCAGCAGCGCGCAGATGACCCACCACGCCCGCACACGGCGGTTGAACGTGGCGATCGCGGCCGAGTTGAGGCCCAGTTGCGGCTGGCGCTGCACCACCAGGCCGACGAAGGTCGCGATCGTCAGCAGGATGACGACCACCATGGCCAGAATCCAGTCGTGAACTGCCATCGCTATTCCAATTGAGTAGGGCCGGCTCCGCCGGCCAGGAACGTTCGCAATCCGGCCGGCACAGCCGGCCCTACGCTATTCGACTTCCTTGAGCCGCTGCACCGCCTGTCTCGCCCGCGTGAGAAAATCAACCTTTGTTTCGCCGGCTTCCAGCCACATTGGCGGGCCGAACGTGATGCACGACAGCAGAGGAACCGGCAGGAACTCGCCGCGCGGCAGCACGCGATTCATGTTGTCGATGTGCACCGGCACCAGCTCCAGGTCCGGCCGTTTCTTGCTCAGATAATACAGGCCGCTTTTGAATTCGCCTACCGTCCCGCCGGCCGTGCGGCCGCCTTCAGGAAAAAGAATCAACGACTGCGTCGAGCCGATTTCCCGCAGCATCAGGTCGACCGGGCTTTGGTGCACCTTGATCTCTTTGCGGTCGACGAGCAATGCGTCGAACGTTTTGGCCACGTAACGCCGCAACGGCCCGCGATCCCAATAATCCTTCGCGGCCACCGGCCGGGTCAGCCGCCGCACCTCGTACGGCAACGCCGACCAGATGAGCACCATGTCCAGATGGCTCGTGTGATTGGCGAAATAAACCCGCTGGCACGTGTCCGGCTGGCAATCGATCCAGCGCACGCTCGCCCCGCTCAAAAATCGGGCAGCGGTTGTGACAATCAGTTCAGTCAGCATATAGAGTCGTCAGTGGTCAGTCGTCAGTTGATTATCGTTCAGCCTATATCTTTTCCGCAATTGCTTTCCGCGCCGCAAACCATTACATCTCACGATTCACAACTGACAACTGATGGCTGACGACTGACGACTTGCGTTCATAGATCGATTCGATGAGCCGCTCATAGCCGCAGACCATGGCATCGATCGACCAGCGCTCGATTACGGCTTCTCGCGCCGCCGCGCCCATGGAACGGCGAAGCGATCGGTCGTGCAGCAGGCGAGTCACGCGGCCTGCGAGCTCGTCGGCATCGCCCGGCCTCACAAGAAAACCGGTCGCGCCGTCCGCAACCGCCTCGTGAATCGACCCCACGTTCGTTGCCACGACCGGCCGGCCAACGCTCATGGCCTCGAGAATCGAGACGGGGTTGGCCTCCACATGCGATGTGAGAGCGAAGACATCCATCGCCGCCAGGAGCCGAGGCACATCGTCGCGCGAACCGAGGAATAACACGTTTGACGAGAGGCGCAGTTCGCCGGCCGCTTGCTCCAGCGATTCGCGGCATGGCCCGTCGCCAATGATCAGAAAACGTGTGGCGGGCAACTTCCGCACGACCAGGCGCGCCATTTCGAGAAACAGCTCGTGATTTTTCTCCGGCCGCAGCGCAGCCACGATGCCGACCACTGAATCTGCCGCGCTGATGCCGAGCCCACGGCGCACCTCGGAAATTTCTGGAATCGGTGCGAAGCGTTCGGTGTCTACGCCGTTGGGGATGACGGCTACCTTATCCGCCGGGAAGCCTTGCTGTTCGATCAAGAACCGGCCGTGCGATTCGGCCACGGCAATGAACGCGTCGGTGATCGGCGTCAGCAGCCGATTCAGCCGGCCGACGCCGTCGGGCCAACCGGTGCTGTGCAGCGCGGACAGGATCACCGGTACGCCAACGCGGCGGGCGGCCAACCGGCCCCAAAACATCTTGTCGCCCGCGCCGACCGTGATCACCGCGTCGATTTGCCGAGCGCGGAGCAGCTCGGTCAGCCGCGGCCAGACGCGCAGATCAAACTTGTTCCGCAGTAATCCGTGATGCACGGGGACCTCATTCGCAAGCGCTTCCGCCAGCGCCCCACGTTCTTTCAAGCAGCATAGCTCCGGCGCAAACCGCCGCCGATCCAGTCGGCGAATCACGTTCGCCGTGAGCATCTCGGCGCCGCCGATCCGCATATCCGTCTGCAAAAACATCACCCGCAGCGGCCGCCCGGTAACGCGTGTGCCACTGCTTGCGGCAGACCGACCCGCGCCGACAACCGTTACCGCACTGCTCGCCGCACAACCGTCCCCAGGCATTGTGAAGCAAGCAGTGCCCCCTGGCGTCGTGTCATCGAATCCGTTGCCGCGAGCAGTGGCACACACTTGATCCGCTTGCATTTCCCCGCTAGATTGCATGACTCGCCTCCGCTTGCTCGCCGCGCCGTGACCAGTACGCCGCGACCTTGGCCACACATCCCCGGCCCAGCTCGGCGATCGCATCGCGTTCCTCTTGAGTGACGAGCGTTCTGGAGAACGGCAGAACGGCGATTAACAGCATAACTGTTACAGTAGCAGCCCATGCGCCGCCGCAAAGCGCGATCGGCGCCACGCTCAGCCAGATCATGCCGGCCTGAAGCTGCATCCCCGCACGGCGATTGATCTCGTACAACACACCCAGTGCAAGCCCGGTCGATACCGTCGTGGCGATCACGGCTCCGAGTAATCCCCACGCGGGGATCAGCACAAGATTCAGGCCCATGTTCACGGCGAGGCCGGCGGCCAGCGGCAGCGTGCCAAGCTTCATCCGCTCGGCACACCAAATATAGTTCTGCGCGACCAGCAGCAGCCCGTACCAGACGCAGTAGGTCAGCGTCCACGGCAGCACGGCCAGGCCTTCGTCGTAGCGGCCCTCGAATGCGAAGTGGAACAACAGCGGCGCGAGCCAGAGCACCACGACTCCCCCGGCCAGCATCACAAGCGATGCGAACTTCAAGATGAGATTCAGCCGGTCGGATACCCGCTGCCGCGCGCCGACTTCCCAATCGTGGCTCAGGTACGGCATCACGACGCCGCCCAGCAAATCGGCCACCGAGAGAAACAGTAGCGGGATGATCCGGCTGGCGTGGTAATGCCCCACCAGCGCGAGCGCTTGTGCGTTGTCCAGCCCGCTATAGTGAACCAGCATGTAACGGTCGACCACCGCGAACAGATGGCAAATCAGATTGGTCACCCATATCCAGATCGCGAACCGCACCAGCGGCGGCCAGAACTCGCGATGCGCGATGTCGCCGTCGGGCGCTGCTTCCTCGGCCAGTGCCCGGCCTTTCCACACGAGCGCGCCGACTGCTGATACGAGGCACGCCATGCCGTAGCCGATGACAATGCTTTCGGCCGCAAATCGCCACCACCACAGCAACCCCAGCGACAGACCGGCAAACACCATGCTTTGGCAAAAGTGCATCATCGACACGATGCTGAATTTGCGCAGCGCGGCAAACAGGGCTTCGAGAAAGTGGTGCAGGATTACGGCCACCAGGCTCGCCGCCAACAGCAGCACCGTTGATCGATGATCTGACCGGCCGAAAATCAGCTCAGAAAACTGCGGTGCGGCGACAACGAGTAACGCGACGGCGGCAAACGTCAATGAAGCCGTCCAGATCGACGCCCGCCGCAGAAACGTGCGAAGCTGGCCGCGTCGGCGAAATCGCTCCAGGTATCGGCCGAACGACCCGGGCAGACCGAGCACGACCACCGGCGCCGCCAACAGCAAAAAGCTGTACGCCATCTCCCAGGTGCCCAGCTCGTCCGGCGTCAGCCAACGGCAAAACAGCACGCCGCGGCCAAAGCCGACGCTCCGCTGCACGAGGTTGGCCACCAAAAGAATGGCAAGGCTCGCAGCCAGCGTGTCGGGCCGTAAGCGTGAAATGCGTTCGCGCGATAAGTCGTCACTCTGCTTCATACGTTGGCAATCCATATCTCACGCAAAGGCGCTAAGGCGCCAAGACAACAGCGCAATCACTTTGCGCCTTAGCGCCTTTGCGTGAGACTCCTTCGACAAATGTAAAGTCGCGTTGCGCCCGCAATTTGCGCGGGTCGATCGTCAGCCAATTCTTGAACCGGATGAATTCGGGGTCAGCGTGAATGCGACGCAGGTGGAATGGATCGTCGCCGGGAAAGTTGTAGCCGCCGTAGGCCGAGCAGACACCGTCGTAACCGGCCTCGCGCGCAACTCGAAATGCCGCGGCCGACAGGTTCTCATGTTGGCCATACGGAAAAGCGAAGTAACGCACATCTTGCCCGAGCGCGTCTTCCAATTCCCATTTGCAGCGAATGATTTCGTCAACCAGCTTGTCCGACGAAACATTGCCGCCCAAGTCGACGTGGTGACGCGTGTGCGCGCCAATCTCCACACCCGCGCTCCCCAACTGGCGCAGTTGAGCCGGTGTGTTGGGCCCTAGCGGCCGACCCGCACGCAAGTCGTGCGGGAACGGCCGGCCTCCCAGAACGTGGCTGGTTGACACAAAATAGGTGAACGGAATTTCGTGTTTGATGAGCAGCGGCACGGCAAACCGCATGTTGTCGGCGTACCCGTCGTCGAACGTGATGCAGGCGGTCGGTCGTTGATTGCGACCGGCCCGGACCCGTGCCTGCGCTTCGGCCAGGCTCGCCAGCTCAAACCGCGCACGAAGCCAATCAATCTGTTTCGCGAAGCCGCGCGTGGAGATAGTCCAGTCGTTCGGATGTTCATCGGCGACACGGTGATAAAACAGAATTCGGACCGGCTCGGTCTGCCGTGCGGCGCGGACCGCTGCCGCACGCCGCCGCCCGGGTAGCGTCGCCCAATAGTAGCCGCTAAGCGCACACTCTTTCCACGACATCATTGGTGTTCGGTTCCCCCGGTGTGCCACTGCTTGCGGCGCGTCAATGGACGTCGAATTCGCCTTACGCACTGCTCGCCGTTCATGGTTTGTATTCCGAGTTGTAGCAAGCAGTGTTTATGTTGCTCGGGAAGCGTTAACCGTTGCCGCGAGCAGTGGCACACAACTAATTAGCCAACCGGCTCGAGCCTTGCCGTACCCGATCAGCCAAAGCCGCGGTCAGGCTCAACACCCGGCCACGTAAGCGGGCCAGCTGCCGATTGGGAACGACGCGATAATCGCATGTCGCCCGCGGCGCGGCTCTCCAGTGTGCCTTGTAGGGTTCGTCGCCGCGAAGGAAATCAAACTGCGCATGCCCTTCTTCGATGGCGCGGCGAAGGCAAAGGATCGTCGACAGCCGGCCCGGTTCTTCTTCCAGTCGCATCGGATCAACGCCGCCTTGATACGCGTACGTCGTTGTACGATCAGCAAGATGGTATTCGGCCGCCGCCGGCGCCCCGTCGAGTTCCAGCCACGTGGCGCGGAGCTGCCCGCGCGTCAGCAATCGGCCCGCCACCTCACCGTGAAAGTCCTGAAACGCGCGGGAAGCAAAACAGCCCGGCTCGCCGAGGCTCTGCCGCCGTCGTTGATGCAGCTCGATCAGCACGGGCCACGCGGCTTCCAATTCCGCCGCGTTTTCCACGCGATGCCAGGCGACCCGCTGAGAATCAAGCACGCGGCGCTCCAGCTGCCTCATTTGCTTGCGATGCGACTTGGAAATCGCCGCCAGGTAATCTTCCCAACTCGCGGGCAAATCGAGCACCCAGCATGCGCCGGCCGACTGACGCGAGACGAGGCACTCGCGCTCTTGAAGCTCGCTAACAAGTTTCGCAACGGCCGCATCGTTCGCATCTACAGCTTCAAGCTCCAGCCGGTCCCAATCATCGCAGGAGGCTGATAAGGCGTCGGCGATCGCCGCTGCCACCTCACCGCAACGTTCAGGGCGACAGACGAGTGACAAGTGATCGGTGCAGACTTCACCGCTGCCCAACCAGCGGATCACGTGGCCCTCGATAATCGTGCGATCGAGAAACCAGGGCGCCACGCCGACCAGCGGCCGCTTGTGGCCCATGCCCTTACAATGCGCATCATCAAAAACAGCGAGCACATACAGCTGCCGGTTCGTCGCCTGCTTACCGTTTTGATCGGCGCCTTGGTGGCTCACGCCGCCGTAGTGCTTCCACCATGTGGCGAGCCAGTCCCAGGAGAGAAACGGCATGTCGCCGGTCAGCGCATTCCACTCCGCCTCCAATGTGGAAAGTTCTTCCCACGTAGTGATTCGCTGAACAGTCATCGATCGTCAGTTCCCCGGCGCGCAGGTCTGGCACGTTTCAGCCGTACTTCTGCAAACCCGATACCCTGCTCGACCCGTCGCCGCAGGCTGGGCGATGTAGCAACAAAACTCTGCCGCAGACGCGGAATAAAGCAAACTGCAGCACGCCACGCGGCGCGGCTCGTAGCGATGGCGCCACGTGGGCCGAATGTCGGTTGCGTTGCGGTCCGGCCACATGTTGTGTAAACGCATCGGCAGAAATGGCGGGCAATCGCCGTGATATGCGAGTCCCCGCGGCGGCCAGGCAGCAATAAACTGCCGTGCGAGTTCGACTTATCGCGGTTTACGCGCCCCGCAGCCTCTGCCCCGGCCGGCACAGGCATGGCCTTTGCCTTGCCTCACTGGCGAAGACACTCCCATTACGCCTCGTCCCGTCCTGCCATCCCGAGATTTTCACCATGAGCTACCCGTTCAACACGCCCGTGAACCAGCCGGCCGACGTCGCATTGCATCCGTTCGACGTCATTCGCACGCTGCACACGCACGTTCGTTGGTGGGCGATCCCTGCTGTTGTCTGTGCGATCCTTGCCGCCGCGTACTCGCTGATCGCGCCGCGCACCTGGCGGGCAACGCAGGCCCTTATCGTGCGTCCTGAGGCCGCCAGCGTTTCCGAAGAGCGGCTGGGTAAGTTCGCGGACCTATCGGAAATGAAGACGCTGCAGGAGACCATTTTGGAGCTGGCCAAGAGCCAAAGCGTGGTGCAGGCGACGCTGCGTGAAGTTGGCCCGCCGCGCCGTTATCGCCGGCCGGAAAAATGGCCGACGCCGCTCGACGTGGAGGATTTTCGCGACTGCATCGACATGCGTCCGCCCGGCGGCGCCGAGTTCGGCAAGACCGAAGTGTTCTATCTCGCGGTCCGTGATACCGACCGGCAACGCGCGAGTGCCTTGGTCGGGGCCCTCTGCGGCCAACTGGAGCTACGCATGCAACAGCTCCGCGACCAGCGCGCCCAGAGCATGATCGCGGAACTCGAGCGGACCGTCGCGATGGCCGACGGCGACCTCGCCGCGCAAACCGCCCGCCTATCTTCCTTCGAGGCGAAGATCGGACCGGACCTCGCTGAACTGCGAAACCTCAACGCCGAGATCGGCAGCCAGGGCGGCATATCGCAAGAGCTGCAAACCATCGAGACCGAACGGCGCGCGAATGAGTCGCGCCATCACGAGAACGTGCGGCTGCTCGAACTGCTCTCATCCGCGCAGGACGACCCACAGCAGTTGTTGGCGACGCCGAATACCTTGCTGGTGTCGCAACCCGCCGTGAAGCAACTAAAAAGCGCCCTGGTCAACGCCCAGCTGCACACGGCAAACCTGCTCGGAAGCCTGGCTGAGAAACATCCGTTTGTCGTCGCTGCCCGCGAAGCGGAGGATTTAATCCGTCGGCAATTGAACGACGAGGTGGCCGTGGCGATTCGCGGCTTGGAAGTCGACATCGAGCTCGGAGCCGAGCGCGAGCAATCGCTGGCCGCGAAGTGGACCGCTGCCCGCGAGCGGCTCGCGCGACTCGCCGAAGCGCGAGCCGAGTATTCCACTCTTGCTGCCTCCGTCACCAATCACACCCGGCTGGTGGAAGCGGCGCGCAAAAATCTCGCCGACGCCCGCGCACACCAGGCCGGTGCCCGCAGCGCAAGCGTGATCAGCCGCATCGACGGCGTCGAAGCTGGCGTGCGCCCGGTGGGACCAGGACGCAAGGTCATCACCGCGGCCGGCGGATTCGGCGGATTGTTGCTGGGGCTCGGCTTTGTGTTCCTGTTCGCTACGACAGTGCCGTCCGATCGCGCGAGCACTATCGCGACAAGCGTTCCCGTAGCCGCTGCCCACCCCGTGCACAAATCCGACACGGCGAACTGCAAATCGAACGGCAAAGCGCCGTGCGGCGCCGAAAACAACGTCGGCATATTCCGCGGCATGACGCTCGAGCAAGCGATCCGCAGCGTCGAACAGCGGGGATAAAAATCGCGACCCTCCATCTTCTGCTGCGTTCCGCATCGTAAATTAGCTTATGCCCATTGTCGTCGCCGTCATCGCGCTTGCCGCCATCGTGTGGGGAGCCATCTATGCCCAGCGAGGATCGCTCCTCGCCGGCTGCGGCCTGATGCTCGCGATCGGCTACGTGCTGGGCCATGAGTTCTGGAATACCGACGTCGGTCCACTGCCCGTGACATTGGATCGACTGGCCCTCGCCGGTTTATTGGCCGTGCTGATCGTGCAATGGCGAATCGGCCGATTGACGATTCGGCCTCTTACGGCGGGCGACTGGGTGCTCGTCATCTTGCTGGCCGTCTTGGCCGCAAGCGCACTCCTTAGCGGTCAGCCCGACGCAGCCATCGGCGCCGCGTCGAAGTGGGGGCGTTTGGTCACGAGCTTCGTCATTCCGGCCATGCTGTTTTTCATCGTTCGGCAAATTCGCGTGACACGGTCCGATTGGTCGTGGCTGCTCGTCGCCCTCGTTCTGTTGGGCACTTACCTGGCTGCGACCGGCATGCTGGAGGTGGCCGGCAAATGGGCGCTCGTCTTCCCCCGGTACATTGCCGATCCATACCTCGGCACGCATTTCGGCCGCGCCCGCGGGCCCGAGCTGAACGCCGTGAGCCTCGGCCTGTATCTGACAGCCTCGTTCTGGTGCGCATGGACCCTCATGAAACAAGCCGGCCGGCGCTGGCAGCAACTCGCCTTGTTCGCCACCCTGCCCCTGATGGCCGGTGGCGTGTACGTGACGTACACGCGTTCCACGTGGATCGGCCTGGCAGCGAGCGCACTGACCATCGCAGCGGTAGCGATTCCGAGGCGATGGCGGCTGCCGGCGCTCGGCGCGGCGGGCTTGGCCGGACTGTTGCTCGTGGCCCTTTCTTGGAGTCATCTCGTGGGCCTGAAGCGCGAAGGCACGACGGCCGAATCTAACCATTCGGTCGACCAGCGCACGTCGTTCGCCTACGTTTCCTGGCAGATGTTTCGCGATCATCCGCTCCTGGGCGTCGGCTTCGGCCGGTTTTACGACCGCAAGCTGCCGTACCTGTCGGATCGCTCTCAGGACTTTGAATTGGATTCGCTCCGCCCGCTGCACCATCACAACACGCTCCTGAGCGTGCTGACGGAAACCGGCCTTGTCGGCCTGGCCGCGTTCATCGCCGTGCTTGCGGTTTGGACCGGCAATGCCTGGTGCCTGGCCGAGCAAACCAATGTGTCGCCGTGGATACGGGCGCACGCCGCGTTGATGCTCGCGCTCGTGGCCAACTATCTGTGCTCCGCCCTGTTCCACGACCTGACGCACCTTTCTTCACAGCATCTGCTGCTGTTCGCGTTCGCCGGGCTGACGGTGAACCTACGGCAACAAGCGGGGTGGCACGCCCTGATGCTCTGCGAAGGGCGCGGAGCCAGGGTACGTCCCACGCCCGTCGCAGACTCCGGGCGTGCCACCCATTCCCGTTTGTTCGGCATGCAGATCTCCTGTGTCACTATGCACAACTCAGTCGAGCGCGTGCTTGAGTGGTGCCGTCAACCGCGTGCCGGTGCTTGCCGCTACGTCGTCACGCCGAACGTCGACCACGCCGTCATGTTTCAGCATCGCGCCGACTTGCGGGCCGCTTATGCCGATGCATCCCTGGTGCTGGCCGACGGCGCGCCGATTGTCCTGGCTTCGCGGTTTGTCGGCCAGCCGTTGCCGGAGCGCGTGGCCGGCAGCGACTTGGTTCCACAGCTGTTTGAGTCAGCAAAAACTCCGCTCCGGATATTTCTATTGGGCGCCGCGCCGGGAGTCGCAGAAACGGCCGCCGTGCGGATTGAGCGGCAATGGCGCCACGTGGAAGTTGTCGGAATCTATTCGCCGCCGCCTGGTTTCGAAAACAGCGCGGCAGAAACCGCGAACATCCTGGCAGCCATCGCCGCCGCCGCGCCCGACCTCTTGATAGTCGGCCTCGGCGCGCCGAAACAGGAGCTGTGGGTGCATCGCCATCGTAACGCGCTCCAGGCCAAGGTCGCCCTGTGCGTGGGGGCGACGATCGATTTTCTGGCCGGCCACCGCCGCCGCTCGCCCGTGTGGATGCGCCGCGCCGGCCTGGAGTGGCTGTATCGCTTGGGGAGCGAGCCGCGTCGCCTCGCCGGCCGCTATGCCCGCGACGCCTGGGCGTTTCCGCAGCTCGTGTGGCGCGAATGGCAACGTTTCTATGCGTAACGCCCTGGGCACGCCTTAGGCGCCGCGGCTATATTCGCGGTCATGCCGACGCGAAATGTGTTAGTTGTCGCCGTTGATGGTCTGCGCGCCTCCGCGCTCGGCGCTTATGGCAACACCATGTATCCGACGCCCGCACTGGACGAGTTCGCCGCCGATAGTTTCTTGCTCGATTGGTGTTATACGCCCACAGCCGACTTGGGCGCGGTGTATCGCGCACTGTGGCAATCCATGCATCCGGCAAGGCCGCAAACCGAAATCGCAGGCGCGGCGTCGCTGCCGCGACTGTTTTCTGAGCGCGGCTATGCGACCACGCTCGTCACCGATGAACCTCAATTGGCGTCGTTCGCGTCGGCGGCCGATTTCCACGAGCGCGTGCAACTGACTGATTCGTCGGCCAGCGATATCGAGCGTGCCGCGGACGCTTCGCACACGTCACTTGCCCGGTTGTTCGCCGCAGCCTGCGACGCGGTTGCAGCCGGCTCTTCAACCTCGCCGCGCTTGGTGTGGGTTCATTCCCGCGGCATGTACGGACCTTGGGACGCGCCGCTCGACCTGCAGCGTGCGCTGCTCGACGAAAGCGATCCGCCACCGGTCGAAAACGCAGCGCCACCCGACTTCTCCACCGGCGACACGCACGACCCGGATGCCGCCTTCCGCTACGGGGCTGCATACGCAGCGCAAGCCATGGCGCTCGACGCCAGTTGGGAAGGCTTGCTCGAAGCGGTTCAAAGTGCCGGCGTCAATCAGGAATGGCTCGTCGTGCTGCTCGGCGCGCGCGGCTATCCGCTGGGCGAGCATCGCCGCATCGGCGGCGACGATCCGCGGTTGTATGCCGAACAACTCCATGTGCCGTGGCTGATGCGGTTTCCCGATAGTCGCGGCCGACTTGCTCGCAGCGGGCAGCTTGCTTCGCCATTGGATCTGCTGCCAACGCTGATGGAATGGATCGGCGGCGCGGATCACGCGCCGACAAAACTCGACGGCCTGAGCGTGCTGCCGCTGATTGGCAGTGCACGTCCCGCGTGGCGCGAGTCGCTGATAGCGGTGAGCGCCGCCGGCCATCGAGCCATTCGCACCGCCGAGTGGAGCCTGCGACAGGACGCTGCGGCGCAGCAGCAGCCGGAGCTGTACGTGCGTCCCGACGACCGCTGGGAATTCAACGACGTCGCGAAACTGTGCCCCGAGGTGCTCGAAACATTGACCCGTGCGATGGACGAGCACTTCCCGCAAAAGTAACAACCCGAGCCCGCGCCTGCAGCGCAAGCAAGGGTCTGCACAAAGCTCTTGCTTGCGCTGCGAGCTTCGATCCAGAAAAAGACTCGGTACTGCTAGTGCAAGCTGGTCTGGCTGGGGCGGCACCCGGCGACTACAATCCGCCGCCTGTTTTCAATGGAAAGCCGTTGCAATAACAGCAGTTAGACTCATTCGGGTGATGTCCCATCGGCATCGCCGCGCGCACTCTCTACGCCAAAACACTTACGCGCTATGATCGGACACGGACGTCCGTCATCGGTGGCACTCGCCTGCGCCCAGCCCGCGCGCAGAGGAGTTCGTCCTGCCATCCACCGCGGATGGGGGTTTGCACTTGTCGTCGCGCTCATGCTGAGCGGGTGTTGGGGCACAGCGGCCGCCGCGCAGGGAAACCACGCCAGCGAAGCAGTGCGACTCCGCATCAGCTGGGGTGACGGCGAACCGAGCCGCTGGGTGGGTCGATTCGCCCTCGACAATGGTTCGATGTCGAATCTAAAGCTGCTCGGTCTCGCGCCCGACAGCGCTGGATCGATCTGGCTCGAGGACGGCCAGGTGCAAGTGGCCACGCTCAGCGCCCACAAGCAGGATGCGATCGAAGTTTCGGTTCCCCCCAGTCAAATCGCGAAGCTCCTTATTGAACTCTCAAACGACGCAGCACAGGCGCCGTCGCAATCGCAGGTCACGCTATCGGAGTTGTCGCGACAGCCATACGTTCTGCGGCTCGATGACCGCGGCAACACGCTGCAAGTCGCGCTCGTCCCCCGTGATCGGCTGCACATCGTGACGAACCGCGATCCATTGATTTTCGCGCCCGGCGAGCAGTTTCTGTTCGAGGTGCGGCCAACCCTCGCCGACGTCGTGCCGGGCACCACGCTCGACATCCGCACGACCCTCCTCTCGGCGCGCCGCAACGAAATCCTGTGGAGCAACGACCAGCGGATGGAAGTGCCGGTCGAGGGCCAGCCCAGAATTCCGCTGAACGTGACACTGCCGAACAGCGAAGGAGCGTACCGGATCCGCGTCGCGGCCATCCGCCCGCCCGGTTTTCGCGAGCGATTTTTTCCCGGTGCCGCGACCCCCTTGGCGGAGCGGACTTTCGACGTCGCCGTCCTTGATTCGCGGCCTCAGCCATCAACACAAACTGCCGAATGGGAAACCGTCTTGGAGATCGATCCCACGAGCCCGCGTTGGTGGGAGCGTCTGCCGACCTGGACGCAGCTCCGCCGCATCCCGGGCTTGAACCGCGGCCCGTTGGGCAGCATCCGCGCCGGCGCCGTTGATGTACCGCTGGGGCGGTTCGTTGAGCTCCCGCCGACCGTGCCGCGGATGGAGCCCCACTGGCAAGCCTATTCGCTGCCGCTCGAGGCAATCGGGACGCCCCATCTGCTGGAGATTGAGTACCCGGCCGACGAAGAGCAACATTTCGGCATCAGCGTCGTCGAGCCGAACTCGGCCGGAGCGATCGTAGGCGTTGGCCGCGACGCCGGCGTGTACGTCGAGGGATTCGGCCGCGGCGAAGTGAAGGATCGGCAAACGCATCGTCTGGTGTTCTGGCCGCGGACCCAAGCGCCGCTGCTTTTGATCACCAACTCGCATCCGACGGCTGCCGCGCACTTCGGTCATATCCGCGTGCTCGAGCGCACGGGCGCGCGACTCGCTACGGGACCACCCGACCCGCCGGCGGCCGATCGTCTCGTCGCCGCCTACGTAGCGCGTCCGCTAGTGCCCGAGGCGCTCGGCGCCAGCGATGGAATTCCGTCAACGGCGGTTGGGCAAGCGCCGGTCAGCGTCGATGATTGGCAGACATTTTACGAAAGCGCCACGCGACTCGCCGACTACTTGCATTACGGCGGTTACAACAGCGCAGTCGTGAGTGTGCTGGCCGACGGCAGCTCGATGTATCCCAGCTCGAAGCTGATGCCCACGCCGTTGTACAACACCTCGCGCGCGACGACCGAAACGACTGAGCGAGACGGCTTGGAGCTGCTGTTGCGCGTGTTCGATCGCGAGGGGCTCCAGCTTATGCCGGCACTGCAATTCGCCGCGCCGCTGGCCGATTTGGAAAAGCTCCGCCGCGGCAGCGATCCGCAGACGTCCGGCTTGGAATGGGTGGGCCCCAACGGACGAACGTGGTTGGCTTCCCAAGGCGCAAACGACGGCTTGGCGCCGTATTACAATCTGTTGGACCCGCGCGTGCAGCAAGCGCTGCTTCAAGTCGTGCGCGAGCTTGTGGAGCGCTACAACGAGCATTCCAGCTTTGCCGGCTTGGCCGTGCAGCTTTCGGCGCGGGGTTATGCCCAACTGCCGCCGCTCGCATGGGGACTCGACGACGCCACGGTTGGCCGCTTCGAGCGGGACACGGGCATCGAGCTCGACGCGACCGGACCCGACCGTTTCGCCACGCGACACGCGCTGCTGACTGGCGAGCATGTCGACGCGTGGCGGGCGTGGCGGGCGGCACGCGTTGCGGAATTTTACGACCAGCTTGCGAAGATCGTGCGCGAGAAACATGGCCAGCGGCGGCTGCTCATCACGTTGGAGGAGTCGTTCGCTCACCCGCAGCTCGCCGCGCGCATCCGTCCCGATCTGACGAACGAGAACCGCGTTAACGCCGCGCTGGTCGATCTCGGCATCGACCGACAGTTGCTCGAAAAAGTGCCTGGCGTGGTTGTATGCCCCGCACGCTACGTGGAATCGATGGTGCCGCTCACCGACCGCGGCATCGATTTGGAGCTCAACCAGGCGGCGGCGATCTGGGGCCGCAAATCGGATCAGGCCAGCACGAAGGCTGCGCTCCTGTACCACCCCCCGCAGCGACAGCGCTTGCCGTCGTTCGCGGCCAAGAGTCCGTTCAGCACGGCCGGCGAGATGACGCTGGTTCATCAACCACTCGCTCACGGCACCGCGGTACGGCAGCCTTACGTCGAGGCGCTGTTGGATAACGACCCGGAAATATTGCTCGACGGCGGCGAGTTGTTGCCGCTTGGTCACGAAGATCTGCTGCGCCCGTTGCGTTCGATTCTTCGGCAACTGCCGACCTCGGCGAAAGTCACGGAGCGATCCGGGCAGCCTGTGTTGGTCCGATCGTACGCGGAGGCCAGCCGCACGACGCTGCTGGTTGTCAACGCGTGCCCGTGGCATACCGAGGCCGAAGTCACGTTGGAGGTCGCTCAGCCGACGACGCTTGAACCGCTAATATCTTCGGAAACCGATCGAGCCGCTGTCGCGCCTGCAGCGCGCCCTCTCTCTGCCGGCAAACAATCTTGGTCGTTGTCGTTGGAGCCCTACGCGGTCGAAGCGGTGCAGGTGGCCTCGCCCGAGGTGAACGTCGTCGAAGTTCGCGCCGAAGTCAGCGAGAACGGCAAGGCACAGCTCGCCGCGCGACTTGCCGACCTGTCGAACCGCGACTTGACCGCGCCGCGCGTCTACCCGGCGCTCGTGAATCCGAGCTTCGAGCCGCTCAGCGGAGCAGGACCGGTGCCGGGCTGGAATTTGGTCGGCAACGGCGCGACGGCGGAGCTTGATGCTACCGCACCGCAGGATGGAAAGACATGCCTGTACTTAGATCCCGGCAGCGAGGCCGCGTCGCTCGAAAGCGAATCGTTCTCGACGCCCGCCACCGGCCAGTTAGCGATGGTCGTGTTTGCGCGATGCCAAAACAACGAGCCGGCCACCGAATTGCGCATGATTTTCGAGGCCGATAGTGCAGGACAAGCATATCGGCGATCGTTTATCGTCGGCGGCGCGAATCCGGGCGCCCAGCGCTTGGGATCCCAATGGCGTCCCTATGCCATCCTGGTCAACGACTTGCCGCTCGATTCAAAAGGCCGGATGCGCGTGCGCTTCGAGCTTTCCGGTCCGGGTGAAGTATCGCTCGACAATGTAAAACTGTACGACCTGCTCGTTCCACTCACGTTTTACAAAAAGATGGGCGGCGAGGCTGAGATCAAGCAGTTCTTGATTCTCATTAACGCCGCCCGCAGCGCCATGGATGCAGGCCGCATCGCCGACTGCCTGCGCCTCCTCGAAGGTTATTGGCCGCGGTTCATCACGGCGTACACGCCGCTTGTCCGGCCGCCCGTTGCGGTCGAGCCGGCGGCGAAACCGCCATCATCGCCGCCAGCCAACCAGGCTCAACAGCCGACTCCAGGCATTAGCGAGCGCATCAAGCGGTTTGTGCCATTCGTGCGGTAACGCGCGACGCAGATTGTTGCGGCTCAGTGCGTCACAGGCCTCCGCTGGCCAGAGTGCAGGAAGTTGCAGCGACCGGCGCTCGGTGCGGGCCTGCACGACGTCGAGCCAGCTATAAACCAGCGGGTTGGCACAAAGGAAAACGCACATCGCCGCACCATGTAGCTAATTCCTAGCGCAAGTCCTCGCGCGATGTCGGCAAGCTTGCGGCCGGTTGTTGGCCGGTCTCGACCGCGCCCGGTTGTTGGCCAGCCTCGGCCGCGCCCGTCGGGGGGATATCCGAGAACATTTGGATGATCCCCGCGGCGACCGGCTGCATTTGATTGCCAACCGTTGCACTCGTCCCTTGCGGAACAGCTGGGTTCGGCACTCCTCGTCCTTGCGCAGGGCCGCCGAGAGCGCCCCCTACTCGCCGCGTACCTGTCGCAGGCTGGCGAGCAGGTCCAGTGCCGACATCCAGGTTGGCCGGCAGCGCGTTAGCGGGCGGAACCGCTTGTATGTAAATCACGATCGCCTGACCCACCACGGCACGAACTTGCATGCCTTCGACGACTTGCTGCAGTCGGCCCGTGCCGCTTTGGTCGACCGTCAACGTGCCCACGGGAATCGCCGGCCCTGCGCCCAGTCCCGTGCCCGGGGAACCTGCCGACGCATCCAGGCCGTCTTGCGTCTGATCCGTCGCTTGGAACCCGTCTGCGTTTGGATCACGTGCCGGCGTGTCGAGCGGACGCGCTTGTCCGGTGTTAGGAGTATCAAGCGGTTGCGCCTGTCCGGTCGACGGAGTTTGCACGGCGCCCGCGGCGGCGCCGCCCGTCGCGTTGCCAGCCGAGGCGCCACCTTGCGCCGCGTCGATTACCTGTGCCAACACAGTGCGCGGCACGAGTTGCCGTTGCCCTTGCTGCCCGCTCTGCGGTTGCGCCCCGCGGTTGGTGCGGTTCGTGCGCGGCGTCGCATTATGCGGCTCGACTCGACGTGTCGAAGTCGGATCGGGTCTCACGGTCGGATCGAACGCCGACGGAGCGGCCTGCTGCGTCGTGTTTGGCGGCGTGCCGCCAACGTTTGCACGCGCAGCGATCGTGCCCGGATCATCAATGCCAACCAGGTAATTGCCCGCCTCGAGGCCGCCCACATCGAGCATCACTAACATGCCAGTTTGATCGTCGCGAAATCCGGCCAGGCCGATGCGCGGCCCGCTGCCCAGGCCGGTTGGCGCCGCTGCGCCTTGCGCCTGGGCGTTTACATCGACGGCCGCAGCTTGGTTACCCTGGTCAGGCACTGTCCGGCCTTGGCGTCGCGCCAATCGTCCCGCCGTGGACTGCGCCGGCTGCTGCGTCATGTTCAGACGAAAGATCTCGGCGACCGCCCGGTCGGTCGTGCCAGCCAGTTGCTCGCCGAACTGCCCGCCGAAAAAGTCCGCCACCATCACGTCGCCGCCACCGCCAACAGGTTGATTCGGCTGCGGCAGCTGGATTGGTTGCGTCGGCGGTTGGCCTTCTTGAAGAATCGGTTGACTCAAGATCCGCTGGTCGGGATTGCGGGCTTCGTCGGCGCGGGCCACCTGTTTGCGAAGCCGCAGATTGATGATCCGCCCGCCGCGTAGCAGTTGGATCGGCATGGTGTCGCCCTCGGGCGCATCGTTCATTAGCTTGCGAATCCCATCGACCCATTCTCGATACGAGTCCGCCTTGAACCCGTCGAAGGAAATAATCTCATCCCCTTCGCGAATCCCCGCGTCGAACGCCGGCGACGCCGCCGCGACCTCGATCACTTTCATGCGCTGGTTGTCGGCTTCCTGCACGTACATGCCCAGCACAACCGCTCGTCCGCCCGCCTCGCCGCCGACTTGTTCACCCGCACGCCGTTGCAACGCTTCCGCGCGCTGGGCCGAGGATTGGTCCGGCGTATCGTCGTCATTGTCGGGATATTCAACGACCCGCTCCCCCTCGTCGCTCGAGACGTCGGTTTGATTAGTGTCGTACACGCCACCCTCTTCCTGGCCATAGACAGTTCCCAGGCTCAACAGCGCTAACGAAATCGACAATGCACTCAACAGCAGCCACGGTTGTTTCGTCGTCATGGTAGACCCTTTACGTGAGATAAGGTCGCGGGGATAGCGCGGCCGGACTTAAAATTTGCCGGCTCGCGCTTCTGCCTCAGCGGGGCTTTAGAAACTCTCTTCTCTGCCCGCGTAGTTGCCTTGCAAGTCGCGTTCCAACCGCGTCGAGACACAAGGAAGCCTGCGCAAACGCTGCGCGTCGCGCTGAAATCCGCGGCGAGGCCTGGAGAAAGCGGCAACAATTCGCCGTCGAGCGTTCCATCGAGCGGGAACGTATCAGACTGGTGCTTCCGCGACCACTTGACGCCGTCAGGACTCGACGAGCGCCATTTCGCTGGAGCGCGGGTTGGGTTCAGCGACCTGCGGATGCGCGCCCGGCTCGTCGACCGCATACCACTTGTCCAGCACATCGCGCCAGCCGCCGGGTTGACGAACGCCGCAGAAGTCAGCCCGCACTTCCGCGTGCCGCGGGTGGAGCTGCGAATACTTGATCGCGAACTTTCGCATGTCGGGCAGACACCGCTCCGCGCCATACAGCTCCTCGGCCAGCCGGTAGTGCTCGCGAATCACGTCGCGCTGCTCGTGAAGCGTCGGCGGTTCGGGCAACGGCTTTCCCTCCGCCAGTGCGCTGGCTTGGGCGAAGATCCACGGATTGCCGATCGCCCCGCGGGCCACGGTCACGCCGTCGACGCCCGTGTAGCGGATCATGTCGAGGCACGCGCTGGCGTTGAACAAGTCGCCGCTGCCGAGCACCACGCGGCTGCCCGCGTATTGCTTCAGCTCGCGCAAGAACTCCCACCGCGATGGCCCGTCGTAGCGCTGATGCACCGTGCGGCCATGCACGGTGACCGCCGCGACGCCGAGCGAATACGCGCCGTCGAAGATCTCGAAAAATTTCTCGCGGCTCTCGGCCGAGTCGTCGATGCCGCGGCGCATTTTCACGGTGACGGGAATCTCCGCCGGCACCGCGTCGCGCACGCGGCGCACGATCTCCAGCGCGATCGGCGGCTGACTCAGATGATAGCCGCCGCGGCAACGGCCGAGCACCTTCTTCACCGGGCAGCCGAAGTTGATGTCGATCACATCGAAGCCGTGCTCCACTAGCCGCAGTGCGGCCGGCGCGAAATCCTGCGGCTCCGCGCCCATCAACTGCCCGCCCGTTGGATGCTCCTCGTCGGCGACCTCGAAGAAATGCCGGTTCTTGCGCCGCGGCTTCACCTCCACGATGAACCGGTCCAGCATGACCTCGCAAAGCGTGTACGGCGCGCCCAGCCGCCGCGCAATGACGCGCATCGGCAAGTCGCTGTACCCGGACAGCGCCGCTTGCACGACGGGAAAATCGAGCCGCAGCGCGCCGATGCGCAGCTCGCCAAGTGCAGACTTCATGCGGTTGATTGTGTTCATTTTCACACGACCGAGTCAACGTCGGCAGCCAACGCCGCTTCGATTTCCTCCAGCACATTGCGATCGGTTTCGACCGCGTGTCGTTGTTCGAGGGCTCGTCGCGCCGGCGGTAGCGGATAGCGTCCCAAAGCCCAGGCACACGCGCCGCGGACCAGCGGTTCGGCGTCATTCAGCCCATGCCTCAAAGCAGGAATCGCTTGGGCGGTCGGATGATTGCCCAGCACGATCGCCGCGTTGCGCAAGATTCCCCGCCGCTTGGGCCGCCACAGCGGCGTGTGCCGAAACCGTTCGCGAAACGCCGCCTCGTCCAAGTTGAACAGCCCAATCAAATCGATCGGATTGCCGTCCGCGCGCGGCGCAAACGCCGCTTCGCGGCTTAGCGGCGCCCGCGAATTCCACGGGCACACCTCCTGACAAATGTCGCAGCCAAACACCCAATCTCCCACGCCGTCGCGCAAGTCGTTGGGAATCGCTTCCCGCAATTCGATCGTGAGATAACTGATGCAGCGCGACGCATCGAGCACGTACGGCTGCGGAAACGCGCCCGTGGGACACGCATCCAGGCACGCCCGGCAAGTGCCGCAATGATCTGCCTCGTGTGCCGCGTCGTAGACTAATTCAACATCGGTGATGAGTGCGGCGAGAAAGAACCAGCTGCCGTGCTCGCGGGCGAGCAGCAGGGTGTTCTTGCCGATCCATCCCAAGCCGGCGAGTTGGCCGAACTCACGCTCCAGCAGAGGCGCCGTATCAACCACGCCGCGGATCCGCGCCACCGGCATTTGCACGCTCACGAACTCGGCCAATGCGTTGAGCCGCTCGCGAATAAGGTCGTGGTAATCCGTATCGCCCCAAGCATACCGCGACATGCGTCCCTGGCCTGACTGCGGTGCAGCCGGCTCGGCGGTCCGATAGTTCATGGCCAGCATCACGACGCTGCGCGCGCCGTCGAGCACGCTGCTCGGATGATCGTAGGCCTCTCGCCGATCGGCCAGGTAGTGCATCTGACCGGCGTAACCGGCGGCGAGCCACTCGTCGAACCGGCCGGCGCCCGGCGGCGAAACGGCCGGACACACGCCGCACAGCGAAAACCCCAATTCGCCGGCCCGCTGCTTCAGTTGTTGGGTAAGCTCCGTGCGATCCATGCAGCTATTCTAGCGGCGGGGTGGCTGGGGCGGAGTCCGCGACGCCCGAGATTGCGAGGCTGGGGCATCGCCGACTCTGCCCCAGGCACCCATGCCGCAAGAAAGGGCAGCCGGTTGAAAACGCCATCGGCCGCAACTAGCCTGGAAGTAGTGCCGCCTATTCCACGCTTCCCACGACTTATCTCCTGAGGATCTCACCATGATGCGACAACTCTTAACTTTCGCCGTTCTCATCGCCGCGCTGAGCCTTATTGCGGTCCCCGCTCGCGCCTGCGACGGTTGCGGTTCCGGCTGGGACTACGGATACGGCTGGTTGTACAATTCGCTCCGCTACGAGGTGCCGCATTTTGCGGCGTACCCGCCTGTGTACTACAGCTACCCCGTGCCGCGAACTTACGGGTACAGCCCGTTCGCCTATCCGCCGCATGTCATGACGCCGGAAATCGTCGGCGAGACCGAGCCGCTGGAGATCATCAATCCGCACGTGCCGAGCACGCAGCAAAAACCGGCCGACGCCGACGCCGATCGCACCGCGCGCATGAATGCTCAGCCCACGCCGCTCGTGGTGGTCAACCCGTTCGTAGCTCCGAACCGATCCGTGGCGCAGCAGTGACGGCACGCTAGCACGCGGAATCGGTCTGGACACCGGGCGGCGTGCCGCTATGCTTGCGGCCCGCTGCTCGTCTACCACTTTCATTGCCCATCAGCGCTCCGCTGCGCGTCGCGGCGAACCAGTCTGCCGCGACGCGTATTAGAGATCGTTAGCCGCCACGCGCAGCGGAGCGCGTCCCGAGGAACAAACCGGATGATACGGATTCATCCGAACACGAGCTACGCTGTTGCACTTGCTGCGCTGATCGCATCGGTCAGCATCGGCGGTTGTCGCAATCCGTCGGGCGGATTCGCGAATCCCTTTCTCGCGCCCGATCGTGTTCCGCCTCCCGCCACGCGGGCCATCCTGCCGGGCCAGGCGCAACCGTATTATCCCGGCGATCCGCTGCCAGTGATGCAGAGCAACGCGGCACCGGTCGTCGATAACAGTGGCCTGGCATGGACCGCGCCGAAGAGCGACGCACCGCGGGCGAGCAGTCCATCGCCGGCGGGAGCGGCCGCGTTCTCCACGGAGCCCACGGTCGCGATCCCGGCCGACGGTGGTTCGCTGCGCTTTGCATTGCCCGCCGCCGTGGAGCCCGCGCCAATCACACCCGTCGCGCCGACGCCAATTCAAGTCGTCGCGGCGCCGTCGAATGAAAGCATCGTGCAGGCATCGTACAACGAGCCAGTCATCAGCGACGCCGCGCCCGTGGCAACAAGCCCCTGGCGACCGCCGCAGATCGCAGAGTCCGTTGCTCTGCCGCCGCCACCGATAGCACAACCGCTGTTCGCGCAGCCAGTGAGCCCAATGCAGTTGGCAGCGCTGCCAAACAGCATGGACGTGCGCATGCGGGCAGTTTCATCGCCGCCGCCGCCCGAGCCGATGGAGATGTCCGTGCCGCGAATCCGGCTGCCGGGTGAAGCCCCGCCGCAATCGGCCAGCCACGACGGCTTCCGACCGCGACGCAGCATGCGATAGAGTTTGCGCGCCGGATTCTACTCGCGCGTTTCCCAAACGCGCGTGAGCGCGGCAATCAAATCATCTTTGGTGTAGATTCGCCCGGTTGGCTTATTCAGATCGACTCCGCGGCGCGTCGCAGCCAATTGCTTGCCGAGATTCTGCCCGCCTTTGGTGGTCGCCAGGTACTTCACAAACTCATCACCGCCTTTCCGGCGAATCAGGTCAGAGACAATGGCCTGTCCGCGAGCGATGGAAGTTAAGCGGTCGAGCCGCTCGTACGCACCCGGCTGACCGGCGATTTTCCGCATGAACTTGCGTCCCGCCGGCGTCGAGAGCTGCCGGACGAGCGTCGAACTGTCCGCCAGCCCGAGTTGCACCATTTCATCCGCATTGGGCACGCTCCAACCAGCAGCGTCCACGCATGCTAGCGCGCCTTGGATGTGAGCGCGGGAAATCAGGTCGCCGGCCTGGTAATCGGGCACGGATGCGAAATAGCTCTCCACCGCGTGAGCGATGATGACGAATTCCGGCACAGCCTTCGGCTGCTTCGCCGCGCTTCCATCGGCCAAGAACAAGCACAAAAACACGAGCGCGGCGCGAACCGGCACACCGCGCCAGCGGTCTGCAATTAGCAACGAGGGCAGGCACAAGAATTGCATGTTTGTTTTGGCTCGGCCGGTTTGACCGCGCAAGAAAAAATCCGATTCGCCGGGTGGAACAAATCTTCTCGCCGGCAACGGTGGGCTCAAGTACGGTGCTAGCAAAAGCTTAGGACTTCCGCTGTTTATGCTTTCGTCTCGCGCTGGAGGGCCAAATCATTGAATCTGTTGACCGGCCTGTTTATACTGAAACGCCATTGCACGGACCGTGGGGGAATTCGCCCGGTAGCAGGAGATGCCGTCATGTCGTACTTTGTGCAAGAATGTCCCACCTGTGGTCGGAATTTACAAATCCGCGTGCAATATCTGGGCAAGCAGGTCATTTGTCAGCACTGCGCTGCCAGATTTGAGGCCTATGACGCTAGCACGGGCGCGTACCCGCCGCCCAACTCCAGCCTCTCCGTGCTCGCCCGGGCAGAGGAGTTGCTGCAAACCACTGCGGCCGCCGGAATCGGCAACGCGTCGGCCGAGACTCTTGGTTTGTCGAGTGACGTAGTCCCGCTGCCCGTTCGGCCGAAGTAGTCGGTGCGTTGGTAGGACGGACAATCTTGTCCGTCTCGAATCGCCATAAGGCAAACCGAAAAGACAGACGGACACGATTGTCCGTCCTACGTTTCTCGTATCAGCCTCGCCAAGTCGTTGAAGAATGCTGGGTACGTTTTCTCAACGCATTGGGGATTCTCGATTCGCACTCCCGGAATTCGCAGCCCCGCCAGCGCGAAGCTCATCGCCATGCGGTGATCGTTGTAGGTCGCGATCGTCGCCGGGCGGAGTGTCCCCGGTTGGATCGTGAGGCCGTCGGGGCGCTCACTCACTTCCGCTCCCAGCTTCCGCAATTCAGCCGCCAGCGCCGCGATTCGGTCCGTTTCCTTGTGCCGGATGTGGGCCACATTGCGGATCGTGGTGGCGCCTTCCGCGAAGAGCGCGACCACGGCCAGCGTCTGCACGGTATCGCTCACGCGGTTCATGTCGACGTCGATGCCCTTCAGCGGGCGGCCGACAACAGTGATGGAATCCCGAGCGCGGCTGACTTCACAGCCCATTTGCTCCAAGCAATCGACGAAAGCCACGTCGCCTTGCAGGCTGTCGGCCGAAAGACCTTCAACCGTTACTTCGCCGCCCGTCACGGTCGCCGCCGCCCAAAAGTAACTTGCCGCCGAGGCATCCGGCTCAATGGCGTACTGGCCGGCCAAGTAACGCTGCGGCACAATTTCAAACCGACGCATTTCCGCCGCTGTGTCAACCGTCACGCCGAATGCGCGCATCACCTCAAGCGTCATCCGCACGTACGGCTGCGATACGAGCGGGCCATCGACGACGAGTTCGACGGGCGATTGCGCGCCCGGGGTAGCCATGAGAATGCCGCTCAGGAATTGGCTCGAGATGTCGCCGCGGACAGTTGCCGTACCGCCGACCAGGCCGTTGGCGTGCACGACGACAGGCGGACAACCGTCGCCATGTTCACTCATCGCGTGCGCGCCCAACTCGTTGAGCGCATCGAGCAGGTCGCCGATCGGCCGCTTGCGCATCCGCTCGACGCCATCCAAACGGAACGACCCGTGGCCCAGCGTCACGAGCGCCGTGAGGAAGCGGATCGTGGTGCCGCTGTTGGCGCAGAACAGCTCGGCTTCGAGCGCCGGCACTTCGCCGCCTGCGCCGTGAACGACGAGCGTCGTTCCTGCATCGCGCGCTTCGACGTCAATCCCCAGCCGGCCAAGACTCTCGATCATCACCCGCGTATCATCGCTGTCTAGCGCACCGCTGAGCGTCGAGGCGCCGTCCGCCAAGGCCGCACACACGAGCGCCCGGTTCGTGATGCTCTTCGACCCCGGCGGCCGAACGCGGCCACGAAGCGGCGCTTCCACAGGCGTGATTTCCAAAGGTTCACCCATTAGATGGCGAGCCCGCTTCAGTGGCGGACGGTGCGGAACATACCTCGAATCGGTTATGATATTGATACTAGCGTATCGAACGAATCAACTTTTCTCCACCCGAGAAGAAATCTCACGCAAAGGCGCTAAGGCGCTAAGGCGCAAAGACTGCTTCATCTATCAAATGCCTTTGCGCCTTGGCGCCTTTGCGTGAGACTTATCTTATGAAGCGATTAAAATCAGGCGGCGGTTGGCCAGCCGTGTGGTACACCTGGCGGAAAGCGCGTGAGGTCGGCGGCTTTTTGAAGCTGTGGCGGGCCATGCGCTCGAAGAACGCCTGCAAGACGTGCGCGCTAGGCATGGGCGGTCAGCGCGGCGGCATGGTCAACGAGCTGGGTCACTTCCCGGAGGTCTGCAAAAAGAGTTTGCAGGCGATGGTGGCTGACATGCAGGGCGCCATCCGCAGCGACTTCTGGCAGCGCTACACGCCGCGCGAGTTGCAGCAGCTCTCCCCCCGCGAGCTGGAGTCGTGCGGCCGGTTGGTGGAACCGGTCCTCTATACCCGCGAGTCGGGCCGCTACACGCCGATCTCCTGGAACGAAGCGCTCGAGCGCATCATTGCCGAACTCCGCGCCACGACGCCGGATGAAACTTTCTGGTATTTTAGCGGACGCAGCAGCAACGAAGCCGGCTTCTTGCTTCAGCTTTTCGCGCGGCTCTACGGCACGAACAACGTCAACAACTGCAGCTACTACTGTCACCAGGCGAGCGGCGTGGGGCTTGCCAGCGTCACCGGTAGCGGCACCGCGACGATTCAGTTGGAGGACTTGGAGCACGCCGATCTCGTGTTCGTCATCGGTGGCAACCCGGCCAGCAACCACCCGCGGCTGATGCGGACGCTGTTGGGCGTGCGCCGCCGCGGCGGGCATGTGATCGTCATCAACCCGATCGTCGAAACCGGCCTGGTGCGTTTCAACGTGCCCAGCGATATCAAGAGTCTGTTGTTTGGAAGCCAGATCGCGAGCTTGTATGTGCAACCGCATATCGGCGGCGACCTGGCCTTGTTCACCGGCCTGGCCAAGCATGTCGTCGAGCTCGGCAAGCATGATCAAGTATTTCTCCAGAACCATTGCCAAGGCTGGCCAGAGCTGAAGACGCGGCTGGCGGAAATTTCGTGGGATGAAATCACGACGAAGAGCGGCGTCTCGCGGGAATAGATCGCCAAAATCGTCGCGTACTATTCGGCCGCCAAAAACGTCGTCTTCAGTTGGACGATGGGTATTACGCACCACGCGCACGGCGTGAAGAACGTGCAAGCTATCGCCAATCTGGCCCTGTTGCGCGGTATGGTCGGCCGGGCCGGCAGCGGCCTCTTGCCCATTCGCGGCCACTCGAACGTGCAAGGCATCGGCTCGATGGGCGTCATGCCCAAGCTCAAGGATGCAATCTTCGACCGGCTCGAAAACCACTTCGGCGTGCGACTTCCTACGACGCCGGGACGCGACACGATGGCATGCATCGAGGGCGCCGCGGCCGGCGAGCTGAAAGTCGGCTTCTGCCTCGGCGGCAATCTCTTCGGCTCCAATCCCGATGCTAAATTCGCCGGCAGCGCGCTCAGCAGCCTCGATCAAATCACGTACCTCAGCACGACGCTCAACACAGGCCACGCTCACGGCCTCGCGCGCGAAACGATCATCCTGCCTGTCACGGCGCGCGACGAAGAACCGGAACCCACCACGCAGGAATCGATGTTCAACTATATCCGTCTCAGCGACGGCGGCCCGCGCCGCCACGCGGGAACGCGGTCAGAAGTCGACGTAATTGCGAGCATCGCCGAACGCATATTTGCAAAGGCGGAAGGCGGAAGGCGGAAGGGGGAAGGCCAAGACATCACAAGCGATGGCAACGGCGCTCCGCCGTCCCCCCTCCCCCTTCCCCCTTTCCCCTTGGACTGGTCCTCCATGCGCTCCACGGCGCAAATCCGCCAGGCCATCGCGCGCATCGTGCCCGGCTTCGAGAAGCTCGCCGAGCTCGATCGCACGAAGCAAGAATTCCAAATCAGCGGCCGAACGTTCCACGAACCGCGCTTCGCCACGCCGGACGGCCGCGCGCGGATGCACGCGCACGACCTGCCCGATTTGCAAGGCGCCGGCGACGGCGAAATCCGCCTCATGACGTTGCGCAGCGAAGGCCAGTTCAACACGGTCGTGTACGAAGACGAAGACATCTACCGCGGCATGGATCGCCGCGACGTCATCATGCTTCATCCGGACGATCTTGCGCGGTTCGGCATGAAAGACGGCGATCGCATCACTATCCACGGCCCCGCCGGCAGCATGCCCAACATCCGCGCCACCGAATTCCCCCAAATCAAACCCGGCAACGCCGCCATGTATTACCCCGAATGCAACGTCCTCATCAGCCGCGCCGTTGATCCCCAAAGTAGAACGCCGGCATTCAAGGGAGTCGTCGTTCGAGTTGCATGCGAATCAGAGCGCGGCGGCAGGAAAGCGCCTGCGTTACAGTCTGATGTGGCTGCTTTGCAAGCCTTTCCCACGTCTTCCGAAAACGTGGATTAAGACTCAGATGGCAAACCGTGACAACACGGCGAAGCTCGCAAAGGATCTCTGGTCCGTCGAAGCACTGGAAATGGAACCGGCGGAGTTCCAGACGAGGTTCGACGCCATTTACGCGTCGGCCGAAGGTATCGCGACGTACTGGCACCTCGGCGGAGCCGCCAACGATTATTTGCAGCACCATCCGAATTCGATAACAGTTCCGCCTGAATTGGCGCCCAGGCTCCTCGCGTCGCGCATGGTTGACGGACGAATAATCGGTCTCAAACTTCTCAATCGGTGTTCGAGCGATTTGAACTTAATTGCAACATGGATTTGCCGCGCCCTCCAAAGCAAAAAGAAGAAGACCGAATTGTACGGCGGTTTGTGCGAACTTTCCGACCTGCTGCCGCGGCTGACGACGCTGGCAAACATTCCGGTCGATGAATTGCGGGGCATACTGCAGAAGTTGCGATCGTCGGGCGACATCTATGTCCGGGACTGGGCCGACCGATTTATCGATTGGATAGAATGTATTGAAGCAAAAGGCTACGAAAGTCGAAGATCCAGATCAACAAGCTTGAATACAGAATCACGCTTCGAACTCACTCCGCGGGACGCTCGACTGGCGGATGATGGACCGCAGAGTCCCAGGCCGTAGCTCCTTATGATCCGGCACTGGAACCGTCGTTGTCCCGGTGTCGGTCGTGCGCTGCATGACGATGTGGCTTCCCTTTTGGCACACAGGCTGGAAGCCATGACGCTCGAGGATCGCGCACACTTCCTGGCCCGACAAGACACGCAGCTTACCCAACGGTCACCTCGAACTGCGTGACGAATATTTCTCCACCGAGCCGCTCTTGCACCTCCTCATCGGATGCACATGCCAAAAACAACTCGACTGCCTCGCGAAGATTGTCTCTCGCCAGTTCGACGCTTTTGCCCTGGCTGGCGACATCCAGCTCGGGACAGAGAGCCACGTACATGTCGTCTTCGCGATGAATGACGGCGGTCAGTCGCTTGCTCATATTCATATCAATAACCGATCGCGGATTGTGTGTCGCCGATGCAATCATACCATGAGTGAGAAGGCAGTGCACCAAGCCGCGTTCTGTCGCTCACCCCGCCGTGTCGAGATATGGGTCCTGGCTCATCGCGCGTTGCATTTTCTGGCGCTCTTTTTCGTGGTAGAGCAGGATCTTGCGGTCGCGGAAGTGGCGGCGTTCCACTTTGCGTTGGGCGCTGTAGAAGAGCGATTCGTAGCCGCTGAGCGGGCCGCGGCCGGCGAGCGACTCGCCGCGGTCTTTAAGCCGCTTCGCCTTTTTGGGACCCAAGCCGGTGAGCAGAATTTCGTCGTCGAGCGCGAGGAATTGACGATACGTGCCCGGATCGCCTTGACGCCCGCAGCGGCCGATGAGCTGGCGGTCGATGCGCTGCGACTCGTGCAGCTCGGTGCAAATAACGTGCAGGCCGCCCAGCTCGTGAACGCCTTCGCCGAGCCGAATGTCGGTGCCGCGGCCGGCCATGTTGGTGGCGACAGTGACTTTGCCGCGCTGGCCTGCCTGGCCGACAATCTCCGCTTCCTTGGCGACGTGCCTGGCGTTGAGGACAGAGTGCTCGATGCCGCGCTCGGCCATCAGTCGCGCGAGCAGCTCGCTCTTATCAATTGAGCGCGTGCCGACAAGCACCGGCCGGCCAACCTGATGCTGCTCGGCTAAATCTTCGATGATCGCTTGCCACTTATCCTCTGCCGTGCCGAAGACAAGCGTCGTCAGCTTTTGCCGGATCGGTGGCCGGTTCGTCGGCACGGGCACGACGCGGCACTTGTAGATTTTGTGCAGCTCGCGGGCGCTCGTCGAGGCGGTGCCCGTCATGCCGGCCAGCCGTTGGTAGCGCAAAAAGAAATCCTGGACGGTGATGCGGGCGGCCTGATTGGTGGCGAACGTGATCTCGACGCCCTCCTTGGCTTCGACGGCCTGATGAATCCCGGCCCGCCACTTGCGGCCTTCACCCAGCCTGCCCGTGAACTCGTCGACGATCACGATCTCGCCGTCTCGCACCACGTACTGCCGGTCGAGAAACATCTCGCGCGCGACTTTGATGGCCCGCTCCACGTGCTCATAAATTGTCGAAAGCGGCACGCGGTCCATCGCCGCCGGCTTCGGCTGCTCGCGCACTCGCCGCCGGCCGATCAGCGTGAGCTCGACTGTCTTGTCTTTGTGGTCGTAGTCGTAGTGTTCGTCTTCCTCGAATTCCGGCGCGACCTTGGCGGCCCAGCGATAGGCCTCGGCCTCCAATTCCTCATCCTCACCCGGCAGCGCGCTGATGATCAGCGGCGTCCGCGCCTCGTCGATGAGAATGCTGTCCGCCTCGTCCACCAGCATGAAGTGCAAGTCGTCGCCCTGCACCGGTTCCTCGTGGCCGCTGCCCGCCCTGCCGAGCATCGCGCCGAACAGATCGCGCTGGCCTTCGCTGATCCGCCGCTTTAAGAGCCGGTCGCGCAAGAAGTCAAAACCCATTTCGTTCGCGGTGCCGTAGGTGATGTCGCAGGCATACTGCTTTTTACGCTCGGGCTGCGGCATTTGCCCTTGAATGCAGCCGACCTTCATGCCCAGCAGCTCGTAGATCGGCCGCATCCAGTCGGCATCGCGCTTAGCGAGGTAGTCGTTCACCGTGGCCAGATGCGCGCCCTTGCCCTCCAGCGCGGCCAGGTAGAGCGGCAGCGTCGCGGTGAGCGTTTTGCCTTCGCCCGTTTGCATCTCGACGATCGAGTTGTAATGCACGGCCGCCCCGCCCAGAAGCTGCACATCAAAATGCCGCATGTTGAGCTTCCGCCGCCCCGCTTCCCGCACCAGCGCAAACGCCTCGACCAGCAACCGCTCCAACGGCTCGCCACTGCGGGCCCGATATCGCAGCGACAGACTCGTCTTCTTCAAATCAAAGTCGCTCTGCTGCATGAGCGGCTCTTCCAGCGTCGCAATCCGCGGTATGTACGCCGCCCACTGCGCCAACCGCGAGCGCGCAGGACCAGCCAGGAAACCAAGTCGTCGGGCGAAGCCATTGTTCAATGCCATGATGAGGTTTGCTGCCTCGTCGGGGGGGCACGACACTATCAATTGTAGTGTATTGGGGAACCGAGACGAGAAATAGCGAGCCCTGTATGGGATGGCGGCTCGGTGCAAAACACGCGAAAATCTACAGGTGCGCAAAACTCCCCCCCGGGGGTTTTGCGCATCTGTTCCCAGCTCTACGGGGAACCGGTGCTCTCGTCGCGTGTAGGTGGAGTGATGCGCACACAATGATCGCAGTCCACTAGCAGTGAACGATGGGCAACGTAACGATTTATGAGGCGTTTAGGCAACGGGGCAGCGGGAAATCAGCATAACAGGTACGTGTACCTTTGTACATATCACTTTTGGCCAGTGAGAAACGCGGCAGCGCGCGTCAGTCGTGCGACAAGTTAACTTTGACCGTATTATCAGTTTGGGATATGCTACTGATAGTTAGGCCCGATCGGCTGTGGATCGATTTACAACGGAAACGGGTCATCCGATGACCGAAGACGAATTACTTGAGCGCATTACTGTGAACTCGGAGATTTTCGGCGGCAAGCCGATCATCCGCGGGATGCGGATCGCCGTCGAGCATGTGCTGGGCATGTTAGCCGCCGGTGACACGCCGGAAAAACTCCTCGCCGAATATGACTTTTTGGAGCCGGCCGACATCCAGGCGTGCATCGCCTACGCTCACCGCTCTCTCGCCGGAGAGCAGGTTCATGAACGGATTGCGTCGGCCAGAGCATCATGAGATTTCTGCTCCAGGTGCCGGATCGGGCGTCGAAATGGCTGATGCAAGGGTTACCGACAGCTTCAACTAGACAGAGAGTTATTGCTGAGCATCCGCCAGCGACACGACGAGTCGCTTGCCGACTGCCTCGGCGTAGCGGACAAGAGTTTCCACGGTAGGATTGGCGCGCTGGCCGGTTTCGAGTTTTGATAGCGCGGAGCGGTCCATGCCCGTGAGCTCGGTCAAATCGGCCAGGCTGAGACCTTTGGCTTCGCGGGCAGCTTTGAGCTGCGTGAAAAGCTTCTCGAGCTGATCAAGGCTCGCCATCCGCTCGTGGTGGCGGACAATCAGTTCGGGCAACTCTTCGGCGATCTGCTCTCGGACCGCCTTGTATTTCGCGGCTTCCTCCGGCGTGAGTCGGCGGTCGCGGGTAATGCGCTTCATGGACGTTGTTTCCTCGGCACTTGGTAAGCTATCACCGGGTAGATGGTATCAGCATCGATTTCTTCGTGCACCACCGTTACGTGACGGCCAGCGCTCGTGTCTCCGAAGACAACAGGGCGGCCGGAGGAATGGCTGACGTCGGCATCAGTCGCGTTCTGGAACACTTCTTCGACTTCTTCGTTCGTGATGCCGTGCTCCTCGCAGTGCTGCACGTTCAATAACAGCGCGCAAAACGCCCGGCGCACATTTTCGCCGAAACTGTGCAAGCGGCTAACGGACGATGCGGATTGAAGTGATGATCACCGGTGGGTCGGGCGTTTGGACCAGGTCGCCGCCGAGGTTGATGGTGGGCGATTGCGCGATCCGCTCTGCGACGTCCAAACCTTCGATCACCTGGCCGAAGACGCAGTAGCCGTATCGGTCGGCCGAATCGCCCTGGTAATCGCGCTGCGGGGCATCGGCGAGATTGATGAAGAATTGCGACGTGGCGCTGTCGATGAGCGATTGATCGCGGGCCATCGCGATCGTGCCGCGGACGTTTTTCCGCCCGTTGTGCGCCTCGTTACGAATCGCCAGACGCGGCGGTTTGAGGCTTCGTTCGCTCGTGTAGCCGCCGGCGACGATGATTTTGCTCGGGTCGGCATAGTGGACGATGGTGTTGTCGTAAAAGCCGCCGTTCGCGCAGTCGAGAAAATTTCGTACCGTCACGGGGGCGCGGACGGCATCCAAACGGATCGTGATCGGCCCTTGGCTCGTTTCGACCCGAACGACCGGATGGGCGCGGTCGAACTCTTTGGCCGGACGATTTGGCGAGGTTCTGGCTTGCTCGCCGTCTGTCGTAGCCGATGTATCGATCGGCTGGTCGCGGCCGCAACCGATCACCGCGGCCGCCAAGGCGGCGGTCAGGATGGCCGACGGCCGAATGGGCTGGTGCCCGCCTGCGACTTTTCGTGCCTTCATTGCGAAACCCTCAACCGTGACGGCGGAGCTATCTTCGACGGAGCGGGCGAAATGTGCAATTGGAAATGCCGGCGGTCAAAGTGGCGGTGCCAGCGTTCGGGCCGCTCGGACGCATCTCGGCCCATGGCGGCGGCGGAAGCTGCCGAGGCGTCATCGAAAGCTTGCCCATTTTCTTGTTTCCCGACAATCTTCACAGGCCATTTGCGAAATGATTTCGTGGCATTTTGCTCGCTGCGGGTATAAACTAAAGGGGCCGCAAACGCTGGCTGGCCGCGGCGGCGAACGGGTTTCGGCGGGAACCTTCCAGCCCAGCACGCGGTCTTACACCAGTCGGGCAACCGCGAACAGGATGCAGGCGGTACTCCAACGTGAGGGAGCGGGAGCATGGGCAACCGAATCTTTGTCGGCCTGGTGGTGATGTTGTGGCTGGGTACGATGTCGTGGCTGATGGTGGCCCGCATCCTGCCTCCATTCTTTCAGGGAGATCCGCCCGGCCACGGCGTAGTGCTCGGCAGCCAGCCGGTGTGCTGGGAGATCGAATATGACGGCCTGCCGGTGGGCCACGCCGTTAGCCAGGCAGTGCCCGGCGCGCTGGGAACGATGGAGATCCACAGCCGCGTGCTGTTGGCGGGAATCGACGTCGGCAAGCTCGCGCCGCAATGGATGAGCACGCTGGTTCGCGGGCTGGGCGATATTTCGCTCGATATGCGGACCGCGCTGGTGCTCGATTCGCTGGGCAAACTTTCGTCGTTCGATACACGGGTGTGGCTGAACGATTTGCCGCTGGTGATGAAAGTCTTGGGACGCATCGAAGGGGCCGAGTTGGTGTTGAAGCTGCAGTCGGGCGACGTAACGCACGAGTCGCGATATCCCATTCCGTCCGACTCGTTGCTGGCAAGCGATCTGATTCCCGAGCCGAAGCTGCTGCAGGTGTACGTCGGCCGCAAGTGGCAGCAGGAGGTGTACAGCCCGTTCCGGCCGCCGAACAGCTCGCTGGAGATATTGCAGGCGGAGGTCGTGGAGGAGGGATTGATCGAGCAGCGCGGAGCACGCATCCGGGCGCGAAAAATCGATTTTCGCACGCTGCCGCCCGCTGGCGTCGCGTCGAGCAACACGCTGCGCGCCGTCGTATGGGTCGATGATGAGGGAACCGTGTTGCGACAGGATGTGCATATCATGAATGCCAAGCTCCGCTTCGAGCGCTGCACCGACCCGGATGTCCTGAAGCGCGCCGAGGCGCTATTGGATCTGGAAAGCGTCGCCACGTTAGCCACACCACACGACTCGCCGTAATGATCGAATTTCAGCAGGTCAGCCGATCGTACGGCGATAAGGTAGCGGTCGACAATCTGAACTTGTGCGTCGCGGCGGGTGAGTTGTACTCGCTGTTGGGACACAACGGCGCCGGCAAGACGACGGCCATCAAAATGCTGGTCGGATTGATGCGGCCGGCGAGCGGCACCATCACGATCGGCGGCTACGACCTGGTGACGCAGACGCGGCAGGCCACGGCGCTGATCGGTTACGTGCCCGATCAGCCGTTCCTGTACGACAAGCTTTCGGGCCGGGAGATCCTGCAGTTCGTGGCGCGGATGTACGGAATGGACGGCCGGTCGGCGGCCGCGGCGATCGAGCAGGAGGTCGAGCGGTTTGAATTGGCCGAGTTTGTCGACGAGCTGACGGAGACGTATTCTCATGGCATGAAGCAGCGGACGGTTTTTGCGTCGGCATTGCTGCACGCGCCGCGCGTGCTGGTCGTGGATGAGCCGATGGTGGGCCTCGATCCGCATAGCATCCGGTTGGTGAAGGATTTGCTGCAGTGGGAAGCGGCGGGGGGAATGTGCGTGCTGATGAGTACGCACACGCTGACCGCGGCCGAGGAGATTTCGCACCGCGTGGGCATCATGAGCCACGGCCGGCTGCTGTTCGACGGAACGGTCGGCCAGTTGCGCGCCCAGTTCGGGCCGAAGCACCAGTCGCTGGAAGCAATGTATTTGGCGCTGACCGAAAAGGATGGAACGCCCCAGCAGGCGCCGGCGCGGAACTCGGGTACGACGGCTCGCACCGAACCGGAGCAATTGCCGCGATGAATGAAATCCCGTATCGAGCGCCGTTGTCGTACTTGCCGCCCAGGAAAGCGGCGCCGCTCGATCTGCCCACCGAAGACCGCGAAGCGCAGTTGTTGTGGCGATTGCGGTATCGACTGGCGCGGTCCACGGTGCGGCAGCTGCTGACGACTGCTCGGCTGCGGACGATGCTGGTGGCCGGCTTGAGCCTGTTTTTCTGGACCGGCTTGTTTCTGCTGTTTTACGAAGGGTTCAGCTTCGTGGTGGCCAACGTGGGTCAGCCGGGAGCGCCGTACCATGCGCAAACGGTGCAGTTCGTGTTTCATTTGTTCTTCGCGTCGCTCAACGTGATGTTGGTGTTTTCTTCCGGCATCATTCTTTACACGGGCCTGTACAACTCGCCGGAAACGCAATACCTGCTGTCGATGCCGGTGCGATCGGAGCGGATTGTGCTGTACAAATTCCAGGAGGCGGTGTTTTACAGCAGTTGGGGTTTCTTTCTGCTGGCCAGTCCGATCATGATCGCCTACGGCATCGTGGCCGGGGCGCCGTGGTATTACTATGTGCTGCTTGTGCCGCTGATTATCTCGTTTGTCTACGTGCCCTGTGGCGTGGGCGCGATCTGCTGCCTGCTCGTCATTCACAAGCTGCCGCAATTTCGAAAAATGATCGTGATTGGGGCGGGTCTGGTACTGGCGGGCGTCGTGTTTCCGCTCATTTGGCGCACCGTGAGCAGTCCGCAATCGAGGCTGTTCGGCAGCGAATGGTTCACGGAAACGCTGCACCGCTTTCGCTTCACACAACAGGAGTGGCTGCCGAGCACCTGGCTGACCAACGGGCTGCTCGAGGCCGCGCGGCTGCCGGCGGTCGTGTATACCGGCGACGTCGCGGACCTGCCGGTCACCAAAAGCGTGCTGTACCTGGCGCTGTTGATCTCGAATGCCATGCTGCTCCACGTCGTGGCCGTTTGGGCGGCGAAACGTTGGTTCCGCACCAGTTACGCGAACTTCATCAGCCGGCGGTCGCGGCCGAGGCCCGTGCGGCCGGCGCTGCCCGACCGCATCATGGCGGTGCTGCTGTTACCGTTCCCGCGGCCGCTGCGGTTGTTGCTCACGAAGGATTGGCAACTGCTGCGGCGCGATCCGGTGCAGTGGTCGCAATTTCTCATCTTCTTCGGGCTGCTAGGTCTGTACTTTCTTAACGTCGATCGGTTCAACAATCCACAGAGCGACATCGGCTACATCACGTGGATCAACATGGTCAGCTTCCTGAACCTGGCGGTCGTGGGGCTGATCCTGTCGACGTTCACGACACGGTTCATCTATCCGATGATCAGCCTGGAGGGTCACTGTTTCTGGATTCTGGGCCTGTTGCCGGTGGAGCGGGACACGATCCTGTGGAGCAAATTCTGGTTCGCCTCGCTGGGCTCGTGGGTGCCGTGCGCGTTGTTGGTGCTGTTGAGCGACATGATGCTGCAAGTGCCGATGCTGGTGATCGCGGTGCATCAGTTGACGTGCGTGTTGTTGTGCCTGGGGTTGGCGTCGATCGCGGTCGGGTTCGGTGCGATGATGCCGAATTTTCGCGAGACGTCGCCGTCGAAAATCGCGGCCGGTTTCGGCGGGACGCTCAATCTCGTGCTTAGCGCGCTGTACATCATGGTGGTCGTGGTGCTCACCGCCCTGCCCTGCCACTTCTACCTGCTGGCGGGCAAAGGGCCCTGGGGCGCGGCGTTCGTCAATCCGCAGTATCTCAAAATATGGCTGGTCGTCGGCACGGGCGCGGCAATCCTGGTCGGCGCGGTGGCGACGATCGTGCCGCTGCGGCGCGGACTGCGCGCATTCCGGCGGCTGGAGTTTCTCTAGTGTAGTAGGCACACTCCGTGTGCCGTAACAGCTGCACTCGTGTATCAAATCATGGCATTTTCCCGGCGATCGTATCTGGTTGTTCCGCTGCGGCACGCCGACCCGGCACCCGGCCAAACCGGCTGCCGGGTGCCCGGTGCCTGCTACAAAAAAAAATGATGGCGCCACTGGGCCGACGGTCGAGCGGCGCGCGATGGCGACGCTAGAGCGCGGACCCAACCGTGCGGCGGACTTTGCGACCAATTGGACCGGTACCGCGCGGCGCAGAGCTGTCTGGCGACAGGAGGAAGGCATGCAACGCCTGTGCAAGCGCCAGACTGGTGAGTTGCGACGCGCGAGCCGGCGAGACGTCTTCGCTGCCACGCCCGAACGGTCATTTCTACGCGGTCCACCCTAGCACAAGTGGTGGCACAATTTCTACTAGCAGTTTTGGCCGCGCCCCTCGGCCGTGAGCTCGGGGCCGAACGGCGGGGTGGCCAAGAATTGGGGATTGACTCCACTTGCCACTTCACACTCGTCGACTGGCGAGAAATAAACTTGGGCGTTGAATCAAGACTCCATCGACAACCTGTCCGTAGAGCGGGCCAAAGTGCCGCTTGTCACCGGTTAACAAATGCGTCGACTGGGCCTGAATGGCAGCGAGCAGAATGGGCGCGTCCTTTGCCGGGAGCACGACGCCTACCGGTAAGACGCTATTGGGCGACGGCTGCGGCACAACCCCCCACTCTCGCCAGCAATTTATTCAACCGTTCACGCTGGACTTCAGCGTCGAAGTTTCGCAGAGCTTCGGCAACTGCCAACGCCGATGTAACGAGTTCGACGTCGGCCAACGTCCACAATTGGAGCAACCGATTGTCGTCACGATAAGCCGCCGAGAAGAGCACGTTCGCATCGAGAAAGACGCGGTCCACAGATCAGGCCCCGTCCGGACGGTCATGGAGAATCGCGTCCGGGTCCAGGCCCAGCTTGCGGACCTCCTCGCGCGTCTTGGCATAGTCGACCGCATCGATCGCGTTGGATAGCAAGAATTCGGCTTTCCGCTCAGAGGTGTAAGCCTCAATATCTTCCTCGACCGGTCGAATCACAATCGTACCGTCGCGTGCTTCAAGCGTCACGATCGAACCGGCATCGATACCCGTTAGTTGCCGAAGCGACGGGGGGATCGGCACGTCACCACCCTGGGTTACGGACACTGTTTCAATTGCAGACATGGAAGTAAGAAGAGTGTTCGGAAATCGTGTCGGTCTCAAAGAATCATAGCATTGTCGTGGGCTGTGGTCGAGGTTCGCGGGTGGCCTCTTGCCGGACGACTCTAGGACGATCGTTTCAACGCCCACTCAGCACAAGTGGTGGCCCAATTTCTACAAGAAATTTTGGCCGCGCGCGGTGGTCAAGAATTGGGGATTGACGCGGGTCACTATGGATGGCGTCCTTTTAGTAACCTGCAGGCGGAGAGTATACTTCTAGCGTGTCCAACGATCTGCAAAGCCGTTCCGCATCCGATTCTGCATTTAGCGGCGTCCTCGCATGCGTCGCTGGGCTTGGTACATGCCTCGTGCTGGTGATGGCCGCGCTCGCGTTCGGGCCGTCCGGCTTCGGATTTGGCGTCGTGATCGCCATCGGCCTTTTCCTGTTGATGGCGCGTCGCTATCGATTCAGCTTGCGAACATTGCTGATCGTTACGACCCTGTTCGGCACGTGGCTGGGTCTAAAAGTAGGGCACGACATGAAGCTGCAGCGGGCGATAACAGACATTACAAATGCTGGCGGGCATCTGAAGGTCCATGATCGTCGGCCGAACTTTCCCTGGGGATTGTGGGCCGAGCGCTACCATCTGCACTTCTACGCCCTGCGCGAACCGCTGACCGGCGGGCAACTGGCCCGTCTCGAATTGTTCGCGCCATCATCTTTATGGAGCTTAGACCTGACCAATTCCGGAATCACTGACGAGAGTCTGAGATTCGTGGCGCGATTCGCCAACGTCCAATCACTGTCGCTTGCGAATGACACGTATGCGACCGGCGAACGAATCCCTGGCCGACCTCAGAATCAGATGAGCGACGCCGGGTTCGCCAAGTTGCGAGGGATGAGAGAATTAAGGAGTATTCAATTAGGCGGCACGGACGTCACGGATGAATGCGTGACCTACCTGTTGCTGATGCCCAATCTCAAATGTATCTATCTGGATGGCACCAAGATCACTGGGAGCGGTATATCCCGCCTCGGTACACTAAAAGAGCTCTGGCTTTTGGAGTTGAACGGGTGCCCGATCTCCGCCGACGGCTATAAAGAGCTTGGCCAATTGAAGAATGTAAGGCACCTTGCGCTTTGCGACGTCGGAATGAGGGACGCGGATTTGGAAGAGTTGAACAAAATGTGGCAACTCACGAGTTTGTTTTTGTGGAAGAGTAACGTTTCGGAAGAATCACTAAAACGTTTCTCGGACGAGCATCCCAACTGTAGGATTCAGCGCCTACGGGATTGAAAACTAGACCGTCGCGAAGACGCAAGCGGCGTGGCGGTCGATTGTGTATGGCCTGACGCTGCAGCGCGGACAGCACTATAATGCAGGATGTCATGCGAATCGGCGCCGTCAATTATCTGAACAGCAAGCCGCTGGTGTGCGGGTTAGACGCGCTTGCGCCGGGGGTGCGGGTGACGTATGACTTGCCGAGCCGGCTATCGGATTCGCTGGCGGCGGGGCGGTTGGATGTGGCGCTGGTGCCGTCGGTGGAGTTTTTTCGAGCGGCGGGGCATCGTATTGTTTCGGATGCGTGCGTGGCTTGCCAGGGACCGGTGCTGAGCGTGAAGCTGCATTTTCGCGTACCGCCGCGGGAGGTCCGGCGAGTGGCGCTGGACGAAGGGTCGCGGACCAGCTCGGCGTTGACGCAAATTTTGTTGGCAGAGCTGTGTGGGGTGCGGCCGCGGTGGGAAACGCTGCCGATCGGCTGTGGGCTGGAGAGCAGTGACGCGGATGCGGTGCTGTTGATTGGGGACAGGGCGATTCAGAAGGGGGAAGGCGGAAGGGGGAAGGCGGAAGGAAATCCGGAACCGGAAAGCGAATTTGTACAGGTGTGGGATTTGGGCGAGGTTTGGTGCGAATGGACGGGGCTGCCGTTTGTGTTTGCGATGTGGATTGCACGCGCCGGGGTCGATGCGACGGAGGTTGGTACGCTGTTGGGTACTGCGCGCGATCGGGGCGTGCGGCAGCTGGCGAAAATTGCGGTGCGCGAGGCAGCGGCGATGGGGATTTCCTCCGATTTGGCGACGCGGTACTTGTGCGAAAATTTGCATTTCACGCTGGGACGCAGCGAGCGCGCCGGGTTGCGGAAGTTTTATGAGCTGTGCGTGAAGCATGATTTGGCGCCGGGCGGGTTGGAGCGGTCGATCGACGAGAGCATTGCGAATGGTTGCGTTACAAGGTAATTTCGATCTGCTCGAAAAGGCAGTGGCCGGCGAGCGGCTGACGGCCGAGGAAGGGCTGCGGCTGCTTGAGTCTCGTGATCTTGCCGCGCTGGGGCGGGCGGCGGACGAGGTCACGCGGCGGCTGCATCCGGAGAATTACCGCACGTATAACATCGACCGGAACGTCAACTACACGAACGTCTGCACGGCGGTGTGCGACTTCTGCGCGTTCTACCGTCCCCCGAAGTCGGACGAAGGTTACGTGCTGGAGCGCGAGGAGCTGTACCAGAAGATTGAGGAGACGGTCGAGCTGGGCGGCGACCAGATTCTTATGCAGGGCGGGCTGCATCCGGAGTTCAAGCTCGAGTGGTACGAAGACCTGCTGCGCGACATTAAAGAGCGGTATCCGCAGGTCAACATTCACGGCTTCAGCCCGCCGGAGATTCATCACTTCACGAAAGTCTCGAAGCTGCCGCTGCGGACGGTGCTGGAGCGGATCAAGGCGGCCGGTTTGGGCAGCTTGCCGGGCGGCGGGGCGGAGATACTGGTCGATCGTGTGCGGCGGGCGATCACCCGCGGCAAGGTCCTCACGGATGATTGGCTGAACGTCAATCGCGTATGGCACGAGCTGGGCGGCCGCAGCACGGCGACGATGATGTTCGGCCACGTCGAGACGCTCGCCGAGCGGATCGAGCATTTGGAGCGGCTGCGGCAGTTGCAGGACGAGACGGGCGGCTTCACGGCGTTCATTTGCTGGACGTTTCAGCCCGAGCACACCGACATGGCCGACATCCCGCCGGCCGGCGCGTACGAGTATCTCAAAACGAACGCGGTGGCCCGGCTGTATCTCGATAACTTTGCGAACATCCAATCGAGCTGGGTGACGCAGGGCCTCAAGATCGGCCAGCTCGCTCTTCTGTACGGCGCGAACGACATGGGCAGCCTCATGATTGAGGAGAACGTGGTGGCCGAGGCGGGCACGGTGCATCACCTGTCGCTGGACGAGATTCGCGGAGCGATTGCGGAGTTAGGTTACGTGCCGCGGCAGCGCAACGTGCATTATCAATTGATGAATCCTGAGCACGAACGGCGTGCGATCGAGGCGAACCACGCGCGGTACGAGCAGATTCGCGCGGGGCAGCGGCAGCGTGTCCACAGTCGCACGGAAACGCTTGTGCCGCTTTCGATCGTCCGCGGCGACAGCACGGCTTAGCGAATTCGCCGCTGCGAAAGCGGCTTGGCGCGACCGTTTTGCCTGTCGTCCGGCCCTGCGGTAAGCTAAACTGTAGTATCGGGTTATCGCCTGGAGGGTCGATCTCTCCGCGTTCCATGTGGCAGGAAAGCATCGCGAGCGGAGATATTTGGGCGATGATCGAAGCACGGGGCCTTACCAAGGCATACTCGGATCTGGTGCGCGGCGAAGTTCTGGCGCTGTGCGACGTCAGCTTTTCGGCATCGCCCGGGCAGGTGTACGGGCTGTTGGGGCCGAACGGGGCTGGCAAAACGACGGCCCTGCGCGTGCTCAGCACCGTGCTGCAGCCGACGCGCGGCACGGCGATCGTCGGCGGGTTCGATTGCGTGACGCAGCCGGAGCTGGTGCGGCATCAAATCGGCTTCATCTCCGCCAACACGGCGGTGTACGACCGCATGACCGCTTGGGAGATGGTCGAGTATTTTGGCCGGCTGTATGGGATGGACGATGACGAGCTGCGGGAGCGGATGGAACACCTGTTCGAGCGGCTGCAGATACAGGATTTCCGCGACATCCTCGGCGCGAAGATGTCGACCGGCATGAAGCAGAAGGTGTCGATCGCGCGGGCCATCGTCCACGATCCACCCGTGCTGATCTTCGATGAGGCGACGACGGGGCTGGACGTGCTCGTTGCGCGGGCGCTATTGGAAGCGGTGGCCGAGCTGCGCGAGCAGGGTAAGTGCATCGTGTTCTCGACGCACATCATGCGCGAGGCCGAGCGGCTTTGCGACCGCATTGCCATCATGCATCGCGGGCACATCCTGGCCGAGGGAACGCTCGATGAGCTGCGCGATCAGCATGAGGAGCGGGACTTGGAGGAGTTGTTTTTTCAATTGATACGCAAGCAGCAACTGGAAGCTGTGGGTAGTTGAAATGGCGAAATGGAGAATTACGGAATGACGAATGACGAATGACAGTTAATGCATTCGTCATTCGTCATTTTTTCATTCGTCATTCATGCACACCATGTCCTGGCGGAACGTACGACTGATTTATGGGCGGGAGATTCGCGATCAGCTGCGCGATCGGCGTACGCTGTTCATGATCGCGGTGCTGCCGCTGTTGTTGTATCCGCTGCTGGGCATGAGCGTGTTTCAGCTTTCGCAGTTCTTGCGCAAGAGCGAGCCGAAGGTTTTGGTGCTGGGCAGCGAGCAGTTGGCCGATCGCAAGGATTTGCCGCGGCTGTTTGAGGAGGGGCGGTTTGCGGCCAGTCTGTTCGACAACCCGGCGGACGGGGCGTGGCTCAATCTGGAATTCATCGATGGCGGAGAAACCTCGGCAGCTCGCGCCAGCAAGCTGAGCGAGGCGGAGCAGCGGTTGAAGACCGGCGAGGTGCAGGTCGTGCTCGATTTCCCGCCCGATTTCGGCGAGCGGCTGCACGAGCTGCGAGTCCAGATCGAGGCGCGTAACGGTTCGCAAAGCGCCGAGCCGGTCGAGATTCCCGAGCCGCAGCTGTCATCCAACTCGGGTAAGGAAAAATCACGGGTCGCACGCGCACAAGTCGAACACGTGGTGAAATCCTGGATATCGCAAATTGTTCGCGAGAACCTGCTGGCGAGCCGCGTGCCGGCGAACGTGGCGCGACCGTTCGAGCTGAAACTGCACGACGTGGCCGAACAGCGGCAGCAGCAGGCGCTGCTGTGGTCGAAGATTTTGCCGTTCGTGCTGTTTATTTGGGCGCTCACCGGGGCATTTTATCCGGCGGTCGATTTATGCGCGGGTGAAAAGGAGCGGGGCACGCTGGAGACGCTCCTTTCGAGTCCTGCGCTGCGCACGGAAATTGTCTGGGGCAAGCTGCTGACGGTGATGACGTTCAGCGGGCTGACGGCGTTGTTGAATCTGGTGAGCCTTGGTTTCACGGCGCGGTACATTGTGGCCCAGTTGCGGCTCTTGCCTGCGGCCGACGTCAGCGAGGGATTGGATTTGCCGCCGCTGGCTTCGACGTTGTGGCTGCTGGTGGCGCTGGTGCCGATGTCGGCGCTGTTCAGCGCGCTGTGCCTGGCTTGCGCCGCGTTCGCACGAAGCACCAAGGAGGGGCAGTACTACTTGATGCCGCTGTTGTTGGTGACGATGCCTCTGATGATGCTGCCGATGGCGCCGGGCACGGAGCTGAACCTGGGCAACAGTCTCATTCCGGTCACGGGCGTGGTGCTGCTGTTGATGGGGCTCATGCAGGGGAATTACGCGGAAGTGCTGCGGTACGTGCTGCCGGTGAGCATCGTCACGCTGGTTTGTTGCCATTGGGCGATTCGCTGGGCCGTGTACCAGTTCAACCAGGAATCGGTGCTGTTCCGCGAGAGCGAGCGGCTCGATTTGCGGCGGTGGGTCGTGCATCTGGTTCGCGACCGCCAGGAGACGCCGTCGCTGGCCGAGGCATTTTTCTGCGTGGCGCTGATCTATGTCACGCAATTCTTCACTCAGCTGGCGATCGCGGCCAACATGCCGGCGTCGCCCGATTTTCGTTTCCTCGCACTGCTGTTGTTCATCAGCCAGGTGGTATGCATTGCGCTACCGGCCATGTTCATGGCACTGTTGTTGACCGAGCGGCCGCTCAAGACGCTGCTACTGGACCGACTGCCGAGCGCCGCCGCTTGCGCGGCGGCGGTGCTGCTGGCCGTGCTGCTGCATCCGGTGGGGCTGCAGCTTGCGCACGGGATTCGCCAGTTGTATCCGGTGCAGCAGGATGCATTGATCAACGATGTGTTCGGGCGGATGTTCCAAACCGCGCCGTATCCGTGGCTGCCGTACGTGCTGTTGGCGGTGCTGCCGGCGATTTGCGAGGAGCTGGCGTTTCGCGGGTTTGTGCTCTCCGGCTTGCGGCACCTGGGGAGCAAGTGGTGGGCGATCGGGCTCAGCGCGGTGTTTTTCGGCATCGCCCACACGGTGGTTCAGCAGTCGCTGGCGGCCGCGGCCGTTGGCTTTGTCATCGGCTACATCGCCGTGCAGACGGGCAGCCTGGTGCCGTGCATTCTGTTTCACCTGACGTACAACGCGCTGATGTTCACGACGCTGAAGCTGCCGGAGCTGGCGGAGCGCTGGCCGGAGTGGGCCATGCCGTTCCAGCAGATCGCGCCAGGCCAGATCGTTTACAATTGGCCCGTCGTGGCGGGGTGCGGCGTGGCAGCGCTCGTGCCGCTGTGGTGGCTCCATCGCTTGCCGTATCAGGCGACGAAGGAAGAGCAAATTAGCGAGGCGCGGGCGCGGCAGCCGCAGCATCCGCTGGCGACGAGTGTGCCGAGTAATGCAGAATGACACTCTCGCTTCGAGCGCGCGTTGTGTTTCCGGTCGATGCGTCGCCGATCGAACATGGCGTGGTGACGATCGAGGGCGAACGAATCGTCGCGGTCGGAGCTGCGGCGGAAGGCGACGAAGTTGTTGATCTCGGGTCGGCGGCGCTTTTGCCCGGCCTGATCAACGCCCACACGCACCTGGAATTCAGCCATCTGCCGCGGCCACTCGGACAGCCCGGCATGCCGCTGGTGGATTGGATTCGGCTCATCATTGCCGAACGCGCTCGCGGAGATCGCGATGCGTCTGAATCGATTGCGGCCGGCCTGGCGGAGAGCATTCGCTGCGGCGTGACAACGGTTGGCGACATCACCACACGTGGGACGGACAATCTTGTCCGTCGCGACTCGGAAGACGGACAGGATTGTCCGTCCTACAGCGGGCCCGAGCTGACGACGTTCCTGGAAGTGATCGGGTTCTCACGGGCCCGCGCCGAGTCGGCGTTGGCGGCGGTGACGCAATGCTGGGATGCGCTCGAAAGCACGTCCAAAGTCCATCTGGGCGTCAGTCCGCATGCGCCGTACACGGTTTCGCCGAGTCTGCTGCGGGAGCTGATCGGGCTGGCTCAGCAACGCGACGCGCCGGTGGCGATGCACGTGGCAGAATCGGCCGACGAGCTTGAATTGCTTGCCAGCGGCACGGGTCCGCTCCGACAATTGCTGGAGGAGCGCAGCATGTGGGATGCGGCGGCGATTCCGCGCGGGAGCCGGCCGCTCGACTATCTGCAAATGCTCGCCGAGTCGCCGCGGGCGCTGGTGATCCACGGCAATTACCTCGACCACGAGGAACGCTCGTTTCTCGGTGCGCATGCCGACCGCATGTCGCTGGTGTACTGTCCGCGGACGCATGCGTATTTTGCACACCCGCCGTATGCTCTGAATGAATTGCTGGCAGCGGGGGTGCGTGTCGCGCTGGGAACGGATAGTCGGGCGTCGAACCCCGATCTGGATTTGCTCGCGGAGATGCGTTTCGTGGCGGCAACGTATCCGGCCATCGATCCCAATGAGGTTTTGCGCATGGGCACGTTGGCCGGGGCCGAGGCGTTGGGCCGCGCTGTCGAGGTGGGCAGCATCACGCCGGGGAAGCTGGCGAACCTGCTGGCGATTCCGCTGCCGGAAGCGGCCGGCGGCGCGCCGACCGATCTATTGGCGACGATGCTGGCCGGCGGCGATCGGCCGTGCGCGGTCTGGATACGTGGCGAGCGCCATGGCGCGGGCTAGAACGCCAACTGCTCCGGGAGAAATTTTTGGAGCAGATCGGCGTAGTACGGGCGAAGCTGTTGCCAGTCCGGCGGCTGGGGCGACTTCGAGTAGAGGTCGTAGAGGTTGAACTTCTTCACCCACGGCAGCATTTCCCGGTCGTGCTCATCGCACAGCCAATCGTATTCGCCCTCGCGATGCCAGGCGTAGAACGAGTGGAAGCGGATCATGTAGAGGGCGGGCTCGGGCAAGTAGTCGCTCATCACGTGATAGAGGTATTCGTCGTGCCCCCACGACATCCGCACGTTCCGCAAGCCGCAGTTGTCGCCGTAAACCCCCAGCGGAGTGTTGTAGCGCGGGGCCTGCGCGTCCGGGTTCTCTTCAAAAAATTCGTGATAGACGATGCGATCGCTGAAGCGACAGCCGACGGGAAACGTGTCGCCGACGACCGCCCATTGCGGTTCGCCAAACAGGCAGAGCACCTTGCCCAAATCGTGTACCAGGCCGGTCAAGACGAACCAATCCTCGTGCCCGTCGGCCCGAATTGCCTCGGACGTTTGCAGCAGGTGCTGAAGCTGATCGAGCTCGATGTCGGGGTCGGAATCGTCAACGAGCGTATTGAGAAACTCGAGCGCTTGAAAGATACTCATCCGGCGGCGATCGAGCCGCAGAAATTCATCGCGCTTCTGGTGCCCGAACTCGTATGTCTGGTGGCGGTGATTCTGGCGATAGAATTCGCGGACGGTGTCCCGCGCGGGGTGGTCGTAATTGCGGTAGTCTTCCTTGGCCTTGGCACCGGGCTCCGGATAGAGCTGCTCTTCGACAAATTCCTCCCAGGCGTGGATGGCGTCGCGCGGCGGGGAGTCGGCGTTGGTTGGCGGTTTCATGATCGATATTGTGCACCGGATGGTTGGACGTCTGGGGACCTCAGGAACGGGGGGCCCTTGCTTGCGCTGCGGGCTCCAGCAAAGGCATTCGGTCAGCACGTGTATAAGACTCCATTGTTGGTTTAATTGCAACACTACATTATGATTTCAGCCATGCCGCGTATCGTACGAATTGTGGCGACGGAAGTCATCGTGCCCGCTGCGGCGGGGACAATCAACAGCCCCGGTCTTGAGCAGCCGCTTCACAAATTACCCGTTGCGGGTCGGGCGTCCTGGACGGTTCAGTTCGATGAGTTGCCCAAATGCATCCTTGAGATTTACCTGGATGACGGCGCGGTCGGCTTGGGAGAACTGTACCGCGATCACGATTGGCGCGTTGTCGAGAATATCGCGACACGGTTGTTGGGGGCGCGACTCGACGAGCTTCCTCGCCAGGCGTTGCCGATTGCATTATGCCGCGAGTACGACGGATTTGAGTGTGCGATTTGGGATGCGTTTGCGAAGCACCACGGTCTGGCGCTCGTGGAATTACTGGGCGGCCAGATTCAGCAGCAGGTCCGTGTGGGCGCCTGGTCGGGCCATCGAACTTTGGAAGAGATCAAGCCGCTGGCCGCGCGGTTTCGGGATGCAGGCTACGACTGCATCAAGTTCAAATGCGGCCTCGAGGATGATGTCGTTGGCTGGTGCCGGCAAATCCATGAGGAGGCGCCGAATATCCGAGTCATACTCGATCCGAACGAGCGCTGGCAGACGCCGGCGGAAGCGCGCACGCGAATCGAGAAACTGGCCCCGATCGGCAACGTGCTTTGTTTGGAGGACCCGATACCCCGTTGGATGCTCGCGGATTACGCGCAACTTCGAGCGTCGTCTTCCATTTCGATCGTGCTTCATGTTTCGTTGCCGTACATTTACCACGGTCAGCGCGTGCACGACGCCATACGGGCGCTCCAGTTGCACGCGGTGGACGGCTTCAATTTCAACGGCGGGCTCGTCGGATTTCAGCAGCTCGACCGCATTGCGTGGGCCGCGGGGTTGCCGTGTTGGCATGGATCGGAGATCGACCTGGGCATTTTAGAGGCGATGTACTTACACCAATGCGCCGCCGCGCCGAGCTGCACCTGGCCGTCGGATATCTTCGGTCGCCTGATCCGCGAACACGATTTGCTCACCAAACCGCTCGAGTTGAAACCGCCATTTGCGACGGTGCCGGCCGGACCGGGCCTGGGTGTCGAATTGGATCGCGACGCTGTTCGGCACTATCAAACCGACGCGCGGGAATACCGTGAATGATGTTGTCGAGTGTGGAGTGGTGAGTTCGGAGTGTGGAATGGGGAGTGTGGAATGTATGTACTCCACACTCCCCATTCCCCACTAGGACCTACACGTGACGAGTGGCTGTTAGTGAGTCGGAGTCCGGCTTTCGTAGAACGGGCGGACTGGGTTGATGATGGTCCACATCATCATGGCCAAAAGGTAGGCAATGGCGTAGACGTAGAAAAGGGCGTCCCAACCGAATGTGGGGAACACCCGCGCGCCGACGTACGGTTGCGCCGCATGGCCGAAGTTGCCGATCATGTTGATCAATCCCATCGCGACGCCGGCATAGCGGCCGCCCAAATCGACAATCGCCGCCCAATTCGCTCCTTGCCCGAAATCGAACGCGGCCGCCGCGATGCACATCAAAATGGTGGCCTCGCGCTGGGTGGTCACGTGCGGGATGGCCAGCGTGGCGGCGGCGGCGGTCAGGCATCCGGTGACGGGGAAAACGGCGCGGCCAAGCCGACGCCAGCCGGTTCGCCTCACGAGTCGGTCGCTTAACTCCCCACCGACCAGGCAGGCGATACCTCCGCACAGCAGCGGCCAGGCACTCGACCATTCGGATCGTTCGAACGACACGCCGTGCACATCCTTCAGGTAGCGCGGCATCCAACTCACGTAAAACGACCAGCCGATGCTGCCGCAGAAGTAATACAGCCCCATCGCCCAGAGGGACGGCGATGAAAACAACTTGCGCCATAATTTGGCGTCCATGGCGTGCGTGAAATCAATCTGGCCGCGGCCTTGTTCGATGTGCCGCAGCTCGGATGGACTCACGGATTTCTTTTGCGCCGGCTCATCTCGAAACCAGGGATAAAACGCGACGCACCAGATAACACCCAGAATGCCAGAAATGAAGAAACCGATTCGCCAACTAGGAATCTCGGCAAACCAATGCAACATGGGGATATCGGCGACGGTCGCCTGCAGCGACATGACTCCGCGCGAGAGCGTGCCGAACATTAGGGGCGCGAACGCCGCGCCGCATCGCGCGCAGAGCCAGAGGACGCCCCCGGCGCGAGCGCGTTCCACCCTGGGCAGCCAACGCGACTGGACGAGCGCCATATTCGGATAAGCGCCCGCCTCACCAGCGCCAAACATGAGGCGGTAGATGATGAGCGAAACGAAGCCGGTTGCAGCGCCTGTGAGCGCCGTGAACAGCGACCATGCAATCACGATCCGCGTGAGAGTGAAGCGGGCGCCGAACCGATCGCCCATCCAGCCACCCGGGATTTCCAACAGGGCATAAGCGAGCCAAAAAGCGCCGAAGACCAGCCCCATCTGCTGGACGCTGAGGCCCAGTGAGCCTTGGATACTCTCCTGCGCGCGGACAATACACTGGCGATCGTAGTAAGTGAGAAACGACAGCACGCATAGAAACGCCATCACCTTGACGCGAACGCGCGTGGGGGCCTGGCCAGTGGCGGCTTGATTCTCATGCACGGCATCGAAAGCTGACAGGCGGAAGATTACATCATAGCTCGTTCCTCGAGCAAGTTGGAAAGTGAAGATGCGACAACGATTGTCCGCGTGAGACCGCGTCAACCAAGGGCGGAATCGACCGTCTGGACGTCAGCGGCGATGCGAAAACCGGACGTGTTCGTGGCGACCGCAGCTACTTTCTCAGGTACGCGCCTGCGCCCTTGAGAGTTTCGGCGGGCACGGCCGCATCGATCCATAATTCATGGTTGCGAAGTCCGCCGGCGAAGCCGATCGGCGGAGAGGATGGAAACTCTTTCACGAGCGGGCTGCCGATCACGGGGCCGGTGATCGCGTCCATCTGGCGGCGGTGCCAGTTGTTGTAGTGGTGCGGACTGAAAAAAAGGCGCCAGTCGGCGTCGTCGGGCAGCAGTCGATAGGTGGACGCCAGCTCGGAATCGCTCCAGACGATCGATTGTTTGCGGTCGAGCACTTCGAGCGCAGCGGCAACTTGCTCGGGCGTGGCGGTTGCCAACAGCACGGTTTCATCGTCGACGGGCACGATCCACAGCCGCAGCTTGCCGCCGGGGCCGAAGAGTTTTTCCATCGCCTGGCGAATTTCTGGCAGGTCGGGGGCCCCGTCGGCCGCGGCGATATCGAGTGAATACTGCGTTGCGGTGCGATTGCCGACTTTCACTTCCTCGACGTCGAACACGAGCCGGGTTTGGGTCTGGGCGTCGCGATTCATGCTGTTCCAGAGCCGCATGACTTCCTTGGCATTCTCGGCAAAGGTGCCCGCGGGCGAGGCGCGGACCACGAGGAAGTCGTTGGTGTAAACGCCGGCCTGTTTATCGCCGGGCTGAGTGAGCACAACGGCGGAATCGACGTCGGCGGTCGCCCGCTGAATGGCCTCACGGAACTGGGTGACGCTCGCCTCGCGGAGCTCCATGCGCTCCTCGGTCTTCAGATCCTCGATCACGGACCGGACGTATGCGTCGGCGAGGAGCGAAGTGAGCGGGAGGGGAAGATTGCCCGCGCCGTGCAGCACAAAGTTACCGCCTTGGTAGAGCGCAGGCGGCCGTTTTTCATGTTCGCCACCGATATCACCCCACAGCCGCGCCTCGAGGCCATTCAGGCGCAGCGCTGCTTGCACATTGCCGTTCTCGTCGAGCCGCAATGCGCAGCCGACAAGCCTGGCATGTAAGAGCAACCGCGTGAGTGGCGAGGCCGTCGTCCATTTGCGAATTGTCGCTCGCCAGGTTGCAGCGGCTTGATTCGTTCCCTGGTCGTTGAGCGCGGCGGCGAAGGGATCTTCAGGCTGTTCGGCCTCGCCGAAGTTGAAAATGTCGACTTCGTTCTCCTGGGCCGGAGCGCGCTGTGCCGCCGGTTCAATAGATGCGGCCCATGCTAAGGTCGCGCGCACGCCCTGCGGCAAAGCCACCACGGAGATGTCATTGGCGTCGATCCAGTTGTTCCATTGGGCGATGACCGGCGGCGGATTCGGATCGGCAGCGAGCGTGCGCTGCATGAGCTCGCGCTGCTCCGGGTCCATCATCAGCGCCCAGCGTCCGTCGTGGGCGACCAAGACGTCCTCGCCGGCCACGGTGACGGCCGCAATCTCCTGGCCGCTCGCGCCGCCAAGTGAGGCCATCAATTGGTCGTAATCGCGGACTGGTAGCCAAATGGCAAACTGCGGTTTGTCGGCCGCGGCGCCGGGCAACACGACGAACAGGAGGTCGCCTTGCGGATCGAGTCCCGCGCTGACGCCGGTAGCGGCCTTCACAAAGGCGAGCGGGCCAGGGAGCGGCGCCTCGATTCTCTTCAGCAGCTGTTGGACCTTGGCATCCGTCGCGGCCAGGTTTTTGACGACTACAAATCCAAGCGCATCGGCCGGCACATTCTGCTGGACGTCGGCTGCTCGAATGGCAACGGGCCTGATCAGGAGGGAAAGTAGCAGCAACCCGACGTGGGCAAGCGATTGGCTATGCATGGCGGCATCCGTCGCAGTGCGGGTGAGCGGAAAGGGGCACCCTCTATTATCCTGGGCAGCCGGATGGCCGACAAGAAAGCAAACGGAGCTAAACCGCCCCTCGGCCGTGAGCTCGGGGCCGAACGGCATGCGGACGGCGGTTGTTATTTGCCGCAGAGTTCGCGGGCCTTGGCGACGACCGCTTCGGCTGTGAGTCCGCGGTGCTTGTAGATGTCCTGGAAAGGCGCGGAGGCGCCGAAGGTGTCAATGCCGACAAAAGCGCCCTGCGGGCCAAGATACTTGTCCCAGCATTGCCGGATGCCGGCTTCGACGGCAACACGGGCCTGGACTTCGGCCGGCAGGACTTCCTCTCGGTACGCCGGCGGCTGCTCCTCGAAGAGCTCGAAAGACGGCAAGCTGACAACGCGGCTGCGAATGCCCTCGGCGGTAAGTTGCTCGTGGGCTGCGACGGCGAGCTGCAATTCGCTGCCGGTCGCCATGAGAATGACGTCCGGCTGGCCTTTGCCGGCCGCGTCGGCGAGCACATAGCCGCCGCGCGCGAGGCCGGCTGCCGGCGCGTACTTCGTGCGGTCCAGCGTGGGCAAGTCTTGCCGCGTGAGCACCAGCGCGACCGGTCGCTCGGTTTGTTGCAGGGCGACGCGCCAGGCTTCGGCCGTTTCGTTGGCATCGCCGGGGCGGAGCACCAACAGGCGCGGAATGGCGCGGCAGGCGGAAAGGTGCTCGACGGGTTGATGCGTCGGGCCGTCTTCGCCGACGCCGATCGAATCGTGCGTAAACACGATGATTGTCGGAATCTTCATGATCGCCGCGAGGCGGATCGACGGACGGCAGTAGTCTGAGAATACAAAAAACGTGGCGCCGAACGCCCGCAGGCCGCAGAGGACCATGCCGTTGACGCTGGCCACCATCGCGTGTTCGCGGACGCCGAAGTGCAAATTGCGCCCGCCCGGATTGCCGGCCGACAGGTCGCCGCCGGCTTCGTCAAACGTCAGCAGCGTCTTCGTAGACGGCGCGAGGTCCGCCGAACCGCCGAGCAGCCAGGGGACGTTCTTGGCAATCGCATTGAGCGCTTTGCCGCCCGAGACGCGCGTGGCCATGCCCTTGGGATCGGCGGGAAACGTAGGTAAGTCTTTGTCCCAACCCGGCGGCAGCTCGCCTGATTGGATCATTTTCAATTCGCGCGCCAGCTCGGGGTGCTTGCGCTGGTAGTCGCTGAAGAGTTTTTCCCAGGCCCGCCGCAGTTGGGCGCCGCGCTTGCCAAGCGTTTCGTCGAAATAATTGGTCACTTCGGGCGGGACGAGGAATTTGGCATCGGCCGGCCAACCGTACGCGGCCTTCGCTTTGGCCACTTCGTCGGGGCCGAGCGCTTCGCCGTGTGCTTTCGCCGTGTTCGCCTTGGTTGGCGCGCCGTAGCCGATGACACTTTTGACGACGATCAGAGTCGGGCTGCCGTCGTGAGACAAAAAGCCGCGGTAGGCCTTGTCGATCGCTTCGAGGTCGTTGGCATCGTGCACCGCCAGCACGTGCCAGCCAAGGCCGCGGAAGCGGGTGGCCACGTCTTCGCTGAAGGCCAGGTCGGTGAAACCTTCGATCGTGATGCGGTTGTCGTCGTAAATCCAACACAGGTTGGAGAGCTTCAAGTGGCCGGCGAGCGAGGCGGCTTCGCCGGTGACGCCTTCCATCATGTCGCCGTCGCTGCACTGGGTCCAAACTTTGAAATCGAAGAGCGTGAAGCCGGGGCGGTTGTAGCGGGCGGCGAGCCAGCGGCCGGCGATTGCCATGCCGACGCTGTTGCCGCAGCCCTGGCCGAGCGGGCCGGTTGTGGTTTCGACCCCGCTCGTATGCTTGATTTCCGGATGGCCGGGCGTGCGGCTGCCCCATTGGCGGAAGTTGCGGATTTCCTCGAGCGGCAGCGCGAGCTCGTCGGTCACGTCGCCGTTGGGCGTCACTTCGCGGATGCCCGCCAGGTGGATCAGCGCGTAGAGGAGCATCGACGCATGGCCGGACGAGAGCACGTAACGATCACGATTTGGCCACAGCGGCGCGGTGGGATCGTACCGCAGATGTTTCGTCCACAACTGGTAAGCCACTGGCGCGAGCGCCATCGGCGTGCCCGGGTGGCCACTTTTGGCGGCCTCGACCGCGTCCATCGCCAGCGTGCGAATTGTGTTGATCGAGGTCTGCTCGAGGCTTTGGGCGATGGTGGACATGAAAAGTGATGATCTGGGGGGTTTGCGGTATCAGCAGGAGACCGTCGGTTAAATTCTTATGGCGGCCATTTTAGCGAATGAACGCAGAACCGGAAACAGCTTATCAATCGCTGAGAAACTCCAAGCGATCCTGCATTGCATTGGCGTCTAGCGTGTTACCCAGGTGTAGCAAGCGACGGAGCACCTCGCCAATTGGTCGTTGATACGAAAGGGCGATACCGGCATGATGTCGATTTTGTCGCATCCATTCGGAGTGCATTGCGGCGAAGTGGGCGACATTGAAGGTGACAAAGATGCGCCCCTCAGCCGTCGCAAAAATGAGTTGTGATTCGTCCGATGGACGAAGTCGACCTGCCTCCGGCGTTGAGACGTCGTCAAAGCCCGCTCGGCGAAGTATAGGAGCGATCACGCCGTAAACATCTTCATCCGTGAAGAATCGAACGTCGCTCATTTAGACTGACTCGGCCCATGTCGAGCTTTCACTACAGCTTCATCATCCTCCGCGAGCTGGGACTCGATTTCGTCGAGATGATCATAGGCGTATGCCAGAGCATCGTGAACGTCCGCGGGCTTCAAGTGAGAATACTGCTGGACGATTTCTTCGACCCGCATCCCTTGCCGGTAGCAGTTCAGGATCGTTGCGACACGAATTCGCGTTCCGGCGACCACGGGCTGACCGCCGCAGCGTGCTGGGTCCTTTTCGATATTGCGATAATCTAGCTTGGGCATCTTTGCGACCTATGCGGCTTCGCTCGCAGATTCGCCACCGCAATCCCCTCACACCATTGTAGCACACTTCCCAGGATTACTGAATTCAATCCAACTCCAGCCGGCAGCCTTGGCCGTAGCTTTCTTGAGCTTTATTGACGATCGCCAGCGCGCGGTAGGCGTCGTCGAGGCTGGAGGTTTTCAGCACGAGGCTGTTCACGTGGCGGTGGAAGTGAAGGAAGAGCTGCTCGCCCACCGGCCGGTCGTGCTCCAACAGCTCGGAGTGCTGGCCGGCTTCATCGAACCAGACGAGCGTGTGGGGCAGGTCGAGAAAGGCGACGCCGCGCTGGCAGACGACTTGCAAATCGGCGGGGCGGCGGAAGGCGGCGGCTTCGTGCCATTGCGGCGCGACATAGCTGCCACAGGCGATCTGGGCAACGGGACCGGTGCCAATCTCCCCCGATGGCGAAAAGTCGAGCGTCATCACGAGGTAGTCTTTCGGTCCAGATTCGTGACGTTCGGCGGCGCCGCGCGGGGCGGATGAATGGGCGGCGCCGACGACGCTCGATGCCTCGACGCCGACCACGTCGCGGCACCAGTCGACCATCTCGATCAACTGACGCATGTCGGATGAGTAGAACGACCGGCCGTTTTCCGTGCGCGACGTGAAGCGGCGGTTGCAAAACAAGAGCCGCGGCAGGCCCAGCCGCGTGGCCATGAGCTCTTTGAGGCGGAGCGTGGCCGGGGCGAGGCGGCAGGGGAACTCGGCCATGAACGCGACGCCGGCCTGGCGCACCCGGCGGCGAACTTCGTCGGCCTCGTGAGTATCCAGGTCCAAGGCGGCCGAGCAATAGATGGCCTTACCGGCATCACATGCGGCGAAAATCGGCAGCGCACCATACCAGCGGGCGGAAAGCAACAGCACGGCGTCGATGTCGCTGCTGGAGGCCAGCGCGCGAAAGCCGTCGCAAGTTCGCGCCGGCCAGCGGTGGGCGATCTCGGCGGCACGATGGGCGACGGGGTCGCAAAATGCACGCACCTCGAAACGATCGGCCAGCGCGCGCAGGGCCGGTGCGTGGCGCTGTTCCCACGCCTGGCCCAGCCCGATGACGCCAACGCGAAGTCTCATGGGGAGGGGCGAGGTGCGAGGAGCGAGAAGCGAGAATCAGGCACGGAATACATCTCTTTTATGTCAAGCTTGCGAGCGTAGACCCGCACATTAACTTTCGTCTTTCGGATGCAAAACGGCAAGGTGAATTCCCTCGACTTCGTCGGCCCACGTCTCATCTCGCTCCTCGCTCCTCGCCGCTCGCTGCTAACTCCGTCAGCATTTTGGCAAGCAGCTCCATCGGCAGGCCGACCACGTTTGACTCGCTGCCTTCGACGATGTGGACCCAGCCCAAGCGGTCCTGGTAGCCGAACGAGCCGGCCTTGCCTTCCCAGGCGCCGCTGGCAAGGTACTCGTCGAGCTGCTGTTGGGTGAGATGGTCCATTCGCAGGCGGGTCACGGCGACGCGCACGAGCGGCTGCGGATCGCCGAACCGCCACAGGCAGACGCCGGTAAGGACGCGGTGTTCGCGGCCGCTGAGCTGCTCGATCATGGCGCGAGCTTCCGCTTCGTTGGGCGGCTTGCCGAGGACGAAGCCATCGCACTCGGCCACGGTGTCGGCGGCGAGGATGATGGGAGCGGGCGAGCCGGGACGTCTACGACCCCGAATCGAGGTTCCACGCTCGAGTTGGCGGATTATGGCGGCCGCTTTGCGATACGCAAGTTCGGCGACTAAGCCGGCCGGACCGGATTCGCTACAGACGCCGCATTCAACGTCCTCGTCGGGCGGCATTACCTCGAAATGGTAGCCGGCCTCCGCCAGCAGCTCGCGGCGCCGCGGCGAGCGACTGGCGAGGATAAGGGGCTGGGGACTAGGGGCTGGGGGCTGGGGATGCTGCATCATCACCGGTACTCTATCGTCAAGCTTTCGTGAAGCGCACCATTGTATTCGGTCGAACTTCATTCGTCCCCAGTCCCCATCCCCAAGCCCCCATCCCCGGCATGCTCGACGTACTTTACGAAGACAATCACCTGCTGGCGGTGAATAAGCCGGCGATGCTGCCGACGATGGGCGTCGCGGAAGATCGCCCGTCGCTGCTCACGGAGGCGAAGGAGTACGTGCGGCGGAAGTATGACAAGCCGGGGAATGTGTATTTGGGGATCGTGAGTCGACTCGATGCTCCCGTGACCGGCGTGGTGCTACTTGCGCGAACGTCGAAGGCGGCGGGGCGATTGGCGAAGCAGTTTCGGGAGCGCGACGTGGAGAAAACTTATTGGGCGCTCGTTGAAGGAGAGGTCGATCCGCCGGCCGGGCGGCTGACGGATTTTTTGCGGAAGGATGAGCGACATCGGCGGATGCACATTGCAGCAGAGCGCACGCCGGGGGCCCAAGCGGCGGAGCTGAGTTATCGCGAATTGGGCTCGCAGCCGGGCGAACCCCAAGCGGGCGAAAAAATGGGCCTTACGCTGTTGGAGGTGCGGCCGCTGACCGGGCGCAAACATCAAATCCGCGTGCAGTTATCGCATGCCGGCTTTCCCATCCTGGGCGACCGAAAGTACGGGGCCTCGCGAGCCTTTCCTGAGGGGATTGCGCTGCACGCTCGCCGGCTGGTCATCGAGCATCCGGTGAGTAAGATGCAATTGGCGATTGAAGCGCCGCTGCCGGCGTCGTGGCGCAAGTTTGTAGAAACTAGCTAAACCCGGCAGCTAAACCGCCCCCCGGCCGTGTCTTCGACCCTGAGGCTCAGACCGTTCGGCTGACTTCGGCGAGCTCAGTCGAGCCGAGCTCACGGCCGAAGCCCGAAGGGAGCTCGGGGCCGAACGGCAAGCGGCGGCGGGCCACCCTTGTTTTTAGTAAATCCGTTCGCATCCTTGGCGCGACGCGGGCTGAGTCGGTAGATTTTACGCAATGACCTCGTCGACTTCTCACTCCGTGTTTCGAAATGCCGCATTGACGAGCGGCCTGCTCTCTCCGCAGCAACTGGAAGATGCGCTGGCCGGACTGACCGCGGGGCCATCCGGCGCCGCGCTCACGTTGGAGCAAATCGGCGACGAGATGCTCGGCCAGCGGCTGGTGGAGCTCGGTTACTTGAATCGCTGGCAGGTCGAGCAGCTCAAGGAAGGACGGACGAAGTTCACCCTCGGGCCGTATCGCATTGTCAATGCAATCGGCCAGGGCGGAATGGGCCACGTGTTCAAGGCGGAGCACAAGCTGCTGGGCCGCGTTGAGGCGATCAAGGTGCTGCCCAAGAGCAAGAGCACGCCGGAGGCGGTGGCGGCGTTTCAGCGCGAAATTCGCGCCCAGGCCCAGCTCGACCATCCGAACCTGGTACGGATAACGTATGCGGATTACGAAGGTGACACGTATTTCTTCGTCACTGAATACGTGCCGGGAACGGATTTGCGGAAGCTGGTTCGTCGCCATGGGCCGCTGCCCTATCCGATCGCGGCGACGATTGTTTCGCAGGCGGCCGAAGGGTTGCATTACGCGCACCGCCGCGGGCTCGTGCATCGCGACGTCAAGCCGGGCAATCTGCTGGTGACCCCGGATGGGCGGACGAAGATCACGGACTTAGGGCTGGCGTGGTTTCTCATGGAAGAGCTGGAGGTAGTCAAGCCCATCGGCAAGACCAGCTCGCTGGTCGGCACGGCGGACTACCTGGCGCCGGAATCGATTCGCGAGCCCGACAAGATTCTGCCCGTCAGCGACGTGTACTCACTGGGTTGCACCCTGTATTACGCGGTGACGGGCAAGGTGCCGTTTCCGGGCGGCAACACGGCGGACAAGATGCGCCGCCATTTGAACGAAACGCCGCTCAATCCGCTGCACTTCAACCCCGATTTGCCGATCGGTTTTTGCGACGCAATCGCGGCGATGATGGACAAGAACCCGGATACCCGCACGCCGACGGCCGCGGCCGTGGTCGAGTTGCTGCGTCCGTGGCGCGATGAGGGCGCAACGAAGAATCTCGTGGTAGTGAGCCCTGGCGGATCGGGTATTCTGATTCGCGGCAGGGTAACCGAGCCTCAGGTCGCGGGCGGGCTGGATGAAACGGCGTCGTTTGTGCTCGACGACTTTGACGCTCCGCCTGGACAGTTGGACAGCCCCAGCCAGATATCGCAGGGCACGGTTCCGATTGCCGGAGAGACGCAGGAGACACTCGCGGGAGTGTCGGGATTGCGTCGCGGCCCCATGCGTTCGCAGCCGGCGCCGGTCGAGGGAGCGCCGGCGCGGCCATGGAGAGAGATCGCCATTGCGGTCGCCATCGTTGTCGCCGCCGGTGCGGCCGCAGCGGCTTGGCTGACATGGTTCTTTTGAGCTTGCACCAGCTCAGTGTGCCACTGCTTGCGGCGGCGGAGTCAGCTCTCAGTCCAGAGGCGGCACTGCTCGCCTTTAATATCCTCCCATGCCGTAAACAGCAAACAGTGCGCTTTCTGGTAGAGCATCCGCTGTAAGTTGCCGCGAGCAGTGACACACTTGCTCAGGTTCCTTTGCGCTGGGCGGCGCGGAGCTCGTCGTGCAGCTGGTTGATGGGGCGCAAATCGAGATATTGGTTCATCACCGTCTGTGTGCCCTCGACGAGCTGATCGATGCGGCGTTGGATCTGCGGGTCATCGCTGCGAAGCGAGCGGGCAGCGGTCGTGAGCGTGAGATTGAATTGCGATCGGCCCGGCAGCTCGTCGGCGGTGGCGAGCAGCTTCTGGGCGGCGGCGAAATCGCTCTCCTTCATCTTCTGCCGTGCGCGGGCCATGAGAATGTTCCGCCGCGCGACCACGTCAATCAACTCTTCGCGCAGCGCGGCGAGGCGAGCCTCGGCCGCCAGGCGCGGGTCGTCGTCGGGCAGCGGCACGTCGATCTGGCCGTCGGCACCGGGCACGATCGGTAGCCGGGCCAGCAACTGGCCGCCGTTCTTGAGATAGAGCGTGCGGATACGGGTCTCGCCGGGCGGCACGGTTAATTTTCCCTCGCGGTCCGTCGTGCCCAGCAGCGAGAGGACTTCGTCGCCCGGTTTTTGCGAAAAGACTTCGTAGCCGACGAGCGGTTTATCGGGCGCCGTCCGGGAATGGAGCCGTAAAACGGTTTCGGCCGGTAGAGCGCGGAGGCCGATGGCGAGTTGCTCGACGCGGCCCTGGCGGCGGATGCCGAAAGGACGCCGGTTGGCGCTATGGATGCGTGCTAGCAGCGTGTCGCTGTCGGCCACCTCGACATAGGTCCATGGCACGACCACGATGCCGCCTTCGAGAAGTTCGCCGCCGCGGGCCGTGCGGCGCAAGAGAGGTAGCAACACATCGCCTGCCTTTATCGACGATACACCGGAGTTTTCGCGAAGGAGCGCCGCGCCGCGAGGCAGGAGCCGCACGCGCTGCTCGTCCTCGGGGTCGAACTCCAGTTGGACCAGCGGCGCAACGGCTTGACATGCGATTGCGAAGAGTTGCTCCGGCAGCGCCAGTTCTTGGTGACATTCCGTGCGAATTGGCATGCCCCAGCGCTCGACGTAGCGGTCGAACTCGCGGGCGATCAGCTCGAGGCCCGCCGGAGTCCAGCGCACGGCGAGGAGCAGCAGCTTATCGCCGTCGGCGGGAAATTCGGTCGGCGGTTTGTCGTGCCGCGCGTCCATTTCGGCCAACAAGCGGCCCCGCGCGGCGCCTGTCGCAACGTCGATGTCGAAGGACCAGAGGGGCCCGATTGCCGCATGAACGCGCCCTTTGAGGTATTGCGGCAACTCGTCGGCGAGCTGTTGAGACAAGCCGCCGGGGGCATCGATGGCGAGCACGGCCCGAATTCGATAGGGCTGGTAATCCCAGCCAAGATCGGCGGCGGCGGACGCCGACGCTAGTGCGTGCAACAGGATCGACGTTGAAACGTAGAAGCTAAACCGTAAGCGGTGGGGCGGAGCGAGAACGCCGGGTGATGGATTCGTTGTGATGAGGCAGGGGTGAAACACGGGGCGCCTCGCTAGCGCACGCCTGATTTGGCCTGGGCCACGTCGCTGCTGGTGGCCGCTGTCCATTCGTCGACGTTTTGATACAGCGTCACGGGCGACTCGCCAACTCCGCGCACGGAGGTGCGGTACGCAAAATAGTTGATCGTTTGCCAGAGCGGGATGACCGGCAGATCGTGGTGGGCGATTTCGTGCAATTCGGCAAGGCGAGCGCGGACGTCGTTCCAGTTTGTGGCCTCGTCCAATTGCCGCAAGGCGGCGTTGAGATACGGGGATTGCAGTCGGCCGGTCAGCGAGCCTGGGCCGAGCAGAATCCGCGCGTCCGTCGCCGGCTCCCAGACCGCAAGCTCCGCATAACGTAAATCGTCATCGACGCGGCCGGCCAACAGCTCGTCGGCGGTGAATTCTTTCAGCTTGATGCGAATGCCTTGCCGCTGGAGCTGCGCTTGGATCGATTGGCAGGCCAGGCGAGCGACCGGATCTGTGGGATGGGCCAGCGTCAGCTCCGGAATGTCGGCGGATGCTTCGACGTTGTCATCACCGGCTGAACTCTGGACGCTGGCCCATGCGACGCTCGCCAGGATGGCGGCCAGGCGCGGCTCGAACGGGCGAGGCGTGATCCGATTGTTGTAGCCGTAGCGCACGGGATCGCTGAGCGAGGTGCCCGCGGGGAACGGGCCGCTAACGACTTCGAAACCGGCAACGCTCGCGCCCGCCAACAGGGCCCGCTGGACGATCCATTGTCGATCGATGCCGAAACACAGCGCGCGGCGGAATTCCCGCTTCGCCAACAACGGGCGGTCGGCGTTCGGAATCAACACGTGAACCGTGGGCAGGCGGTAGCTTTCGACGCGCACGCCCTCGACAGCGCGGAGCCGCTCCAGATGCCACGGCGGCACGCGATCCAAAATATCGATTTCGCCGGCCAGCAGCGCGGCGACGGCGGCTTCGTCGTCCGGCATCGTTTGCTCGACGACGGCGTGCAAGCCGGCCGCGGCCTGGCTTGCTGCTGCGGTCGCGGCAAATATAACTTGGCCGGACGTGTAGTCGGCGGCGGCGAAATTGGTGGTATTCGCAGCGGCTGACGACACAGGGATTTGTAGCAACGCCTCGGGACGCACGTGGATGCGCGAGAAGTGAAGTTTCACCGTGCGCGGAGGTTCAAGCGATACGCCGGCAAGCAAGCTGGCAAAGTCGGGGCGAAAGTGCGAGCTTCCCGGTCTGGCCATTGAAAGCAGAAGGCGGGCGACAAAGTCGGCAGTAAGTTGGCCAGTCGCAAGCGAGCCGCCGGGTTTATCCCGGCGGGGATAAACCCCGCCGCTCGCGGACGGGTCCAATTTAATGCTCAATTCGCGCCCGCTCTCGTCGAACTTGAGCTCCGCGAATGGCGAGCGGTAGATGCCGCCCTCGGCGCCGAAGTCGACTTGCTCGGCCAGCAGGTGTTGCGTGAGGCGGCTCGCGCGCAGCGCCGGCCAACTGTCGATCCGCCGCTGCGGCTGGCGCGGCGCCGATTCGAAGATGCCTACCGTGACAAAGGGGAACTGGCGCTGAATCTGCGCGGCCATGCTCGTCGCCGCGTCCAGCTTAGGCCAGATTGCCAATGCCTTGGCGACGGCCTGTCGCGCTGGAATGTATTGTTTTTGCTGGATAAGTCTCGTTGCCTCGTCGACCTGCCGCGTGGCGGCCGCTTCGAAGCGACGCTGCCATTCGGCGGCCGCGGTTGAGGCCAAACCGCGGAGCTGCGTTTGCCACAACACGAGCACGTTGCGGGCAGCCGAGTAGTCGCCTTCGCGCAAGTAGCGCTGGATGATTTCGCCGGCAACCTTCTCGACGGCGCTGGCGAGCCCGGCGGATTTGGGATCGCGCTGATAGAGCGTCAGCAGCAGCGCGAGTGCGCGATCGTGCTCGTTGGCCTGATAGAGCGCGAGCGAGTTGCGGCGGAGGTAGTCGTTGATCGCATCGTCGAGCCCAGGCAGCGACGGATACCTCGACGAGAGCTGGGCGAAGTAGTCGAAGGCCGCGTCGAACTGGCCGGACTCAGTGAGCAGCCGCGCCTCGTCGAGCAGTAGCTGCTCAAAGACACGGACCTGTGCCACGTCGGCCCAGGAGACTTCGAACTCATCGGTGGGCCGTTCCAGCAGGCGAACTATGAGCTTGCCCGTGCCGGGCACTGGGGCCAGGGGCCGCTGCGGCAAATCTAGCGGCAGCACGTCGAGCGTTTTTCCACCCCCAGCTTGATTCAGCACGACCTGATCGAACGGCGTTCGATCGAGAAGGCGCTGTTGTTGTGAATTTGCCGGTTCCTGAGCGCGGGCCAGTCCAATACTGAGACAGACGAACACAACCGCCATGGTGCGGTGGCAATCGATCGTGCATGCAACCGATGAGATCATTGCGTACCTCACGGTTGATCAATCACCAACAAAGTGCCGTCGTTGGCGGCGAGCACCAGGCGCTGGAGAAAGCGGACGGGCCCCGTGGCAAGCGGATGTTCGACGTCGGTGGCGGCAAGCGGCTTGCCATCGGCCAGGGAGCGCCGCTCGATGATTCCAGCGCGGTAGGCCAGGAGCACGGTGCCTTCGGTCACCAGCGGAGCGCCTGCCAGGTCGCCGTGCTCGATCGCGACTTGCCAGGCAATTTCGCCGCTGGGTGATACGGCGACGAGTTGCTCGTCCGCGGTGGCCAAGAGGAGCGAGTCGCCAGCTCGGAAGGGCCCCCACACAACGGGTGCCGGCAGGCTCGCTTCACCGGCGGCTTCGAGCGAGGGAAGGCGGAAGCGGACGAGATGCGAGCTGCCGGCGACGGCGATCGCATGGTCGCCCAACACGACGACGGGCGATTCAATGGGATATGGCACATTGGCTTCGGCGACCGCTTGCAAGTGTGGCTGTGGCTGGTCGACGAGGCCGATCAGATAGATTTTTTCGCGCCCATCGGTGATTAGAAATTGGCGTTCATCGAGAGCAGCGGCGGATTGGTAGTTCCAAATGGTGCGAGGCTGCAGCAGTGGCTGGAATGGGGTCGCGAGCTTCGATCCATCGGCGGCGCTCAAATAAAACACCTGCCCAATCTGCAGCGGGGCGACGAAACCGTCGCCGAACGGCGTGACCTCACACGCGAGCGGACTTTCCAATGGCATCCATTGGCCGGCGCCGCCGCCAGCCGTGGGGTTGTAAAGCAGCAGCCGATCGGACTCGGGCGACCCGAACGCGGCGCGGCCCTGGCCCAGATCGATTGCGAACGTGAGCGCGGGCAGCTTTGCGGGCATCAACTCAGTGGTGATGGGTTTGTCCTGGACCCGCGAGCGAATGGCCGTTTCGTCGAAGCGGAACACATTCCCTTCGGCACTTGCCACGGACAACGACTTCGTGGATTCATCCACGACGGGCGGCCCGGCCGGCGGCATGGCAACGTCAGTCTCCCAGAGGGTGCGGCCTGGGGCGGTATCGGTGGCGGCCACCACCGCGCCGGCCCGGCCCTTCGGCCGATGGACGTGAATCAGCGTCTGGCCCACGAGCGCGAGCGGATGATCAAAGGTTGCGCCTTCGAAGTCGCTCTCGATTGATTCGACGGGCAAGCGGTTGCCGGTCGGCAGAATCGAGTATTTGGTCAAGCGCGTATCGCCAACCCAAATGGAATTGCCCATCAAAGCGGCGTGCCGCACGAGCGGCTTCGTACCGGCGGCTGCGCGCGTGGCGACGAGCGTGAGCGCGTCTTCACCCTGTTGGGAGCCGACGTCATAAACGTCGAGCTGCCCGCGGTCAGTGGCGACGATCAACCGCCGGCCCGCGACGAACGGCGGTGAAGTGGCGAGGCCTTTAAGCCGCTTATCCAATACCTGGCCGGTTACGGCGCCTTTTTCATCGAGCGACAGCAGCCGCAAGCGGCTCGTCTCGACGCCGTCGTTTTCCAGGATCGCGAGATTATTCATTGCGGCGACCGGCGAAACGGTGACGCTCCCCTCGGCGTGGCCTAAGTAATACACACCGAGGCAACTTAAGTCGGCGAGCGAAATGGTGTACAGGCTGGAGTGGTCGCCCGGCAAGTAGAGCCGCTCTTGCTTACGATCGACGCAGGGCGGTGCACGGAGCGGCTGCGCGAATTGAACGTAGCCCGTGCGGGCGCCCGATTTCATGTCGAGCACGTGCAAGCGGCCCGATTCGGCAGCCACGAACGCCCGATTCGCGACCACAAGCGGCTGCGTGAAGGCTTCACCGATGGCTTGCCGCCAGAGAAGCTTGCCTGTCAGCGCATCGAGGCGCAACAATTCGTGCCGCTGGGCGTCGGCGACGAGGATGTGCGAGTCGATCGGAATGGGCCAGGCCGCGGGGGCGTAGCCGACGTGCCGGCGCCAGAGGAGGCGGCCCGTTGCGGCGTCGAAGGCGTAGACGGCGCCGTCGACGCGGACGCAGGTGGGGGTGGGGGCACCGGGGCCGGGGCCGGCCCGGCTCGCTGGCGGTTTTACGCGGCGGTTTGCCATGGCGAGGGACGCGACCCACGGCGTCGGGCGGTCGCTCGTTTCTGCGGCCTGTTCTTCGGCGACAAAGCGAATGGCGGCTTGCTCGGCGGCCGTCGTCGTGTTGAGCATTTTGGCGAGAGCCGCATCATTGGCCAGCTCGGGGTGTAGCTTGGTGAATTGCGCGTGCTGGGCGTAGGCGGCGGCTGTGTCGCCGGCCGAGACCGCTTTTTCCATGGCGGCGATCGCTTGCTGCAAATCGTGCTGCGATTGCTGCCGGCGCTCGATGCGGCCGAGTGTCTCGCGCACTTCGTCCAGCTCGGCCTCGCGGCGAAACGACTTCGGGATGTAGGTGGCGTTGTCGCAAAGCGCCAACGCGGCGGTCGATTGCTCGATAAGTTTTTTGGCAGTTTCTGGCTCGGCGGCTGCTTCCGCCTGCTTGGCTAACCCGGCGGCGATACCCGGCAAGAGGGCGGCCAGTTCGGCATGGGCGACCTCGCCGAATTTGTCCTCGTCTTCGACGGCCGGCAGCTCGGTGCGCGCCAAGTCGAGTGCGGCTTCGTAGTTCGCCGCTTCGGCGGCCTTGCGCAATTGGACGATCGCCAATTTGACTCGCACCAAACCTCGATCGTGATGCCGCGGGTAATTTTCCAGGAACTCCTGGTACTCCGTGACTGCCTGCGTATAGGAACCGGCATCGAGGGCCTTCTGAGCGCGACTCAATTTTTCGTCGGCGCTCTCCGTGTTTAACAGCCAAACGATCGTGAGGCCGCCGAGCAAGAGCAGCGCCAATCCGCCGCCGCCCAACAGCATCAGCGGCGAGTCCCACTGGTTCTTGCGCTTGATCGGCTTTTTCTTTTTGGGGCGCTTTGATTTCGTCTCCAGAGCATTTGCCGCTGCTGCGGCCGGCGTCTCAAACGGCTCGTCCAGGAGCACGGGTTGCGGCGCCACGCGACGATTCGGTTTTGCCGTCGCCGCTTTGCTGAACAGCTCTGCCAGCGCGGGCAGTTCGCTCGCGGGTTTTTCCTCGACGGGCTCCCGCGTCGGCGTTGGACGATCGGATTTTTCTGCGTCCAGTTCGCTGTCCGGGGCGAGGCGAAGTTCATCCTCTGGTCTGTCGTCGGCCAACTCATGAACAGGCGATGGGAACGGCTCAAAGATCGAGCTGCCCTCATAGTCTTCGATTTCTCCTGTGGCTTCATCGGCCGGCACTTGGGCCACTGGATTATCAGCAATATGGATGGACGACGCTGGGGAAATGAGCGGCGTTATTTCGTCCTGCGCTTCGGCGTCGGCCGTTTCATCCGCAGCGGCCGTTTCATCCGCAGCGGCCGGGTCGACATCGACTCCGCTTCGCACCAGGCTAGCGAGAACTTCGGTGGCTTGGCGCTGCGTGAGATGCTTCTTTTCGACCAGGAACTTGGCGAGCGCCTTGGCAGATAGCGGCCGTTCGGACCGCGCGACCTTGCTGCGCAGCTTGTCCATGAGCCGCTCGGACAACAGGCCGCGCTGCTCCAGATGTTCGATGAATTTTTCGACAGACATCGCGGCAATCCGGCCTCAGAGAGGCCGCCTACAATTCGTCAACCATGCGGCGCATACTACTGCGACCGCCGTCAACGATAGGATTGCTCTTCTACGCTGAACTCAAACTTCGCGCCCGCTGCCGTGACGCGAAAAACGGTACGGCGAATCTGTTCCGGTTTGCGCCCGCCGGCGCGCTTCTGTTCCAGGTCGTACAGGATAGCCTGCGTTTCAGGGGGATAGAACTGCAGGATGATCCGACCCTTGTCGGCAATGCCGGCTTTGGCGGCAAGTTGGCGATCGAAGGCAGCGAACTGGCTGTCGGTGGGATTCATGTACAGCCGCTGCTCTTGGGCTGGCTCGCCAACGCGCACGCTGGGCGTATCGCCGCTCAGCTTGTAAGCATAGTAAACTTTATTGTCGCTGCCCAGCACGCCCAACTCGATGCCGAAGAAATCGAGCCATTGGGCGTAATGTTCCAGGCTGTCGGGTTCGAAGCGGATCTCGCGCTGCGGTTCGGCCCGCGCACCGCGACCGGGACCGAATCCGGAACCGATTCCGCCGCCGACACCGCCCCCTCTTCCTCCGCCGGAACCCGGGCGGCGACTGTCGCCGACGGCCGCGCCTTGTTCGGGCTCTAAGCCGACGTCGATGGAGTCGTCGGCGATGAGGGCCGACTTCGTCGACACGGCGGACGCCACAGCACTCAACGTTTGTTCAAGCGGCACTTCGTCGAAGGCGGGAGCCTCCTCGATTCCCGGCGGCTCGAGGTCTTGGCCAACGCCCAGCGAATCCGCGCTGCCGCCGGTCCCACCACCGCCCGCCTGCACGGGCGTCACGGGAACTCCAAACTGGGCCTCGATCAACTGCCGCGTGAAGTAAATGGTGATTAAACCGGCCACGGTTACGCCGGTGACGACCAACAGCGCCACCAACCAGCTCGATACCCGATCGTACGAGCTGACGCGGAGTTCGCGTTTGCTGATTTGCTGGTAAGTCGCCATGGACGCCCTCTCAACCACCGCCCGCCGCTTCGTCGATTCCTTCGACGGCGAACATGATTTCTTTCATTCCCGCGTCGGCGCCGGCGTCCAGGACCATCACAAACTTGCCGTTTGTCGAATCGCCTTGCCCTTGAATCAGCATGCCGTCGCGATCACCCTCCTGCCGCGCGGTGCGAAGTTTGGCGCGCAGGTCCAGCTCGCTGATCGCTTCTTCATCCTCGACCCAGACAGAATCATCGGCATCGATCGTGACGACGATCAGGTTCGGGTCCTGCGAGAGATCTGGAGCGGTTTGCAGATTGCTTGAGGCGCCCTCGGAGGACTGCGGGGTCGGCAAATTGATGACCGCCTCGAGCGACGCCATCGAAGTGACCAAAAAGAAGATCAGCAAGAAGAAAACGATATCGACCATGGCGGTCATGTCGATCAAGTTGCCATGATCGTCGCCGCGGTTGGGGAATAGTAGGAGAGGATGATCCGCGGCGGAGTCCGCGGCGCCGATCGGGTCCGAAGCGGGGCGAGCGGCCGGCGTTGATTCGGGAACGTCAATGAGCGCACGACAATTTGGGCAGGTTTTCCGCTTACCGGCGGCGGACGTTGGCGCGGCGATCTGTTTGCCACACTGCGGACAGATGAATCGGATGCTCATGGTTGGACGTCCTTTTCCAGCACGGCCACGTGTAATTGAACGCCTTCGATGGAAGCGGCGTTGGCGATCCGGAACATGTCGGCCAGGCGAACTTTTTTTTCCGCCTTGAGCAAGACGGCTGTTTTGCCGTCGGCAACACCCTCCTCAACGGCGGCTTGGACGCGGCGCTCTTGCTCGGCACCATCGTTGAGCGGTTCGCCTTTGTCGCCGTCGCCTAAGTAAACGGTTACCGATTTGCCATCCAGGCTGCGCACCATGCTGACGATCACCGCCGTGTCGGCGTCCAACGGCGTGCAGTAATCGGCGGAGGGCAAGTTCAGCTCACCGAGTGCCACGGTGATAAATGTCACCAGAAAATAGATGTTCATCATGAACACCAGATCGACCATGGCCGTGATATCGAATTCGGGCGGTTCTTGGTCGGGCCGGCGCGCGATCAGCTCGTCGGAGTCGGACGGCGCGAGGTTGAAGGTCGAGAGCTGCACGGCAGTCACCAATTAGTTCCGCGATTTCAGCGTCTCAAGGATGCGAATCAGGCCTGCCCCGAGCGCGTCCTGAAACGTGCGAATTCGAGTGGTCAGGCTGGCCAGCATGAAGTTAAACGGAATGGCGGTTCCCAGCCCCATCGCCGTGCAGATCAAGGCAATGCTGATTTCCGCGGCGATCATCGACGGCTGAACTTTTTCGCCCGTGCCGATGCGGCCAAAGGCGGCCATCATTCCCAGCACGGTGCCAAACAATCCCAACAGCGGGCCGCACTTGATGACCGTCGCAACCCAGTTGGTGCGATACTCTAAATCGCCCATCACGTCGCGCTGAAGAATCTCCGTCACCACCTGGCGGAGCTGCTCGTAACGCAGTCCGCGGTTCTCGACCGCGAGCTCAGTGAGTTGCGGCAGGGCGCGTGGGTCGTCGCTGACCAATTCGCCGACCGCGTCGTAGCGACCGGCCTCCAGCATTGGCGTCACTTCATCGATGAACTCGTCTTGTTCGTCGTGACTGCTGAAACTTAATTCCCGCACACGGCGAAAACCCATGATGATGTTGTACAGGCCCCACACGAAGTTGAGCGCAAGGAACCCATAACAGACGTCCCCCAGCGTTTTGGCCAAGTCGTTAACATTCATGAACCTAACAACCTCTTCTCTCGGTGTGACGACGATCTCAATATCTGGCCTGCTAATATCACGACGCTATGGTTCCAGGACGGCGGTTGGCCTTAGCGACTGATACCACTTTTTCCAGGCGTCGACCGCTTCGTAGCGCTGCTGCTCGGTGAAGTCATCGGGCGGGCCGAAGCCGTCGAACTTGCGGCTGATGAATCGTAATCCATCGCGGGCCTCCAGCACAATTCGCGGGTCGGGATCGGTAAGCGCGTAGAGCAGTGAGGGGACATAGTCGAAGTTGCCCGAGCGTCCCAGTGCCCGCACGGCGAGCAGCCGCACCTCCGGTTCGCCGCCGCGCACCAATTGCTGAAGTCGGCGGGCGCTTTGGCTGTCCACTTCTTCAACGACCAATTGCGCGGGGTCTCGAGCCAGCTCGTCAAGCAAGCCATCATCGCCCTCGTCGATCATCGTGAGCAGCTCGCCAATCTTCGTATGCACCTGTTCGACGATGAGCTGGCCGTTGCGCAACTTGGCGCGGGACAAGTTGGTCGGCAATCCTCGGCCGGCGAGCAAGGTGCCCTCGCTGGGCCTGGCGCGCAAGGCCTTTTGCGTCGAGCGCAGCAGGAATAATGTGGCGAAGGCCGTGTCGCATTCGGCGCCGCAGTAACCGCCGCGCCAACTGCCTTCCTCTGCCTGGTCCTTGGCGAGGAACCTGTAACCGTCGTTGTACCACGACGGCTCCGGATCGATCGTTCGCTCGGCCAATTCCTGGAAGCTTCTGTATCGTTCGAGCCCATAAAGATAGTAGTAACGCTTGGGGCCGATGTCGATCTGGTAGTTTTCGTTCATCCAGGCGTGAGCCTGCTTCATCGCAGCGAAAAGTTGCGCGACGTTGACCTGTTGCGGTCGGATTTTTTTGACGCTGCGCGCTTCCGGCGATTCGACGCGGCGCAGGGCGGACGGAATCGAGCTGGCCTCGCCCGTTTTGGAATTGCTGGAAGCCGCGGTTACATCGGCGCCAAATAAATCGGCGCAGATGTAGATGCATCCCAAACCGGCGGCCAGCATCGAGCAATTGGTTTCCGTCTGCGGGACCGGCTGGCCGGTTGTCGAGAGCTGGCCCTGATAGCCCCAGCAGCCGTCGGGACCTTGCGTCCGCAGGAGCCAGTCGGCCAGCTTCTCGACGGACGCCGGTTCGACGTTGAATCCCCGCTGGTGTGCCTCCCAATAACTGAGGGCGGCATATTGCGTCTGCGACGTGTCGCCCGTTTGCATTTCTTGATATCCCCAACCGCCGTGCGGCTTCTGGCGGTCCCTCATTCGACCCAAATACCACTCGATCTCAGCGGCGTGCGTTTCGGGCGAGAGTTCGCACAGAAAAATGACGGCCAGGCCGTTGCTGTAGACGTCAAGGAGGCTGACTGCTTGATCGGCCTTGATCTGCGCGCGGCAGGCTTCCAGTGCTTCGCGGACTCGTGGGTGATCGGGCCGATTTGCCTTGAGGAACGTCAGGCCAATGAGACACTTGCCCCCGAGCCGGCTCTCACCATTTTTGTCCAAGTACCCAAGCGCTGAGTTGATGAGCTTGCGGACCTCCGGGCTTTCGGGCGTGACGGCGCGAGCTTCGCTTGCCCAGCGCATGACCACGAACAGCATGACAGCGCATGCCCGCACTACCGCCCGAGTTTTGCGGCATTCGCGCGAACCGTGTTCGTTCGCCGCCTGAATGTCCATCGTGCCTCTCCGCTGCCATTTACAGTCGGCCGGTTTTCCTTATTATGAAAGCTACCGGACAGGTAGCTCAGTTGGTAGAGCACAGGACTGAAAATCCTGGTGTCGGCGGTTCGATCCCGCCCCTGTCCATTCGATACCGCTTATTTCGCAGTAGATTTCTCGCGTGTCGAATCGGTCGCAGACTCAGTGTTACCTAAAGTGTTACCTGCTGCCGCCCATACCGCGTCTGCCATCGCCTCGGCGTCTTGCCCGACGTAATACTTCATGGTCGTTTGCACGTCGGCATGGCGCATGAGCTGCTGCAGCACGGCCGGCATTACCCGGATTGCCCACCGGAAGCCGAACGCCCGGCGTAGGTCGTGCGCGCTGGCGAACTTGCGGACAGTCTCATCGCCCTTCCGTCGTTCATCGACCACAACGCCGGCGCTCTTGCCGATGGCCGACACAACCCGCCCCACGTTCCACCGCTTCGTCGGGAATGGGCTTCCATCAGCGGCAAGCAGCTTGAATACCCTGCCCCGTCGCTCGCGTTCTGGCACGGCCTGAAGCATCGCAGCGAAGTCTGGGGTCACGGGCAACAAGCGATCCTGATTGCCCTTCTCGGCTTCTGCCGGGATCCGGAACATCGGGCGGCGTCCGGTGAAGTCCACCACGAGGGCGCCGGGCGCTTCATCCCACCGTAGCGTCAGGGATTCAGTAAGCCGCAAGCCGGATGTCCACAAGCCGTGCAGAAAGAACTTCCACGACTCGGCCGCGGCGTTCTCAACTACCTTAGCGACGTTGGCGATCATGCGTTCAAATTCTTCGCCAGTCACCGGCCGCCCGCGCATGACCTTGGCGCCCTTGGCCCGCTTCGGCATATCGAACACGGGCAAGGCCGGCAGCAGTCCCTTCCGGTGCGCCCACCGGGCCGTCGCTTTCAAGTGCCGAAGGTGCCTGGCTACCGTCGCCTCTCTGAGAGAAGCCTTGCGGAGACGGCCAGTAAACTCCGTCACGCGCTCCGTCGTCAGGTCGCCCAGTTTATTCGGGCTGCAATGTTTCTTGAAAGCGTTAAGGGTCGATTCATCGGCGACGATGCTATTTTCGGCCAGCCCCGCTAGCGCGTTGTCCACGTAGTATTCGCGGAACGCGGACCACTCCATGCGGCTCGGCTTCTGGTATCGCCCTTCCCGCAACTCGGCTTCCCACTTCGCCGCCGCCCGCTCGGCTTTGGTCCGGTTGCGCGTGCCAGTCGTCTTGGCGACGTGCCGGCTGCTGTTGGGGTCCAGGTATCGCATCATCAGGTTACGGCCCGCGCCGTAGTCGATAACGTGTACTTTGATTTCTTCGCTCATGGTTTCCTCACTTTCGGTTGTGATTGGCGACCGATGATCGCTTTCTCGTAATAACCATTGGGCGGTCCAGGTGGAGCCCACGGTGGCCCGGCGGCTTCAAGTCCTAGAACCTTCCAGCCCTTGCGCCCCGGTGTCGTTTTCCCTGCTCGGCGCCATGGCGTACCGTCAAGCACGCCGCCCATCCAAACATTGCCGTCCTGGTCAACGTACTGGCACTCACCCGTAACGATCTGTGACGGGGCACGTCCGAGCGCCTTGGCCTTTTCGTAAAGGAGTTTCCAGTAGAGAAGTCGCGCCGCCTCAATTTCCCGGTCCAGGGTATCGAGCTTGGCTCGTGCGCGGTGGGCGCGTTGACGACACGCCGCCGAGCAATGCCGACTGTCTGACCGTCGCGGCGCGAACGCCTTGCAGCACGTATCGCACTTGCGTTTCCGCTGCGTAACGGTTCGTGACGGCTGTTTGTCCATCGTCATCCTCACTTTCATTGTTAAACCCGGCCGGGCCACGAGCACCCGGCCGGTGCCGGTACGCCGCCACGTCGGGCGGAATGTCAATTACAAACTCGCTGCCGCCTTGCGGACGGCTTGCTCGAATGTGAACAGGTCACGAAGTTTCGGCTGGATAGTCGCCGTAACGGGGAATGTGCCAGAACACATCTGAACCAAATATCCACCGGAAATCCCCAGGGACTCAGCTAGTCGCCATTTTTTCACGCCGAGCGTTGTCTTTGCATAATCGCTGATAGACCTCAACTCGGCCGCTCCAAATTGTTCGTCGTTCAACAAGGCTTCGATTACTGGCGTCGTTGGAAGGCTGCCGAGTTTTATCGCGCCTTCGGCGACAACGCCTTGGATCGGCAAGTCGAAAGCGCGCCGCAGCCGATCCGCGGCTTGGATGGTTATGATCCTGTAGCCGTAGCGAAAATCCTGATACCGCTTGAACGCCACGCCCCACCATTCGGCAAGCTGACGCGCGCGTATGCCATGCGCAGCTAAGTGGCCCACTAGGACCGCCAAATGAGAATCCTCCATCGGATGATGCGCAAGGGCTTCGCGCACTTCCCTTGTCAACGGGACGTCGGTAGCATTCGCGTACACTCGCTTTGCCGGCGGCTTGGCCTCGCGTTGAGCACGTCCTCGCTCGACCTTTTCCTTTGGTCGGTAGAGGCTAAGAATCTCATCCCCGCATGGCAACTCAGGCGGTGCCAGTGATTCATCTTGGCAAATGTCGGCGTCGCGATAATGCTGCTCGAATACGCGCGGGTCTGAGTGATTGAGAAACCGCCAGCCTTGGCCGGGTTGCAATCGGTCCAGGGCGCTCGATGAGCCACGCCGAATGTATTTCGACGTGCCACCCACGCCGGCCGACTTAGCCAGCCTTGTAAACGCTCGGACGATGTTTGTTCGCGTGTAGCCCGGCCAGATGCGGTCACGCCCCGGATTAGCGGCGACGCAGCCGGCGATTGCTGCTGTCGTAACAGAGTGCAAGCGATGCCAACGCGCTTTTCCCGTCTTGCCCTCAAGCAGCCACAGCCGGCCTGTCGGATCGAATTTGCCGGTTTCGGCTAGCCCGATATCGCCAATCCGGCAGCCCACGTTCCACATAGTTACAATCATTGCCGTCCAGTAAATGCGCCTAGGAACTCCAGTTCCCCGGACAACACCGATCAGCTTGGCAGCGAATGACAGAAGCTGTTGCATGGCTGCCATTGAGTAGCCTTTGGGCTCCAGTCGCGGACAGTAAACTCGCCGCAAGCCGTCTGGATCGCCCGTCATCACGCCTTCGCGTTTTGCAAAACGCCACAGCACGCGCAAGCCGGTGCGCCGTGTCTTCATGGTGTAGGGAGAATAGCCATCCTCCATCATCCACCGCAGATACTCATTTGCAGTGGAAGGCGAGAAGTCGCCGCAGTTTGCAGCGCGTTTCAGGTAGTGACCATAAACGCGGGCCGTCTCGTAAAGTTGCTCGCAGTAGTCAGCGGACAATTCGCGGCCAATGGGGCGCTCCTGATTGCGGTCGTCGATGTAGCGGTCAATCACTTCGGTAAGTGGGGTTGTCGCGTTCATGCGTCACCCCCTTCTTTTTCTTTGCAGTCACGGACGTTGCGGCAGCTTTCAACGAACCGCGTCCCGTTCCAGCAAATGTCGTGAACCGCTTCGATGCGCGACTCGGCCAGCAGTTCGTTGAGGATGTCGCCCAACCGGCACTCAACGTGGTTGGCCAGACGATGTAGCGCAGTCTCCAACTCTGTGCGGACGGCCATGAGAACCTCCGTAGCGCGGCTATAAACTCCGCAAAGGAAAGTGCATGGCGGTGCTGGCTTGTCAGGCGGCATAGACCGCCCCCGGTTCGTTACCTCCCCGGAAGGCCCCCACCGCCATGCACTCTGATTTCTATGCTTTCGACAAAAAACCGGATTGAGAATTTCTATGTCCGCAACCAGCAACAGATGCTGGCCGCCCGGATGGTTCAACGCCGGCCATTTTGCCCCAACTGGCCGGCGGCTGTCAAGTTCGCTCCTTTTCCCGCTGTTTCCTCACGCGCCCGCGCGCGAGAGGCGACCCACTTGACACACACTGACGTGTCTGTCATAAGTTTCCTCACGCGCCCGCGCGCGAGAGGCGACAGCGAGGCAAGGTGGAGGCCCGTTGGGCGTACATGTTTCCTCACGCGCCCGCGCGCGAGAGGCGACCAGCAACGTCGCAAACGGCAACCGTTGCCGTTTGGTTTCCTCACGCGCGCCCGCGAGAAGCGACGGCGAAGGAACGTGCGCGTACAAATAGTACACGCACGTTTCCTCACGCGCGCCCGCGAGAGGCGACTGTCCATCCGCTTTCGCCACTATGGCAGCCCCAGGATGCCCCCAGAATCGTTCCGGCAGGTTCCGACGACTCCTGATACGTCCGGTTTTCACAGCTTCTGCGCCTCCAGCCAATCGCCAATTACATCCTCAATCGCACCTTGCAAACTGCCTACTGCAGTGTCCGGCAACTGACTTCCCACGATCACCGCGCCAACAAGATTCGAGATGTACGCGGCAGCAATTGCGCCACACGTATCCACACCATTGAGTCCATACCGGCGCGCGTATTCCGGCAGTAGCTCGGCAACCGACTTTGACAGCGCGTTCGCAATATCGGCAGCAGCAGCCCGGATGCGTGCGGCATCGGGATTGAATCGGTCGGTCACTCCTGCCTCCCGGATGGTTTGGGCGCCGCGCTGCCTTTGACTCGTTCGCGGATTGCTTTTAGTTCGGTCACCATCTCTTTCGTGTTTTGGATTAATTCGACCTCTGGTCGAAATACCCCGCGCTGCGCCGCGCCGAGCGAAGATTCCAATTGGCCAATCGCCTCCTCTGGCGACATCGTTAAGCCGGTCTGGCCGAGGACGCCCAGCCGCGCTTGAAACAGAAATTGCATATTGAGCCGGGCCACGCGCTCGATGATTGCTTCGCGCGACTCGGCAGTTAGTTGCGCTTCGCGGCCCAGCCGGAACTGCTCGACCTTCGACGTAATCGCCCGCTCGGTCGCGCCGGTTGCGGCGAATCGGCCCTGTCCCAAATAGCCGATTGTTTCGTGGGCGGTTGCCTGCTGCTGCGCTGCCGTTCCAAACTGCTGTAGATTCGATTCATAGGCGCGCGCCATTGCCGAATTGGGGTCCAAAAAAAACTGCTGCAACGGACCTTTTACCTTGGCCTCGAAACTCGCCTTGTCGATGAACTGCCGGGCCAGCTCTGGGCTCTTGCGCAATTCTCCCAATCGCTCGGCGAATGTATCCACGGCTGCGGACTGGAATTTCTTATCCTTCACCTGCTTGTCGAAAAACCCCTTTAGCTGCTCGGCAGTGCGAATAGTTCCGGTGCCCGATATGTTGCCCTCGATATCAGCCGCGGCGACCGACAGTGCGGCGAATAGCGCGCCGGATTGTTCGCCCGTCGCCTGGAACGCTCTAGCGCCGGCAAGGGCTTGCGGGATTGATTTGGCCTGCTTCTGCGCATCGGCTACGCGCGACATCGCGCCAATGCGAATCATAAAGCCAAGGTTGCGCATCGCGTTCGGGTCGCCAGTGCCTTTGCTGATATCGCCCAAGCTGCCGCTGAACGTGCCAATTTGCTCGGGCGCGCTCTTCAGGAATTGGCCGGCGGCCCGCACCTGATTGAATGCGGCCTCGACATCGCCGCCCGATGCTGAATACGCTTCCGCAAGCGCCACGTCGATTTTTGCTTGTGGCAGCCCTAGCTGCGCGGCCAGCGCTTCGGCGCGGCGCTCGACTCCGGCCGCACGTTTCGGCCCCATGCCCGCGATGTTGCGCTTCAGCACGTCGCGTGCAGGCCCGGCTTCTAACTGTGACTGCGTGATCCTCTCGGCCTCTTTCCTGACGGCATCCAATTCCGAACGAAAGAGCGATAAGGCGGCGCTGGCCGATGCGATGCCAGCGACGTAGGAACCGATATTGCTCAGCATCGCCGGGCCGAATAGCCCACCGCTGCTCTTAGTCGCGTCATCCAGCCGTTGCCGCATCCTCCCCGCCGTGCGCTCGGCTTCGGCCATCTGAATCGCGCCAGACTTCACCGCCTTGGCCAAGGTTTCCATCTTTTGGTTGTAGCGCTCTTGGGGCGTAAGGTTCGCATCGACGAGCCGCTTCCCGGCCCGCTCCAGCGCGTTCATGCCCTTCGTCGTGGTCTCAACCGTGTCGCCCAGCTTGTCGAACTTCGTATTTAGGTCCGCAACGCCTTTCAGCGTGCTGCCGAGGTCGGTATCGAATCGAAGCTTGACCATCAGTGCCTCACAAATACAACGGCACGCGCTGCCGCGCCGCGAGCTCCCGGGCGTTGAGAAAATCGTGGACGGATTGGTATTTCATCTTTCCGCGCTTGCCGTGGATGTCGGGAATGGTTTCGAGCGAACCGTCCGCGTACAAGGTGACTGGCTCGGCGCCGATAATGTCGACATAGGGAAACTGGCGGCGCCGCCGCTTCGCAGTGCTGGTCGTCGATGCCGGTGCGGTGCTGCTGCTGCCGAGGATGGTTTCAATCGGCTCGCCTTCGCGCTGCTCCGCTTCATCTAACAGCGGCAGCAAATGCGAACGGTCGAAACCGTATTGCTCCAAGGTGACCACGTCGTCCAATGGGATTTCGTAACCCATCTTGCATGCGCGATGCCACAAGTTGACGGTCGCTCGGAGCCATTGCGTGTTGTGAGCTTCGCCGTCCTTGCCCATGGATGCCCAAGCTGTTTTTAGCGCACGCTCCTTGTCGTCGTCGTCGCGCTCGGGACGATCATACGCGGCGACGTGGTGGCCGGCTTCGTGCAAGAGCACGCCGAGCGTTTGGGAGGCTGTCATTTGCAGCACAGAGCGACATAGCGCGATGCAGCAGCCGCGGCCCTGCCACTCGTATCGCAGGCAGTTGCTCAGCAGGAGGTCGAGCACCGGCGACGTAAACGCGATGGAGCATTCGGCGCCGACCCCACTCCAAACATACCGATGCTCCACGTTCGATAATTGGCAAAAGGCATCTGTCGGCTCGATGATGTACACCGGGTCGATGCCCAGCGCAGCCAGGAGCTGCTTGCCTTCGTAAATGTATGGGTGACTCATTGCAGATACCTCAGATAAACCCGGCCGACGGCGAACGTTCGTGAACGAGCGAAAGCGAATCGCCGCGGCCGGGTCGGAACCTATCGTTACGCAACGGCCAGCACTTCGCGCCGAACCTTATTTGTCAGCTCGTCGCGCTCCTCCATCATTCGCCGCCGCTCTTCGCGGAGCGCGTGAATCCGCTCACCAAGCCGGCAAAGTTTCTGTTGTTTTGGCCAGCCGGCGATGATCGCTTCAAGTTCACGCATCCGTTCCAGGACTCCCCCAGCGGGCCAGGACGTTGGGGTACGCGGGACCCGACGATTGAGCTTTGCGAGCTCCGCTTCGGCCGCGTCGATCTCCACGCGAAAGTGTGCAGTCGCGTCGGCCCGGATGAATTTCGTCGGCAACACACGCTCTGCTAACGTGGTTGAACTCAGCGTCGCCAGGCTTTGCTGGATGATATTGGGCTCATCGTGAATCGATTGCTTGATAGCTTCCGTCAGCCGTTGCACTTCGGAGTCCGGTGCGGCTGCTGCGACGAGCCGGTTTTCGGCTTTATCGATTTCCACCACCTGGAACATCAACTCTCTCTCGCGGCTTTGTAACTTGTTTAGCAAAACGTCCGGGTGAACGGCTTTGAGCTGCACGAACAATTCGCGCGCGTGAGCCAGGTCGCTTGCGTTTTTCTTTCGAGCGGCGGCGGCCTCTCTTGCATTTAGGTCACTGTGCTCGACGAGCGACGTGACGGGCGTTGCGAGCGTTTCGATAATGGTATCGAGCAATTCGGCTGTGTTCATGGTTTGTCCTATTGAAGGGAATCGGCGCGTTGTTTTACCGGATTGGTTTTGGCGTCGTGCATCACAATCGCCAGCGCGATCCGCTCAACCTGATCGGCGTCGAAATGCACGATGCCATTGAGGCGCATCGCCGGCTCAATTTGCAGCACGGCAACCGCTAGCTCGATGCGGCGGACGGGCCTTTGCAAGTGCGCGGCCAGCGCGCCGATGGAAATGAAATCTTTATTGGCTGCGACGGTCATGGCTTTACCTCAACTGCGAAGATATCTGAATTATTACTACGGTGGCCGGCGGTTTTCCAACAGATGGAACCCTACTCCAAAATGATGATGAACTTCTCGCCGCACTCGCACCTGGTCCACTTCATGCGGCTGCCGTCCTGTTGCTCTATGGAGCGATACGACTTGTGCTTGGCCCCGCCACACGCCGGGCAACGCGGCAGCACGGCGTACACGTAGCGACCGTCGTGCGGGTCTGCCAGGCGTTCTAACGCACACTCAGCACGGCGCTTGGCCCTGCGATTTTCCACGTACTGCTCGCGGCTCTCCGTCGTTTGCCGCAGGTGGTCAATCATCGCTCATTCCATTGGTTGGATAGTGGAGGGAGTTTATATAACCCCTGGGCGATTCGCTGCGCGACTGCACGGCGGCACAAACTGGCGGAGGACCCAAGGGGGGGTCGGCAGCCGGTTGTGGCTCGCAGTCGGGGGCGGAGTCGGGGAACAGCGGGCAATAGTGCTCGCCAGTCTCGGCGTCGATGCGTTGGTGCTCACGCCGCAAACGCTCGCGGCGTTCCTGGTCGGTTTCGTCGTCAAGGGTGCTGACGCCTTGCGGGGGGCGGTATTGGCCGCCGTTGTCCCGGCTGTCCCTAGTGTCCCGGGCATTTCTTAATTGCCCCTTCTGTAGGTCTATTGTGCTCATGTCAATTTTCCGCCATCACGTGCGCTGGGTAGTCCCTAGGGACACTAGGGACAGGACCAATCATTTCGCAGCTCCAGCCCCTCGTAGACGTATGTACGTTGCCTATCTTCGCCGATTCTCGGGCGGTGTTTCCGCACGGAGGGAAGCAATGCCGACAAGTCCCGCCCAAACGTCGCCTTGTCGGTCGGTCGCATCTTGCCGCCGGCCTCGCACCATCTCCGCCACTCGGCATAGAGCGAATCGACGGGGACAGTCGCCGCGGGGTCAACCTCGCAAGCCTCGCGGACGAACGCCCCGACGGGCGATGACAAGTCGTTTAGCTCGTCCAGCATTTGCAGGGAGCTTTCCGGCTGCACGAACCGCCCGCGCTCGCGGAGCGATTGCCACCCGGTCACTGCCCACAAGAAAATGCCCGACAGCTCGCCGAGTAGCCTATCGGTCAACCCATGATCCTCATGGCCATAAAAGCTATTGACGGTGCGGAGCAAGAGCATCCGGCTTACCAGCGCACCAGACGCATCGCCGAGCCGTGGCAGCTCGTTGGTGACGATCACAAACCGCGTCGGCAGCTTCACTGTGACCGGCTGCAAATTCTTCCGGTCAATGGTCTGTGCATCCTCCCCGGTGACGCTCAAGATGCGCTCGACGATCACGGCCTGATCGGCCCGGCCGGACAGCCGAGCATCGCTGATGATTGCGACCGACTTTCCGAGAAGCGGCCAACGTCCGAAGCGTTCACAGAGACTCGACAGCGTTGGCGCCGCCACGTTTGATTGACCGACCAGCGCCCGGAGTATTCGCAGAATCGTTCCTTTGCCCGACCGCTTGGGGCCGACAATCATCAGCAGCTTTTGCTGGCTGGTGTCCGGCGTTAGGCAGTAGCCAAAGAATTCGCAGAGCACACAAATGCTCTGCCAATCATCGCCCCAGAGCGACGTGAGAAACCTCAGCCACTCGACAGGCTGCGCCGCGTCCTGGTCGAAGGGGTAATCAACGCCGGCCGTGGTGAAGAATCGCGGTGTCGCCGATTGCAGGCACGGCTGCTGCGCCGCAAAAAGTGGAAGGCTAACAATGCCGCTCTTGGTGGAGATACATTCCAGTGGCGGCCAATCGCCAGCGACAGGAGATAGCCACGCCGGCGCGTCGACATGCCCACCGATAAGGCATTGTGACTTCAGGTGCATTAGCACGTTGGCGACGTGCTCACGCTTCACGTTGTAATAATCACGACGGAAAAACTCTAGCACCTTTGCGGCTAGATCGTCCGCGCCTAGCACCCGATAGCCGCCACGTTCCCAATAAAACCACTCGCCGCGGTGGAACCGGAGTCGCGTGTCTTTGTCGATGTTCAGCGACTCTCGAAACTTCGTGGCCACGTCGGCCGGGTCGACCTCGAATGCTTCTGCCTTTTGGATTTCTGGCGGCAGTTCATCCGCTTCGCTCGCGGTGTCCATGAGCCGGCGAAGCGCACCCGGACCGTGGGCGACAAGAAAATCATCGAGTCCGACCTTTTCGCCATTCGGCCCGGCCGGCAGCCGCACAATCTTGCCCGCCGCGCCGCGGAGCTTCAGTTGCGCCGCAAGCAGCAGCTCTTGCTCGCGGATGTGCGCGTTGTCGGCAGCGTCGGAGTCGAACGCGATGTATGCAGCGCGACCGCCCCAAGAGAATTCCAGGTCCGGCAGCAGCGTTGTCGATTTCCGCGCGTGCCAACAATCCACGCCGGACAATCCGAGCACACAGAACCCGGCTTGCGTCCCGGCGAGCGTTTTCTTCTCCCCTTCCGTCAGGATGATTTCCGTCGCGCCGCCCTCGATGCGTTGATGCGAGCCAGGCGGAAAGTAAACGCGAACCCGCGAACCGCTTGGCGACAGATATTTCGCGGCCTTGCCGTTCGACTGCGGTGGAAATTCCGGCTTGACGCGCCAATGCACGATAGCGCCCGAGGCGTCGATGTAGGGGACCGCCCACGCGCTGCCCATGCGTTGCGACCAGCTCTTGCGGTTGAGCATCGCCGCGATTTCGCGCCGGTCGCTCAGGGAACGGATGCCCGCCGCGACAGCCGTGTCGGTGGATATGCCGCTCGCCGCGAACTCTTTCAAGTGCGCGGTGAACAGCGTAGGCACCCGCCCGTTGGTTGCCGTGCCGGTCACTTCGCTGCCCCCGCTTTGAACCACTCAACCGCTTCGCCGGCCGGTGTTAGTTCCGCAAGGCGTTCAAGATACGCAATTGCATCCGAGCCACGGACGAATTTGCGCCGGCCAACTTCCAAGGTGGGAAGCGTGATCCCGGCATGACGAGCTTCACGCATCCGCGTTGAACTCACGCCGGCCGCGGCCTGAAAGCCTTTGATGGAATACAACCTCTCGGGCGCGATAAAACTCGGCGCCTTGGTGCTCACGGTAGCCATTAGAAGATTCTCCGATTGCAGAACCGCCGTTAAGAATTACGGCGTGTAATCAAAGAATACGCTCAACCGGCATGTCCAAGCTAAGCGCAAAAAGTGTCCAAGATAGGACAGGTTAAAGGGAGAGCCGGCTACCGCGCTGGTCAGTGTCAATTAGCTGTCTCAATTCTTCTGGCAGCCTGCCGATGTAGCGGTCGGGGTGATGGCCGACTTCTGCGGATAGGCTCACGCGGTCGGGGTATCGTTCACGCATTGTGTGGAACGCCAGCGCTTGATTGGTGGAAACCTGATAAACCTTGCCGCCACATTCGATTTCAGGCGGGTGGAGCCGTACTACCGGCAGCTTCAGCAGCTTTTCGCGGACGGCTTCGGCTGTTATTTCAATTGCCGCCAGCAGGTCCAGTGTTGCAATCGCGTCGTGAAGGTCATTCGCGGTAGAGTGGGACGATAGCAGCATGCGCAGCGGCTCAATACGATCGGCAGATAGGCCGCGTTGCTGCGCCAATTTGCAAGCGTCATGCAGTTGTTCGGCGGCTTCACTGGATGCAATAAATGATTCGGCTGCCAGCGCCACCACAAGCGCAGCCCGTAAATCCTGAATGGAGCCGATGTCCATGAATGTCTCCCTTCCAATCTGCCCACCCGCGGCCGCTGTCGGGAGACATTCGCAGCCGCGGGCAGGCAAGCGCCGGGAGCTAACCGGCTGATTGGTTTGTGTTACCTGTTTTGTTACCTACACCCTGTTTTCTTCGTGAGAGTTGCTGCAAAATGTACTATGACGTAAGCTAACCGCTACCTATCCGCGTGTACAGATGGGACTGAAAATCCTGGTGTCGGCGGTTCGATCCCGCCCCTGTCCATTGCGGCGCGGGCCCGGGCTTCCCATCCTATGACGAAGCCGGGCCCTTTGCATTGGGGGTTGGTTCTCGGCAGATAGCGACCAAGGACCAAGGACCAATTCTCCGCCCTGTTGGTCATTGGGATTTGGACATTGGTCATTTTTCTTGTCCGTTTTTCTAGCGTCGCCGTATCTTAGCGACCGGTCATTTTATGCACGACGAGCCGAACTCGGCCACCGGTTACGACGTGATTGTGATCGGCGCGGGGGCGGCCGGCTTGTTGGCGGCGGCTCGCAGTGCGGAGCGTGGCCGCCGCACGCTGCTGCTGGAGAAGAATCGCAAGGCGGGCGTGAAAATCCTGATGTCCGGCGGCACGCGGTGCAATATCACGCACGATTGCGACGCGGCCGGCATTATCGCCGCGTTCGGCTCGGCTGGGCCGTTTCTCCACTCGCCGCTCGCGGCCCTCAGTCCGCGCGATTTGGTGGAGCTGCTCCAGGCCGAGGGATTGGCGACGAAGGTCGAACCGGGCGGCAAAATCTTTCCGCAGAGCGATCGAGCGATTGACGTGCTCAACGCCCTGCTCCGCCGGTTGAGCCGCAGTGGTGCGGAATTGGCGCTCGGCGAGGGAGTGACCGGAATTCGTCGCGATGGCGAGGCGTTTTGCGTCGAAACGGTGCGACGGTCCATCCACTGCGGCAAGCTCATCGTCACCACCGGCGGCAAGAGTTACCCGGGCTGCGGCACGACGGGCGACGGCTACAGCTGGTTGGCCGCGCTCGGCCACACGATCCGTCGGCCGCGCCCTGCACTGGTGCCGCTGACGAGCGACGAAGGCTGGCTCGCCGACCTATCCGGCATAACGATTCCCGATGTGCAACTGCGCGTGATCGATTTGCAACTGGCTGAAGCCGCGGATGCAAAGCGCCGGCACCGTGGATTGCCGCCCGGCGTTTTGATTGAACGCCGCGGATCTCTGCTGTTTGCGCATTTCGGCCTCTCCGGTCCGGTGGCGCTGGATGTGAGCCGGGCCGTCACCGCCGCGGCCAATCCGCGCAGCCTGGTTCTCGTGGCGGATTTTTTGCCGAGCACGTCGGCGGATGAACTGGACAAAGAAATTCAAGCGTTTGCGGCGAGCGACGGGAAACGATTGGTCGCCAGCGTGATGTCAGACCGACTGCCGCGACGGCTCGTCGACGCATTGGTTGTTCGATCAGAAGTGGCGGCCGACCGCCGTGCGGCGGAGTTATCGAAGTCAGAACGGGCCCGGCTGGTTCAGCAGCTCAAGCGTTGCGAGATCCGCGTCACCGGCAGCCGCGGCTTCGAGAAGGCGGAAGTGACGGCCGGCGGAGTGGTGCTCGAAGAAATCGACTCCCGCACGATGGAGAGCAAACTGGTGCCGAACCTTTTCCTGGCCGGCGAGATTCTCGACCTCGACGGCTTCATCGGCGGCTATAACTTTCAGGCCGCGTTCAGCACGGGTTGGCTGGCGGGAGAGAACGTGTGATGAAGTTCGTTTAGATGATCCGTCGCTAAACCCTCTTCTGAGCAATCCGCAATTGTAACTGCTCATCACTGTTCATTCGCAGTGCCTCAATTGTCGCGCGCCCAATCGGCGTCTTGCCGACAATGTAAATTCCCAGCCACTTAAAGTGTGCATCCCATTTGTGACGTCTGGGATGAAAGAGTTTGGTCGTCGCACCGGTCGTGGGGTCGATTCCCGCGATGTTGCTGCCTTTGCAGAGATTACAGTCAATACAGGCGAGGGCAAGATTGCCGGGTTCATCTCCACCGCGATGTTTGCGCGGCAGGATATGCTCGATCTGCAGCGCGGCAAGCGGAGATTGCATACTTGGCAAGCCACAGTATTCGCATTTGTCGCCCGCCCGATCGCGCACCAATTGCCGTGTTGCTGCGTCGATCATCCGTGCTGGGCGCTGTCCAAGAACTTTTGGGCCTGAGCTTGTAGAATGGCGACAAACTTATTGGCGCGAACGTAGCCTTCGTACTCCGCCTTCTCGGCGGGTGTCAGCAGTCCTTCATTGCTCTTCGCTGCCAATTCATCGATCCTTTGGCGTAATCGTTCGTCGCCTCGATATTCGAGCAGCTGCCGAGTCTGATCCGGCGAAAGCATTTGGATAATCGGGCTAGTTCCGCGGTCAAATGCCTCTGTGTCATAGCCGCTTGTATCGAGAGAGAATGACGAAGCCATAGTAGTTATCCTTTTCCACGATTGTATCATGAGTGCCCAATAGTCGCAGCCCAGGTTACACGATTTTTCGTCAGCGGAAATCGCGCGATTTTACATCGAGCTCGTGGAGTTGTTCGGCAAGCGCTTCGAGGCGGGTGACGACGACGTGGATGATCGGCACCGCGGATTGCGGCGCTGTTTGGATGTGGCCGTGCGCGATCCAGGCTGGGGCGCGGCGGGCGATGCGGTAATAGCGGTCCCAGGTGTGTTGATGAACGACGAGGTTCACGGTGCCGGTTTCGTCTTCGAGCGTGACGAACGTGATCCCCTTGGCGGTGCCGGGGCGTTGACGCAACAGGACAATGCCGGCGACGTGGACTGGTGCGTCGTTGGCTAGCTCTACCAGGCGACGCGCTGGCGTGATGCCGAGGCAGTTGAGCTGCTCTCGGTAAAATGAAATGGGATGGGCTTTCAGGGAGAGGCCGGCGGTGCGGTAATCGGCGACGACTTGCTCGTTCAATTGCATGGTTGGCAGCGCAAGAGGCAATATAGCCCGGCCATCTTGGCCGGGCTCAGAAAAAGGGGTCAGAACTATTTTTCGGCCAGAACTAGCGAATGAAGAAACATTCGATACAAAAACAGTTCTGACCCCTTTTTCGAACAGCGGCATGGGGCGGCGCTTTTTTTCTTGGCCTAAGGCATGCCATAGCGCTTGGCGTCGGTCGGCGCCGAGCGAGGCGAATGCATCGGCTTCAGCGAGCCGTTTTACGATCGCTTGGCCCAAGCCGGTGCGGCGGGCGAAATCGTCGATCGAAGCAAACGGCCCGGCCGCGCGAGCGCGTTCGATTGCTCTGCCTGCTTTCTCTCCCAAGCCGTTGAGGATGCGCAGGCCGAGGCGGAGGGCTATGGAGGAGCGAGGAGCGAGGAGCGAGAAGCGAGAATTACCAGTGGCTTCGCTTCTCGTCTCTTTCTCGCTCCTCGCTCCTCGCTCCTCGCCACTCTCCAGCGTGCAATCCCAGCCACTGTGGTTCACATCCACCGGCCGCACGGCGACGCCGTGGTCGCGGGCGTCGCGCACGAGTTGTGCCGGTTGGTAGAAGCCCATCGGTTGGCTGTTGATTAGTGCGGCGGCGAACGCGGCCGGGTAGTGATGCTTGAGCCACGCGGAAGCGTACACCAAGAGCGCGAAGCTGGCGGCGTGCGACTCGGGAAAGCCGTATTCGCCGAAGCCTTCGATCTGCTGGTACACGCGCTGGGCGAATTCTTCGGGCAGTTGGTTGGCCCGCATGCCGTCGAGCAGTTTTTTGCGGAATTGCTCGATGAGGCCGGGGCGGCGCCAGGCGGCCATCGCGCGGCGCAACTGATCGGCTTCGCCGGGCGTGAAGCCGGCCGCCACGACAGCCAGCCGCATCGCCTGCTCCTGGAAGATCGGTACGCCGAGCGTTTTTTCGAGCACCTCGCGGATCGCGTCGTTGGGGTAGGCTTCGATCTCTTCGCCCGCGCGGCGCCGCAGATACGGGTGCACCATGTTGCCTTGAATGGGACCGGGGCGGACGATCGCCACCTCGATCACGAGGTCGTAATAGCAGCGCGGCCGGAGGCGTGGCAGCATCGACATCTGAGCGCGGCTTTCGATCTGGAACACACCGATCGTGTCGGCGCGGCAGATCATGTCGTACACGGCAGAGTCGTCCTTCGGGACCGTGGCCAGCGTCAGCTCGGTCGCCGCGGCGACCTCGCGCACCAGATCGAAGCACTTGTGAATCGCCGTGAGCATGCCGAGGCACAGGCAATCGACTTTCAAAATACCCAGCTCGTCGAGATCGTCCTTGTCCCACTCGATGACGGTGCGATCTTCCATGGCGGCGTTTTCAATTGGCACCATTTCGCAGAGCGGGCCTTGCGTCATCACCATGCCGCCGACGTGCTGCGACAGATGCCGCGGAAAGCCGATGATTTCGTTTACGCAGTAAATGAGCCGCCGGCCCAGGTCGGACGCCGGATCGACGCCCACGTCGCGGCAGCGGCCGGCGAGCTTCGGCTCGTGCGTGTAGCCTTCGACGTGCTTGGCCAACGCGTCGACCCGATCGAGCGACAGGCCGAGCGCTTTGCCCACATCGCGAATAGCGGAGCGGCTGCAATACGTGATCACCGTGGCGGCGAGGCCGGCACGCTCCCGGCCGTATTTGTCGTACACGTACTGCAGCACTTCCTCGCGGCGCTCGTGTTCGAAATCGACGTCGATGTCGGGCGCTTCGTTCCGCTCGCGGCTCACGAACCGCTCGAACAATAGGTCGCTCGTCGCCGGGTCGACCGACGTGACGCCGAGGCAGTAGCACACGGCCGAGTTGGCCGCCGAGCCGCGGCCCTGGCACAAGATGTTCCGCGAGCGGGCGAAGCGGACGAGGTCCCATACGGTGAGGAAATAGGATTCGTAGTGCAGCTCCCCGATGAGCTCCAATTCGTACTCGAGCTGCCGGTGGATTTTTTCCGGCACGCCCGCCGGATAGCGCTCGACTGCGCCTTGCCACGTGAGCTGCGTTAGATACTCCAGCGGCGTCTGGCCCGCCGGCGCCAGCTCGGTCGGGTATTCGTAGCGCAGTTCATCGAGCGAGAAGCGGCAGCGGTCGGCGATCTCGATCGTTCGCGCGACGGCGTCCGGCGCGGCGGCGAAGATCGTGCGGATTTCATCCAGCGGCCGCAGGTGCCGCTCAGCGTTGGGAAACAAAAGAGTTCCTTCCAGCGCGGCGACTGTAGTGCCATGGCGGATTGCCGTAACGACGTCATGCAGCACCATGCGCGTTCGGACGTGGTAATGCACATCGCCGGCGGCCACGAGCGGAATGCCAACTTCACGAGACAGCTGTTGGAGCCGCTCCAGTCGTGCATCATCGTTCGCGCCGTAGTGCAGCTCGGCGAGCAAGTAGCAGCGGTCGCGGAAGACATCGCGGTAACTGGAGAGCTGAGGGCTGAGGGCTAAGGGCTGAGGGCCAGAAGAAGGGGGAAGGGAGAGTGTACTTCCGCCCTCCCCTTTTCCCCTTTCGCCTTTTTCTCGCTCCTCGCTCCTCGCTCCTCGCTCCTCTACAACTCCCACGATGAGTCCTTGGCTAAACTCTGAAATGTCTTCGAGCGTGAGCGCGCACTCGCCTTTGGGCGCCCGGCGGCGGCCGCGGGTAATCAGGCGGCATAGCCGGGCGTAGCTGGCGCGATCGGTCGCCCAGAGGACGACGGGCGGCGCATCGGTGGGCGTGATTTCCGCGCCGATCATCAGTGGCAGGCCAACCTCTTTCGCCGCGATTGCGGCGCGCACCACACCGGCCAGGCTGTTGCGGTCGGTCACCGCCAGCGCGCGGTAACTCAGCTCAGCCGCCTGCCGCACCAATTCATCAGGGTGCGATGCGCCTTCGAGAAAGGAGAGGTTCGTTTTGCAATGAAGCTCAGCGTAACGCATGAGAGGGGTGGAGGATGCAGGATGCAGGGGGCAGGGATGAATTGAAACCCTGTCCCCTGCATCCTGCATCCCGAATCCTTTATTCAAAGACGCCGTGGAGGAACCAGTGAGCGTTTGTCAATTGGCGGAAGATCCACAAATGGCTGCCGGATTCGGTCGCGATGCGGTAGTAATCGCGTCGCACTGAGGGTCCGCGCCACCAAAGGGTTTCGATGCGCTCTGGCCCGGCACAGTGGACGATGCGCTCGCGGCGGCCCTCGAGCCAGACGAATTGCGGCGGGCCGTCGGGGGCGATGCAGACCACTTCCAGCGATTGCGGTTGCGGGTGGAGCAGCAGCGGGCGGAGCGAGGAAAGACAAGGAGACAAGCCAGCGATTGTTTTCTCCTTGTCTCTTTGTCTCCTTGTCTTTCTGTCTCTCCGTTCAGTCATCGGCGCATAGCACACCGCTCGCTCCGGCATGGGACTGGGACGCAGCTCGGCGCGCAGCACTTGCTCGCATCCCAGCCGGCTGCTGAGGCGGTTCACCAGGAGCGCGAGTTGATGCGGCTCGGTCGGCCAGCGGTTGGCGAATAATTCGCGTTGCCGCTGGTCCAATCGCCCTACCACGGCGGCACGGATTTCGACCCGGTCGATCTCGTCCGCCAACGTCAAGCTTTCCAGATGCAGTTCGATCAATTCCAAGATCTGGCAGGCGTTGGCCGAGGGCTCGACGAGGCCGATGCGCAGCGGCACTGCGCGGCCGGCCGAGCACCCGAGCGTGCAGACCAGAAGGACCGCTCCTTGATCGCGTGCCGACAGTTGTCGACAGAGCCGCTCGACAAGTTGGGCGAGCACGTGCATGAGCATCGCACGGTCGGCGGTGGGTTCGTCCAGTGCGCAGGCGGCTTGCAATGCGGCTAATGGGCGGTGGGGCAGCAGGACTTCCCGCCCGGCGCCAGTGAACTGATCGAGCCGGTGCAACAAATCGTCTCCAAAGCGCGATGCCAGATCTTCGCGCGGGAGCAACTGAAGTTGCCCCACCGTTTTGATGCCCAACTCGTGGAGCAATGTTGCCGTATCGTCGCCGATGCGTAAGCCTTCGACTGGTAAGGAAGGAATTGCAAAATGCGATTTGCAATCTTCCGCCGGGGTCGAGGACGACCCGGCTCGCTCGGCGAAGTGGGCGAGTGCCCAGGCGAGGCCGATAGTGTTTGCCACCGCTATTCGCACGAGATAACCGCGGCAGGTGAAAAATTTTTCTACCTGCGCGGCCAAATCATGTTCGCTGCCCCACAGGTGCTCGAGATTCGAAATATCCAGCAGCAGGCATTGCGGTTCCTCGCCTTCTTCGAGGGCGACGCAGGGCGTGAACTGCTCGCACGCCTCGGCCAGTCTCTCCAGCGCTCGACGATCGGCGGACGGTTCGTGTGGCGTGATTGTTAATTCGCGCACAAGGGCCTGCGCCTCGGCCACGGGCATTGCGGGGTGGACGCCTTGCGCCGCCGCCTCGCTCGAACACGCCACTACCTGGCTGCCGCGCGGAGTGCTCGCCACAAGCGCCACGGGCCGGCCCCTAAGCTCGGGCCGAGAGCGAATGAGCCGCTGGACGGGCCAGTTCGGGAACCACAGGCAAAGGATGCGAGTCATGGGTGGAACTTGCTTCTCGTATCGTGTAAGCCGCATCGTCGATTTCCAAGAACACGCAGCCGCCGGGCCGGCCGCCATGCGTTCGCAAGATGCGAACTTGGACGCGGCGGACTGCCAAAGGGGGAAGGCGGAAGGGGGAAGGGGGAAGGGAAGATTGCAAATTGCAAAATGCAGCTCGACTGAGCTCGCCGAAGTCAAATTGCAAATTTTCAATTGCCCCGTTGTTCCTTCCCCCTTCCCCCTTCCCCCTTCCTCCTTTCCTAGCCCCCACCCCCAGCCGCACGTCGGCCCACGAGGGCTGACTACGCACGTACGCCGGGCGCAGCAGGAGACCGAGCGTGCGACCGGCTTGTGCGGCCAGTTGCAGCCGGCGAAAGGCACGGCTATCGAGCCGGTCGATCATGGCCCATACAGCGGCTACGGCGGGGGAGCTTAGCGCCTGCACCGCCGCCCATAATTCGTCCCGCGCGCTCTGGGGCCGAACGATGATGAGCCGGTTGAGATCGATTCCCCACGCGGCGGCCGCGGGCGGATAGAAAGTTTGTCGGCGATCGAGGACCACGAGCACGCCGCCCGGCTGACACGCCTCGCGAGCGCAGAGCAAACTGAGGGTCGCGGCGCCGCTGCGGGCCAGCCCGCTGAGCCACTCGGTCAACATGCCGTAGCGCAAGCCGCCGCCGGGCAGCAGCCGGTCGAGCGCAGCCGTGCCTGATGAAAAAGCGGCTTCCTCGCAGGACGTCGACGCCTCCCAGCGGCCCACCTGACGACGCAACTCGTCGATTAAACGGCCGCGTGGATCGCCTTGGGCGAAATCGAAAGTCTCACTCATCACACTCATAAAATCTGGGGAAATAGCTGCCCCTGCACGCCGATGCTAGCACCTATGGATACTGTACAAACGTATCGTATCAGGTCAAGTTCGGTTTTGAAGGAAAAACATAAACCGTGCGGAAAATTATGCGACAATTTGCGGGCCACGCAGAAAGCGGGGATTCCGTCAGCTCAGTTGGCAGATGGTGATGCCCGCCGCTTGCAGAAATGCGAAGAGTTCGGGCGGCTCGACTTGGCGGTCGGGCAGCACGAGGCCGCGGCGAGGAAAGCGACCTTCGGCGATGGCCCGGGCCGCCAGAACGGCCGGCGCGACGGCGGTTACGAAACTGTTTTTATCGGAGACCACTGCATAGCGGGCAACTCGACCGCCGGCATCCTCGATCTCATAACCGACGCCGCCCGCAGCGCGGCCGAATGTGCGGGCAATCCGGGTGCTGAGGTCGACGTGGCGTTCCAAGAAATGCCGCGCCGCTGGCCAACGCGCGGCCAATCGCAGCAGCGAATTGACGCCCGGTATGTTCGTATCGACGTACATGGCCGCGTCGCGGAGCGTCGGCCAAATACGCGGCAGGTAAACAACATCGGCCGATTCAAATAACCGGCCATTCACGGTTCCTAGCGGCGCGGGCATCTGAAAGCGGCGCGATTCGCGCCAGCCGATTTGTTCTTGCAGTCGACCGTCGCGCAACACGCGAACCAGTCGGCCCAGGGAGCGAATCAGAGACAGTGCGGCGCCGGCGTTGGCGCTGTGGTGCGATGCTGGCACGAGACAGACTGTCACTCGGTGTGGCGTTGCGATGCCGCTGTGTTGCACAACGGCCGCGGCGACGGCCGAGACGGTGCTCGCAGAGCTGAGCACGCGAATGCCGGCGCTCTCGATTCGCCGCTCGAGCCGCAATATTGCTTCGGCATAGCGCAAGTCGTCGTTGATGTCGATGACGTCGCAGCCGAGGTCGGTGGCCGCTTCGACGAGTGCGGTCGAACGCACGTCGAACGGACCGGCAGCGTCGATCACTAAATCACCAGGCCGCAGCGCGGATCGAATGGAGGCGGCGTCGTTGGCGTCGACTTGCAGATCGGCGGTGGCGGAACGTGAGGCAATTTGCACCGGCAACTGCCGCCGGCGGAGCTGTTCAGCGATCGTGCGGCCGAACTGGCCGAGTCCGCCGACGACAATGATTCGCTTCACGTGCGTCTCCAGCGCGCGCCCATCCAGGCGGTCCAGGCAATGAGCAGCGGGAACAAGACGATCGTCGATACGACCATGCCGCCAACGTGGTTCATGACGCCGGCGACCGTCATCGCGATGCCGGCGATCCAGGTGATCCACATTCCGGCGCGGACAGCGGTGGGCAAATTGGGCGTTGCGAGCGTCAGCAGCAGGCCGCCGAGCGTGTACAGGCCGTTGGCGGCCCCGGCGCTGAGCAGCGTGAAGGCGCGTTCGGCGCTCGTAAATGCTGCGGCATCGTAGCTCGTCGCGCGCTCGACGAGCAGCAGAATCGATAATCCTTCGCCACTGAAATCGAAGACCGTTCCGAATGCGGCGACCAGGACGGCCACGGTTGCAATCGGTCGCGCGGCAAGCTGGCCGCCCCACCAGGCGTAGAAGCCAACGAGCGAGATCGCGGCAAGCATCCACGCACTCCAGCCGATGGTCCAAGCGGCCGCGTTTTCGGCGATGTAGGCGCCGCGGGCCGAGGCGTCGGGTTCGGTCAGCATGCCCGGTCGCAGAAATAGGGGTAGCGTCGCGAATGCAACGACGTGCGCGGTGACACATAACCAAGGCGCCAGGACAACAAGTCGCTTGCCCAGCGCCGTGCCGCGCACCAGGAACAACCCAAACGGCAACCACCAGATGAGGTCGTTGAAGATGCAGATCATGCCGAGCCGTCGCGGCCAGCCGTCGCCGAAGTACATCGCCATGCCGATCGGGCCGAGCACTTTGCCCAGGAAACCGACCGCAATAATTGGCCAGGCCGTTTCGAGCTTCCAGGCAGCATGCCAATACAACAGGCCGTACACGCCGACGACCATCCCCAGACAAGCCCAAATGCCCGGATACCTCGGCGGCGGAAGAGCGAACAGCTCAAAAAACGCCAGCGGCCAAATGGCCGCCCACAATCCGAACGCCAGGTTGTAACAGCCGGCCAGCGCGAACGCGATGCGAAACAACCGCTCAGCAAACGGGCCCGTCATGCCGGCAACTATAGTCGGCACCACGAGCGCCTGCTATCCCGACCTGTTAGGCACCGCGTTTCCGCGTCGCATTTTCGTAGCTTCTGAGGTACAATTACGATACCAGCCGCGAGTATCCTGAATGCGGAGCATGGTCATGACGCAAGCCGTTGAACAATTGCTCTTAGCATTTGATGCAATGTCCGACGCGGAAAAACACATCGCCGCAGTCGAGGTACTGCGGCGCGCGTGGCCCAAGGGTATTCCGGAGTTGTCCGATGAATCGTTGGTCGCGACCGCCGATGAGTTATTCTTAGAGTTGGACGCGCGCGAGGCCGCTGATGCGCGACGCTAACCGCGGCGAAGTTTGGATTGCGGATCTCGGTTTGAAGTGACTTTCAAGTCACGATTTCTCAAGCAAGGCGTGTTCGATGCGCAAAACCTCGTAACGGTGCCGAATGTGAAGCTTGTGCGAAAGCTCGGTGCTCTGCAATCGCAACAGCTTGTATCGATCGAAAACGCGGTGCCACGATGGCTAGGACTGTAGTCTGAGGTTGCGTGCCGTGGTGGAGCGACGATTTCAGAATATTAGTCGCTACTTTTCTGCGCGGCGTCTTCACTCGCCGATGCCGGTTTCACCTGGTCATCTTTGTTGTTGCCGAAGCCGCTGAAGAGGTCGCCGAGGGATGGAAGTTTGAAGCCTCCATCGGTACCGGCTTCGGGGTCTTCGGGTGGGCCGACTTCGAGGTGGACCATGTCGAGGTCGGCGTGGAGCGTGAGCTCGTCCTCGAGGCGGGCGACTTCGACGCTCGTGCCGCGGAACCAGTTCATCATCGGCATGGTGTAGTCGCCGGGGATCGTGGTGAGGAGGAAGCGGTTTTCGGGCGGCGTGGCGGTGGACGCCCAGAGTTGGCGAGTGGGGGGCACGGTCGCTGAAGCGACCGCGCCGTCGGGGGCGGGTAGGGTTTCGTCGTTGGGCGCACGGGCGGGGCGCCCCTCGCCTAACCCCTCCCCAGGTGCGGGGAGGGGAACTGCGGGGTCGACTAGCATGTAGTCGCCGCCGAGGGGGCAGGTGAACTTGCCGCCGACCAACGCCTCGGCGAGCGGGCGGGCCTCTTGGGGCGGAACTTGCAAGCGAGTGGTGAGCGAGTTCATGAACCGCGCCGCGCTGGCGGAGGTGTCGCGGGCACGCATGTAGCCGAACGCGGTGACGGCGTCGGCGACTTGCTTGTCGGACAGGTCGTCGACGTGAAGGCGGATTTGCGCGTGGGCGTCGGCGTCGACCATGGCCAGTTGCGGGCCGACCTCCATTAGCACGTCGCGCTTGAACGAGAATAGGAAGAAATCGTCGGCGCGGCGGAGCCACAGGTCGAACAAGCCGCGGGTGCGGGCGATGCCTTCGTCATCGTACGAATCGGCCGGGCGGCCCAGGATGGAATCCAGCAGGTACGGCCGCGGCCAGCCCCCGACATACGCGCGGATAAATTCCGAAACCGGGACATCGGCCTGGACCTCGCCTTCGCGCACCACGAGCGGCGTACGGAAATCGCGCAAGCCGCCGAACAGGTGCACCGGTTCGCCGAGGGCGTCGACGACAAGCTCCAGCGACGCCACGTTGCCGGCAATTGGCGCTACTTGAATGGCTGCGGCGGGACCGAGCATGTTCGGCCAGCGCGCGATCGGCATCTGCGAATACGGGGCAATGCGGATGTCCGCGGTGATCCGGTCCCAGCCGGTGATATCGGGCGAAGGACCGCGCTTCAAAGCGACGCTGATCGGCGAGAAGCGGCCGACCGATTCCCGCAGGCCGCGCTGAAATTCGGCGAAGCGGCGGGATTCGGATGCCGTGATCCGCTCGACCGGCATGTCCGGGATGGGGACCATTCGTCCGGAGACGCCGCGCACGGAGTCAACGAAACCTTGTTTGGTCTCTGCCAGCCTGCTGCCGTCGTCTCGCTGGCCGAAGCCAGGCGGCAGCAGCTCAGCCGCGATCAACTCGTCCACCGTCTTAGCATCGCGGCCCTCGACTTTGGCGGCGCGGCGCGCCAACGATAGCGCGCGCATCTCGGCAATGGACCGCAGCCGGCGGTCGAGCTCGATGCGATAGTGGGGAGCGGCGAGGTTTTCCAGGAAGGCGGCAGAGATGTAGATGAAGATTGTGTCGTCGCGCTTGAGCGGCGTGACGTCGCGAGCATCTTGAAACTCAGCCGAGGCGGCCAGCGAATCATCGCCGGCGCCGGCCGCGAAGTACCGCTCGATGAGCCGGCGGCTGTTCGCCACCAGATGGAAGTCGCCGTCAACGGCGTAGTAGGACCGCAGCCGGCCGTCGCGCGTGGAGATAAACGAGACGTCGCGGCCGGCGATGCGAACAGTCTCTTCGGCGCCCTTGTGGCGGCCCATGGCATCCGCGCGTTGGCCGCTCAGGTTGCGGCTCAATAGCGCATTGTTGTTGGCATGGAAAAGGAGTCCCATTGCCGCGCCATCGCGGAGGTACATGTCGAGGCCGATGATGGCCACGTCCCGGACGACGGTTGGCCCCATGATGCGGGACAGCTTCGTTTCGCCGATAGCGATCTGCTGCTGGAAGCGCTCGCTGTTGTCGTGGTCCACGCTCTGCATCACGACCATATTGGTGAGGTCGCCTTGCCAGTGGCGCATGAAGTCGCGGAACCAAAGGTAATTCGGGAAGTTGCCGAAGCGCATGTAGAAGCACTCGTGGGGGACGTGCGCGGCGATGGGCTCAATGGAAAGGGGGAAGGGGGAAGGGGGAAGGGGGAGTTCATTTTCGACGCCCGCTGAAGCGGGGTCGCCGTTGCGTGAATTGGGGAGCGGCAGTGTCGCCTGTTCGCCGGATTCCAGGCGGCCCAGCAGTAGCTCGCGCTCGAGTTCGGTGCGATAGGCTTCGTTGGCCATTAGCTGCGAAACCCAGGGGTCGCCCCAGCGGTATTGCCGCAAGAGGTAGCGCGAGGGCTGGGGCATGTCGCGGCCGAGCCGCCGCGCCCACGTGGCAGCCAGATAATTTTCGACGACGACCGGATACTCGGCCTGGCGAAATACTTCCTGGAAACGATCCTCAGTAGCGCCCCACCAGTCGTCCAACAGCTCGTTGAATTCTTCGCCGCCATCCTCGGGCTGGACGGTGAACTGCTGCGTGTCGGGCGCGTGCAAGGTCAGCTCCAGCGGCGCGTCGCCGCGGAACATGAAATAGAACGTCGCCCGGGACGGCAATTCGATGTCCAAAAAATTTCGCAGCAGCCGGCGCACCGGCCTGTTGCGACTTTCGATGACAGGATAGAGCACGCGGCCGTCGGCTTCGGTCAGCGCGAAGCGATCGTCGCTCGATGGAGTCGGCGAGGCGCCTTGTGGCAGGTCGACCGTCACGCGGCCGATGCCGAACGGCTCGCCGCGGTAGGCCTCGACGCGCACGGCGGCGGAGCAAAAGCTCGGCGCTGCGAGCAGCAGAAATGCAAATTGCAAATTGCAAATTGCAGCTCGACTGAGCTGGCGGAAATCAACTTTGAAATTTGCGAACGCTGGTGGAATGAGCGATGGCTCACAACTACTGTGGCAACTCGTCGCGTGCATGGCTTGGCGCTCCGCAAAAACGAGGCATGTTCGACTCCGACGCGCCCTCATGCTATACGGCCTAAATTGCCGCTGACAAGTGTCAAGAAATCGTGAGGCTTGCGGAATCGTCATACTATGCGAAAATCGATGATGTTCGATCGAGGTGAAATATGGATAGCGCCGCTGAAAGCGCCGCTCAAAGCGCCGGGAAGCAAATATTATTGCCGCGGTTTTCGATCCGCGTTTTGTTGGCGATTCTGACGATTGCGGCGGTGGCCTTTTTGATCGCGGGGATGGCCTATCGCGGCCAGTATTGGGCTTGGGGAGTGACAATTGGGTTGGCGAGCCTGGTGTTGACGGCGTTGGTTCACGCGGCGTGGTTTGGCGTCGTATGGCTCTTCGCGCAGATGCCGACGGCGCGGGCCAAGGACACCAAGTGATTGGCGCGATGGACGAAAGGACAATGATTCGGTGCGGGAGCCAGCGAAGATCAACGATGGCGTTGATCAGCCTTGTGATCGCCGTCGTCTCTGAATTGGTAATCGTTGTGGTCTCCGCGCCGCTGTTCGGTCAAACGCCAAGCGGATGGATGGCGATACCCACGGCTCAGGCCAATGGCGCGCGGGTGCAGAGACCGGTCAAGTTCCTGCCTTTCTCACGGCAGAGCCGGTTGACGCTCACGGTCGACACGCGATGGGCGAACAACTACGGTTATCGGCCCATTGAGCTGACCGTAACCTCGCCGAAGCCGACGACGGCGGACCACGTAATTACGGTGCGGCTGCGCAGCGGCTGGGCCGGCACGATCAACGCCCAGAAAGATTTCGAATTGCCGCTTGGCAGCACGAGCGCGACCACAAGCATCGCCATCCCACAGTATCAATCGGCCGGACAATTCTTGTGGTGGGACGTTTGGGTCGATGGCATCAAGGACGAGGACCTGTCGATCGATCCGGTTGGCGCGTCCAGAACAGGGGTGGGTGGTTTCGGCTCGGCGGCCGGGCTCTCGTTTCTTGTCGCAGGCCCGCCGAGTCGAGCGCGGTCGCTGGTGGCGCCGAGCACGTTTGAATTTGAAGTCTTCTCTTTGCCGCTGGCGGAGTTCCCAAAGAGCTGGATTAATTACACCTGCTTCGACGTGGTGGACATGTCTTGGGGGGATTTGCAAATTCTATTGCAGACGAACTCGCCAGCCTTCGCGGCGACGGAGCGCTGGGTTCGTGCGGGTGGACAACTGTGGGTCGGCGAAATCGGAGAGGAGTTTGAGCAGCTTGCTGAGCTATCGAAGCTGTTTCGCCTGCGCGCCTCGATTGCCCCCGCAATCAGGCAGCGTCTAGGCGGCCCAGCCGAGCGCGAACGGGACGAGCGTTCATCACAAGTCGGCTGGCAACCGGCGCGCTTCCGCGATGGTATCCGAGAAGGTCAAATCATGACGTTTCTGGACATAACTACCGGCATCAGCCGCGTGGCGCGCAACCCGGAGGACATCCTGCGGCTGCAGAACGACCCCAATTTCGTCGTCACGCAGCAGCAGTTCGAACCGGTGGAAGAGGGCCCGGAACGCCGTTGGGCGCGGGACTCGAGCGAGTGGTTCGTAGAGCAGCGCCTGGGACTTGGAATCGTGCGGGCGTTTCGTGACGCGAGCGAAATCTCGCTGCTCTCTCAGCGCCCCCAATCGGCGAACCCGATCGTGGCAGCAAACGAGGAATCATCGGAGCGGATGCCGCGTTCGCTGGCGACGGCGTTGCGCGCGACCGAGCGGTGGAACGCCCGCCACGGCATGGCGCCGGATGACGCAAACCGCGACTTCGCGAATCTTTTAGTGCCCGGCGTCGGGCTAGCGCCGGTGACCGAGTTCCGCGTGCTCATAACTCTTTTTGTTCTGCTCATCGGTCCAGTGAATTACTGGCTCTTGAAGCGCTGGCGGCGGCTGCACCTGCTGGTGCTCACGGTTCCGTTGGCGGCCGCGATCATGACTGCGGCACTATTCGCGTATGCGACGGTGTCAGACGGTTTTGGCACCACGATACGGGCGCACAGCCTCACAACCCTCGATCAGCGCACGGGCGAGGCCGTCTGCTGGGCGCGGCTATCCTACTATTCGGGGCTCGCGCCCGGAAATGGTTTGACGATGCCGGCCGATGTCGCGCTTTACCCGATCAACCCCGCGTGGAACACAAGCAGCATCGACGCAAATCTGGGCATCAAACGCAATATTGTCTGGGATGGCGACGAAGTGAAACTGACGCGCGGCTGGCTCCGCTCGCGGACCCCGACGCAATACCTCACCATTCGCTCGCGCAAGACGCCGCACCGGCTGGAACTTGCCGCAGGCGGCGGCAAGCTGAGGGCTACAAATAAGCTTGGCACCGCGGTTGACTTCGCGCTGATCGTCGACCAAGCGGGCAAATTATGGATCGGCGAAAAACTGCCGGCGGGCTCTGTCGCGTTCTTGAAGCCGATCGACCGTACCGAAGCGATACGGCGTTTTCGGCAACTGGTCATCGATAACGACCCGCAGCCGCCGTCCGCGCTTTCCGGCGAGGACTCGCACTACGCCGTGATGCAGCGACGGCAGGGACGACAGATGTTTCGCGCTCGATTCGGTTTTCAATACAGCGAGAGCCGGATGACCACAAGTCTGGCCAACGAAGTGCTTGCCGAACTGGCCGGCTTGGCAGGCCGGCCTGCGCTGGCGCTGGCGCCGCGGTCGTACGTCGCGTCAACGGCCGCCGGCCCGGAGGTGGAGCACGGCCTGCGCGGCGCCAAGGAAGAGGCCAGTTTTCATGTGATTGTCGGGCAGTGGTGAAGCCGACATGAAGAGCCACAAGAAGCACGAAAAGGCACAAGAAACAAACGGGTAGAATCGGCGACTACCAGCGCACGTAATTGAATTGTTTTGTGTCTTTTTGTGCCGCTTTGTGGCTATTGGATTGCTTTGTTTCTCATATCTACCAATGATCCAAACCGCTCATCCCCAGATCGAGCTTCGCAACTTGCACCGTGTGTTCGATCAAACGCACGCCGTGAACGACGTTTCGTTCGAGGTCTATGCGGGCGAAGTGTTTGGCTACATCGGTCCCAACGGTGCGGGCAAGACGACCAGCATGCGGATCCTGGCAACGTTGGACGAGCCAACGGCTGGCGATGCGTTCGTCGATGGGTTCTCCGTGGTGGAAGATCCGGACCGCGTCCGGCGGCGGCTCGGCTTCATGCCCGATTATTTTGGCACCTATCAAAACGTCAACGTCTATGAGTACCTCGACTTCTTTGCTCGTTCCTATGGGTTGGTCGGGCGCCGGCGGCTCGGCGCGATCGATGAAGTGATGGAGTTTACGCAGCTCGACGAATTGGCCGAGAAGCCGATCAACGGACTGTCCAAGGGCATGAAGCAGCGGCTTTGCCTGGGGCGGACCATGATCCACGACCCGTCGGTGCTGGTGCTTGACGAGCCGGCGGCAGGGCTCGATCCGCGAGCGCGAATCGAGCTGCGCGAAATGATCGCCAAACTCGCGAAGGCCGGGAAAGCGATTCTTATCAGCTCGCACATCCTCACCGAGCTGGCGGAAATCTGTGATCGGGTCGGCATTCTGGAGCAGGGCCGCTTGCTGGCAGTTGGCTCGGTTGCCGAAATCAGTGCGCGGGTAAACATCCAAAGTACGGTGCGAGTCGGCGTGCTGGGCGACGCCGAGCCGCTGCGGAACTGGCTGGCGCTGCGCGACGACGTGGGAGAAATCCGGGTGGAAGGCAGCCTGGCGGTGTTCAACTACGCCGGTGGGGCGGAATCCGAAGCGGCGCTCTTGCGGGCGATCGTGGAGGCTGGGTTTCCGGTCGTCGATTTCGGGGCGAAGCACAAGAGCCTGGAAGACGTCTTCCTGCATGTCACGGAGGGCCGCGTGCAGTGAACGGCGACGCTGCAACCACCACGGCACGGCCCGTTGCGACGGCGGATTCGTCCCATTCGCTTGAGGACGCGCCCGGTACGGCGACGACGACATTCGCCGCACGAGCTGCGGCGATCTGGGACCGCGTTGAGCGATTTCTGGTCTATGCCGGCGATTGGCTCAATCCCATCCTCGTGAAAGAAACCCGGCAAGCGCTCAAGAGCTTTCAATTCACGATCACGTTCGTGCTCTTGCTGGTGGCCTGTTGGGGGGCGACGATCGGCGGCGTGGCTTGGATTGGGCCGCGTGTTTTTTACTCGGCCGACGGCGCCCAGTTGCTCTGGTGGTACTACATCGTGCTGGCGTTTCCGCTGCTTGTCGTGGTGCCTTACGCGGCGTTTCGTTCGCTGGCCGCGGAACGCGAGGACAACACGTATGAGCTGCTTTCGATTACGACGCTGAAGCCGCGCCAGATCATCAGCGGCAAGCTGGGCAGCTCGGTCGTGCAAATGGCCGTGTATTTTTCCGCGATCACGCCCTGCATTGCTTTCACTTACCTGCTGCGCGGCGTCGACGTGCCAACGATTGCCGTGCTGGTAACCTACACGTTTTTCTGGTCGCTGGGCTTATCGATGGTTGGAATCCTACTGGCGACAGTGAGCCACCAGCGTGTTACCCAGGTTTTTGCTTCCGTGGCGCTGGTTGCTTTCTTGCTGTGGATGTTTTCTTTGAGCCTCGTCATGGCAGGCGTATTGACACAATACGGCTATTCCTTTGTCAGTGTCAGCGGCTTCTGGATCACCGGTTCGGCAATAGCGACTGTTTACGTTACATTCTTCGCCCTGGCCTTCTTCGCGGCGGCGGGAATGATCACGTTCACGAGCGACAACCGCTCCACCCCGCTGCGGCTGTGCATGCTGGTCCAGCAAGCGGCATTGGTGGGATGGATGGCATTTGGCTGGATCCATGACAAGTTCGAGCTGGAAGGCATCGCGTACTTGGCGTCCGTCGCGGCCGTCTATTGGTTCGTGATGGGCACGTTTCTCACAGCGGAGCGGCCCGGCATGTCGCAGCGCGTGAAGCGGCGGTTGCCGAGCAGCTTCCTGGGCCGCGTGTTTTTCTCGTGGCTGAATCCGGGGCCGGCCAGCGGATACATGTTCGTAGTCGCCAACGCGACCGCAATCGTCTGGATGTGTTTGTTAGGAATGTGGGTCTCCGGGCTGAGCGGGAACGGGCCAGGACCGTGGCCTGCCGGAGAGGACTTGTTTTACCTCTTGCCGATCGGCTGGGGCTACATGGTGGCGTATCTCGGTCTGGGAATGCTCGTCGTGGCTGCGCTGCGGCGGGTTGCGGTGGTGACAATGCTGGCCAGCGTGCTGATTCACTTTCTGGTGCTGTTGGCCGGCAGCGGAATCCCGACCGCGATTCAACTGATGTCCGTCGAGCTGCGCTATGTGGAGTACAGCCTGTTGCAGATCACCAATCCAATCTGGTCGTTAAAGCATCTGGCCGACGGCGGCGCTCCGCCAGAAAGAGACGTGCTGATTTTGCTCGTCCCCACGGTCGCCTTCTGCATGCTGTTGCTGAACCTGCGCGGCGTGGTGCGCGAGCTGCAAGCAGTGCGCATCTCACCTCCCACGCGTGTGCTGGAAGATGAAGCCGCGCTGCACCCGGCCCCGCCGCCGCAACCCGCCAATCCGTGGGACGAGCAGGCGTGAGTTCATAAGACCGCGACCGGTGGTCGCGGTCTTATTGCGCCGCTGGATGTTCCGCGACCACCGGTCGCGGCTTTCTGCGACTTATTCGAGTGTGGCTGTCCAGCGGTTGCGGCCGCGTTGCAGAACGACGCTCGGCGGCTGGATGGAGATCACGTGCACGCCGTACTTTTCGCCCCCCTCGGCGATCGGCGAGATCACGCCGTCGATCGAGAGCACTACCCGCGGTTCATCGACGTGGACGAAGCCTTTGAGCTCGACCGTTTCGCCGTGCTCGTCGTCGCGACGAACCGTGCCTTGCGCGCGTTTGGGCGGCTCGAACAATTCCAGCCGATCGGGAAACGGGGGCGAGAACTGTGCGACCGCACTGCTCGGACTCGCCGCCGCGGCCGGCTCCGCTGACTTGGCAGACTTGGCGACCGGCTGCGAAGGTTTATCAGCGACAGCCGGTGCTTTCGCGACTGTCGGCTTCGTGTCGGCAAGCGGCTCTTCGGGTGCGCCGCAGCCGACCACGATTGTCGACAACGCCGCGAGCCAAATCGGTGGATGGATTCGGTGATTCATGCCCAGCGTAGCCTCTCGGCAAATTTAGCTTGCCCAGAAGGCTGCGCTGTCGTGGTGCGACGACCCTCGATTTCGTAATCGACGCGTTTCGAGGGGTTGTGCCGATGGTGGCAGTTGCGACGGTGGTGACTAGCGGCGCACCGAGGGCGACGAATCGCTGTCGGCGGCGCGGCTTTCCGCGTCCACATTCGGCGGCGCGAACAGATTGCGAGCGGCTGCCGGCTTCTCGGCCACTCTCACTGCCGCCTGGTCGACCATTGGCAGGCGGCGCAGTCGGCCGTCGGCCACGAGCGTGCGAACGTGCTCCGCGCGCCCAGCGACGCCAAACTGCAGCTCGGCCGATGAAATTTCTTTGGCAGCCAACGGCGGCAGCTCCTCAGGGTCGGCCGATGGCGCCGCATCGACGGAGGGATCGAGTACCTCACCCGGAACCACCTCGGGAGCCTCGCACGGCTCATCGTCGGTCACTTCCGGCGGCAGGCGGCAGCAACACGGCGGGCAACCTTCCGCTTCGGGAATCCGGTTCAGACGGCAATTGACCGTCTCCTCCACCGCCTGCTGACGTCGATTTGGCTCATCGGCGTAGTCGATAATCTCCGGCATGATAAACACAACCAGCTCGCTCTCGCGGACATCGGTGCTGCGCGAGCGGAACAGGTGGCCCAGGAGTTTAAGGTCCTTCAAATACGGAACGCCGTTGAACTCGCCAACATCGCTCCGCTGCAACAACCCGCCGATGACAATCGTTTGGCGGTTGCAGACGCTCAACACGGTCGAGGCGGACCGAACGTCGATGATCGGCTGATTGTCGCCGGGCGTGAAACCGGTGAGACTGCTAAACTCAGGCTCGACCTCCATGTGGATGAGGCCCTCGGCGGCGATTTTTGGCCGCACACGAAGCTTAATGCCGGCCTCCTTGAAGGCCGTGGTGCCGATTTGGCCGCCTTGCTGCGTCTGCGTGAGCTGCTGGTAGGGGATTTCCGACACGGCCTGAAACATCGCTTCCTCGTTTTCGAGGACCGCGACGTTCGGTTTACCGAGCAACCGGGCGTCGCTTGCGCTTTGCAGCGCCAATGCGACCGCCGAGATGTCGAGATGGCGGCTGAGGTTCATGAACGTGAGCGTGCTGCCCGCCGCGCCGGCTTGAAACGGCACCTGCATGATCGAGTCGATGTCGAGGCTCGTTTCCGGATCGCCGTTGGCATCGATGCGGGCCTTGCCCGTTTGATTCCAATTAAGGCCGAGCTTCTCGATGTCCTGCAGGCTGATGTCGTAGATCAGCGCCGTGATGCGGACTTGCGGGCGCGGCCTGTCGATCCGCGCGAGCACCTTTTCGATCATCCCGAGGTTTACGGCGTAGTCGGTGATGACGAGACGATCGTCCTTTTCCAGGACTCCCACGCGGCCGTCTTTGCTGAGGACCGCTTGCAGCGCCTGCTCGGCCGCGCGCGCCGGGATATGCTGCGTGCGGAAATGGCCGACTTCTAACGCCCCGCCGGGCAGGCCATCGGAGCCGAATCGTGCGCCGCTCGCGCCGTCGATCGCCGTCACGAATTGGCGAATCATGTTCACGCGGTCGGGAAAATCGAGCACGACAATGCTGCGGGCACTCTTGAGCGCTCTCACCTGCCCTTGCGGCGTGTTGAGCAGCTTGGCGCCTTCCACCACTTCGTCGATGTCGGCCGTGCGCACGGGCACCGTGGCCGACTGGAAGAACGGGTTGATCTGGCCCAATTCGGCGATCGAGCTGATCACGAGGCTTTTACCCACGGCGCGATAGTTGTAACCGTTCGCGAGCAAGATTGAGTCGAGGATCTCCCTCAGTGGGGCATCGCGGAAGACGCCATTGACCGTTCCCTTCACATCGCCGGCCACGACGTTGATGTTCCACTGCTCGCTGATGGTGAACAGTGCCGCGTTGAGCGTCAGGCCGTGCAAGTTCAGATCGCCGCGTCGCTCCAAGGCCGTGGCGAGGTCGTCGCTTTTGCGCTTTTGAGGTGCTGGCTGCGCTTTCTTTTCGGTGGCTGCGGCGGCTGAGTCGGTTTCAGCCTTGGCCGCATCGGCTTGAGCCTCGGCGGGGGCGGGCGGCTGTAATTCCGGCGCTTGAGCGAGAAGACGCTCTGGCACACAGAACAGCGCCAATGAGAGGATGAGCGCAAAGCGAGCGCAGCACTTGCGTGGCGACGCCGCATGGCGCCGCGTGCCGCTCGATACGCTCCCTCGCATCATGTGTCCTCCGATGACACGTTTTTCGTGCGTCAGGCTGTCCAGCCTGATAACCTGGCGACGTCAGGCTGGAAAGCCTGACCCAAGAGTCTCATCCACGGCGAGCCAATGTGTAATACCACAGCTCCATGTCGAGTGTCAGGGACTGGCGGGTGGGGCTCGACGGATACATTTCAAACGATTTGGTGTGCATCAACATTCCGGCGGCCGCCACTCGCTCGACCATGGTTCGCAGGTTGGCGCTGGTGCCGCTGAGCGAGATGCTCACCGGCCGCCACTCCAACAAGAAACCGGACTTCGACTCGCTGTGTTTTGGGTCGTTGGTGGCGGCAATCGGACTCTCGCCGGGTTTCCAGGCGCGCGACGAGGCGGCACCCACATTTAGCCGGCGGATGCTGCATCTGGCCTCCTTGGCCAGATCCATCAGCTTTCCACGCAAGACGGGCAACGACTCTTCATCGACCGTCCGCTGTTGAAATGCTTCTAGCTGGGCAAGTTTTTCTGCGGCCCGGCTTTCCAGCTGCGGGAGCGCAGCCGCCACCTGCTCGGCCGACGCCAACTCCTCGATCAACGCCTCCTTTTCGTTAACTCCCGCACAGTAAACATCGACTAGCGGCAATACCAGCAGAAGTCCTACAACAAACGTTCCGGCTATGACGATTAGCGTGCGATGTTTGGATTCGCAGAATCTCCGCAAAGCTTGTTCAATCATGGCGAGCCTCGTTTCCGCTGCGACCGGCAGTGTTTGCCAGCGTGAGTTGCAAGTTGAAATTGGTGGTCGGCCCGGTGGGGCTTTGGCCTACACCCGTGCCTTCCAGCGCGATTTCCGCGATTTCAGGCACCTCCTTCAGGTAACCGACAAAGTCGTACACGCCGCCATCGGTGTAGCTAGCACCGGCAAGTGCGGCGGAGCGACCGTCCTGGAAGCTGAGCCGATCGAGCCACACGTCGTCGGGCATGCTTTGGCTGATGTGGTTGAGGATTCGTTGCCAATCGGGCTGGCGCAACTGCTCGTCGAGCGCTTTGAGCTGCGTCAGCTTAACGTCGGCGGACGTCAATTGCAGGCGCAATTCGGTCGCCCGGACACTCGCTGGCGTCAGGCGGTCGAGTTCCACTCGGACTGCGGCCATTTCGTGCCGTTGTTTGAGATGCAGCACCAGCAGCGTGACCGCGACCACGAGCACCGCCGCGAACGGAATCAGGCTGCGAATCAGGATCGGCCGCATCGGCGCGCGTAGCTGAGCCAGCGCCGTTTCAATAAGGTTTGGACCTTGCTCATCGCTGACGCTGGAGTACAGGGCCATGGCGGTTCCGAGCGCGGCCGCCAGATCGGTGCCGGGTAGTTCGGCGGTGTGCTGCCACGGCATTTCGAGGTCGCCGGGCTGCAAGACATGAACTTGGAAGTCGGGAAGTTGGGAAAACTTCGTGCGTGCGCGCTCCACGGCGTCGGTATCCCCCGATAAATAAACATGGCGCAATGGCGCCTCGAGGTAGCTGTGGTAGCGCTCGATGTAGCGCTGCAATCGGGAGAGGTGTAGCGCGACCACGTCGGCGACGTTTTCCGCGTTCGTCTTGCCGCCGGGCCGGTAATCCAGCAGCAAGCGGCCGCCGTGGCAGATGCCAAGCTCCGCCACGTCTTCGTCGAGTTGGATGATCAGGCAAGCCTCCTGGCATGCCTCGCGCAGATGTTCCTGCGCCCGGCTCAGCGCCAGCAGCGAAGGCTCGATCGATTCAAGGTGCACGCCGACCGACTCGGCAACTCGCAATAACAAATCCAACGTTCGCTGGTTGGCGACGGCCAACAGGGCATGTTGATGCCGCGCGTCGAGCTGCTGGGTGTGGCCGGCGAGGGCCTTGGCACCGGGGCCGAGAGTGAGATAGCGCAGGCTGCGCTCCTCGAGCTCGGCGAATTCGCGGCGAACCTCGTCGGTGGGACCCGTGATGACGCGGGTCACACAGAACTCGCCGCCCAGCGCGATGCGGACTCGCGCCCCCGCGAGTCGTTCATTCGCAACCAGCGTGCGAAACGCCTCCGTGAGCTCCTGAACTCCGCGTTCGGTGTGGAGCGACGTGGCTTCCTTTCGCCAGCGGATCGAGCGGGTAATGACTTTGTCGTCGCCCTCGCCGTTGCTGGCCCGCGCGACCAGTGCCAGGTGCAGCATCGAGCGGCAGACTTCAATGACGGCCCAGCGGGCATCGGCTTGCCGCCGCCGTTCACTGCCGAGGCGACGTTCTATGCTCTGCCGGCGATCTTTCGAGCTTGTGGATGGCATGGCGTGAGTCCTCAATTCACTAATACGGTGGCCTGCAAGCGGCGAGTCGAGCCGCCGGAGACACCCGTCGATGTGACGTCGACGGTTCCGGCCATCGCGCCGTCAACGGCGGTCGCTGAATACGATCCTGACGATGGATAGCTGCCCGCCGAAACGGTGCCGCGCCAGGCAATGTTGTTCTCCAATTCGGCCATGGCATGGTGTACGCCGCCGTTGGCCAAATACAGAGCCTGCTCGTACTCGATGGTGTTGCGCAGCGCCGATTGGTATACGGTGGCTGACTCGTACATATTGACTGTCCACACCGTGACAAGCGACAGCACAAACAGGCACAGCAACAGCGCGACACCGTCCGGCCGGCGTCCAGTACGCCGGCGGCTGCACAACAGAGTTCGTCGATAATTGGCCATTCCAGTTACCACGATCGAATCCATGCCTGGCAGGAAACGGTTCGCGTCACCCCGGCGCCGTGCGGCAGCGTTACTTGCACTGTGCACTTCACCACTTGAATGTCGTCTACCACGGTCGTTTGCGTCGCGCCGTCGGCTTCGTATCCCACAAATGTCAGCGCGTCGATGCTCTGTGCCAACAGGCCGCTGCTGACGCCGTTGTTAAAAGTAATTTGCTTCGGTGCGCCGTTGTGGCTCCACGACCGCGTCGCGCCCCCGGATGTGAGAGACGACAAGTCGCCGGTCGTGTCGCTGGGGGCGGAAATGACCGTAATCGAGTCGGCTTGTCGCATCTGCTGCACGAAGTGCCGCAACACCCCATAGGCGTTTTCCAAGGCATCGATGTCCGCTTCCTCGGCGTTCCATACGGCGTATCCTGAGCGCATGACCACGACGACCGAGGTCATCAACGTGGCCATGATCGTTGTGGCGACCATCATTTCGAGCAGCGAGAGGCCGCGATGGGCCAGGGCCGGGGACGGCCCGGCTCGCTGCGGTCCGTCGCGCATTGTGTTAACCGGCTGCCTTGTTCTCATAACTCACGAACTTGCCGATTTTGGTCGTCAATGTCGTCCGCATTTCATTCGCGTCCATCGCATCGTCGCCGTCGTCGTCGCTGTACGTCGTCACCGTGACGCTCATCAGGCGGCCCGTGATCCCGCCATTTGCCGGATTATCGGACCGGGATACGCTGAAGCGAACATTTGCGTGGCCATCGGCTGCGAAGTCACCGTTGGCGGTTCCCGTGGTCCAGCTTGCGGCCACAATTGCTAAATGCTCCTCCATTTTGCTAACGCCATACACTAACAACAGGTGGCGCGTGTCGATGTTATCGGCCAGTGTCATGCCGTCGCGCAGCAGCGCGAGCGCTGGCACGAGCGCGGTGGCGCAAATGCCAGCGGCCAGCATAACTTCCAGCAATGAATACGCTTTCGGCGCGCGATGCCGCGACATAGACGCGTGGACCCCAATGCACCGGTTTGCCCATGCAAGGGTAGCTTTTGCGGGGGCGGCGGACAAAGAAAACGGCTTGGAGTTTGGTGACGGCTGCGCGGGTTGAATCTGCAGTGGCGAGCCGCCGAGCCGACCCGGCACCCGGAAAGACGGTGTGCGGGGTGCCCGCCGGCGGGTTAAACCCGCCGGCGGGCAAGATTAAACGCACCTACTGCACGAACGCTTTGCCGGTGGCCTGGGGGACGGTGACGGTCCACGTGCGATCGGGGGCTTGAATCGTGACAGTGTACGACGCCAGGGCTTCGCCCGTGAACGTGAATTCGACGTCGGTGGCGCTGGTAGTGACTGTCACGTTGGCCGGCACTGGATGGGCCTGGTCGACGAGGTTTGGGCTGCCGCCTACTCGGCGATATAGCGCGTATTGCGAGGCCTGGCCGCCGGAGACCGTGAATCGAACGAGATGGTTGTCTCCGGTGGCGATAGCTCGCCGACGTGCCTGCGAGCAATCGTGCGTCAGCCGCCGGGCGAAGCCTTGGGCATCCGTGTCGGCAATCGTGGAATTGCCATAGCGGGTCGCGGCCATCACGCCCAAAAGGCCGATTATGAAAACGACCGCGGCGAGCTCTAAAAGCGTCATGGCACGGCGTGCCTTTGCGCGCCGTGCCATGAAGTGTGCCGTATCGTGGCGGTGCGATCCGTTCATCAGCACCCCCTTTGCAAACCGATTCTAGTTCACCCGCTTGGTGGTCGCGTTGAGTGAGTACGCGCCGCCCGTAACGGGGTTGGTCGGGATGCCATCTGGGAAATAATCCGTGTCCGCGCCGATGTCGGAAAGGTCGTCGGCGGGCCAGGTACCATTCTCGATGTACCAGCGCTCGACGGCGGCATTGATCGTCGCCTTGTTATGAGCGTTCACCTTGGCTTTGGCGGTGTCGCTGGAGACGGTCACGCGAGGCACGATGATGGCCGCGATGATCCCGAGGATCGTCACGACGGCCAACAGTTCCATCAGCGAGAAACCGCTACGCTTCGTTTTGCTGACTTTCTTCATGTTGTTCTCCACGTACGGCAAACGTTCCTAGCGGCCGGAAACTGCCCTGCTCGTCGGATGACCCAGCAGATTTCCGGCAATTGTTTATCCAAGCGTAGGTTACAGTGGATTCGCGACAGTGTGACCGAGAAAACTTTTTGGGCTGGCAGCGATTAATGCGTGTGGCCGGTGACGAGCCCGCTGGTTGTATCGATCGTGTAGGATGTGCCATCGACGGGGCAGGTTGGCACGCCGCTGGGAAAATAGGCCGCATCGGCGCCGATATTGCTGAGATTGGCGGCGGGGTTCGTGCCCTGGTTGCGACGCCATAGCTTTACCTGCAGCTCGATCTCGCCCTGGTTGGCGTAGCAGGAGGCACGCTTCGATGAATCGTGGTGACCCACTACGCGCGGCACAATCAGCACGGCCAGCACCGACAGAATGCCCAGCACGGCCATCAGCTCCGTTAGTGAGAATCCCCAGCCCCTCCCGCTAAGGGAGGGGTACTTTGAACTTGCAAGTTTCGGCAACATAGACCTACTCACTTACTCATCCACTCACTTAATCGTATTGACCATGTCGAACATCGGCAGGTAGATCGCCAGCAGGATGGCGGCGATGGCCGCCGCCAGCGAAATGGTCAGCGTCGGCTCGATCGTGCCCACGAACAAATTGGTCTTCCGCTCGATCTCGCGCTGCAAGTGGTCGCGGATGTGGCCGGTAGCGCGGGTCAGCGTTCCGGTTTGCTCGCCGACGATGACCAGTTGGCTGACGATCGGCGGGAACGTCTCGCCGTGACGCTCCAGCTCGCGACTGAATTTTTCACCGCGGCGGACGGCATTCTGCAAGTCGCGCACACTTTGGCGAATGGCCCGGTTGCCGACGGCTTGGGCCGCCTCGCCGAGTGCTTCGGCCAGGTTGTAGCCGGCCTCCATCAGGCTGCCGAGCACCTCCATCAACTGCAGCACGGCGATGTCCCGGAGCCAATGGCCGAAAACGGGCGAGCGGAGGATCGCCGCGTCCATCTTATACGCCAGGTCGGCCCGCTTGCGGACCTGGCGCACGACGAGCAGGGTCACGGCGGCCAGGCCGAGGGCCACCCAGCCGTAACTCTTGGTAACGGCGCCCACGCCTATCAGCAGTTTCGTGATGAACGGCAGCGGTACCTTGGCGTTGTCGTAAGTCTCTTTGAATACAGGGATGACATACGTCAGCAGAAAAACGATGACCGCGGTCCCCATGATGACCAGCAGCGCGGGATAGGCCAGCTTGTGGACGATCTCGGACCGCAATCGGTGGGCGTCTTCGCGGTGCCGGGCGATGGTCGTAAGTGTTTCGCCCAGCGTGCCGGAGCGTTCTCCGACCTTGATCTGGTTGACCATCACGGTGTCGAACGTGGCGCTAAAGTGCGCGAGCGCCGAGCTAAAGCTTTCGCCGTTTTCCAAATGACGGCGGATCGACTGGAGCATCTCGCGATGTTTCTCCAGCGCCCGTTCCTCGGCGAGCGTGCCCAGCGCCTTGGGCAGCGACACGCCGCTGCCGGTGAGCGTGGAGAGGTTGCGGAGGATGAATACCAGATCGCGGCCCTTCAGCTTCTGCTGACGGTTCTTTTTGCGGTTGGTCAGCTTCGAAATCCGGTTGGACTCGCCAGCTGAGGTGCGAGCGCGAAACGGCGCGGCGCCGAGGGCAATCGACGCGGCACCTGCCAGAGATTTTTTCCGCGCTCGACGCATGGTTGATGCCGGTTAGCGTCGGCGGCAACGCCGAATCTAGTACCGGCCGTTTTGGTGAAGAGTAGGCGTGGCCGCCGACGCTAATGGTTGGTCGCGAGTTAACTTGAAAGCTTGTAAAACACCTCTTCCACGGTCGTGCGGCCGGCGAGCACCTGCTCCATGCCGGCGGCGGCGAGCTCGACCATGCCCTCGGACAACGCAATCTGCTTCAGCTTGGTGGCCGGCAGTCCGTTTTCAACGCCTTCGGCCATGGCCGGCGTGACGACCATGATCTCGTAAATTGGCAGCCGGCCCGAATAGCCGGTGCCGAGACACTTCTTGCAGCCGCGGCCGCGATAAAACAACGCGTTCTCCGGCACGCCGCGATCTTTGCACAGCGTCTTGAGCAATTGTTCGTTCGGCTCAATCGGCTCTTTGCATTCGCTGCAAATCTGGCGCAGCAGCCGCTGGGCGACGGAGCCCAACAGCGCTCCGCCGATCTTGAAATTATCGACGCCCAAGTCATCGAGCCGGGCAACGGCGCCGATTGCGTCGTTCGCGTGCAAGGTGCTAATCAGCAAATGGCCGGTGAGGGCGGCCTGCACGGCGGTGGAGGCCGTTTCATGGTCGCGAATTTCGCCCACCATGATCACGTCCGGATCTTGCCGCATGATGTACTTCAGGGCGTTGGCAAACCCCAAGCCGTGTTCGTTGTCGGAGGCCACCTGATTGATGCCCGGCAAGCGGTATTCAACTGGGTCTTCCACAGTGACAATGTTGCGGCTGACGGAGTTGAGCTTTGACAGCACGGCGTACATCGTCGTGGATTTTCCCGAGCCCGTGGGGCCTGTGACGACGATCATGCCGTGGGGCTTGTCGATGAGCGATTGGATCGTTTTGAGGTCGCGTTCGCAAAGGCCGAGGTGTTCCAGCTCGAACGTCTTGCTGCCCTCATCGAGGAGGCGCATGACGACCTTTTCGCCGCCGACGGTGGGAATCGTGCTGACACGGAAGTTCACCTTCGTGCCGGCCTCTTGCACGCTCAGGTGCCCGTCCTGCGGCCGGCGACTTTCGGTAGTGTCCATGTCCCCCATGACCTTGATGCGGGCCACGACCGCCTCTTCGATGTGGTTCGGTATGGTCATCACCGACTGCAGCTCGCCATCGACGCGGTAGCGGACGCGCATTTCGGGCACGTGGGGCTCCAGGTGGATGTCGCTCGTGTTGGCGTTGATCGCACCCATCAGGATCGCCCGCACCAATCGCACAACGGGGGCCTGCTCCTGCTCTTCGGGCACGTCGGCCGCAAGCTCCTCCTCGACGGCGTCCTCGGCCGCTTCCAGGTCGGCCATTTTCATATCAACGATCGTCTGGCGGGCGACGATTCGCTCGTCGAAGCCCCGATCGAGTGCCGCCTGCACCGGCGCTTCCAACGCCACGACCGGATCGACGTGGTAGCCGGTGATCAGCTCCGCCTCGGAAATCGTCTCGATGTCGTCCGGGGCCACCATCGCCAATTGCATCGTGCTGCCGGCGACGGCCAGCGGGACGCAAGCCCGCTGCCGCGCGAGCCGCTCGGGCAGCAGCCGAACGACTTGCGGATTCACCGTTTGCGGCACGACGTCGACGAACGGCACGCCGAACTGCTCGGCCAGGACCTCGCCAAGCTGATCCATGGAGATCAGGCCGCGGCGCACGAGAATGCGTCCCAGCATGCCACGCTCGGAGCCCTGTGCGGCCAGCGCAGAATCGAGCTGGCCCGCGGTGATGTAACCGCGTCGAACCAGGATGTCGCCGAGTCGGGCCATGCGGAAGGTTGAGGGTTGAGGGTTCAGGGTTGAGGCGTATTGGCCGCTTGCGGTTTAGCTCCCGGCCGCAAGCGCCACGCCGCAACGCATGCTATTGGCTTTGGACGACCGCGCTGGTGAGTCGCTCGACCTTCGACTCCAGCACCATCGGGTCGTAGGGAATTACCAAATACTCGTCGGCCCCGGCGTTGTAGGCTCGTTGCACGTCTTCCAGGTCGCCGTTGGTGGACAGGAACATGATCGGAATATCGCTCGTCCGCGTGTCGTTGCTGAGCCGGTTGATGAACTCGATGCCGTCCATTCGGGAGAGCATATGATCGACAATGATCAGCGTCGGCAAATGGTCGCGCAGCCATTCCAGCGCCCGCTCTGCCGACTCCTGCGCCACCACCTCGTATCCCAGCAACTCCAGGCGGAAGGCCGTGACCTCGAGCAAAGTCGGATCCTCTTCGACGAACAGGATTTGTGGGTTCCGGTCGGACATGGCGCAGGTTGAGCGTGGTTCCGGGAGGCGCGCAATGGCAGCACCTAGCTATAGGTAGCTTGCCGAGGCGGCGAGTCAACGCGGCTATACTCGCCACGCCGGCGGATTAAGCATTGGCCAGGATTGCACGGCGGCCTCACGATTCGTCCCAACCGTCACAGCCGCTTTGACCGTGCTGAAGCGTCCGGCATCTGGCCTTTTCGCAATGTATCCTTGTGAAACCGGACAATCTGGCGCACGGCATCTACTGGTCAAGGTTCCCATGGTTTGTCGCCGCAAATGTCGAACGGCGTTTTCGCTGATGGAGTTGATCGCCGTCGTGGCGATCCTGGGCGTCATTGCGGCGCTGATCGTGCCACGGATCACCCAGGGTGGCGACCGCGCTAAGGAAAAGACGTGCCTCCACAATCGGGCCGAGATCAATATCACCGTCGAGCGCTACTATCTGCACAACAGTAGTTGGCCGGCAAACGACCTATCCGACGTCGCCGCCGACCTCGACTATTTTCCAGACGGATTGCCCACCTGCCCGGTCTCCGGTGCGGCCTACCGCCTCGATCCGGCGACGCACCGCGTGGTCGGCCACGCCGGAGCTGGTGATCACAACCCATAATTGGGTTTTAGTGTGCCACTGCTTGCGGCGCGCCGGTTGATCTAAACTTTGTAACCGGCACTGCTCGCGATTAATCGCCCTCGATCGTTTCGCGGCAAGCAGTGCGGTAGTGAACCCGCGGCTCCTATACTTGTGCCGCGAGCAGTGGCACAGGGCTGAGTGGCTACGCCGTACAGGCGCTCTCGAGCGGGCTTTCGACCAGCGCCCGCAGCACGTCGCGGCGGGCGATGACGCCCACCAGTCGGCCGTTTTGCATGACCGGCACGCGGCGGACCCGATGCACGATGCATAGATCGGCGACTCGACTGACCGGGTCGTCTACGTCCACCGTAATCAATTCCCGCGTCATGTGCTGGTTGACGGTGTGATTCTTCACCCGCCGGTCGTAGGCCACCGCCAGCATTGCAAACTCCGTGATCACGCCCACGAGTTGACCGTCGCCATCGATAACGGGCAGACCGCTGATCCGTTCTCGTAGGAGCAGCTCGATTGCGTCCTCGATGGAAACGTCCGGCCGCACCGTAATCATGTCGGGAGTCATGATTTCACCAGCGGTCAACATGGCGGATACTCCTGATTTGTAGAGTGGGCATCACCCTAATCCCTCGCGGGAATTTGGTGGGCGATGCCCACCCCACATTTCCGTCGCGAGGCACATACAAGCGTAGTTCGTTCTCGGAAGGACGCGGCCGCCGGCCTCGTCCAGGGCGGCGGCTGCCCCCCAGTGGCACCCGGCCGCTTCGGTACAACCGCGAAAACCGTACTAATCCGCGCCGCGACTGCAGCGTGCCGATATGATTCAAAGAGGCCGCTAAGTTTTTGAGCTAAACCTGTGTCGACGCGACAGCGGCCAAGCGGCGATTGAAGCAAGATCCAGGGCCTAAGAACTTACCTCCGGCGGCTGCTCTTGGAAGACCACATTTAACGCATGCCCAACCCCCTGCAAACCAAAATCACGTCGACGGCCTTCACCTTTCGCGGCTACAACGTCACGAACTTGGGCCGCACGCCTGAGCTGTTGGCGCATCCGGCCTATGGACAGACGGTGCGCCGGTATTTGCAGCGGTCGAGCGAGATCTGTGCCGAAATCATTCATCGGCCGGTCGATCTGGTGGACTGCGTTTCCCGGCGCGAAGAGCCTGGGATGGACCGTTACGCCGAGGCCGTGGCCCTGATCGTCGCGGCCGATCTGGCTCAGGTCCAGCTGCTCGAAGAATTCCACGGCATTCACTACCGCCACGCTAAGCTGGCCTACGGCTACAGTCTGGGTGAGTTGTCGGCGGTGTCGTGCGGCGGCGTATTTAACATGGCCGAAGTGCTTAGCGTGCCGGTGGCCATGGCCGCTGACTGCGCCGCGCTGGCACAGAACGTGATTATGGGCGTGCTGTTCTCGCGCGGTCCGGCACTCGATGAGTTCGATGTGCATCGCCTCTGCCGGAAGATCACGGCGGAAGGGCACGGCACAATTGGCATGTCGGCCCTTCTCACGCCCAACACGTACTTGTTGCTGGGCCAAAACGACACCATTGAGCGGTTTAAAGCGACGATGCACGAGTTTCTCCCCGCGCCCGCGCACATCAAAGTGAATCCCGAACGCTGGCCGCCGATGCACACATCCATCGTGAGACAGAAGTACATTCCCGACCGGTCCGCCGTGATGATGGATGCGATGCGGGGCGGGTTGCAGCCACCCTGCCCGCCCGTTCTCTCGCTCGTCACCGGCGAGCGGAGCTACGACGATTACCATGCCCGCGACATCCTGCGCGATTGGGTCGATCATCCGCAGCGGCTATGGGATGCGATCTACGAAACGCTGTCCTGCGGCATCACGACGGTGATCCACGTCGGGCCGGCGCCGAACGTGATTCCAGCCACCTTCCATCGGTTGAGCGAAAACGTTCGTCAGCAAACGAACGGCCGCTCGCTCACCAAAATGGGCATGCGCGCGGCCGCTGGACTCGCGCGCCGGCCGTGGCTCTCGGCGCTGTTGCCAAGCCGAGCCGCCCTGCTGCGGGCGCCGATGTTGAAACACATCATCCTCGAGGACTGGCTGCTCGAGAACAGCCCGGCGTTGGAACGATAGTCTTCTCGGGATTTTGTCGATTCCCCAGCCACTGTCGCCCCTTTGGCGCTTAACCTTCGGCTAGCACCCCGCCCGTATCCAGGGGCTTACGCCGCCTGGCTGTTGACGAGCGCCCCTTTGGGGCGGAGGCATCGGGTGGGGGGGCGCCGCTGAGTCGTCTATTTCTTCTTCACCGCCAGCCGATAGCATGCCGCTTCGCGGGCGTTTCGCACCAGGAGATACGGCGGCGCGAAAGCCGGATTGTTCCAAGTGACGTTCGCATCATCGAGCACCTGGAGGCTAGCGAGTTCCCGGTACTCGTCGGGCGTCGCCGCGACCAGCGCTAGCTCGCCGCTTTCGGAAAGCACCAAGATCACCTCGCCGATGAGCATGATTTGCCCGTGGCCAAATACCGGGCTGCGACGTTTCTTCCAGCGAACCTTGCCGGTTTCCAGCTCGATGCATTCCAACAGCACATCGTCCAAGCCGTACACGAAGCCATCCCGGATGACCACGTTGCTGAACTTCGTTTTCATCACCCGCTTGATGGCCGGGTCCCAGAGCGGATGGGCTGAAAATTTGCCGGCCGCATCGCGCCGGACCTGGAGCAGCGACGCACCGACGCCGTAGCCTTTGGACAGCAAGAGCTTATCGCCTTCCAACGGCATTGGCTGCGAGCAGGATGCGTCTCGATCGTCCGCGTGCGCCCACGGATGCTCCCACAATACCTGGCCGTCGCTCGCGCGGTGTCCGGTAACCCAGTTTTCGTTCACCACCACAATTTGCCGCTCACCGGCAAGTTCGGCCAATACGGGAGAAGCGTAGCTGGCCTTCCGCGCGCCGGCGGCCCAGCGGACGTCGCCGGATTCGATGTCGAACGCGACGAGCGAAGATTTGTAACCCTTCCTCCGCGCGCCGGATGGGGCACCTACGCTGATGACCACCAGATCATCGACGACCAGCGGCGAGCCGCTCTTGCCCCACAGGGCGACCGGTGCAGCGAATTCTTCCGCCGTATCGTGCGACCACAGCACGCGCCCGGTGCGGGCATCGAGGCAATTGACGATGCCGGTGCCGCCTTGCGTGACGATTCTCTCGCCGACAATGGTGGGAGTTGCCCGTGGTCCAATGTCGCCGAGGCCGCCCGCGACGTCGGCCGGGTCGAACCGGGCAATGTCGGCATGGACCCACACCGGCTCGCCCGTTTCGACGCGGTAGCAACTCACCAACTCGCGCTGCCCGCGCTGCTCCTGCGTCACGGCGTAGTTGCCAACGATCGCAAAAGCCGACCAGCCGCCGCCGATTTCGCGCCGCCACAACGGCTGCGGCGGATGGGCCTGCCAGTCGGTTTGGAGTTCGACGCCGTGAACTTCGGCCCAATTGCCGTTGCCCAAAAACCGAGGATAGTCTTGTGGCGTCGTTTGCCAATCGGCGGCCACGCCGGCCGGCTCGAGCGGCTCCAACCGCTCATCGGCGCGAAGCGCGAACCGCATCCCCCAGCTCGACATCCACATGTCGCCGTTGTAGATCGGACGGAAGACGGCCAGCCATGCGCCAAACGCCAGCCATAGTCCGCCGACGATTGCCAGTCGCACCCGCCGCGTCGCCCCAGCAAAGATCGCGTACCACAGCGAAAGCCCTAAGGCCGTGAACAACAGGACAAGAAAGTGGTTGAACGTGTGGTACTCGGCGTACGACTCCTGCCGCATCCACCAGGTAACCGCTGCCGCCATTAGCAACACGGGGAACCAGCGATGCCGCGCCCGGCGTGGCGGCTTCGATTCTGAATCAGGCTTCTCAGATGAATCCATAGTCATTGTTAAGGTCGGCCCATCCAGTTTTGTGCTGATTCGTCTCGAATGGTAGAGGCTTGCTGTAAGCCGGACAAGGCGACTGCCAACGGCATTGCGGCGGTGCTAGGATAGATATTTGTGTTTACTCAACACCAATCACTAACGGACAAGACCGCGGTAGTTACCGGCAGCTCGAGCGGCATTGGCCGGGCGATCGCCCTCGAGTTGGGCCGCGCAGGCGCCAACGTGCTCGTGCATGCGCGTGAAAATCGCGCCGGCGCCGACGAGGTTGCTGCAGCGATTGGATCCCTCGGTCGCGATGCGACGGTGGTGCTGGCGGACTTGAGCGAGCCGGCCGAACAGGACCGGCTCGTGGCGGCCGCCTGGTCGTGGCGCGAAATCGACATGTGGATCAACAACGCCGGGGCCGATGTGTTGACCGGCGAGGCGGCCGATTGGCCGTTCGACCAGAAGCTGGCGGCGCTTTGGAAGGTTGACGTCGTCGCCACGTTGCGGCTGTCGCGCGCGGTGGGCGAGCGGATGCGCAAGCGCGGCGGCCTGATCCTCAACATGGGTTGGGACCAGGCAGAGTCAGGCATGGCGGGCGACAGCGGCGAGCTGTTCGCGGCGACGAAGGGCGCGGTCATGGCGGCCACGCGAAGCCTGGCCAAATCGCTGGCGCCGGCGGTTCGGGTCAATTGTTTGGCCCCCGGCTGGATTCGCACGGAGTGGGGCGAGGAGGCGTCGGCCGAATGGCACGATCGCGCCGCGCGCGAATCGTTGCTGGGCCGCTGGGGCACGCCGGAAGACGTCGCCCACATGGCATGCTTCCTCGCCTTGCCGGCCGCCGAATTTGTCAACGGCCAGATCATCCACATCAACGGCGGCCGCGCCGATTAACTGTAGCCGGCCTCTGGGAGGCCGGATTAGAACCACGACCGGGGTCACAGATCCCGGCTACAGTGATGTCTCGCGAACATATTCAATTCGTCACCGGTCGGCTTGCCGAGCATTCGCTGCGGCAAACTGTTGCGTCGTTGGCACGCGAAATTGGCTTTGATTTTACGATTGATGTCATGCCGATCAGCGTGGCGGCCCTGATGACGACGGAGTGGATCGCCCGGCGAATCACGGTAGCGCCGGGTGCGACGCGCGTACTCCTGCCGGGCTACTGCACAGGCGATTTGCAAGTCCTGGAGCAGGCCGTCGGTGTACCGCTCGAGCGTGGGCCGCGCGATCTGCGGCAACTGCCCGACTTTTTTGGGCGCGAGCCGACGCCAGCCGATTACGGTGCGTACGACGTCGAGATCATCGCCGAGATCAATCATTGTCCGCGGCTGACGCTGACCGAGATCTGTGCGCATGCCCGACGATTAGCTGCCGATGGGGCCGACGTAATCGACGTCGGCTGCGAGCCGGACGGCCCGTGGGGAGGCGTCGCGGATACGGTGCGAGCCCTTCGCGACGATGGTCATCGCGTGTCGATCGATAGCCTGGACCCGCGAGAAATCGAACCCGCCGTGCGCGCGGGCGCCGAGCTGGTGCTCTCCGTGAACAGCTCGAACCGTGCCGCGGCGCGAGATTGGGGCACGGAAGTTGTCGCCGTCCCCGACGATCCGCGCACGCTCGCGGGACTTGACGAGACGGTGGAAATGCTGGCCGCAGGCGGCGTGCGGCTGCGGATCGACCCGGTGCTCGAGCCGATCGGATTCGGCTTCGCGGGCAGCCTGGGGCGCTATCTGCAAGTTCGCGAGCGCTATCCGGATGCTGAAATGATGATGGGCATCGGCAATCTCACGGAACTGACCGACGCCGATTCTGCCGCAATCAACGTGGTCCTGCTCGGCTTGTGCGAAGAGTTGGGCATCCGCAGTGTGCTGACGACTCAGGTCATCCCGTGGGCCCGCTCCAGCGTGCGCGAATGTGACCTCGCGCGGCGGCTCGTATACCATTCCATTTGCCATCGCGTGCTGCCGAAGCATCTCGAGCCGCGGCTGGTGATGCTGCGCGACGTGGCTGTCACCGAGCCGACAGCGGACGAGCTGGATCGACTGGCCGGCGAAATTAAGGACGCCAACTACCGCGTATTTGTCTCCGAGGGCGAGGTGCACGTGGTCAGCCGGTCGCTGCATTTGCACGATGCCGACCCGTTCCTGTTGTTCGAGCGGCTGCGGCAGAGCGGCCCCGACGGCTCGCTGCCCAAGAACCTTGATGCGGCGCACGCTTTTTATCTGGGCTACGAGATGTGCAAGGCAGCCACGGCGATGACGCTTGGCAAAGCGTACCAACAGGATGAAGCCCTCCACTGGGGATTTCTGACGCGCGACGAAGCGCGGCACTATCTAAAACCACAACGGCACGACGGACACGACGACATAAATGAACGCAGATAATCGTGTGCCGCTGATAGAACGCATCGATTCAACGCTCGATGCGGTGGAGGTGTTTCGCAGCCTGGCTCACCTGCCGCATGTTGTGTTCTTCGATAGTGCGATGCGGCACCCGCAATTGGGGCGCTATTCGTTCGTCGCGGCCGATCCGGTCGAATGGCTTACTGTGGCCGCGGACGGCAGCGATGCGCTGGGGCGGTTGGAATTGTGGATTGGGGATTGCGGATTGCGGATTGATGTCCGCAATCCGCAATCCGAAATCCGAAATCCGAAATCGGATCTGCCTCCGTTTCAGGGGGGTTGGGCTGGCATGTTCGGATACGAGCTGGCCTGCAGCCTGGAAGCAGTGCCCGCCGCGGGAATCGATGAGTTTCAATTGCCGGCGCTGGCCATCGGTCTGTACGACGTCGTGGTCGCGTTTGACCATGAGCGGCAGGCGGCATGGCTGATCTCGCAAGGATTTCCGGAGACTGACGCGCAGGCGCGTCGCGAACGAGCGGCTGACCGACTGGCCCAGTTTGGCGAACTATTGAAGGCCGACCGATCGCCAATCGCGAATAACAAGGCACCAAGATCGAGCCCGCTGCCAGCCGCTGCGCTTGCGCCGCAGTTTTCGTTCGCGGGGTGGATGGAGCTAACAAGCAATTTTTCCGCCGAGGCCTATCGCAAAGCGGTTCGCCGAGCGATCGACTACATTTATGCCGGGGACGTGTTTCAGGTGAATCTTTCGCAGCGAGTTCTGCATCCTGTGCGCATGGCGTCCGTCGATCTTTACTGCCGCCTTCGCGAGCGCAATCCGGCGCCGTTCGCGGGATATCTCGACGGCGGCGACTGGCAGATCGCCAGCGCATCGCCGGAGCGATTTATCCAAGTCGCGGATGGTCATGTCGAAACGCGGCCGATCAAGGGCACTCGCGGGCGCTCGCTGCGACCCGAGGCCGATCTTTTTGCCGGCGATGAGCTGAGGGCCAGCGAAAAGGACCGCGCCGAAAACGTCATGATCGTCGACCTCATGCGCAATGACTTGTCGCGCACGTGCCGGCCTGAGAGCGTTCTCGTCTCGCAATTGTGCGGCCTGGAAACGTATGAGTACGTGCAGCATTTGGTGTCGGTGGTCGAAGGAAAGCTGCGCGACGGCTGCACGCCAATCGATTTGCTTCGCACCTCGTTTCCTGGCGGATCGGTCACTGGGGCCCCCAAGATTCGCGCGATGGAGATCATCGCCGAATTGGAGCCGACCGTCCGAGGCGCGTATTGTGGCTGTCTTGGCTACATCGGATTGGACGGCCGGATGGACACGAGTATCCTCATAAGAACAGTCACGGCGGCACAAGGTTGGTGGCAGTTGCCGGTGGGCGGCGGCATCGTCGCCCAATCGAATCCCGCGGATGAGTACGAAGAGACGTGGCACAAGGCAACGGGGATGCTACGTGCGCTGGCGCCGTAGGTGCTAAGATGGGGGGTGCCACTGCTGGCTTGTCCAGCAGTGCCTATCGACGGACGTTTCGCACTGCTGGGCGAGCCAGCAGTGGCACACCTTATCAATCGAGCCAAAGTGAACGCGACCAACGCAAGTTAATATGATTCTGCTGATCGATAATTACGACAGTTTCGTGCACAACCTGGCCCGCTATTTCGAGCGGCTTGGACAGCGTACGATCGTCGTTCGCAATGATGCGATCGATGCGGCGGCGGTGCGGGCGATGCGGCCGGCCGCGATCGTGCTTTCGCCGGGACCGTGCACGCCGCGCGAGGCCGGGGCGTCGCTCGATCTAGTCCGCGCGCTGTACGCTCAAGTGCCGATCCTCGGCGTGTGCCTCGGGCATCAAGTTATTGCCGAGTCGCTGGGCGGCCGAATCGTTCGCGCCCGCGCACCCGTGCATGGGCGCGCGTCCGCAATCGAGCATGAGGGCAACGGTCTGTTCGCCGGTTTGCCGTCGCCGCTGCGCGTCGGCCGGTATCATTCGCTGATAGTCGACACGGTTTCGCTCCCGAACGAGTTGCGCCCGACGGCTTGGGCGAAGGAGGGCGCGCTGATGGCAATCGAACACGCCCGCTGGCCGGTGTACGGTGTGCAGTTTCACCCGGAATCGATCCTCACCGAGCACGGCTACGATCTGCTGGCGAATTTTCTGAGGTTGGCCGGCCTGAGCGTTGCCACTGCATTGGGAGAGTTGGCAAATGGCGAACTGCGAAAGCCGGCCGACGTCGGACGGCGATTGCCTGTCGGCCCTGTCACGTTTTAGCGACCACTGCGCGATGACTTGCGATCCGCCTCAAGCCGGACTCAGTTTGCCCGACGCCACGCTGTTGGAGGGCATCGTCTCGACGCTCGATGAGCACGGCTCGCCGCACATCGCGCCGATGGGACCGATCGTTGACGCAAATTTCAACTGGCTGCTGCTGCGGCCATTTCGCACGTCGGCCACGTTCGCGAATCTCAAGAGGTCGGGACAGGGAGTGTTGCACGTCACGGATGATGTCGAGCTGCTGGCGCGGGCGGCGGTGGGACGGATCGAGCAGATGCCGCGGCTGGAGCGCACCGACGCTGTGGAAGGCGTGATCCTCGCCGATGCATGTCGATGGTATGCGTTTCGCGTCGAATCGCTCGACGATCGCGATGATCGCACGAAAATGGTGGCGCGAGTCGTTGACCGGGGCCGCATTCGCGATTTTTTCGGCTTCAATCGAGCGAAGCACGCCGTAGTCGAAGCGGCCATCCTGGCAACGCGGATCGGCCTGTTGGAGCCGCATTATATCCGCAACGAATATGCCCGCCTCGCCGTGCTCGTGGAAAAAACCGGCGGGCGCCAGGAACACCGCGCCTTCAGCTTCTTGCAACAATACGTGAATGAAGCGCTGCCAACGTAAACCACTGGCGTCTCAAATGACAATCTCACGCAAAGGCGCAAAGGCGCTAAGAACCCAAATGAAACTCAATCCCTTGTATTGATCCTTTGTATTGTTTCTTTGCGACTTAGCGCCTTTGCGTGAGACCGCTTTTTTACTAAATGAATGCAATGACCCGTAGCGTTCAGGTCCGCGCGCCGTGCCGACTGCACTTCGGCATGTTCAGCTTCGGGCAGGCCGACCGGCCGCAGTTTGGCGGCGTGGGCGTCATGGTCGACCCGCCGGCGATCGAGGTGACGATCACTCCCTCAGGGCGCTTCAGCGTAAGTGGCGCGCTACCGAATCGAGTCGAGCAGTTTGCCAAGTCCGCCATTGAATATTGGCGGCTTCATGAACTTCCGGCGTGCGAAATCGCCGTTCGTTCGCCGCCGGACCATGTCGGCTTGGGCGTCGGCACGCAGCTCGGCCTGGCGGTCGCCGCCGGCCTGCGAAAATTCTTGGCTCTTACTGAGTTGCCAATTGACGAGCTGGCTTCCAGCGTTGGCCGCGGGGCGCGGTCGGCGGTCGGTACGTATGGTTTTCGACATGGCGGACTGATCGTGGACCGAGGCAAGCGAACGGGCGATCGGCTTGGCATGCTTGCTCGCCGCGTCGCGTTGCCCGAGACGTGGCAAATCCTGCTCGTGCGTCCCCCCGCCGCTCGAGGATTAGCCGGTGACTACGAAGCCGATGCGTTCGCGCGACTGCCGCCCGTGCCTCCTGAAGTGACGCGCGCGTTGTGGCAAATCACCGAGAGCGAAATGCTGCCGGCCATCGAAAATGAAGACTGCACCGCGTTCGGCGAGGCGGTGTACCGATTCGGCCGGGTGGCCGGTGAATGTTTTGCCGCCGTTCAGGGCGGCCCGTTCGCGAATCACCAAATCGCGCGAGTCGTCGAGTCCATTCGAGCGTACGGTGTCCCCGGCGTCGGGCAATCGTCATGGGGTCCGACGGTTTTTGCGTTCACGGGGAACGAAGCCGAGGCGCAAGCGCTGAGCGAGTGGTTGCGCGAGAAGCTCGGCGTCGCAGAGAGTGACATCATAGTCGCTCGGCCGAACAACAGCGGCGCTCACATCAATAGGTTTTGATACTGCTCGATCAGCCGAGCCGCTGATGTGCGAATATCAAATGCGTTTTCCGCTCGCCGCCGAGCGCCCGCCGCCAGCGAGCGCCTTCGCTCGTCATTTTTCAGGATGGCGAGGATTGCATCGGCCATCAACAGGAAATTGTCGGGCGGCACAAGCAAGGCGCCGTCGGCCTCGGTTGGAAAAATCTCGCGCGTGCCACCGACGTCCGTCGCCACCACGGCGACGCCGCTCGCCGCTGCCTCGAGCAACACGCGGCCGAGCGGCTCTTGCCGAGCTGCATGCACGAGCAGCACGCACTCATTCAAAATCCGCGGCACATCGTTGCGGCTGCCGAGGAAATGGACGCGTCCTACCAGCGGCGGTTCGGCCGCAATCGAGCGCAGCAATTGCTCGAATTCCCGCGACTCATCCTTGTTCGAGGTTCGTTCGCCGATGACGAGCCAGTGAACATCGGGCAAATCGGGCGCGACCTGCAGTGCGGCCGTAAGGGCGACGTCCGTGCCTTTGCGGAGTCCCAGCTGGCCCACCATGGCGATCCATTGCGCGGTCGGCGGCAGGCCGAGCTCGTGGTGCAATTCCCCCGTCGAAGGCCGCGGGCAGAATTCACTGAGATCGACGCCGTTGTGAATAACGACGCACCGCTTTGGTGCGATTCCCTGCGCGACGTGGAAATCGCGCGTGGCGCGCGACACGGCCACCAAACATCGGTGCGTGTTGAGATCGTCGACCACCTGGCGCGCGAGTTTCACGATGTCACGCAAGTGGCCGAGACTCCGCACATTGCAATTCACGGCCACCGGCCCCGCGATGCGAGCGGTCGAAAGGCTATTGGCGTGAATCAGATTGGGCCGCATGCGGCGAAGCGATTCGGCCAAACTCCCACGCAATGCCTGGAGCGGCAATCGCTCGTCATGCTGATCGCGAGTCGGCCAAGCGATTTGGGGGATGCCGCGCTCCCGGAGCGCATTGGCGAGCGGACCTTGAGGCGGCGCCGCCACGTGGATATCGAAACCCGCCGCAGCGATTGCCGGCAGCGTGGCGAGCATCGACCGCTCCCCGCCGAGGAGAGTTGGGTACTCGCAGAGAATCAATAGCCGCGGCATCAGAGCTCGCTACGCGTAGTGTGCCACTGCTCGCGGCACAAGGGAATGCCCGCATTGCCGAGCCGCACTGCTTGCTTCGAATGGCCGGCGTGCCTGTAACGGCGAGCAGTGCTGAATTTGGACTTCACATTTTTTAAGTGCCGCAAGCAGTGGCACACAATCTGGCGATGCCTACAGCAACCCGTAATCGGCGAGCGTCTTCTTCAGCCGCGTCATGCCGGCATCTTCCAGCGGCGTCATTGGCAAGCGCAGCTCGCCCGGGTCACGGCCCAGCATTTTCATGGCCGCCTTAATTGGAATTGGGTTGGTGGACAGTCCCAGCATATCGCGGCAAAGCGGGAACAGCTTGCGGTGCCAACGTTGGGCCTCGGCGAGGTCGCCTTGCTGCATCGCGGCCACCAGCGCGAGCATGTCCTGGGGCACGATGTTGCCGACCACCGAAATAACGCCTCGCCCGCCGACCGCCATGAGCGGCAGTGTGAGGCTGTCATCGCCGCTGAGCACGGTAAGATTGGTGGACGTGATGATCTGCGATGCCTGGTCGAGCAATCCGGTCGCCTCCTTTACCATGGCGATGTTTTCGAGCTCAGCCAGGCGGATGATCGTTTCCGGCTCGACGTTCTTGCCGGTCCGCCCCGGTATGTTATAGATGCACTGCGGCAAGCCGGTCTCCTCGGCCAGCCGCTTGAAGTGCTCGTAAAAACCCTGCTGGGTCGGCTTGTTGTAGTACGGGGCAACCTGCAGCGCCGCGTCGGCGCCGGCCCGTTCCGCGAACTTCGTGAGCCGCAGCGCTTCGGCCGTGCTGTTCGACCCCGTGCCGGGCATGACCTTCACGCGGCCGGCGACGGTCTCGACCACGAAGGCGACCACGCGGTCCTGCTCTTCATGGCTGAGCGTCGGCGACTCGCCGGTGGTGCCGACGGGCACCAGGCAGTGGGTGCCGGCGGCGATCTGAAATTCGATCTGCTTGCGGAAAATGTCGTAGTCAACTTCGCCGCGGGTAAACGGCGTGACCACCGCCACCGACAGGCCCGCAAATGCTTCACCCTTCGTCTTCATCAAGTGATCCTCGACGCTACGCCGTTTCGCCTGGCACCAGCAGCCAGCAGGGGGCATGATATGCGGCTCGATGCTGGCAGGCAATCGGCGGCTGACAGCATTTCGCCCATATTGACGAAGCAGGGCCGTATCGGCGAAACCGCTCCATTGCCGCGGGGTTTAATCAACGGCTGGGACTGCATCGTGCAAGCGAGGCGTGTCTGCTCGGGAGGTTGATCGCGATGACTGGCAAGCATCTGGTTCGCGGTTTTATCTCTGTAGGGGCCGTAGGTCAACGGCCGGTGAACATCATTCTTTCCCTCATGGTTCTGGCATGGTGGTTTCTCCGTCGGATGACGTTCATGGCCCTGGAATGTGTTGGCGGAATCGGATCGTCCGTCCTGCGTCGCTAGGGGCTCAGTCGCCTAGTGACCAACTGCCTGCTCGCGCGGCGTTGCGGACTCGCTCGGCTTCGCGGGCGCCTTCGTCGATAATTTCGCCTTTCTCCCGGTCAGTGACCAACTGGCCTTCCAGCACCGAGTTGTCGATGTACACCTCTTGGAATTCGTGCGGCGCGTAGTCCGGGCCGAGAACATCGACGACGGTTGGATGCTTGGGCGGGCGCTCCTTGGGCCAGATGTAGCCCTCGACGACGGTGGCTTTGCCGCTATATTCCGGGTACTTGAGCATGGCCTCGTGCAGCTCTTTGAGCCGGTAATGCGGGATCGTGGAATACATGTGGTGCGGCAAATGGTAATCCTGCCCCATCGGGAAGACCGCGAAGTTGATGAACGGGTGGCAGCGGAACACGCGCGTATTGGTGAGCCAGCCGCGATCGCCGTTGCCGTGCTGCACGATCTGTCGCAGCACCATGAACAGCGGGAACGAAGTGCCGAGCGGCAGCACCCACAGCAGGAAGAAATAGCCGCCCCACCAGTCGCCGGTGGACCAGGTGGCCCATGCCAGGGCCCAGAGCATCGCGGTCAAAAACGCCGTGCGCATCATGCCGAGCACGCGGATCGGCAGCAGCGGCCGAATTTTGCTCTGGTAGTAGTAGCGCTCCGGCAACAGCCACAACGCACCGAGAATTCCGGTCAGCGCCGCCGCCGGCAGAATAGCGAGCAGTACGGGGTTGCCATACGTGACCAGGCCGGTGAGGAGCAGCACCGTGCCAACCAAGTACGCCAGCGTCAAGCGAGCAGGCAGCTTGGTGTACTCCCAGTCTTCGCGAATGTACGGATTCTTTGACGTGCCCAGCGAGTCGTACTCGGCGCGGGCTAAGCTGTAGCGAATGAGGTTTGGCACCCACATCTGGCGGAACAGCACCTCCAGGAATTCCTGCTTGAGAATCGGGAACGACAGCCGGTGACCGCTCATTTGCAGCTGCGAGATGTCCGGGTCGCGTACCGGATCATTGACGAACTGATGATGGGCCAGATGGTGAAGGCCGTAGTGGAAGGTCGAGCTAAACATCGGGAACGAACAAAGCAACTCGGACGTCAAATCGTTGAGATACCGGTTCTTGAACAGCGTGTGATGAACCGCCTCGTGGGCCAGGTTCGCCAGGTGATGCTGCAACGCGCCTACCAGCGTGATCGCCACGAAGGACACGGGCACGTTCCACCACATCGAGAGCTGGCCCGAGCGCGTGAAGTGATAGAACCAGACGGCACCGCCAACCACCACCGCCAGCAGCACGTAGGTGCGCACGAGGTAGTACCAGTTCCGCAAGTTGTCCGTTTGCCGCAGCTCTTGCAGCCGCTTCTTGAACAGCGGATCGGCGAAGGATGGCGACCTGGCGTGCGAGTGTTCGATAGTAGCGGAAGCCATTTGATCGCTCCGATCTGTGCGAGAAAGTTCGGAATTATACGCTCGCAAGCCGTAGCAAAGCGTATACCGTCTACAGGCTCCTGCCACATCGATCCTTGGAATTCCAGCCATTTTAGCAGACCCACGCCGCTCTCGCAGCCCGTTTCCGCCTTACGCGGTATTGCACAAAAAGTTGTTCCCTAGCCGCCTGGTGGTCGACATTTCGGCTCCGGGCCGCCTGAAATCTCCGCAAGGACTTGTTGGCGCGGCCACACAAAGGAGTACATTGGCGGTTGATCTCCCAGGCAAGGAAGAGTTGCCACCTACCCCATGTCTCTCCTGTTTTCGGCGTCCCATTGGGGCGCAAGGGGAGTCAGATGCTGACAGGCGCTCTGACAGGGTCGCCGAGCTCGATGGCCATCATCGGGCATTCGTCAGTGACGGTTCGACTGCGAGCCGAAATTGGCCGCGTTGCGCCGTTCGCTTCCAATGTGCTTATCACCGGCCCCAGCGGCACCGGCAAGGAGCTTGTCGCCCGGCAGATCCATCTCGGCAGTCCGCGCGCACGGCAACCGTTTATTCCCGTCGACTGCGCGGCGATAAGCGGCGAGCTGATGTCGAGCCAATTGTTCGGCCATGTGGCGGGGGCGTTCACGGGCGCGAACTGCGATGCGCTCGGCTGCTTTCGCGCCGCGAACCGCGGCACGATCTTTCTCGACGAGATCGGCGAGTTGGAATACGCGCTGCAGGCGAAGTTGCTGCGAGTGTTGCAAGAACACGTCGTCACGCCCGTGGGTAGTCATCGGGGCGAACCGGTCGACGTTCGCGTGATTGCCGCCACGAATCGCGACGTCCGCGCCGAGGTGCTTGCCGGGCGATTCCGCGAGGATCTCTACTATCGCCTGGACGTAGTGCATCTCAGGACCAGCGCGCTGCGCGACCGCCGGGACGACGTTCCTGTTCTGGCCGCAGCGTTTCTCAACGAGCTTGCCGATGAGGGATTGCCCCGCTGTCGGCTGTCGAGCGAGGCACGCGCTATTCTGCTGGATTTCGACTGGCCGGGGAATGTAAGGCAACTGCGCAATGTCCTCGAGCAGGCGGCCATTGACAGCCAATCGCCAAGCATTTCGGCAGCCCAGTTGCGCGAGATCATCTCGCTGTCGTTCGACTCCCGGAATGCCGATAGCGCATCGCATTCAGCGGACAGCCCCACCGGCCATCATGCGGTGGCCGATTGCCCGCAGTCCATGCTCACCGCGGCCGGGCCCACTGTGGGGGAGGATTCGGCGTGGCCGACGCTGGAGAGTGTCGAACGGCAGCATATTCTGCGGACGCTGGAACACACTTTCTACAATCGCTCGGCAGCCGCACGCCTGCTTGGCCTGACCCGCCAATCGCTGCTTCGCAAGATGAAGAATTACCGTCTCAACGCGCCACCAAAACGCTAGGGCTTCGGCAAGCGCCGTCCCTTCCACGCTAAGCCCCTGTCCGCTGGCGTACACTTCGCGCATCGCGCCGCAATCCAACTGTCCGCATTCGGTCGAAAGTAGATCGATGCCGTACAGGCGGTCGAAACACGACGATTGGATCAGCCCCTCGCGCGCCGCAATCTTTGCGTCCTCATCTCTTGACGCACACATCACTTAGTGCGCGCGCTCGTGCGATTAGCACTGGTTTGGTTCGGCGTTTGCTTTTACCGATCGCCGATCACATTGCCATTTCTCAACTCACCGAGGTCAGTCTCATGAAGACCACCGAACACCGCTTCGACGACTTGATTGTCGTCGATCCTCAATTCGATGATTACGAGCCGCTCTTCGAGGAGCTCGGGCTGTCGGAATTGCGCGTCAAGCAATTCTCGACGGGCGAAGATGCCCTCCGAGCGACAGACCGCTGTTCGTCCACTTTGTGGCTGATGAACATCGAGCTGCCCGATATGCCGGGCACGGGCTTGTTGACGCTCGTGCGCCGTCGCTGGCGGCGATGCAGCGTGTTTCTCGTCGGCAATGCATATTCGGCCGAGGACGAGCTGGCCGCGCGGCTGGCCGGCGCGACCGCGTATGTCTGCAAGCCTGCATGCGCCGAATGGCTGGAGGGATGCTGGCGCCGCATTCGTTCGCCGGCCATTCGCGCCGGCCCGGTGCCATTCTCCTAGCTGCGCGATCGCCTCTCACGGCTCTCAAATGGCAACCTCCACGAATCCTCAATCACCACGTTTCACCATCACTGCCTCTCACTTGAAGGACAAGACTCATGAACGCAATTAGAAAAACCTTGTTGCCGCTGTTGGCATTGGCTGCCATGTCGATCATCGCCGCTACCCCGGTATTCGCCGATCCGATAGACGGCCGCGATATCTTGAAATTCAGCCAGAAACCGATGAATGGCACGCCGATTCCCACGCCGGACGGAACTGTCGAACATTATTGGGGCCACGATGAACTCAGCACGGCCTACAGCTCGTTTGGAGCCGCCGGGCCGACACCTTATCGTGGCGTTTTTATGGCAGACGATTTCGCTGACGAATTCAAATCCCCGGTGGTGCACGTAAAGTGGTGGGGCTCGTACCTTAACAATTTCCGCCCGGACAACATTCCGGTCAATAAATTCCTGATCTCCTTCGAACGCGACGTGCCAGCCAGCCCAAACAATCCCTTCAGCCATCCCGGGGAACCGATTCTGAATCAGATCGTTCGGCGTGTCCCGCATGGGGGGCTAGCGCCTGGGTCGGGAACATACACCGAGCGGCCGATCAGTGACGGAGGGGATCCACTGAACGAAAGGTTGTTTGAGTACAATGCCGAGCTGCACCTGGGCAAAGAATTCTTCCAAGAACCCGACTCAGTCTACTGGTTGAAAATTGTCGCCCTGGTCGACCTGCCACCGGGAATCGACCTCCCCGATCCGACCCAGCCGCCAACCATTGCTCCCCGCTGGGGCTGGCACAACCGGGATTACACGATTCACGATCCGCTCGCCTCGACGGCGCCCGCGGTCGTGCCCGGCGAGCATATCGACGGCTTTCTCGGCCCCGTGCCCGGGGGAACTCCAGTCTGGCATTTCCAGGACGATGCGGTGACGGGTCGCGTTGTGGTTAACCACTTGATTCCAATGGGCGAGATCATGCCGCGCGTGGAGCAAGGGGAGTTTCGACCGACGGAGTACCTTCCGTTTGCCGATGGCCCACCGGGAATCGGCGAATTCTCGAAGGATCTGGCGTTCGAACTGTACACGGTGCCGGAACCGGCGAGCTGCGTGCTGATGATTGCCGGGATTGCGAGCGTCGTCGCACTTCGTCGGCGATTGCATTAGGCCTGAACCGGCCTGTCTGGGTGCCGCAGGCGGCCTCGTGCCGCCTGCGGCATCATCAATATAAAGAGCGTCCCGCGGACTCACCTCTTTAGACCTGTCCGATCGCCGAGCTGCCCAGCTCGACGTCCTCTGGTAGACAGGCATCCGACGCGCGAAGCTGCCACTGCAGCGCCTCTTTCAATCCGTCGTAAATCGGAATTTCCGGCCGCCAGCCGAGCTCGCGCTCTGCCTTGGCAATGCTGAACCGGATGGGCCGGCTAAGCATCAAGATCGCGCGTCGTGTGAACGGCGGCGGCGATTTGCTGCCGGCAATACGAAAGATCGATTCCAAAACGCTGGCCGCCGTCCAGGCGATTCGAACCGGCACTCGGCGACGTGGACGCGGCAACTCACAGTGCTCTGCGAGAAACTCGAAAAACTCCCGCTGTGTAATTTCGCCGCGACTACATAGATGGTACGCCTGTCCGCGGGCTTGGGGAGAATCGGCCGCCATCACGACTCCGCGGGCCACGTCGCGGGCGTTGACGAGGTTAAGCAAATTATCGCCGCTGCCGATCAGCTTCACGCGACGGCGGCGCAGCGCATCGAGCACTCGCGGGATCGACACCATGTCGCGCCGGCCGTAAATCCAGCTCGGACGCATAATCACATGGTCGTCATATTCGCGCACAACCTGTTCGGCCAAAATCTTCGATCGGCCGTAGTGGTCGCCCGGCCACAGATGCTCACCTGTGGGCATGTCTTCGGTAATCTGGCCAGCGGACTCGGGCGGATTGCCGAACACCGAGATCGAGCTAATGTGGACGAACCGCCCGGCGCCCGCCTGCCGGCAAGCGATGAGAAGACGCCTGGTGATCTCCACCGTGCCGTCATAGAAATCGGCCCATGTTCCCCAATCGCGAACGAATGCCGCACAGTGATACACGGTACCGGCATTTTCCAGGGCCCGCGGGTTGCTCCGCAAGTCGCGAAGATCGGCGACGACGATCTCGACTGATAGAGTTTTCAGAAAGCGCGTGTCGCTCTGGCCTCGAACTACCGCGCGGACGGCAACGCCGCGTTCGCACAATTGCTCGGCGATGTGACTCCCCACGAGGCCGGTTGCTCCGGTGATCACGCTGACATTTCCCATGGTGCCTCGTCCTCAGATTTTCACTTGAGCTTCGTCGAGCGAATGAAACGGCTAAACAGTCCCGGTGCGAAACGGCTGAAATACACGCCCAGCCGTTCCTTGCGGCCAATATAGGCTTCTCGTCGGCCGCGTTCGATGGCCGCCACAATCCGGCCAGCGCATTCCTCGGCGGTCAGTCCGCGGCGCAAATCGCGGTCCATACGACCATGGGGCGTGCCGTCGCCAGTGAGCGCGTTGACCGACGCATTCGTGCAAACAAATCCTGGACAAACAACGGTGATGAGGATTCCCCGGGCGTGAACTTCCGCCCGCAAGGCATCGAAGAAGCCATGTAGGGCATGCTTCGACGCGCAATACGCCGACCGTTCGGGCGCGCCGAACTTGCCCAGCAGGCTGCTGACCACGACGATCTGGCCCGCGCCGCGAGCCAGCATCGAAGGCAGCACGTGCTTCGTCAGCGCTACGGGACCGAAGTAGTTGAGCTCCATGATGTGCCGGTCGACGCTCAATTGAGTTTCGACGGCCCGGCCGCGCTGACTTATCCCGGCGCAGTGGATGAGAACATCGACGCGCCCAAAACGATTCAAAACGGCTTGAACGGCCGGCTCGAACGATTCGGAGCGCAGCATATCCAGCGGCAGCACAAGATGCCGCTCGGGCTGGGCGCAGCCGGCCTGGACCTGGCGGAGCAGCTCCTCGCGGCGGGCACTCAGCACTACGGCAGCGCCTTTTGCGGCCAGCGCATTAGCCAAGGCCGCGCCGATTCCCGACGAAGCGCCCGTCACCCACGCCACTTTATCCGCGATGGTTGATTTGTTCACGAGTTGGCCGCTCCCCGTTCGATCGTCGGTTGAAGGCGGTGCTCCCGAAACAATGTGCGGCGCCGGCATAGCAGCAGCGCGGCCGCCCGCGGGAAATACCGGTAGAGCCGCCATTCGAAGCGGGCAAAGCGCGGCATGGTGATAATCGGCCTGTTCTTGCGAACCCCAACGAGCATTTCCTCCACGCAGCGTTCGACAGGAAGTTGCCGCAAGGGAATCGCCGAGACCATCGCCTCGCCGTCGATGTTTCGGAAGGTCGTATTCTTAAAGATCGAAGTCGCGACGTGAAATGGGCACACGACGTTGACGCGGATTCCCAAATCCTCAACCTCATATCGCAGCGACGTGGAGAGTCCCACTACCGCGTATTTTGCGGCCGCGTAGGGCACCATCCCCGGCCGCGGCACCAGGCCGGCCGCCGAAGCAATGTTGACAATCTGACCATGACCCTGCCGCAGCATTACGGGAAGTGCTGCATGAACGCCATGAATAACGCCCCACAGGTTCACATCCAGGATCGGCCGCCAATCGGACAACTCGATGTCGCGCAGCTCGCCCGCCAGACCGACGCCGGCGTTGTTGAAGATCAGGTCAAGTCGTCCAAATTCGCGGACAGTCATTTGCACCGCCGACTCGAGATCTGCAAAGCGCGTGACATCGGTGTGGCATGCGAGCACCCGCGCACCAGGCTGATTGAGTTCGTCGGCCAATTTTTGTGCCGCATCGAGGGCTATGTCGGCAATAACGACCGAGGCGCCGGAACGCGACAGCCGGCGCGCAAGCTCCGCGCCGATGCCCGCTCCGCCGCCAGTAACTAAAGCCACTTTGTCGCAATAATAGTTCAACCGCAGGCCTCGCTCAAAGTTGTCATATCTTGCCGAGCCACTCCATGTTTTATAGCCTGGACGGCTCGCCGAACCAACGCGCAGGAACCTACTTTGTCCGCTCGCCTCCGTATTTTGTTCACCGAGGGGGCCAGCCTATCGGCCCGGCAGACGCTGTATTCGTTGGGGCCGTATTACGATATCGAGGTGATTGACCCCGATCCGCTCTGCCAGTGCCGCTTCTCCAGCTACGTTCGGCGATTCATCCGCTCGCCGTCGTTTTCAAGGCAACCTGTGGAATTTCTTCGCTTTCTGGCGGCCCTCGTGCGCGAGCGGCGGTACGATGTGTTGCTCCCGACGCATGAGCAGGTTTACCTGCTGAGCCGCTTTCGCGATGCCTTTACAGCGCACGTCGGCTTGGCGCTGCCGGAGTTTGCGGCATTGGAGCGATTGCAAAACAAAGCTCACTTCAGCCGGCTCCTTGCCGAACTCGACCTGCCGCAGCCTGAGACGGTAATCCTCCGCAGCCCTGCGGAGCTCGACCAGCCTTGGAGCTTCCCACTTTACTTGAAGCTCGCGCACAGCACCGCCGGCGGCGGCGTATTCTTTATCGAAGATCGCGAAGCGCTGCGGAGACGGGCGGAGGAGCTCGAGCGCAGCGGTCGGCTAACGCCCAACACCGAGATGCTCGTTCAGCAGCCTGCCCGCGGCGTGCTTTCCACGGTGCAAGCCGTATTCAATCGCGGCGAGATGATCGGCGTTCATTGCTTCGAGGCGCGGCGACTGGGAGTCGGGGGAATGTCGACGGCCCGTACGAGCGCCGATCATGCCATCGTGCGCGAGCACGTCGAACGGCTCGGCAAACACGTTGGCTGGCATGGCGCTTTCTTCATCGATTATTTTTTCGATCGCGATTCGGGCCGACCGCAGTACATCGAAGCCAACCCGCGTGTGGGTGAAACGGTCAACGCCTGGCTATCGGACATCAACCTGGCGGAATTGCTGGTGCAGGTGTCGGCCGGCAAATCGCCGCCGAGAGCGCCGCTGGGCCGAGTGGGCGTACGCACGCACAACCTGCTCATGATCCTGATGAGCATGGCCTACGACGGCCATGGTCGCACGGCGCTTCTGCGTGAGATTTATCGCTGCCTCAAGGGTCAGGAGTTGTATGACAGCGGTGAGGACGAGATCACCCGGCCGCGCGAAGATCCGCTCAGCCGATTGCCGCGCTTCTGGATCACGACCCAACTCCTGGCCTGGCCCGGCATCGCAAGGCGCATCGTCGCGAAAACGGTGGAAAACTATTCGCTCCCGGAGGCCGCCACGGAGCGGATCAAGGAGCTGCCGCTGAATCTATTGGACGCCGAGTTCGTGTAGAGTATTCTACATAGGGCGACTAATTCGCCGCGAGGTAATCTAAATGCGATACCGAGTATTGATCGAACCTGATGAAGATGGCGTATTTGTCGCCGAAGTCCCAGCATTACCGGGCTGCATTTCGCAGGGTAGGACACGCGATGAAGCTGTGGCCAATATCAAAGAAGCCATTGCATCCTATCTTGAAAGTTTGCGCAAGCATGGGGAACCCGTGCCACCACCGACCTCCGAAGAAGTCGTGGAGGTGGATGTGTGAGCCGCTTGCCGCGCCTGTCGGGCCGCGAAGTTGTCAGGGCGCTGGAAAAGATGGGCTACGCCTTCGATCACCAGCGGGGCAGCCACATCACGCTTCGTCACGTCGCGCCTCCCCATCGCCGCATCACAGTTCCCGATCACCGTGAGGTGGCAAAGGGTACACTCCGAGCAATTATCCGACAAGCAGGTTTGACAGTTAACGAGTTTAAGAAACCACGAAGTAGCCAGATGGCTACGAAATCAATCGCTTCATGTCGCGCACCGCCTGTTCGAGGCCGACCATGATCGCACGGGCAACAATGCTGTGGCCGATGTTCAGCTCGTGCATGCCTTCGATGCCGGCGACGGGCCGGACGTTGCGATACGTAAGGCCGTGGCCAGCATCGAGCGTCAGGCACGCCGCACGGACGCGTCGCCCCGCGGCAATCAGCGTTTCGAGCGCGGCGTTCGTTTCCTGCACGCGATGCCGGGTAGCCGCTTCAGCGTAAACCCCGGTGTGTAGCTCGATAGCGTCCGCGCCAAGCTCTGCCCCGGCATCAATCTGAGCCGGATCGGGGTCGAGAAACAGGCTGACCACGATGCCCGCCTGTTTGAGCCGGCGCACAGCATCCCCGACCTTCGCCCGCGATTTCATCACATCCAGGCCGCCCTCGGTCGTCACCTCCTCACGCCGCTCCGGAACGAGCGTCGCTTGAAATGGACGGGCATCACAGGCGATGGTCAATACGTCGGCGGCGCAAGCCAGCTCCAGATTGATCGGCACGGCGACCGATTCCAACAGCATGCGCAGGTCGCGCTCCTGAATATGCCGGCGGTCCTCGCGGAGGTGGATCGTAATGGCATCCGCGCCGCCCAGCTCCGCCAGCGCCGCCGCCCATACCGGGTCGGGCTCATTGGTTTTGCGGGCTTCGCGAACCGTGGCCACGTGGTCGATGTTGACGCCCAGTAATACCAATCAACTTCTCCTGCAGATGGGGTGGATAAGGGTTTGGCCCACAGGACAGTTCCGCGAGCGGACAGGTTCACCATGCCGCGCCCGAGGTATGAAACGCATTGCGGCTGTCGTACAGCCCGTCGCCATCGCGATCGACATCGAGAAACCAGGTCTCGCGCTGCCGGTCAAAAGAGAGCCGGTGCCTTGGCTGCCCCACTCCCGGCTCGGTAATTAGAGGCTGGCCAATCGCTTCCACCGCCGAGGCGAGTGAGTCGCGAGGCGGCCGGCGCTGCAGCTTATGCTCGTTCTGCTCCGAGAAACGCTGCCCAAGGACGAAGCTAGCCATGCCGGCTAAAACCACCAGCGCAACAGGCCGCCACAAGAGCGGGTCCGTAGGTTGCTCATGGGTTGAAATGCGAAAGGTGGCCGACTCATTCTCCGCCTCGGTTTCCTCATCGGTCAGGTGGTGTCGAATTCTCGTGGCTGCTTCGCGCGCCATGCTCGACGGCACCCGAATCAAATACAGTGACGCCCAACGGTTGTTGATCGCACTAAACTCTTCCAGTTGGTGAATCCGGGCGTCGATTCCTAGCCCGAGCAGCTCATCGCTGAGAAATCCGGCTTCGGCCAGGTTCCGCACCCGGGCGACGTCAATCCACGGGCGCTCGGCGCCAGGCCGCAATGGAGAACCACAATCGGGACAGATCCGCCGCTCACTCCCGATGCTGGCCGAATCCACGGAAGTGCCGCATTGTGAGCAAATGTACATAGAAGCATCTCGCAGTACGGAATATCAAGTTGGTGTCGTTTTGACGGACAAGCGAAGCCAATTCGATACTATTGATTATGCCGCGTATGCCGCTGAAACGCCAGCATTTTCGACCGATACGCGTATACCGTAGATTCTCACAACTCGGCTCCCGGCTTTTCCAACCGCGCGCCGAGCAAGCTAAACTTCGGTAGAAGACAAGCAAGGGAACGGGGACGGGGTCTATTGGTGCAGCTTTCTTAGCGATTTTTTTGCTCCTGTGGGGCAGAGGTCGCGCCTATTCGTCGCACCGCATTTCCACTCCGGGACCACACCCAGAATCGACTGCCTGGCTCGAAATACAGGCTTCACACTGAGCGATCAAGCCGTGAACCATACACCAGAAAACACGATGACCTGCACCGAGCTGGCACAGCAAATCGAGAAGCTCCAGCCGAACGCCTCAGCACAAGACGTCGCCCGGCTCTGCCTGCTGCTGGCCAATACGGTCGATGATTTGGAATCGCTGCGCGACCGGCGGGCGCTGCAGGACGCTTGGAAACGCACCGGGCTCCAACTGCAGGTGGCCACCGATCAGCACGCCGCCATGACGGAAGAACTCGAAGAGCTGGCCGCCTCGGACCCCAAGTCCTTCAACCAGGACCAAATTTGGATTCTCATCCGGGCCATCAAGGTGCAAAGCCAGGTGCTGCAGATGTACGTTGGCCACGCGCTGCTCGACGTGTAAGCACAGATCGCGACGCCGACACGATGGGCATCTTTGAGCGGCGGCGCTTCCTTCGCGCGCACCAGTCTAAGGAAACTCCCGGAGCATTAGCAGCGCGACGTTCATGTAAATCACGATCCCGAGAATATCGATAATCACCGTGACGAACGGCGTGCTCATCAAAGCTGGGTCCCAACCAAGGCGCGCGAACAGCATTGGCAGCAACGAACCCAACAGCGTGCTGCAGGTGACTACCATAACCAACGTGATCGGAATTACCAGCGCGTCGATAGGCGAGATCATCAGGCTGGCGATTACGTAGGCGATCAATCCGAGAAATAGTCCCAAACTGAGGCCCGTCCGAAGCTCGCGCCAAACAACGGCCCACCACCGAGCGGGAGTGACTTCTCCGGTAGCCAGCGCACGAATGATGAGCGTTGCCGACTGACTGCCTGAGTTACCGCCGCAAGCCACCAGCAGCGGCAAAAAGAAGACCAGCCAGGCGACCTGCTCGATCGTCTCGTGATACGTCCGCAGGGCAAGAATAGTTCCCATGGCCCCGACAAAGAGTATCGCGAGCCACTGCGCGCGATGAACCGTAAACTCGAACCAGGGAATGGATAAATACCCTTCCTCCAGCCGTCCCACGCCGCCGGCCAGGTACGCGTCTTCAGTCGCCTCGCGCTGCAGCACGTCGATGACGTCGTCGTGCGTGATGATGCCGAGCAGATGTTGCTCGTGATCGACAACCGGTATGGCGAGAAAATCGTAATCGGCCACCTTGGCCGCGACCGCTTCCTGGTCGTCCGTCACTTCCACCGTCACCAGGTTGCGCTCCATCAGGTCCGTGATCGGCATGTTCGGCTTATTGAGATGTGTGACCAATTGCCGGGCCGATACGGCGCCCCGCAGATGATTCTCATCGTCCACAATGTAGATGTAATAGATCGTCTCCAAGTTCTCCGCGATCCGGCTCAGCTCATCCAGAGCGGAGCGCACGGTGAGCGACTCAGGCAGCTTTGCCACCTCCGTCGTCATCACCGCGCCGGCTGTTCCCTCAGGGTAGGCTTGTAGCCGCAGCACGTCGCGCCGCTGCTCGCTGGGCAACAGAGAGAGCAGGTTTCGGGCAATCTCTGGATCAACTCCGTTGAGCAAATCCACGCGATCGTCGGCCGGCATATCGGCGATGAGCCGGCTTATGCTCTCCGGGTCGCACGTCTCGATAATTTCGATCTGTTTCTGGTGGTCGAGATAGCCAAAAATCTCGACGCGCGTCGTGGGATCGGCCGCCTGGAGCACCGTCCAGCTTTCTGCCGCGGTGAGGCCTTCCATAAACTCCGCGGTACGAGCCGGGTGCAGCGCGGTACAGAACTCGCGCAGACCTTCCACGTCGCTCAGATCGAGCATCTCTCGCAGTTCAGGGAGATAGAGCGTATTGATCATTTAAAAGCCCGATTGCCGGATGGCATCGCACACTAAACTTAGCCATGGTGGGCGGTGCCCATGCTACAGGAACGGCTCACGCGCCGCACTGCCAATAAACCTGCCTCGCGCAAGTTTACTCAACCAGCGCGAGACCTGTCAGTGAGTTATCGCACTTTTTGGGATTCATCCTCGTCGCGGTTCCGATTGACATGCCTTATCCGGACCATTAGCTTTACGGCAACGGTGGTCCGCCGAGCGGCGGCCCAACCTGTGCTATCCGCAGCGGGTTTGCCGCAGTTGTATTCGGCTTTTCTGTTTCCAAGATTCGAAGGCCGTTCGCCAGCGGCGGCCAGCCGCCTCGACATGCTGAGATGATGATGGCCGAGCCATCCCTGCCGGTTACCGATCACGACAGCGTATTCCGTTTGGAGCGCTGTCAGCAGCGACTTGGCTATCGGTTCCGCGATCTTCAGTTGTTGGAGGCGGCCCTCACGCACGCATCCGGCGCAGATCACCGGCTTAGTTCCAACGAGCGGCTGGAGTTTCTCGGCGACGCCATCCTGGGACTGGTCGTTTGCGAGCAGTTATTTCAGCAGTTTCCGGATCAACTCGAGGGTGACCTCACGAAGCTCAAGTCCATCGTAGTCAGTCGGCAAACGTGTGCCAAAATCAGTCAGGCGCTCGGACTGCGCGAGTTTCTGGTATTGGGCAAAGGCATGACGACGCATCCGGCGGTGCCGCCCTCGGTGCTCTCCGACGTGTTGGAGTCGCTGATCGCGGCGATCTACCTCGACGGCGGTATCGAGTCGGCCCGCGAGTTCGTGCTTGCCTATTTCGGCCCCGAGATCGAAGCCGCCGCCTCCGGCGACACCGGCGGCAATTACAAGTCGTTGCTGCAACAGTTTGCCCAGCGCGAGAACGGCGTGACGCCGACCTATCATCTGCTCGATGAGAAAGGGCCGGACCATAGCAAATGCTTCAAGATAGCGGCGCAAATCGGCCGAGAACGTTTCGCTCCAGCGTGGGGCAGGAGCAAGAAGGAGTCGGAGCAACGCGCCGCCTACAACGCGATCTGCCAACTTCGCGGCGATCCGCTCCCCTTCCCTGCCGAAGAAACGGCCGAATGAAGCATTAGCTTGCTTCGTGCAACCAATCATCGGAGACGGGATTCTCGCCGATCCGGCCGACCTCATTGGCTCGCCGTCGATGACCCACCGCGGGCCAGCCGGATACCTCTTTGAGTTCGGGCATGATCTCGAGCAGTTGTTCGATCAGCAGCACCGCCAATCGGCGCTGCGATTCGGAGCGCGCTTGTCGCCGAATGGCCATCGCGGTCTTCATCACCTTCAACAGCCGCGCCCGTGTCAGCACGCCGGAAGAAAGTGCGTCTTCCGGCTCGTCAAGGAGCTCTTCAATCGGCACCTCGAGCGCCGCCTGCCAGCGGTAAAGCTCGGAAATGAGGATGTCGGCGTGCTCTTCCTCCTGGGCTCGCACCTGGCTCACGGTGCGGCCCAACCGCTGCGCCACGCAGCGCACCGATAACCCTTGACGCCGCCGTGCGTCGCTGAGCTTCTGCAGCTTTTTGCTGGTCAGGCCGACCGTTGTCGGTGGCACGTCGTTGTGAAAGGCCGCACAAACCCCGTTCTGTCCCTGTGGTTCCATGCTGGTCACCCCTGGTGTTCGTTCCGGAGAACTACCAAAGGCAGAGAAAATTTGCCCCGCCTCTCTGCCGACCTCGAGAAAAGTCGCCAACGGATCTGCGTTGGCGGTTTGGCCCGATCTTTAATACTAGTACCCTTGGTGCTGTTGGGGAATGGGCGCCAATTCACCTAAAACATTTTTTATTCCGCATCCGCCGCCAATCAGATGCTGTAGCCGCTTGCGATCGTTTCCACTTCGCTGGACACACCGGCCAAGGCCAACGGAGGCGCACAACCGGCAGTCGACGCGAGGAGAAACATCTGCGGACTTGGCACCTGAATGGCCCGCCGATCCAAGATGTGGAGTTCCACGCCGCCGCAGCGAATGCAGCAGCCGCGTGAGCCGTCGACGGGGACCGACATCACCATTCCGCAAGAGCATTCGATGATTGGCATCATCCACACTCCTTTTCGGGAAGCTGCCATACTTGTAATTAGCCATGCGGACGGCCAGCGCGAGCCGCACATGCTCGTTCTTACACCCGCGACAGAAAGTCGTGCAAAGGTTTGACTTGGAAGGCGGGAAAACCCTCAACAGCCGTCGTACACTTTGGAGGAGAGACCCTACCGCTCCGCGGACAGCCTGGAGGTGCACAAAATGCCGGGAATCGCACAGGTGCGCAAAACTCCCCCCCGGGGTTTTGCGCATCTGTTGGTGAGAGTTTTTCTCCATCGGGCGCAAGGCGTTCGTGTTCGGTCGGTGCGCATTTTTCTCGCTAACCGCTAAGAAGCTAATAGCTGACGGCTTCCCAAAACCAGCGTTCGTACAGATTAGCAGAATAGTGTACGGATTTCTAGTACTCTTTTGGCCATCGGCTTTGAGAGCGATTGCCTACAACTGGCCCTTGAAGGCCCGGTCGAGGATCGCGGGCAGGAGGGCGTCGAGTTCCGCCGCTGAGTCGGCTTGCAGCCGCTTCAGCTCGTCCACCATCGCCTGCAGGCCGTCGAGATACGCGACGATCCGACGCTGCTCGGGTTCGGGTGGAACCGGTATTTCGAGCGCTTCGAGTTTGGAAGTATTTAGCTTCCTTGTATCGTGGCCAGAACGATCAACGAGCGCCAAGGCTTGATCGTTCAGCGCCCATAGGATTGCGCAAAGATATTCGGCAGCCAGCCCTGGTTGGGGAGTTAGCGCTTTCATGTCTTGGTTGATCGTAGCCGGCGTCCGTAGGACAGCGACAGGAAATGTATGGAGAAGGATCATTCCACGAATGACAACAAGGACTGTGCCTGGTGGATTAAGCCTCACGCGGCCGCTTTGCAGTGCGACGTCGGTGATATGATCCTGTGAATTCCAGATCTCACGAGCCTTCATATCTTTCGGCGAGATCCAGGGGACACTGCCGCCCCAAAACGCTGGATTCGACTTAGAAGGCGTAGTGCCTCCCTCGATGCTTACAACGGAATTCAGAGGCCGCCAATATTTGCGATCGATTGCGTTGACAATTTTATGGCTGCTACCGCGCGCCAGTGCTGCAGACGTACAAAGAGACTGAGTTCCCACTCGCTGTGCTTCGTTGATTTTGGCGGCGAGGCGTTCGATCTTCGCCACAATCCGCCGCTGCTCCGGCAATGGCGGTAGCGGAATCTCCTGCTTAACGAAGCGAGTTTGTTGCAACCGAACGCGATTGGTGGTTCCTTCACTGGTGGCGCGGCACGTGTCGACAAAACCTTTCGTCTTGCTCAGCCAGCCGAGAAAGGCCGGCAGCAATTGGCGGGCGTCGATATCAAATGACGGAAAATCGTTAGAGACTACCGCACCGTCCAACTCGGGCGGGACGAGGCCCATCGCGCCATTCCGCGCATCGATGCGCGAGAGAATGAATTGATTGGACCGAACTGCAAAGCGTCGCGTTGCCGCAATCTCACTACCCGTGACGATTCCCCGCAGTACGACGCCGTTACCCCAAAGTCGGACGGTAACTTCCTTGTACTCCGTAGCCGGCTCAATTACGACGGCGGGCTCGTTGCGCGTTAGAAGTTTGCCCAACGGGACCATTGGCCAGCCGTTTGTCGTCATGCCCCCGCCCCTAATTCCGCCCTGATCTCCCCGATGATCTCAATAATCCGCTGTTCCTTCTTGAGGATATCGGCGACCAGTTGCTCCGGCGGCAAATGGTCTAGCGCGTCGGCCGAATTCGGATTCTTGATATCGAGATTGCACGAGACGAGGTTGCCATCGGCATCGTGTTTCAGCACGTCGCTGGCCGCGACCCGCCACGCTTGATCGTTCTCTTTGCGTTTCTTGGCCGTGAACCAGGCGATGCAATCGGCAAACTCCTCGAATTGGATCGGTTTGGTTTTGCTGTAGTTCTTTCGCCCTCCCGGCAGCGGCAGCTCGTAGTACCAAATCTCCTTGGTCGGCGCCGAGCGGTCGAAGAACAAGAGGTTGGTGGGAATCGAGGTGTAGGGGGCGAAGACGCCGTTGGGCAGGCGGACGATCGTGTGGAGGTTGTATTCGGTGAGGAGCTTGGCTTTGATCCGCGCGCAAACGCCGTCGCCGAAGAGCGTGCCGTTGGGGACGACGACGGCGGCGCGGCCGGGCTTGCCGTTATTGCGCTCGGGCTGCTTGAGGCGGCGCATGATGAGCTGTAGGAAGAGGAGGGCCGTCTCGGAGGTCTGCATGTCGGCGGGGAAGTTGTTTTTGATGCCCGTCTCTTCTTCGCCGCCGAAGGGTGGATTGGTGAGGATCACGTCGACCTGCTCGGTGTGGCCGATCTCGGTGAGCTTGATGGCCAGGCTGTTGCCATAATTGATGTTCGGCGAGTCGAGGCCGTGGAGCAGCAGGTTCATCTGGCCAAGCAAATAAGGCAGCGGCTTGGCTTCGCCGCCGAGGATGGTTTTCTCCTGCAGGATCTTGCGGTCTTGCACCGTTTTGCACTGTTTGGCCAGATGGTTGAACGATTCGGCGAGAAAGCCGCCGGTGCCGCAGGCCGGGTCCAGGATCGTTTCGCGAAGCTGCGGGTTAGTGACGGCGACCATGAACTTCACGACGGGCCGCGGCGTGTAGAACTCGCCGGAGTCGCCGGCGGCGTCGCGCATCTCGCGGAGCATCGATTCATAGAGGTGGCCGAGCGTGTGGATTTCGTCGGTGGAGTCGAAGTGAATGCCATCGACGAGGTTGATCACGTCGCGCAGGAGGTAGCCGCTGATCATGCGGTTGGTGACGCCTTCGAAGACGGTGGAGATGACGTCGCGGCGTTTGTCGCCGTTGGTGCTTTGGAGCGAGCGGAGGTAAGCCAGCAGGCCGGGGCCGCGCTTGCCGTCGGGGCGGACGGCATCGTCCTGATCGACGAAGGCGATGAGTTCCTTGCCGGTGATGCCGTCCTTCTGAGCGGCCCAGTCGCGCCAGCGGTAGGGCTTGGCGATCGCGGATTTGTATTGGCGGCCGGCGATTTTGGCGTTTGTTTCGGAGACGCGTTCATGGTCGTCGAGGAATTTGAGGAACATGATCCAAGTAAGCATGGGTAAGCGGTCGAGGTCGCCGCTGAGGCCCTTGTCCTTGCGCATGATGTCGCGCGCGGATTTGATGAGGCTGCCCAGTTGTTGGGACGTGGTTTGAGGTGCGGCGGTTGCGGTGGAGCGCTTGCGGGCCATGTTGGGATTGTGGAACCCCGTTGGGGTTCGGTTTTGCGCTCGGTTTACCCAGGGTGGGCGGCGAAGCGCCGCGACCCTGGCCTTTGGTGTTCAACCGCTTCGCGGTTGTCATGCGGCCGAGTATAGCAGGCTTTGGAGTTTATGCACGGCGTCGCGCAATTGATCTGGTCCGCCGAAGAGTTCTGCGATTTCCATTACGTTGCCATGTGCGTTGATCGGCGGGACTTGGAGGATTTCGGGGATCTGGAATTGGGCCGTGCCGTGGGCTGCGTATTTGTCCAAAAGCTCGTCGAGGACTTGCCGCGCTTCAGGGCCATATTGATCGAAGAAGTCGAGTCGACCGGTGCGCAGCCGCTCGGCCCGTTCGCGCCGAGTTCGCAATGGGGCGTTAAATGCGACATGGCATAGCAAGTCGAAGGCGTCGGCTTCGGGTTGGCCGGCCGCTTCGGCCAGCTGTTCGAAATCGATGCCGCGCTCGGCGAGGGCCTCGATGATCTCGTTGCGTCCGATTGGGTCGACCCACCGATCTCGAAGCTCGTTGGCGTCGCGGACGAGTGTGCGCACTTTGTCAGCCGTGTAGTCGGTGTACTTCACGACGCGCAATAAATTGCCTTGGATATCGAGCTCCAACACTTGATGGACGGCGATTTCCACCACGCCGCCATCCACATAGTATTTTCGCCGCGGTGGCCCACCGTCATCGTCCAAGTCTAGTCCTTCGACATCTGGATCGCCCTCCAAATCGTCAGGCGGCTCATCGGGCGGGAGCTCGACTTCGTCGCCAACTTGCTCGCCCTCGTCGTCGATTTCGACTTCGCCGACGAACTCTGGATCGCCGTCGAACTGCGGATCGGCAAAGAGCCGCGTGGATTGTGTGTAGTCTAGGATATTGAAGTACAGCTTGTCGTAGTCGCTGCGGATTCGCGTACCGCGGCCGATGATCTGCTTGAATTCGACGATGGAATTGATGACGCGCGCGAGGACGACGTTCTTGCACGTGGGGACATCGACGCCAGTGGTGAGCAGTTGCGACGTGGTAACAATGACCGGCGTTGTTGTTTCAACATCTTTGAATCGGTCGAGGTGGCCGCGGCCGACTTCTTTGTCGTCCGACGTGACCCGGCAAACGTAATCCGCGTGTTGACGAACGAGGTCGGAGTTAAGGTTGTTGATCTCGCGGCGCATTTCATTGGCGTGCTCTTGGTCGACGCAAAATACGATGGTTTTGTCGAAGCGGCCGTGCTTTTTGAGGAAGTCGCTGATGCTGCGGGCGATGGCTTTCGTGCGGGCCTTGAGCGCAACGACGCGCTCGAAGTCCTTGGTCTGGTATTCTTCGTCGGGAATGTCGCGGCCGAAGCGGTCGCGTTCGCCCTGGCTGGGGCGCCATCCGGCCGCATCGTAGGTGGTGATGATGCGATGGACGCGGTACGGCGCGAGGAAGCCGTCATCGATGCCTTGGCGCAAGCTGTATTGGTAGAGCGGATTGCCAAAGTAGCGATAAGTGTCGATGTTGTCGCGTCGCTTGGGTGTGGCGGTGAGGCCGAGCTTGTAGGCCGGCTCGAAGTAATCTAGGATTTCGCGCCAGTTGCTCTCGTCGCTTGCGCTGCCACGATGGCACTCGTCGATGATGATGAGGTCGAAAAAGTCTGGTGGGAACTCTTTGTAAAGGCCTGGGCGATTCTCGTCCTTGGCGATCGCCTGATAGATGGCGAAATACATTTCGCGGCCGAGACTGATCTTGCCGTTCTCGATCTTGTAGCAAGCGTCGCCGAATGGCGCAAAGTCTTTGGTTTTGGGATCATCGACGAGGATATTGCGATCGGCCAGAAACAGAATTTTGGGCCGCCGATATTCGCCAGTGCGGTTCCAGCGAGATTGCCAGAGCTTCCAGCAAATTTGAAATGCGACCTTTGTTTTGCCGGTGCCGGTGGCGAGGGTCAGCAAGACTCGCTGCTGACCGCGTAAGATCGCCTGTACGGCGCGTTTGATGGCGATATCCTGATAGTAACGTGGCTCGCTGCCCTGATGATTGTACGGCGTGAGTAAGCGCGAGGCTGTATCATCATCCTGCAAGCCCTCGGCCGCACGCAATCGCGACCACAAGTCGCCGGGTGACGGGAAACGGTCGATTTCTGTTTCCGCGCCCATGAGAAAATCAAATTCGATGATGTCGCGACCGTTGGAGGCGTACGCGAATTTCAGGTCGAGAATTTCGGCGTAGTCTTTAGCTTGCTGCAGTCCTTCGGCAGCGGTTCGATATTCGGCCTTTGCTTCGATGATCGCCAGCGGGAAATCGCGCGTAAAGCGGAGTATGTAGTCCGCCTGTTTGCGCTTGCCGCGCCGCGGCCTACTACCAGTCACGATCACGCGGCCGTCAGTGAAGCAACGTTGTTCGCAGATTTGTTCATCGTCCCAGCCGGCCTCGCGCAGCTTGGGTTCGATAAATCGGCGACAGGTGTCGGCTTCGGATATCGGCACGCAATGCCCTTATGGAAGAAGAGAGGACGACCGCCTCCCTTTTACCATGCCGGCGGAGCGTGGGGAAGAAAAGGTAAAACGCGCGTGGGCCGCCCCATGTTGCTTCGCGGACTTCGCGAAATGGGGACAGTCACCGGTGTGGCGATCACGACTCGGTCGACTCTTCGACCAGCAGCGCCAGGCGGACCAGCTCCGGCACGCTGCGGACGTGGAGCTTCTTCATGAGGCGGCTGCGGTGTTTTTCGATCGTTTTGATGCTGAGGTCGAGCTTGCGGGCGATGACCTTGTTGGCGTCGCCGGCGACGACGAGGCGCATGACGTTCTGCTCCCGCTCGGTGAGTGCCCGCAGCTGGGCGGCCGCCATGGCTCGCTCCTCAGCGTGCTTCTCCTGTTTCCGGTGCTCCGTAACATCGTTGCCAACCGACTGAAACTCAATCAGCTTGCCCTCTTCGTCAAAGAGGGCCCGATTCGACCACCGCTCCCAGACCATGCGTCCATCCGGCATCACGATCCGGTGCTCACTCACGATCACCGGGTTGTCGACCGAAACCGTGGCTAGTTTTCGTTTCAGTGCTCCGAGATCCTGCTCGACGATGGTAGGCATGAAAGACTTGCCGATGAGCTGCTCAGGCGAGGCATTGCGGGAGCGGCAATACGCCTGATTGACAAACGTTCGCACGCCGTCGCTCCGCCAGCGAACGATGTATTCCAACTGGTCTTCCACGACCGAGCGGTAGCGATGCTCGCCGTCGCGCAGCCGCTCGTAGGCGGCCTTTAGCTCCGCCGTGCGCTGGTCGACGCGGTGCTCCAGCTCTTCATGCCCGTGGCGCAGCGCCTCCTCGGCCTTCAGCCGCTGCGTAATGTCTTTGGCGAAGCCTTCGCTGGCGATCACGCGGCCGTCGGCATCGAGCACCGGCGCATCGCGCATCTCGAGCAATCGCAGTTCGCCGTTGGCGTGTAATACCGGGGCGCAGAACCTCGGCGTGGCAAGACCGGCAAATCGCATTTGCTGCAGCCTTTCCACTTCCGAGTAGAGCTCGTGATTGGTATCGACAAACTCGCGCCAGTTGTGGCCGATGACCTGATTGGGGGTATAGCCCAGGATGGAGTGAATCGAAGGGCTGACATAGGTGACGACCCCGGACGGATCGGCGGCGTAGAACAGGTACTCGTCGCGCAGCGCCTCGACGAGCCGCCGGTATTGCTCGCGGCTTTGTCGGACCTCGCTCGTTTGCTCCTCGACGCGACGCTCCTGGGTGAGCTGAAGGTTCGCGTACTGCAGCTCAATATTCAGCCGCTCGGTCACGTCGCGGCAGGCGTACAACAGGGTGCCGCGATCGTGATCCACCCGGCGCACGGTCACCAGCAGGTTTCGGGCACGGCCGACGGCATCGCGGATCTGGCAGGGAACATTGTCGACTTCGCCGCGGTGTTCTAAGACGTCCTGATCGAACAAGCTGTCCGGCAAGAGGTATTCAATGCGGCCCTGCTTAAGGATATCCTCGGGCGAATGGCCGAAGATCAAATGGGCGTTGGGAGAGACATAAGTGAGCCGCCCGGCGTCATCGGTGATGAGCACGGCGTCGGAGACGGCGCTCATCACGTCATGATGCAATGCCTCGGTTTGGTGCAAGGCCTTCACGACGGCGCGCTGTTCGGCCAGAAGATCGAGGCGGTCCTCCAATTGGGCAATCTGAGCGCGGAGGCGGCGGTTTTCATCGATTAAGTCAGCGGTGGACTTACGGTTTGGGGGCATGGAGACAAGTGAAGTTTGGAATGAGGAGGTGGAGGCGTAAAATCTGGGTCTTAGTATAATTATGTCGCTGGGCCCGCGAATGTTTCATTACTCTGCGGAATTAGGCCGCACTAATCCCGCGCCGTCAGCCAAGGCCGCGGCAATAGCTCCGTGATCGCGGATTTCGCGAAAGGCTTGCGGCTCGGTCGGCTTGGCTTGTTCCGGCTGCAGATCGAGCTGCCACCAGCCAACGTCGAGCCATTGGCCGAATTTGTAGCCGATGCCTGGATAGACCGCCACCGGGCGAAAACCGACAGCCTCGTGCAGTCGGACACTCGCCGGATTTGGCAGCGTGATTCCAGCGATCGCCTTGAAATATCCTTGCCGGCGGAGGATTGCAAACAAACTGCTGTAGAGCGCGCGGCCCAAGCTGCGCCGGCGGTGATGCTCGGCGATGTACACCGCTACGTCAACTGCCCAACGATATGCGGCCCGCTCGCGGTGTTGGCTGGCGTAAACATAGCCTGCGACGTCGCCGTCAATCTCGCCAATCAGCCAGGGATAGTGGGGAAGAATGCGTTCGATTCGCTCGCGCATCTGCTGTTCGGTTGGCGCGAAAATCTCAAACGACACGGGCGACGATTCGCAGAAGGGCGCGTAAATCGCCAGAATGCCGGCCGCGTCATCAGGCTGGGCGAGGCGGAACTTAACGCTCATGCCGGCCGGATTAACGTTCCTACTTGGGCGCCGCGAGACAAAAAACCCCGAGTCGCTGCGACTCGGGGTCCAAGTGGCGGGGACAGGATTCGAACCTGCGACCTCGAGGTTATGAGCCTCGCGAGCTACCTGGCTGCTCCACCCCGCGTCATAAGTTTGTGGCCGGTGGGTATGCCCAACCGGGATTTCTATTATTACCGGCTCCGAGGTGTGCCGGCAAGGTCCTCTTTGGCTGCCGGCCCTCGCGGTTGAATGCCGACAAGTGAAAAAGGGGGCTCGCGCCGGGGTGTTGCTTGCCGCTGCTGCGACACGCCGGTAAAGTGGAGAGGGTGAGCTGCCGGCGCGGAAATTGCCGCTTGGAGCACTCGCGCCAGGCGTCCACAGCTCGCCGGAACAGAGAAATCTCATAGCATGGTCGACGTTGAGATACGACCGCCCGCGAGCGTCGCGGGAATGGCGGCCGCCGCTGTTCCGTCGCCGGCCTATGCCGCGCCGCCGGAGGATGATGCCCCGCTCGTGGACTTGGGCGGCATGGTCCGCCAATCGCCGCCGTGGCTGGTCAGCGCGATCGTGCACATGCTGATGATGATCATCTTCGGGTTGACGATCATTAACGCGAACGAAGAGGCCGACCTGTTGCTCGACGCCGGCTACGCGGAAGACATCGGCGACCCACTCGCAGACGATCTGGACCTGGCTCAAACCGAGTTCGAAGTCGACGAGAACGCGCTCTCCGCCGACAACGTGCCGATTATCGAGGACCCCTTCGCAATGCCCGATGTGGCGGACGTGTCGCCCAACCCGGTCATGCCGACCGGTTCGGTAGCGGTGCCGACGGCGATTGGCGTGGCGCTCACGGGGCGCGAGGCGGGGATGAAAGAAGCGCTGTTGAAGTCGTACGGTGGCACGGCGAAGACCGAAGGGGCGGTCGCGATGGGGTTGCGTTGGCTCGCGGCTCAGCAGCACCGCACAGGACTGTGGAGCCTGGCCGGGCCGTACCCTGACGGCTCGCAGTCCGACAATCCGGAAGCGGCAACCGCCATGGCGCTGCTCGCCTTCCAAGGCGCGGGCTACACGCCAACGGGCGACCCCCAGCACCCGTTCACGCCGGTGGTGCGCAAAGGCTGGAGTGCGCTGTTGAAGCGGCTGGAATCCGACGGACGGTTCTTTCATGACGTGCAGACGACGCATCAGCTCTACACGCAGGCCCAATGCACCATCGCGCTGTGTGAGTTGTACGCAATGACGGGCGATGCCCAGTATTTTGAGCCCGCGCAACGGGCGGTCGATTACTGCGTTCGCATTCAATCCGACCAGGGCGGCTGGCGGTACGATCCGAAACAGGATAGCGACATGTCGGTCACCGGCTGGTTCGTGATGGCTTTGCAGAGCGCGCGAATGGCCGGCATCGAGGTGCCGAGCCCAGTGTTCGATAAGGTCGAGGCGTTTCTCGATTCGGTTTCTCGCGCTAATGAAGCCGGTTACGACGCAGGCAGCCGGTACGCTTATCAACCGAACCAGGGTGCGACGCTGGCGTTGACGGCCGAGGGGCTGTTGTGCCGCCAATACCTGGGATGGCCGCATGATGATCCACGGCTGGCGGCGGGGGTCGAGTACCTGGTCGCCAATCCGCCGGAGTGGAACAAGCGAAACGTGTATTACTGGTACTACGCCACGCAAGTGCTGCATCACATGGAAGGCAAGCCGTGGCGGATGTGGAACAGCGAGATGCGCGAGCTCCTGCCCGCCCACCAGGAAAAGCGCGGCCGGGAGCGGGGCAGCTGGGACCCGAAAGGCGATCGCTGGGGCGACGCCGGCGGCCGGCTATACGTGACGTGCCTGTCGCTTTGCGTGCTCGAAGTCTATTACCGCCATCTGCCGCTGTACCGCACGGGGCTGTTTGAGAACGTGCGGTGAAAGGACGCCGTCAGCTTTTGGCCGTCAGCCATCAGCTTTCTCGAGTCGACGCCTCCCACAGGGGCTGCCGGGGGATTTTGTCGCTTTCAGGTGAACTCGATTTTTAAAGACAATAATCCCTCATTTTGTCACGCGCGGGCGCAGTGCCGCCCTGTAATTACCGTGGTTCGGCGCTTGCGCGAGGCGCAAAAATGAGGCACTGTTGGCTTAGTGTGTTGCTGACATTCTACCCGCTTGAACGCCGAAAGTCGCGCCCTATCTTGAGGGCATGGACGGCATCGACAAACTCAAGAGCGAAGCGCTCGCCCGCCGCAACGCCACGATCCTCGCAGCCAAGCGGGAATATCAGACCGCCCTCAAAGAGATAGCCGCGCTCCAGCGTGCGCTCGGCATTAAACGCCCTGGCAGACCGCGTAAGATCATCGCCAGCGACTACTCAGGCCTCAAGGCCACTACTGTCGCCGTAGAGATTCTGATGGAAGGTAAGCCGATGACGCTGGCGGAGCTAACGGTAGAGGTTCGGCGTCGCGGCTGTCGTTCGCTGGACGATCCGAGGGCGGTGGCGCACGCCATCAACAGTGGGCTAAACCACCATCGCCGGCGGTTCAAGCGGAAGGACGGGCGCTGGTCGGTGGTGTAATCGGAGGCGCCTATTTACCGTTTTTGCGAATCCTGATCTCGCGAACGCTTGCTTCTCCCTCGCCCCTGTCGCTAGGCGAAAATACTGGAAGCACAAATGCCGGGAGTGACATACGACTTGTGACAGACTGCACCAGTTCGCGAACGTGGGGCCATAGAATTAACATGCCCACTTTCGCAATTTCGGCCGCAAATGGCTTAAATTGATTTGCTTCCGCATCAGCGATGTCGTAAACGCATTGGTAATGAACATCGATTACAACGCTAGAAGACTCTGCCTCAGCGTCGGCTGGCCTTCCTTTCAAATTGAGCGTCATATCGACGATTAGCCTGCCGTCAGGACTTTGCCCGACGGTGGCAGCCGATTCGATGGCTGCGAAACTTGGAATCTTGCCATCGCGAATCTCTAGATGAGATACAAGATCGATGAGCCGAATGTGTCTCAGGTGAAGATGCTCAAATAGCGTCGCCACTGTAAGCGACTCCGCTTTTTTCTTTTGCGGCCTACTCTTAGCGGGAGGTTTTTTGCGTGCTTTCGCCATGCCCTTAGTCTTCTAATTCCCAGGGGGATTGTAGCGCAACTGTGACACGGCCTTGCGCCTTCATTAGACGTCCGCCATATTCAAGCTCCAAGGGCGGATTAGAGATTGCCGCGTACAAGGCAATGAAGTTGGTAGCGGGGTCTGTTGATAGTGGATTGCCTTCATACCACAGTGAACCGGAAGGGCCGGCGAGTAATGCACGTTGTGCCGCAATGGTCAGTGACTCGCCGGCAGTGCTGTACGCAACAGCGTTTTCCGCAGCCTCAAGCACGAATTGAGTTAGACTTTTATTAGCCTTGTCGGCAGCGACCTTAAGGGCCTTGTGGCGCTGTGGCGTTGTCCGAATCAAGAAATTCCCGGAATACGGCTTCTCGGGGTCTCTGCCCTTCGATTCGCAGAATTCCAGGTAGTCATTAATTGAATCCACAAAGGCCTTTGTCAATTCCGCCGGGTCGCTACCCACGAAAGTAATTACATCTCTGGTCTCAGTAATCCGGCCATGATACTCGCCAGTGTCGCTATCGTATTCAGCGCGGCCGTGATAACCCTTGTATGGGCCAACATCAAATCCGCCGCGTAATGAAATCTCAGTCATGGCGTAATCCCAGCCTGTTCTAGCAAGTCGCGGACCGCCTCCACCGCGCCTTTCGCGGTGTCGGGGCGCGGATGTGGCTTGTGGAGTACGTTCACGCGGTCTCCTATGGCCACGCGTACGCGTGAACCACTGCCTTCGGTGATTTCAGCACCCTCGTGCCTGAGAAGCGAGATGATATCCGCCCATTTGATGTTCGCGCGGGTCGGTGTCGCGAAAATTGCAGTAAGGGTGTTGTAGTGCTTACTCACCGAACCAACCTAAAATGATATCATCGGCATATATCAGCGTCAAATATCCCTTTTTTCCGCCCTTTTTATCGGCCAAACCGCCGCCAACAGCGCAAGATATCATGCGGGGCAATGATGGGATCGTCAAGTGTTTTTGGCCAGCAGCACCCGAACCATGAAGCCAGTCGTCGCGTCTAAGGCGTCATGGCCATCGAATCACTACCCTTCGATATTGCCGCCTCCTAGACGGAGAGCGGCCCGCGCCTTGGCGGCGCAGCAGCTTTATATCCTGCCGTAGGGACCGTGCGCGCCACGGCTGAGTTCGATTCTCCCCCTCTCCGCTCAAGCGCCACCCTTGCGCTTTAGCAGCCCCCGTATGGCCTCTGTGACGGCCCTAGACCGCTTCCACTCTTTCGCTTCGCAAAGACGGTCCAGGTCGCTCACGAGCTTTTTGGGGACTGTCACCGCTACCAGCATCGTCGGTCCGTCCGGGCCGATCGGTCGGCCTGCGCCTTCGCGCTTGCCGCCAACCCGCTTTTTCTTGGCCATGAAATCTCCTGAAAATATTATATGTTTTCACATTGCAATGCCGAACGAGATTTAATATAATAATATCACCGGACAGAAACAAGGCCAAAAAGAAAACCCCACTGCAACCCGGCAAGGTCACAGTGGGGCGAACTACAACTAGCTTTCGCCAATCGCAGCCTCATACCTCGATTGTAGCGGAAGCGTAATAGAAAGCTACCGCGATGATCGTCATAAGCTGCCAGCATGAGAACAAGAAAAAGCACGGCAAGGATCGCAAGGGCAACCAACGTCACCGCTGCATCGATTGTGGCAAGACGTGGATTGAGCAAGGCGCGAAGCCACTAGGCGATATGCGGATCAGCATGAAGCAGGCCACGCTGGCGCTCGGCATGATCTTGGAAGGAATGAGCATCCGCGCCACCGCTCGGCTGACGGGAATGGACGCCGGCACGATCTGCGACCTGATCGTTGTCGTCGGCGAAAACTGCCAGCGCTTGCTGGATGCCAAGGTTCGCAACGTCAACGTCAAAGACGTGCAGCTTGACGAAATTTGGAGTTTCGTCGGCATGAAGGAAAAGACCCGCGTGGCGCGCAATCGGTCGCTTGAGTACGGCGATAGCTGGACGTTCATCGGAATTGAGCGCGAAACCAAATTGATCCTTGCGCATCACGTCGGCCAGCGCGACGGCGATACATGCTGGGCGTTCCTCTTGAAGCTAAAAGCGGCTATCGGTCGTGGTCGCTTTCAACTCACGACGGACGGCTTGCGGGCCTACACCAGTAATGTCCCGTTCGCGTTCGGGATGCAAGTGGACTTCGCCCAATTGATAAAGAACTATTCCAGCAGCCAAGAGGTCACACGCTATTCCCCGGCCACGATAACCAATATCGAAAAGCTGCCGATGTTCGGCGACTGCGACGAAGATCGGATAAGCACTTCGCATATCGAGCGGTTCAACCTTACCGTTCGCATGACGCTTCGCCGGTTCACCCGCTTGACCAACGGCCACTCCAAGAGCCTGCGCCATCATACGGCTATGCAAGCGCTCTTCGTCGCGTGGTATAATCTCTGCCGTAAGCATGAGACGTTGAAGGGTAACACGCCAGCGATGGCCAGCGGGTTGAGTGACCACGTATGGACGATCAAAGAGCTAATTGAGAGGGCGTCTGCATGCTGAATTTCTTCGGCGATAGGCCGCTTGGCCCGTGGCCAGACAAATTTACACTTGTAGAAGATATTGGCTGCTTGCCAACTCTCATTGGTTTTCTCGTATTTCTAGCTGTTATAGCGGTCTTGCAGCATTTCTTATTTTAGTGAATCCCACTACTTAATCGACCAGTGCCAAAAATGAACGAATTTTGTCGTTCACGACGCCAATTGGCGGGCGCCGACGACGACCAACAATCGGCCTTCGGGCAGGCGCGTACCCCAAGCGCTGTCCGCGAGCGGTCGATAAGCGTTCGCGGATGTGCGGATTGTCAAAGAACAACGCCTGAAATGTGGCGTGAATACCACGGTAGCAGATTAGTATACTGTTGTCCATATTAATTCTTGGCCCCATCTAAATCGCGACACCGCTCCCGCCGTGGCTGAATCGCCTTGTTCGGGGCGATAAGTCGGCTGCAACCCCCTTCAGGGTTGGCCAGACCATGTGGGAATGGTTACCCAGGGTAGGTCGCTGTCGCGACCAACCTCACCACGGCGAGTCTCCGACCTGGGCTGAACGATGTAATACCTTTGGGTTTGACGAGGGAGGTATTCGATCCGAGCAAGAAATAGTGTCGATGCCGCGATGCGCTAGCCGCTGCAAAATGTTCCGTCGAATCCATTTTCAACAGATTCGCGACCGCCGCAAAAGAACTTGGAAAAAAGCGCGGTGAATCGCGACGAATTGTTTGACCGTTGGCGCAGCGATGATACAGTCGATCGCATTGAGCGTACATTTACGGCACCGATCTTACGGAGTATGTTGACTATCGCAAGCCAGCCAACAATAACGTTCCACGGCAGCAATAATGCGAAGCGAACAGAGGAGCCCCTACCACAGCGAGTTAGCAGTATTCGGGTACATTCTTGGACAAAAATGGAGGTCCGTCATGATACGACGATTACTTTCACAGACGTCACTCGCACTTTTTTTCGCGCTTCTTTCGTCGGTCGGTTCACGAGCTGTTGCTCAAGGAGGCTACAACGACGACCGGGTGATGATTCAGGGGTTTATGTGGGAGTCGCATCAAGCGCCGTGGACGGAGAATTGGTACGACCATGTTGCCGAGCAAGCCGATGAGATGGCGGACTCGGAGTTTGATCTGATATGGCTTCCGCCACCGTCGCAGGGAGAAGGCGCCGGATATCATCCGCTGGCGTTGAACGATTTTGACAACAATTACGGCAGCGAGGCGGAGCACCGGGACCTGATCAAGACACTGTTGGCCAGCGGCATCGAGCCGGTGGCCGACGTGGTGATCAATCACCGCAACGGCACGGGGGGCTGGGCGACGTTCGAGCAGCCGAAGTGGCCGTCGACGTTTATTTGCTCGGACGACGAGTTTTGGGACCAGTCGCCGACGAATCTTGGTACGGCAGACCAGGCCATTCTGGCCGCGGGCTTGAAGGGGGGACAGGATTTTCGGGGATCGAATTTTCCGCGCTGGCACGGTGCGCGGGACCTCGACCACAGCAATGGCGAAGTGCGAGCGGAACTCAAAAAGTACTTGAAGAAGCTGCGCGCGTACGGCTACCGCGGTTGGCGCTACGACATGGTCAAGGGATTCATGCCAGGCTACGTTGCCGAATATGACTACGATTCGCAGCCGACGTTTGCCGTCGGCGAGTATTGGGATGGCAACGCATACACGGTGTCGCAATGGGTGGACGGGACGAAGCTGTACGGTCAGGATGACCCGGCGTTAAAGGCCTGCTCGGCCTTCGACTTTGCCACGTACGAGCGGCTCAAAGACTTCATCAACGCGGGGCGATATGATCACCTGCCAGCTATCCATTTCAAGGACGGCGTTCTGGATGGTCTCATTGCCGTGAATAAAGACAAGGCCGTGACGTTCCTGGAAAACCATGACACGGGCTTTCCTCAGAAGCAATTCGATTCGTTTCCGCGGAACGAGAAGGTGCTGCAGGGATACGCTTATATCTTGACGCACCCGGGCTTGCCCTGCGTGTATTGGAAGCACTATTTCGACTGGGGATTCGGCAAAGAGATCACGGCGCTTATCAAGGCGAGGAAGTACGCCGGCGTTCACAGCGGCAGTTACATCGAGACGGAAGTCCACGAGGGCGATTACGTAGCCATCGTCGGCGACAAGCCAGGGGAGAGCAGCACGTTGATCGTGAAGATTGGCCCCGGACTGAAGTTCAAGCCGGATGAAGACACGTGGGGCCTGGAGACGTCGGGCGAAGGCTACGCCGTTTGGGTTCGGAAGTCGAAAAAGGCGGAAACGAAAGACGCCGTGGATGCAGACAAGAAGCCAATCCCAACCAATTGATGACGACGGCGCCGGCCAGGACATTGCCGTAATACGTTTTTCATTTAGGCCCGCTTCGCCGCTTTGCGTCCGAACCGCACGCCCAGCTTTTTCGCGGCTTTCGGATACATGCCGATGGCGCGCTTTCGGCCACCGACGGCAATCATATTGCCCAGATTGATGTAGCCCAGGCGGTTGCAGCTTTTTAGCGAGGCCCAATTCGTCCAGGCGACAAGCGACACCAGCTTCGTGACGCCGCGCTTCGCCAGTTCCTGGAGTGCAAGTCCCATGACAAGCCCATGCAGCCGCGCGCCGCGAAAGTCGGGATGCGTGAAGCCGTAAGACATGTACGCCACGTCGGGCGGATACGACATGGCCACGCCACTGGCATGTTCCGGCTCGATTGATTCCAGCATGTAGCAGCCGAAGGCGGCCAGGCGATCACCCGCCAGTGCCGCGAAGCACACGTCGCGCCCTTCTCGTACACGGTCGGCCAGCGCCGGATCGATGTAGTAGGTCGGATCCGTGGCGTACGTCGCGACCTCGTCGGCGGTAAGAAAGCGAAACGTGAATTGGCGGTCGGGAGGGGCCATTTTCGCGAGCGACTCGACATCCAACCACACGACCGCATGAACTGAGGTCCGCAGCACCTTGTGGAGCGCGACATCGAGAGACTTGTAGACCGCCCCCTTGGTGCCGTAGCGTTCGCGAAATGCGGTCAGACGGTGAAAGATATTGCTTGGCGTACTGACCATCGAAGACGACATGGAAATTTCCCTTATCAAATGTTGTGGCGGCTGTCGCAGCCGCCTGATGCGAATGCGGAAAGGGTCGCTGGGAATTCCGCCATTGAATCTCACAGTTGAAGCAAGAGTCCACCCCACGCCAAACCGGCCCCAAAGCCCACTAGGGCTACCTTATCTCCCGGTCGGGCACGTCCGGCGTTCAATGCCTCGTCGAGCGCGATCGGAATGCTGCCGGCCAGCGTGTTGCCGTAGCGGTCGATATTCATCACCACGCGATCCAGCGGCAGCCCCAATGTGGCAGCGGCCGTCGTTAGAATATTGCGGTTGGCCTGGTGCGGCACGAGCAGCTTGATTTCGTCGATCGCCACGCCGGCCAGGTCGCACAGCTCGTGCACCGAGGAGGGCAATACATCGGTTGCGAAGTTCCAAATCGCTTTGCCATCCATCGTCATCGTGCCGCCGACGGGGACGAATAACGGATCCGTCGCGCCCTGCGAATGCAATTTCGAGGCTAGTACGCGGCCGGAGCCACGGACGCTAACGACGGCAGCGCCCGCGCCATCGCCGAAGAACACGCTGGTGCCGCGATCGCGCGGATTAACGAGCCGGCTACCTCGATCGACGCCGATAATCAAGGCGTTTCGCAGATCACCGTCTTGAAGGTACCGGGTGGCCGCATCGAGCGCGTAAACGAAGCCGGCGCAGGCATTGACGATGTCGAAGGCCAGGGCTCGATGAGCGCCTAGCCGGCCTTGCACAAGACAGGCCGTCGAGGGCATGCTGAAATCGGGCGTGCTGGTGGCGACGATAACCAGGTCAATGTCCTTTGCTTCCAGCCGGGCCTGGTCCAGCGCGGAGCGCGCTGCGCCGACGGCCAAGTCCGTCGACGACTCGTCAACCGCCCAATATCGCTCGACGATTCCAATTCGGCCTTCGATCCACTCCGGCGTGGTGTCGAGTCCCAATTCGCGGCTGAAAAAGGCATTGTCGATAATCCGCTGCGGCACGCATATGCCTGTGCCCAGGATCGTCGCCCGTCGCACACGCCGCGGCAGGCAACGAACGCGTCGAGAACAAAGCGCCGACGACGGAGAACGAGTCTTCATGGCCCGCAAAATCGGTTGTGTCGTTTGGGGGGCGCGAGTATTCGCGGCGACCGATTTACGGCAAACATCATGCCCGGGACGCTAGCGCGCCCGTGAACTGCGTGACCGCCGGTGCGAAAGCCTTACTGATCCAGGCGTTCGGCGCGAATAAGCGCAGGCGGCCGCTACAGGGGCAATTCGTGAGACGTTGACGCCAGGCAGCAGGGGCGCGCGGCATGTTGTGAAATGGCAACGTCGGAGCGAATGAAGGGAGGAGTGCCGCGGTCGGCCAAACAGCCGCTGTAGCGCACGAGACTGTTTTGACAATGTCGGGGGAGCATTCAACTTTTGGCGTTTCCGCAACGCCGAGTTTGCGAATCTCATTTTGGGAAGGTGCAAAATCTCGGAAGGGGACACAAGGGGACAAGTTGGTGTGGTATCCGATGCGCGATTTCGGATGCGATTTTGCGCAGGCAAACAGAGCGCGCACGGGTAGCGCAAGCCGCGTGACGGTGGAGCAGAGCAGTTGTCGGATTTTCAAAGAGCGAGGGCTGTAATTCAGCGTGATCGGATTATAGCAGGCTATGTATACGCCTGTCCAGATCAGTTTTGGCCGCCGACGGAGATTTCGGCGGGGCAGTTCTTATGCACAGGAGGGAGCAGAGAAAGGAGAGAATACGAATGGAGACCTGCCGTTGGTTGATGCGGGGTCGGGCTTCGGTCACGAGCTCAACCGAACGGAGACCCGCGCACAACTAGGACCCGCGCACAGCTTGAGAGGCGTCGCTGAATTCGACTGGCAGAGCGCCGACGATTTTCACGGTTTCGACGCTCACGCGGACGACCTGGCCGACGAGGCGGACGATGTATTCTTCATCGTCGGGGTTGTTGGGATCGTCGGTGATGCCGCTGCGCTTGTCGGTGCTCTTCTGGTATTGGTCGATGACCCAGTCGAGGGCGCTGCGGTTGCCGAGGCGGTAGTTGAAGACTTCGGGCGGGATTTTGGCGAGCGTGAGCGACTCGTTGACCTTGAGCTGGGTTTTGTCTTTGGAGAGCCGCATTTTCTCGACGTGGTAGGAGAGCGGGACGCCCTCGGTTTCGATCCATTTGAGCGGCCAGGGTTCGAGCTGTTCGTAGTTGAGGTGCAGCTCGGCGAGTTTCTTGCCGGCTTTGGCGAAGGGCTTGAAATCGGGGGCGATGGGGGATCCGAGGGAATTTAGGACCTGGATAAATTTTCACCAATATGTTGGCGCGTAAAAGTGAAATTGCTATGTTATCCTTGGTCTCGGATCGCATTCTTATCTCGCATCAGAATTCGAGTGAAAGGGCATGGAATGCTGAAACGCAACGCCTACCATCATGAATTGAAGTGGACTGACGAATTAGGAATCTCACAGTTCAAACCAGCGTATAGCACTCCATTGGGCGCGTTGATCGACGCCGATTCATGCAAGATACTGAAAGCGATCCCATCATGTTCTGTCGATCTTGTTTTGACATCCCCGCCGTTTGCACTCACGAGAAAGAAAGAGTATGGAAACGAACCAATCGAGCGCTATCTAGAATGGTTTATGCCGTTTTGTCTTGAGATCAAACGAATACTGAAACCCACCGGGAGCTTTGTTCTAGATATCGGCGGGGCGTGGATACCAGGCGTTCCAGTACGAAGTGTATATCACTTTGAATTGGCAGTAAAACTCGCGAAAGAGTTTTTCCTTGCACAGGAGTTTTATTGGTTTAACCCCGCGCGGCTTCCAACGCCTGCAGAATGGGTAACGGTTCGCCGCGTTCGTGTGAAGGACGCAGTAAACATGGTTTGGTGGCAGTTGCGGAATAAGCCTTTGTTTATCGCTGCATGAGTTGCCCTTCAATGGTCGAGCTTCTTCGATCGCCTTGGAACTCTCGCTTCGATGACGTGATTAGCGCGGCAACAGAATCCCTATTGCTATGTTCGCCATACGTTGGTCGCGGACCGTGCGACCGACTTCGTCGTTCTGTTGGTCAGAAATCGCCACCGTCACTTCAATTGACTCTCGTCACAGACTTATCGCTAGAAAACATGCTGTCGGGGGCGACAGACCCGCTTGCAATTGCGGATCTTGTGGGTGACTTTCCCGGCGCCACTATAAGGTTTTTGCCAAGCGTACATGCGAAGGTTTATATAGCGGATTCACGAATAGCAGTGGTTACTTCATCGAACATGACCGATGCTGGGCTTTTCCGCAATTTCGAGTACGGTGCCCTGTTTAGCGATCTTAGGGCCGTTAATGCGATCCGAGACGACGTACTCGAATACTCCGCGCTTGGCTCGTCCATTGAAGAAAATCAGTTGCGGACATTTGCGATCGTAATAGAAGAACTTCGCGATATGCGATTTGCAGCCGAACGCCAAGTGAGGTCTCGCATCCGACGTGAGTTCGAACGACGGCTGCATGAAGCAGGTGAGGAGGTTCTGCGCGCTCGGACTGCGGGAAGAACTGCCCATGCAATATTTGCCGACGCTATTATATTTTTGCTTGGCCGAGGCCCCATGCGCACGGTTGAACTTCATGCTGCGATCAAACGTATTCATCCCGACCTTTGCGACGACACAGTTGACCGTGTGATCGATGGTCGGCATTTTGGCAAAAAGTGGAAACATGGCGTTAGAACGGCCCAAGTATCTCTACGCCGAAGGGGCGATATTAGTCTTCAGGCTGGTCGTTGGCATCGGAGCAGGTGAATGCCAAAGAAGAGTGATAGATGAACGAGCAAAGCCGACAATACTGTTGTGAAGGTTGTGACGGCTCAGGAATTCGAGCGCCAGCGGAGCCATCGTGCGTGCTACCAGCGAACGATTTAACTTGGATGGTGGTTGAGAAATGTGACTGCTGCGACAAGTTTGAGGACGATCTTGCCGCGGCAGCGCAAATGTTCGAGCAGGCGAATTGGATCCAGTGTGCTTCAGGTGGATGGCATGTCGTAGGGAAAGGCCAAAGAGCATTATTGCTGCACATGTGAAGGAGCGCAGGTCGTTACTTTTTAGTGGAAACAATGCGCGCGTTTCGGGACGCCACATTTAAACCTGCAGTACTCCAAGCCTACTCCTATAAATGCGCCGTCTGCGATTGCGATCTTAAATTGGTCGATGCGGCCCATATCGTACCCATCTCGCATCCAACTTCGACCGATGATGTAACAAACGGGCTTGCTTTGTGTCGTCTACACCACGGCGCATACGATAATGCTCTCTTAGGGGTGCAGTCGGACTACCAGATCGTGATTAATCCGGAACGCAGTGAACGGTTGCACGAGATCGGTATGGACTCCTGGCTGCCCGTTTTCACGACAGCATTACCGCAGCGCATTCGTGTCCCAGCGTCAATTGAAGTGAGACCGTTCCCGGAGAATCTTCGTCTCGGACTTGAATTAAGGCGCTGGCCAGGTCGCTTAATTGCATGATGCGATGATGCTTCCATTTTAGAAGTGGACGGCGGTGGCGGTGTCTTCGAAGATCGTGTTTGAGACTGGATAGCCGCGCTCGATCTTTTTGCGGATTTCGACGTCGAGCTTGTCGGAGGAGTCTTTTGCTTCCCAATAGCCGTGGTGCAGGAAATACTCGTCGCGGAGGGTGCCGTCGGGTCGGACGTTTTTGCCGCGGATGCGGGTGGCCAGTTGCGGGACGAGATGCCAATCGGCTTTCTTGCAGGTGACGGCCAGGAGGTTTTGGAAGGCGGAGCTGGTGGCGCCCTCGTGCGCGACTTCGTGCGTGGCGTAGGCGCCGAGCTCGTCGTAGTAGCGGCGGATCTCCTTGTGAGAGGGTTTGAAGCGGTAAGAAAAGGGCATTGGTGGGCACCAATCATGGCGAGGGCGCGAATCCGTTCGGCTAACCGGATGATAACAGATGAGGGAGCGATCACCAAATTGCGGCGGGCCGGGTGGGTGGCTCAAGCCGGTGCAGCGGGACGGCCCGTGAACAGGCCTCGAGGGGATCGCGCTATGGCCAGTGTAACCCGACATCAATGTCGGGCCTAGTATGAGAGGAGGAAGCGTCGTGAACGACGCTGGTGACGTAGCGGTAGTAGGCTCGGTCGCGGGGTGGCGCGCTCCGCTGGCGCGCCGCAGTTAAACGGATTAAGTGGCGATGCGGCAGTGCTCAAGGATTTCTGTGGCCGAGGATACGTAGCCGGTGTAGAACGGGCCGAACTCGGCGTAGCGGGCGCTGGCTTCGTCGAACCGCATGCGATAGACGATCTCTTTGAGGTATTCAGGGTTGGCGGCCCACAGCGTGACGCCCCATTCCCAGTCCTCCACGCCGAGGCCCACGGTGATGAGCTGCGTGACGCGGCCGGCGAAGGCCATGCCGCTCTTGGCGTGCTCGATCATCAGCCGGCTGCGCTCGTCCTTCGAGAGCGTGAACCAATTCTCGCCGACCTTGCGCTTCTTGTTCATCGGGTAGAAGCAGGTCGCGCGGTACGGCGGGAAATCGGGCGTCAGCCGCTGGCGGTTCATCTCGACGAGGCGGTCGGCATAGGCTTTCACGCGGGTTTTATATTCCGCGCCGTTGGCGTCCATAGCTTCGGCAACGAGGCGCTCGCCGAATTGCTCGGGCGACTGCACGTATTCACTGATCTCGGTCATCGAGACGAACGACCAGCGGGGCACGATCGCGGGGCCGAGCGGGCTGGCCATGAGCCGCTGGTGGACGCGGTCGATTTTGAGCGGGTCGGGGTCGAGGAGCATCAGGCCGAAGTCGGCCTTTTGACCGCTGACGATGGTCGTTTGCAGCCGGAGTGGCGCGGCGGCGGCGGCCGGATCAAGTGCCGCAGCTACTTCTCGCGAACCGTCGGCGCGTTCGGCCGCCGAAAGCTGCTTGAGGCTGGTGCGATCGAACGAGTAAAACAGATGGCTGCAATGCCACCCGCCGCCAGCGGGCGCTAAGCTCTGCGGGATCGATTCGGTGGAAGATGTTTGTGTGGGACGTGGCATCAAACAGGCGGAAGAAGGTCTTCAGATCGTAGGGCATGTAATGTTACCGTACTAGCAGGAGGAGTTGTAGAGCCTGAAGTTTTCAAATCATTCGGCGGGAATCACCTGAGAGTTTGCCTGGACGTCGGCCGTCTGCGAGGCGCCCCACTGTGCATAACACCAATAGAGAATCGGAATGCTGACAAGGGCGGCCGGCAAAAGGGCCAGCTCGATCCACCACATTGAGAACGTGCCGAGCTTTCCCGTAAGGTGCGCGGTGGTGGCGATTCCATCCAGAATGGTAAAGATTGCAAAGCCCCAAAAAACCATCCATGGCCGACGATGAACCACGCCGAGCAGGACGAGGGCGCGCGTCGAGGCGTGGCACAGAACGGCGATCACGCGCTCGGCGGTGCCGATAAGCCAAAATAGCGGGCTGGTTTGGGCAACGGCATCGATCTGGTCGCGGATGAGTTTGGTCTCTTCAACTCCCGTCATAGCGCCTGCAACGGCAAGTGCGCCGAGGAGGCCGAGCAAGAATGCCTCAAAGGCACCTGCCCCGATTCCGATGCCGATAGCACGGTCGGCGTTGCTGCCTAACTGCCGCCAGATCAACACGGCCAACCAGGTCAGGCCGATCTCGGTGAGACTCGATTCCAATCCGCCGAAAAGGCCGCCCACGACAAGGTAGGCCGGGTACGTGAGCGTACTCTCCAAGTATTTAAAGATGGGTCCGTTAGTCGGTATTGCAATGGCGAACTTGATCGCCACGGCGACGGTCCACAAGCCGGCGCCAATCCAGAACCAGCGATAGGAAACGTGAGTCAACCGCCGCCAAAAGACAACCGCTGCGATGGCCACGAGCATCATGCCGGCGGCGGAGATGAGGGACAAATGAAGGTTGCTGATGTCCAAAAGCTTCGCTCAGCGGATCGACATGGCTTGTAATTAATCGAGCACAGCGGAAAAATCGCCGACCAGCCGCAGCAGAACCTCGCGGGTGACGGTCGCGGGGATTTGACGGCGGGCATTGCCGTTTTCTTTGTGGTAGCGGGCCAGCGCGATTTCGCCGCCGCGGCGGACGATGAGCTCGTAGTAGCTGCGGCCGTCGTCGTCGCGCTGTGGCGGGTTGCTGCGAAGCTGCACCACGCACTCCTGCGCATCGAGCTCGATCGGGGCGATCGGCTCCATCAGGTAGGTGAGTCGGTTGGCCAGCGCTTTGCCGATCCGTTCCAGATCGCTCGCGCCGGCGGACGCGAGCTCGGGAGTAGCGAGCCTCAACCGGTTGAACGACACGGCGAGCGGGTTCCGCTCGGCGATGTCGCAGGTGAGTTGCCGCGGCGAATCTTCGACGGCCAACGTGGCCGGCCCGCCGCTGCCGAGTTTCGTGAATTCCTGGTCGAACTGCGTGTGGAGAGTCATATGAGGGCCCCTTCCGCTAATTCAATCGGTTCTCCCTTCTCGATTTGATGATCCGATCCATCGTAAGAGACGACCGTGCGGGTATCCTCCAGCACGGTTTCCAGATGCACCGGCCGATTCCACAATCGCTGCAGATTGTGGAGTGTATCTTTAGCATAATCGAGCTGGAGCTCGACGCCAGAGTAAGTGTGGTCGAGGTACAGCTCGCCGCGGTTCTTGTAGTTACCGTCGCGGACGGCGATTTGAGGGCGGCCGAGGTTGGTCAGGCTGGCCAGGAGCTGCTGTTTGACCTTGGGGAATTCGCGGGTCTCGATCTCGTAGTATTCGGTCGTTTGGTTGTAGCCGAATTTGAAGAGCTTCTGCTCGCGGACGAAGTCGAGCGTCAGGAACTCGTCGATGAAGGTAAGGTCGTTGTGGATGCGGCGAACCTCGAAGATTTTCTGGCGGCCGAGGCCGGCGTCGGTGTTCCAGTTATGGCGGGTGCGGTAGTCGTCGCACTCATCGTACTCCTTGCCAAAGGCGCCCCGGTTCCAACGGTCCTCGATGTCGCGGAAGAGCTCGATGCCGAGTTTATACGGGTTGAGCTGCATTGGTGAGCTGGCCATCGTGCCGCTGTGGTGGTCGCAGTAGTTCACCACTTCCGCCGAGGTGAGGCCTTGGCGGGTCATGATGGTGGAGTGCCAATAGCTGGCCCAGCCTTCGTTCATGATCTTGGTTTGGGCCTGCGGGGCAAAGTAATACGCCTCGTCGCGGATGATCGAGAGCACGTCGGCCTGCCAGGCATTGAGCGGGGCGTGCTCCAGCAGGAACAGCAGCAGGTCGCGCTCGGGCCGCTCGGGAAATGCCTTCGGCTCTTTGCGTTTTTCTTCGAGCTGGCGGGCGGCGGCTTCCAGCTTGGCTCGCGGGTTGATGAACGAATCCATGTAATCTTTGGCCCGGAATCGCGGCGGGCCTTCCGGCTCGTCCTTGTCCTTTTCGCCGTTGAAGTCGTAGCGGCATTTTTCATCGCGGCGGCGGATGAACGGTGCATGGATGTCGATCTGATCCTCCAGGCTCAGGCAGGCGTCGATAAACTCTTCGACTTCTTCGGAGCCAACTTCGTCCATGTACCGGCGGATGCGATTGCCGTGGTTGGCCATCTCGTCCATCATCTTGCGGCTCGTTCGGCTGAACCAGAAATTGTTCTTGAAGAAATCGCAGTGGCCGTACACGTGGGCCATGACGAGCTTCTGGTCCACCAGGCTGTTGTTGGTCATGAGGTAGGCGTAGCAGGGATCGTTGTTGATCACCATCTCATAGATTTTCTGCAGGCCGTGGTGATAACCCTTGCTGAGCCGCTCGTATTCCATGCCGAACCGCCAATGGGGATAGCGGACGGGGAAGCCGCCCTTGGCGGCGATGGCGTTGAGCTGGTCGGCGTCGATGTATTCGAAAATCGTGGGGAAGAGGTCGAGACCATAGCCGCGGGCGTGGCCTTCCATCTCGCGCTGGATGGCTTGCAATTGCGGCGGCAGGTTGGAGGTTTCGACGGTGGCCATGGGTGAGGATGCAGGATGCGGGGTGCAGGGGCTTCGCTTAGGCGGCGGCTTCGACTTGGAAGCGAGCGGCGGTCAAATTCCGGATTACGTCGTACAGGCGAGGCAATTCGCGTGCCATATGGCGGCGGGCCAGCTCGATCGCCTCGGCGGCGTCGCGGGCCTTCAGGCGGATTTCCCAGTGTCCGACGCGGATTTGGTATGTCTTAAGTGGTTGATTTTCGAGCGTCATGGATGGATCCTTGTTCGGCCGGCTGTGCCGGCCTGGTTTCGTTCGGCCGGCACAGCCGGCCCTACGTCAGCGGCCCTTGCCTAAGAACGTTTTGATCGATTCGTAAATGGCGTCCTTGTCCTCAATTTCGGACAGCACGAGTGATTCGTGGCGTTCGCCGAAACGGCCTTGGAGGTAGCCCAGGAACTCGCCGCTCCCGTAAGGACTTTCGACCTGCCCGTAACAGAATAGATTCACCACCGGCAGCAGGCGTTCGCCTAAAATCTTGAACGCCTCCTCGTTGTCCTCGCCCCAGTTGTCGCCGTCAGAGAATTGGAAGCAGTACAAGTTCCATTCGGACGGCGGGAATTGCTCGTCGATCATGCGGGCACAGGCTTTGTACGCGGAGCTGATCCGCGTGCCGCCGCTCTCGCGGGTGTAGTAGAACGTCTGCTCATCGACCTCTTTCGCCACCGCGTCGTGGATGATGTAGCGGGTTTTGATCCCCTTGTACTGGCTGGAAAGCCAGGTATCGATCCAGAAGGCCTCGGTGCGGACGATTTCCTTTTGCTCGTCGGTCATCGAGCCGGAGACGTCCATCATGTAGATCACGGCCGCGTTGA
>JBBDWY010000090.1:62731-63302 GCA_040902605.1 Pirellulales bacterium | reverse complement strand
AGATGGTGCCTGAAGAGCGGACCTGCTGCTACAAGGTCTGCAAGATGGTGCCTGAGCAGCGGACCTGCTGCTACAAGGTCTGCAAGATGGTGCCCGAGCAACGGACCCGCACTTGCTGCTACAAGGTTTGCAAGATGGTGCCCGAAGAGCGCGTCTGCAACTACAAGGTGTGCAAGATGGTGCCCGAGCAACGGACCCGCACTTGCTGCTACCAGGTTTGCAAGATGGTGCCTGAAGAGCGGACCTGCTGCTACAAGGTCTGCAAGATGGTGCCCGAGCAGCGGACCCGCACTTGCTGCTACACGGTCTGCAAGCCGGTTTGCTACCAGAAGACGATCCAGTGCTGGAAGTGCGTGCCGAAGTGCGTGCCCTACACGGTGACGCGCTGCGTTCCGCGCTGCGTCTGCAAGCAAGTTCCGGTGTGCGTGTGCTGCCCGTCCTGCGGCTGCGGCGACAGTGGTTGCGGCTGCGGCACCAACTAGCCCAGGCGATCGAGAATCCTTCCTTCCCTCCTAGGGGATGAAGGCTGGTCAATGAAACCCACAGGCGGGGGGGGGGGGGGGGGGGGCGC
>JBBDWY010000090.1:44382-62721 GCA_040902605.1 Pirellulales bacterium | reverse complement strand
CCCCCCCCCGCTTCTTTTATTCTGCCGCAAATGGTCGCAGATGAGTGAAACGAATTGTGCTGTCAAGGAGCAGAGCAGGGGCCCGCGGGTGCAAGGCCCCTCTCCGCGGCGATGCAATGAGCAGCTTCGTCCGTGCGGTTTGTCATCCCGAATCCATGGGATTCCCGCCGTGGCGGGCCCACAAGGCCTGCTGGTTGCGCGCTTACGCTAGAACTTGCTGGTTGTGCAGCGCGTCGCGCATGGCGTCGAGCAACGTTTGGGGATCGATCGGCTTGGTGAACCAGCGATCAACGCCGTTCGGGCCCAGCGTGACGTTCAACTCTTCAGGTTGAGCGCCGCTGACGGCGAAGAGCTTCAGGCCGCGGTAATCGGGATTGTTGCGAATGGCCGAGATCGTCTTGCGGCCGTCGAAGCGTGGCATGCGCATGTCGAGCAGCACGACGTCCGGCGGGGATTTCTCCGTGAGCCGCACCATCGCCTGCAGCCCGTCGGCGGCCGTATCCACTTCGAACCCGCTCACACGCAGGTAACCGGCCAGCAGCTCGCGCTCGTTATCATTGTCTTCCACGACCAGCGCGCGGTGGTGGAGCCCATCGTCTGCGGACGGTTTCGTTGGTGCTGGCCCTTCCAAGTCGTTCTCAATGGCTTTGAGCTCGTTGAAGATTTTGAAGATGGTCGCCTCGGCCTCGGATAAGTCGTCGACCTCCAGCTTTCGATGGAGAAGGTGCAACCCGAGCGCGGCAGAGTTCAGCCGATTGCGGATGGCATGGTTGATGCGCCGAGCCGTAGCGTCCTTGGCAGGTGGCAGCTTGATAATGGCTTGCTCACCACCGCCGGCTGCGATCCGCTCCGACACTTCGTGGCGATGCACCGGAATTTCTTCGGGCGCCTCAATCCCAAGCCGAACTTTATTGCCGGCCACGCGGAGGATCTCCACGCTAATGCCTAATGTCGGGAAGACTACCTTGTCGTTGCGACCACGCGAGAGAACCAACATGACGAGTCTCCTTCTTCTTCAGCCGCTTGAAGCGTTGGTAGAAGCGCTCAAGCGTCGGGTGTAATCCCCCACCCTTTGCTCAACGACCGCCGTTGGCGTCGCCACGTTCCGTAGAGGAGGTACGCCACCTGCGGCGCTGGAGCGAGCGTCATCCGTGCCGAAGTCGAAACCGACTCGTGGTAGTCCGTACCACTCTCGCGTCAACGCAATACCACCGTTCTAAATCGTCTGCCGCATGCCGAACAATATCAGATTCCAATCTGAGACGATCTGCTAGCAAGCACTGTCATGGTGACTGCGACGGTATGTCGCAAGTGATGCGAGGATTATAGTAAGAACCGTGCGATTGAAACCGCTTTAACAACTGCACTGCATAAGATGGGAATTCAGTATGTCGTCACTTGCTCAACGATGGATCGCAATCGGGGCTGCGTTTGGAGCTTTAGGCGTTGCGTTTGGCGCCTTTGGGGCGCACGGCCTTAGTGATTTTTTGGGGGCGCACGGGTACGCCGGTGAGGAGCTTTCCCGTCGGCTAGCTATCTTTAACACGGCAACCCATTACCAGATGCTGCACGCCGTGGCACTGGTGATCACGGGCCTCGCCCTGGAACACCGGGCAAGCAAATGGTGGCGATTCGCTGCATGGTCGTTTCTTATTGGAATTGTCCTGTTCAGCGGCCTGCTGAAAGTGCTGGCGTTTGCGGAGCCGCAATGGAACTGGCTTGGCGCCATCGTGCCGATCGGCGGCGTTGCCCTGATGTTTGGCTGGATTACGCTCGCCGTCGGTGCGCTGCGGAAAGCGCAGTGATACGCCCATATAAACGACGGGTGCCCGGAAGCCTGTGCTTCCGGGCACCCCAGCGGCGCAATCGACAAACTTCGCGTTACACGGCGGCAGCCGTTTCGAGCTGGCGGGCGAGCCGCTTCCTGGCCACGTGCAGCCGCCGCTTGATGGTGCCGATCGGTGCGGCGAACGACGCGCTCATCTGTGACAGCGACTCGCCGCGGACATAAAACGCCTCGAGCGTGGTGCGGTCCAGCTCGCCCAGCCGAGCGAGGCCGCCGCGAACCTGCCGGGCTCGCTCGTTGGCCAGCACGGCGTCGAGCGGCGTGGCCGACTCAACGTACGTCGCGTCGAGCGTGTGCGGTTCGGTCGCGATCATCGGCGCCCGGCGGACTTGCCGATTGATGGCCATCCGCACGGTGATCGACCGCAACCAGCCGCCGAACGCGGCCGGCGCCTTGAGCTGCTCGATCTTCTGCATCGCCTTGACGAGCACTTCCTGGCAGAGTTCCTGCGCCTCGCTGTGATTGCCGAGCCGGCGCAGCGCAATTGCGTAGACCATCGGCTCGAACCGCGTGGCCAGCTCGCCAAAGGCTTCGCGGTCGCCGGCCTGCGCGGCTTCCACCAGGAACTCGAGTGAGGTAGTTTCCTCGTCTTCAGTTTCGCAGAGTAAAGCGCTCATGGGATTCTCTCGTCTTTCGGGAAGCGAACGCTGAGTCGTTTCAGCGAGCCGGGTCGTCCTCAACCCCGGAAACATCAAGCGGCCGATCGATCGAATGCCGGTAAACGCACCAAGACATCACGACCAGAGGGCTCGCTCAGTCGGCGGCGAAGTTTTTGCTGATGGGCGAGTCCGCCTTAGCGGACAGCGAATCAGCAGACGCCGACTGTGCCGCGCGTCTCGACGACGCCCGGCATCCAGCGCTGGCTGCGCTGTTGGCGACGTGCCGAATAGCTCGGACACGTGGCCAGGGCCGGCGTCATCGCGGCTGGCATGCGCTTAAGCGCACGCCAACTGGCGAGGCGCAAGGCGAGGCGCCGCGCGAATTTGACAATGAGAACGCGCAGCGCCCGATGCGTGCCATCGACGACAATCACTTGGCCATGATGGATGGTGCCAAGAATCGTGTTGTCGAAGTGATTGGAATGCATCGTTTCCTCGCTGCGCCCTCGCGCGGCTTGATAGAGAATCAGAACATCAGTGTAGGCTTCTCGCTCCGCGAGAAGAATTCCTCTCGCGGAGCGAGAGGGTTACACTTTCAAGCTTCCCACGGCCACAGGTCGAAGTCAAGCGAACCCGCGTCGGCCTCGGGGACGGCCAAAATCGGGCCGTACCGTTACCCAGGCCGTGGACCATCTTTAGACACCCGATCGGACGCCGGGTTCGCTGAAATCGTGGAAAAATCGGAAATTGCCGAATTTCGGCCCAAATTATCGTTATTTCATGTCGAAGATCCGCTCGACGTTGCCGCGCAGCACGCGGCGGCCGAGGTCGAGGGCCTGGTCTTCGCTCCAGCCGCGGTCGAGGACAAAACGCTCGGCAAGGAGCTTCGCGAGGATGCGTTTGTACATCGCGAATTTCGGCAGGCAGAATTCGAGTTTGTAGGCGTCACTGTAGTAGCCGATTTGCTTGGTTTGCGGCACGGCTTCCAATCGTGCGGCCGCGTCGTGCTCGATGTACGCCGGCGTGTTCGAGTACCACCAGTGGCCGTTGGTTACGACGTTGGGAAAAATCCAGGCGTAGCTCACGAGCTCTTGGTTGGTCACGCTGGCCAGCACGGAAACCGGGAACGTGACCTGCGGGAAGGCGTTGAAGAGCTCCTGGTATTGGATCAGTGAGACGCGGCTGTCGAAGAGGTCCTGGCCCTGATAAACGCCGGCGCGGTAGACGGCCCGATTGACGCCGATCATAAGATCGAACGGGAGCCGGAATTCCGCGCAGAATTCGGCCAGCGTCCAGAATACGAAATTCGCGGCCGTCAGCACATCTTTCTCGAACGATCGCGATTCGCCCAGGTAAATGCTATCCAGGCCGCGTAGCACCGTGTCGAGTGCTTCATCGGCTTCGACCTTGGAAACTGCCTGGGGCGCGAAGCTTGGTGGAAGCGAAATCGCACAGGCCCGCGCGCCTTTCGAGGTGAAGTGCTCAAACAGCTGGCCGATGGCTGCGCGAAGCGAGTCCGCGTCATGCACATCAGTGCTGGTCGCTCTTTGGAGCCGCTCGCGAACCTCTCCTTTACTCAGGTGAAATACCAGGTCATCGGTGCGCAGGCAGGGAATGTAGCGCTGCGTGTCGAAGCCCACTAGTGGATCATCGAAGTTGTTGGTCAAGAACACGGCATCCAGTTTCGTGCGCTCCAGCACCCGCTCTTCCCAATCGGGCTGGGCCATCTTCTTTGCGGCCGTGTCGTAAAGTTGTTCCCAGTTGGCTCTGGTCAGCTCCTCGGCGGGCGGAAAGTCGAAAAAGGTGCGCGCCAGCTCTAGCAGCCAACTGTATTGGATCGTGTTCCGCAGCGGCTCGATCCGCTCAACAAGCCGGCGGACCTTCTCTTTCGGGTCAAGCCGCGGCTCCTCGATTTCGGCCCGCGGCATGCCGGCCGAATGGATCAGCTCCGTGTAATAGTGGTAGCCCAGGATATCGGCCAGTGTTTTTGACGCGGCCGACTTCGGCTCGATGTGCGAGTGAGGATCGATGAGCCGAATTGCGTCAAGTTCGGCAAAAAGACGTTGGTGGAGTTGATCGGACATGGGCCGGGCAATTTCGGATTTCGGATTGCGGATTGCGGATCGCGGATCGCGGATTCAGTTATTCACGATAACCGTCGTGGCAATTGGTGCACGCCTTTGTCGCGCGACTAATGGCTTGTTTGGCTTGGTCGTAATTTTCGAGTTCGGCGGCTGCGGCGATGTCGCTGGTCGCTTGCCGCAGGTCGCGGGCGTATTGCGCGTATTGTTCATCATCCCAGTAGTCGAATCCCTCGCGGGCAATCACGGCGGCGATTGTGGCCAGAAGCTGGGCTTCGTGACGGACCTCGTCGCGATTCTGAACGAATTGCCTCTCATTAGCGAGCCATTTCGTAAGTCGCTCCTGGTGGGCGATTTCCATCCGCTGCATGAGCGGTGGTCGATCGGAAACCTGGCCCCAATCGGCCGCCCGTTCCGCTGGTGGAACTTGAGGCCGGATGCCGCGAATCAACTCGGCAAGGTCGTGGCTGCGATTCAGGGATTCTTGGTATGTTTGGTCGGTGCCAACCTTGCAGTTGTATCCGGCGCGGGCGAACGAGTCGCGTAGCGCCGGTGCCACGTCGGACCAGCGGACGACGCCATCATATTCGGCGGCAACGGCAAACAGCATCGCCAACACGCTGAAGTGCCGGCGGCAATCCTCGTAGGCGCCGCCCTTGAATTTGCTCGGCGTGGCGACATCATCCGCAGCCGCTTGCGCGAGCCGCTTAATCTCGGCTTCGATCGTTTCGGCATCGATGAGCTTGGACCAGGCCGCGTCGGTGGCTCCCGATTGAATCTCCGGCGGCGTGGCTGCCGTGCCATTTGCAGCAGCGGCAACGGTTGGTGCCTGACTGTAAACCGGTCGTGGGCCGACAAGTTTGTCGCGCGCATCCTCGAAAAACGCGTCCAGCACGTCGTTCGACCACTTGGGCGGCCGGGCACGCTTTATTGACTTGCCATCCGGCTTTGCTGCCAAAACGGCGGCGCTGCACATCAGGGCAACCAGAACAAGTGCCAGGCCTGCAATTCTGTCGGATCGACTGTAACGCACGTTTGCACTCACAAATCTTCGAGACAGCACCATTATCAAGAGCCGTTCACCGCCCAGCAAGCGGCGATTCGGCCGCGGCGCGGTGGGACTAGTGTGGGGCTAGATGGTTCGGCGAAGAGTGTGATACGTTGGCGGTGCATTCGGAACAAGCATGGCCTACTTAGTTTCAGACGGTGAGCCAGATGAACCAGCGACTTTCCCCGGAAGCAATTGCGAGCGCGCTGAAACACGTCGACCAGGCCGTCGCCGATGGGCGGCTTACTCCGACTGCGGCCGCCAATATTCGTGCGTGGCTCACCGAGCCGCGCTATTCCGACTATGCCCGGGAAGTCGCCGCCCACATCGCCGCGGGCAAATGGCACGTGCTGGATGACGTTTTTTGGACCGTCATTCCCTTCGGCACTGGCGGGCGGCGCGGCAAGATGTACCCGATCGGAACCAACGCCATTAACGACCGCACCATTGGCGAGAGCGCACAGGGGCTGGCTGACTATGTGAAACTAGCGCTGGGCGAAGGAGCGTCGCTGTCTTGCGCGATCGCGTTCGACACGCGGCGCCGCTCGGACCATTTCGCCCGGCTGTGCGCGGAGATCATGACGGCGGCCGGCTTCACAGTCTACTTTTTGCATGAATTCCGCGCTACGCCGGAGCTGTCGTTTACGGTTCGCTACAAGAAATGCTCGTGCGGAATCATGGTCACGGCGAGCCACAATCCGCCCAGCGATAACGCGGTGAAAGTGTATTGGTCCACGGGCGGACAAGTGCTGCCGCCGCACGACAAGGGGATCATCGAGCGTGTGATGAACACACAGGAGATTCGACGGGCCAAGTTCGATGAGATGCGCGACCGGGGGAAAATCGTCCTTTGCATGGATGAAATCGACCCGAAGTTCCAACAGGCGGTGCTCACGCAGGCGACGCCGGGGCCACGTAAGCTAAAGGTGATCTACTCGCCGCTGCACGGCGTGGGCACAACCGCCGTGTGCCCCGTGCTTGAAGCGGCCGGCTTTACTGAACTCGAAGTGTTCGGCCCGCATGCTGAACCAAGTGGAGATTTTCCCAACGTGCCCGGCCACGTCGCCAATCCGGAAAACCCGGCGGTGTTCGACGCGATGATCGGCTATGCGCGCGAAGTGGACGCCGACGTTACGTTGGCAACGGATCCAGATTGCGATCGCATCGGCTGCGCGGCGCCGCTGCGCTATGCGGCCGGGGCCGAATGGCACACGCTCACCGGAAATCAAATCGGGGCACTGTTAGCCGACTATGTGCTGGAGAACCGCCGCGCGGCCGGCCAGCTTACGCCGCAGAATTTCATTGTGCAGACCTTAGTCACGACTCAACTCGTCCGCCGCGTCGGCGATAGTTACGGCGTGCGGACGATCGGCGACTTGCTGGTCGGATTCAAGTGGATCGCTGGCGCGATCGACGAGTTCGGGCCCGAGTATTTTCTGTATGGCACGGAAGAATCGCACGGCTACATAGCGGGAACCTATGTACGCGACAAGGACGGCGCGGTCGCCTCGCTGCTGCTGTGTGAACTGGCGGCAAAGCTGAAAGCGGCCGGTCAAACACTGCACGAGAAGCTCGACGCGCTGTTCTGGCAACACGGAGTGCACGCCGAACGCACGGTCTCGGTGCAGATGCCCGGTAGCGAAGGCATGGCGCGGATGCAGGAAGTAATGGCAGCGTTTCGCGCCGCGCCGCCCGCAGAAATTGGCGGCGATCGCGTGGTGCAGATCCGCGATTATGAGCGCAAGACGGTAACGCCGACCGGCGGCAATCCGCAACCGCTCGCGGGGCCCAAGGGCGATCTGGTGTTCCTCGACCTGGCGACTGAAGGCAACTACGTTGCCTGCCGGCCCAGCGGCACCGAACCAAAGATCAAATTCTACCTGTTCGCCTACACGCCGCCCGAACAGCTCTCGAATCTCGAAGCCGCCAAAACGCAGCTCGAACAGCGGCTCGATGCGATGGAGGCCGACCTGCGCAGGTTTGCCGGCGTCTGACTATAGCCTATGAGTCACGCTGCATTTGGCCCCCTGGGCTTCACGGCATACACTTGGACGCTCACCGCGTAATCGTTGACGTTGTAACGTGCGAGAAGGTCGCCAAGCTCCACGTGCAAATCAGAGCAGCAGTCGGACACGATGGGAAGCCCGCTCATAGACGGCGAGCAGCAGCCGGATTGATTCTCGACTTTGCGGTAAGCATTCAGATCTGCCCCAATATCAATTATCTGCACCGCATCAAAGCCCGCCGCGGACAAGCCTGCTCGGTAGTCGTCAATAAGAATCGCCCCGGCAATGCAACCCACGTAGGCCATCAGGTCATTGCCAAGCTCTGGCGGCAGCGGCTTTTTCAAGGCGATGTCGCTCACCGCCAGGCGACCACCCGGTCGTAATATGCGCGCGATCTCGCGAAAAACGGCATACTTATCCGCCGCTAGGTTGATCACGCAGTTGCTGATCACGCAGTCGACCGACGCGTCGGGCAGCGGCAGCCTGTCGATCGTGGCCTGATGAAACTCGACATTCGTTCGGCCGGCCGCGTTGCGACGCGCCAAATCGAGCATTTCCGGCGTCATGTCGACGCCGATCGCCTTGCCGGCCGGACCGACTTTATCGGCAGCCAGAAATACATCTAATCCGCCGCCGCAGCCCAGGTCGACCACCGTTTCACCAGGCCGCAGGCTGGCGAAAGCCGTCGGATTCCCACACGACAGCCCCATGTTGGCCTCGGCGGGAATCGACGCCAGCTCCTCGGCCGAATAACCGAACGCCTCCGCCACGGCGCGAACGCCGTCGTGCTCGGTCGACAAGCCGCTGGTCGCCACTGACGCATATTTTTCACGGACAACTTGCTCAATCGACATTTAGTGACTCTCCATTAGCCGATTCGACTTGCTCCCTTACGAGCGAAGTCTCTCTCAAGTTGCGGACCGATTTTCAAGAAACGCCGCATCAATTCTGCATCACGCCGGTTTCCAAGGCCAATTTTGCCATCGAGAGCTTGTAGCAGTGCTCAAACTCTTCACACGCGACGCATTCATTCCAGGCTTCGAGATCGACTCCCGTGCGACGCGTCGCAATGGCCATTCCGCCGGCGCGCTCCAGCTCTGCGGAGAACACTTTGCCGCGCAAAGGCATGTGCGTCCGTGGTGCATTGACCGATGGAAACATGTTGCCGTAGCATTCAATGTGGTTCATGGTCTTGTCTCCTTCCTCAATTGGTCTCGACAGCAGAAAGCTGGATCGGTAACTCGTCCCTATTCACGAACGTCAGCCAGTTCGCGCAACACCCTGGGCTCGGCACCGGGCACTCGTCGGGCGTGGCCGCGTCAAACCAGCCCCGCGTGCGGTTGCAAAAAGCGCACACGCTGAGCATGACCGGCACCTCGACCAGCACGCCGACCACGGTTGCCAGCGCTGCGCCCGAGTCCGGACCGTAGAGGGCAATCGCTGTCGCGACGGCCAGCTCGAAGAAGTTGCTCGCCCCGATTAGCGCCCCCGGAGCCGCGACGCTGTGCGGGACGCGAAATACCTTCATCAACCCATACACAAGCGACGAATTGAAGTACACCTGGATCAGGATCGGAATGGCGATCAGGATCACGTGCAGAAAGCGGTTGGTGATGTTGTCGGCCTGAAACGCGAAGATCAACACCAGCGTCGCCAACAGCGCCAAAACGGCGACGGGGTGAAAACGCGGCAGAAACGACTGCTCGAACCATGCTCGTCCACGTGTGCGGACGAGCCACGCACGGGTCATAACGCCGGCCGCGAGCGGGATCACAATGAAGCAGATCACCGCGTAGACCAACACCATAAATGGCACGGTCAGCGAGGAGGCGCCGGTGACCAGCAATTGCACAATCGGCGCGAAGAGCACCAGCATCAGCAGATCGTTCACAGATACCTGCACCAAGGTGTACGCTGCGTCGCCGCGCGTCAAATAGCTCCAGACGAAGACCATTGCCGTGCACGGTGCCGCGGCGAGGATGATCGTCCCGGCAATGTACTGGTCCGCCAATTCGCTGCCGATCCACGGCTGAAACACGTGCTTGAAGAAGAGCCAGCCAAATAGCGCCATGCTGAACGGCTTCACAAGCCAATTGACGAAGCAGGTGATGATCAGCCCCTTGGGGCGCTTGCCAACTCCGAGCACGGACGCAAAGTCAACCTTCAGCATCATGGGGTAGATCATCAGCCAGATAAGCACGGCGATTGGCACGTTGATCTGGCTGCCGCCGCCGAACTCGAATTGGCGCAGGGCGTCGATCACGCCCGGCAACAGTTTGCCCAGCCCGATGCCAACGCCCATGCATATCGCAACCCACAGTGTCAGATAACGCTCGAAGACATTCAGCCGTCGAACCACAGCGGTTTCCGACATTATGGTTCCTCCTTGTTTGCCAACATCGCTGGTAACGATTGAACAAATTCACGAATTTCATCCCGCACACGACGGTAGGGCGCCAGCCGTTCTACTTCGCTCGCTGCGTCCTTGGCCAAACGCGGTGGATCGTCGAATGTGTGGCGAATGACCTTAGCGCGTCCCGGAAACACTGGGCACGCCTCATGGGCCTCGTCGCAGACAGTCACCACGTAGTCGAAGGGGATATGGGCCATCTCATCGACGTGTTTGGAACGCTGCCGCGAGATATCTACGCCAGCTTCCGACATCACGCGGACTGCATCCGCGTTAAGAACGGTCGGCTTCACACCGGCCGAGTAAGCTGCGAGCGAATTGCCGTGAAGGTGTCCTGCCCAGCCTTCAGCCATCTGGCTGCGGCATGAGTTACCGGTACAGAGAAACAGGACATTCGGTTTCGACTTATCGTTTTGCACAGCACTCTCCATTGCGGGGACCGGTTTTGTCGTCCGGACAGCATGTTTCGATCGCATCCGCCAGATCATGAAGCGTTTCGGCCAACTGCCGGTAACGCACTGTGTACAGAACTGTGCGGCCTTCCTTCGCGGACTCGAGCACGCCAGACTCCTCCAGCATGGCCAGGTGGCGGGAAACGACCGAAAAATCGACGGAGCAGCACTCGGCAACCTCCGTCACCGAGCACGCTCGGCCACACTTCGCCAGGCAAGCCAATAACTTCAGCCGCGTCGGATCGCAAAGCGACTTGAACAACCTTGGATCGAGCAGCTTGTCAACCGGGCTACTACACCTGTTAGCCTGTTTTGGCGTCATTGGAAATCCTTGTATAATTGCGTCACTATGCAAATATAGTCGGCTGTGGGGGCTCGTCAAGTCGATTTTTTCTGCCAGCGCCATTGGCTCCGGCCTTGCTAGAATTCCTCCATGAGTAGTGACGAAAACATCGTGCAGGAATCTACGCCTGCCGGCGACGATGGGGGGCCGGCGGCTGCGCTGCCGAAAACGCAGGCCGAGTTCTTTGCCCGCGCCGCCGAAAAAGTGCGCAGCAAATTCCCCAACGAGCCGGGCGTCTACCTGTTCCAGGACCAGGCCGGCCGCGTGCTGTATATCGGCAAGGCGAAGAATCTGCGGGCCCGCGTTGGCAGCTATTTTCTGGCCGCGGCGGCCGGCGATCAGCGGACCAGCCAACTCGTGCGCGAGGCGTATGATGTCGAGTATGTCGAAGCCGAGAGCGACGTCGACGCGCTATTGATGGAAGCCCGGCTGGTAAAGGACATTCAGCCGAAGTACAACCGCGAGCTCCGCGACGACAAAAGTTTTCCCTATTTGCAGATCACCACGCACGAGGACTATCCGCGCGTGGAAGTGACTCGCCAGCCGCTCTCGAGTGGCGCCAAGCTGTACGGCCCGTTCGCCAATGCCGGCAGCCTGCGTGGCGCATTGCAAGTGCTGCAGAAGGTGTTCAAGTTCCGCTCCTGCTCACTCGACATTGAAGCCGACGACGAGCGTTGGCGGTGGTTTCGGCCATGCCTGCTGGCGTCGATCAATCAGTGCACCGCGCCATGCAACCTGCGGATCGGCAAGGAGGAATATCGCAAAGACATCAAACGGTTGCGGATGTTCCTCGACGGAGACCGCCAAAAGCTGCTCGACGAAATGCGGCAGGAAATGGCCGAGGCGTCCTCGGCGCTGCGATTCGAGCAGGCTGCGCGGCTTCGCGACGAGCTCCACATGCTCGAACGGCTACGCGAGCGAGGCGAACTCGAAAAGCACGAGCAGCCCGAGGTTTTCTTCGTCGATCCGAAAAAGGGCCTCGCCGGCCTGCAAAAGATTTTTAAGCTCGAAACCCGGCCACGAAATATTGAGGGCGTCGATATCGCCCACTTGGGCGGCAACGAAACCGTGGCTAGCCTCGTGCAATTTATCGACGGCCTGCCGTTCAAGCCCGGCTACCGACGATACCGCATCCGCGATGTCGAGGGCGTGGACGATTACGCGGCGATCCGCGAAGTGGTCGCCCGCCGCTTTCGCAAGCTCCGCGACGATGGGGACGTCTTCCCGGACGTTCTTCTTGTCGACGGTGGCATCGGCCAACTTCGCAAAGCGCTCGAAGCCTTCCGCGCGCTGGAAATAAAGCCTCCGCTGGTGCTCTCACTCGCCAAGAAAGAAGAACTCGTCTACGCGATGGACCGCGACAAGTCGCTCCGCCTGAGCCGCCGTTCCTACGCCTTGCGCCTCCTCCAATACGTCCGCGACGAAGCCCACCGCTTCGCCCAACACTACCACCACATCCTCCGCCGCAAACGAACGCTGGGCGATTAGCTTTGCTCGTTCCTGGTCGGGTTCTTCCTGCGGCCAAAACTCGCCATTTGTTGACTTAGCCTCCCGTGAGCGTTAGTCTAAGAGGTATCAAGAGTTAGCACTTTTCTGAGCGGCTGAGGGGTAAGCCGATTCGGCACCGGAAGATACGGCGGTCCGAAGCGCGAATCATTTAGGTCGGAGCAGAACAGAATCGGACAGCGACCATGGCGGATCTGGGCAAATTTCTGGTAGGCCGCGGGGTGATCGGCCCCGAGCAGTTGGCCGAGGCTCAGGCTATTGCCAAGAACAATGGCGGCAAGGTTCACGAGATTCTCGTCAAGCAGGGCTACGCCACTAGCGAGCAGGTGATGCAGGCGATGGCCGACATGCACGGGTACGAGTTCTTCGACCTGCGCGATGTGCCGATTCCGCCGCACGTTGTTGAATTGGTTCCCGAATCGGTTGCCCGTGAGAACGCCGTCATTCCGCTGGCCGAGGAGGATGGCGCGCTGAAGGTGCTGGTGAGCGATCCGTTCGATTACGAAACGTTCGAGAAGCTGCAATTCATTCTCAACCGCAAAGTGAACATCGCGCTCGCGACGCGCGAGAGCATTTTGGAGGCGATAAACCGCAACTATGGCCAGATGGGCGACGAAAGCGCCGACTCGATGCTGCAGGAGTTCACCGACACGGCCATCGATTTTACGGAGACGGAGGAGGAAGCGGGCGACCGGGGTGAGGATGTCGATGAGACAAGCGCGCCGATCGTGCGGCTGGTCCAGCTCATGATCGGTGAGGCGGTGCAGTTGCGAGCATCGGACATTCATATTGAGCCATTTGCGGACCGGGTGCGAATCCGCTATCGGATCGACGGTGTGCTGGTCGAGCGGGACAGCCCGCCGCGGCGGCTGCTGGGCGCGTTGCTCTCGCGCGTCAAAATCCTGGCGAAAATGGATATCGCCGAGCGCCGCCGCTGTCAGGACGGCCGCATCAAGATCACCGCGGGCGGCAAAGAGCTCGACCTGCGCGTGAGCATGCTGCCGACGAGCCACGGCCAGTCGTGCGTCATGCGGCTGTTGGATAAGGAAAACATCAAGATTGGCGTGCGACAGCTTGGCCTATCCGAGAAAGACTTCAAGAAGTTCCGGGCGCTCATCAAACGGCCCAACGGCATCGTGCTGGTGACCGGCCCCACGGGCTCCGGGAAAACGACCACGCTCTATGCCGCTTTGAACGACCTAAACCGCCCTGACCGTAAGATCATCACCGCCGAGGATCCCGTCGAATATTACCTGCCGGGGATCAATCAGGTCGAAGTGAAGCACAGCATTGGTCTGGACTTCGCCCTGATCATTCGGGCCATGCTTCGACAAGCACCGAACATCATTCTCGTCGGTGAGATGCGCGATTATGAGACGGCATCTATGGGAATCCAGGCTTCGCTAACTGGACACTTGGTTTTCAGTACGCTGCATACGAACGATGCGCCCGGCGCTATTACACGAATGGTTGATATGGGGGTGCCATCGTATCTAGTCGCCGGCAGCGTTATTGGGATTCTGGCCCAGCGCCTAGTCCGTGTAGTTTGCTCAAAATGTAAACAGCCCTATGCCCCTCGGGATACCGAATTGCAGGCCGCCGGGATAACCCCCGAGCAAGCCGCTGCGGCCAACTTCATGAAGGGCCGCGGTTGCAACCACTGTGGCCATAACGGCTACCGGGGTCGTTTAGGCATTTTCGAGTTTCTCACAATGACGTCGAAAATCCGGGAACTGGCCTTCCAAGGCGCGCCGACCCAGGAGATTCGGCGTGAGGCCATAAAAGCCGGTATGTCAACGCTTTACGACGACGGCATTCGGAAAGTCCTCGAGGGGATCACAACAATCGACGAGGTCTTCCGCGTCGCCAAGCGGAGCGAATAAATCAAGCCGTTCGGCTTCCTTCCGAAGCGGACGTCGATTGGAGGTCCGAGCTGGGGCCGTGCAAAGCTTCGGCAGACCGCTGAGGGGACTTATAACGGCAAAACTGACTCGTCCGGATTGTTCTCGCAGATCCAGGAAAGCGGCGGCGGCGCTCCCGTCGTCCATGGTTCTCGCTACAGATAAAGTCCGAGAATCCTTGAGTTTGTGGTCAATTCCGCGAATAATCGAATAGTTCGCCGCACGCAGATGCAATCCGACAATCTGCCGGTGCTGAGCTAGACGGCCGTGTCTTTTCGCTATCAGGCCTTCGAAGCGGGCGGCGAATGTGGCCGTCGTTTGCCTTCCTTGATTTCGGGGCGCAAGGAGCAGGTCAACGGATGGCTAAGAGAAAGAGGCTTCCCTGGCCGAGCTGGCAACGCAAACGGTTGGTTTGCAGCGGGGGCTCGTCCCGGCTGACATAACAGGCGGCTTTCCTCGCCGGCGATTGGGGTCGTGCCCGACTCCGGTTGACGGGCGCCGCCGTGCGTTTGTCCGCTGGCTGGCAGCAAGGGAATGAAAAGAACATGGGGACGATTCTAATCGACAAGCTGCTCTCGGCGTGCGTCGAGCGCAGAGCGAGTGACCTTTATCTTACGGCGGGGGCCCCGCCGATGCTTCGCGTCCAGGGCCAACTGCAAAGGTTCGGGAGGAAAGTGCTGAAGCCGGCGGACACGCACCTGCTAATGGAGTGCGTCACGCCTTACCGCTCACGACAGGAATTCCTGGAAACAGGCAATGCCGACTTTGAATTTGGGTTCGGCGAAGTGTGTCGATTTCACGTCTCCGTCATTCGTGGGCGGGAGAATGTCGCCATGGCGGTGCGGCGGATTCCAAAGAAAAACGGGAATATGGACCAGCAGAGGTAATTCGTGGGAACGATTCTTATTGACAAGCTGCTCTCGGCGTGCGTCAAGCAGGGAGCCAGTGATCTTCACATTGCGGTCGGCCAGCCGCCGGTGCTGCGCATTCATGGGAGGATGCAAAAGCTCAAGACGAAGGTGCTGGACCCGGCCGACACACAGGCGCTGATGAAGAGCATCACGCCGGACCGTTGTCAGCAGGAGTTTTCGGAAACTGGCAGCGCGGACTATGGCTTCGCATTCGGCGACGCGTGCCGATTCCGCGTGTCGATTTATCGGGACCGGGGAAACGTGGCTATGGCGTTGCGGCAGATTCCGAATGAGATGTGGGGCATGGATCAGTTGGGCGTGCCACAGGTGTTCAAGAGCCTAATCATGCGGCCGCGCGGCTTGGTGATCGTGACCGGCCCGACCGGCTCCGGCAAAACCACTACGCTCGCGGCGATGGTCGACTATCTCAATGAGAACGTCGACCACCACATCATCACGATCGAAGACCCGATCGAATTCCAGCATCAGCACAAGAAGTCGACGATCAACCAACGTGAAGTGGGCGTCGACGTGACGTCGTTCTCCGAGGCGATTCGCCGCGCATTGCGCCAAGACCCGGATGTCATTCTAGTCGGCGAGATGCGCGACCTGCCGACGATTGAAGCGGCGATCACGGCGGCCGAGACCGGCCACATTGTTTTTGCCACGCTGCACACCTCCAGTGCCGCCGGCACGATCAACCGCATCATCGACGTCTTCCCCACCAACCAACAAGAGCAGATTCGCACACAGTTGGCCTCCGCGATCATCGGCATCATGTGCCAGCAGCTTTTGCGGAAGATCGGTGGCGGACGCGTGGCGGCGTTTGAAACGCTCGTCGTCACGCCGGGCATCGCGAACCTGATCCGCGAGAACAAGATTTTCCGCATCACGTCATCCATTCAAACCGGCGCCCGGCACGGCATGATGCTGCTGGACGATTACATTTTCAACCTGTGGCGCGACGGCAAGATCACCAAGGAGGACGGCCTCGGCAAGTGCAACAACCCCGAGGAACTCGCCCAACGGTACGCCCAGGCGGAGCGCGGCATTTTCGACGATCAACCCAGCGAGGAAGGCGGCGAAACGCCGGCATAAACATAACGATTGCAAATGGCGAATTGAAAAATGCAAATTGCAAATTACAAACCGCGAGTATTCACCCTCACCCCCGCATCCTGAATCCCGCATCCTCACATGGCACATCGGCGGATCGGACAAGTCCTGGTTGACATGGGATTCATCACCGACGAGCAGCAAGAGCTGTTGGTGGATGAACAGCATGAGCATCCCGGCCAATTGCTGGGCAAAGTGGCCATCGACATGGGCCTCATCAACGAGGAGCAGCTGGTCCAGGCGCTGGCCGAGCAGCTCTCGCTGCAGACCGTCTCGGTGGCGGACGTAACGATCAACAAGGACGTGCTGGCGATGGTCACGGCGCCGATGGCCCAGATGTATCGGATCGTGCCGATCGAATTCGACGGCGATACGCTCACCGTGGCCATGTGCGACCCGCAAAATCTCAGCGTGCAGGACGAGCTGCGCACGTTCCTGGGCTACAATATCCGCGTAATAGTGACGGCCGAATCGTCGATGATGGCGGCGCTGGAACGGTATTACGGCGAGAGTACCGACAGCGTCGAGAGCATTGTAATGGCGCTGGAGGAGGACGCGGAGCTGGCCGCGGCGGCCGCCGGCATCAGCGCGGACGGGCCGATCAACCTCGATGACGTCACCGCGCTGGCCGACAGCGCGCCGGTGCGCCGGCTGCTGAACATGGTGCTCTTAATGGCGATCCGCGAGCACGCCAGCGACCTGCACTTCGAGCCGTTCGAGGACGAGTTCAAGATCCGCATCAAGGCCGACGGCGTGCTCTACGAAATGCTGCCGCCGCCGCGGCACCTGGCGTTCGCGATCACCACGCGGATCAAGGTGATGGCCAATCTCGACATCGCCGAGCGGCGGCTCCCACAGGACGGGCGGATCGAGCTCACGGTCGGTGGGCACCCGGTCGACCTGCGCATAAGCGTGCTGCCGACCATGTTCGGCGAGAGCGTCGTGATGCGGGTGCTCGATCGGTCGGTCACATCGTTGCAACTTGAATCGGTTGGGTTGGATGCGCCGACTCTGAAAAAGTTCCGCGACGTGATCTCCAAGCCCAACGGCATCGTGCTGGTCACGGGGCCGACCGGCTCGGGTAAGACGACCACGTTGTATTCCGCGCTCAACGAGCTGAACAAGATCGAGGACAAGCTGATCACCACCGAGGACCCGGTGGAATACGATATGGAGGGGATCATCCAGGTCCCGATCGACCCGGACATCGGCAATACGTTTGCGCACTGCCTGCGATCCATCCTTCGGCAGGACCCGGACAAGATTCTGGTCGGCGAGATTCGCGACCTGGAGACGGCGGAGATCGCGGTGCAAGCTTCGCTCACGGGGCACCTCGTATTCAGCACGCTGCACACGAACGACGCGCCCAGCACGATCACGCGGCTTAAGGACATGGGCGTGCCCACGTTTTTGATCACGGCCACCGTCGAGGCGATCCTGGCCCAGCGGCTGGTCCGCAAGGTGTGCCTGCAGTGCCGCGAGGAATACACGCCGCCGCGCGAAATCCTCGACGATTTGGAGCTCACGTCCGAGCAGGTTCGCGGGCACCGGTTCTATCGCGGCGCGGGCTGCGAGGTGTGCAATAACACGGGCTACAAGGGGCGCGTGGGATTGTTCGAGCTGATGATTATGAACAACGACATGCGCGACAAGATTATGGGCAACGCCCAGACCGACGAAATCCGCGAGTTGGCCCGCAAGCAGGGCATGATTCCGCTCCGCCAGGCGGGCATCAAGTGCTGCTTCGAGGGGATCACGACGCCGGACGAAGTGGTGCGCGAGACGATTTTGGAAGCGTGACGAAAAAAGCTGTTAGCTATTAGCTGTTAGCTGTTAGCCAGACGGATTTTTGGCTACGGCGATTGGCTAAGAGCTAATAGCTAAGAGCTAATAGCTGGAGCCTTTCCATGCCAACTTTTCAATTCGAAGCGATGGACGCGACGGGTGCGGAGATCAAGGACGTGATCGAAGCGCCGACGGAGGAAGAAGCCCAAGCGACGATTCGCCAGATGGGCTACTTCGTCACCAAGATCACCGCCAAGAAGAGCCGCAAGAAGGCGGAGGCCACCGGTGGCAAGAAGAAGCGCGGTTTCGTGTTCGGCGGCGGGGGGGGGGGGGGG
>JBBDWY010000090.1:0-44372 GCA_040902605.1 Pirellulales bacterium | reverse complement strand
GCGTCAGGTCGCGCGACCTGACCACGTTCACGCGGCAGCTTTCGATTCTGCAGGACGCCGGCCTGCCGATTCTGCGCAGCCTGCGGATTCTCGCCGGACAATCCAAGCCCGGCCGCCTTAAATACTCGCTCGAGGACACCTGCGAGGAGATCGAGGCCGGCTCGACGCTCTCTGAGGGCATGGCCAAGAGCCCGAAGTGCTTTAACCGCCTATACGTGAACATGATCAAGGCGGGCGAGGCCGGCGGCGCGCTCGAGCTCATTCTCCAGCGGTTGGCCGACTTCCAGGAGCGGGCCGAATCGCTCAAGCGAAAAGTCAAAGGCGCGATGATCTATCCGATCGTCGTGGTGACCGTTGCCGTCTGCATCTTGACGTTCATCATGATCAAGATCGTGCCGGAGTTCGAAAAGATTTTTATTGAGTTCGACCTCGAGCTGCCCGCCATGACGCTGCTGTTGGTCAAGATCTCGAACTGGTGCGTCGACTTTTGGTACCTCATTCCGGGTATCCCGATCACGATCTGGCTGACGGTCAAGCTGATTCGAAAGTTCCGCCATGGTCGCATCGGCTGGGACCAGTTCATCCTCAAGGTGCCGGTCTTCGGCAACCTTATTGAAAAGAACATTCTGGCCCGCACGACGCGGACCCTCGGCACGCTGGTGGCCAGCGGCGTGCCGATCCTTGAAGCGCTGAACATCACGCGCGACACGGCGGGCAACGCCATCTTCGAGCGGATGTTTACCAAGGTTTCCGAGGCCATCCGCGAGGGCGAGGCCATCGCCAAGCCGATGAAGGAGCACTCCCTGCCGGGCTTCCACCCGATGGCGGCGTTCTTCTGGTTCTGTTTCATCGGCGGGCCGATCGGCCTGTTGATCTATTTGCTGAAGTATAAGCAGCGCATCGTCGACGACATCGTGGTCAACATGGTCGACGTCGGCGAAGAGACCGGCGAGCTCGACACGATGCTGTACAAGGTGGCCGACACGTACGATGAGGAAGTGGCGGTGCTGACCGAAGGCCTCACCAAGCTGATGGAGCCGCTTTTGATCCTGTTCCTCGGCGGTGCGGTTGGGTTTATCGTCATCGCGCTATTCATTCCGCTGGTGAAGTTGATTGAGGGATTGAGCAAGTGAGAGCAGGGAGCGGGGAGCACGGAGCAAGGAGATAAGAAATTCAGAACATGGTTTAGCGCCGACCGCAAGGTCGGACATATTGGGTTGGGGACAGCCCGGCTCGCTACAAGGAATCAAGCGATGGATACGACGCAAAAAATCCAGCATCCAGCATCCAGCACCCAGCATCGCCGCACGGGTTTTACGCTCGTTGAGCTCTTGGTCGTGATCACGATCATCGGCATCCTGGCATCGCTGATCACTGTGGCTGCCGTTGGCGCGCTCCGGAAGGCGCGGGAAACAGAGATCAAAGTGGAGATCGACCAGATGGCGACGGCGATCGAAGAATATAAGAACAAATCGACATCCTATCCGCCAAATTGTCAAACCGATGGCAGTGGCGAGCCGCTCGATGAAACGGCCATCCTGAACGACCTGAAGCGGCATATGAAGCAGGCGTTTCCACGCCACCAGGAGTCACCGGAGTTAATCGCTCGCTTAGCCGGATTAGCCACCACGGGATCGCAGCTTCCCGGCGGCCAAGGGCTGCAAGGCGGGATGACAGCGGGTGAGGCGATCGTATTTTGGCTGGGCGGCTTCAGCTCCGATCCCAAGTTTCCCATTTCTGGAGAAGGTGGGCCGTCGTACAGTATCGCAAACGTTTCGGCCGGCGATCGAGCCAAGGCGGATCCGATCGAGACTCGAAAATGGGTATTCCCATTCGCCGTAGGCCGGCTCGCACCCCGGGATGCCGACGGCTACTTCGACGAATCCACCGATCGGTTCATCGAGTTTACTGATTCAAAAGGCATTCTGCGCCGTATCAATTTCTGGCAGTATTTGCCGCGAAAGTCGGAGCAGCCTTACCTCTATTTTGACACGTCGCGCCACCCAGCCGCCGTCAGGATTGGTAGCGATGTAGTCGGTCTCTTCGATCCTCCGGCAGCAACAGAACTAACTGGTTTGGGACCCGATGGCATGGGTTTACATGTGCACGCCCTCAAGAAACTACACCCCAATTACACGCCTTCGGGGACGATTCAGCCAATCGAGTTTGTAAATCCGGAGAAGTTTCAGGTGCTCTACTGCGGCACGGACGAGGAATGGGATGAGGAAGCGTTCGAGCGCATGTCGGCACACGCCGTCAAGGACGAACTTGGATTGGATGCGACAGATCCAGCCAATTACTTACTCTTCCCCGATGGTCCGTTCATCGGCGAAATTGCCGACACGATCGTAAACTTTGCGCCCGAAACGCGAATCGAGGACGCGCAGCCGTGAATCTAGTAAAGAGTCAAGAGCGGAGAGTCAAGAGCCAGAAGCGAGCACTCGCGCTGCGCTCTTCGTCTGGCTCTCGACTCTTGACCCTCGACCCTCGACCTTCCCGCCGCGGCCTCACGCTCATCGAGCTCTTGATCACCATCCTGATCATCAGCATCCTGGCCGGCTTGATCCTGGGGGTGGCTGCCGTGGCCGGCGAAACGGCCCGCGAGGCCCAGACGCGCCATGTAGTCGCCCGGCTCCACAACCTGCTCATGGAGCATTACGACTCGTACAAAACGCGGCGCGTGCGATTGCGGCCGCAGATTCTCACGGGGATCAATAACGACGGCAGTCTAAACACCGCGGCGAAGAAGGGACAAGCTCGGGCCTTTGCGCGGCTGTACGCGCTGCGCGAATTGATCCTGATGGAGGTTCCCGACCGCTGGAGCGATATTCTGCTGACGGATGTGCCCTCAAGTCCGGGGACCGCGACTCCGCGTTTCCCGTTTTACCAAGATGTAGTCGGAATGTCGGCTACCGGACGCACATCGCTGGCAAACGTTTACCTTCGTCGCTACTTCGGCATCGCTAATCGCACTAATACGATAACCGGAAATGCGAACACTGTTGAGGAGATTACGGACAACCAAGGGGCCGAATGTCTGTACATGATCATCACGTTGGCCACGGGCGACGGCGAGGCACGTTCGCTCTTCGGCGAGAGCACGATTGGCGACACCGATGGCGACGGCGCGCCGGAGTTCCTCGACGGCTGGGACCGGCCGATCAATTTCCTCCGCTGGGCGCCCGGTTTCGATTCGCAGATTCAACTCAATGCCAATCTATTTCTCCCTCTGCCGGTCAGCGACGAGTGGAAAGCGGCTGCGGCCAAGGATCATGATTCGTTCGATATGTTCCGGGTAGACCCACCCGCGTTTCGATTGGTCCCACTGATCTACTCCGCGGGCCGCGACGAAACGTTTGGCATCCGACTGGTAAAACCGCACGTCGTTTTGCGCGGCCTGTCCGAAGCAGAACTGTCGAATGTGCCCCCTCCGGACAATTGGCGAATCATCTTGCCCTGGGCGCAGGTCGATGACTCACCTTCAAAGGTTTTTTTGGGCACTGCCGAAACTGACGGCACCGCCACCGACAACGTTCACAACCATTTGCTAGGCCAGCGGTAATATGACAGCTAAGAGCCGAAACACGAAGGCGGAAGGCGGAAGGTGGAAGGCGGAAGGTATGTTCCACACTCCGCACTCCCCATTCCGCACTCCGCGCCCCGCGATGACGCTCATCGAGCTGTTGGTCGTCATCGTCATCCTGACGACGATCGTCGCCGCGGCGATTCCAATCTTGTCGCCGGCCAACGACGACCGCCGGCTCCGCGAGGCCACCCGCGGGCTCAACACGTTCATCACCGGTGCACAAACGCGGGCGATCGCGCTCAAGCGGCCGTTCGGCATCGCGCTCAAGCGGCTCAGCCAGGACACCGGCAACACCGACGACAACGGCGTGTGCCTCGAAATGTTTTACGTCGAGCAGCCGGCGCCGTACGCCGGATTCGACGCCAACTCGCGGACGAGCGTCGCCCTTTGTCCCGAGTCACGACTCAAGCAGCTTGGCTTAGCGCTGGTGCGGTTCGATACCAAGGCGAGCCCGGGAACACCGAAGCAATTTGGTTTGCCCATGGGCATTCTGCCCGACCTGATTCCGGAAGGTTTGTTCCGGCCGGGCGACGTTATCGAGATCGCGGGCACCCGGTTCGAATTGCTCGATCACCGCTTGCGCCAGTACGGCAACAACGAAGCGGGCACGACGATGTCCTTCGATGAAAACGGGTTCTTTCGCTTCACCCAGCAAAGGGGCTCGCCAATCGCTCTGGCCCGGCCGTTGAACAACAGCGGGCAGCAGATCAACGTGAAATACGATAACGCCGGCCGCGAGATCGGCGGATTCGCCGCGGAACCGTATTGGACCCCGCCGGCCCGTTACCGCATCCTCCGGCAGGCGGCGCCTACTTCCGACGAGCCATATCAACTGCCCGAGGGAACGGCGATTGACCTGCGGGCCTCGGGGGTGGGCCGCAACGATTACTTTTATGTGCCGGGCATGAACGATAATTCGCAGGGCGTGCTGATCATGTTCACGCCCGAGGGCCGCGTCGCCCGCGTTTCGTACAGTCAGCTGCCCATTACGAACCAGAACGACGAGAGCCCCGTGTTCGATCAGCCGGTCGTCGACAATATTTTCCTGCTAGTTGGCAAGCGCGAAAATATCCCCGCGCCCGCGGCCAGCAGCGAGCCAACACTCGACCTGGGCACATTTTCTGCCAACCCGCCGAAGACCGAAGAGCAGTTGAGCGAGATTCGAGAGCCGATCAACTGGCTCAGCGGCAACAGCCGTTGGATTGTCATCGGTTCGCAGTCGGGCCGCGTCGTGACGGTCGAAAACGCATTCGTCGATCCCGCGGCCGTGCTGAACGATCCGCAGCCACCGTTCCCTGCTGATCCAGGAACTGAAGAAATGCGCACCCGACAAATCCTGGCCGCCCGCGAGTTCACACGCGAGATGGCGCAACTGGGAGGACGGTAACATAAAGCCGCGACCGTTGGTCGCGGTGCGTCGCCGGCGTCGAGGACGACCCGGCTCGCTGAGAGGCCACCAGGGGCACTGGTGATGAAAAGGTAAGTTCGATGAGAAAGTCACAACTAAGGAGCGAGGAACGAGTAGCGAGGAGCGAGCGTCAGAATTGTATGGCCTTCCGCCTTCCGCCTTCCCCCTTCCCCCTTCGCCGCGCCCTCAGCCTCACCGAGGTGCTGATTGCGATGGGCATCCTCACGCTCGGCCTGTTGGGCGTGGCGGCGCTGTTCCCAGTCGGCAGCTTCTACATGCAGAAAGCCGACATCGCCGACCGCGGCTCCGCCATCGCCCAAGCAGTGATGAGCGACATCGTTTCGCAAGGCATGCTAAACCCTGGGGCATGGTTTGTAATGGTTCCATGGGCTGGCATTTCGGCTCCAGCGAATGCGACTTTTCCGTCCGATGGCAAGTACGCCCCCGTGCCCCAACCAGTCAATATTTCTACGGTGCATGCCACATTTGCTAGACCATTTGCTCATACGCTGCTCGAAGCATTGAATCAGCCGGCAGCCGCAACGGATGCGACGCTTATCGGCAAACAATTTGGAAGCGCGTTTGTCATTGATCCAATGGGCATGGCCGTACTTGCCCGACCAAACGGTCTCGTGCCATCTTCGCCATACGCGCACAGTCCCGCTTCAACGTTTCCCGCTTCCGCAAGTCAAGCATGGACCTATTACGCCAAGTATCCCAATTGGGGCTCATCGCTATGGTCTCCCTGGTCCGGCGGTACTGGATCGGGAGGCCATCCCTTTCAATGGCCGGTCCGACGCGTCACGTTTCGGCAACCGGATACGGCTTGGCAAATGGGCAAGACCATGGCTGAGCATTACTTTCGAGGTCATGATGACCTCGCGACGGACTTCCCGCAGCGGGACGATCGGCCGGCAGTACAGAATTGGGATAGAACGACCGTCGGCGGCACGCAAATGCCGCTTAGCCGCCAGTGGACTGGCGACTATTCGTGGATTGTCACGGTGGTGCCGACCACCAATGCTGCGCGCGACGGCATGGCTCGCAACCCAGAGGGCCACTCCTATGACGTTTCCGTTGTTGTGTTCTACAAGCGGCCGCTACCTGACGATGCCGAATCGGTATATCCCGATCTCGGATCTTCACTTCCAAATTACTTAAGCGTCATGGGTGAAAATGAACGCGCGGTTAAGGCCAGTGTCGTGTCATCAGGGCTAAGCGGTGGCGAACTGCTGCTGACCGATTTCGGCGATGATTTCAACAAGAAAAGTCCCTTCGGCGGACTCAGGAGTGGACAGTGGATTATGCTCTGTGGGCCTCATCCGAACAGCAACGTGAGAGAGCCGCGCTTCGTCTTGAATTGGTATCAGGTGCTTGCCATCGATACGGAAGGGACCGGTATCACGCCGGGGTTCGATCCGATCAAGCAGCGAGTCGTCGCAGTCCGTGGACCACAATGGCCGTGGCAACCAAATCTCACCTATAGCGACGATGTGGCAAACAACTTGTGCGTCGCCATTTGTCGCGGCGCGGTGGCGGTGCACACCAAAACAATGCGGCTGGAGAGCCCGCGCAGCGCGCCGGCGATGTTTGGCGGAGGCAGTTCGATCAAAACGACGCCACCGCGTGACAAGCTTTACTAGCATGCGGACGAGGGGCCAATTAGGGCAAGGAACGAGCGGACAAACCGAGTCGCTGTTGGCCGGAACGGCAAAATGCCAATGGCGTCTCGAAGGAGAGGCACGATGTGGAACGGAGATAATCAAAAGCGGAAGGCGGACGGCGGAGGGCGGAGGACCAAAACACCAGCTCGCTCCTCGCTCCTCGCCGCTCGCTCCTCACGCCGCGGCGTTCTGCTGCTGGTTGTGCTCAGCATGCTCGTGCTGTTCATGCTGATCGGCACGGCCTTCCTCATGACCAGCAGCCAGTCGAACGTTTCGGCCAAGGCATCCGCGAAAAAAGACCGGCTCGGCAACCTGGCCACGCGCCTGCTGGATCGGGCAGCTCTGCAAGTCATCCGCGATACCGAAAACCCGCATTCCGCTATCCGTTACCACAGCCTGCTCCGCGACCTGTATGGCGCGGACGGTTTCCAAGGCTCTACCTATTCGCCTCAAGACGACGACTTTGACCCGGACTTTCTAACGCCGATCAGCCAAACCTCCCGCTTTGCAGGGGCGAGCAATACGAACGGGCCGCTCGGTCAGACGCAAGGGCAGTTTGTCGATATCTATTTGGGCCAGCTCAGCTTTACCGCCGGCGATGCACTGGATTTGCGACACGTTCTGAAACTCGACCGCAATGTGCTAAATCAGCCGCAAATCCATGCACTGCCGCTAACGAAGGGTTACTACAACGGCTGCCTGCTCACCATCACCGGCGGTGCGGCAGCAGGTCAATCGACACGGGTCCTCGACTACGAATTCATAGGTGAATTCCCAACGCCCCAACCAGTCCGCACGATGCGCATCTTCCGCTTCCGGGTGATGGGATTTCCACGTTCAGACGGACTGCCGCTGCAAATCAGCGCGGATCTAAATCGCCAACCGGAAATCGGCGACCTTGCCGGCGCGACGTTCATCGTCAATGGCCGCCCGTTTAACGGCACCGGCGTCGGCTACAACCCGCTGGCGGCCACCGGCGCCCCGCGGCTCAACGCACTTCAGCGTATGACAGACGGAACGAACGTCGTCGGCGCCGAGGTCGCACTCACACCCAATTCCGCGTACCTCGACTTTGCCGCGATTGTAATGCGTAATGCCGATCCGTTCATTCCCGGACCGGCGAATTTTCTATGGCTTAACAACCCAGACCTAACCGTCGTCCCATTGGCTCAGCGACCGTTGCTTTGGAAATACCAATCGTTCGCTGGTCCTGGCGACGCTGACGAGTCGTATGACGCAGCCGACTTTCAGAACATGTTTCTCGCGCTGCTGACGGTCACGCCGCGCTCCCAAGGCCGTGTCGTACATTCGGATGACCCCATTCCGCTTGATGTCAGCGACCCGCGGGTGCTCTCCGATGCCGCCGAATTTTTGCGGCTCGACTTGGACGACCTGCCGTGGCCCTCGTTTCACAGGCCGGACCTTGTGAATTTCTGGTATCACCGGCTCCTGATGTTGATCTCGGACGGCATGCCCGAGGACGAGCACGTGCGGGCGATTTTCCAACCGTATCAAGCGAACGGAAGCCCGACGCCGCCGCTGACCGCCGAGCAAGCCGCACTCATCACCGCAGTCAAGCGGAAGATCATGCTGCGGCCAATCCGTGAAGACCATCCGAATTTCAACGGCGGCAACCCGCAGTCGGAGCCGCCCGACTTGAGCGGCGTTGACGATCTCGTCGTCGGCAACAATATTTCGATTCCCTACTGGGAAGCGGTTGGGCCGTGGGATGTTGACAACGACAACGACGGCATCAACGACAGCATTTGGGTCGACATCGGCGACCCGATCATCGAGGCCGAGGACGGCACCCGCTACAAAGCGCTCTACTCATACCTGATCATCGACCTCGACAGCCGCCTCAACGTCAACGCCCACGGCTTGGCAGATCATATCAACCCGCCAGATTTGGCATACGTTCAAGATCCGACGGCAGGTATTATGCCTGGCTTCAATCTGGCTGGGCAGTTTACCTCGAACATACTGGCCAAGGGTCTCGGCTACGGCCCGGCGGAGATCAGTCTGCGGCCGGTATTCCCGTTGCCATGGGCCGACATCAATGGCACGGCGGACTTTAACGCGAATCGACTTGAGGATACCAATCGCGACGGCGACCAGGATTTGCCGCCCAATGATCTACCGATCGACAGCTACGCCACGCTGATGGTCGGCCGGAATAAGCTCGACGCGACTGGCATATCGGGCAAGTATGGCTATCAACCGCCGGCCATCATACCGCCGCTCGTGGGCGTCACACCCGGCCAGAACTATATGTTCCAGGCGGCCCCCCCGGGAACGTCGCCGACGGGCGAAATGGCGGTCCCGGACCTGCATGCGCTGCTGAAGTTCTTCTACTACCCGTGGTCGGTCCTTCATCCGACGGCCTTCGGCACTTGGCCCGATCTAAAAGGCCGGTACGCGCTGGGCATCGATTACACTGGGCAGCCCGTTTATGAAGTGAAATACGATGTAAACCCGAGCGACCCCACTCTGCCACATAATCTTCTGGCGAACTCGCCCTACGAGCTCGACTTAAGCAGCTCGCAGCGGCGCGACACGTTGTCGGGTATTCAGGCGCAGTTCACGACTTCGTCCGCGAAGTTTTTTGGGGCGATGGACTCGAACGATGATGCGGCGTTCGCGACGACGGACTTGGAGCGGATTCTGCGGGCAAATGATGCCGACACGGGCATGTTGCCCAGCCGGCTGTGGAACGTCGTCGATGTGTTTGATCCCATCAAGCTGATGGAGTTCGACCCCTATCGCGTGACGGCCATCGCGAACGCCGCATTCGGCTCGTCGAACGAGCCCGAGCGCCTGGCCGCCGCCCAACAAATTGCCGCCATCAACCGCCACCTCGTCACAACCGACGGTTACGACCTGCCGGTACCTAATACCTCCATGCCGGCGTACCTTTACACTGCGCCTGCCCAGATTGTCGACCCAGTCATCCGACAACGATATGAGGAGGCCGTAAGGCGGAAGCCTGCGAATTCGATGACGGCAATATTGGAGTTGCGAATTCGTCGCGAGTTTGGCTGGCCTCCAACGCCATTTGATGACTACGAGCCGAACGGGGATCATGACCTTGACCTCGAACTTAATGCAGTTGATCCGGAGTACACCGCTGCTAATGAGGCGACCGCGCGCCGTGTACGCGCCGAACGAATCAGCGCCATGGTCAATGGTGGTACATGGCGCGACGAGAACGACGACTTGCATGTCGAATCCGGCATATTGGCGCCCGACTTGATCGCCGGCAAGCGCATGGACCTCAACCGGCCCTTCGGTGACGGTCGGGATAGTCCGCATCCCTTCACCGGTTTGACGGACGGCATAGTCGATGATCCGCTCGAAGCCGGCGAGCCGTTCTTGGATCGTTTTAATGCAAATGGCGACCCGATTCCCAATGGCAAATGGGATGCAGGTGATCCGTATATCGACTTGGACGGTGATAGCCGGTACACGCCTCCGAGCGACCAACTTTGGGCCGATCTTACCGTCGCAGGAGTCCTTGCCGAGCCAATTGCGTTCGATTACACGAACGGCCATGGCGAGCCGATTCATCGGGAAGTCATGGACGATCTCGGCATCGATCCGGACGATCCAGCAGTTGTAAAGCCTAAGGTGCGCAACCTCGACTCGCAGGGTCGACAGCTATACGCGCGGCATCTTTACTGCCTGATGCTGCTATTGGTGGATCAAGACTATCTAGCGCCGATCGATGAACTCGATCCGCAGATTGCCAACTATCTGGATACGACGATTCCGAAAAGCTACGCAGCGCAGGTATTGGCCGCCTTCGGCGGTAACGCCGGCCAGGCTAACGCTTTCCTGCGGCGCAAATTGACTTGCCGCATGATCGCCCAATGGGCCGTCAACTGCGTCGACATGCGCGATGCCGACGCGATCATGACGCCGTTTGAGTACGATGAAAACCCGTGGGACGGATGGGGCTGCATGGAACGAAAAGGGAATTTGATTCCTCTCGACGGCGATCCGGCCACCAACGAAAACGGCGACATCGTTAATAACACAACGGACATCATTGACTGGACCGCCATCCCGGCCAGCGGCGGCCCGAAAGTGTTTACACAGGTCGAGGCGCCGAACTCAGTGATAGAACAGACCCGTGGTGTAATTTGGGGCGCGGAGCGGCCGGAGCTGCTGATCACCGAGACGCTCGCCTTCCACGATCGGCGGGCTGAGGATATGCAGTCCATCGACTCTAATGGCCACGACGATTTCCAGAGCACCCGCAATAACAACGCTCCCACCCCCGGCGGCCGGTATCCCGACTACGATCTGGACCAAAGCCTGCGTCCCTGGGGCCGGCTGTTCGTCGAGCTGTACAACCCGTGGTCCGAGGACGGACAACGGCCGCTCGATCTGTACAGCAAGATTGATAGCGCTAAAGTCGCTTCCGATCCCCTTCGACTTCTACCGTCACAGGGCGTGGAGCTTGGGCGGGTGAGCAATTTTGGTGTCGACAATAACGGTCAGCTGACTGAGGCTGCCAGCAGTGCCACAGTCAAGCGTTCGCCCGTGTGGCGGATGATCGTCGTTGAGGAGTGGCCCGATGGGCGCAACGTCGATCCTGCGGATAACCTGCCGCTCGATTCACAAGGACGCAATATTCTGAGCATTCGCTCCGACAAGCGTCTGGCGCCTAATTTCAAAGAGCCGAAAGCCTACGTCGACATGGCTGCGCGCGTAAAAGTGTGGAAACCGACGCCGCAGACGCCGATCCCGCCTTTCTACGCCGCGAACCCCGACTTCGACGAGGTATTCAATGCCGGTTTCCTCGTTACTCAACGAGCGACCGCCAGCGTGAATGAATTCAACGTCATGTATCCTTACGTCGAGCGGGAGTTCTATTTCACGACCGACAATTCAACGACGCGGCAGGTCTCAGACGCCACATTCAAACTTCGCATCCCCGACCGGTCGATCAAGCCGGACCCGCGTCCGCCTGGTTTCGTCGGGCGCTATCAAACCCAGAAGTTTATTGCGGCCAATCCGCCCGCAAATCCAGGCGACGTTCCCATCGCGCCGATTCTTCCCGGGCGATACGGCATCGTCGGCTCGGCCGGGACGAAGTACACCGACATGGCTCTCGGCGTCCCGGTGCCTGGGAGCATCAAAGACAGCTTTACGACCGCGATTGGTCGGTACATGCCGGCGTCGACCTCAGCCAGCACTACACGATCCAACACGCAGGATGACGATCAAATCCGAAGGTTGACACAAATGCGCCGGATCGAGCTGCGGCCGGATACGAATCCGGATCCGACGATTACCGAGTCGGTCCCCAACGTGAATCAATTGCTCGTGACCGGCAACGGTGGATTCGATCCTTCGAATGATCCTGGGCTGCCGCCTCCGACCGATCCAGATTACAACACCAAAATCAGGACAGCTGTGCGCGCCAAGAATGCTTTTGAAATCGGCCGCAGTAATGAACTGATTGATGAGAATGGAACCGCAAGGAATATCAACGATAGGCTCGACGATCAGCCGGGCGTCCCTCCAGACCCTGATGGGAAGCCGGATAGCGAGTACTACAAGCCGTGCGTGGCGATACCAGTCGAGGGGATGAGTATCTCCGAGCCGGCGTGGGGTTGGGCGCCGCGTGAACGGGAGGCTCAGCAGGAAGAAGAGGCACGGCGGCCTAGCGGTACCACGCCGCCATTCGAATTCGATACGAAATTGGCCTACGGTGAAGGCCGATACAAGTCCGGCTCGACAAAAAACGTCGCCTACGATGTGCAATTTGATCTGCACAAGCCGGAGCTCATGCGCACCGGCACGACGGCCAATTATCGAACGATTCACTTACAACGGTTGGCGAACCCGCTACTGCCCTGGAATCCGCCGCCGGGCCAAATCAAGGTGAAGGATGCGGCCGGCAACGACAAAGACCTGCACCTTCCTAACCTGCCGATTAACCCCTATCGGACGGTCGATTCGTCCAGCGTCGACCTGACGGCGTTCAACGGCGCCAGCGACGAAGGCAATTATCCGGAGCCGGCAGCGCCGGCAGCGCCCTTTAATTTTCAGCAAAAATTTGGACAATTCCGGCCGTGGCTTCGCGATGAGCGCGGCGGCACCGGCGCCACGACCATGACGATGACCTACTACGACCTGATGACGCGGCCAACGCGCGCGACGCCGACGTATCCGGTTCAATATCCGATCCAAGCATGGCACTTCCGGTCGGCGGAACGCGGCCAATGGGCGCAGTTCAATCTCGTGGGCGCGGCGGTGCCGGAGCCGCTGCGGACGCTCTGGGCGCAGGAACCAGCGCACGTCGATTTACGGACGCTCGACCCGGGCAATAAGCCGCGGCGCATCCTCGATGGTCGCGATCTGACAACCATGCGCGTCGCCAAGCTAAATCCGAGCGGCCCGGAGCGCGATTTGAATCTCGTGCCCGATCCGATCAAGATGGGCCAGAACATTCAATCGAACCGCGTCGACATGGTGATGGAACACTCGCTGGGCTTCGGCAACGAGAGCTTCGGCAGGCTATACAGTCAACGACCGGGAACACCGGGAACGGACCTAGCTCCCACGACCGCGGCAGTCGGCGCGCCGCGCAACTACCCGTACACATTTTTCGACCCAACACCCCCACCCGGAAAAACGGTTCCGTACAACGCGACGTCCACGTATCCCTGGCTGGCTTCGAACAACCGGCCTTTGGTGAGCGCCGACGAGCTATTGCAATTGCCCGCCGCGTCGAGCGCTCAGATGTTGCGGCTGTATTCGACCATCGATCCAAGTGACCCCCCGCCAGCCGCTGGGCAGCCTTCCAATAACCCGTATGCAAACGATGGCTATGACGGCGTGGCCGTAGCCAGTAACGCGACAACTGGAATTCTTGATACGATCATCGCCAATTATCGAGCCTCTTATCCGTTTGGACATTTACTGAACGTCTTTGCGACTGCTGCCCAGCGGCCGGACGTGAACGATCTCGATGATGATGGCGATACCACAGAGCCTGCACCCGCCGTGGCGCCGCACTTCTATCGGATCCTGGAGTATGTGCAGGTGCCGTCGCGGTATGTTGGCACGGAGACGAGGCTCAATGCTGAGACGTTTAACGACGTGCCGGCATACTTGGCAACGCCCGAGCCGGTTGGTACCGATATCACTGGCCAGAACGATCCGCGCTACAATTTTCAGCCGCCGTACAACCAGGTCTCGCGCGAGCGCGATCCGGGGCGGGTGAATCTCAACACCGTCACCGGCCGGCGCATAATCGACTCAAATGGCATCCCTCGGAGTTGGTCCGAAGTATATGACGGTATAATGCATCGCTCGCAGATACTCGATCCGAATCCGACACCGCATTTCATCGCAGGTGACGGAAATTTGGTCGATTCCAGCGGAAACCTGCTGCAACTTGGGCATTCCGGCCCCGCATGGCGCGACGTAGCCCTCAGCCGCCGTGGTTATGTACAAATTGACGCAGCCGGGGGCTCAGTCGATAAACCGGTCAATCCGGGTCCGCCGGACGCGTTTCAGTTCGGCCTTAACAACAACTTTCCCACGGTTTTCGCCAACCCCTTCCGATCGCCAGACGCCGGCTTGCTGGTTCCATTATTCCAAATGCAGCAATATGGCGTTGATGCGGCGCTACTTCGAGGACACCCACGCACGCGGGGAGAGGTTATTGATGCTTCAGGAAATCCCATACCTGACCCGAAATGGGGAGACGCGACGGCCCCGTTGTTCGGTGATGCTCGCGATGCAGGCTTCGGAAATGATGAAATTTCGTACCGCAACAATGATAATGCGATTCCAAGTGACGACTTCAAGACCCTGGGGAAGCGTGATACGTTGCCCTTGTTCAGTGAAGTCCGCTCCGACGCATTCAGCGACACGGATCGCAATCCGTACATGATGTACCAGCCGATGACGCGACTCGGGAACCTGGTGACGAATCGGTCGAATGTGTTTGCGGTTTGGATCACCGTTGGGTACTTCGAGGTTGAGAAGGCGCCGGCTTGGAGTGATTCGGGTGTGCCAGAGCGCTTCGGCGGCGATGGGAATGCCAACTCGCCCGCCACTCAGGCAGCGCTTGCGCTCTACAACCGCGTTTATCCCGACGGCTACATGTTGGGCCGCGAGGTCGGCAGCGATACGGGCGACGTGAAGCGGGCCCGGGGGTTTTACATCCTCGACCGGACGGAGGAAGTGGGCTTCAAGCCGGGCGACGATCTCAACGTCGAGCGGATGATCCGCCTGCGTCGCCGGATTGAATAGCGAATCGAAAACAGCACTCAACAAATTCTTCCTGTCCACAGATGGCCGCAGATGTGCGCAGATGATTCCAGTTCTTGTCTCATCTGCGATAATCTGTGTGAATCTGCGGACAAACGATGATTGAATCAGCGAACGAGAGCCAGGAGCCGGAGCTGCCGCAGGTGCGCGAGCGGAGCGGGGGGTTCTGGCCGTTGTTGGGGCTGCTGGTGGTGGCAGGCGCGGTGCTTATCGGGCTGCAGGCGCGGCGGCCGGAGCCGGTCAGCCAATGGGTGGGCAGGGCGTTGCCGCCGTTGGACGCGGGCGGCTGGCTGAACACGGATAAGCCGCTCACGGCGGATGACCTGCGCGGCAAAGTCGTGCTCGTCGACTTCTGGACGACCACGTGCGGCTATTGCTTGCGGCACATGCCGGAGATCGCGGAATTTCACCAGCGGTTCGGCGAGCGTGGCGTGCTGGTGGTGGGGCTGACGCCCGAGCCGGCCCAAGCCGTCGAGCGCGTCAAGCAAGTCGTCGAGGTCGCGGGGATCGACTGGCCCATCGGCTACGGCGCGGGCGTGGCGTTCAACGCGCTAGGAATCTTCGGCACGCCGACGTACGTGCTGTACGACCGCACGGGCCGCAGCGTGTGGGGTGGCCATTCGCTCGACGGGCTGGAGGATGCGGCGGTGGCGGCGCTGGCGAAGAATTAGCGCTTTTTCTTATGCTAGCCTGCCCTCATCGCACACGCGCAGCTGCCTCACCCGCTTCGCCACCCAGGCTCGTCACTTCGCGAGTCTATCACTCAAAGAGCGCATCATTCGGCTCTTCGCCGATCAGTATCGTTCGTGACGACAACCCTCTCGTTCGCCAAAGCACTCCGGACTAATGCTTAAACTACTTTGCTATGGACGATATGCCGCCAGATCATTTTCGGGCCCTCGTTCTCTTGGCTTTCGTCTTGCCTGGGTTCGTGGTTAGAATGGGAGCGCTCGCCGATATAGCTCAGTCAAATGGGCAGCGGAATTCTAAAGAATGAGACTCGATGAGTGGCCGCGGGCTACGGCAAGTCCGAAATCGATGAATTCAGCTTTGAAGATTTGGGCGGCCGCAGCGTCATTGCATGTCTGCTGCAGCGTGACGGCGTTCGCCGCGGAAGGGCAAGCCGATCGGCCGTCTTCTACCGCGAACAAGCTTGCGAAGGACGTTCTTCCACCGAGTACCAATAATGAGTTTCAGCCGCTTCAATCGGCAGAGAATTCGCCGCTGTTCCAAGTGCTCGTGCCGGGATTTACGGTCTGCGCTTTGCCGGTGGAACTGTCGAATATCAATAACGTGAAGTATCGGCCGGATGGGACGCTTGTCGCGTTGGCCTATGACGGCAGAGTGTGGGTGCTGCGTGACTCCGATGGCGATGGTCTTGAGGACCAGGCCGACTTGTTCTGGGGAAACGAACGCGGCTTGCGCTCGCCGATCGGCATGGATCTGACCCCTGCTGGCTATGCCCAAGGGGATGGCGTGTGCGTTGTGGGAAAGTCGCGCTGCCTTCTTATCGTGGACACAGACGGCGACAATCGAGCGGATAAAGAGATCGAGGTTGCCGGCGGCTGGAAGGAAAGCTTTCACCAAGTCGACGGATTAGGCGTGGCGTTCGACCCGCGCGACGGCAGCATTTATTATGGCCGCGGGACATACAACTTTGCCGATCCGCTCTTGCGCGATAAGGATGGCAAACCACAATACAAGCTCCTAGACGAGTCGGGCGCCATCATTCGCGTGTCGCCCGACTTTAAATCGCGCGAGATTGTGGCGACCGGCATACGCTTTCCTGTTGCCATTCGGCTGAACGCCGCCGGCGACGTCTTTGCAACCGATCAGGAGGGCGCAACGTGGGTGCCGAACGGGAACCCGTTTGACGAGCTGCTTCATATCCAGCGTGGCCGTCACTACGGTTTTCCGCCTCGGCATCCGACGCATCTGCCGGGCGTGATTGACGAGCCGAGCACTTTCGATTACGGTCCTCAGCATCAAAGTGTGTGCGGCCTGAACTTCAATGAGCCGCTGCAGTCGGACGGCCCGATTTTCGGTCCCGCCGCCTGGGTCGGCGATGCAATCGTCGCTGGATACTCGCGAGGAAAACTCTATCGCACGCAGTTGGTTAAATCCCCGGCCGGATATGTCGCCCGCACGCAGATCATCGCGTGCCTCAACATGTTGACGATCGACGCCTGCGTCAGCCCCACCGGCGCATTGTTGGTTGCCTGCCACAGCGGCGGACCCGACTGGGGCAGCGGCCCCACCGGCATGGGTAAGCTGTTTAAGATCGCGTATGCCGACCGCGATCATCCACAGCCCGTCTTCGCATGGCCATCGGGCCCGCGAGAACTGCGGGTGGAATTCGACCGTCCGATCGATCCGCAACGGTTGCGCGATGTGCTGGAAAACTCGAAACTCGCCGCGGGGCAATTCGTTCGCGCGGGAGATCGGTTTGAGTCGCTCTGGCCTGGTTATGCAGCGGTGAAAGCGCAGAAGGAGGTGCCGCGAGCCGATATTCCACTGCGATCGGCTCAACTCACGCCGGATGGTCGCACCCTGGTGCTGGCGACCGATCCAATGTCGCGCGCTGCGCACTACGCGCTGATGCTGCCGGGCATGGGTCGTTCTTCAGCCGGCGACAATGGCGGCGGCCTGCCGCAGGAGCCCGCCATCGATCTGGATTTCAACTTGAGCGGGTGCGAAGCGACGTGGAAACCGGCCGGCGGCGGACCGCAATGGATCGGTTGGCTGCCGCATTTCGATCTCGAGGTGAGCCGGCAATTCACCAAGGGGAGCGCGCCGCACGACGCGCTTTGGACCGCCATCGATGGGCCTGGCGAACTTGCTTTGCGGGGCAAGTTGGATCTGGCCGACATGCTGCGGCCGGCCGTTCAGCCCGGTTCCGAGCTCGATTACGAATATCCGCCGGAAGTCGTGACTGTTTCGTTCGAGGCGTCTGCGTCACATTCCAAGTTACAACTCGTCGCGCCGGACGGCAAATCACGGACGGCACAGAACGGTTCGCTCATCTCTTTCACACTTCCTGCCGATGCGGAAAAAATCGTCCCGATCGAACTTCGCCTTGCTACCCAGCGAGGGAAGCCGTCGTTGTCCGTGCACTGGACGACGAACGAGGACGATCGCCCGCGGCCATTGCCGCTTCGCCGCCTGCTCCTGCCGTGGGCCGTCACCAGCGAAGCAATTACGGATCAGTTCGCGGCCAAACCGATAGCGGAACTCGACGGCGGTAGTTGGGAGCGCGGCTACCGCGAGTTTTTCGGCGAAGCAGCCGCTTGTTCCAAATGCCATGCCATCCACGGACGCGGCAGCGATATTGGCCCCAATCTGTCGAATCTCGTTCATCGGGATTACCCCTCTGTGCTGCGCGATATCACCCATCCAAGCTTCGCGATCAACCCGGATTATCTGACGTATACGGCCGTGCTCGTCGACGGCCGCGTCCTCACGGGTGTGGTTCACACTTCCGAAGACACTGTAACGATAGGCGACGAAAAGGGCACAACAATCGAGCTCGACAGCTCCGCGATTGCGGACATGCACCCCTCTACAGTATCCACCATGCCCGAAGGCCTTGCGGCGCAGCTTGGACCGGCGCGGATGCGGGACCTGATGACGTTTCTGCTCACGCCGCCGCCATCGGAAATGCCGCGCGATCATGCTGGTCACCAGCCTGAAGCAAACTAATCGTGTCGATCGACTTCCAAATTGCGCAAAGCGGGTTTTCGGTGCGACCGGCAAGCGCCGCGGATGTCAAGGCGTTGCGGATGTTGTTGCCGGAGCTTCACGGCGCGGCGGTTACTTTCGTTGCCGTCGACAATGAACATCAGCTAGTGATTGGCGCGGCCGCCGCCACGCGATCAGTGCGATTGCAACCACTTACGGGACCTGGGATTGCTGTGCATGTTATCCCGCCCTGCCGGCGGCACGGCGCTGCGAAGAATCTTTTGATACATCTCGAACAGGCGGCGCAGCGGGCCGGCGCGAACGCGCTGTATGCGGCCAAAAGGGTCGAGCACAGCAGCAACGAAATGCGCGGATGGCAATGGCTGGGTTTTGAACCATGCGAAACCGTCGAGGAGCATGTGCTGCCGATCACGCAAATTGCGTCACGCTTAGGTCCGGTTGTCGATCGCCTGCGGACCCAGGGACGGATCCCGACGACGGCGCGCGTAATTCCCTTGTATCAGGCCGACCTCGCCGCCGTTCTGCAGTTGCACCTCGACCACATGGGCGGTGATCGAGGTGAACTGTATCGAAAACTGCGGGGTCGCGGACCGGGCGCGTTTCTGCCACGTCAGTCGCGTGTATTGACAGTCGATAACCAAGTGAAGGGTTGCCTTTTGGCCCACCGCGTGGCAAAGGAGACGATTGCCGTCGATGCCAACATTGTGGAACCTAGTTTGCGCGGCGGCTGGGCCAACGCGTGGCTGAAGCTGGAGGCATTTCGCGGCGCTCCCTTGGGAGTCAAGGAGTTTCGGTTCACTTCCTTTGATCATTACGCGGATACTCGCAGCTTCACGAAAAAGTTTGGGGGAACGACAGCACGCACGACCATGCTGATGATGCGGCCGCTTGTCCAAGATACCTAATCTGAATTGAAATCAGCAGCTGATGACGCAGCCGATGAACCATTCGCGCCGACGTTTCCTGAAAGCTGCGGCGAGCGGCGTTCTCGCCGGCACGGTCGTAGCGTGCCGAACAGCCTCTGGTCGAGCGCCTGAATCTTCCGCATCCAATGATGAGTCACCGGTCGCCTCGGTCCGCTATCTGGGAAGCCAGTTTCTCGACAACCCAGTCGGCGTTACGGGGGCGGACGGTGCGACCAGCACGGTGCTTCCGTCGGGCGACTCGTTGTGGCTGTTTGGCGATACCGTGGAGGGGCCATTTGAATCGATCCACCGCCTTGATCTTGCGCCATTGGCCTCGAATACAGCGGTGATCGTGCCGAAACAGGATGCGTCACAGGGCATCAAACGATTTCAATTCCTTACACGTGGCGACGGCAAGCGGCCGCGGCAGGTGGTGCCGCTTGCACCCGACGAGGATCCGGCCGTCCATCGCGTTTGGGCGATTCACGGCACTTGTATCGGGCAGCGAATTTATCTCTTCTATCACCGGATCACTTTGCTGAAGGGCGTGGATGTATTCGTGAATTTCCAGCTCGACGGGATGGGCCTTGCCCGGGCGCACATTGATGAGTTTCAGTTCGCGCGACTCACTGCGCCGGATGGCACACGAGAATTCTGGAAGGGCCACGAGCCCAGTTTTGGCGTCTTCGTGGAACGCGTTGCCCATTACATCTATTTGTGGGGCTGCCTGGCGACGGGAATGCACCTGGCCCGCACGCGGCCGGAATCGATTGAGAACCTGGCCGAGTACGAATATCTCGTCGAAGCGCCGACTTCGAAACAACCGGAGATCGAGCCGCGCTGGTCCAAAGAGTTCCAGCCGACGGCGGTGCTGTTTGATGCGGTGCCGAACGAGATGTCGGCCGCTTACAATCCGTATCTTCAAAAGCACGTAGCTTTTCACACACTGCACCGGGAGAACAAGATTGTAATGCGAACCGCGCCGCGCATCATCGGCCCTTGGAGCGACGGCGAGATTGTGTATCGCCCCGAGCGGATCAAAGAGGCCGACCTAATTTACGCCGCCAAGGAACACCCGGAGCTGGCGCGCGAGGACGGCCGGGTGATGTATGTGACGTTTGTCAACTCCTCAACGTATGTTCCGCAGTTGGTTGAAGTGACGTTGAAATAGTTATTTGCGACTGCGGCGGTGGCGGATGATCTCGCGGACTCGCTGCCGATACTCGGCCGATCGCGAGGGATCGCCCAGGTGTTTTTCCGCAATCCGGGCCAACCAGTAGAATGGCGCCGCGGATACTGGAGCAATCCGGGCGGCCGTTTCCAGCGCCGCGACCGCCTCTTTTGGCCGCCCCAAATGCGCTAGTGCCACGCCCAAGTGATAGTGTGCGCGAAACAACTGTATGTCGTGTTCGATGGCGTCCAGCGCGAGATCGGCAGCGTCTTCGTAGTCTCCGCGCTGAAGGCCGATGGCAGCCAAACCGTCGAGCGCGCGGGCATCAGCCGGATTTTTTTGGAGAGCTTGCTGCAGCGCGCGTTCCGCCCGTTCGAATTGCCCTAGGCGCAGCAAAACCGTCCCGAGAAGCATGTGGGCATTGGGAAGGTCGGGCTCAACGTGGCACGCGTATTCCAAGGCGTCGAGCGCGGTGCAAAGCTCGCGACGGGCGAGCGCGATGCCACCGGCGATGAGCGACAACCGCGGATGTTCGACGCCGTGGTGCGTAAGCCAATCGAGATGGGTTTGCGCCTCGGCGAGCCGCCCGGCGCGATAGTGGATTTCAACCAGCAGTTGATGCGGCCTGATCCATTCGGGGTCGTCGATCACGAGCGATTCGAGGAGTGCCACCGCTTCGTCGATGCGGCCTCGCTCATGGAGTTTCGTCGCCTCGTGTAGCTCCGACTCCAGTTGGCTACGCACAGCGGCGTCGCGCGCAGCGACGTCCTGCGGGTCGACGTAGCCCAGTTCCACCAGATGGCGGAACGCCTCGTCGTCGTTCTGTTGGCGCACGGGTGGAAACAAGGGCGGAGTAGAACTGCCCACTCATTTCACAAACAGCCGGTCTCCCAGAGGCCGGTTCCAGCCATCAACGGCCGAAGAACCGCTTTCGCAGGAAGCAGACGGCAATCATCGCGGCTCCGACGAACGCACTGATGATCGATCCTGGCTCCGGAACCTGACCGGCGCGAATCGGTGCTCCACTGGTTTCGTAGCCCCATCCGACGACTTCCCCGGTCGCGTCGAGTTCGTTGGTGATACGGACGCCGATCCAGCCATAGGTAACCGGTCCAGCGCTCTGCAAATCCATCTTGACGCCAAGATAACGGATGTCGCCACTCAGGCCCACAAAGTTTGGACCGTTCGTTGGGACCTGCACTTGCGCCGCGGTTAAACCGCACAGCGCCTGATCGCACTGCCCGGCATCTTCGTCGATGAGCCGGTTAGCGCGGATCGTCCTGCCAGAGCCCTGGAAATTGTCGCCCTCTTGGAAATCGAAGGATGAGGCCGGACCAATCAGCGTCCCGTCAGTGAGCGCGGCGGGATAGTCGCCCTGCGTGAGTGTTGGTATGACGTATGCCGCGTCAGCCGTGTCGTTGGGAAACGTGCCGTTCAACGGGAACGTGTCGAACACATTGATCGGACACGGGTTCTCGCCGGGGGACGCGCCATTGGTGTCGTTCTTGTCGAGCTGCAAGTAATCAACGATGTTGCCGCCGCCCAAATCGACACGGTCGTGATCGATTTCGTAATCGACCTGCCCGTCGCTGTTGAAATCGATCGGCACGGCGCCATTGATGCCGAAAGGCTGCACGGTTGTGTTGTGGACAACAACGGCCTGCGCCTCCGAAGCCATGGCCGTGCCCACTGCGCCCGCGGCAGTTAGATACGCCGCCAGACGACGATCAAGAATGGTGCGGCCGTCAGTAGTGCGATGCTGGCGATCAACTCTCATTAAGCTCCTCCCATCGACCAATCGAAAGTTGCAAAACTCTTAGGCGTTGAACAAGATCTACGACAAGATCGGATGCACCACTTCTCCGTGTACGTCGGTCAGCCGATAATCGCGTCCCTGAAAGCGATAGATCAGTCGTTCATGATCGAGGCCCAGCAAATGCAGCAGGGTGGCCTGCAGGTCGTGCACGTGGACTGGGTCCCGGGCGATATTATAGCTAAAGTCATCAGTTTCACCATAAATTTTTCCAGAACTAATTCCAGCCCCGGCCAGCCAGATCGTAAAGCAGCGGGGATGATGGTCGCGGCCGTAATTCGCGGCCGTCAAAGGCCCCTGAGAATAAACGGTTCGGCCGAATTCACCCCCCCAGATGACTAGGGTATCTTCCCACAATCCTCGCTGTTTCAGGTCGTGGATCAGGCCCGCGGTGGGCTGGTCGGTGTCGAGGCATTGCTTGGCGATGTTGGCCGGCAGGTCGAGGTGCTGGTCCCAGCCCATGTGATAGAGCTGGACGAACCGCACGTCCCGCTCGGCCAGCCGCCGGGCCAGCAGGCAGTTGCGGGCGTAGGTGCCGGGCATGCGGACTTGGGGACCGTACAGGTCGAGGATGTGCTCGGGCTCGTCCGAGATGTCGGTCAGCTCGGGCACGGCGGATTGCATGCGGAAAGCCAGCTCGTATTGGGCGATGCGAGTTTGAATCTCGGGGTCGCCGACCTGGGAATAACTCACCCCATTGAGCTGTGCGATGTCGTCGAGCATTTCGCGCCGCATCTGGTGGTTGCAGCCCGCGGGATTGGCCAGATACAAAACCGGGTCTTTGCCGCTGCGCAGCTTCACGCCCTGGTAATGCGTCGGCAAAAAGCCGCTGCCCCACAAGCGATCGTAAAGCGGCTGGTCGGCTTTGCGCGTGGCGTCGCGCGAGATCATCACGACAAAGGCCGGCAGGTCCTGGTTCAACCGGCCCAGACCGTACGCCACCCAGGCGCCCGCGCTCGGCCGCCCAGCTAGCTGCGAGCCGGTCTGGAAGAATGTGATCGCCGGGTCGTGATTGATCGCCTCGGTGAACATCGAGCGGACAATGCACAGGTCGTCGACCATGCGGGCCGTATGCGGCAAGAGGTCGCTGACCCATGCGCCCGACTGGCCGTGCTGGTGGAACGGAAAGAGAGACGGCACGAGCGGGAACGTCGACTGGCCGGAGGTCATCGTGGTGAGGCGCTGGCCCATCCGCACGGAAGCGGGTAGTTCCTGGCCGCGCAGCTCGTGCAGCTTTGGCTTGTAATCGAAGGTTTCAAATTGTGATGGAGCGCCGGATTGGAACAAATAAATCACCCGCTTCGCCTTCGGCGTGAAATGCGGATCGCTGGAGGGCAAACCTATCGCTTGAGACGCAGCCACTGCACTGGCCCGCGATTGACCGGCAAGCGAACCCAGTGCCAGCGCGCCAAGCCCGATCCGCGCCCGGTCGAGAAAGTGGCGGCGATTGATGGTCTGAGCAAATTCGATTGCGTCCATAATGCATCTCCACGCGTCGACCGCGGCCACATTCACGAGTCAGTTCTTCGAGACTGTTTCATCCAGGTTGAGCAGTACGCTGGCGACTGCCGTGTGAGCGGCCAGCTCCACGACGTCGAGCGACTTATCGCGCGGCGCCTCGCCGTGGCCGACGAACTGCTCGGCCTCGGAAGGCGAGTGGCGAAAGCGCGCCGTGTAATTCTCCAAGCTGGTGCGCAGCCTGCCAAGTTCCGGCGTCGTTGGCGTGCGGCCGGTCGCCAGACGAAACGCAAAGGTAATGCGTGCATTGGCCGAAGCGCCTCCTTCGGTGAGCATCCGCTCGGCAAACTTGCGGGCCGCCTCCATGTAGGTCACGTCGTTGAGCAATGCCAGGGCTTGCAACGGCGTGTTGGTCAATGCTCGTTTTACCTGGCAGATTTCCCAACTCGGGGCATCGAACGTAGCCATCGACGGATGCGGCACAGTGCGTTTGCGATAGACGTACAGGCTACGGCGGTAGAGATCCTCGCCGTGACCTTGCGTATAGACCTCGAACGCTCCGCCGGCAAGCTCTTCCCACAAACCTTCGGGCTGGTAGGGCATCACGGATGGCCCGCCGATCTTCGTCACCAAGAGTCCGCTCACCGCCAATGCGTTGTCTCGCACCGCTTCGGCCGGCAGCCGATGGCGCGGTCCGTGGCCGAGCAGCCGGTTCTCGGGATCGCGGCGATACAACTCGGGCAAGGCCTCCGATTGCTGTTGATAGGTGTTGCTGGTGACAATTAGCCGCTGAATGTGCTGCAACTTCCAGCCCGATTGAATCAGCTCGCTCGCCAGCCAGTCGAGCAGCTCGGGATGCGAGGCCGGCGCGGACTGAACGCCGAGATTATCGGAGGACTTGACGAGCCCGAGGCCGAAAAACTGCTGCCAGAGCCGGTTGACGATCACGCGCGCGGTGAGTGGGTTTTCCGCGCTGACAACCCAGCGGGCCAGTGCCAACCGGTTGCGCGGAGCGTCGGCCGCAAGTCGCGGCAATATGGCGGGCACGTCGGGCGCGAGCTTTTCGGATTTATCCGGCAGATCGTACCGCCCGCGCTGAAGCAAATACGTCTCGCGTGGCTCGGATCGTTCTTCCATCACCATGGTGGTGGGAATCGCAGCATCATATTGTGCCTTCTGCACCTGTTGCTGCTCCAGCGCCCGCCTGCTTTCGGCGGCCTTCACCACGACGGGATCTTTCGAGTAAGCGAGCAGCATTTCATCGAATTGCGGGCGAAGCGCATCGCTCAATTGGTCGAACTTCGCGGCCTGGAATTCTCGGCGGACTGAAGCCTCGACGATCTTCTCGACTTCGCCGGCCGTCAATGCATGGTGGTACAGCCGCACGTCGGCGAGCGCGCCTTGCAGCGGACTGTCGGTCGATCGCATGCCGACGCGCAGCGGCTGCTGCGTGGCGAAAGTGCCGGTCAACTTATCGACTTCGGCGACGACTTCTTGTTTCTGGCCATTCACATACAGGGCTACGCCGGCCGCCTTGCGCGAACCATCGTACGTGGCGGCGACATGCGACCATTTGTCGCGTGGCAATGGCTGTTGAGTGAGGACTTTCAGCGCGTTATCCGGCCAGGCGTCGGTGAGGTGCAGGGCGAGCTTGCCATCGGCAAACACGAATAGATCGGCACCGCGCACCGCAGCATCGTTGTCTACCTTGGACAGGATGGCGCCCTCGCCTGCGGGCTTGATCCACACGGTCCAACTGAACGGCCCGTCGGCGGGTGGGAAGTTCAGCGCAGAGTACGCCAGGTGCTGTTTGCCGTTAAAGGCCGCGGACTTGCCGAATAAGTCGTCGCGCCATTCCGGTGCCGACGAACGGTCGTCGGGCGACACGTTGCTGAGCGTGACCGCGACCTGAGCAGTTGCGTCGTTTCGCAAGTCAATGTGGGCGACCGCTTCCGGCTCCGTGTCGTCGGCAGGCGTGGCAAGTGAATCGATCCATGTCTGGCGATGCGGTGCGATATCGGCCATTTGATCGCCAAACTGTTTCGTAAGCTCGGCGATTTTCGCGTCGAATTCGGCTAGCTTCTTCTCGTGCTCTGGCGTGATCGCTTTGACGAGCGGCGGCACATTGCCGCGAGTCTCGGTATACACGCCCTTTTCATCGTTATTGTTGAAGAACGCAAACAGTTGATAAAACTCGCGCTGCGTGATCGGGTCGAATTTATGGTCGTGACAGCGCGCGCAGCCGATCGTCAAGCCGAGAAGCACGGTGCCCATTGTCTCGACGCGGTCAACCACATTCTCAACATGCCATTCCTCTTCGATCGAACCCGCCTCAGTCACCGTGCGATGGTTGCGATTGAAACCGGTCGCGATGCGCTGCTGAAGTGTCGGTTTGGGCAGCAGATCGCCGGCAAGCTGCTCGGTGACGAACTGGTCGTACGGCATGTGCGCGCTGAAAGCCGCGATCACCCAGTCGCGCCACGGCGACATGTTTCTGGCAAAATCATTCTGGTAGCCGTTGGAATCGGCATAGCGGGCACCGTCGAGCCAGTCGGCGGCCATTCGCTCGCCGTAGTGTGGCGATTGCAGGAGTCGATCCACGAGCTGCGTGTAGGCGTCCGGTGACTCATCTGCCAAAAATGCATCGATCTGTTCGATCGTCGGTGGCAGACCGATGAGATCAAAATAGAGCCGGCGGACGAGCCGCTCCTTGCTGGCCGGAGGCGCGGGTTCGATACCCTCGGCCTCCAGCCGCGCAAGCACGAAGGCATCGATGGGATTGTTGACAGCTCCGGGATGTGCAACTTCGGGCACTTGCGGCCACACTGGAGCCACAAACGCCCAGTGCGGCTCATATTCGGCTCCCTCTTCTACCCAGCGGCGGAGCAGCGCTTTCTCGTCGGCGGAGAGCGTTTTGCCGCTGTCGACCGGCGGCATGGCTAAATCGGGGTCGGCCGATTCGATCCGCTCTACGAGCGCACTTCGGAGCGGATCGCCGGGCACGATGGCCGTGGCCCCCGATTCCAACGCGGCAGTCGCTACCTCAGGCTGGTCGAGCCGTAAACCGGCCTCCCGGGTAGCCGAATCCGGACCATGGCATTTGAAGCAGCGATCCGAGAGCAGTGGCAATACGTCGCGCCGATACCGCGCTTTCGCTGCATCGTCGGCCGCGTAGCTGGCTGAGAGGCTCAGCAAGCCAATCGCCATGGGCCAAAACCATGACTTTGCGACGCTCAAGCATCCGAATCGCATGGTGACGCTACTCCCGGCGCGCGCGATTCCCGGCACTCATGAGCCGCGAATTTTTCGATAGATAAATGCGCCGATCACCGCGATGCCAGCGCCCAGCGACAGAACCAGCGAATGCGGCTCCGGCACCGCGTGGATACCCGCAACCGACACCGCGCCGGCTGCCGAAGTAGCGCCGAAATTCGTTCTCCATGCATTATAGCCGGCGGGCGTGCCATCGTTCTTACGCCAAACGACGTAATCGGCCGCATCCACGTTGCCGTCGCCATTGAAGTCGCCTGTCGGTCCAGGAGCGGCCTCGCCCGCCAAGATCGACATACCCACTTCGTTCTCGTATCCCCAGCCGACAACCTGTCCCGTCGCATCGGCTTCGTTGGTGATGCGAACGCCAATCCAGCCGTACCAGTATTGCGAGGCGTTGTTGTTGAATCCCGAGCGGCCAGCATCATTGAGATCAATCCGCATGCCGAGGTAGCGCGTTTGGCCGCCAAGGCCAATCCAGCCGGGGCTACCTAGAGGAGGGAAAGTACCCACAACGCCCGGCGGCGGATTTGGATTGGCATCGTCGATTTGCGTATTGTCCTCATCGATCAACCGATTCGCGCGAATGATCAGATCCGAATCAAGGAAGTTTTCGCCTTCCTGGAAATCCCAGCCATTGGTAAGTGGCCCAATCTCGGTCCCAGACAGCAGCGCGGACGGATAATAGCCTCGCTCTCCGGGCCCGGCATCGGTCGCATACTCGTGGTCAGCATTCGCCGGCGTGCCGTTTGTCGGGAACACCGCAAAATTATCGATAGGATATGGGTTCGCCGCGCTCGATACGTCGTTCTTATCGATTTGCAGATAGTCGAGATTCGTGCCGTTGAGGTTGACTCGATCGTGATCGATCTGATAGTCGATCTGTCCGTCGCTATTGAAATCGATATTGACTTCCTGATTGATCCCAAAGGGTTGTACGGTCGTATTCGAAACGACAACGGCCTGGGCCTCAGAAGCGGCAATGGCTCCCAAGGATGCCGATGTAGCCAGATACGCCGTAAGCTTGTGGTCCAGCTTAATTCGGCCGGTATCGTTAGTGATCTTCTCGGATGCTCGTCTGGGATACATATGCGTTCTCGCACGAAGTAAGAACTCTAGGATTCGTCCGGGTTGGGCATCGCCGCGTCTTCGCCTTTTGGATGTGTGCGGCTCACGGAACCTTTAAGGAAAATGTCGCGTAGGGATCGCCAGGCCTGGATTCGTAGCCAAGCGTTGTTTCTGTATTGTACTTGGCCGGCAGTTTCAATTTGGGGTGCGTGATCCGGACTTTGTACGTTCCATAATGGATGGCGTTGAGGCCGCGCTGGTCAGCTGGCAATTCGGCGTCGGGGATTGCCATCTGGGCAATGCCTCGTTCGTTGGTGACGCCCAACGCCGTCTTGATTTCGTCGCCGAGATACGGCTCCGGCTCGAACTCGACGCTCGCATCATCAAGTCCGCGGCCGTTGACCGTCACATCGCAGTTCAACCGCGTTAGGCCAATTCCGTGTTTTCGGAGCTTTCTGATTCTGGCGGCGATTTCGTCGCACGAGATCGAGTCGTTCGCGTCAGCGTCGTACGCCTTGCGCTCCAAGAGAATGCCAGGGCACTTTGCTAACTCGGCGGCATCCAGAGAGCCATTCCTGTTGCTATCGTAAAGGCCGATCGCATCGTCCGCAGCACTCTCTGGATCAATGTGCGGAGGTTTCACGCGGTTCGGACCGCGGGAGCACCCGATCAGGCAAATCGCAACGAGCGGCAGGATGAGAAGCTGGTTTACGCGAGCCATGAACGATCAAATAGTCGGGACTTTGCCAGAAAGAATCACAAACATCACTACGGCATTTCATCAATCGAGTCACCATCGAACCGACTGGCCAGACGCATGTGGATGATGTTATCCATGCCGTACTGTATGACATGCACGGAACCGTCGCAGAAAACGACGTGCCAGCCACTCGGATGCGCACTTCCAAAGCTTTCAAACGCGTCGAATCCCGGTCGATCTTGTTCCGCCTTCCAGAGCTCGGTAGCCCAGCGGTTAACGTCCCAATCGAATCCCTGGTAGCAACTATGGTTGTCGCCGCCGTCGCCGCCTTCCTCCGACGGCGCATCGTACTTGTCCGCATTCACGTATTTCTCACCGACCATATAGACCTTGCTCGTTCCATCCGGGATTTCCTCCATCGAGATCTCCGCGCCCAGGAAATTAATTCCCGTCTGATCCTTCTCGCTGGGATACTTGAACAGCAATGGATTATCTAGCAGGGCATAGCCGAACGGCGGTAAGATCGGCTTATAATCCGTGATCTCACCATTCGCGTCGCGCACGGGGAACTCGATCCCACCTTCACCGTCACCTGCGTTGGCCGCATAGTCGCCGCGAATGATCATTTGCATGGGATCCGAGTTAACTGGCTGCCAACCGGACGCCAACATGTAGGGAACGGCTCTCGCCGGGCGACGAGAAGGGCAGCTATAGATCGTCACCGGTGTTTCTTGCATCGTCACGGCCGCGGCTTTTTGTCTGGGCGTAATTTTGGCATCGCCGTCATCCGTGAGACTATACAGATCTTGCTCCTCGATGTATGTCAGGATGTTATACATCCAGCCGCCCGTTTGCTTCTTGGAGTAGCCGCGCATGGCGTCGCCGACGTGCCATGGGCTGATGCCTGCCGCGGGCAAAAACTTATGCACGTCGTGGTGCAGCAAAAACGCCACACCGATTTGCTTGAGGTGATTCTGGCACTGGGACCGCCGGGCCGCCTCGCGCGCCGCTTGAATGGCGGGCAGCAACAACGCTACGAGGATGCCAATGATGGCGATGACCACCAGCAGTTCGACGAGCGTAAAACCGTGTAGGGGCTGGGTAAAGGCGGGCCGCGATTTCGTGCGGGCGGTGCAAACGTAGTGAATCCGCCGTGACATTTCCTTCTCCGCCTCGTGACGAACATGTATCTGGCAAACGACTTAGTTTATCCGCCCTGGGCGAAAATGTCTAGCAAATCCCGCAATTGGCCGGGGTACAGTTGGTCGTAGGACGGACAATCCTGTCCGTCGATTCGGCGAAAACGGACAGGATTGTCCGTCCTACGGAACACTCAACCTCCGCGTCGTGACGAGCCTGCGCGAAATCGACGACGGAGTCGCCTCACACAAGTTGCGCATGCGATGCACTGCATCGCAAACAGCAATGCCGTTCGGGGCTCGGGGATGAAATGCAACTCAGGCGCGAGCGCCCGTCCGCCAAAAGTCGACGCCCAAACCGCGTAGTCGGCCGTGTTGATGACGCCATCGCGAAGCCCGTCGGCTGCGAGGATTTCTTGGCTGCCGAGCGTTGATCGCCAAAGAATGTAATCGGCCGCGTCGACGCTGCCGTCGCGGTTGTAGTCGCCTGCGAGGCGCGCGAACAAGTCAGGAATCGTGGCGAGATCGAGCCGGTACATGATTTGGTTGTAATCGTAGAGCGGCGTCGGGTTCGGATTGCCGGAAAACGTGTTCGAGTAGGTGCCTTCGAAGTAAATGTAGCGGCCGCTGGCCTCGTCGAAGAATGGTTGCGACGTCGGATTGTAGAACGAGTAGTCGCCAGACGCGCCGCGGTCGTGCGAGACGACTTTCACCGCGTTCTCCCATGGTCCTTCCGGGCTAGGCGCCTCCGCAAACCAGACCTCGCCGAGAAAACTGTCGCCGAACGATTCGACGCCGATCATGACCCAGCTCTGGCGATATTCGTTCCAGTGCACGGAAGAGCGGTGCAGCCGGATCGGCTCGCCCGTTTCCAGGCTCATCAAGCGGAATGGCAGTTCGTCACGGGCGATATGGCCGCGCTGGACCAGGTCCTCCAGCATCTCATAGCTGAGCGGGTCGGCATTTTTCTTCCAGCCGAAGATGGGATTGCCCGATGCATCGAGATCGAGCGGCGGATTGGCGGAGTCGTATCGGCTGTTTTCGCGCAGCGGCGTGAAGGCCTCCCACATGGAGAGATTAGTGACATGATTCCACTCGGCCCGTACGCGCACGTTGGGATACGTGAGCGTGAAGTAGATGTACTCGTTGCCGTAGACCGTGTGCCGAAAGGAATGGCCTTGCGGCGTGATTGGCGCATCGAGGCTGTACGTTTGGAACCGCTGGAAGGTTTCGGTCGTGTCATTGAAGAGGGCGAGGCCCTGCTCCACGTTCGTCGCCAGATCGAGATAACGGGCATTGCGGGCAAACAATCGTTCCTGTCCGCCCGCGTCGCGAACGGTAAAGACGCCATCGATCCACATCGCGCCAGGTTGCGTGACCGGCATCATCTGCTTGGCCCAACCGGTGGCCGGTTCGACGAAGTAATTGAGATTGACCCCCTGCGACGGATCCAGCCCGCCCTGAGATGGCAACTGCGATCGTGCGCCGGCAGTGCGAAAGTTACCGAGCCCGCCTTGCTCGTACAGCGTGTCGCCCCAGAACCAATAGATTTGGCCCTTGTAAACCGCGGCCTGCACGGAATCTTGCCCGCGGACATTCGCATTGAGCAGCGGCTGGTCGATTGGCACGTTCTCGCCGACCAGCACGCTGTCGCGGTAGACGCCGGTCCCGGTGACGCGATACAGCCGCTCGGCATGGTTGCGGCGATCGATGGCAACCTGCACGCTGCCGCCGAGGGTTGGGCGCAGCGTCTGCCCCCAATCGGAATACCCATAGCTGCGAAAACCAAAAAAGAGGTCCTGGTCCATCAGCGCCGGCTCATTGAACGCTATGATGCCGTTGCTATCCGTGACGAGCGTCGGCCCGTTTTGCGGTACCAGGTCGACGAGCGGAATCCCACGCCCCGTTTCGGAGTCCACGACTTGAATCGTGAAGAATTCGTTCGCGAGGGTGCCTCGGACAACGATCGCGATGAATACGAATGCTAAACAACGATTTGTCATCACGCGGCCACCAGAGCATATCGATTAGCCATGACAACTCTTGTCCATGTTTTATAATCAAGCATAGTCGTCGCGCCAAATAATCGCCGCTATTTCCAATAGGCTGCGCGAAAGCGGTGCACATGCCCGAATGGGCGCCCGTTGCATTGCGCACCAACTACCTAACGGAGCCTGGCCCACGCTACGATTATTCCTTAGCGTCTCTCGTGCTGGGCCGCGCGTCGTTGTGCGTCCCCCTCTCGTGATGAGAAGCAGTAAGCATCTGCAGGCCTCATCAGATATTTCATCAAGAGTTGCTGCACCGAGGGCCAATGAAGATTACTCCCCTACGCCGATTGGCGACGGTGGGCACTCGGCACACGGACCACCCTGCGGGCGGTGCCCTGCCGGGTGCCGGGTCGCCAGCGATCAATTGATCAGTTCCTCGGTCGGGTCGGTGACTTCGCCGAATCGCTTTAGGATGAGGTCCGGCAAGTCCTTGTAGATTTCGAGCAGCGGCGCGTTGACTTCGGCGGCGTGTTCGGCCACGTAGCTGTTGCCCAGGGTGTCGCCCTCGACGAGCAGCGGGCCGAGCTCCTCGACGTCCAGCAGCCACATCGCCTCGGAGATGCCGAGGTGTTCCTTCCAGAAGACGTCGCGCACGCCGGTGACCGCTTTGCCGTAGATCGCGCCGATGCCGTAAGGCATGGTGGAGAGGCAGACCACGCCGTGCTTCTTGAAGACGGTCTGGTACATCTCCTGCGACATACCGCCCTTGTTAAGGACCGCACGCACGCCGTGGCGCTCGAAGAGACGATCCATCCACTGGGCGTAGCGGAAGCCGGCGGTGGCCTGGAGCGAGTTGACCATGTACCGGCCCGGCGAGACCTCGGCGCCGGCGGGCGATGATTGCGTGGTGACGTTGAACTGGTTTCGGATGTCGATGGGCGGTTCGTGGCCCTCGTCGATCATGTACTTGAAGACGCCGTCGCGCGCGGTGAAGATGCAGCCGGTGAGGTAGACGATGTCTCCGGCGCGGAGTTGACGGACATCCGGTTCGCTGAGGGGGACGGTGAGATGCCACTCGCGATGCAAGGGGGCTGGGGGCTGGGGGGTGGGGACTCGATTTGCGGTCCCATTGTCCCCAGTCCCTAGTCCCCAGTCCCTAGCCCCCAACTGCGCCAGGCCCTTCATGCCTTCGCCGCCCTTCGTGGAGGGCTGGGCTTCGCCGGGCACGCAGTCGATTCCCTCTCGCCGGTAGTGCTCGGTGAACCACTGGGGGTCCTCGCGGAACTCGACGCGGCCGTCGTTGTAGATGCGCGCCGTGGCGCGCCGTACGGCGTGGCACAGTTCGGTGATGCCGACGGGCAGCCCGCCGGTGTGCGTGTAGGCGATCTCGCAGTGGACGTCCAGCACCGCGCAATCGCTCTTGAAGCCCATGATGCCGATCATGGTGCGGTTGCCCAACTCCAGCAACTCATGTTCGAGTTGTGCGACGAGCGGATCGGGGTGCCGGTCGCCCACCAGACGCAGGCAGGATGCTTCCTTGCCGAGCGTGACGCACTGGTCTTTGGTGCCGCCGATGCCGACGCCGACGATGACCGGCGGGCAGGACAGGCCGCGATGGCCGAACTCGACCAGCGTATCGACGAAGAACCGCTTGATGCCGGGGATGCCGTCGCCGGGGAAGAGCATGCGGTAGTCGCTGCCGAAGAGGCCGCCCTTGTGGACGGCGGTGAGGTCGAGAAAATCGCCCTGCGGCTCGAAGCGGTAGTCGACGTTCGGCGCCATCACGCCGACGTTGGTGCCGGGGTTGCGCCGCGTTAGAGGATGAACGCGGTTGGAGCGGAGCGGGACGTCCTTCGTGGCCCGCGCCGTCGCCGCCCGCAGCGCCCGCTCCAGCCCGACGAAGCCGTCCTCGAGCCGCACGTCGTTGCCGGCCTTGACGTAGAAGCGCGGCAGGCCGGTATCGCCGCACATCGCGCTTTGCTGGATCACGGCGAGACCGGCGTTTTCCACGACCGCCAGCAGCGCGCGCTTCGCGTCCGGGTGGGTCTCGCGCTCGGCGGCGTGCACGAACGCTTCGCGCGCGTCGAGCGGCACGGCGATGGCCGCGCGGCGGTTGAGCTCGTAGGCGACTTCTTCAAGTTGGGAGTAGGAAATGGGCATTACTTGAATTTTAATCGCTTATTCAGCCTCTCGAAAGCAGCCGGTCGAACGTGAAAGGATGCAGGAGGCAGGATGCAGGGAGCAGGGGCGGAACGACGTAACTTGGCTATTTGACATTCTCTCATCTCCTTTGTCGCCCGATGGAGCGCTGCGACGACGTGTGTATTTCACGGAAGGGGACAGAAGGTGACACGTTGATGTAACCCCTAGTGCGCAAGTTGCGTTCGCGGTTTTGCGCACGATGATCCGTCCGGCAACGACGCTCGCGGTTCGGCGCGCACGCTGAGCGGCTCGCCGGCCGACCAAACGACCAGCGACGGCAACCCGGCACGTAGTATACGTTCGTACATAGAGGGTAGCAGAAATGGTGGCCAAAAGCGAGAAGATTTTTTGGCCGTCAGCTCTCAGCTATCAGCTCTCGGCCGGAAGCGGCCGGAGAATTAACCACGAAGGGCACAGAGGACACGGAGCGTCGACCGCCGCTTTCTAGTGCGCGGCGTGGTAGGATGGCGGGCGAGCCGCGCTGCAAAGGAACTGGTATGTGGCACACCGATACGTTGTGGTTCGAGGTCGCGGTGGTAACAAGCCTGCTCGCCATCCGCGGCGTACTGTTCGGCCGGTTTGAGGAGCATAAGCCACGTTGGCTTCAGCTTCTGATAGGCCTCTCCCTGGTCGCTGTCGTAGTGGGAGTCTCTGCGCTTGCCGGCCGCGTGTGGGCGTTCGCAGTGTTGGGGTTAGCGGTCGCGTTTGGCACCTACATGCACGCGTGGTGGTTGCCGCGGCATGGTGTGAATGGATGGACCGGCGAGCCGCGCGAGCGGTATTTGGAATTGATGGCGCGCGGCCGGCGAAAGTAATCGCCCGGCAACACGAAAGGGCGGTCTGGCTGACAGCTAATCGCTAACCGCTAATAGCTTCCCCTTGCTAGATGCCGCTTGGGCGGCGAGCCATGAAGAGCAGGACGAGGCCCACCACTAACGCCACGATGCCGGCGAGCGGGCTGATGAAGATCGTGTGCGGCCGCTCGACTTCCCAGGCGAAGAACCCCAACGGGCCGGTCACATGCTCGGTGGTGAAGTACGTCACACTGCGCACGACGAGGGCGAGCACGCCCAACACGATGAGGACTAATCCGACGATAGAAAAAGGTCGCATTGTTCGGTCTCCGATTGAAAACGCCGCAATCCGCAGCTTAAAGGATTCCGTCTGGCTGACGGCTGAAAGCTGATGACTTACGGCTATTCTTTGACCGTCCGTGAGAAAAGCCGGAACGCCCCCCATGGCGGGCTTCTACGGTCGTATTCCGCAATTCTTGTGCCCGTGCACACGTGGCTCGGCGGCGCGTTTACTGCCGAAGACCGTGGTCGATGAGCGTTCATCCTGAATGAAGGATGGCCATAAACACCCAGGCCTGTCGGGGACAGCACGGCAACGGCCCTTCAAAATGCCCAGGACAGGCGACAAGTCAACACTGCTCGGCGAATTCGCCACAGCGAATCCCAGGCGAACAGCAACGGCAGTCAGCGCCGGCGTCAGTGCAACTTGGCTGGTTGCGGCGACGCACTCGTGGTATGATGCCGTTATAGAAACGAGCTCTCAATTCTTGTCGCCCGAGATCGAAGCGGCTGTCGAAGCACAGCATGGCGGACCCGTTTCTGTACCGGGCCAGCACGGTAAATACGTGGTCATGAACGTCGACGTCTACGGCGGTGTCCTCGAAGCCACGCCTGAGGAGCTGGCTAATTCGGTTGCAGCCATCAAGCGCAGCCTTGCACAGGCGGCCGTCGGTCAGACTCGTGACGCCGATGAGGCGTTTGACGAGCTTGAAGCCCGCTATGGCTCATAAGGTCCGCATTACGCCCGAAGCGGAAGCGGAACTGATCGCGAAAGCATCTGACGCAGCCGAGTGGCGAAACGTCGTTCTGTTTTTGCCATACGGGTGCCGGTAGGAGGACGTTCGTCGTCCCTTAGGCACGGCTTGCCTTCATTGCTTCGGCCGAACGCTAATTCTCGCTAATTGGCACTAATACGAATGAGCGGGCAATAGCCGAGGTTAGCGCTCCCCAAAGACTGGCGATCGAATAGCCGCGTTTTTTATAATGAGCCGTCCACGATCCTCACAAGTGTAATGAAAGCATTCACATGCCTGTAAGACACGCCTTGTGGAAAGTCGAGCAGCCGCCGACACCGCTTGAAGTAACACGTCTCCTCAATGAGCAATCGCTTGAGGAGATGATCGTTTGCGACCCGCGCATTCTTTCCAGCGAATGGATGATCATCGGCCGACAGGAAAGCACGCCATACGCCGGTCGCATCGACCTGTTGGCGATCGCGCCCGATGGTTCGCTTGTATTGATCGAATTAAAGCGCAATCGCACGCCGCGGGAGATCGTGGCTCAAGCAATCGATTATGCAGCATGGGTGGAAGGGTTAACTACCGACAAGATCGCCCAGATTTACCAGCGATTTTCTAAGGGCGCGAATCTTGGCGAAGATTTTCGAGCCCGCTTTGGCGTTGAATTAGATGAAGAGACACTGAACGAGTCGCATCAAATCATCCTTGTTGCTGCGGAACTTGACGATTCCAGCGAGCGAATCATCAATTACCTCAACGCGCGGGATATTGCGATAAACGTGATCTTCTTCCAAGTATTTCAGCACGGCAACGACCAATTGTTGAGCCGCGCTTGGCTGATCGACCCAGGCGAAACGCAGGTAAATGTTGTAACTACGACGAAGTCCAAAGGAGAGAGAGAGCCTTGGAATGGCGAATTCTATGTTTCGTTTGGTGTCGGCCGCCATCGATCATGGAAGGACGGGCGAAAGTATGAGTTTATCAGTGCCGGCGGCGGCAGTTGGTACACACAAACGCTAAAATTGCTTTCGCCAGGTGACCGCGTATGGGTAAAGATTCCGGGGCGCGGTTACGTAGGTGTGGGTCGAGTGGTCGAAGCTGTTCAATCGGTTAATGATTTCAAAGTTTCAACACCTGATGGGGAGCGCCCCTGTTTGGAAGTTCTCGAGACGGCGGATTTCCTTCGGACAAATGCACACGATCCAGAAAAAGCAGAACACTTTGTTCGCGTTGCTTGGCTAGATACTGTTGATGAGGAACAAGCATTTAATGAAGTCGGGCTATTCGGCAATCAAAATACTGTGTGCCAGCCGAGAACGCCAAAATGGCGTCACACGGTAGAAAGACTTAAGGCGCGCTTTCCACGGTGGAACTCAGTCGTTAGCTAAGATTGGCTGGAGTTTGAATGGCCGGAAAGGAATTAGTATTGGACCTCGGAACCGAAGGGGGTGGCGCCACCATCTTCCGCACTCGTTCCGACGCAGGTGATTGGCAGTTCCATATCGAGGGGAATGCTTTGGAACTGGACGAGAACGAAGATGAGGTTTGGCGATCATGGTCCACCGAGCCAGTCCCCAACATTGAAGTGGCATTGCGTGCCGTTGCTGAGGACGACTCCTGGGTTTTTTTCTTTCCGATTGAAATTCACCCTGAATACCGGACTATCGTACGCGAGCTTGTCGAAGCTGCTGTCGCTAAGTTGCCGGCTGAACGCAGAGATACAGGAAACGGCCAACGTGCCGTGTGGCAGCGGCTGTGCAAGTAGGAAAGTTAGTCATCTCAGGTTCGGGTTATCGGGCGTGAGTGGGTAGACACGCCGGGATCACCCATGGCGCGTTCCTAAAGAATGCCCTTGGCCTGCATTCGCAGCACGAACGGCGTTGGCGGTGCGGCGGCTTGGGCGGCGCGGACCTCGGCTAGCTCCGCCTGGATCTCCGCGTCAATTTCCGCCTGATGATCGTAGTAATACGTCATCGCGGCGTGCGCTTCGGCGGGCATAAGATGAGGATAATGCCGGCACATCTCGTCGGGGGACCAGCCATGTGCCAAATAGTCCATGACGATTTGCGCCACCCGAATGCGCGGCAGCCGCGATAAACGGGCCGGCTGCCCAGCCAATTTTTCGAGATGTTCGTGGGCGACGGTTGACATGTCGTTGCTCCGCGTGGGCCTATGACAATGATACCATCATTTGGGCACGTCGTCGAAACCGTTAATCCAGCAGCACGGCGGGGCTTACTTTGAAGTGCTTGGCCAGGGTTTTGATGTGCGCCTTGCTGAGTGCTCGTTGCCGCCCGAGGATTTTGGGGCCGAGGGAGCGGTCGCCGAGGAGTCGGCCGAGGTCGGAGGCGGTCATGCCGCGGTCCTTCATGAAGTAGCGGAGCACGGCCAGTGCATCGACGCCTTGCGGCTCGATGCCTTCGGTTTCGTCTTCGTAGCGCTCGACGAGTATCGTCAGCGTGTCGAGATACTTGAGTTGCCCCTTCGTCGGCTTGGGAATCGCAGTGAGGCGATTGACCATATCCATGGCATTTTCATACGCGACGTCATCATGGATGGCGGCTGGCGGAAGAAGGCGCACTAGCGAATCGAAGTCGCCCGGCAGAGCCGACGCTTTTAGATTTGTCCGAGGCATATTTGCTCCTTCCATTTGGCCGCATCATATTCGGTGTGAGTCAGGACGGCCTTGACGTACACGCGGCCGTAATCGTAGTAGATGCGAGCGACGAGCCGGTACTTGTTGCCGCCGACGTTGAACACGACAACGGGCACGCCGCACTCCAGGTTGAACCCATCGACGCCGGTGAGCATGGCCTTCACATCGTGGATGTGCCGCCACTGCGTGTCGCGGTCGGCGACGATCCGCCACCAGGCTTTGAGCGGTTCCTCGGCGGCGGGGTGCTTTTCCCAGAACTCACGCAACCGGCGCTTGGAGATCACCCGCATGATGACATTATGTCATCGGCTGGGACGATGGTCAATATTGAGGCGTTCCCCTCGGTTTCCCTGCTTCATTCGTCGTCAAGGGCGGGCAGGGTTTTTAGGCCAGCACGCTCGCGCTTATCGCGCAGTTCCTGGGGCGTCAGGCGGGTGAATTCGACGGGCGTGTACGTCATTTTGAAATCGCCGTCCGCTAGGGCCTTCATGCAGATGTAAACGGGGAGGGGTCAGGCGTCAGAGGGTCGGGGATCGGGGGTCAGGGAGTCAGAATACTTGCTTCTTCTCGTTGGGAAAACCGCATGGTTTATTTCCCGTAGAATTGGCATTAGAATGCACTTATGACTCACGACGTTGATGCCATCTACGACCAGGGCGTATTCCGGCCGCTCGAACCGTTGGTATTGCCCGACGGAGTGCGTGTGCACTTGCGTATCGAAGAGGAGCAGCGAGAGGCGGCGGCCCCGTCGTTCGGGGCGCGTGTTTATAGTCCGCGGCTCGCTCGTCCGGAGCAAGCGGCGGAGTTTGAAATGGAAGTCCGGGAGGTGCCGGCGCTCGAATGAACGAAGACTTACGGGCTAAGCAGCGCGATGAAACCAGCTTGCTCAAAGTGATGGTCGGCTGTCATCGCTTCTTTCAGGCCTCGCTCGTGCATGACTACGAACGATATGCAGTCGGTCAGTGACCATTGCTTGTCGGGCCGATGCAAGTAAAGGTCGACACCGCGCTGCCAAAGGTCATGCGACGATTCGATAATTGCTGTGCTCGGATCGGACTGTATGCGAGCGAGAAACTCGCCAAATTTTGCGCGACGCCGGGACGTGCCACAATAGTTGGCCACATCCGTCAGCACGTATTCCGTCGTCACGATGAAACCGGACCAGGCTCGGGCAACGGCCTTGGCTTTGGCGTGATTCGAATCGCGGGCGATGAGCGGCGCGACGTAAAAGGTCGAATCGGCGAAAACATCCTTCATCGCTTCGAACGACCGTAGAGATAATGATCGAGATTGATTGACGAGTCTTCGGGTAAGTCGTCGATTATGCCGACAAAGTCCTTCATTCGCTCGAGGAGCGTGGGAAGTTCGCCCTCGGCGGGGTTGGCGGCTAACTGCTCGTGGGCTTCTTCGACGCGCAGGTGCACGCGGGCGCCTTCGGGTAAGGCCAGCGGCTCAACCGGGCGAAGCACCCCGTGATCGTAGATTGCGTCGATATTGTGGGTCATGTCACAATTGTACTACACGGTGCGCGGCTTCGCCAAGCAGCTTAAATCACAGCCGGGCACCCTCACCCCGGCCCTCTCCCATAGGGAGAGGGAGTTAATGCTATTCGTCGTCTAGGACGACGGATTTGAGGCCGGCGCCTTTCTCTTTCAATTCGTCCGGGGTCAGGCGGGTGAATTCGAGAGGGTTGAATGTCATTTCGAAACCGCCGCCCGCTAGGGAGCGGAAAGCAGGTGTCAGGTGTCGCGTGTCGGTGAGCATCGACGCGCGCGGTTCGGGGCGTATGCCGTATTCATTCGCTTGGCCAACCAGATATAATATGGGTACCGACGTCCAAACCGGCAGTCCCTGGCCGAGTCGGCTGGCCGGTGGTGGAAGATTTCTCATGAGCCCACAAGTTGATGCGATTCTGAAACAGATTGAAGGCCTTGATGAGGCAGACCGGATCATTTTGGAGCAGAGGCTTCAAAACCTGGCGGAAGCGGAGTGGAAGCGCGAGGCGGAGAGCGCTCGTGTTGTTGCGCGACAGCGAGGCATCGATCAGCAGACCATTGACGAGGCCGTCGACGAATTGCGTTACGGCTCATGAAGGTCTTCTTCGACACCAACGTCTATGTCGCCGAGGCGTTGCTAATCCCACCATCGTGTCGCCGGCGCGAGATGCTTCATGCGGATGTAATTTGGCAAGGAGCCGGGAGCGGGGAGCGGGGAGCCGATCTACTCTTTTCTGGGAAGTCGCCTAATCTCTGCTGTCCATGGTCGGCCGTTTAAGACGTTGCGGAGTTGGGTTCAATCGTTTTGTGCGGAAACGCTTGACATGGAAGAGCACTCGCCGCGGCGAGTGACACCGGGCGAAAACCACCGGATCGACAGTCCGGTGGTTGCGCGGAGGGAAGGGTGTCGCCGACTTCGACAAGCTCAGCCCCGGCCGGGCTTTCTTCAATTTGAGGCATCGTTTCCAGGGGTTTACGCCCATTCATATCGACACAAGTTTGGTAGCATTTTTAGGGCGGCTTGGCAGCATGTTCGGGGAGCGCGAAGGTCGCGAGTTCACGGAGTTGGTCGAGGTTGTAATGCTCCAGCACCTTGAACATCGCCAGCAATACCCACAGTCCGGCCAGCAACGCGGGCATGGTGAAGCTGGTGCCGCGCGCCATGAAACAAGATGAATCGGCGCACCCAATCGACGTAAGCCTGCTCGGTGCGATAAGAATAGTGCTTGGCCCGCAGCACGTCCCGCAACTGGTCGAGCAGCATCCGCGGCTTGGCAACTTCGCTTCGCGTTGCATCGCCGACACCGATTCGATACACTGCAGCCCTGCGATGCGCCTCTTGAACAGGACACGTGCAAGTGAACTAACGTATACTACCAGGCAATGCGGGTGTCAAGCGGCATAAGTGCAACTTTTTGTGCACAAGCCCGGCTTATGCACAATTTTTTGTGTCGAATAACAAGTTAGGCACCCGCAACGCCAATGATGTCGCGTCGTCGTATTCTTCTCGGTCTTCTCGCTTGCTCGTTAGCGGCAGCATCGCTTCCGCTAGCGATCGCATCTGCGGACTTGCCATTTGGGTTGGGAAGCTGCTGTGTGGTGCCGTTGATAGCCTTTGCTCTTGCCATGACGATTACGTCGGTGCGACCGATTTGTCGTATATGGTGGTTTGCGTTCGTATGCGTCAGCGGTTTCTGGTTCTTATTCGCCTCCTTTCTAGAGCATCTCGTAATGGATACCGCCGTCGCCCTGCAAAGGTTAACGCAACGGGGAACAATCGACTTATCCCAGCGCATTATTGAACCGGTGGCCTTGCTGTTGGTGCTGCTTCTTCCAATGGCGCTGGCGATCGCGACGGGTTGCTTCGCTGGCTGGGCCGCAGCCCGAATGAATCAACGTGTCAGTCGTATAAGAAGCGCGGCTGACGAAGATTCGGCAACGTGGAGGTTGTCGATCCGCGAGATGCTGATAAGCATTGTCGCAATCTGCGTGTTGCTCGGGATGGCCGTAAGTCGCGTAAGCTCCTGGCAAGCTGCCAACCGTCAAGACGAGCAAGAATTCCTGTCGCGATTCAGCAATTCGTTCATAAGCGGTAATGTGAAGCTGCTGGAAATGCCGGCGATTACAGGTATCGACCGATCGTTGATTCCGGAGTCAGGTTATCGATCGTTCATGCCACCGGGTGTCAACGAATATATTGTTACCTGCCCGATCAGCAGAAACGGGACTGCTTCATGGGCCATATGGTCGTACACCTGCAATGCTGTGCACGATGACATGATCTATAAATTCGCATATGCCGAAGCGCCTACAAAGGATCAATTACCAGCTTTTCCATTTCCCGCAAAATCGTATGTGAATGCGACGTGGAGAATGGTCAACGGCGTACCCAAGTAGCAAGAAACGCGAGCCTGGATTGAGCTGCATCGTGTGCCTAACAAGGCGCTGCAGTTGACCCGCCAGTCCAACGGCTGGTTTGGCGTTTTTCATTCGTAGCGTTTATACTGCGTGCAATCCCGCCACTTCGTTCCGGCGGGCAACTGAGCTTTGGTGTTAGGCGAGGGCGGCTAAAACGAGAAAAGGGGAGCGATGTGGTTCAGTGGTGGGCCGCGAATTGGGAGAAGGTCATCGCAGTCGTAGGAACGCTGGCCGGCGTGATCGGCGTATACTTCGGATTCAAGGGATGGAAGCGGAAGAAGCCAACATACCTCATTTACAGCAACAACATCTTCTCGGGTCTAGAGCACACCGTCCCGGATGTGGAGGTTAAGTTTCGTGGGTACGGTCAGCAAATTAAGGCTTTAACAGTCACAAAGATCGCGTTTTGGAACGCTGGAACTGAAACGATTAGGCGGCAGGACGTTGTCAAAGATGATCCAATCACCATTCAGGCAAAGGACGGAATTGTTTTTCTCTCCGCCGGCGTCATAGAGTCCGTTTCGCCCCTTAACAAGATTGATTGCAAGGTGAACCAAGATCGTTCCGTAGTCACCATTACGTTCGAATATCTTGATCGCGGCCAGGGAGCGAACATTCAAATCTTTCACACCGGATCCGCCAGCGACGATATCACTGTGGAGGGAACAATTATTGGTGCACTACCACTCCGAAGAGTACGAAGGGATTCACGCCAACCGCCATTATGGCCTGGTGTAGTAGGAGTCTGCATACTGTGGCTATTATGGGGATTGCTTGCAATCGCCGAGAAGTTCTCAATTGGACTTGAATCTGGACAACCTGCGCTTCGACAGCCACTCACACTGGAGACGGCCGGAATTATAGTACTAATCCTTACAGGAGTAATTGGAGTCATCGTCTATCTATCGTACATCCCGATGCCATTCTCAAAAGTCCTGCGTCAGTGATTCGTTCCGTTCGGCCACAACTATTTCGAAGACGCCGAGGACTACCCGTATAGCCCGCCTAACAAGGCGCTGCAGTTGACCCGCCTGTCGTTCGGGCGGTTTGGCGTTTTTCGTTCGCAGCCGTTATACTGCGTGCAATCTCGCCACGTCGTTCCGGCGGGCAACTGAGCTTGGGTCGTTAGGCCGGCTTATGACTTCAATCGTTGAACGCCGTCGATCTTACTGGCAAGCGGCGCTGACGATGGCGCTCATGTTCGGGGTTGGCGCGATTGTTGCCATTGCATTTGGCAAGGCGCCGGTTCCCCAACAACCGTGGTTGATCGGCCGATCCGACAATCCGTTCGTGTACTATGGTATGACAGGAGCATACTGCGCAACCGCGGCCGCGTCCCTCTTTCTCGCTTATTTTCGGCTGCCTTGGGTAACTTTGGGCCACATTCGCTTTGCATTTGCAGTCTTATTCGCAATTCTATTTGCATTCCTGGTCTACAATTTGCTCCGGGCCTAACTAGTCGCTGCAGTTGACCCGCCAGCCCAACGGGCGGTTGAGCATCCTCCCTCGGTATCGCTTATACTGCGTGCGATCCGCTTTCACTTGAGGGCGGGCAACTGAGCTTTGGTGTTAGGCTTACGAGGCGACGATGCGCATGACGCAGCAGCAGGCTGAGCGCTGGGG
>JBBDWY010000089.1:0-64536 GCA_040902605.1 Pirellulales bacterium | reverse complement strand
GCTTCGCCGCCGACATCGAGCGCCATCTGCACGACGAGCCGGTCGAGGCAGGTCCGCCATCGGCCGTGTACCGCTTCCGCAAATTCGCGAAGCGAAATCGAACACCGCTGGCTACTGGTGGGCTGCTTACGTTGGCCATGCTCGTGGCACTCGGCGGAATCGCGTCTGGCATCTTGGAGCGACGAGCACGGCAGGCAAGGGTTACCGGACAACTTGAGGTGATCCTGGAGGAGGTCGCGCGGCTCGAAAAAGAGGAGCAATGGCACGACGCGCTGATATCGGCCCGGCGGGCAGAGCCGGCGCTCGCCGCTGGCGAGGCGGCGCCAGAGATGCAGGAGCGGGCCCGGCAAACATTGGTCGACTTGGAACTTGTCCAGCGACTTGACGAAATCCGCATGCTGAGTGGCACACCCTGGGGTGACGCTCCAGAACGTCGCAAACTAGCGGCGCAGGCGGACCAGCAATACGCGGCTGCGTTCCGCCAAGCCGGGATCGACGTCGACGCACTGGCGGTGAAGCAGGCCAGCGAACACATTATGTCTCGCCGGTCAGTCGCCGCGGCGCTGCTGCCTGCTCTCGACGACTGGGTCGCCGTTCGAAGCGTCGGCAACGATGAAGCCGCCACTCGCCGGCTAATCGACGTGCTCCGGACCGCCGATCCTGACCCGTGGCGGCAGCGGGTGCGGGAGGCGTTAAGCCGCAAGGACTGGCCAGTTCTGGAGAATCTCGCGACGACCGCCGACCTGGACCGGCAGCCTGCTGCCACGTTGTCCTTTTTGTGCGCCGCTCTTCGTGCGAACGCGATATTCCCCCTCGAGATCGCGGTTCTACGGCAAGCTCAGTGGAATAACCCAGCCGACTATTGGATCAGCCATCGCTTAGGTATCTCCCTGATCTGGACGCGGTCCCCACATCACGTCGAAGAGGGGATTGGGTATATGCGGGCGGCAGTTGCTCTTCGACCGGAGAGCGCCCACGCCATGATGAACCTGGGGAGCGGCCACAGGTTTCTGCGGCAGTACGACCAAGCCATTGGCTGCTACCGGAAGGCGATTGAACTCCGCCCGAATTATTCCCGTTGCTTCTACAACCTAGGCGTCGCGCTCGGTAAAAAAGGCTTGCACGAGGAGGCGAGTGCCGCCTTTGAGGAAGCCATCAAACTCGAGCCCGATCTTGCCGCAGAGGCGTATTCGGAATTATCGATGATCCACAGCACCCGTCCGGACCTCCACCTTCGCAACCCGCGCCGGGCGGCTGAGTTGGCCGAGAAGGCCGTCCAGATCGAACCGTACGTCAGTAATCATTGGACCGCTCTGGGCGTAGCGCACTACCGGGAAAGTCAATGGCAAGAAGCGCGCACCGCGCTCGACAAGTCTCTCGAACTCGGAACCGATGGCACAGGCGGCCCACTTCGCTGGGCCGAGGCCATCGATTGGTTTTTCTTGGCAATGTCCTACTGGCACATGCGGCAGCAGGACCAGGCCCGCGAATGCTACGACCGGGCGGTCGAGTGGATGGAGAAACTACCGACTGATGACGAGCAACTCCGCCGCTTCCGGGCGGAGGCGGAGGAACTATTAAAGATCGGCAACGCAACAAAACCATAGTAGCACGGACTCCCTGTCGGGCCGGATTGGATTAAGTGTAATCGGACGGATCGACATCCCGTGCTGCAAGCAACGAAAAAAGCGGCCGGTGAGGACAGCCGCTAAGCAAAGTCCCTCACCGGCCTGGCATCATCCTAGCGCTCGGTCTGCGCGCCGGGGGATGCGCGTTTCATTTTATCGCAGGCCGGCAAAGGAGCAAATCCGATGAAACGCTTCGAGTTGCTGCGATTTAAGTGCGAGACGATCACTTTCACTCTTGCGGCCGTGGCGTTGGCGTGCGCTGGCGCGGCCTTCTCGCAGCCGACCATCACGGACCTCGGCACGTTTCCCGGCGGACAGGTATCATCCGCCTTGGGCGTGAGCGGTGACGGCTCCGTCGTCGTCGGGTATGCCCCCGCCTCCGGTGCCACCGCGGGGATGGAGAACCTTGGCGTGCTTCCGGGGAGCGGATCTTCGAACGCTCCCGGCGATATCTTCAACCTCGGCACCCTCGGCGGGACGAACAGCAACGGCTACGCCATCAACGAAGCTGGGCAGGTCGCCGGCGCCTCCAGCAGGGTAGGCGATGCCACTGGTCACGCCTTCCGCTACAGCGGCACGCCCGGCTCGGGCGGCGCCATGGTGGACCTGGGCACTCTCGGCGGGGAGATAAGCGAAGCCTTCGGCATCAACGACGCCGGGCAGGTCGCCGGTGCCTCCAACCCGACCGGCAGCGGCGTTTTTCACGCCTTCCGCTACACCGGCACGCCCGGCTCGGGCGGCGCCATGGCCGACCTCGGCACACTCGGCGGGACGCAGAGCTACGGCTACGGCATCAACGACGCCGGGCAGGTCACCGGCAGCTCCTCCACGACTGGCGGCCCTCCTCACGCGTTCCGCTACACCGGCACGCCGGGATCGGGCGGCGCGATGGTCGACCTGGGCACCCTCGGCGGAACGTACAGTTACGGCTACGCCATCAACAACGCCGGGCAGGTCGCCGGCGCCTCCCCCACGACCGGGCCCGCTATTCACGCCTTCCTCTACACCGGCACGCCCGGTTTGGGTGGCGCGATGGTGGACCTCGGCACCCTCGGCGGGGAGATAAGCAGCGGCAACGCCATCAACGACGCCGGACAGGTCGCCGGCAACTCCAACCCGACCGGCAGCGGCGTTTTTCACGCCTTCCGCTACACCGGCACGCCCGGCTCGGGCGGCGCGATGGTCGACCTGGGCACCCTCGGCGGGACGTACAGCGAGGGCCTCGGCATCAACGACGCTGGCTTTGTCGTCGGATATGCCGAACAGTCCGCCGCCGCCGGGGGCAGCTTGGTGGCCACGCTCTGGCAGACCGACGCCGCCAACACCGCCGTCGATCTCGAGGCCTGGCTCGATGCCACCAATCCAACGCTCGGCGCTTTCTGGCGGCTTACCGTAGCCCAAGACATCAACAACAACGGCCTGATCACCGGCTGGGGCGTTTACGACGATGGCCCCGGAGGACTGAGCGACGGCGTCCGCGCGTACATCCTCGACGCCTCCAGCCTCGTGCCCGAGCCGAGCGGCCTGGCCCTGCTCGGCCTGGCCCTGCCAGCCCTGCTCCGCCGCCGCGAGCGGCGCTGCTCGCCAGCAGTTCTGCATTTCGCAGCGAACATCGCTCGTTGTTTATCAGTGAAGTTTCCTTTTTCGCCCCCGGCGGGCTGATGCCCGCCGCTAGCCAGGCCCGAGCGATTGGTCCGCGCGCCCGAGCCGCTGGCTTCATGTACCGCGGATCGTAGGAGAGTCACATGAGAGTGTTCCTGTTAGTGGTTGGCGTGTTCGGGCTTGCTGCTGTCTTTACCTTGTGCGAGCCGGCGCCTGCTTCCTCGGAGCTCGTCACATCGGGCGAGGTGCAGTTGGTCTCGGAGCAGATGCCGAGTTATGACGGGCCGCAGGGCTTCGGCCGAAGCGGATATGGCAAACACGGCAAACACGGCATTCGTCATTAAACGCGCCACGAAGCACTCCCCCGCCTCGATGTACTTACGAGGCGGGGGCGTTTTTTCCTCGGAGGCCTTTTCCGTGCCTTGTCGACGCTACTTGTTGCTCACGTTGGCCGCCGGGCACCTCGTCGTAGTGGTCTGCGGCGCGTGTTGTTGCCTGCCGGATAGGAGTCTGGGGCCAGCGGCGCAGATACTCCGCTGGTATGCGACGATGTCCGGAGCTGGCAGTAACTATGGGTTCTTTGCTCCCCAGGTCGGTGCCCCGCATCGGGTCAGGTTCTCACTGCAGGATGGCCAGGGTTCCACGTCGTGGGACGTGTTTGACGAGGCGAACAATGCTGAAGCACGGCTGCGCCTCACGGGGATCGTTGATTACGCCTTCATGGCCGGAACCGCGGCAGAGTCGCCCGATTGGCGAAAACATCTCGTGAGATCGTGGGCCGCGGCAATGTTCACCCGCCACCCGACCGCGGTGTCGCTCACTGCGGTCGTCGAAGCCTACGACGTTCCCATCATGGCCGATTATCGAGCGGGTTCGCGCCCCAGTTGGGAGGTGGTCTACCGGGCCCAGGTTCAACGTCACTAACCTGCGGTTCAAGTCAGTAGCGAGGAATGATGGCTGCTTCGTCTCCTTACCTCCGGAAGGCGCTCTCGTCGCTGGCGCAAACGTTCACCAGCTTCTGGCAAGTGCCGGTGACGCCTTGGCCGCTGGCCTGGTTTCGTATCGGGCTGGGCGGCGTCCTTCTCGTGCAGGCGCTCAGCTTGATCGGGCATCTGGACGCCTTGTACGGTCGCCACGGCATCGTGGAGTGGTCGGTGATGTCGGAGAGCCAGCCGGCAGCCGTCCCGAACCTGGCGTGGCTCGATAACGCGCTGAGTTCCGCCGGAATGCCCAAAGCTTTTGCCGTTCCACTGGCGTTTGGGGTCTACGTCGGGGGCTTAATCGGGTTGCTGTCGGGCTACCGAACGAGACTTGCCGCCGGCCTCGCGTGGCTCAGTCACACAGCGCTCTTGACCAGCGGCGAAATGTCGATCTACGGCGTCGACCGGTTTGCCCAGATCGGCCTGTTCTACTGCGTCTGGTTTCCCGTCGGACACGCGATGTCCTTAGACCAGACCGCGGGGCGAGTCAGGGGGGAGCCCACGGCCGAGGCGTGGCTCGGCCTCCGAATTCTGCAATTGCACGTCTGCATCATCTACGTCGCGTCCGGAGTGGAAAAGGCGCTTGGTGAACAATGGTGGAACGGCGAGGCGATATGGCGTGCGCTCATGGGCGCGCCCCTCGGCAGTCCCATCGACTGCTCGTTCCTCGCCACAACCCCCTGGCTTGCCCAGGGGCTATGTTGGATGACGTTGTTGCTCGAAGCCGGCGTCGTCGCCGTCGTGTGGCACCCACGCGCCCGAATGCTCTGGCTGATCGCAATCGTCGGCATGCACGTGGGCATCGCGCTCGCGATGAACCTGTGGACGTTCTCAGCCACGATGATTGTTTTTGATATTGCGGCCTTCGGCATCAGTCCGCGTTCGTGCCGCCGAGGAACGCTGACTCCACCTTCCATGCTGCAGCCCGCGTGGTTGCCAGAAAAAGGAACCAACGGCAGTTGAGGTTTCGCCCACTGGCAAGTGTCTCACCAGGTCCGCGAGTGAAATAACCTGTCGCGGCGGGGCACGATGTTTTCCAAACCGGCGGGTAGTTCGACATTAACGGCCATTGGCTTACTGCATTTTCTCGCGATTCACGCGATGACATTGAATTCTTGTTCCCCGCGGCCGGGTGGCGGCCAAAAATCGTTGCTGAAATCGGCCGGCCGATGTGATATGGTCGACCGTGCCTTAGTGCGCGCGATCTTTGACATCCAGCCATCAGCCCATCAGCTCTCAGCTTTCAGCCAGAGGGACGGGCCGCTCGTTTAACCCGGCGCCATCGGCGACGGTTGGCGCGCACGTGACGCGCATCAATTCACATAAACTCCTTGAGTTTTGCGCGCCGCCCAACGCGCCGCGCTACGCGATTTGCCGAGCGATCGCATCAACTCACCGTGCAATATTCGTGAGTTTTGCACGGCCGTGTGGGACCCCTCTCCACGGTGCAAAATGCAACTCGTATCCGCCCAAGGAGTTGCGACTGAGGCTCGGAAAACGGCCCGTGCAAAAACCACTAGAACCCGAGAACGGCGCGGTTTTGCGCGGCCGATGCCAAAACGGCCGTGCGAAATCGTTCGATCACGTCACCTGCGAGGCGTCGCGGGGCGGGTTGCCTTCCGGCGTCTCCGAGCGGTTCACGTCGAACCATTCGGGTTTGAATTCGATCCGCTCGCCTTTCGCGATTGCCAGGTTGCTGGTGAGTGCGATCACGGCGTCGGCCAACGCGACCTCCGGGGTGCAGCGCGGTTTGTGGGCCGGGTCGGGGTTTTTGATGCACCAGGCCCAATGCTCGATTTCTTCCCGGTACCCGCGGCTCGTGTTGCCGGCCGTAGCCGACTGGGCGACGGCCGCGCCGCCGCCCGTTTCATAGGTATCCATCACAGGCCCGCTTTTGGTTTGCTTCACCTCAATTCGAGTGGTGGTCGCGGAGCCTTTGAACAGCATCGCGTCGACTTCCTGTTCGAGGATCAGCGTGCCCTTGGTGCCGAAGACCGTTTCGCCGTAGCCGCCGAAGCCGTTGCCGTTGATCGACGAGTAGGTGACGATGATCTTCTTGTTGGGGTCGGCGACCTCGTGCGTGTCGTCCTTGTAGTAGCCGCGGCCGGGAAACTCGAACGTGCAATAGACGTGGTCGTCGCAGTCGCGGTCGGCGGGGAAGATGTGTCGGCCGCCGACGCCGGTGACGGCGAGCGGCTTTACCTTTCGACCGCTGAGATTCTGGGCCGAAATGAAAATGCTGGCGGCGTCGAGCTGGTGGCTGCCCAGCTCGGCCATGAGTCCGCCGCCGGTGCGGTCCCAGAGCCGCCAGCGGATGAGCTCTTCGAGGGCAGTCCGCGTTCGTGGCGGCGAGAGCTCGGAAAGTTCCTTGTCCTGGTAGCCGTATTCGGGGCCGACGACGTCCTTGATCTCAACGTCTTTGAACTGCGCCTCGGTTTGGGCGACCATTTTCTGCCATTCGGTTTTTGCCGCGCCGGTGGCTTTGGCCAACTGGCCGCTCCAACTACGGAGCTGGGCGTACAGCGGATGCTCTTTGGCAAACTGTTCGCGGGCGATGGGATCCTTTTCGAGGGCTTTCAATTGTTTTTCGAAATCAGCAAAGCCGTCCCTTGGTTCCGGCATCGGCGGCTGCCAACTGTCGTTGCCGGGCAGGTTGGCGCGGTGCCACTGGGCGCGGATGTGGTGGATGTCGCCGATGAGACCCTGGCGGATCTGCTCGACGGCGTTGTCGTACAGGATGCTGTAGTGCCGCTGATGGCCGACGGCCAGGATGAGGCCCGTCTCGGCGGCGACGCGGGCCATCTCCTTGCACTGCGCGACGTCGTGGCCCATAAGCTTCTCGGTAAGCACATGCTTGCCGCGCCGCATGGCCGCGATGGCCGCTTCGTGGTGCAAGTGCAAGGGCAGGGCGATGATCACCGCTTCGACGTTTGGGTTATCGAGCAGCTCGGTATATTTGCCGGTGTAGACCGTGATGTGCTGGCGGGCGGCTTGTTCGTCGGGCCAGCCGTCGCGATCCTTGTAGACTTCAAGCAGGCCGGGGCGAGCGACACGGGCGCCGGTCGAGTACCAATCGCCGTGGAACGCCCGGTAGATGCTGTACGGGCGAATGTCGGCGATGGCCACGACGTCGATGTAGTCGGGGTTCAGGGCGCCGATCAAGACACCCCCCTCGTCGCCGGTGCCGATGATGCCGACGCGCAGCCGGTCGTCGAGCTTCGGACCATAGTTGAAATAGGTGGCGCCAATTCCGGCGACCGCGGCAGTGCCGCCGACAATGCCGACGTTCTGCAGAAACTCGCGCCGCGTGGTGCCGACGGCCTCATCGAAGTTCTGCTTGCCGATCTGTTTTTCTTCGGGAGAGAGGTTCATGGCCATTCGCCGTTCTTAATTTGTCAAATTGCCACAGAGAACACAGAGAGATGATCGCGTTGAAATACCAATTGCAAAACTAAATCTTAGATTCGACAAGACAGTCACTTCTATTTTTTGGATCCATCCGATTTCTGTGCTCTCTGTGTTCTCTGTGGCTTTCGTTCTAGTTGTCCTATGCTTCCATTTCATGACGGCGGAAGCGGTTAGTCAGCGCGTAGCCGATGTAGTCGAGGCCGGCCCAGCGGCCGGCGCCGGTGCCGGCAAGGACCAGCAGCGCGGCGAATTCGATGACGTGGGGCATGGTGAGTTCTGCGGAGGGCAGCCAGGGCGGCTGGGATGCAATGACGGCGAGTAAGAACAGTGCACCGGCGATCGACGCCAAGCGCGTAAACAAGCCCAGGAGCAGACACACGCCGACGCCAATCGTCAACGAGGCGACGGCGAGGTCAACGCGGCGGAGGCCTTCCTGGCGATTATCGGTTAGCGCAGCGTCGAATGCGACATCCGTTGCGGCATCGGCCCGTTGCTCGCTCGTGAGCACGCCTCGCAAATCGTTGTGGTAATCGATCTCAAACGCACGGACCTGATTGAGCCAGGCGTTCGGCTGACCGTTGGTTTCAGCGGTTTTTGTGGCGATGCGCTGCTGGTGGAACGGCACGTCGCCTGATTCAGGTGCATTGCGCCAGTTTTCCAGCCGCCACAGTTCGTGGCGGTATTCGGTGATCGCGTCGGTTTCGCTGGCCAGATAGTCAGCGAGTTGTTGCAGCCGCGCGTTGAGTGCGGCGTCGGCCCGCTGCTTTTGGTCATCATCGAGGCCCGAGACCGACTTCACGTCGGCCAGCACATCCCGCCAATCGGCGGCGATCTGCTCGGCCCACTCGCGGTAGGGGGCGGATGGCGGAAACTCGACTGGCGCTGCTTCGACTTTTTTGGTTGCGTCGGCACGACGGCGCTCGTAATCGGCCCGCCACTTGCTGCGCTCGTCGTCTTCTTCCGCGGTGGGCGGGACGTTGCGGCGCGGCTCAGCGAGCAGCTCGCGCCAACCATGATCATCGGGCGCCTGAGCATGATACCATTTCGCCAGTGGTCCCTTGGCTTGTGTGAGAAAATCTGCGGAGCTGAACGCCAGGCTGAATTGGCCGTCGCGCCGATCGTACTCGACTTTCTGGCTGCCCTCGCGGAAGAAATGCCAGCCGACCACCAGGCGCAATAGTACAAGCGCCATGATGGCGAAAGTCCCGAGAATTCTGCGGCGATCGACGATCATGAGTGATCTCAGAACGGGACGGGATCGTTGTGCCAAGGGGAGCCGGCGCTTAAGCGACTCGTCCAAAATAAGAATACCGAACACCCCAGTCTTGTCACGCACCAGCGATCCAGCAACAACCTATGGTATGCCAAGTGAGCTTTCATCGCCAGCCGTTCAGAATGAGCCGCAGCGCATCGTCCTTTGTTATCCGCTCGAGGCGCGGCATATTGCCGAAATTTCTGCCGTCGCGCCGGGTGCCGAACTTGTGGATGCGGGGCAAGAGCGTGTCGCGGCGGAATTGCCGGCGGCCGATATTTTCTGCGGCCATCCGAAGGTGCCGGTGCCGTGGGACGAGGTGGTTCGGCTGGGACGGCTGCGGTGGATCCAATCGTCGGCCGCCGGATTAGATCATTGCCTCGTGCCTTCGGTGGTGGAGTCCGACATCATCGTCACGAGCGCGTCCGGCGTGTTGGCAAACCAGGTGGCAGACCATACCATCGCCCTGCTGGCCGGTCTGCTGAGGAGCCTGCCCGCTTTTTTTCGCGCACAGCAGAAGCGGGAGTTTATTCGCCGTCCGACGCGCGACCTGCACGGCGCGAGCGTCGGCATCATCGGTCTCGGTTGCAACGGCCGGCGGCTGGCGGAGGTGCTGAGCACGTTCCGCACAACGATCCTGGCCACCGACTGGTTTCCGGTCAACAAGCCCGACCATGTCGCGGAGCTGTTGCCGGCCGATGCCGTGGAGCAGCTGCTGCCGCGGGTCGATATCTTGATCCTTGCCGCGCCGCTGACTGAGCACACGCGCGGCATGATCAACGCTCGCCGGCTGGCGCTTTTGCCGCCGGGTGCGCTGGTGATCAACGTGGCCCGTGGTCCGCTCGTGGTCGAAAAGGATCTCGTTGCGGCGCTCGAATCGGGCCACATCGGCGGCGCGGGGCTCGACGTAACGGAACCCGAACCGTTGCCGGCCGAGAGCCGACTGTGGGACATGCCCAACGTAATCATCACGCCACACGTGGGCGGACAATCGGCCACTCGTATTGACGATATGACGAACTTCTTCTGCGATAATCTCGCGCGATATCGTGCCGGGCGACCGCTGCGCAATCTGGTGGATAAGCGCTTGGGCTTTCCGCTGCCGGAGCCGGCATCGTGCTAAAGTCGACGGGTGGCACGCCCTGAGTCCTCGAAGGGCGTGGCTGACAATGAGGTTCGGTAACCACGCCCATCGCAGAGCCTCTGGGCGTGCCACACACCGCAGCGAAGTAACACGCTCTCACAACACGGCATTGCATCCGAATGATAGCACTCGCCTAGACGTGGCCGCTCGTCTGGCCGTACAATTGCGGCTGAGGGAAATGGAGTTCCGGCCGCCCAATCGCGAGGCAACACCATGAGCATGACCACGACGCTACTACACGAAACTCGGACCATAACGCATGGAGGAAATCGATCCGAAGGCCAGGTCAATGAGCTGCTCAAGCATTACCTCGATCTGGTGCGCGAGCCCAAGCTCGCTTGGACCGAGCACTTGTGGCTGCGACGGCAGCTGGGCAAGGGAGGGCAGGGGATCGTTTACCTAAGCGAGCGGCGCGGGGCCGATAATTTCACGCTGCCGCTGGCCCTCAAGTTCTTCTCGCCTGAGAGCTTCGCCAACGAGCGAAGTTATCTCGATGCGATGGAGCGGATGGCTCAAGTCAGCTCACGCGTCGCATTGATTCAGCATGACAATCTGCTTGATGTGCAGAACTTCATCGAACGCAGCCGCATCCGCGTGCTGGAGATGGAGTGGATCGACGGTTACGACCTCGATTCGCTGCTTGCGCCAGATATGCTCGCTCGAGCCAAAGGCCGGGTGGGACACAAGCGGTGGGATTACATCAACCGCGTGGTGGCCACGGCAGGGCATATGCGTACTCGGCTCAAACCCGGCATGGCGGTGGCCATCATTCGCGAATGTTTGGGGGCACTGGCGGCGCTGCACCGTGAAGAGATCGTTCACGGCGACATCAAGCCGTCGAATATCATGGTCAAGCGGACCGGCAACGCGAAGATCATCGACATCGGCTCGGCCATGGATCTGAACAACATGCCGACGGAGAAGACTTGCACGCCGCAGTACGCCGCTCCGGAAATGCTGGATCGAGAGGAAGTAACGCCGCGCTCCGACTTAGCTAGCGTGGGTTACGTGCTGGTGGAGCTGCTCGCCGGGCGACCTTTGTTTGCCGGCATCCGCGAGTTTTCGAACTTGTTGGAAGCCAAGCGCACGTTGCCGCAGCGGTTGCACAAGGTGTTGCCGCCTGAAGTGACGCATAGCGACCTGTTAATGACCATCTGTAAAAAACTCACTGCGCCGGACCCGCTGCTGCGTTACGCCACCGCCGAGCAGGCGGACACAGGCGGTGAAGGCTTGGCGGAATTTCAACGAACGCTCGTGCGCGGCGACCTGGCCAGCGAGTATGAGAATGAGCTGCGGGTGTGGCTGGAGGAGCTCGATTAGCGGGAAGCTGAAATTGCAAATTGCAAGCTGTAATCGCCAATTCGGCGTATGAGTGCAGATCTTCAACTTACAATTTGCTTTTTTCTAGTTGCAATTTGAAATCTCTCCTTCGCATGGAGGCTGTAGCATGTCTGCCATCGCGCTCGTGATTGGCTTGGTCCTGAGTGGTCAGGTGAACTCGGCGAATGACCGGTTTCCGGTCGCCGGAGGCCAGGGCGATCGAAGCAACCAAGCCAACACCGACTCCACTTCAACGGTGCGGCCGCTTGTTGGCACTCCGCCGAGCGGGAGTCGTCCGGCGAATAATGCCGCTGCCCCGGTCAATCAGCCCGCCGATCCGTATTTGGGACAAGCGACCGAAGGCGGGGCCGACAGCCAGCGTTCGTTGCCGCTGGGCGGATCGCCGCCGCGCGCTACCGGTTCGGCGCTTCCTCCCCTCGGCGGATTGCCAGCCCAGCCGAACACCACGCCGGGCAATGCGCCGGCTCAGCCGCCAACGGGTTTGAAGCCGACGGCCATGATGCGCGCGATGCTGACCGCGCCGCGTGATTCGCAGCTTTCAGGCGTACCGATGCCGTTAATCGAGGTGTTGGCCGGCGCGGGATCGCGCTTGGAACAATCGCAGCGCGTCGAGTCGTATTGGGATTTGTACTCGAGCGTGGCCGATTATTATCTTGGCCTGCGCGAACAGGAGGAGTTGCGGCGGTTGCGATCGCTATCGTCGGGAAACGGCACGCCATGGCAGCAATTCGAAGCCGAGCTGGCGGTGCGAATGGATACGTCGCTCAAGGGCGCACGTGCTTCGCAACTGCGACTGGCCGGTTGGCTGGGACCTCGGGCGGCGAACCTGCCGCTGCCGGCCGACCTGCCACATTGCGCGCCTTATCATAGTTACTACCAGGAGATTTTTTCCGCTCGACCGTCTCCCGAAGCGGAAGCGCTGGCCGAGTTGTTGTCGCTGCGATATGCGGAGCTGAAAGATGCCGCGGCCGCCGTCACGCGCGCCGAGGACTGGCTCAACACCGTGGCCCGCAACGACACGTCGCCCGACGGCGCGGGCACGCTGCGCGCACTGGAGTTTTTAGCGCTGCGGCGCCGGGCGTTTGTGCAGATCGCCCGCGATTACAACCGCCGCATCGCGCGCTACGCCGAGCTGGCCTCGCCGGGCGAAATTGGCGCCCAGCGGCTGATTGGCATGTTAATTAAAGTGGAAGGTTCGTCCACCGCCACGCGCCCCGAGTTGCCGGGGGCGACCGGCCGGCAGTCGCGCAATGACGCCAGTGCGCCCCCGCGGACGTTCGCCGATGGGCAGGGGTGGGAGCCGGCCGCGGATCGCGCGGATGCCATCCGGCGCGACGAATCCGTTCAGCCGATTTCCAGCGAATCAGGCCAATTGCCACACCGCGAGCGCTCGCTGCTGGTCTCGCCGCGCTGAGCGACAAGCCGCGTCGCTTGCGAAAGCACGTGCGGCGCAAATCGCATTTGGCGCAAAGTGCGATTCGCGTCCATAATATTTCTATGGGCCCGCTTGCTGTAACACGACATCTTCGCAAACCCGCATCCCATGCGGCGGAAGCGAATTGTGGCGCCGCGCCCGTGGTGGGGCCGTTTTGGATCGGCCCGCTGAAGGTCGATCCGCCGATTCTGCAGGCGCCGATGGCGGGTTACACCAACTACGCGTTCCGGCAGATCGTGCGCGAGTTCGGTGGGGCGGGCCTGCTCGCCACGGAGATGGTCAACGCCAAGGGATTTGTCTGGCTGGCCGAGCAGCAGGCGGAGCATCCGGATCGGCTGTGGGGGGTGAAGGAGGAGCCGCGGCCGCTCGCGGTGCAGATCTGGGACAACGATCCGGAAATCCTGGCAAAGGTGGGAGCCCGCTTGGCTCACGAATACCGAGTGAGCGTCGTGGATATCAATTTCGGCTGCCCGGTTCGCGACGTCGTGCAAAAAGCGCACAGTGGTTCGTACTTGCTGCGCGAGCCGGAGCGGATGGGCGCGATCATTGAAAAAGTGGTGGCGGCCTGCGCACCGACGCCGGTCACGGCGAAGATCAGGCTGGGTTGCACGCGCGACCGGATCAATGCGATCGACATCGCGCAGGTCGTTGAGGGGGCGGGCGCGGCGGCGCTGACGGTCCATGGTCGTACGGCCGCCGACATGTTCCGCGGCTCGGCCGATTGGGACCGCATCGCGGCCATCAAGCCGCACCTCAAGCGGATTCCGCTCATCGGCAACGGCGATCTCGATTCGCCGCAAAAAGTGGTCGATGCGTTTCGCCGCTACGATATCGACGGCGTGATGATCGCCCGCGCTTCGCTGGCCAAACCGTGGCTCTACCGCCAGGCGGCCGCGGCGCTGCGCGGCGAGCCGGTGCCGCCCGACCCGACGCTCGAAGAGGAAGGGCAGCTTTTGTTGCACCACTTCCACCTCATCTGCCAACGTTTTGGCGAAACAAAGGGCGCACTCTTGATGCGCAAGTACGCCTGCTGCTATGCGCAGGGCCGCGCCGGTGCAAGAGAATTCCGCAGTCGCGTGGTTAAAGTGTCGACCGCGGGGGAATTCCAAGCCGTGGTCGAACGGTATTTTCCGCGGGAAGCCGGTGCGAATCCGGCGAGGCGTAGCTCGCCGGCGACGGGATAGATTGTCGCCCGTACAACCGGGCCGATCGCTGCCTGGAAGACCAAGATAACTACGCTAGCGGCAGGCGGTCATTTCTTAGCGATGCAAAGCTATTATTGACAATAAGTTACGTCAAATGCCGATTTTTCAAATAGTAGGTTGTCTAAAATCGCAAAACTGATATGATTTTAATGAGGACACTTAGCCTAAAGCCTTGGTCCAGCGAGAGATAGCGGTGACACGCTCCGATAGCCAATCCTCTGACGATGCCATGCTCGCGTGCCTGCGACGCAATGGTGCTGTCACGATTTCAGCCCTCGTTACCGAGATGGGCGTCACGGCGACTGCCGTGCGGCAGCGGCTTCGGCGGCTCATGGACGCGGGCCTGATTGAGCGCCGGACGGAGCGGAAGAACCGCGGGCGGCCCAACCATAAGTATTCGCTTACGGAAAAAGGCGAGCGAGCCTCCGGCACGAACTTCGCCGACATGGCGATCGTGCTGTGGGAGGAAGTTAAGAGCGTCGAGGATCCGGCGATACGGCGCGGGCTGTTGAAGCGGATTGCCGGGCGACTAGTGGACCGATACCGCGATCGTGTATCGGGAGAAACGCTCGGCGAACGCATGACCAGTCTGGCCTCGCTGATGGGTGAGCGGGAAATACCGTTTGAGGTGGAGTCGTCCGGAGAGCTGCCGGTGCTTACGGCGCTGGCCTGCCCTTATCCGGAGCTGGCGAAGCTGGATCGCAGCGTGTGCACGATGGAGAAGTTGATGCTTTCGGAAATGCTTGGTGAGAACGTTCGGCTGACGGAGTGCCGGTTGGATGGCGCGAACTGCTGCACCTTCACGCCGAGCGCGTCGTAGTGGAAAATCGGGTAGATGCTCGAACGCGCGAAATGTGTGAGTTCTGAATAGCCGGGACCCACACCAGAGAAATAGAAGTGAAAGGGAATTATGTCGCAGTCGCAGCCATGGATCGAAGGCCGGTTTGAGGAGAACGTCATCACGACGACTGTGGAGCAGGCGATTAATTGGGCGCGGCAGTCGAGCATCTGGCCGCTGACCTTCGGGTTGGCCTGTTGCGCGATCGAAATGATGGCCACGGGCGCAAGCCGGTATGACATCGATCGCTTCGGCGCCGGCGCGTTTCGGGCGACGCCGCGGCAGGCGGACCTGATGATTGTGGCTGGCACGGTGACGTACAAAATGGCAAGCCGGGTGCGGCGGCTTTACAACATGATGCCCGACCCGAAGTTCGTGATCGCGATGGGGGCGTGCGTTTGCGGCGGGGGGCCGTATTTCAAGTGGGGTTATCACGTGGTCAAGGGGGTGGACCTCGTGGTGCCTGTGGACGTGTACGTGCCCGGTTGCCCGCCGCGGCCGGAGTCGTTGCTCGAAGGGTTGATGCGCGTTCAGGACAAGATCAAGGGGCACAAAATTGCCCGCGAACGAGGCGGGGCGATTGGCATGAAGGTTGATGATGAGCTGCCGGTGCCGCACCACAGCGGTTATGTGGAGGCGCCTGCGGATGTGGAGCCGCTGTTCGATCATCAGAAGATTACTGCGTAGGCCGGCGGTGCGTAGCATCGCGGCTATTGCGCGATAGGAACGAAGAAAGCTTTTTGAAGAATCAAATGACCGAAACCCTAGAAGTCAAAAACCTGCACGTTGCCGTCGGCGGCAAGCCAATCCTCAGCGGCGTCGACCTGACGATCCGCCGGGGGGAGGTGCACGCGCTCATGGGGCCGAACGGCTCGGGCAAGAGCACGTTGGCCGGCGTGATCATGGGCCATCCGAACTACGAAGTGACCGAGGGCACGGTCGAGCTCAACGGCCAGAACATTTTGGAATGGGATGCGACGGAGCGGGCGCGGGCCGGCATCTTCATGGCCTTTCAGCGGCCGATGGCGATTCCCGGCGTGAAGATGGCCGACTTTTTGCGTCACGCGACCACCAACGTTCGCAACCCCGAACGCAAGGAGGGCGAGCAATTGATTCCGATGCGCGAGTTCCGCAAGGAGCTGCGCGACAAGATGAGTCAATTGCGGATGGACGAGGAATTCGCCCGGCGGTACGTGAACGACGGCTTCTCGGGCGGCGAGATGAAGCGGGCCGAGATCCTGCAGATGGCGATGCTGCGGCCGAAATTCGCGATTCTCGACGAGACGGACAGCGGGCTGGACGTCGATGCCGTGAAGCTGGCCAGCCAGAGTATTGCCGAAATCGGCGGCGCGAAGATGGGCATCCTCATCATCACGCACCACGATCGGCTGTTGGAGCATAACACGCCGGATTTCACGCACGTCATGCTCGGCGGCCGCATTGTCGAGACGGGCGGCGTGGATTTGGCACGCGAATTGTACACCGAAGGATACGACCGCGTTCGGGCCAGGCACCCGGAGGACGCGGCGGTCGAGAAAGAAATGAGCGTTGCGGAGAAGAAGCTTGCCAGCGGGGTGGCATAGGTAGCCCTTGCGACAAATAGAGCAGCACACGCTGCAGATCAAAACAGATTGGACAGTACGATGGCAACCGATTTGATAACCGCTCCCGATGATCTCGCCCTAGGCGATATCAACAAATACAACTTCGTGACCGAGACGCACGGCGTGTTCAAAGCCCGCCGCGGGTTGAGCGCGGAAGTCGTGTCGGAAATTTCGGAGATGAAGCGCGAGCCGGCGTGGATGCGCGATTTTCGGCTCAAGTCGCTCAAAGTGTTTGAGTCGAAGCCGATGCCGCGCTGGGGCGGACACATCGGCATCGACTTTCAGGACATCTATTACTACCTCAAGCCGACGGACCATCAGGGCAAGACGTGGGACGACGTGCCGGCTGAAATTAAGGAAACTTTCGACAAGCTCGGCATCCCGGAGGCGGAAAAGAAGTACCTGGCCGGCGTGAAAGCGCAGTTCGAAAGCGAAGTCGTCTACGGCTCCCTGCAGGAAGATTTAGCCAAGAAGGGCGTCATCTTCACCGACACTGACACCGCGGTCCGCGAGCATGGCGACCTGGTGCGCGAGTACATCGGCTCGATCATCCCGCCGGAGGACAACAAGTTCGCGGCGCTCAATTCGGCCGTGTGGTCGGGCGGCTCGTTCATCTATGTGCCCAAGGGCGTAAAGATTGAATTTCCATTGCAGGCCTACTTCCGCATCAACGCCGAGCGGATGGGCCAGTTCGAGCGGACGATGATCCTCGTCGATGAAGGCGCCGAGGTGCATTATGTCGAGGGCTGCACCGCGCCCATGTATTCGAGCGAGAGCCTGCACTCGGCGGTGGTCGAGATCATCGTCCGCCGCGGCGCCCGCTGCCGGTACACGACGATCCAGAACTGGGCCAACAACATCTATAACCTCGTCACCAAGCGGGCGGTCGCGTACGGCGATTCGCTCATGGAATGGATTGACGGCAACCTCGGCAGCCGGCTGACGATGAAGTACCCGGCAGTGTACATGATGGAGCCCGGCGCCCGCGGCGAGATTCTCTCGATTGCGTTCGCTTCGAAGGGGCAGCACCAGGATGCGGGCGCTAAAGTGGTCCACTGTGCTCCCCACACCAAGAGCCGGATCATTTCGAAGAGCATCAGCAAGAACGGCGGCCGCTCCAGCTACCGCGGCCTGTGCAAGGTGCAGGACGGCGCGATTGGCTCGAAGAGCAGCGTCGTGTGCGACGCGCTGATCCTCGACCCGCAGAGCCGCAGCGACACGTATCCGTATATCGAGGTCGAGGAGCAGGACGTGCAGGTCGAGCACGAGGCGAGCGTCTCGCGGATCGGCGAGGAGCAGCTCTTCTATCTGCAAAGCCGCGGCCTGACCGAGGCGGAGGCCAGCTCGATGATCGTCAGCGGCTTCATCGAGCCGCTGGTCAAGGAGCTGCCGATGGAATACGCCGTCGAAATGAACCGGCTCATCGAGCTGCAGATGGAAGGCAGCGTGGGTTAATACGACGCCGCGAAAGGGCCAACATATGAGCATCGCAACTGATCCCACTACTGAGCAACTCATCGCCGAGCTGTACAAGGTCGAGGGAAAGGCCGAAATTGTCGATGGGAGAATTATCATGATGAGTCCCACCGGCGATATGCCCGGCAGCGCCGGAGCGACGATTTTTGTCCGGATTCGGGAGTACGCGAAGCAATATGGAGGGCGTGCTTACGGGGATAATGTAGCGTTCTTGGTCGATCTTCCGAATCGTAAGTCGTTCTGTCCTGATGTTGCGTACTACACTGGCCCTCGCACGCGAATGAAGATCCTCAGCGAGGCACCCATTTTCGCGGTCGAAGTTCGAAGCGAGGGTGACTACGGACCTCGCGCCGAGCGGGCAATGGCCGCCAAGCGCGCGGATTACTTTTCGGCAGGGACGAAGGTTGTGTGGGATGTCGATTTATTGAGCGAGGACGTCATTCGCGTCTACCGCGCCGATTCGCCCGAGCAGCCGACGATCTACCGCCGCGGCGAAACCGCCGACGCGGCGCCAGCCGTGCCAGGATGGAAGTTTTCCGTCGATGAGCTATTCGATTAAGCGAAACTGTTAGGAGTCTATGTCTACCGCGGTTGCTTCGACGGGATTTTCGCAAGAGGCGTTTGACGCCTTTCTTTCTGCGCGCGACGAGCCGGGGTGGCTCATCGATCTGCGCCGCAAGGCATGGCGCCGGTTTCAAGAATTGCCGATGCCCTCCGTCCGCGATGAAGAGTGGATGCGGACCGACATCCGGCTGTTCAAGCTGGACCGGTTTGGTTTGCCGGATCAGTCGGAAGAGGCGCCAAGAGATGTTTCGCTGCCGCATGCGTTGTTGGCGGCGGGTGTGGAGCTCGGCGGCCAGGTGGCGAGTTTCGACAGCCGGCCGTTCATCGCTGAGCTGTCGCCGAAATGGGCCCAGCAGGGCGTGCTTTTCGGCAGCCTCGACGCGCTGGTGGTCGAGCACGGCGAGCTGCTGCGGCCGTATTTCGAGCGGCGGGTTGTCGATCCGACCAAGGACAAGTTTGCTGCGCTGCAGGCGGCTGTCTGGTCTGGCGGAACCGGGCTGTATGTGCCCAAAAAGGTTCGCATCGACGAGCCGCTCCATTCGCTCTCCGCGCTGACTGAGGCGGGCGTGGACTTCGGCAAAACACTTGTCATTCTCGACGAAGGCGCCGACGCGGCGATGCTCTCTGAAACGGCCAGCACGAGCGGTGAGGGCGGCGGCCTGCACTGCGGATCCATCGAATTGATCGTGGAGCCGGGGGCGCGTCTGCGTTACGTCAATCTGCAGAACTGGGGCCATGAAGTGTGGCACTTCGCCCACCAGAAGGCCCACGTCGGTCGCGAGGGCCGCTTGCAGTGGACGATCGGCGCATTGGGCAGTCGGCTTGCGAAGGTGAATCAGCACGTGGCGATGACGGGCCCGGACGCCGAGGTGCAAGTCAACGGCGTGATGTTCACCGAAGGCCGGCAGCATCTGTCGTACCATACCCATCAGCACCATCAGGCCCCCTACTGCAAGAGCGACCTGTTGTACAAGACCGCACTGCAGGACCGCTCGCGCACCGTTTGGCGCGGCATGATCAAAGTCGACCGCGATGCCCAGCGGACCAACGCCTACCAGCGCAACGACAATCTCATGTTGTCGCGGGACGCGCGTGCTGACTCCATTCCAGGTTTGGAGATCGAGGCCGACGACGTGCGCTGCACGCACGGCAGCACTTCGGGCCGCGTCGATGATCAGCAGGTGTTTTACGCCATGACCCGCGGGTACACTCGCCGCGAGGCGGTCCGGATGATCGTCGCCGGCTTCTTCCAGCAGGTGTTTGACCGCATCACGATCGAGAGCGTCCGCGACGCGCTGGGCGAGGCGATCGGACGGCGCGTGAGCGATATCAAGGAATAGGGCGTGGCGTGAGCACATCGGAAGTATTGGGAAATGTGCTGCGTCTATTCGGCCTGTTTGTCACGATTGCTGGACTCTGGCTGTCGGCCGGCGGCTTGCGATTAGTCGTCTCCGGGCGAATTGACGAACGACGGCGGTCGGCCAATACGCTGAAGTGGGGATTGCCGTTGTTGGTCTTGGGCTTGCTGCTGTTGGTGGGCGGAACGTGGTTGGCGAATCGGGCACAACTGCAATGAGCGATTTCGTTCCAGTCGCAAAGACGTCGGAAATTCCCGACCCCGGCAAAATGCTGGTCGAGGTGGACGAGCGGCTTGTCGTCCTGATCCGGGCGGCCGGGCATTTTTACGCGCTGGACGACGTCTGCACCCACGACGGCGGTCCGCTCAGTGAAGGGCCGGTCGATCCACAAGAAGCCACGATCACGTGTCCCCGTCACGGGGCGAAATTCGACATTCGCACCGGTGCCGCCGTCACGATGCCGGCCACAAAGCCGACCAAGGCCCACGAGGTGAAGGTCGAAGGCGACCAAATCTACGTCCGCTTGCGCGATGACTAGCCCCTGCCACAATATGCCGGATAATATTAACCACAGAGGTCACAGAGGTCACAGAGGACACAGATTTCGGAAGAGAGAGGATTATTGGAGACCATCATTTCATTGTCGACTTTCTCCGTGTTCTCCGTGTCCTCCGTGGTGAAATCAAAAAGAGGACCGTGCCATGGCTGTTGCCGAAGATAAAGTCCGCGAAGCGCTGAAAGGCGTAGTCGATCCGGAGCTGTTCATCAATATCGTCGATCTGGGCCTGGTGTACGACGTGAAGATCGATGAGCAGCCGGACGGCAAGTCGAACGTGGCGATTGAGATGACGATGACCAGCCCGGCTTGTCCGGCGGGTCCACAGCTGTTGAGCCAATCGCAGGACGCGGTGCGGCGGCTGGAAGGCGTCGCCGACGTGGATGTGAAGCTCGTCATGGAACCCCCCTGGACGCCCGACCGCATGACCGAGGACGCGCGCGACCAGCTGGGCATCTTTTGAAAACGCATTTCGGATTGCGGATTGCAGATTGCGGATTGTTTGAGATCGATCCGCAATCCGCGATCCCCAATCCGCAATCCGATGCATTTCTTCGCTTATGAATGGGCGACGGGCGGCGGGTTGGTCGAGCAGCCAGGTCCGCTGCCGGCCTCGCTCGTGCGCGAGGGAATGGCGATGATCGGCGCGGTGGTCGCCGATCTGGTGCGGATCGAGGGATGCCGCATCACCGCCCTTCGCGATCCGCGGGTGTTGCAGCTTGCATTGCCGGGTTGTGAGGTTGTCGATGTGCTGAGCAATTATGCGCACGTCGAGGAAATTGAACGGCTCGCCAGCGCGGCCGACGCCACCATCTTGATCGCGCCGGAGTTTGACGGAATCCTTCTGAAGACGGCGAACCTCGCCGCGACGAGCGGCGGCCGGCTTCTTTCCCCATCTCCAAAGTTCATTCGGATTGCGGCCAACAAGCAATCGACCGCGGACATGCTGGCTGCGGCCGGCGTGCCGACGCCCCGAGGCATGGTGCTCGAATCGGAAGAGCCGTTGCCGGACAATTTTGCCTATCCCGCGGTATTAAAACCGCTGCATGGCGCCGGCTCCCAGGATAATTACATGGTGAGCGGACCATACGATGCGGCGCCGGCATATGCCTGGCCGCGTCGTCTGGAGAGTTATGTCCCCGGCTTGCCGGTGAGCGTCGCACTGTTGTGCGGTCCGGCTGGTCGGCTCGCGCTCATGCCGTGCAAACAACGGATTTCCGAGGATGGTCGGCTGCGTTATTTGGGCGGCGAGTTGCCATTGGCCGGCGGCCTGGCGGAACGCGCGACCGCGCTGGCCGAACGCGCGTTAAACGCGCTTCCCGCTGCGACCGGCTACATCGGCGTCGATTTGGTGCTTGGCCGCGATCCACACGGCGGCGAAGATAGCGTGATTGAAGTCAATCCGCGCTTCACGACATCGTACGTGGGCCTGCGCGCTGCCGCCCAAACCAACCTCGCCGAAGTGATGTGGCACATTGCGCAGGGAGAAACGCGCAGCGTGGAGTTCTCCCATCGCGCAATCGAATTCGATGCTGCGGGAAATGTGAGCTTCTTACGATGACCTGGCTGGGGCTGGATATTGGCGGTGCCAATTTGAAAGCGGCCGACGACCGCGGCTGGGCGCGGAGCGTGCCGTTCCCCCTGTGGCGCGATCCTGCAGGATTGGCCGCGGCACTCGACGCGCTGATTAGAACTGCGCCGGCCGCCGAGCGGCTGGCGATGACGATGACGGGCGAGCTGTGCGACGCGTTTCGCACCAAGGCGGAAGGCGTGCGTCACATTGTGGCGGCCGCGAAACAGGCCGCCGGTGGACGCGAGGTGCGCGTTTATCTTGTCGACGGCCGCTTAGCAAACGTTGACGAGGCGCTGCAGGCTCCGCAACTCGCGGCCGCCAGCAATTGGCATGCGCTGGCTCAATTTGCCTGTCGATTTGTCGAGGGCGACGCCGGCTTGCTCATTGACGTCGGTTCCACAACGACAGATATCATCCCGTTCGCCGACGGTCGGCCGCGGCCGCAGGGATTGAACGACACCGACCGCCTGTTCGCAGGCGAATTGGTTTACACGGGGGTTGTTCGGACGCCGGTCTGCGCCATCACGCGGTTTCTGCCCTGGCGCGGCGCGCAGTGCCCGGTCGCCGCCGAGTTGTTCGCAACGGCTGCGGATGCGTACGTGCTGCTCGGTGAGCTGCCGGAGGAACCGACTGTAAATCAGGCCGCGGATGGGCGGCCACTCACCCGGGAGTTTTCCCGCGAGCGGATGGCCCGGATGGTCTGTGCCGATGCGGCCGCGTTCAGCGATGCCGACGCCGTACTGTCTGCCGCCGCAGTCCGCAACGCGCAGGCTGCCCAGGTTCGGGCTGCCGTCTTACGGATAATTGCCAACATGGTGCCGCCGGAGTGCATTGTTTTAAGCGGATGCGGCGAATTCCTGGCCCGTTTGGCGGTCGGGGACATACTGCCAGGTGCCCGCCGCGTCTCCCTCCAGGAGCAACTTGGCGGTGCCGCCAGTGCCTGCGCCCCGGCCCATGCCCTGGCGGTGCTGGCCCGGGAGGGCAATTCGGGCCTTTTTTAGCGTGGGAATTGCGGTGAAATGCTTGACAATCGTTAGCCAGTTTGTAAAACTGAAGGAGTATCGGTGTCCTGCCAGAACGGTCCGTTGTAGGCAAGATCCAATTACCTAATTCAAGCTTTCGTCGCCGCAAGGAAACGCTAATTTAAAAAGCGTCGGTTGAAGTCTTTCCACCCCCTTCACCAGAAGGGGCGATTGAAAGGTTTCAATCGTCGCTTTTTTTGTTGGTCTGAACAGAACGATCGGTTGAATTGGCCGCCGTCGGCCGCGCGCGGACGGGCGGGTGAACTTTGGGTTTCGTTAACGTCAAAAGACGCAGCTTCAAAGCACTGGGAGTGGAGAACTAATGTCTCGTAGTATGCGGTTGGCAATTGCGGCAACAGTGTTCGCCGTGCTCAGCACAATGGGTACTCGCGCTGAGGCCGGAACAATCATCAAGCTCAGCCTGGGCGGTGACGCGGCGGCGGATATCGAATACGTCGGCGGCCTCGTCGATATTCTTAGCACGACAGACGATTCAATTCCTGGGACGACCGGCGACCAGAATACGGCGGTTGAGTATTTGGACTTTCTGGACGGTGTTGCTGCGGATGTTTTGACGTCGACCGCATCTGTCACGTTGGACGGATTGACGGCGGCAGGCCCGGCCATCGTCTTTGGCGGCACGCTCGTGCTGCAGAACTTTGCCGGCGGAACCCTTGAGTTGTACGATCCGAGCAACACGTTGCTGCTCTCGGGCGCCTTATCGACGAGCGCGCTGACCGGGCCCCTTGGGCCGCCCGCGACGGGCGGCTTGTTTACGACGTCGTTCAGCCTGGTCACCGGCGGAACACTGGCGCCCTATATTGACCCCGGTTCGTTGACGTTGTCGATGAGTCTGAGCGACATTAACGGCGGCGCGGGTCTATCCGTGACGCCCAGTCCGCCGATCCCACCGTTGCCGCCTCCGGGCATCGCGTTCGGCATATTGGATCCGTTTGTGGCCGATGCGACGGTCAGCATCGCGGGCGAGATTCCCGAGCCGTTCACGAGTACATTGCTCCTGCTGTGCGGCGCGACGGCTGCGCTAGCCGGTCGGAGTCGCCGGCGGCTCTAAATGCGATCCAGCGTGTCGATCCAGCGTGCCAGCTCGTCTCGCCGGGCGTCGGACAATTGGCCGGGGTCCTCGGCCGTGCTCACGGTTGTAACCGTGTAACCGGCGTCGGACAGTTTCTGCAAGCCTTCGGCGATCTGTACGGCCGCGCTGTCTTTGCTGGGTGGAATGGCCGCGAAGATGGCGAGCCGCTGGGCCGGCTCGTTCGGCGGCACTCGAATCTGACGCGGCAACGGGGCGGCCGAGGTTGCCAGGCCGCGGAAAGCGTCGCGGCCCGACAGACCCAACAGCCAGGCCATCGCACCGCCTCCGCCTTCGCCGTAGACGACGACGCGGTGACGATCGATCTTGTATTGCGCGACGATGCGCTCGATCAATCGGCGAAGATATTCCAGCTCCGTGCGTTCCCAACGTGCGTTTTCGGCCGCCGTTGGCACAACGAGCAGCAAGCCGTCGCGATCACAAATCGCCCGCCACTCGTTAATGACTTCTTCGGGGTCGGATTCGCCGGGGGCGTGCAGCCAAAGCAAAACGCCATGCGGACGGCCCGCTTCGTGCGAGGCCGGCATATAGATTTTGCATTGGTGTGGAAACTCCGGCAGCTTCAAGTCGCTCGTTTCGCCATCTTTCGCCGCAGCGGGCTCGGCCCTTTCAATTGCTTCGGCTGCTGTGTACGAGGGCGGCAACTCCGTCGGCACGTTGGTGGGCATGCGGGCCGCAGTGAGCGTGAGATCGGCAGACTGGCCGTCGCGCTCGCGCTGCAATCTCACTTCGTTGCCGGGCGCTACGTTGTTGAGAGCCGCTAGAGCATCGTCGATGGATTTTATCTGGGTGTCGTCGATCCGCAGAATACGATCGCCTGCCCGCAAGCCGGCCTCGGCGGCCGGACTGCCGTCGCACACCATACGCACAATGATGCCGCTTTCTGCATCGGTTCCGGCATCATCCTGTTTTGCATCTGCTTCGCTCTTTGGAACGTCGATCGACGGGCGCATCGGCAAGATCCCTAAGTACGCGTGCCGGAAGGCCGGCAGCTCGCTGGCAAGCGTGATAGTCCGCTCGAGCCGCTCGTCGCCGCGCGTGGCGACGATCCGCACGCTCTCGCCGCCGTAGCGCGGACCGAGAGCGAAGCGGAGATCGGTCTGCGTGTGGATCGGCTTGCCATCCACTTCAACGATGCGGTCGCCCTTCTTGAGACCGGCCTGGCCGGCCGGTGAATCGGGCCGCACGGCCGCCAGCTCCGCCCGGGACGAATGAGGATTTCCGGCAGCCATGCCGACACCGAGGATTCCTAGCCGCTGGTCTTCGCCTTGCTTCATTCGTTCCAGTCGCTCGGCAATCGACTCCAGCGGCACGGCGAACCCGATGCCGGAGTCGTACAACTCGACGCCGGCGACCTGGCTCTCGCCTTGCGGCGCCAGCGGCACGATGACCCCCAGCACACGGCCTCGAATATCGACGAGCGGGCCGCCGTAGTTAGCTGTCGAAACGTCGGCATCTGTTTGAATTACCTTGCCGAACATGCGGCCGACGGCGCTAACGATTCCCAGCGATACATTGGTGCGGTCCGCGCGGAATGTGCGGCCGACGGCAATTGCCCATTGGCCGGGCCGGATTTCGCCGGCCGGCGCTAGCGTGGGCACCTTCAGCTCGGTCATGCCTGCGACCTTCAGCAGCACGAGCATGCGGCTGTGGTCCGTTGCCACAAGCTCGGCCGGCACCTGTTTGCCAGAGGCGAAGGTCACCACGATGGACGCTGGCTGCTGCAAAAAATTGAACGCGCTCGAGACGATGTAACCGTCGTGGGAAATCACAAGGCCGGTGGTCGGCCCGTCGGCCAGCAGGGAGCCACCGGCCGTATCGAAGCCGCCGATGGTGCGAATTTGCACAACGGATTCGGCGACGCTGTCCGCGGCCGCGCGCAGGGCGGCTTCCTCGCGCGCGGCAAGCGGCACGATCTCTTGAGCGCGCGTCGGAAGAATGATTGCAAATTGCAAAATAAGAATTGCAAATTGCAATATGTAGCAATGCCTCATCACGACTTATTTTTCCTCCGCGGATTCTTCGTCGGCTTGAACCTTCAGCGTGAACTCCAGGAAGTCGTTGTCGCGCAGCACGGCAATGCGCGCGGCCGCGTCGTGTTCCAGGCGCTCGATAAGGCGGACCGCGTCGCGGCAGGACGAGGCCACTTGCGTATCGATCATCACGACGAGGTCATCTGGCCGCAGACCGGCGCGGGCCGCGGCCGAGTCGGGTAGTACCCGATCGATGTACGGAGGAGTGCGCGTGACGACGTCCGGCACGAGCACGATCCCTAGCGCGGCGAGCGACAGCGGCTTCTCCGGACGGTCAACGTCCGCTAATTCGGCCGGCGTGAACCGGCCTGCCAGCATTTCCTCCACGGTCGGCGCGAAGGCTCTGACGGGCAGCGCATAGTTCAGCCACGTGCCGGTAAGACTGCTGCGGAGCTCTTTGCCAAGCATGCCGAGCAGCCGGCCTTGCGAATCGGTCAGCGCGCCGCCGGCGGCTCCCGGATTGTTCGCCGCGGCGTCGACGACGTACACATCGCCGCGATAGTTGGTGGCAAACGCGCCGCGGCGGGCGTCCAACGGCGCGAGGGCCGATACCACCCCATGCAGCATGCTTACCGCTTCGTCGCCGGCCGCGATGCCGAACAGGTTGCTGAACGCCAGGACCCGCGTGGCGGGCTCCGCTGTGACCGCTTGGGAAAGGTCGAAGTAGGGCAGCTCATCGTCGCCGGGCTCGAGCTTCAGCACTGCAATTTCCGTAAGTGGATCGGCCGCGATGTGCCGGGCCTCAAAGCGGCGACCGTCATCGAGCACGACGGTCACTTCATCGGCATCCAACACGTAACTCCAGACGGTGAGCACGTGCCCCTTGGCGGAAATTAAGATGCCGCTTTGGTAGGCTTCGAGGCCGCGCAGGCCGCCCGCGCCGTAGAGCTTCACGACCTTGGGCTGCACCTGGCGGGCCACATCGGCAAGAGACGCCGCGCCGTCGCTGGCCCGCGCGTCGCCCGTCCCAGCAACGAGACAAGCGACGGCTAGCGCAACGGCGCGGACGTGTGCAAGCAGGAATTGCGGATTGACTTCGGCGAGCTCAGTCGAGCCGCGGATTGCGGATTGCGGATTGGGGGAGAAAATCCGCATTCCGCAATCCGAAATCCGAAATATCGAACCCACCAGAAGCATATCTAATTATTCCTTATCCTTCGACGGAGCGTGACTGGCCAAGTCGTATGAGTTAATTTTCAACTCCGCAAACAATTCATCGCCGTGACGAATGGTCCATTGATGGGGCAGATGCCGGCCGTCCACTTCTCGCACGTCGCTAAAATATATTTCGCATGGGTCCTCGTCATCGGAGGCTTGCATTTCGATGCCGACAAGATCGCCGCTGTCCGGGTTGAAGTAAAATCGCGTCTCGACGCCGCCGTGAGTCGCGACGAGACAATCGCGTAGGGCCGGCTCTGCCGGCCGGGATGAACGCGTTCCCGCCGGCACAGCCGGCCCTACTGGCCAGGGCATCGTGCCGAGATAGTAGACTTCGCCGAAGCGTCGCGGGCCGAACAGCAGTAGCCGTTGCCACAGGTGGAGGGCGGCCAACAGGCCACCCGATCGCGGCGGACTTTTTTCTTCCGTAAGCGACAGGCCGAACTGCGCACCCGACTGGCCGTCCGGCATGACAATCGAGCCGCTCTTCTCGGCGAGCTCAATCGTCACCGCGCCGCCCGTCGCAGTGTTGCCGCCGATCTTCCAATCCCAGCCTGTTTCGGCGAAATCGCCGCGAGCCAGGTAGGCGTTCCACACGCGCTGTTGATGGTAGCGGTTGAACCAATAGTTCGCGTAGCCGGGGGCGACCTCGTAGTGGTCGCGCACGGCGCGTGGCATTTTCGCCTGCGGAACGCTTCGTCGCCCAGGCCGCCGCTCCTCAGGCGGTCGACGTGGCGGATCGCCCGGCGGCAGCGGTTCGTTTCGCCGCGGCGGCTGATCGGGCACCGGCGGCTCGTGCTCGGCGTGGAGCAGCGCTTCGAGCTCGCCTCCGCGATGCACGCCGGCCAGCCGCACGACGCGCTCGAATTCGCGGCCATCGCGGCGGAAAGTCATTGGCACTCGCCAGCCGGCTGGATACGTGCCCAAGACGTTCTTGAACGTGTTCGCCGAGCCGATTTCGCGGCCTCCGAATCGCACGAGCTCATCGCCATAGCGCAAGCCGCGGCGGAAGGCGTCGCTGTCGTCCAGAATGTCGTCGACCACGACGCGGCCCTCCTCATCCGTCGTTACCGTGGCGCCCAGCGACGCATGGTCAACAATTCGCCCGCTCTTCAAGAGCCCCAGGAACCGCTTGATCTGGTTGATCGAGATTGCGTAACCGACGCCCACGTTAACGCGGCCGCGCTTCTCAAACGACCCACGGCCATTCACGCCAATGAGCCGGCCTGCGGCGTCGAACATCGGCCCGCCGGAATTTCCGGGGTTGATGGCCGCATCGGTTTGCAGGCAATCGGCATACTCGAGCAGGGTGCCGGCCGGATACTGATAGCGGTGGATCCCGGAGATAATTCCATAGGTGATCGTGGGCTTGAAGTTGTCGGCCAGCAGGAAGGGATTGCCGGCCACATAAGCCCAGTCGCCGACATGCACCGCGTCGCTGTCACCCAGATCCGCGGCCGGAAATTCGCCGTCGCCCAGTAGTTTGATCAATGCCACGTCGCCGCCCGGGTCGAGCCCCACCAGCACGGCGTCGACGAGCCGGCCGTCGGACAGGCCGCACTTCATGGCAGGGCCGGTCGGGGCGACGACGTGAAAGTTCGTCAGCGCGTAGCCGTCGGGCGAAATCACCACGCCAGAGCCGCCGCCCTGGCCATCGGCGCCGAAGATCGCCAGCGTCGGGCGTGAGATGCGCTCGATCGTCTCGATGCGCTGGGCTTCGGCCCCCAGCACTTCGGCGTCAGGTTCAAGAGCGCCGGCCGCAGACGCGACAGGGATGAACGCGAACATTGACAACAGCGCTGTCGCAATCCGCAATCCGCAAGCCGCGGCTCGACGGAGCTCGCCGAAGTCAATCCGAAATCGCGCAGTCACTTCACCATTCTCGCGTCGCACAGGTTCAGCCAATCGCCGGTGTCCAGGTTGTGGCCATAGTCCACCAAGATCTTCAGCCGCTTGACGCCCGAAATATCGAGCTCGATCTCTCGTGGCGGCTCATGTCCGGCGACGTCATCTTCCAACAATAGCCGATCGTCGCCATAGATCTCCAGCCGCACATTGCCGCCGGCGCTAACTGACGGATCGATGCCTGCGGTGGTGGTGAAACGCCGGAAGCCGGGTGGTACACGGTACACAAGCTCGGTCCGACTGCGAAGGGCCAGGCCTTTATTGAATGATCGAGTCTGGCCGGTCGGCGACTGGGTCAGGCCGTCACTAAGCCGTAGCGTCAGCGGGCCACCGTAGGCCGATTGATTGCGCCGCGGCCGACCGTACTCGGCGGCCAACGTGGCATCGGACGGCAGCCCAACGAGGGGCGTGCACCGCTCCGACGCCGGTTCGACATCGCCCAGGTAGAGCAGTTTGCCGGCCGAGAAATCGGCCGAGTAAATGTCGTCGAGCGGCCATTTGAACGTCACGCGCCCGGCGGTTGTGATGTGAACCAGGCCATCGGCCAAAGTGGCGAGCGACACGCTCGCCCGCAACCCTGACCGACCCTGCACGATGCACCGGGGCTCGGCCCCGGTTTGCTCCTGCCCACGATAATAGATGAAGCCGGCGACCTTTGCGCGATCGATGCGCAGCGGTTCGCGATCGAGCTTGAATTCGATCTTGTCGGGCGAAACATTGCCTAACACGCCCTCGACGTAATCGAGGCTTTTGCCATCGCGCTTCAATAACACGAGCACGTCGCTTGCCAAATCCAGGTCACGGATCTCGCGCCAATGCTCGGCGGCATCCGCGGTCAACGGTTGCGATCGGACTGCTGCTACTTGCTTTTTGGGCAGCGTCAATTGCTTTTCATCCGATGGCAGTGCGGCGGTGAGCGTGACGATTACACGGCCTTCGGAGCTGCGGAAATCGTCGATCGGAATCAGCGTTCCGTCAACCAGCTCCACTTGGCTGGTCGAGCTCATATCCGCATCCGGCTTGGGCGGCGCGGACTTCCACTCGAGCAAAAGAAGCTGATCGGTCGCGAGTCGTTGCTCGCCGTCGGCAGTGGCCACGACCAGTTGCCCACCTTCCCAGCTATTCAAGGCACCCGTAATCGGGGTGCCGTCGAGCCGCGTGGCGGTTACGTCGGGCGCCTCGGCCGGCACCAACGCGCTGAGCACCAGAGCAATAACTACGCTGCACACGCCTCGATCTCTCTTCCAAACGGTTGGCATGCCCCGTTACTAACAAAGGGCAGGGCAGGGAGACATCGTCGGAAAGTCATGGGTTGTCGGCCGGCTCTTCGGCCGCCAGCCGACGAAAATATTCTTCGATGACTTCGCGATAGTGGGAGGGAAATTCGCGGCCGATCTCCTGGAGGGCCTTCTCGCGGTCCTTGTCAGGCAGGTTACCCCAGCCGGTGCCGCGGCCGATGTCGCGTGGCTCGACTTTGCCCGGCCCCTTCAGCTCGGCGATCTGGCTGTCTTGCATGGGCGTGCCGCTTTGCTGTCCACCCGCGGAACCGGAGCATTGCGCCTGTTGTCGCTGCAGCTGGTCTTCGATCTTCTTGATCAGCTTGTCGAGGGACTCGATGACGCCCGTTTCGACGCCCTGCACGCCCTCGCCCGAGCGGCCCAGCGCGAGCCGGCGGCGAACATCGTCCATCCGCCGCGCAATGTGATCGAGCGATTCATCCTCCAGTCCGGCGAGGTCCTGCCGCATCAGGCTGGCGAGCTTCTGGTAGCGCGTCGGCAAGCCCTCTTCGCGCTGCAATAACTGGCTCAGCGCCGCGTCGGCTTCGTTCGGCTGCACGAGCCGATGGTGGGCCACCGCGCGGTAGAACAACAGGGCATCGGGGGCGACGACCTCGTCGGTCGTCAAACCATCGATCCAGGAAAGCGCCTCGTCGTAGTAACCTTGCTGCACGAGCCAGCGGGCCAGATAGAGCCGCATGTTGTAGCGGATCAAGCGCGGTGTTTCGCTGTCGGCGAGCCAGGCGAATTCGGGCAGCCCGCCCGGAGTGCTGGAGCGACTGCAAAAGGCCACGAGCTCGGCCACCTGTTCGTCTGCCTTGGCCAAGGAATTCGCCAGGCGATCCAGCAAATCGGTCTCTGCGTCAGCGGATCGCCAGGCGTCGCGCACGACGGACTGCCGGTCGGCTGCGATATCGGGCGTGCTGAGATATTCTTCGAGTTGAGCGAAAACGCCAAGCGGCGTCGGGACCTGCCAGGTCGGCTCGGGCAAGAAGGCGTTATCTGCGTGAACCGCTGCGAGAGAAGCCCCGAGGGCAACAGCAACGGTGAACCCAAAAAGCCGGTGGGAAGGTCGGTTGGTCATGGATTGGACTTTCTTGGTCATCGGCGGTTTTGCCGCCGCCCCCGCCCAGGACTGTCACATTTTATTATTCACCATAACGTTGTCCTGTCCAACAAATCGGGCCAACCGAAACTTTCATCGGCAAATTGCCTAGCCAACCACGACATTTATGAGGTTTGCCTGCCCCCTTTCGAGGCTTCCATTGTGCCACAACAGGGCCGCGGAATGGAACCTCAATCGTTTCGGCCCTGCTGCAAGTCGGCCGTGGCCTGGTGGACACGTTGCTGCCGCTCGGCCAGGACCTTTAACGCTTCGAGCAACTCGGCCGTTTCGGCCTGCTCGCCCTCGATCATTTCGCCGTATCGCTTGGTGCGCTGGTAAATTCGCATCTCGAGCGAACGGATCATCTTCAGTTCAGCCAATTTATCGACAAGCTGTGGCTCCGTGGGTTGGCCGGCCATGGACGGCTGGCCCGGCGGCGTGCGGTTCTTCTCCAAGTCCTTGATCGCTTTTTCGAGCGCGGCGATCGTCTCCTCCAACGCCGCCAGGATGTCTTGCTCGACTGCTTGCGTGATCGCATCGACTTTCACCGCCGCGAGCCGCTCGACGACTTGCTGCATGTCGTCGCGCATTTGCTCGACGGCTTCGGGAAACGCGACCGAGGACCCATCCTCGCGCAGCAGCAGCAGCGCCTTGTCGGCCTCGTGAACGATTTGCGATTCCTGCCGGCTGAGGCGTGCCGCTTCGATCTCGTCGTCGTGATCGCGCTGGGCCTGCGGCACGCGATCGAGCCGCACAGTCCCCTCGTACACGGCCGTTTGCAACTCGAGCATTTTGCGGAACCGCGCGGCGAGCTGAGTGAGCGTGCGCTCCAGCTCCTCTTCACGAAGCTGGCGGAGCACCCGCTCCAATTCGGCCTTGGCCTGTTCGAGGTTCTTGAGTGCCTCGCGTTGCCGTGCCGCAGCTCCTTTGCGCTTGGCCTCGTCGAGCTTCTTGCGGGCCTCGTCCATTTGCTGTTGGGCCGCCCGTAAACGCTGCGTTGCCCGATCGGCCGGGTCTTGGGGCTCGCTTGGCTGGTTCTCGCTCTCACTGCCGTCGCTCGGCGAAGGCGAACCGGGCTGGCCTTGGCTCGGTTGCGATGGTTGACTGTTGGATGGTTTACCGTCCCCCGGTTGCGATTCGGATGGCTCGCCCGCCGATGGTTTGCCGGATTCTGAATCGGCCGGTTTCGCGGAATCGGCCGGTTTCGATTCGTCTGGCGACTGGCCATCCTTCGTTTCGCTTTGATTGTCGGGTTCCGGTTTTTTGTCGCCCTCGGTCTCGTCGATGTTGCCACTCAGTTTGCCGGTGTCGCTGGCAACGCGCTGTTGATCTTCGCTCAAGGGCCGAAGCTCGTCGCCACCTTCCGTGCGTGCGCGAATGCCCTTCTGGAGCCGGATCAACCGCGCGACTTCTTTCAGATACTGTCGGACTCGGTCGCGCTCGGAGGCGAGCTCCTTGTCACGGTCGGCCTTTAATAACAAGGTCAACAGCTCATCGAGCTCCTTTTGCAGATCCGTCTGATTTGTGGCCGCGGCTGAAAGGCGTTCGTCTTCCAGCAGCTTGACGATCGATTCGAACCGCACGTTGATGTCCTGCTCGCGGCTTTGGGCGATCGCCTGGCGCAGCAGCCGGGCTCGACGGGGGTCCGTCGATCCCGAGAGTTCCGCCAATCGGCCGACGACCTCCTCGAGCCGCTTGAACCGATCAGCCAACCGCGCCTGCTCGACCGACAGCTCGCCGCCCGCCGCCGATTGCTGGGCGTCGGTTGACTGCGTGTCTGTCGCGGCCGGCTGCTCCTGCGCCCAGGCCCGATCCGCGATCGTAAGTAGCAGCATCACTACAAGACTGCTCACGCAAAGGCGCGAAGGCGCAAAGGGCATTATTTGGCACATTGGATTACTTAGTTTTCCTTTGCGTCTTTGCGCCTTTGCGTGAGACATCATTCTTCCTCGAAAAGGCTCCGCAGCCGTGCTTTTTGCCGCTCTTTCGTGCGGCGGCTGATGTCGTCCTGATCGGTAATAATACCGCGCAGCAGGGCGACGACTTCGTTGTACGTTTCCAGCTCGAGCATTCGGTCGAGCACTTGCCGCATCTCGACCAGGATTTCGTCGGCCAGAGCCTTGGCCTTGGCGAGCTCCGGCGCCCCGGCCGCAGGGTCCTCCACGTGCCGCTCAAGCGATTTTAACTGCCCGGCTAGTTCGGGCATACGCTGACCTGATATTCGATGCAGCGGCTGGGCGATTTGTTCCCGGAGCCGGCTTTTCAAATCCGGATTATCGATGCGGTTGTTGGTTATTTGGTCGCCCAGATCGTCGAAACCCTCGGCGACGCCGGCAATCTCGTCCGCCGATTGGACCACGTTTTGCAGCGAGCCCGCGATGCGGAGCCGCCGCCGCGCCAGCGCCCGTTGGATCTCGTCGTTGGGCCGGCTGTGCCGGCCGGATTCGGCGCTATCCATCTCTGTGGGCGAGGCCGGGCTGTTATCGGCCGGCACAGCCGGCCCTACGGATGCATCCGCAGGCTCAAACTCAACCCGGCCGAGCACGTCGCGCGTGTCGGTCATTTTTTCGTAGATCGCTTCGTAGCGCTGCCGCAGCGCGAGCTCGCGCCGCTCTAACAGCGCAAGCAGATCGCTGGCCGTGACAACGTCCAGCGTGAACAGCTGGCTGCTGCCGGCGCGTGGCTCCTCCGAGAGATCAAACCGATCGGACGCTTTCAGCGCGAGCGAGAAGCGTTGTCCAGGTTTCAGCTCGAGCGCCCGCTTGCCGGTTGCTTCGTCGGTCGTGCGGAGGTCAAATTGGTCAAGCTTGTTGATGAGTGGTTCGCCGCCCGGCTGCGCGGCGAGCGGCCGTGTGGCCAGTGGCGCACCAGCGACTTGATACTCGAACCAGGCGCGATCCAGGCCGTAGTCATCGGTAATCTTGCCGGCTATCGGCAGGACCGCGTCGGGCGTGATTGCGGTCCCGATGCCCGCCAGCCTAACCGCTACCTGAGGCACCTCATCGCGAACCACGGCGAGCGACACGCGGTATGGCTCACGTGTGGCGACGCCGTCGCTGTCGGTTACACTCACCAGCAACACGTCGTCTTCGGTCAGCGTGCCGTATTCCCAGCGGAGCTCATCTTGCGGACGATCTGCAAATTCAAGTTGCGCGTCCTCGCCATCGTGCGCGCGATGGATGCGTGCGGCCGTAAGCGGCTTGGTGGCGCCCGCGCGCAGAGCGAGCCGCGTCCCTTCGGGAATTCGCAGGCCGCCGGTTACGGGTAGCCGCCGCGGTTGGCGTTGCAGATAATCCGGATAGACGCACTCCAGCTCGATGGCGAACAGCTCGGGTCGATCCACGACCGCCAACCGCAAATCGCGGACCCGATCGTCGCCGCCCACGACGTCAAACTCCATATCCGCCACCACGCGCTTGAACTGGTAGCGGAACAGTTGAAAGTCGTCGCGGCTCTCCTGAGCTTCGCCGACGCGGATCATCGTGTCGCGGCCACGCCGGCCATCGGCGAGTCGGAAGCGGATTTCGATTTCGTTCGGCACTTCGTAGCCGGCCGTGTGTGCGTGGACCAATAGTTCGAAGTCGTCATCCTGGGCAAGTTTGTGGACCCGCTGGCCGGCGGCATCCGCCGGGAAGCCGACGACTTCCAGATGGACCCGCCGCGGCCAGGGCTGGTCGCTGAACGCGATCCTCTCGAGCCAGAACGCAAACGTGTCGTGCGACACTAGGGCGAACAGGCCGATCGACAGCGTTAGCGCGGCCGCGAAACCGATCGCCCGCGTGAGCGGTCCGCGATTGAACAACTCGCCAGGACGAACGTCGGCCACGGCGTGCGCTGCCGATTGGTGGGTCCGATCAATTAATTCTGGATGGTATAAGCCTGCGCTGCCGGACGACGAGGTAACGTCGACGGCGGTAAGCACGTGCTCGCTCAACGTGGGGAATCGCCGTTCCAGCAGCGCCGCGGCGGTCGAATCGGATATCGGCACAACGACCCGTCGCAACAAGTAGCGATACGCGACGTACAGTGCAGCCAGCCCAACGCCAACCAACGCGATTTGCCGCAGGCGCGGCGGTGGCTCGAACGTCCAATCGACTGCCAACCCAAGCCAGAACGCCGCGCCGAGTAGCACCATCACGAGTGCGATTCCTTCCAGCCATACGTAAGCGCGAATGCGTCGCCGCACGGTGTCGAGAACGCGCCGAACGGCAGGCGGAAGTTCGGTAGTGTGGGTCGTGATCGACATGAATGGTATTTCGATTTCGGATTTCGGATTGCGGATTGGCATTCTTCAATCCGCAATCTGAAATCCGCAATATGATTCACGCCAGCCGGTTTAGTCTCCGTACTATCCACTCCAAAAACAGCGATCCCGCAATCACACCGAGCAACCATTGCATTTGAGCGCGGGCGAAGTCCTGGTCGGGCGCGCCTTTGATCAACTTCACTTCCGCGCGGCTCTCGATCGCCTGAGCGAGCGGTTTCATGGTGTCGTCACCATGAATCGCGGCCTCGAGCTCTTTGTAGTATATGCCGCCGGTCTCATTGGCGAGTGAGGCGAGCAGCGGTTCGTTGCGTTCGGCGTGGGTGCGTTCTAAATCCGGCACGCGGACTTGCAAATACCGGGTGAGCGGCTGCTCATTGACGCCGGGCAACGCCAGCGCGATTTGATACGTGCCTTCCTGGAGCACCGTAATTTGGCCCGCATACATTCCAGGCCGTTCGATCTCAGCCGTTAGCTTGACCGGCTCCGCCGCGCCATCTGGCCGCAAAAGTTGTGCGGTCGCGGTATCCAGAGTAAGGGGCTTGTGCTGGGCATCGGCCAGGCGGGCGCGAATCACGACCGTCTCGCCCAGCTCGTAGCGGTCGCGCTCGACAAGCAGCGAGCCCCGCGAGGAGCCGCGCAGAATGCGGCCCTGGCTGACATTGCGAATCAGCTTGGTGTAAAGCACCTCAAAGTACGCTGGATCGACACTTCGCAGCCGCCACATCTCGCCGCTGCCAATGTAGAAGACCTGACCGGCGCCGTAAAAATGGCCGGCCATGTAGACGGGCCGCTGGCTCGTAAGGCCCGCTTCCGGATCGGAGAAGCGGGCATAGACGGTTGCGCCCGGCTTCTCGCCTTTCACGGCATAGTAGCCATAGACTCCGGGAAAACTGTCCCACGCCGCCTCGCTTTCCTCAGCGGTGTTTTCGAGCCAGAGAAACTTCGCCTCGCGGCCGGCCCGCTCAAACGCCAGCGGCCAAGGCGTTTCGCCGCCGTATTGGCCGTCGTCCAATAACGTGTGCCGCTGCTGGAACGCCACCGGGTACAAGTCGCGAATCTTTGCATGCTCGGTGCTGCGGGTCCATTTCGCGGTCTGGATTGGCCCGGCCACCACAATCAGGCCCCCCGCTTCTTCAGAAACCCATTTTTCGAGCAGCTCGACCTGGTCGGCTTCCAGCGCTGTCCAATCCGGGTCGAAGGCGACGATGCAATCGTACTGGTACAGCTCTTCAGTCGTGGTGGGAAAGTGCTCAACGATTTCATTCGCATCCTGCGAGACGCCGGCTTGCGCGGTTTGCAGCAGCACATCGACGGTCATTGTTTTATCGCGGTAGAGCTGGTTGCGAACGTACTGGTAGTCGCGCATCGGTCCGCCCGCGAACAGGAGCACCCGCGTCTGCCGATCGACCACGACGACTTCCGCTTCGCGCTGATTATCACGAGGATTGCCGTCGTCGAGTGGAACTTTGACGCTAAGCTGGTAGATAAACGTGCCGGCCTCTTCCGGCTCCAAATCGAATGAGACCGGCACCATTTCGCCGTCGGCTGTGATGGCTACGCGGTCGCTGGCAACTGGCGTGCCGCCCGCGGCGGCAGCCTCGGCAGGGCGGCGGGTGAGCTCCACTTCGACCGATCGGCCCTCGTAACCGTCAGCCTGCACGTAACCCGTGACGTTGAGGGTGTCGCCAGGAAACGCCCGTGTCGGCACTACGAGGTCGCGCAACGCGACGTTCCGCTGCGCCTTGTTCGATCCAAGGCCGACGGTGTAAAGGGGAATCTTGGCCTCCTTGGCCGCTTCCACAGCCGCGCTCGGCTCAACGCCGGCGTTTTGCGCGCCGTCAGAAATCACCACCACTCCAGCCAGTGGCGCATCGCGATACAGCCGAAGTTGCTCGGCGAGTGCTTGGCCCAATCGCGTCTGCGTTCCGCGGGGCTGCAGGGCGGATGACCAGTCGATTTGGTCGAGAGTCGAGGGTCGAGAGTCAAGAGCCGGATTGTCTGCATTGTTGTCCGTCTCGGGCTCTTGTCTCTCGACCCTCGACTCTTGACTCTTTGGCAACGTCGCGATCGGCTCCACTTCTTCGTCGAAGCGAGCAATGTTCACGTCATGAGTGCGGCGTAGTTCGGCGACAAGTGGGCTGTCGGCGAGCGCAGTGACAACGGCGTCGGTCCGCGTTTTAGCGCCGGCGGTCGTCGGCTGATCGCTTTCACTAAGTCCCATGCTCTGGCTCACGTCGACGAGGACCGCGACTTGCGAATTGTGCACTACTTCTGTTGTGGTGCGCCGCTCGATGCCCAGGAAGAAAATCAACAGGCCGGCGAGCGCAAGGCATCGCAGTGCGACCACGCTGATCTTCGCGGGGCGCGGCAACTCCACCACGTCGCGGCGATACAGCGACCACACTACGGCCACGAGTGCGATCGCCACCGCGGCGATCAGCGCCACCGGGAGCCGCTCGTCGTCGAACGCTCGCAGCCGCGAGAGCTCGTAAACCACTCGCCCGGCCCCGGTGGTCGTTCCCTTCGAGTCAGCCCCGCCGATCTGCGCTTGGGCCAGCAGCAAATTTCCAAGTGCCGCCATGATCATCGGCTCGGTCCTCGTAACGGCGCCACGTGGTAGCTGGCAAGATAAGCCAGAAGCTGCTCGGCCACCAGCATGATGATGATCGCGGCCAGCAGGGCGTCGCCCATTTGGAAGCCGGCCAATTGCTGGGCATCGAGCGCCATGTCGGCCGCGTCATGCATCTGGAAATCGACACCAGCCAGTTGCCTCGTCAGGTCGCTCCGCTCGCTTAGTGCTAAATCGCCTTCGCCCGTGGGGACATTCACGGCAAAGGCTCGGGTTTCAACGCCGCCCTGCGCTGGTTGCAGCTGCGCTTCATAAATTCCGCTCGCAGCGACGTCATCGAGCTTGGCCGACAGACGGCCATCGACCGGCGTGGCCTCCGTCGGAATTTCGGCCCGCGACGCACGCGCATTGCCCGTAGATTGGTCGCCGGGCAGCAAGAAGCGGATGGCCGGCTCGTACTTTCCTTCATCGAGGGCGACCACCAGGTCGTCGCCGATCTGGTGCAGCGGATCGTTCTGTCGCTTCGCCGCAAGGTAGCTGACCAACTCGTTCGCCAAGACCGGAAACGCGGGATTGAGGCTCCAATTGCTCCACCGGCCCAGCGGGGTATCGCCGGACGAGAGCTTCGTAAGCTGGGCCACCACGCGGCCGGCGCCGAATTGCTTCTCCACGACCAGCGGCGCCTTGTTCCGCAGCCGGGCGATGACTTGCACGGTTTCATCGGCCGGCAGCCAGTCGTCCTGCACGGCGTAAAAATATTCCACGAGCATAAGCGGCAGGAAGCCGTTCCGGCGGCCGGCAAGGACCTGGAACAGCGGGTGTGGCGTCACTTCGAGATCGGGCGATGTTTCGCCCGTTGGGTCCATGAGCTGTGTCGGCAACTTGAGCGGCACGGGAAACAAGCCTTCACCGTTGCGGTAAAGTCGCTCGTTGTAGAAGCTCCGATCGGTCTCGGCACCGATAAAGAAGGCCACGCCGCCGCCGCCGCGGACATAAGTTTCCAGCGCACTGAGCTCATCGTCGGCCAGCCGCGGCACATCGAGCAGGCAAACCGCCGCCTGTGCCCCTCCCCCAGCCCCTCCCCAATTTGGGGAGGAGGGAGGGGAGGGGAGGTCGGCCAGAAACGAGCGCGGCTCGACGTGCGGCTGCCAGCCGGTTCGCGTGTTGCCGCCGGGGGCCAGAGCGAGCGAAAGCTGGTGACCGCCGCGGCCGTCTGGCGATCCGTCGATGATGAGCACCGGCCGGGCGGCCGGCAAATCGCAAGCGAAGTAGCGCCGATTGTCGACCTCGACCGCATCAGCGGGTAGCGACGCCACCAGCGAATGGGCGCCGGTGCCGGCAAACTGAACCCGGAACATGTGCGTCAGCTCGTCGCGCGGCGGGATGTCGTCGAGCGCGAGCGCCGGCAGTGCGTCGCCATCCTGCTGAAGCTGCACGGTAACACCGCGCGCCTCGGCGTCGCCGTAGTTAGCCACGGTGACGCTCATCCACATTTCGACGCCCGCCGCACGCACGCCCGATTCCGGCACCAGGGACGTGATGGCCAGGTTCGGCCGCTCCTCGCGGACGCAGCGAACGAGGTGAATCTGGGCCAGATCTTTCTCTTCGCCCAAATCGACCAACAGATTACGAACCGCGTCGGCGCTGGCAAACTGGCGGGCACGAAAATCGCTCACAACATACAGGATGAGCGTCTGCTGGTCATCCGCGAGTGGCAGGCGGGGAATTGCCTTGAGCGCGTCGGCCGGGCCGACGTCCGTTTGCGATACGTCCCACGCCGCCAAAAGGGACTCCAGTTTGTTGCGGAAGGCCTCGTTGATCTGCTCGCCAAAGACCTTCGGCTGAGCGCCGGCCGAGAGTCGCGCCGCTTCTGAGAATCGCAGCAGGGTGACGAGCTGCGTATCCGATTGCTGGTGAGCCTGATCGATGATCGCCTGGACGGCGCGTTTCGCTTCGCCCAAAGCGCTCGTGCTGTCCCAACGATCGCTCATCGAATAGCTGTCGTCCAGCAGCACCAGATGGTGGGTGGTGCCGCGGCCTAACAAACCCATCCACTCATTGCGCAAGACGAGGTGCGCGAGCATCAAGACGAGCACGGCGATGATCGCCATCCGCGTCGCCAGCAGCAGCAATTGCTTGAGCAGGATCCAGCGGCGGTTGCGGCGCTGGCTTTCCATAAGAAACTGCATCGCCGCCCAGCGAATCCGCTGCTGGCGGCGCAGATTGATCAGATGGATCAATACGGGCACGCCCACCAGCGGCAGGCCGATCGTGAGCAGGGCGGGGAACAAAAACGACACGTGCGAAATTTCTCCGATTGCGGATTTCGGATTGGGATCGATTAATCCGCAATCCGAAATTGAGTTTTACCGCCTCCGTTCGCGTTGGCGGTGTTTTAAAAATGCGGTCAGGGCCGCGTCGAGCGGCATGCTGGTGCGGATCAGTGCGTAGTCGACATTGTCTCGGGCGCAGCCGTGGCGCAGGGTGGCCAGAAACTGGTCGAGCGCTTTGAGATAGCCTTCACGCAGCGCCCGCGGATTGCACGTCAGATGGTCCGCGGTCTCGAGGCCCTCGAACCGCGCCGGGCGGGCAAAGGGGAAATCAAGCTCATCGTCGTCGAGCACATGCAGCACCAATACGTCATGCCCGAGTTGTCGCAGCAGCCGCAGACCGCGGTGCACGTCGTCGACATCGACCAACAAATCGGAAATGAGGATCATCATGCCACGGCGGGGGTATGTCTCGCCGACACGGGCAAGCACATCATACAAACGCGTTTTTGCCTGCGGCTCGCGCGGCTCGAGTGCACGGACGATGGTCGTCAAGTGGCTGGTGCTCGTTCGCAGCGGGATCGTCTGCCGAATGCTTTCGTCAAAAACAGCGCAGCCGACCGCGTCCTGCTGGCGCAGCAAGAGGTACGCCAGCGCGGCCGCCGATGTCACCGCGTAGTCGCACTTCGTGAGCGGTCCGCTGCCGTACGCCATACTCTCCGAGACGTCCACCAACACACAGCAGCGGAGGTTCGTGTCCTCTTCGTACTGCTTGACATACAGCCGGTCCTGCTTGGCCCACACCTTCCAATCGACGCGGCGCAGGTCGTCGCCGGGCACGTACTGCCGGTGCTGCAGGAACTCGACGCTCTGGCCGAAGTACGGACTGCGATGCATGCCGCTCAGCAGCCCTTCGACGATGTGACGCGCGCGAATCTCCAGCCGGCCGATCCGCTTGATCACTTCAGGATGCAAAGATCTTTTGGAAGCGGTCGTCATGGAGGAGTTGGTCTTCGTGCGTAGGCGTGACTTCGAGCAGGCGGTCGACAATCTGGTCGCTGGTGACGCCGTCGCTCTCCGCGGCGAAATTCACGACCAGCCGATGGCGCAGCACGGGGTTGGCCAGCGCGCGAATGTCTTCTAGCGCGACGTGCGGCCGGCCGTGCACCAGCGCGCGGGCCTTTGCGCCGAGGATCAAAAACTGCGTGGCCCGCGGACCGGCGCCCCACGCCAACTGCTCGCGGGCGAAGTCGGCAGCCGCTTCCTCGCGCACCCGCGTCTGCCGCACCAGGGCCAAGGAGTAGCGGATCAGATGATCGCTGATCGGCACCGAGCGCACGAGGTCTTGCAGCTGTAGGATCTCCTCCGGCGAGAGTACCGCCTGGACGTCCGGCGTGGCCGCGCTGGTGGTCCGGCGGGCGACCTCGAATTCCTCCTGGAAGCTCGGATAGGTCACCAGCACCTTGAACATGAAGCGGTCCTGCTGCGCCTCTGGCAACGGGTAAGTGCCTTCCTGCTCGATCGGGTTTTGCGTCGCGAGCACGAGGAACGGGTCGCTCATTTGATGGCGCACTCGGCCGACCGTGACCTGCCGCTCCTGCATGGCTTCCAAGAGCGCGGCCTGTGTTTTGGGCGGCGTGCGATTGATCTCATCGGCCAGAATGACGTTGGAAAAAATGGGGCCCTGCAGAAAACGCAGCTCGCGCTGGCCGGTCGAGCGGTTCTCCTCGATGATGTCCGTGCCGGTGATGTCGGCCGGCATCAGGTCGGGAGTGAACTGAATGCGGCTGAACGTGAGATTCAGCGAGCGGGCCAGCGTGCTCACGAGCAGCGTCTTGGCCAGTCCGGGAACGCCCTCCAGCAGGCAATGTCCGCGGCTGAACAGCGCGATGAGCATCTGCTCGATCACGTTGTGCTGGCCGACAATGACGCGCGAAAGCTGTTCTTTGATCTGGTCGAGCGCGGCACCGAGCCGGGCGATGGAACCGTCGTGTTGATCGTGCATGGGTTGTTCGTCGAGAGGTCAGTAAGTGCGTAATTGAGTAAATAATGACGTCTGAGTTAATGCGTGGGAACCAGTCAAGTTTCCCAAGCCGGCGACTTGTCGCCGGTTGCCGACGGCAAGCCGTCGGCTTGGGATGGACTCCACTTCAGCGCTGGTAAATCGGCAGGCAGGCGTTGTCCAATTGCAGGATGATCAAGTTGAGCGCCGTTGTATAGACGGGGCCAATATAGCCTTGGTTCCAATAGCCGCCGGACTTGTCGCCGAGTTTGGCTTCGGAGAGTTCCCGCAGGAGCTTGGCCTCGATTTCATTGCGATACTTTTCCCAGCGCTCGCCGCCTTCGCGGTATTGCACTTGGGCATAATAGAAATGAGCGTAGTGCCAGTGGCCGTAGCTGCTGCGGGTGTCGGAGCCGAGGTTCTGTTCGCAGTACTTCATCATCCGCGGCACGTAGTCGTTGTCGTACTCGCCCGCGTTGTACAGACAAGCGATGGCCGCGGCCGTGATGGCCGGCCGACCGCCGCCGCCTTTGGAGCTGTACTGCACGCCGCCCTCCGGCAAGGTGCAGTCTTTGATGTATTCGACGGCCTTGTCGATGATTTCCTTGGGCACCGGGATGCCGGCGTTGCGGCAACTGCGCAGACCCTGCACTTGCGTGATCGTCGTGGACCCTTCGTCAAATCCGCCGCCGTCTTTGGCGCTGACGTACCCCCAGCCGCCGGCCTGCGTCTGCGCCTGGCCTGTGAACTGCACGGCGCGGGTCAACACGTCGACCAGTTCCGCGCGGCGATCCTCATCTTCCTCATCGCCGAGCACCTGGGACAAGAACAGCATCGAAAAGCCGTGGCCGTAGGTGTATCGATCGTCGCGCAAGGGGTCGCCGATGAGGCCGTTGGGCCGGCTCTGCCGAACGAGATAATCGACGGCTCGACGGATATTCTCCGCATACTTGCCCTGCGTGGCGGTCGAACCTTCACTCAACATGGCGAGGCCGGCCAGGGCGGTCATCGCCGTCGGATAGCGGCCCTGCGCGGTCCAATGCCCCAGCTTATGCTGGTTGTACGCAAGCCAATCAAGTCCTTGATCGACGACCTTGCGGACCCGTGGACTCTCGATTCCGGCGCGCGCGGAGGTGGCCGGCAGCAGCGCCAAAGCAGTGCTAACCGATACGACCCAAGTTCGAATAAATCGTCGATCCATCTTTGCCTCAACTGTCTCCGGCCTCTCAGAGGCCGGCTACAAAACCTGTTAGGGGCCGGGCTGCAAAACTGTGTCAATCGTCATCCGTTGCTTTGGCGTTTTCCGGCTGGGCCGCCGGGGGATTGGCGGCCGACGGCGTTTGCCCGCCATCGGCTTGCTGTTGCAGCACGCCGCGCAGCGCGCCGGTCACGCGTCGCCCGATCCCGCGCAGGCCCCGCTCCTGCTCCTCGCGCGGCGCCTCCAAGTCATCGCTCGCCGGGGGCTGTGGCGGCCGCGGGCGATCGGTGAACGTCCATTGAATCTTACCCGCGCTCATCTCCAAGGCTACGACCGGCTTGGCGTGCCGCTCGGCACGCACGCGAAAGCGGGTCAGCGACGTGTCAGGCAATTGATCATTGCGGTACACCGTTTGGCCGGTCCGCTTGTCGAGGCACAGCAGGCGAAGCTGGGAGCCGCCGCCCGTTGTGGCATCGCGAATCATCTTCCGCTCGGCGAACACCAACAGCGGGATGTCCTCGGCCTGGGACAGGGCAATTCCCCGGTTGCGGACGACCGCGGGACCCGGCCACAAGGCTTCGCCGCTGTTCATGCTGAAGGCGTACACAAGGCCGTTAATGAGTGGGTAGTCGAACTGGCCGATCGGCTTGTATTGTTGCTGCGGCTGATTGCTGACGAATAGAAAAAGCTCATCCCCACAGCGCATCGTCTGAATGAACTGGAGGTCATCCACGGCTTGTAGCTGTGCGTCAATCAGCACCTTGCCGCTACGCGCGTCGATCAATTGAAATTTTCCTGATGGCTCGTAGATTGCAATCGCATCGGGTTCGACGACCGCGAGACGGCTGGCGATGGGATGCTCGGCCTCGTGCAGCACGTCTTGCGACCAGGTATCGCGAATGCGGACCGACAGGACGCGACCTTCTCGATTGATTTGGAAACCCAATTCGGCGATCTTGCGACCGGCCGTGAGCAGCCATTCGTGCTGCGGTAATTCGCGTTTTCCGATGAGGCGCCCGTCCACCATCCGGATAACGTGGGCCACCCGCCCGTTCACATCGGCGGCGAATACCAGCTCCTTGTCGCCGAACAACTCGCAGCCGGCCGGCAAATCGCTGCGCGACCAGAGCAGTTCACCGCTGAGTGGATCGACGCACTTCAATTCGTTGTTCTCCTGAAACACCACGCCGCGCGGCGTGACCGGACCGAGCGAGCAAACGCCCGGCCCAACGGCGCCCGCCAAGCGCTTGCGCCCCGACCAGGCGTGATACACGGGCCGGCGGCTCGCCCTGGGCACGACGATGCCCACTGCGCGGCCGCCTTGCGCGGGATCGATGGAATAGCGCCCCAGCGGATCAGTCTGCCACAGCAAATCGCCGCCGATGCCGCGCGCTGCGTTTCGAGAATCGATGGCCATCACCTGGCCGCCTATTGCGACATACAGCAGTTGACCCAAGCGCGCCGCATGCACGAGGCCGCTATCCCGATACTGCCGCGCCAGATTGTTCTGGTCCACTGGCAGATGGAAGACGTCGTCGCCGAGTGCATTGCGGGCGACCAACTCGGAACAATCCATGGCGACGAACCACTGTATCGCCGACGGAGCCGGCCAGAAATCCTGCTCGATGCGCAAGAGCCGGTAGCCGGCCTGACGCTCGGCGGGGGCCCGCAAACCACCCGGGTCCGTTGGAGCGGCAGCCGGCAATAATTCGGCGTCCACTTGTCCGCGCGGCCACGAACGTTGCGGCGGCTCCGCCTCGTCCCCCGGCAACAGGTCTGACGATAGCTTTTTCGTCAAGGCCGCGGCGGCCGCTTGGATGTCACGATCGTTCGAGGCGCTCAGCTCCAAGAGTTCGATCTCGGCCTCCTGGGCGCGCGAGCGCTCGACGAGGAATCGAGCCAGCGCGTGCCGCACCTCGTCGGCGCCGGGCAATGGATCGAGGTGCGCCAGATAATGGTGCATCTCGGCGGCGGTGCGCGGATTTTCAGTGGACGGCCGGCGAGCCGAGGCTCGTGCGGAAATCTCCGTGCGCTCCTCGGCCGACGCCTCGGACCACAAGGTGTCCAATCTGCCGGCTATCCAGCGATCGCTGCGAACGCGGTAATCGCCGCTCGCGCGCAAGTAGGCTGGCTTTTCCGTCGTAAAATCGGCCAGCCGCATGTAGGCGTCCCAAGCCGCCAACCGCTGCCCAAGTTCCTCGAGTCCTCGGGCCTCGATCCGCATCAGCTCGATCTGCTGCTCGTGGTCGCGAATGAGCCGCGACACAAGCGGTACATCGTCGCGAAACGTGGCGTAGTCGGCCGAAAGCGCCTCGAGGAGCAATTCGGCAAGCATTTCCTGCGCGAGCGGGTCGTTTGGCGCCAATTCAAAGGCGCGTTTCAATAGTTTGACGGCTTCGAGCCGATCGCCATCGGCGCGCTTCAGCTCCGCCAGCTCGCGCAGCGCAGTGGCATCATCCGGGTTCTTCGCCAGGGCGGCCTCGGCACGCTGCTTGAGCGCTTCGAGCTGCTCAAACTTGTCGAGCATCAGCGGCGACTGCGAGAGAATGCTGCCGCGGTAAGAAATCAGATTCCCGAGCGCCGCATCTGGCTGGGCGGTAAATAATGGCGTCAGTTCGCCGTTGGCGATATCAATGGAAGCAATCTCCCCCGTCGTAAGCGGCAGATAGTAGCGTCCCTTGCTCAAGTAGCCGTGGCCGGCAGGTAGAGCGCCCACGGGCAGCGGGGCGAATTCCTGATCCCAAGCGGGCATTCCATCCGACATGCGGACCGCCTGCACTTTTTCCGCACCTACCAGGAGCACATTGCCGCGGTCCACGCCGCCGACGAACAAGGCATCGCCCTGCCGCTGCTTCCAGGCAAGCTTGCCGGTCTTCAAATCCAGGCAGTGCAGCTCGGCCGATTCCGGCGGCGTGACGAGCACCCGGCCCTCCGCGATGACGGCCACGCTATCCAACCAGCGGTCGTTCGCGCGGGCGATTTGCGGCTGGCCGGTTTGCTGCAAGAGGTGTCGAGCCTCGGCCGGAGTTTGCGGCTCGCGCGGGTAGCGATAGACCCACGCGAACTCCCGCTTGACGACGTCAATCGCGATGACGGCGCTGGCGGCCGTGGGACAGACGAGGATGCCGCCGTCGTACGACGGCGTCGCGGCAGCACGGCGGCGAACCGGGTCGAGCGCAATTCCCTGCTCCAAGCCGACGAGTTGCTGCTGCCATCGCACCTTTCCGGTCGCCGGATCGAGCGCCAGCAAGTACACGGCGCTGCGAACCTCAGCCATCACGTAGAGCGTATCGTCGATCGCCACGGGCGCACCGAGAAAGAACGCGCCGTCGAGCGGCCCGGTGGCTCGCGACCCGTCGAGCTCCCACACCAGTTTGCCTTGTGTCGTCAGGTCGTAGGCCGCCAATTGATTGGTGGTCGCGGTGATCTCGCCGCCGACACGGCCGAAGCCCGGCGCGACCTGCCAGCCCATGACCCGTTCCTCCTCGGGAACGGTGATGCCCCGCAGCACGAAGACGCGCTCGCCGTCGCTGGAAAGAGAATTCACTAGCGCATCGTCCCATACGCGCTCGTCGAGTGGATTGCCCTGTTCGATCCATTGCTGCTGGTCCATCTGCTGGCGAAGGTCCGAAGTTTCCCCGACCTTTAACTCGTCGTCTTCGCGCGTCTCCCAAATCCGCTTGCCGGTTTGCCAGTCGACCGCAACGACGTTCTCCGGCGTGCGCATGATCACGACGTCGCCGACGGCGACGGGTCGAGCGCCAGGCATCACCACCACGCCGCGCTGCGCATAGTCGTCGCGGCGGCCGGTGAGATAGGCCTCGACCGCCGGATCGTTGACGACGCGCGCTTGCCATCGCGCGCGGAGATGCGGCGGCCCACCCGGCGCTTGCACGTTCCGCGTCGGATCGCCGCGCTGGGTCAGCCAATTGATTTCGCCAGTCGTCACGTCTGACGGCTCGCCCACCAAACGCGTGAGCCACGCGAGCAGGTCGGCTGTCGCGGCGGGTGCGGTGGTTGTCTGGCCAGACAGCACAATTTCGGTCGAAGGCCGCCGCTCGATGAGCGACCGCATTGTTGCCGCGGCAGCTTCAGGCTTGCCGGCGGCCAGGTGATTGATCGCCGCCATCACGGAAAGCTGAGGCTCGAAGCGCACCGCAGCGCGCGGCGCGTCGATCAACTCCTGATACAGTTGCGCGGCGGCCAATCGATGCCCCTGGTCCGCCTCCATTTGTGCGAGCACGAGCGCCGCCTCGTAACCGGCCGACGTGTGGTAGAACTGGCGCACTACGTTCGCCACCCCATTCTGATCGCCGGACTGAAGCGCCGCTTCCAGTTGCCGTCGCGCCGTTGCGCCATGGAGCAGCTCGTAGGCATCGTGACCCTCGGGCGGCAACTCGCCAATGAGGCGCCGGGCTGTGGACTTCAGGCCGGTTTGCTCGCGCTCGCCGTCCAATCGCTCCAAGAATGAATCCTCCTCGCGGCTTAGCACGCCGTGCAAGAAGGCCAATGCTTCGTGATATTCGCGGTTGGCGAGCCGCTCACGCGCGCGAGCGATTGCCCGCGATAGCGCTCGATCGGTCGGAAGATAAACGCCCGCAACGGAGTCCTGCTGGATCGTGGTCCAGCGCCCAAAGTTGTTGATCTGAACTTGCGCACTTGCGCTGGTAACGTACCACGCGATCGCGGGAAGAAAGAAAGCGGCCCGCAGTAGCGAAACGAAACCGCGGCGGCATCCCAGTGCGCGAATCGTTCGTTCCAATAAGTGGAGCAGATCCATACCGATCATTCGGCCGTCCGCGCGGCCGGCACCCTTCCTAGTGCAATGGGGATGGCACAACGGCTTGCCTGAGTATTTTGCTGGCTCTGGCCTGATCGCGAATCGGAGGCCGGCCCAAACCGGCCGCCCTGGATGCCTTCGACTCATTCTCAGACGCCGGGGTTCCGCCGTCGGCTCCACGCCTCTTACTCTGATCGATGCGTAAGGTGAAGCTATACTTCATCTTACAGCTTTTCGCGAGCGGATCAAGCTGATTGACGGGCGAAAGGCGTCAGGGGCCGTCGGGCAGGGGGGTATCCTGCGATTTCCCGGCATCTTGGCCCTCGCCCGGGCCTAAAAGCCTATTTTTCTCGGCAAATCTGGCATTTTCCGGCTTGTGTTCTCCTGCCAGCACCATTTAACTTGCACGGTCGCAACGCACGGACGGAGGTACGTTGTAGGGTTTTAAGAACGTATTTGCACCGAAACAAAGTCTGGAGGATTCAGCACTATGGCGAAGACCGCTGCTAAACCGCCCTCGAAAACTGAAGTCTACACCAACATTGCCGAGCAAACCGGCCTGGCGAAACGGGATGTCGGCGCCGTGTTCGACGGCCTCAACGACCAGATCAAGAAGGCGCTTACTGGCCGCGGGCCGAAGGTCTTCACGATTCCGGGTCTTTGCAAGATCGTCATTCAGCACAAGCCGGCCACCAAGGAGCGCCAGGGCACAAACCCCTTCACGGGCGAACCAACCACGTTCAAAGCCAAGCCGGCCCGCAACGTGGTCAAAATCCGCCCGCTGAAGAAGCTCAAGGATATGGTGTCGTAACCACGTGGCCGAGTCTCTCCGAGACTCGAATGAGCGCAACTGGCGCGCCGACTGCAGCTTCAACGCATTCGAAACAAAACGCCGAGCCGCCCTTGGATCTTCCAAAGGCGCTCGGCTTTTCTGTTGGATGCACGTGAATGCACGTTGCGTCAGACTGAGCCCGCGGGAATTGAACCCACGACCTACAGATAAAAGGAAGCTGCAATCACTATGCAGGTACGCTCAGTTTGGCGGCGCGGTTTGGGCCGGGCGGTGAGTAACAGGAATACGTCAACGATTTTTAGCAGCTTTAGGTCCCAGGAAATCGGACGAACTGAAACCACCTTGCTGTGTAAACGCCTTTTCCCAAACCTGGCCGGTGGCTGTATCAATTACGAATGCGTGACCCTCGACAACTTGAATCTGATATCTGCTAGGCGTCGGAGCACGGTTCCGCCGATCCGCCCACCATTCAAAGGCGAGACTAACGATATCGAACAAGAGCAGAAAATCGCGGATAGAAAACCGTTTCATTATTCGACGCGCTTCACAAAACGCATGAGAACATGGGTGCTTACTCTTTTCCAATGCAAAAGAGATGGTCCACTGTCCGCAAAAGCAGATGCGGTCCGGCAATTGCCGGTGAGGCCCAGCACATTTCGTCGAGATCGTTGGTCGCGACCACGCGTAATTCAGGCCCAGCCTCGATGACGGTAGTCAGGCAATTCTCGTCGACAAGATATACCATGCCGCTGTTGGCGAAAGGAGAGGCGGTAAATCCTGCCGCTGCGGGCAAGCGCTTGCGATAGTGTTCCTGGCCCGTTTTCGCATCATGGCAGCGGACGATACCGCCATGTTGTTCCAGGGTATACAGACATCCTCGGCTAAGGAGAGGCGACGCAACCCGATACCCGTTTAGCCTTGCACTCCAGGCGACATGAGAACTGCTGGTCTCATTCGTGTTGAGCGAGATGTCTCCCGAGGCGCCGGGCCGGATCGCCGCGAAGACACCGCTACCCCCCGTCAAGCGATCGTATGAATCCACGTATAGCAGCTCCTCGTCGGCAACGGGCGTCGTAGCAGTGCGGCCGCTGCCCTTCATTGACCACAGCAGTTCACCGGTCTTGGGATCATACGAGCGCATCTGATTGCCGCCAGCCGCGATCAGCTCCGTACGGAGCTTATTCCTCCAGATGTAGGGAGTGGACCAGTTGGATTTCTCGTCGCGCTCCACTCGCCAGGCGACTTCTCCTGTTTTCTTGTCGAGGGCCGCCAGAAACGACGACTCGTCATTGTCGCACTGGATATAGACGAAGTCGCCGAGCAGCGCGGGAGAACTGCCCGTGCCCCAACCGAACTGCGTCGCGTAAGCCCCGAGGTCTTTGCTCCAGAGCAGCTTTCCAGAGAAGTCGTAACAATAGACGCCCGTCATACCGAAATACGCGATCAGCCGCTCGCCGTCGGTCACCGGCGTTTCCGAGGCGTACGTATTGTTGGCGTGGATGTGCATCGTGGGCCGGCCCTCATGGGCGACCTGCTCCCACAGGACCTGGCCCGTCGCTGCGTCGAGACAGAGTACTTTCCAGCGATAGACGACATTCGGCGGCGGGAGACCGAATCTGCTGCTTGAAAAGAATCTTGCAAAACTGCCTAAGCCCGGTCCGCGGTTTTTCGCATTAGGCTTCGCCTGATCATCCGACACGGCGGTCGTGAGGAAGATCTTGTCGCCCCACACAATAGGCTGTGACCAGCCGATACCGGGGAGACTGATTTTCCAGGCGATATGCTTGTCGCCAGCCCAATCCAGGGGAAGTTTTACATCCTGGGCGATGCCATTTGCGTTGGCGCCGCGAAACTGGCTCCAATTCTCTGCCAGCACGGGCGCCATGAAGAGCAGCGTCGCCAAACAAGCCAGGATGATTTGCCTTAGAAGTGCATACATGCCGAGAGGATTCGTCTCGCATTTGTCGTCATCGGTCGACGCGTGCAGCGAATGCAATTTCCTGGTCGTATCCGTCCCTAGCACGAACGATTAGTGCCCAAGCTTACAGCTAGTGACTTCGATTGGACCCGCTTTGGGAGCTACGGTCAATTGTCTGGCTGTCTTCCCTTGGGAACAACGAGGTGTCAGAAACCCTTTCGTCGCCCCGGAGCTTGCACCCGCGCCGCCAACCCAAGCGCGGCGAGTGTTCGAGCGAGCAATTCGCGACAATTCCACACAAACGCCGAGTCGCTGTCGGACTCGACGTAACAGCGCTCGGCGTTTTTTTGTTGATGCGCGCGGTGCGCCAAACTGAGCCCGGCGGGACTCGAACCCACGACCTACGGATTAAAAGGAAGCTGCAATCGCAACACAGGTACTTGCTTTCAGACTTGTAGCATAGTTGTAGCAGGCGAAAACCTAACCGAAGCAGGGCATTGTTGTGGCCTTGTCCAAGATTTTTAAGACGCACGGTTGCAGCGCCGCAATGGCGTCCCGTACATCATCGGGGCCAAGCTGCATAACACCATCAATTTCGCGGACGGCAATTTTTTTGGACTTCATTGTCTCTGTGACGCGGCCACTCGCATGAGCCAAAGAGTGTCGCATGAGCCGCATAATCTAGACTCCGCAGCCCGCCACCGGATTACATTGACGGACTTCGACTTCGCGGGCGTCAATGGACAAATATGGGCAGTGGCTCAAGAAGGCTCCGGAGTTGGCGACGCGCGGGCTACAATAGCGCGGAGAAACGTATTTTCGCCAGCCGCGAATCGTGGAATGAATTGTCGACTTTTATCGACCACTCGAGTTGCAGCCTGACCGGGCGGCCGAGCACGGGCTATGGTAACAACGCAATGAATCGCAAACCATTGATGTTGCTGACGGTTCTTTGCTCGTTGGTTTGGTGCGACGGTCCGTTGGTAAGGGCTAATCCGACAACTCAACTGGAAATCGCGGTCGCGGATGTGGGCGGCCAACTTCTACCTTGCCGCATCCATCTCATCGATCGACGAGGCAATGCACAAAAAGTCGCTGGGCAGCCTTTTTGGCATGATCATTTTGTTTGTTCGGGACGCGGTACCGCGTCGCTTGCCCCGGGAAAATACGACTATGCAATTGAGCGCGGACCAGAGTACTTACGCAAGACCGGACAGATAGAAATCACCGCAGGGCAAGACCGTAAGCTAAATGTGAAACTCGAGCGGATTGTGGAACTTCGCGCGGCCGCGTGGTACTCCGGCGACCTGCATGTGCATCGACCAGTCGACGAAATTGAGCAACTGATGCGCGCCGAGGATTTGGACTTTGCCCCAGCGATCACCTGGTGGAACACGCGCAACCTATGGAAAGAAAAGACGATTCCCAAGCAGGTCGCTCGCCGATTCGACGGCCACCGGATTTATACGATCATGGCCGGCGAGGACGAACGCGAAGGAGGCGCGTTGCTGTTCTTCGGCCTCAAATCGCCTCTGGATATCGAAACAGACGACCGTGAATTTCCCTCGCCGATGCAGTTCGTCGCAGAAGCCAGAGCGCGCAACCGAGAGGTTTGGATCGATATCGAAAAGCCGTTTTGGTGGGACGTACCCGTTTGGCTGGCTAGCGGTCAAATGAACTCCATCGGCATTGCCAACAATCACATGTGCCGTAGTCAGATGTACCCCAGCGAGGCATGGGGCAAACCGCGTGATGCCAAGCGGCTTCCTGAACCGCGCGGCAATGGTTTCTGGACGCAAGAAATCTACTATCACATGCTCAACTGCGGGCTACGTCTTCCACCCTCGGCTGGAAGCGCATCAGGGGTCTTGCCTAACCCTGTCGGTTACAATCGGGTCTACGTCCACCTTGACGAGCCCTTTACTCGCGACGCCTGGTTTCGGGGCTTGTCGCGTGGGCGTTGTTTTGTGACCAACGGCCCACTCTTGTTGGTCACGGCCGATGGCCGGGATCCCGGGGCGGCAATCAAACTCCAATCTGGTGAAAGCCGCCTACTGCGCATCAACATTCAACTCACTTCACAAGATCCGGTATCCCAGGTGGAATTGATTAGAAACGGAAATGTCTCCCACACCATCCAATGTTCCGACGCGTTAACCCAGCGGCACACGTTTGAGTTTTCAGTTGACGAACCGTGTTGGTTTCTCGTTCGTGCCATAGCTGACGTGGAAAACACTTTTCGGTTTGCAGCGACCGCCCCTTGGTTTGTACAAGTGGGCGACGTCGAGCATCGCATCAGCCGCCGGTCGGTCCAATTCTTCCTTGATTGGGTCGACGAGCGAATCGAGCGACTCAAAGCCAACATCAAAAATGACGCCGAGCGCGAACAGGTGCTTGATTGGCACGCAAGAGCGCGGGAGTTTTGGATCGACCGTTTGAAAATGGCGTCCGCAGAATAATGGTCCGCTCGCTAACAACATGGACCTTGTCCGATTCGGGCGTGGGCTACGCACTAAGGTCCGACGTAGCCGCGGGCGGCCAAGTCGTCGGCGATTTGGGTTCCGGTGGCCCGCGGCGTTCGCAACTCAACATCGATCACGATCAGTGATTCGGCAGATTCACCGTAGGGTCCCTCGGCTAGAATTTCGCCACGATGATTGGTCGCCAGAGAGCAGCCAATTGCTTTCCGGCCCTTCCACGGGCCGTCCGTCAGCCAGCCAACATTGCTCACGCCGATTACCGGCAGATCGTACAGCCGCCCCAATTCGCAATAGGCGCGTCGCCACCGCTCGCCATAAGGATTGACGTGGTTGTCATGGTCGGCGTCGACTGCCCAAGCCGACGGCGATAACAATAGTTGAGCTCCCATTCTGGCCAGGACGTGGCCGATGGCCAGCGAATTCGGAAAATTATCCGCACAGATGCTGATTCCCAAAGTGCCAAGTTCGGTATGGGCCACCGCGAGGTGGTCGCCAATCGAGTACAGATCGTGCGCAATTTCCAGTTCGTTAATTTTGCGGTGCACTAGTATGAGCTCGCCGCGCGGGTCGATCAGCACGGCCGCATTGTAAAGCTGCTCTCCGGCGCGCTCGACGAGACCAGCGACAACAAATACGCCGGTCTCCACCGCGGATTGCGCGAGCCGTTGCGTATGTGCCCCCGGAATTGGCTGTGCCAGTTGTCTCGCGCTCGGATCGGTCCAGCCAAGGTCCATGCACTCGGGCAGAACGACGAGTTGGCAGCCCTTGCAGGCTGCATCGCGAATGAACGCGTCGGCGCGCTCCAGATTGGCCGCCGGCTGAGCCCCCGCGACGAGTATTTGAGCCATGCCAATTCGGTGTTTCGCTATTGTCATCAGGCGTGTTTGCCCCCTGGTGGTCGCTCGGCTAAACGGTACTGCTGGCGAAGGCTCGCGTCTACGTATTTATTATGCAGGGGACACCAGAAAGAATATCCCATTGTCGCAGTTGAGGTACAATACGCTTCACGTGCCCATCCTTTGAATTCGATGACACTTTCGAAGACGGCCGTTCGAATACCATTTCAACACACCGGTTGTTCCTCAGATGCAACGAAACAAGATTCTGCCGTTTCTCGCTTACCTAGTCTCTCTTTTGTGTATGATTTCGACCCTCGCCGAGTCAGCTCATGGTCAACTATTGTTGTTGAAGACCGAAACATTCGACACCGATCCAGGCTGGGATGGTCGCAATAACCGCGCAACAGATCCGGGCCCTAGGCAGATCGTCCAGAACTTTGGGTTCGATGGTTCCAGCAGCAATGCTGGAGGACCGGCCGGCGAAATTGGCGGCTTCATCACGCCGGCGGGCGAAGCGGCTTTTTATGGGAAGGTCATCTCGCCCAAGTCTCTCAACGATACGCTTTCCGCTTCGGGCATCCTTAATGTGCCTCAAGGCGGCGGCCATACCCTGATCGGTTTTTTCAACGCCGACACCGTCAACGAGTGGCGCACGCCCAACACCATCGCGCTTCGTATCTACGGCCGAGGCACTTATTTTCACGCCTATCTCGAGTATGGCACTGGCTTGTGGCGTGCGGGCGGCGCGTCGTTCGGCGGAGAGGCGGCTATTCCAAGTGGCGCAGCCGATTACCCGTTCTCGCTCAACTACGATCCCAATGGCGCTGGCGGTCAGGGCTCTGTCACCGCCGCATTCGGCACCCACGCCGTCGTGATGCCCCTCGACTCCGGCCACAAGGCCGACGGCGCGACTTTTAACCGCTTCGGTATCCTCAACGTCATGAAGAGTGCTGATGACCCGGGACAACTTTGGCTGGACAACGTGACGATTAACGGAGAATCGCACCCATTCAATTCAGATCCCGGTTGGGACCAACTAAATAATCGCAATACGTATATCAGCACCAACGTTCGTCCGCGGTTCGATTTCGGCTACAGCCCTGGTACAAACTTTGCCGGCGGACAAAGTGGGGGTGAGATCGGCGGCCACACGTTTCGTGGCGATTCGCGCGAGGAGTTCAACGGCAGTCGCATGGCCTATTATGGCGATCAGCTCAGTGAGACATTGTCGCTCAATCAGCCGTTGCACGCTGAGGGCAAGGTTGCGTTTCGCCGCGGCGTCAGCGACAGCACGACCCTGATTGGCTTCTTCCACTCAGACGACAGTATACGGAGCAACAACTCTCAGAACTCGGCGACACCGGAGAACTTCGTTGGCGCAGCCGTTGAAGGCCCCAGTGCTGAGGGTTTTTACCTGTACCCTACGTACGGCCTTGACCAGGAAGGCGTGCGGGCCGACGGCGGACGTGGCACACCCACGCCACCCTACATCTATCCGGACGGTGAGTCGCATATGTGGACTCTGGACTACGATCCTAACGGCAACGGCGGAATCGGCAGCATCACCGTAACGCTGGACGGGCAGGCGGTGACGCTCAATCTCGATGCGGGTCACAAACAGATCGGCGCCCATTTCAATCGCTTCGGCATCATCACGACGCACATCGATGGCAGCGGCCAGACCGTTTACTTCGACGACCTAACCTACGCTATTGGGACGGTGCCTGAACCGGCGACGGCGGCGCTAACAGCAAGCGGTCTCTTGTTTACTGCATTGTCATTTCGCCGGCGGCTGCGGTAATCCGAAGTGTCAATACGACCTGCGCCGGCCTAATTGTGTTTCCGTGGCATTTGATGAGGTAGCCGTTAATGCCCAGCCGCCGATCCGATTCCAGCCTCACACGGAGGGAAATGTTGCGCGGCCTGGCAGCGGTAGGAATGGCAGCTGCGGGCCCTTCCGTCAGCTTGCATGGCGCCCAGCCGGCCAGCAACCCGGTCGCACAAGAGAATCGACGTCCTGGTACGCGCGATTGGATGCTACGCCAGACGCGAATTGATCCCGAGTCGCGTTACCGCTGTCCGTGGATTGAGGGTTATTGTTCTCATCGCTCTGCTCGCGCCGGCGAGACAATTACGTTTCATGTGAGCACCAATCCTGCCTCTTCGTTTACGCTCGATATCTATCGTTGCGGATATTACAGCGGCGACGGTGGACGGCTTGTCAAGCGTTTGGGCGAATTCGCGGGGACAATGCGGCCCGAGCCCCCGATCGGCGCGAAGCGCGTGCGAAAATGCGCATGGGAAGCCTGTGCTGAACTGCGAATTCCTCAAGACTGGCTGAGCGGCGTGTACCTCGGCAAGCTCACGGCACTTCCTAGCGGCTGGCAAAGCTATTTGATTTTCATCGTCCGCGACGACCGGCCGGCGGATTTTCTCGTTCAATGCAGCGACAATACTTGGCAGGCCTACAATCGTTGGCCGAATCAATACGCACTCTATGACAACGGTCAGCACGAATGGTATTGGGGTGGGGGTGTCCAGGTCAGCTTTCAGCGACCGTATGGAAAGTACTGCCAGATACTTGACGCGCCGTTATCCCTGGGTTCGGGGGAGTGGCTGCTATGGGAATTCCCGCTGGCCTATTGGATGGAGTCGATTGGGTATGACGTTACGTACATCTCCAATCTGGACACCCATCGCGATCCCAACGGACTGCGTCGCGCGCGTGCTTTCCTCAGTGTTGGCCATGACGAGTACTGGACGATTGAAATGTTCGAGAACGTCCGAGCGGCCATCGCGGCGGGGGTGAATGTTGCTTTTCTGTCGGGCAATGCGGTTTGTGGGCGAATCCAGATTGACGATCAATTACAGGCGTTCGAGCGCGTAGGTGTCTTCGGGCCGCCGGGGGGCACCCATGAGTTTGAGCAAATGAGCACCCTGGAGCACCGGCGGCCCTACGGGAATGAGCTCATTGGCGCGCACAGCACGGGTCCGGTCACGGGCGGTGCCGATTGGACGTGCCGATTGCCGAATCATTGGCTATTCGCCGGCACCGGCATGCGGGCAGGGGATGCAATACCCGGGTTGGTGGGCTGGGAATTTCACGGAGACCCGGCGCCCATTGCCGGTTTGGAAATCGTCGCCAGCGGTCCGACGCAGCGGGCACCCGGCGAGCCCAATGGGGGAACCTATACTGCCACGATCTATCCAGGACCGAAAGACAACTTTGTTTTCAATGCCGCCACGATTTGGTGGGCTGACGGACTGAGCGCGCCGCCGGGCTACGTTCGGCCGCAGGTCTATACGACGCCCAAAGGCCCTGACCAGCGCATTCAACAAATTACTCGCAATCTGCTCGCGGCGATGTGCCCGAAATAAAAAACAAAAGTCATGAACCGCCGTCAAGCGATTGTCAACCGGCTCTTGATCGCCGTACTCGGTGCTAGTGCTGCAATTTCAACGACGGAGGCAATTGCCAAGGCAGCTCCCCTTCGCCTGGCATGGTTTCGGGCGGATGTGACAGTGCCAATTGGTCATCGTCTGATGGGCATTCTGCCAGCTCGAGCGGCGCGAGTGGCGGATCCGCTCGAGGCGCGAGGATTCGTTTTACTCGGCACCGATACGCCGATTGTGTGGGTCGCAGTGGATTGGTGCGAGATTCGCAACGAGGCCTATGATCGGTGGCGCGAAGTTTTGGCAGCAGCGGCTGGCACCGACCCGAATCGAGTCCTGGTGACCTGTTTGCATCAGCATGACGCACCTGTGGCTGATTTGGGTGCACAGCGATTGTTAGACGATGTGGGACTCTCGAATCAACTTTGTGACGCGGATTTCCACGAGGATGTCGTTCAGCGCGTTGCAAGTTCTCTACGCGAATGTCTTCCATCAGCCCGCCGCGTCACACACGTCGGTGTTGGCCAAGGTTTTGTGGCCGACGTCGCTTCGAATCGTCGTGTCGAGCTTGACGATGGGCGAGTGTCATTTTCGCGCGGCAGCAACAGCGGCGTTGATCGAAGGATGCGACAATCCCCTGAAGGTTTGGTGGATCCTTGGTTACGAACCTTCAGCTTCTGGGACGGCGAGCAACCACTAGTGGCACTTCATGCTTATGCGACACACCCGATGAGTTACTATGGCCGAGGAGAAGTGAGTGCCGATTTTGTCGGCCTGGCCCGGCGGCTGCGACAGCAAGACGACCCCGAGGTTTTTCAGATTTACGTTACCGGCTGTGCCGGCGACGTCACGGCCGGCAAATACAACGATGGTTCGCCTGAGACCCGGCCGGTATTGGCGAAACGACTGCATGCAGCAATGCAAGATGCATGGCGCAATACTCGACGTTGGCACTTGGGAAAGGTCAAGTTTCGATCGGTCGAGTTGTCGCTAACGTTTCGCGACGACGACCAATACACCGCAGCCGCACTCCGGCAAACGCTGTCTGATCCCAAACTCGACGAGCGTGCGAGAATCCTCGCCGCGATGGGCCTCGCCAGCCGGCAGCGCATCGAAAGTGGACACAAGCTTTCGGTGCCGTGTCTCGATTTTGAACGGGCGCTCTTGGTGTTAATGCCCGGTGAATCATTTGTCGGCTTTCAGCTCATGGCCCAGCGGCTGCGATCGGATGTGCAGGTCGTTTGCGCGGGATACGGCGACTGTTGGACCGGCTACATACCCACGCGAGCCGCCGTCGCCGACGGTTTTACGGACCAATGGATGTGGGTGGTTCCCGACGCCGAAGTGCAGATGAAGGACGCTTTGATAGAAGTTTTGCGGGCACCGTCGTCGCAGCCCTTGAGTCATGCCTCGAAAAGCTTGCCTGGAAGCGTGTCGCGCGACGTGTTTTCCGCATCGGCCGATCATCCACGCTACAGCGAAGGCTCGATACTGCCACTAGCAGACGCAAGCTTGCTGTTTGCAGTTACAGAATTTGCGAAGGACACGAGTGACTTCGCGCTGGCGCGCATCTTGGCCCGCCGTTCCAGCGACGGCGGCAACACCTGGAGCGAACCAGAGGTATTGCAGGACAACGTGGGCCGCATGAATGTGATGTCGGCCACCGTGCGGCGATTCTGCTCGCAAGGTGGATCGGCAGTCGGCCTGTTCTATCTCGTGAAAAACGGCCCCAATGACTTGAAGGTATATCGGCGTATCTCCACCGACGAAGGACGTACGTTTGGGGAACCGCGGCTTGTTACCGACGCGCCGGGCTATCACGTCATGAACAACGACCGAGTCACAGAGCTCTATGATGGCCGGTTGCTCTGTCCTGTCGCTTGGACTAGCGACGTCGATCGTGAGAATCATTTTGTTAGCTTCTGCTATTGGTCCGACGACGGAGGTCAGGTTTGGTCCACCGGCACGAGCCGTGTCAATCTGCCGGGCCGTGGCGCCATGGAGCCAGAGGTCGTCGAACTCAACGATGGACGCGTTCTGATGATCGTTCGTACGCAACTCGGTGAGATTTACGCCAGCTTCTCAAACGATCGAGGTGAAAGCTGGAGTCCGGCCGCAGCTTGGGGCGTCCAGTCGCCGGAATCACCTGCCACGCTGCGACGTATCCCATGCACCGGTGACTTGCTTCTGATTTGGAACCCAGTGTACGACGCAGCGGCCGACCATGGCGGCCGACGCACGCCGCTCCTCGCTGCGGTCTCTAAGGATGAAGGCCGAAGCTGGAACCCCCCGCGCGTTCTCGAAGACCACATGGACCAACAATTCGCCTACACGAGTCTCACGTTTTTTGAGGGTAACGTGGTGATGAGCTATTACTTCGGCGACGATACCACAGGCAATATCTCAACACGCTTTCGCTCGCTGCCTCTGGATTGGTTCTACGAGCCTGTGCCGAAAAGATAGAAGCACTAACACCGAGAGGGATGCGGCGCGCCGGCGCAGTCGCTGGCGGTCAAGTCGTCGTCTCCGCCACACGCCGTCAAAACTTGAGCGGCGCTGGGCGGCAGCCAAGACAATGGACGTACCCGATAGCCGTCTCGGCCCATCCGCGCAATTCCTCGTGCATCCTGCGAGATCGGGTTCTGAGTATACCGTTTCGAATGTTTATCCGCTCCGCCGGCGCTAATCGGTCACCGGTCTAACCTGAAATGATGTATGGGCATGCGACGCCTCATTAACCATGAAGTCAGAGAGTTAAAGATTGCATCTTGTTCAACGCCCGCCGCGCCACCTCGAACGGGTCCTGCTGCCAATAAGTCGGATTGAACAATTCGATCGACAGATAGCCGTCGAAATTGATCTCGCGCAGCGTGTGAACGATGTCCGCTAAAGGTGCTATCCCGTCGCCGGGATAGACGCGGTCACTGTCGTCGATTGCGTGACGAGGCGGATTGGCCGGATAGTCGTTCATGTGAAATACATGCACCGCAGCAGCGCTGAGAAGCTTGAGGCCGTTGAAGTCGGAGCCGCCCTTGTACAGGTGGTATACGTCTGGCAGCACGCAAGCTTGCGGATGACCGCTTTCCACGGCCACCAACACCGCCTGACCTAGCCGGTTGAGGGTTTTGGAGAAGCCCCACACCTCGACTTGAGGGACCACGCCCATGTGGTCGCCTATCGCCAGCAGCGCCCGATAGCGCTCGGCCACCTTGAGGTAATCGATATTTGAAACATCCGTAGCTCCCGCGGCCGGTGCGGCAATGCGCTTGCCGCCAATTTGCTGGACGAGTTCCATCTCGTGCCGCGCTTGCTCCAAGCCCTTGGCGCGACGCGCATCGTCGTCCACGATCCATTCGGCGAATCCGATCGCGCTCTCGACCGACAACCCACAGTCGCTGATTCGCTTCTTCAGGTCTGGTAGCAAGCCTCCTGTTTGTATATACGTTTCGATTTCGCTTATCCACGGTTCAATGGCCTGGTATCCCGCTTGGGCAGCAATATCGATCTCTTCGACCAGAGACCGCTTCTGTCCGCGGATGGTGCTGGTATTGAAGCAATAACGAAACGATGCCACGGGACGTAACTCCTAATGCATAAATGGAGACATTAAGTCGACGCTGCTATATCAGCAATTGGAAAATCTTCGCCAAGGGAAATTGCGACCCAGGCGCGCATTAAACATTGGCCCGGGGTCGATAGTTCGCCCGAACGTCGAGAACAAACTTGCGGAGTTCTTCCAATGGATTGGTGCTGCTGATGACCGGATGTCCGATGGCAACGAGCTCCGCCCCGCGCTGTACAGCACGTACCGCATCCTCGACGCCAAAACAACCAACGCCCACGGGAATTGAAACGGCGGAGAGTACCTCGTCGAGCCATTGGGTCGAGTCTCGTGAAGCGTCGGCGACACGCTGGTCAGCGCCATAATGCAGATAAACCATGTGCACGCCCCATTCGGCGCACTGTCGGGCACGGGCCGCTTGTTGCTTGACGCCAATTGTATCGGCCACAACCCATACGCCTGTTTCCTTGGATGCGGCGACGGCCGACTGGATCGTTTCGTCGGGCGCATTTGCACAGACGGTCATCAGGTGGCCGCCGTGCAGCTTCGTGCGATGCACGTTCTTACCTCCGGAGTCCATAGTTTTGTAGTCGGCCAGTACCGGGTAGTCCGGAAACGCTCGGACCATGTCTCCAATCGGTGCCAGCCCCTGCGAGACAATCAACGGAGTGCCGACCTCCAGCCAATCGACGCCGGCCTCGACGCCGATCTTGGCAATCGATAACGCCTCCTCGATGGTGGCAAAGTCCAAGGCAATCTGGATGATTGGTGGTATGAGGTGGATCAACTACGGTTTCCATTTAATTGGGACATCGATGGAACCGATGGCGGCGGGGTGACAAATGTGGGACATGGCCAACATCGAAAGCCCTATCAGTCGAAGATTGAACCAGGAAATCAACAGTCGCTGCCGTGTTTCCGTCTAAATCGAGAAGCCCGGATCGGCAGCGCCACAGTAATCGCTCGTGTAGCTCGTGAAAAGGTGATATTCGCGTTGACACGCTCGGAATGGCGGCTTAGTTTGGCGATCGACCTCCGGCGCATATCGCTCGATGATATTCTGTAAGGCGTCAGTCTATGAGAACGACGCGTGAAATACTATTGTTCTGGGGTTGCTTCACGGCGGTGGTGGCAACGGCCTTCGGGTTCGTCGTTCGTTCCTTCGTCATCAGCCAATGGGGCACTACGTTCGAGCTGACCCAGACCCAACAAGGTGAAATCCTGGGCGTGGGAATCTGGCCGTTCGCCGTCAGCATCATCCTGTTCAGCCTGGTGGTAGACAAGATCGGCTACGGCCGGTCGATGGTGCTCGCGTTCTTGTGTCAGGCCGGTTCGACAGTCTTACTTGTTATTGCCGGCGGATACTGGTCGCTGTACGTCGGCACGTTCATTCTGGCGATTGGCAACGGGATCGTGGAGGCAGTGGCCAACCCAGTCGTGGCGACGCAGTTCCCCACGGAGAAAACCAAGTGGTTAAACATCCTGCACGCTGGCTGGCCCGCAGGCCTGGTGCTCGGTGGGTTGATGGCACTTACGATCGGGCCGGAAATCGGCTGGCAGTACAAGATCGCGCTGATTCTGTTGCCGGTGTTGCTCTACGCCGGCATCCTGATCTTCTGCAGCTTCCCCGTTCATGAGCGTGTTGCGGCCGGCATCCCATACCGGGAGATGCTGAAGGAATTTGGCATCGTTGGGGCACTGATCACCAGCAGCCTGATCATCTTCGAGTTAGGCCGAGTTTTCGATTGGCCGCTAAGCGTGGCACTTGCTGCGATCGCCGCGCTGACGGTTGGCTTTGGCCTTTACGTGCGGGCGCTTGGAAGACCATTTTTCATCGTCATCCTGCTAATTATGATCCCTCTGGCCACAACGGAGCTCGGCACGGATAGCTGGATCACCTCGTTAATGGAGCCGCCGATGCGGAAACTGGGTCTCCAGGCCGGCTGGGTATTGGTATATACCTCAGCAATTATGATGGTCCTGCGTTTTTGCGCCGGGCCAATCGTGCATGTCCTGTCGCCGCTGGGCTTGCTGGCCGTCAGCTCCGCGGTTGCCATGGCCGGCTTGTTGCTACTCTCGCACGCATCAACGGGGCTAATGATTCTGCTGGCGGCGACAGTGTACGGATTTGGGAAAAGCTTCTTCTGGCCCACGATGATGGGTGTGGTCGCCGAGCAATCGCCCCGCGGCGGTGCTTTGACGCTTAATGCCGTCGGTGGCGTTGGGGCTCTCAGCGTCGGCGTCGTTGGCCTGGTCTTTCTCGGCGCCGTGCAGGACAACTACGCCACGGATAGTCTGCGTCAACAGCACCCCGCACTTTACACCCGGTTGGTGATCGAGAAGGAAGGCCTCTTCGGGAAATACGAGGCAATCGATCCGCAAAGGATTGAGACCCTACCTCCGGAGCAACAGCAGGCAGTCACCGATATCGAAGCCGCGGCCAAGAAAAACGCCTTGTCGGTCGTCGCCATCTTGCCCGGCGTCATGCTGATCTGCTACCTGATCCTGATCGTCCATTTCAAGTCGACGGGCGGCTACAGGGCTCAAGTGCTCGAGCCAGCGGGATCACTCGAAGGATAGCGTCGTCGGACAAGCGCGCTTCGGGCAAATGGCCGGCAGCGGGATGGCGCTTGGCTCGACATCCAACGCCACTGTGCCGGAGCCGACAGCCTTGGCGACGCTGTTCACGGGAATGCTCCCGACGCTTTATCGCCGACGGGCGATCATATCATAATCGCACACCTTTTCTTAGACGCGTCGTCATTCGACCGTTTCTTGAACCGACCGTCCTCCGGTATTTCTTGCGTTCGCTAATCTGCTTCGATCGCATCGACGAATGGCACTTACTTCTTCTGCAAGTCGTTCGTTGAAAGTGACCTAGGCATAAAGG
>JBBDWY010000088.1:0-1748 GCA_040902605.1 Pirellulales bacterium | reverse complement strand
TGGACTTGCCCCCCAAAATGAGACAACCCGTTAAGGCTCATAATTCATTGAATGGAGGGATGAGTCATGGGATTGTCTCGCAGGCGTTTCACGAGGGAGTTCAAGTTGACCGCCATCGAACGGCTGGAGCAAGGGGTTTCGATGGGGGAGGTGGCGCGGGCGCTGGAAGTGAACCCGAACGTATTGCAGCGCTGGCGGCGCGAGTTCGGGCAGGGACCGGGGAATGCGTTTCCTGGGGTGGGCCAGCGGCGCTGGGCGGAAGGCCGGGTAGCGGAACTGGAGCGCAAGATCGGTCAGCAGGCCTTGGAGATCGATTTTTTGAAGGGGTGCTTGCAGCGCATCGAAGAGCAGCGGAGGCTGCAGGCACTGAATGGAAAGCCGCGGTCTGCGAGAAAGTTGCCGAGGACAGGAAGGCGGGGCGAGGCTTGACGATTCGGCGCATGGCACATCTGAGCCAACTCAGCCGGGCAAGCTTTTACCGCCAGCAATCGGCGACGCCTCTGGAATCCGATCCGGACATGAATCTGCGGGACGCGATTCAACGGATTGCACTGGAGTTCCCCAGCTACGGACGCCCTCGGATCACGGCCGAGCTGAAGCGGCGGGGCTGGGAGGTGAACCATAAGCGGGTGCATCGAATCCTCCGGGAGGACAACCTGCTGTGCCTGCGTCGGCGGAAGTTCGTCCTCACTACCGATTCGGGGCACGCTCTGCGGGTCTACCCGAATCTGGCGCGGCAGATGCTGCTGACCGACGTGGATCAACTCTGGCGGGCCGATATTACCTACGTGCGGTTGCAGGAGGAGTTCGTGTTTCTGGCGGTGATCCTGGACGCCTACTCGCGCCGGGTGATTGGCTGGGCGGTGGATCGTACGCTGGAAAGCGGCTTGGCCCTGACGGCGTTGCGGATGGCGCTTTCCCGCCGCAGCGTTGGGCCTGGCTTGCTGCACCATTCCGACCGGGGCGTTCAATATGCCAGCCGTGACTACACGGACTTGCTCCGGAGCCAGGGAATACAGATCAGCATGTCCCGCAAGGGCAATCCCTGGGACAACGCCGCCTGCGAGTCGTTTATGAAGACGCTGAAGTACGAAGAGGTCTACCGCAACGAGTACCGGGACTTGGCGGAAGCGCGCTTCTCGATCGGTCAGTTTCTGGAGCGGATCTACAATCGCAAGCGCCTGCATTCGGCGCTGGGTTACGTGCCGCCGATGGAGTTCGAAGCGCATCTGGCGGCGCAGAAGAACCAGGAGGCCGCTGCGCGGCGACTTTCTTTATGAGTTTTCTAAGGCATCAGGAAATCTATCCTCCGATGAGGGCGCGACCTCTGCGGACCGCGCCCCCCACTCATCGTCTGGATGAGTTTCCGGCTGGCTATTCCTGGGCGGGTTGCGCTCCCGCAGAGCCCGCCTCCGCTTCACCAGCCGGGGGCTATTCTGAAGTACAGTTGTATCGTCGGTCGAGGGTTTTCCATCGAACGGCAACCAGTGTCTTAACTGGTTGTCTCACCCCAGGGGACAAGCGCAGTCGGCGACATGGGAGTGGACGGTTAGTACAAGGGGAACCTTCCTCTGATGCGCCAACCTCTAGTGCGTCCGCCCAACCAGTCGTTGCGACGCACCTGCTGCGGCTGTGCGGCCGGGGCCATCGGCTCGGTCGCAGGTTGCGACTGACCGGGTGCCGCTTGCTTGATGACACCTCCGATCTGGGATTCCAGACCTCGCCAGTGTTCTTCGCGAAAGCGGTCT
>JBBDWY010000087.1:0-11995 GCA_040902605.1 Pirellulales bacterium | reverse complement strand
ACTGCCTGCGATAGTCGCCCTCCGCGCCTCTTCATCAAGAGTGCGGGAGAACCCCATTTCAATGCCGATCTCCAGAGTAGCAGCAATTTCGTCGAATTGACCTTGTTTTGCGTGCAATCGACCGCCATACGTCCGTGCGACTCGCACTAGACGGACGGCGGTTTACAGATTGGCTTGTCAAGCAACTCGTTGGCCTTGTCGTTGTTGAGGAATCGCTCCTGGCGAGGATCCCATCGCAAGGACTCACCCAAGTAAATGCAGATATTTCCGAGCAGGCCCAGCGACGTAACTCGATGTCCCACCTCGATCGGCTCGATCGGCTCTTTTCGAGAACGAACGCACTCGATGAAATCCTGCTTTTCGCTCTTCAGCGGAAAGACCTGGTCGCTCGACTTAAGCTCGACGGTCAACAGCGACTTCGGCTCGGCCCTGAATTCTTCGAAGTCGGCCCATACCCATCCTTCGTCTCCCTCAATTCGGATATAGGGAGCGTCGGTGCGATATCGCCATTCCAGGCCGTCGGCGAACCGATAGTTAAGGTCGAATTCCGCCAACACGTTGTAAAAACTGTCGGCAGGAAGATATTTCCCCCTCCCGGAGATCTCCGTCGGTCCAACCCGCTCCTTGTCGACGGCCCACATGGCACCGTCATTCAAGTGAGCGCCCCAGTTTGTGATCACGCCGTCCGCGTAATCCATGATGCTAAACCAGCCTGGCCGATCGAACGACTTCCGCGGATGAACTCGCTTTTCGGTGTAAGGCGCGGGCGGTGCTTCGCCGAGCCATCGCTTGTAGTCCAGTTCCTCGGGAACATCCATCGTCGGCTGCGGAGCACAGTAGCTGTCCATAACCGGCACGCCAACCTCGACGCGCCGCACCTGACCCAGGTATCCATTGCGCACCAACGACGTCGCCCGGTGGCATGGAACGAGACTGCGAAATTCGCTATCCACGCGAAAGACACGACCCTGCTTCTGGACCGCCTCGATGAGCCGCTGCCCATCTCGAATTGTCCGCGTGATCGGCTTCTCGAGTGCCACGTCTTTGCCGGCTTGCAGGGCGTCCAGGGTCATCTTTACATGCCAGTGATCGGGAGTTCCAATGCACACGGCGTCGATGTCCTGGCGGGCCAAAAGATCCTGATAGTCGACGTACGACGCGACGTCGCTCGAGGAGCCTTTGATGCTGCCCGACGAGTACTGCTGTTTGATCAACTCAACGGATTTTCCAAGCCGCCAACTGTCCACATCGCAAACGGCCAGCACTTGCACCCCGGGCGTATTTACGAATAACGGGATGTTGTATTCGTTGGTCTGCCGACCACAGCCGATAAAGCCGATGGTGACGCGATCGTTCGGACCAGGGGCCCCGGGCTTGCCGAATGCCGTGCTGGAAATTATCGTCGGCGCCATGACGGTGGCCGAGCCGATGGCCGCCGCCTGGCGGACAAACTCGCGTCGAGTGACGAGTTTTCGCACAGTCATTGGAAACTCTCCGTGGCCACTGGGCTATCAAAACGGGCAAACTTCGGTCCGCCGACCAACAACAATTGCGAACGACGCTCGCGACTGTTCCACTTGTTCATTTCGCTGATGACCGGTGCGATGTGTACGTAATCGCGTGCGGCAACTCGCGCTGCTGGCCGTCATGCAATTTCATGTTAGTCTAGTTTCAGCGCGCGAGTCTTGGAGGAATCGGCAGATTCGCGCTTTCGGCAAAACTGCGGCGGGTAGCTTGCAAACTGGCGAAGTTTCTACTATCAGGGACAATATGAGGACCAACCTGCAGCGGTCGAGGTCGCCGGTACGTGTCTCGATGCCGAAATTTGGCATTTCGGCATTTATGAGCCGGCACGCGGCCGATTTTTGCATGCCCCTGGGATCGAGTGCCTTCGACAAAGTCTGTTTCGTCGAGTCAGGTAGCGGCGAACTGCAGCATGCTGGCGGCGCTTTGGAGATCGCGCAGGGAGACCTTGTCGGAGTGCCGGCCAACCTTCGGCATCGTTTTGTCGATCGACTTGGTGCGCCGATGACGTTGAGCGTACTATGCGTCGCGACATCGGCTTTGACTTCTCCGGCTTCTGTCCGACAGATTTGGCAGGACTTCCGAGCGTCGATGCCCACTCCACTCCGCCTGCGCGTCGCCAATGCCTACTTTCACGGCGAATTCCGACGATTGTTTCGTTCGATTGTCCTGGAACTAGGAACCAACCGTACTGGTCGCGAGGCGGCCGTGTTTTCTCTCGCCACCCGACTCATCATCCTGGCGCGACGCACGGCCGAAGGGCAGGTCGAGGATCACGCAGCCTGCCGTCTCTCCGCGGTGTTTCTTGACAGTATTGCCGAACTCGAGGAGCGATTTGTGCAACCGCTCCAAATCAGCGATTTGGCGGACAATGCCGGGATGAGCTATCGATCTTACACGCAGAAATTTCGTCGCTACAAGGGAATGACTGTGCGTCAGTATATAACGCATCTGCGGATCGAGTTTGCGAAGCGGCGGATGGTCGAGACCGGCGAAATTCTCGGCTCGGCGCTGGAGTCGGGATTTGGCGATTTGGGCCACTTCTATCGCGTGTTCAAGCGACACGTAGGTTGCACTCCCCAGGAATTCATCTGCGATCAGACCGGCAAAACCGGGTCGTAATACAGGCGTATTGACACAATCTGTCCAGCACGATCGACATCCCGATTTTAAGGAACGCACACATGTCTCAGCCCAGCATTCGCACCACGCTTGTGGGTTCGTATCCGATTCCGGAGTGGCTGATCGCGCTGCCGTCGCAGCAAGGATTGATCGACGCCACCAGCGTCGTCTTCAAGCTACAGGAAATGGCGGGCATCGACGTGGTCGTCGACGGCGAGCTGTATCGGTGGGACGTGAACCACCCCGACACGAACGGCATGATCGACTACTTCGTGCGTCCGATGGCGGGAATTCGCTGCGAGATCGGTCGTTCCGACCTCGCCGAGTTTTCCCGCCTCCCGGGCATGGTCTTCCGTTCGACGCCGGCCGGCGTGGTAGAAGGCGCGGTCGACGAGGGCCTGCTCAATATCCCCGGCGACTACGCCCGCGCGCGAAGCTGCACCAATCACCCTCTGAAGTTCACGCTAACCGGTCCACACATGTTGTCGAAGACGCTCATCGATCACCATTATCCGAGCCAACCGGAACTGGCCGTCGCTTTGGGACACGCGTTAGGCAAGCAGGTAGCCGACATCGATCCTGAGGTGATTCAGATTGACGAGGCGAATATCACCGGGCATCCGGACGAGATCGAGTGGGCGGCCGAGGCGATCAACATGGTGCTAGATGCCGCCGTGCGGGCGACGGAAAAAGGGGTCCATCTCTGCTTCGGAAATTACGGAGGACAGTCCATCCAACTGGGGCACTGGAAATCGCTTCTGTCGTTGATGAATCGGTTGCACTGCGATCACGTCGTCTTGGAGTTCGCCTTTCGCGGCTACGATGAGCTGGAGTACTTTCGCGATGGTTTGGATCCGCGCATCGGACTTGGAATCGGCGTCATCGACGTTAAAGTGAATACAGTTGAAACGCCCGAGATTGTGGCCCGGCGCATTGAAACGGCAGCTCGCCTGGTAGGGCCGGAACGCATCCGCTGGGTGCATCCTGATTGTGGCTTCTGGATGAACAAGAGAAGTGTCGCCGACCGAAAAATCGAGAGCTTGGTGCGCGGACGGGACCTGTTTCTTGGAAATCCGTCGCGCGCGACGAACGGGGGTTACTCCGGCTGAAGCGTATCTTGTCCGCAAGATCACCAAGCGGGAGATGCGTTTTCTGAACCAATGAAACAGGAAACAAGGAACACAACCATGCGAACGCGAGTTGTTCTGAGATGGTTTGCCACCGAAATCGCGCTGATCGTGATGCTGCAAGCTACTTGCCTGATCGCTTCTGCCCAACCTGCTGTGCAGAACGGTCGTGAGCATTTGTATAAGTTCTTTGCATTCGACAATGGCGTTGGTCGCGACCAGAACTGGACCCCGCAGCAGCAAGCGCAGCTTCTTGCCGAGCTGGGTTTCGATGGCATCGGCTATTCGGGAGTGCAAAACCTCAGAGATCGATATCGCGTTTTCGATGCCGCTGGACTGCGAATCTACAGCCTGTACATTGATTGCTGGCCTGCCCGAGAGCAGCCATTTGATCCCCCGCTGCGGAAAGAAGACCTGGCCTTCTTTGCTGGCCGCGACGTTACATTGTGGATCGTCATCAATGGAGTTACGAACGATGAGCAAGCCGCGTCCGTATTACGTGAGCTCGCCGACGAAGTCAACAAACACCGCGTCCGGCTGGCTATCTATCCACACTTCGGGTGCTACGTGGCAACCGCCCGTCACGCGTTGAAGATCGTGAAATTGGTGGACCGAAAAAACGTGGGCATGTCCCTTAATCTCTGCCACGAATTGCGAGCCGGCAATGCGGATGAGTTGTCAAGAATTGTCGAGGAATCAATTGATCACCTGTTTTTGGTATCCATCCATGGTGCCGATCGCGTGACGGACGGCAATCGGGAACAAGACTGGAGTAGGTTGATCAAGCCGCTAGACGAAGGCGAATTCAACGTCGTCGGCTTCTTAGAGCATCTCAGCAAGTCAAGGTACTCAGGGCCGATTGGGCTTCAGTGCTTTGGACTTAGCGGAGATACGCGAACGCTTCTCCAACGTTCCAAGAAGGCGTGGGACGACATGCGCTAGCTACGATCATGCTGCCGTGCATAGCTGACCTGAATGGACACGCAGTCAAGCGCTGCAAGTCGTCCGAGCCCGCTTTTGAGAGTGTCTTTAAGCCACAACTCCATTCGGGGCACCTGACTCTTAGTCGGGTCAAAGGCTATTGAAAGCTATTGCCGCTTGGAGAATTTCGATTCCGCCGAAGGTCGCTTGCATTCTTGCTTGACCGATTGAAGACTTAAATAAGCTGCGTCTGCCACGGACTTTGAGGGGCCGCCTGCGCCACACCAACCACTGGAGCGCGCAGGCGGCGAACCGCCCGCAGTTTTCTTGTGATGCGCATTCTAAATCATGGGCCATTCGGCAGCGGACATACTGTCCCAGTCCAACACGAGTGGCGCGCGTGGCGTAGAATCGTCGTGGCTATCGAGCGCATCAGGCGGAACAAAACGGACGTGATCGCTATCAGATAGCGCGTCACCCGCTCCTCCGGCCACTACTGCGTTCAAATCGTACTGATTCATATTAGCTCCTCGTGGATGGCGACAAAATTCGGGCGGCCGGTACCAAGCCGGCCAGACTCCGCGGCACGGAGACTCCTGGATAGGCCATGAAACTCTGTGTTCGACACCTTCCTAAAGGGAAAGATTAGAACTCCTAATCGTCGTCCGACGACCTGTGATCGTCGGGGCTGTCATCCGATTCTAGTTGTTCCTTCCACCAGCGCTTAAATATCAGCCGCCCAATCAGCTCAGCTACGCGGGCTCGTCCGGCGGCTCGTTCTGCAGGTGACAATGGACGCATATCCGTGTCACGACGCGTGCCCCTCGGCGTGCACGCAGCACGTTTCAACATATTTATACCTTTCATCTGTTGGTGGAAGCGCGCATCTGCATAGCGCGCATGAATAGAACTTTCGCAACGATCAAATCAAAAAGAAAAGGCCGGCGAATGCCGGCCCTTAATGTGCTACAGCTATAAGCGTCATCTGCTATGCAGAAGCCGCCGCACGATTTGCTTTAAGCCGCAGGCGGCCGGCTCGTGTACGCCCGTTTGGAACCGGTAAACCGCGCTCTTCGTGCCACCAGCGAATAATTTTGCTGATGGTCGCGACATGGACATCGAGACGTTTTGCAATTTCCCCAAGGAGCACATCGTTCTCGAATAGGCCCATGACTTCGTCTACAATCCGCTTGAACAAAGCTGGTTTCCGGTTTTCGGCTGGAAAATTCAATCGGTTACTGCGGCCATCGACCCACTGCACACCATGCCTTGCAGCGCCTATTTTCAGCAGCTTTGTCACATACGGTTTACAGCAACCCAGCACGGCTGCAATCTCGGCATTCCGCTTCTTGTTGAGATGCATCGCCCAGGCTATATCCGCCTTCACGTCGGTTTTAAGCGGGCGCTTAAAATCGATGATGACTTCGACCACACCTCCGTCACATTTGACGAGACCATTCGAAACTCTGCGAGCCAGCGTGTTGAGCAGTCTCAATCGGAATGTACCTCGCAGCCATCCATGCTGCCGTGTTCGTTCGCCTTGCTGCGACATCAGTATTGGCCCATCGATGAGTTCCTCGATCAGGATACGCACAGCGGCGCGATCCGCCGGATCGCTGCTCCGACTGGCATCGGTCAGTAACTTTGCCAGTTCTTCTAGCAACTTGCGGATTTCCTGTGCGTTTGGGATCTTAGGCTTAGCCTCACGAGCTGCATGGAGTGCCCGCAACTCTGCTTCTAGTTTCGCTTTTTCCGTGCGAAGCTCGCGAAGTACCCGCATGCTATGCGCCTGATCTTCTTCGCTCTCGCCTGGGCTCCTCATGGTAAAGTCAATCGCGCGCTTTACCTTCTCAAGATTGAGCTTCAGGCGGATCTCACTAGAGGGGTTGGGCCGATGGTACTCTTCGGCGGCATGGCGACAAGCCCCGATAACTTGTTCGACAAGTTCTTCATCGGCGAGGATGCGCCGGGCCAGCTCCTTGCACAACAGCCGAAGTGCGACAGCACGATTAAGCCAGCTAATTAATGGCCGCTTGCGAGCCGGCATACATTGACACACCGGGCACACCATGTGTCGCCCGTAAGCGCCACTGACAACCAGCGGCCGATCGTGGTTTTCACAGTAGAGTAAACCGTTAAGAATTCTCGGACGCGATTCTGTATCGCCGTCGTTAGACTTCCGTCCACCGTGGCCGTGGCCGTTCTGGGCTATTAATTTGGCAGCGGCGAACCACAGTTCGTCGTCGACAATCCGAAGCTCTTCGATCTGGGCTTCCTTGAGCGGCTCAGCCCGAGTGACCTTACCAACGTAATCTCCATCGGAGATATATACAGACTCGGTGACCCCATACTGCCAAAAGCCTCTGTAACGCGCATTAGTAAGTACTCGCCGCACTGTGTCATCCGTCCACCTTCCGCTTCTGCACCGCCGCGGCAGCGGAACTGAAGGATCGTCATTCAATATGCGGGCAATCTCGTTGAGAGCCTGCCGCTTCTTGACGAATAAATCGAAAATCAACCGGACTACTCGTGCTGTCGGCGGATCTATTTTCAAGCGTCGTCGCGGTTTGCCAGTACGGGAGAACTCACCTTCGATGACTTCACCACCATAACCATAGGAAATGCTTCCAAAGACGAGGCGTCGTTCAAAAAGTCCTTCCTGCGCGGCGCGGATATTGTCGGCGTACATCGTAACGACGAACTCATCTATCATCGCTTGCGCGTGTAATGACAATTCCCATTTTTTATCATTCGTGTCGATGCCTTGCGCGATAAATACAATCCGAATTCCCCAGCTTTGATGGACGCGATCAGCGAATTGCAATGTCCGCCATGACTTGCGAAACAACCTATTCGTGCCGAATAAAATCAACGCGCGACACTTCTTGGATCGCAAAGTGGCTTCTAACTGGGATAGCACTTCCCTGCGCCCCTTTCTTCCGGACGTGGCGATGTCGAAGAAGATGAACTCCCTTGGGACGTAGATCTGGAGTTTGATCGCATGTTCCAAGATTTTCCTAACTTGGGCACCGATGGAATCCTGGCGCTTTGTTGAGTACCGCGCATAGCAGGAGCCAACGCACTGTGCATTGTGGGGATCTATTTGGGCCTGGTACCACTCGAAGACCTGGTCTACTTCCTGAAGCGTCCGCAGCAGAATCTCCTCGCGGCTAAGACTCGGGCGGGGCGTGTCGGCGTGCCGATTAAACGCTGCTGCGGGCAGCAATACAAACAAGCTCATCCAACTGAGGGTGAGCAGCTCCAAAATAAATTCCAAGAGCATAAAAACCTCGTAAATTATGGCACACTTGCGGACCAACCACGACTATGGAATAATAGAGGCAAAACCATGACCTTCACTGTAGCCACACTGACGACACGACAAGTCCTGGATGCATGCGGCTTCAAGAGCGTGCGGACGCTGCAACGCTGGCGTGAGCGCAACCTCGTGCCCCCACCAACGCTCCAACGGCATCCCAACGGCCGGGGCATGACTTGGATGTGGCCCGCATGGACGATCCGCCACATCGCAGCGATCAAGAAGCGGCTAGCCGCAGGCGAATCGCTAGATGAAGTGGGCAGGACACTTGGCGACTGGCAAGCCGAGGCGAAGAGGTGGCATCCAAAGCGCTACGACTTCAAGGCTGCTTTCGAGAGAATGCAACGCCACGAGGCAATTGATCGATTTGCCGAATGGGCCTCGGACACAGTTTACTTGTTCCTAAGGGACATCGGCGTAGAACGTCCCGGGCGAATCGACGACAAAGTTTGGAAATCGATTTCAAAGTCGCAATTCATCGACGAAGTTTTGCGACTCGTGCGTCTCGGATACGCCCCGGTGATGGTGGTGACCAGCAACGCATTGAAAGTCGTTCCCGATTTCTTGGTAAGTTCGGCACTTGGCGATACCGAGGCCCGTGGCGGGCCCCTACTCGTCGTCCCGATTCGCCATGCCTTCGTCGAGGCGTTTTCGAATATCGAACCGAAGTTGTCGAACAAACTCAAGTACGCGCCCGCTAAGTACGTGGAAGAGCGCCGTGAGAAGAAACGACGGATTCGTAGGTACCGGCAGAAAACTCAGTGGGAGTTTGACTTTGAAAAGTAAGAGTCCCCGGCCCCGTCATCGAGCGGCAACTCTCGGGGGCCGGGGAGCAACTTCCTCCCGAAGGAGGTTATTTCCATTATGGGCCAGGTTATAGAGATATTGAAGAGCCTCGATTCTCGGCTCGCCAAGATTGAACTTAAGTTGAGCAATCCAAATCTCAGCGAGTCGCTTGTAAAATCACACTATTCATGTGCCGAAGTCGCTAGTCTGAGCCAGCGGTTTGGCACCAAGCCGGCCAAGACATTCACGGTGAGATTGGCCTGCTCGAATGGGCGAATTCCAGAAGCGGAGAAATCGAGCGACGGATATTGGCGAATTCCGCGCCACGCTGTGATGCGCATCCTCAGCATCGGCCTGCCGCCCGAGCGCCGCCAGCGCGATTAGTCGCCGTGAGCGATTCTGTAACTAAGACAGTCGACGGCGCGCCGCTTATCCTCGGGAAAGAGGTGGCGATATCTTAGCCGCATTTCTTCTGTTTGGTGGCCCATCAGTTCATCGATCTCGGCCTGCGTAACGCGCCCGGAGCGGGCCAGATTGCTGGCAAAGCTGTGTCGCAGGACGTGATAGCCGCGCAGCACGCGCCACTTGCTATTTTTCGTTACTGCCTCGAACGCCTCGCGGGAGGTGCGATCGTCGAGCGGTTGCCCGTTGCTCTTGGTGAACATGTAAGGACCGCCGGGATGGATCTTGAGCCACGCGTCGATGATCGGAGCGAGTTCCGCACTGAGCGGGACCAAACGATAGGACCACGTTTTATCGCGATCTCGCTTTTTCTCGCGAATAGTTATCAGGCCATCGGCAACATCCTCAATCCGGGTGCGGAACATCTCGGAACGTCGAGCCCCCGTATAGGCACAAAAGCTGATAGCCGCGTACGCGTACGCGAAGCGAGGAAGCGACGGGCTCAATCGCCGAACATGCTCAAGAAAATCTGCGACCTCCGTCTCTCTCAAGTACAGCCCATCCCATAACTCTTCAATCTGCTCGTTCCCGAGCACGCTTCGCTCGATGACCGACGTAATCTGCTCCCAGGTTTGAAACGGTGGCTTCTGTCGGCGTTTGGGCCGCGTGACGTCCTCGACCGGGCAATCCGCAAATACATTTCCGTTTCGGCGGGCATATTTCCAAAGTAGCCGAAACGTCTGCAATTCCTTGCGAACCGTGTCGCTTTTAATCGTTCCGCCGCGATTCCCCTTCTCCGCGAGGCGCCGATCGATATAGTGCTGAATGTCGACACCGCGAATCGTGTGCAGTGCGGTTGCCTTGCCCAAGATGCGAGCATAGTTGTTGAGATGCACGCGCTCCGTCTTGAGGGTATCTAACTCCTTCGACCCGGTGGGATAGCTCCTCAAGTATTGCTCGGCTGCCTGGCTGAGCGATACAGGACTAATCAGCTTGGCCGGCTCGGCAGGAAGGCGGCCGTTGAGCAGCACGGCCCAGAGATCATCGGGGGCTGCGCCGCTGGGCAGCCGCAATGTCCCGTCGTTGATTAGTTTGAATCGCTGCTCGACCTTGGACTTGATTTGCGACGCCTCGGCTGCGTCGGAGGTCTCTAGCGACCGTTGGTACTGTCGGCCGTCGTAACGGAAGGAGAGCAGGTACAGACCGCTAGGCCGCCTCTGCAGGCTAGCCATGGTTTACCTCCTTGAGAGAGGGTGGAAGTTGCCTGGAATTCACGTGGAGTTGCCGCTCCAACACGAACCCACTATCTGGTCCTCGGATGTTAGACGATTGTTAGACGATCGGCCACCGGGAACAGCAAACCCCGCGAAAACGCGGGGCTTTGAGAGCTCCCCCGGTAGGACTCGAACCTACGACCCAGCGGTTAACAGTGTGCCGACTACCGGCCAATCGGGGGCGAGCCCGTTTCGAAATCTACTGGTGGGAGGCATTCTGCAAATTGTTCTGGATTGAATTGTTTTCGGCCTAGTCGTTCAAACGAGTAGGCCGAAAACAATCAACCGCAAAACAAGTCCTTATTTGCTATCTAATAAAGGTTTGCGTCGACAGCGATCGCCACTAGTTGCCAGCCACTCTCCACGTCTAGGGCTTTCGCTCGCCCAAGCCGCCAAGGAACACTCCTCTCTCGCTTCTCAGACGGTAGGGTCCACTTGCGGGTAATCGACGCCCTCCGCCAGGAGATCAGCCGGCCGATTTGCGTACTGTCGTGCTGCGTCCCCAACGCCTCGGGATTCTGGGCCGGCGGCCATTAGCGGTCCTCATAGGCCCAACAAATTGCCGATTAAGCCCGTAAGATTTTTCCGTGTCATTATCGCGATCAAATCTCGTCCTACAGTTGCCATGGCATCTCTATTTCGCCCGTCGTACACGAAGCCCGACCCCACAACTGGCGGTCGCGTTACGCGCAGGGTGCGCAAGTGGTACGGAAAGTACCGCGACGCTGGCGGCAATCTGCGTTGCGTTCCACTCTGCGAGCACAAGACTGCGGCAATGGCAATGCTGACGGATATGGTTCGAAAGTCTCATTTGCAGCGAGCGGGTTTATTAGATCCTGCGGCTGAACATCTTGCCCGGCCGATCGAGGATCATCTCGCCGACTATAGGGTCCACCTGGACGCTAAAGCGCGAAGCGCTAGGTACATATCTGAAACGATTCGGCTGGTTAGACTCGTGGCCTCGGCCTGTGGTCTCAAAACGCTGCTCGAACTGCAAAATGCCGAAGATCAACTTGAGCGGCATCTCACAAATCGGCGCCGGGCCGGTGTTTCGCACCGCACAGTCAACGCCGATCTCATAGCTGCACGGTCATTTTGCCGATGGCTTATCGCCCGCAGGCGGATGCATGACGATCCAACGCGCGGTCTCGTGCGATTGAACGAGGATGAAGACCCTCGATTAGAGCGCCGCGCCCTGACCGACGCAGAATTTGAGCGCCTCTATCTGGCGATTTATGGTAGCAGGCGGGTGGTACGTCGCCTGAGGGGATCGGATCGAGCAATTCTTTATTTGCTTGCTGTGCGTACCGGTCTCCGGCGTGGTGAATTGCGAAGCCTCATGCCAAGTTCGTTCGATTTCTCAGCCCAGATTTCATTGGTGACCGTGCGCGCCGCCAAATCAAAAAGGCGCCGGACCGACACGTTGCCGTTGTCGCCGGACGTCGCCGCAACGCTACAAGAGTACCTAGTCGTCCCTGAAAAATTCTTCTCTCGGTAGGAATTAGAGGGTGCATTGCGCT
>JBBDWY010000086.1:0-69026 GCA_040902605.1 Pirellulales bacterium | reverse complement strand
CCACACATGAGAAAATGGATCAACAACTCCTAACAAGGCGCTGCAGTTGACCCGCCGGCCGTCCGGGCGGTTTGGCGTTTTCCTTCCGCGACGTTTATACTGCGTGCAACCCGCTCGCTTGAGGGCGGGCAACTGAGCTTGGTCGTTAGGCACTATGAGTGACGACTGGCGGAAGCTGCGTGTCGGCGACCGAATTCGGTTCGTCAGCATGCCCACAGAGTTTTCTCGCCCCGGCTACTTTGTGCATCGAGACACGTTACGCGTCTACCGCCGATTGATAGAGCGCCGTCGGTCTGTCCGCGTGGCGTACTTTGGAGATTGGGGCAAATGGAAAGTGCCGTGGATTCGATGCCAGTTCCGTCGAAAGGATGGGCGCATCGAATACCACTCGCTAATGATTAACCACGATGGCTGGATTCGTGTGAAGCCTCGTGCCTAACAAGTCGCTGCAGTTGACCCGCCAGCCTTCCGGGGGTTTGGCGCTTTGGTGTGGCAACGTTTATACTGCGTTGAATCCCGCCACCTGTTCCGGCGGGCAACTGAGCTTTATCGTTAGGCGGTGATGTAAATGCTTGCCTTGATTCTTTCTCGTGTGGCTGCCATTGCCATCCTCGCAATTCCAGTCGGCTACCTCATCCAAGAAATCGACGATCGCGACTGGCAGACAATTCAGGATTATTCCCACGAGGAACTCCTGGCCTACCTTGAGTCAGCACGGTTGCCATCCCATGTCGTAAGTATCGCGGTCGTGTTCCTGATTGGCTGCGGAGTCATAGCGTGCGTCGAGGTGCTGGCTTGGCTTTTGCGGCTACCATTTCGGAAACACGCATCAACCGCCTCCTGAGGAACTCAAACTCCCAATGGGGGAGCTCCTCAACAACATCCGCTCGTTACCGAGCTAGGGAAGCTAACAAGGCGCTGCAGTTGACCCGCCAGCTAAGCGGGCAATTTGGCGTTTTGGTTGCGGAGCGTTTATACTTCGCATAATCCCGCTTGGTAGTTCGGGCGGGCAACTGAGCTTTTTCGTTAGGCGACACAGAGACAGATGCGAGAAAGGAGAGCCGTTTCTATGCAGAGCGAGGAAACCACGATAGCTTCAGCAAAGGAACAGCCATTCGTGCGAAGGTTTTGGGGCGTTAGATACCAGGTCAAGAATGTTCAACGCTCGATTGACTTCTATACCCAAATACTGGGCTTCAATTCGGACCGGGAAAACCTACCCGCTTTCGGGCAGGTCTCAATCGGCGATCTCAAACTAATCCTCAGTGGTCCGGGGGCGTCCGGCTCTCGGTCGATGCCCGACGGTCATCAGCAAGAGCCCGGCGGATGGAACCGGGTGGTCCTTGAAGTGAAGGACTTGCCCGCATGCATCAGTCGACTCAAGAACGAAGGAGTGCCCTTTCGGAATGAGATGGAAGTCGGTCCAGGCGGTAAGCAGATTCAGGTGGAAGATCCTGACGGCAATCCTATTGAGTTGTTCGAGTCTGCCGGCCGATGAGCAAAGACGCCGCTGTCGACTGTTTGCATGAGCCGTGCCGCGCCTAACAAGGCGCTGCAGTTGACCCGCCAGTCCGGCGGGCGATTTGGCGTTTCTCATCCCCAGCGGGTATACTTCGTGCAATCCTGTCCTGCTTAGGGCGGGCAACCGAGCTTTATCGTTAGGCCTTTTAATAGCACGATGACACAAGAATATGTCTCACTAAAGGATCTTGCAGACGAACTCGGCTTGACCTTTTCTTGGCTTCGCATCTACGTCTTGCGCAACGGCCTGAAACCCCACAAACGTAGAACGGCGGATTCACGGAATCAGTTGAGGCTCGCGGTTACGACAGAAGAGGCCGACTTTATTCGAGCCAAACGCCGCGAGGAAGGATTTCTCACTGAGTGTAGAGTAGTTTCCAAAGAAACTGGAGTGTTTTACGTCATTCAACTCGTTCCAGAACTTGATCCCAGACGTATCAAGCTCGGCTTTGCGGACGATCTTGCTGTACGTTTGTCTCAACACCGCACTGCGGCGCCGACAGCTTGTGTTGTTAAGTCATGGCCGTGTCGAAGGGTTTGGGAGTGCACAGTAATGGAATGCATTGCAGGCGCAGAATGCCGTTTGATTCTGAACGAAGTGTACGAATGTGATGACATTAACGCACTTCTGGCCAGGGGCGACGAGTTGTTTCGTTTGCTGCCAGACCCGACGATCAGAACGCCGCTGGCAGAAGCGTCTCCACGCAATACATAAGCACATAGGCGAAAGGCCGAACAGGGCGCTGCAGTTGACCCGCCGGTCTAGCGGGCGGTTTGGCGGTTCTCGTTCGCAACGGCTATACTGCGTGCCGTCCGATTTCAATTCGAGGGCGGGCAAACTGACCTTTTTCGTCAGGCGGGCGATTCTGTACGCCGAAGGCGTTGAATACCATAGCCCAGGGTTGTTCGCGCGAGCGAACTACCCTGGGTCACGTTGCCATGAGGTTCATTTACGCCGAAGGCGTTACACCGAGGTCGTGGTTATCGATTGTGTAACGCTTTCAGCGTAAGGCAATTCATCGGTTGGGTTACCCAGGGTAGGCCCTTCGGCAAGCTCAGGGCCAACCCTGGGCTGAGGGATGTAACCGCGTTGCGGTAAAGAAGGCGGCAGGATTTCTTGCGTTGCCGGCGCCGCCTAATAAGACGCTTAAGTCGATCCGCCAGCAACACGGGTTGTTTGTCGTTTTGCACGCCGCTGCGGTATACTTGAAGGTGTGGGGGCGTGTACGGCGGTCATTGGAGTGTCCGATGTTGAAATATAAGGCAGGTTACAAATTCGTCGAGGGAGGGGTTCATGCCCAGGTCGTGGACTTTCCGGCCGTCATTACCTGCGCGGCCGATCTGACTGAAGCGCGCCGGTTGCTAGCCGCGGCGCTGCTCGATGTGGCCGAAACGCGCTTAGAGCTCGGCCAGTCCCTGCCGACACCGAATCCTAATGCGACCGATCCAGAGATGGATTTCGAGGAGCCCATTTACCTTCACTTGAGCGCCAGCAGCGAGGTCGAGCAGACACCGGCGGGAGAGATCGCTTCGTGAAGCGAAAGGATCTTGTGAAGCATTTGCGCCTGCAAGGTTGTGAACAATTGCGCGAGGGGCGCAGTCATTCAGTGTGAATAAATCCTGCTAACGAGCAGCAAGCATCCGTACCGCGACATCGCGAGATCAACGACTACACCGCTCGGGGCATCTGCCGGCAACTCGGCATTTCCGAGCCGTGACCGGGGCCGAACGGCCGCGGATCTTACACCGCGGGTGCATTTTCCGGTGGTTCCGGGGCCGGGGCCCGGAACACGGCCATCGAGCAGGGCGCTAATTTGTACGCGCCCGCCATCGAAACATCCTCGCCTTTTTGCGCTGCGTCGGAGACATCGGCATTCACCAGGGCGGTGTCGAATAATCGCTCCCAGGGGGTTGTGTCGGCCAGTTTCGGCAGGGCGAAGGAAATCTCTTGTTCATGATCGGCGTTGAACAGGATGAGAAGATGCGCGCCAATGATCGGCGTGCCATACTCGTCGACGTCGATCGGCCCGCCCAGCAAATGAACCCCCAGACAGCGCACGTGCGGCGAGTTCCAGGCCTCGGCCGACATTTCCTTGCCGGTCGGATCGAGCCAGGCAATTTCCTGCGACTGTTGGCCATGCAGCGATTTGCCATGAAAGAAGCGGCGGCGATGGAGGTTCGGCTCCTCGCGGTGAATCGCAATCAGCCGGCGGGTAAAAGCCAACAGAGTCCGTTCGCGCTCATCCAGACTCCAGTTGAGCCAGGTAATTTCATTGTCCTGGCAGTAAGCGTTGTTATTGCCGCCTTGGGTGTGGCCGATTTCATCACCTGCCAGCAGCATGGGAATGCCTTGGGAAAAAAGCAGCGTGGCGAGAAATGATTTTTTCTTTTTCTCCCGCAGATCGAGAACTTTGGGCTCGTCGGTCGGACCCTCCGCGCCGCAGTTCCAACTGATGTTGTCGTCCGCGCCGTCGCGATTGCCTTCGCCGTTTGCCTCATTGTGCTTATGGTCGTAGGAAACCAGATCGTTAAGCGTGAACCCGTCGTGGCAAGTGACGAAGTTGACGCTGGCGTGGGGCCGGCGGCCATTCCACTGGTAAAGATCGCTCGACCCGCTGATCCGCGTGGCAAACTCCGAGGCCACGCCGCCGTCGCCCTTCCAGAACCGCCGTAACGTATCTCGATACTTGCCGTTCCATTCCGACCAGAGCACGGGAAAGTTGCCGACCTGGTAGCCGCCTTCGCCCAGATCCCATGGCTCGGCGATGAGCTTCACCTGGCTCAAGATGGGGTCCTGATGGATGATGTCGAAGAAAGCGCCCAGCTTGTCGACTTCGTGCAGCTCTCGCGCCAGTGTGCTGGCCAGATCGAAGCGAAAGCCATCGACGTGCATGTTGATCACCCAGTAGCGGAGGCTGTCCATGATGAACTGCAGCACGCGCGGGTTACGCATGTTGAGCGTGTTGCCGCAGCCGGTGTAATCCATGTAATACCGCGGGTCTTCCGGCGAGAGGCGATAGTAACTGGCGTTGTCGATGCCGCGAAATGAAACCGTCGGGCCAAGGTGATTACCTTCCGCCGTGTGGTTGTAGACGACGTCCAAAATCACTTCGATTCTGGCGTCGTGCAGACTGCGGACCATCGTCTTGAATTCCTGGATCACCTCAGACGGATTGCCAACCGAGGCGTATCGCGGCTCGGGAGCGAAGAACGACAGCGTGTTGTAGCCCCAATAATTCACCAGGCCGCGTTCGAGCAAAAATCGGTCGTCGGCGTGCATGTGAACGGGCAGCAACTCAACTGCCGTGATGCCCAGGTCTCGCAAATAGCGAATGGCCGGCTCCGACGAGAGGCCGGCGTATGTGCCGCGCAACTCTTCGGGAATCTCCTCATTGAGCTTGGTGAATCCCTTGACGTGCATCTCATAGATCAACGTTTGGTGCGAAGGCGTCTTCGGCGACCGGTCGTCGCCCCAGGTGAATGCCTCGTCGATCACGCAACCCAGCGGCGCGTCGGCCGCGCTATCGAGCTTGCTGTAGGACAAGTCTTGCTGCTTGTCGCCGATCACATACGTGTGAAGCGCATCGGTCCAATTCGGCAGCCGCGCCACAGCGCGGGCATACGGATCCAGCAGCAGCTTGTTATCGTTAAAGCGGTGGCCGTTTTCTGGATCGTAAGGACCGTAGACGCGATAGCCGTAGAGCTGGCCGGGGCGGGCGTCGGGCAGGTAGATGTGCCACACCATGTCGGTGTGCTCGGGCATCGCGACTCGTTGCGACTCTTGCTTGTCCTCGGCGGCGTCGAACAGGCACAGCTCCACTTTCGTGGCATTCTCGCTGTACAAAGCGAAATTGACGCCGCGGCCGTCCCACGTGGCGCCGAGCGGATACGGTCGACCAGGCCAAATGCGCATCGGCGATGTTCCTTATTGCGAGTCCGAAGACAATAGTGCCGCCGGAAATACGGAAAACAGCTCACCAACGTCCAATGCCGGCTCTGAGTCGGTGCCGATCGTTTTCAGGTTTCGGCCCGACAACTCGCATCGCCACGCGGCTTCGCTGTCTGCGGGCAAGATTAGCCTTGTTTCGGCCCAATCGACCTGAGGTGCGCCCTGCCCTACGTCGGCTGGTCGCTCTTTATTTAGCCGATAGAAATGGCGCGGAACGGCTACAACCACCCACTTCTCCGCCAGCCTTCGAGCGAAGGCGATGACATGCTCCGCAGCCGCGCCAGAGGCGGTCAAGGGTATGTACTCACCGCAGGAGAACACGTCGGGCCACTCACGGCGCAGCGCCAAGCCGCGCGACGCCACCCAGAGCTTGACGAGCGCATCCGGCCACCGCTGGCTCAAGCGATTCGCGACGGCCTGCGGCTCGGTGTCGGCGTCGCTCAGTACTTGTGTAAGAGCTCGTCGCCGCTGCTCGAAATCAATCGGTCGGCGGTTGTCGGGATCGACCAGGTTAAAATCCCACAACTCGGTGCCTTGATAAAAGTCGGGAACACCCGGCAGCGTCATTTTCAGGAGCATCTGGGCCAGCGAGTTGACAAAGCCGCTGTCGGAAATCTGTCGTACGAAACCGTTCAAGTGGGTAACAAACTCTTTGCCTTTTTCGCCTAGCAAATCACCAATGAACTCGCGGACGGCGGTCTCGTAACTCTCTGATGGATTCATCCAGGAGGTATGGATCTTGGCTTCTCTTAATGCCTTTTCCATGTATTGCAGAATGCGATCCCGATATTGCTCGCGCTCGGCGCCAGTCATCGTCTTGTGCGGCCAGGTGCCAACTAATGTTTGATAGAGCAAGTACTCCTCGTTCGCGTCGGGAACGGCATCGCCATCCAGCTCGCGGAGCAAAGAGCGGTTCATCTGGCGCCAGCGCTGGAAAGCGTCGGTCCATTCGGCGGACGCCTCCGACAACACGTGCAACCGGGCCCGCAGGTCCTCGCCCCGCTTGGAATCGTGCGTCGCCGTGCCGGAGAGGGAATGCGGCCATGAGGCGATTCGGTGCCGCATCAAGCGATGAAACTCCTCCACGGCAAGCGGCCTGGCATCCAGCTCGCCACCGACCTCATTCAACGAGGCAAGCGGATAGTAGCGGTAAAAGGCGGTGTCCTCGACGCCCTTCGCGGCGACCGGCCCGCTGACTTGCTGAAAGGTGAGCACGAATTCGCGCCGCTCAGCCGCCTGCTCGGGCGTCAACGTCGGCGGACTTTCGAGCAGCAAAACCGAGGCGACGTAATCGAACACGGATACCGGCAGCGTGCGATTGCGCCGCTTCGCCATCCGGACGGCCGTGCTAACCGTGCGATAATCGGCTTCGCTGACGTCCCAACTGTCGCTGCGGACGTAAGAGCGATAGACGGTCATGCAGGCGATGACCTCGAGCAGCGCGCGCTGCAGCGCCGGCCGCGTGAAATCGCGCGACGCCCGGTGGCTTTGTGCAATCCGGTAGAGGTCGGCCGTCAGCATTTGCAGTTCGCTGGCAAGGCTGCTGGAAAGAACGGCCCGCTTGCTCTCGTAGACTACATCCGTCGGCCTTGGCGTGTTTCCCGTAACGGCCTGGTAGAAGCTCGCCAAAGCGGCCAGACCTTCGCCGTGCACCTGGACACGGCTGATCATGTTCATGAGGTCGTAACCGGTCGTGCCGCAAATCGCCCAATCGCTGCAAAGTGGCTCGTCACCGGAAAGAATCTTCTCGGCCACCACGTAGATTTCATCAGCATCGGAGTCGCCGATTGGTTGTTGCACACGGTAGAGCGATTGGAGATTCTTGAAATAGCTATTGGGGTCGCGGAGGCCGTCGGGGTGGTCGATTCGCAATCCGGTCACCCAACCAGCTCCCACGAGGTGAGCCACCAGTCGATGGACCGCATCGAAGACTCGCGGGTTCTCAACGCGAATCGCGGCCAGATCATTGATGTCGAAGAAGCGGCGGTAGTTGATCTCATCGGCGGCCACGCGCCAGTATGCCAGTCGATACCATTGGCGTTCGAGCAACCTTTCGAGCTGGTCGAAGCTCCTGGGATTTTCTTTCTCGCCGTTGATTTGATCCAGCGCGGAGTTGAGCGCGGTGCGCACGGCCGGTGAAGACGTGATCAATTGATGCAGCCGTCGGCGGGCGATTGACTGTTCTCGATAGCGCTCCTCCATGGACTCGGCGTCGCGACGCGAACCCGGCGGCAAATGCCGCAATTGCGTGATGATGCTCTCCAACTCCGCCGCGTCTGAAAAAAAGGCTGGATCCCCCCCGGAAATCGCGGCTTGCTCGGCGGCGGCAAGCTCCAGAATCTCGACCCACGTTGGAGCTGCTAATGGAAATCGGCGCGGGCCATAGCTTAGCTGCAGCCGCTGCTCGGCATACACGACTCGCAAGTCGCCTTTTTCCAATACAGTTCCGAATGGCTCAGCCAGAAACGGCAGCAAGACTGTATCCTGCAAGGCGCTGGCGGCCGGCTGCCAATCGATGTCAAAAAAATCGGCGAAGTACGAGCCTTCGCCATTTTCCAGCACATCGAGCCACCATACGTTTCCCGGATCATTGATGCCCATGTGGTTGGGCACAACGTCGAGTAGGATTCCCATTCCAGCCGCACGGGCCGCCTCCGCTAATCGCTCGAACGACGCGAGATCGCCGATGGATGGATCGATTGTCCCGTGATCGACCACGTCGTAACCGTGGCTGCTTTCGGCCCGCGATCGAAACAACGGTGAAAGATACAGATCACTGATGCCCAATTGCTGAAGATAGGGCAACAGTCGATAAACCTGATCGAGGTTGAGCTCGGCGCCGAGCTGCAGTCGGTATGTGGATTGCGGAATCCGATTCAGCCTCTTGCTGGCATCAGCAGCAGCTGCTTTAGTAGCTGTTAGTTCAGGCATTCAATAACTCGGCTGAAGCGTGATTCGATGCGGCGTAACGACTCAATCGGATGGAAAAGCAGATCCAGAATTACCGGCATGAAAAGTGCGGTATCTCGTCGCCAATTGAAAGCTGTTAAGCGGAAGCAAAGGATGTGCCAAATTGGGAGCCACGTTAATAAATAAGAGTCGTACATTGGTGGGCGCGACACTTCTGGCGGACGGCGCATTCTTTCGAGTTGGGGCGCCAGAGCGCGCCGCAATCCACGTGATTCTCGTTAGTCCGGATGGTCGCGAGCAGCGAAGAGTTCGCTTGCAACAGGATCCGGACGGATTCTTTTCCGGGCGCGTAGCGGGTGTGAGGCAGGGGGACCTCTACTTCTATCAGGTGGATGACGACCCGAAGCTGTATCCAGACCCGGCCTCCCACTTTCAGCCGCAAGGAGTGCATGGCCCTTCTCAAGTGATCGATCACCGCCGCTTTCGTTGGACCGACGACGATTGGCCGGGGCCGCGGCTACGGGGGCAACTGCTCTACGAGCTGCACATCGGGACGTTTACGCCTGAGGGAACGTGGACGGCGGCCAGAGAACGGTTGCCTCATTTGCGCGAGCTTGGCGTCACATCGGTGGAAGTGATGCCGGTCGCTGCTTTTCCCGGCAAGTTTGGCTGGGGCTACGACGGCGTGTACTGGTACGCGCCGACGGAGCTATACGGCAGCCCCGACGACTTTCGCAGCTTTGTCGACGAAGCGCACCGGCTCGGGTTAGCAGTAATTCTAGACGTCGTGTACAACCATTTCGGCCCCGCCGGCAACTACACGGCAGTCTTTTCCCCCTATTATTTCTCCAGTCAGCACGATACGGAGTGGGGTCAAGCGATCAACTTCGACGGGGAAAACTCCAAGCCTGTTCGGGCGTTTGTGACAGAAAATGCCGCTTACTGGGTCCGCGAGTACCATATCGACGGCCTTCGGCTCGATGCCACGCATGCCATCATCGACGAATCGGAAGAGCACATTGTAGCCGAGTTGACGCGCGCCGCGCGAGCCGCCGCGGGGAAGCGATCCGTGTTGGTATTTGGTGAAGATGAATGGAATCGTTGCTATCAGGTAATGCGGCCCGAAGAGGGCGGTTTCGGTCTCGACGGCCTTTGGAATGATGACTTTCACCACTCGTGTCGCGTCGCCGCGACTGGCGACAAGGAGGCGTACTACCGCGACTACTCAGGCAGCCCGCAAGAGCTTCTGTCATCCATTCGTCTGGGCTACCTATATCAAGGACAATGGAATGCGCGACAGGGCAAGACTCGCGGTCGCCTCTCCAGGAACATAGCCGCGCCGCACTTCGTCAATTTCCTGCAGAATCACGATCAGGTCGCCAATTCAGTTCGAGGCGTGCGAACCCATTTGCTTACGTCGCCGGGTCGCCATCGCGCGCTTACCTCACTGCTGTTGCTTGCGCCCCAAACACCGATGCTGTTTATGGGACAGGAGTTTTCGGCTTCGAGCCCCTTCTTCTATTTCGCCGACCATGAGCCCGAGCTAGCCACGCTGGTGCGAAATGGGCGGGCGGAATTCATGTCGCAGTTCCTGCGACTGGTTTCCTTCGATAGCGGGAGTGACCTGCCAGATCCGGCCGATCCCGAGACGTTCAATCGCTGTAAGCTCAACTGGCAAGAGGCGGAGCCAAATGGCCCGGTGATGAGATTGCACCGCGATCTGCTTCAATTGCGGCGCGAAGATGCTGTGTTTTCACGGCAGGATAAGGAGGCTCTTGAAGGGGCTGTCATCGGTCCCGAGGCGCTTTTGCTACGTTGGTTTGACGACGCGGGTGACGACCGTCTTGTCCTAATTAACCTGGGAGCTGATTTCGACTGGCACCCGTCGGCCCAGCCATTGGTCGCCCCGCCGCCAGATCGAATGTGGACGTATCTCTGGTCCAGCGAGGAACCGCGCTACGGGGGCATGGGAACGCCGTCGTTCAACGACAAGGACTGGCGTGTGCCCGGCCATACCGCCGTGGTTCTCGCCGCGGTACCTGCCGACAGTTCGTCGTAAACTCTGTTGCAGTCGGGCCATAATTCCTCAGAATGTAAATAAACCGCTACGCTGAGTGGTTGTGCCAGTGGTGGCGTCACGTACCACAAACACGAGGGATTACGATGAGCAACGAGCCATTATTTACTCCCAAGGAAGAATACAGCGAGATCGTCGAGCGGATCAGCCTGCCAGACTCGCCGGTCGGCATCGACGCGCAGTATACGCATGCGATCATCATCACGTATCTGCGGCAGATCTCCGAGCGACTGACAAACGTGGAGCGGCAACTAACGGAAATGCGGCGCAGCGGAACGGGCCGCTGAGGAGAGCCGAGCGCGGTTAGTGTTCCTCGCCCAAACCGCCAAAACGCCGTTGGCGGGCGGCATACGCGCGGATCGCTTCATGGAGCGTGACCTCGTCAAACTCGGGCCAGCACTTTTCCGTGACCCAAATCTCGGCGTAGCTGATTTGCCAGAGCAGGAAGTTGCTGATCCGCATTTCGCCGGCGGTGCGGATCAAGAGATCTGGATCGGGCACACTGGCCGTGTAGAGATGGCCGGCGATCGCTCGTTCGTCGACATCTTGCGGGGCAAGGTCGCCGGATTGAATACGGCGCCCAATCTGGCGCATGGCGTCCACAAGCTCGGCCCGGCCGCCGTAGTTGATCGCCAGATTGAGCCACATCCCGCGATTCTGTCCGCTCATCTCGACCGTTTTGTCAAGCTCGCGGAGCACCTGGTCCGGAATATCATCGCGCCGGCCCAGCATGCGCACCCGCACGTTGTTGTCCATGATCGTGGCCCGCTCTTCGATCATGTACTGCTCCAACAGGTGCATGAGGAAGTTGATCTCGATCTGCGGGCGCTTCCAGTTTTCGCTGGAAAGACAGTAGAGCGTGAGCTGCTCGATCTTAAGCCGTGCCGCTTCCTCAGTGGTGCGGCGGACCGAATCGACACCCTGCTCGTGGCCGGCGATGCGCGGCAGGTTCTGCCGCTTCGCCCAACGGCCGTTGCCGTCCATGATGATCGCGATATGCCGCGGTCGACGCTCGAGCGGGATTTCCAACGTGGGTGAGACTGGGCCGTCCATCGTAACTCACCGCCTGCGGACGGCGATCGTTTGCTCGCGTTCGGGACCGACGGAAACCATCTCGATCGGCTGGCCGACGAGCTCGCTGATGCGGCCAAGATAGGCGCGAGCGTTTGCGGGCAACTGGTCGAAAGAGCGGCAGTCGGCGATTTCCTCCTGCCAGCCCGGCAGCGATTCATAAACCGGCTCGACCCGGCGCAGGTCCTCGACGTGACTGGGATAGCACGTCGAGTGTTTGCCATCGATGCGGTACGCGGTGCAGATTTTCAATTTATCGAGGCCGCTCAGCACATCGAGCAGCATCACGGCGATCGAATCCACGCCGCTCAGCCGGCTGGTGTAGCGAACGGCCACCGCATCGAGCCAGCCGCAGCGACGCGGGCGGCGCGTAACGGTGCCATACTCGTTGCCGCGGTCGCGCAGATATTGGCCGACGTCGTTGTTTTGCTCCGTCGGAAACGGTCCGCCGCCAACGCGCGTCGAGTACGCCTTCACCACCCCGATGATCCGATGGATGTGCCTGGCCGGTACGCCGGAGCCGCTCGAAATACCCACTCCGGAGCTGTTGCTGCTGGTGACGAACGGATAGGTGCCGTGGTCGACGTCGAGCAGCGCGCCTTGGGCGCCTTCGAAGAGGATTCGCTTGCCGCCCTCGACAGCCGTGAGCAATAGCTCGGTCGTATCGCACACGTAGGGCCGTAATCGCTCGGCGTAACCAGAGTATTCACGGAAGATGGCCGCGGCGTCGAGCGGCTCGAACTCGCCTGCCGGATACAGGACGGCCAGCACGCGGTTCTTAGCTGCGACGATATGTTCGACCTGTGCGCGGAAGCTGGAGCGATACAAATCACCCAATCGCACGGCGTGCGACCGACCGACTTTGTCCTGATAACAGGGGCCGATGCCGCGGCCGGTGGTGCCGATGTTCTCGCCATCGGAGGTGCTCTTATCGAGCGCCCGGTCCTCCGCGAAGTGCCAAGGGAAGATCACGTGCGCGCGGTCGCTGATTCGCAGATTGTCCGTGTGGCCGGCGCCCCGTTGTGCCAGCTCGTCAAGCTCCTCGATGACCCGCGCCGGGTTCAGGACGACTCCCGTGGCAATCACGCAGGTCACCCCCGGCGTAAGAATGCCGCTGGGCAGCAGCGAAAGCTTGTAGACCTGGTCCCCGACAACAACCGTATGCCCGGCGTTCGCCCCGCCCTGATAGCGGACGACAAAATCATGCTCGCGCGTCAGGAGGTCGACGATTTTGCCTTTCGCTTCGTCGCCCCATTGCAGACCGATGACACAAGTAGCGGGCATGGCAGATTGTTCTTGCTGCAAAGATGGAAAACGCGCGTCCAGACGGCGGCGTAATCCTTGATTTTAAGGCCGCATAATGCGCGAAGATAGCCCCACTTTATTCTGTCGCGAAGCGGGCCAAAAAATCGCGCGGCTTGAGAATTGCAATACCTTGAAACGGATGCAGCGACAGCAAATCTGCATCACCCGTAACAATCGCGGACGCTAGGCCATCCACTGCCAATTCCAAAAACTTGTTATCATTGGGGTCGCGGCAATCTTTGATGATCGTAGAAGTCGCCACGAACTTGCTATCACGAATCGTATCTGCAACAACCTCCTCGTGGTGCTGGCGACTTAGAAATCGTTCAAACTTCTCTCGCCGCATCACTTCGGTAAGCTCTGCGGCAACCTCGATGGACATTAATAACAGGTATCTCCGTAATACCAAGTCCAACGCCTGCCCCGGAATCGATTGGGGAAACAAGAATCCGCTGACAAGACTGTTGGAATCAAGCACGATCCGGACGGGTGGATCACCTGCCATCCAGGATCTCCTGAAGTATCTCCGGCGTCAGCCCTTTGGCTTGCGCCTCTCGGCTGATTTCCTGAATAACTTCGCGGAGTGGCCGATTACGCTGAGACGCTTCAGTTAGCCGCAAGCTCAGCAGCGCATCGAGCTTTCGACGTTCCTCGTCCGAAGCGCTCAGATAAGCCGCCGCTGCGTCTGGAGTGACACGTATGGTGATTTCCTGCATGATCATCGTGCCGAAACCTCATGTCCAATCATAACGTTATCGAATATCCAATTCAAACGGCATCACTAGCGCCGCCGGCTGATCGAAGACCCTGCGGAGGCGGTAGGCGCGGCGGGCGACTTCGATCAATTCGGGGGCCGCTGCTTCGAGACCCTGACCAAGGCGGACTTCTTTCTCCGCATCAAGATCGCCGAACAGCGTTTCGAAGAAGTTGATCGGTTCCGGCAGGACTTCGATTTTGACGTCGGCGTCTTCTTCCAGGCCGGCCAGTTTCTTCGCCTCGTCGATCGCGTCGTCGAGCGTGCCGAGTTGATCCACGAGTCCGTTCTCTTTCGCCTGCCGACCGGAATAGACCCGGCCGCCCGCCAGCGCGCGCAGCTTTTCGAGCGGCATGTTGCGGCCCTTGGCGGCTTTGGCGGTGAACTGGTCGTAGATATCCTCCATCATGGCTTTGACCACGGCGCGCTGGGAGTCGGTCCATTTGCCGCTGGACGCGAAGATGCCGCTATTGCGGCCGCGCTCGATCGTCTCAGTGGTGATGCCGATCTTGTCGTACAGGCCGCGAATGGCCAATTTGCCGCCCACGACGCCGATCGAGCCCGTGATCGTGCCCGGCGTGGCAACAATTTTGTCCGCGCCCATGGCGATGTAGTAACCGCCGCTGGCCGCCACGTCGCTCATGCTGGCTACGATCGGCTTTTCAATCACCTGTGTCTGGTTCCAGATGAGATCGCTGGCGATGGCGGAACCGCCGGGGCTGTCGATCCGCAGCACGATCGCGGCGACCTGCTTATCGTCGTTCGCCTTGCGCAACGCGTCGACGATGGTGGTCGATCCCATGATCTGACCAAAAATCCCGTTCTCGCTCTTACCGCTCATGATGGGACCAATCGCGTACACGACGGCGATCTTTTTCCCTTTCCCGTCGCCGGATGATGCGCCGCCACCCATCATCGCCTGCATGAGCTTGATCAGTCCCATGGGGCCCGAAAAATCGGTGTCGACTTTTTTCTGGCCGTAATTCTGGACGAACACCAATGGCTCGGCATCGTAGGTCTTGGCCAACTCGTCACGCAGCGACTCGACATAGGCCACGCGGTCGATCAGCCCGAGCTGCTTGGCACGCGTGGCGGTCAACAGGCCCGTGTCGATGATTTCTTTGGCCTGAGAGATCGACAATGGCCGGTCCTTAACGATCGTCGTCACGAGGTCGTCGTAAAGGCTGTCGATCAGCGAAGTCATGTTCTCGCGAACGGGCTCGCTGAACTTTTCGCGCATCAGCGGCTCCGCGGCCCCCTTGTAGTCGCCGATGTGAATGAAATCGGCTTCGATCCCAAGTTTGGCGAGCAGGCCTTTATAGAATGTGGCTTCGGCGTGGATACCCGGCAGCAGGACGATACCAGTCTCCGGCATGACGATTTCATCGCACGCGCAGGCGACGAGGTAATCCGTCGGCATGGCGGTCTCCATCATTGCATAGGCCTTCTTGCCCGCTTTGCGGAAACGCGTAATCGCACCGCGGAGCTCGTCGACCTTGCCGCGCCCGATGGCGGGGTTCTGCAAGTCCAGCACGATGCCCTTAATCGATTTATCCTTCGCCGCCTTTTCAAGGCGGCTGATCGCTTCGCGTAGATCGAGCTGTGTTTCCTGGAACGGCCCGACCTGGCCGGACGTTTCGGCCAGCTCCTCTTTCAGCGTCAGCAGCGCGATGCGGACTTTGTCGCGCTTCGGGACCGCCCGTTTTTCCTGCGCGGCGGTTTTTGGTTTGGAGTTCGTTTCTGACTTGGCCTTCGACTCGGCGGCTTCGGTCGGCTTTTCGGTCGGTTTGTCTGTGCTTTCCGCGGCGTTCTGCTTTCTCTCGGTGGAATCTCCGCTCTTGGAACCTTTTGCTTCGTCGGCAGGCGGTGCATCTTCTGAAGGCTTCGCGGCCTCTGCTGCCGGCTCGGTTTTGTTCTCGTCCGAGCTCGCTGCATCTCCTTGTTGCTTTTCCGCAGCGTCGACTGCTGCACTTGCTGCGGATTCCGTCGCCACGGCCGGTGGTTCGTCCGCTGCGCATGCGTTTGGTAAGGCAGCCATCCACCCACCAAGGAACAACAATGCGAGCAACATCAGCGAGAAACGGTGGTAACGAGAACGAAGGATAGGGAAGGCGCACATACTGTTATCTCCACACGGTCAAATAGGAATCGCTGACGGTATTTCGCATGAATTGAGGCAATCTTGCGTCGTAGCGGAAGATGCCCAAGACGGGACTATCCTGCCCATTCTACCGACTGCCGCCTTTGATTGCATCAGCTGGGGCCGGCGCGTTTCTCACTGGGCATGGCTGCCCGTTTATGCTAGCCTTTGCGGCAATTTTCCAATAGGTGCGCCGGCTCGGCGACTTGAGTGAGCCGCCTGTAGCTGAAGTCGCAAGACTTCAGAAAGACCCGGAGAGTTGGAATTCTTGCGAATTCCGCTACCACAGCCATGGAGGGTGCGCGTGATGCGATCGAGGTGCAAAGCTTGTGCCTGCCTTGTTGTGTTGGGAATGAATTTCATCGCGACGGTCGGCCATGCCCAATTGTGGCGGCAATTCCTGCCAAGCGGCGATGCCGCCTCGGCAGAGCGAGGTACCGCGGCTGATCTTGCGCTCACTCAGGAAAATGGGCCATGGCTAATCGTCGCGGCGAGCTTTTCCGGCGAAGGCGCTGCGGAGCAGGCTCAAGCCCTGACCCAGGAGCTCCGCTCACGATACCGGCTGCCTGCTTACCTGCATGAGATGAGCTTCAAGCTCGGCGATGAACCGCCTGGTCGAGGACTCGACCAATACGGCGCGCCCGTGCGGCGGCGTTTTCGTCGCGGCGACGAGGTTCACGAGTTGGCCGTGCTGGTGGGCGATTTTCCGTCCATCGATCATCCGGACGCGCAAAAAGCGCTGGAGCGCATCAAAACGTTGCAGCCCAATGCGCTCAATGTCGAGGCGAGTGACACGGCACAAAGCATGGCTCAGGTGCGACGCTTTGAAGACGCAGTGCTGGAGAAGCTCGGCAAATCACGGAACCGCGGACCTATGGCACAGGCGTTCTTCACGCGCAATCCGCTATTGCCGCGCGAATATTTTGTGCCCAAAGGGGTCGATGCGTTTGTCGCGAAGATGAACGACGGCGTCGAGCACAGCCTGCTCGACTGCCCCGGCCGCTACACGATTCGCGTGGCGACCTTCCGCGGCAAAACCATTCTGCAAGCCAGCGCGAAACAAGATCAATCGGCCAAATCGTTCTGGGGCCGGAGAAAGTCCGATGACGACAACCCGCTGGTCGAAGCGGCCGAGAACGCCCATCTGCTGACCAAGCAGCTGCGCGCCGCAGGCTGGGAGGCTTATGAATTTCACGATCGCACCGAGAGCATTGTGACCATTGGCTCGTTTGCACAGGTCGCGCAGCAGCTGCCGGATGGCCGTGTCTTGGCCATTCCGGCCGCCGACAAGATTATGCGCACGTTTGGGGCGGCGTACGACACCCCGGCCGATCCGCTCACGGGCATCGGCAACGATGAGGTAACACAGCGGCGAGTCGAACAGGAGGAGCAGCAGTTCAATTTGCGGCTCGGCAGCCAGCAAGGTCAGATTGTGCCCGGCCTTTACCCCAAACACGTCAAAATTATTACCGGCAGCGGGAAGCGGCGACACCTCGAGCGAATCATCCCGATGGATCCCACTCCCCAGGCAATTGAAGTGCCGAAGCGCAGCATCTCCGGTGCATACGCCGGGTAAACAAGATTTTGGATTGCGGATTGTGGATTGCGGATTAGGCTGTCTTTTATCGGCCAATCACCACGCGAAATCCGCCATCCGAAATCGACCTTGAAACTCGACGCTAAACGGCCACTGGTAATCGGCACGCGCAATCGTAAGAAGGGCGCCGAAATCGCCGAGTTGCTTGCGCCGCATGGTGTGGAGGTTGTCACGCTCGCTGACGTTCGAGATGCGATTGACGTGGTCGAAGACGGCGAGACGTTTGCTGCGAATGCTGCGCTGAAGGCGACTCAGCAGGCAAAACAACTGCGCTGCTGGGTGCTAGCCGACGACAGCGGGCTGGAAGTCGATGCGCTCGGGGGGAAGCCCGGCGTTTATTCCGCGCGCTTCGCGGGGCCCGATGCAGCCGACGAGGCGAATAACCGTCGTCTGCTGGAAGCGCTGAGCGACACGCCGCTCGAAAAGCGCACGGCCCGATACGTGTGTCACGTAACGCTGGCCGATCCGACCGGGGCGATCCGGGCGGAAAGCCATGAAGTGTGCCATGGCCGAATCCGCTTTGAGCCGGCCGGCACGAATGGCTTCGGCTACGATCCGCTCTTCGAAGTCGTCGAATATCACCGCACGTTCGGCGAATTGGGCCCGCATGTGAAACGGACGATCAGCCATCGTGCCCGGGCCCTGCGGGCCATTCTGCCGAAGCTCGTCGGGATGCTGGATACTGGATGCTAGATGATGCTGGATGTTCGATGCTGGATGCTGGATACTGGATGCTGGATATCCAACATCTAATATCCAACGTCGGAGATCGAGAACGCGATGAAATCGAGCACCAACCGGCCAACTCTGCTATTCACAATTTGCATCCTGCAGTCTGCACTTTGCGATCTGCCCGACAGAAGCGCGCTCTGCCGCGCTGAGCCGGCGAGCAACGCCCGCACATGGCTGGCCGAAAACAGTGGCTCGCTCGTGGAGCTTTATCGCCACCTGCACCTGGCCCCCGAGCTTTCGTTACATGAAGAGCAAACAGCCGCGCGGATGGCGGAGGAATTGCGCGATGTCGGCGCAATGGTGACGACCGGCGTGGGCGGCCACGGCGTTGTGGGAGTGTTGGAAAACGGCGACGGCAACGTGCTCATGCTCCGCGCCGATATGGACGCGCTGCCCGTCGCCGAGCAAACGGGTTTGCCGTATGCCTCGAAAGTCCGCACGCAGGATGCACGCGGAGCATCGGTTGGCGTAATGCATGCCTGCGGGCATGATGTGCACATGACGAACCTGGTTGGCGTCGCCCGTTATCTGGCTGCGCATCGCGACGACTGGGCCGGCACGGTGGTATTCGTGTTTCAGCCGGCGGAAGAGATGGGCGCAGGCGCGGAATCGATGCTGGCCGACGGCTTGTTTGCCCGGTTTCCGCGGCCTGATTTTGCCGTGGCACTGCACGTCTCGGCCGATACGCCGGTCGGACAGCTCGGTTATCGCCCGGGCTTCGCCATGGCGAATGTCGACAGCGTGGATATCGTCATCAAAGGCCGCGGCGGCCACGGCGCGAGTCCCGAGACGACGATCGACCCCATCATCATTGCAGCTCGGCTCATCCTCGACTTGCAGACGATCGTCAGCCGCGAAATGAAGCCGATTCATCCCGCGGTGGTCACGGTCGGCTCGATCCATGGCGGGACAAAGCATAATATCATTTCGGATGAGTGCCGGCTGCAACTCACGCTGCGCAGTCTGACGCCAGAGGTGCGCAAGGCGTTGCAAGACGCGGTGCGTCGCAAGGCGCTGGCCGCGGCGGCGAGCGCCGGGGCACCGGAGCCAAGCGTCGAAGTCTCCGAAGGCACGCCGGCATTGTATAACGATCCAGAACTTACGGCCCGCGTAGCCGGCACGCTGAAGCGCGAGTTTGGCGATGAAAAGGTAGTTGAAGGCGAGCCTGTGATGGGCGGCGAGGATTTTGGCCGCTATGGCCTCGCCGGCGTGCCAATCTGCATGTTTCGCTTGGGCGCGGTGAGTCAGCAGCGCCTCGATAAATTCGCAGAACGCCGGCAGCCGCCGCCGTCGTTGCACTCGCCGGTGTTTTATCCCGATGTTACCGAAGCACTCGCCGTCGGCGTGCCGGCCATGGTGGCGGTGGCTCTCGATTTGCTCAAGCAGGTGCCGTGAGCATGAAGTGGCTACGCTGGTGGATCATCGGTTACGCGGTAGGGTCATGCATCGTGGTTTGGTCGATGCTCGCCGCCCGCGATCGAGCGATCACAGAACTGTCTACGCCACAATCGGTCGCCCAATGGCAGGCCTGGCGAACGGATGTCGAGCAACAACAGACGACACCCGGGCCGGTGCAGCGGCGCGTGCCGAAGAGCAGCCAGCCGCCGGCGCTGATCCTGATGCGCGATTACTTCGCTGTCTCGCTTGTCGGCGCGGTGCTGTTCAGCACTTTGTTGTATTGGGTGATCGCCTGGCTGGTGACGGGGATGCTAACGTAAGGTGTGCCACTGCTCGCGGCGGAGTTAAGCATGTCGCCACCGTGGACTGCACTGCTTGCTACCAACGGCGACGACCGATTTGCGGCGAGCAGTGCCGCGTGAAATGCTGCACAATTTGGCGCTCCGCAAGCAGTGGCACACAATTTAGAGACGCACGATGGGTTCGACAACCCGCACTAGAATGCCACACGGCGGTCCCGAAGCCGCGGCGTTGATCCGCTGGCGAAGCTGGCCACTCAGCGACCATGCGCGCTGGTCCTGGCTGTTGGTGGCCGGAATGCTCGGCATCGGCGGAATCGTGTGGTACTTGGGCGGCGGATGGTTGCTGTCGACGCTGGCCGTTTTCGGCCTGGCGGGTACCCTTTGGCAGTTGCTGCTGCCCGTCGATTATGAAGTCAACCCGCTGGGGCTGCGTCGCAATGCGTTAGGCCGCACGCGACTGATTCCCTGGCATGCGGTCCGCGCGTATCAACTTCGGCCCAGCGGCATCGAGCTCTACCGGCACAGCGACCCCGCGAAATTTGATGTACTGCGTGGCTTGTTCGTGCCATTTCCCGCCGATGAGGACTCGATGCTGTGTGCGATGCGCGAGCATTTGACGCACGCCGTGGAGCTGCCGCTGTGATCATTCGATAAGCGGCAAACCCCTTCAGAAGCATATCGCCCATCAGTGCAGGGGCGGCAGATGAGCTATAATGCCGCTCGTCTTTCCACCTCTTCTCGCAGTGATCCATGAACGACGTCACCCGCATCCTGAATGCCGTCGAACAAGGCGACGCGCAGGCGGCGGAGCGGCTTCTGCCACTCGTGTACGACGAGCTGCGGACATTGGCCGCCCATAAATTGGCGCAGGAAAAGCCCGGCCAAACCCTCCAGGCCACGGCACTCGTCCACGAGGCCTACCTTCGCCTGGTCGATGTCGACACGGTTCAGCATTGGAACAGCCGCGGCCACTTTTTCGCGGCGGCCGCCGAAGCGATGCGGCGAATTCTTGTCGACGAGGCGCGCCACAAGCGCAGCCAACGCCGTGGCGGAAACTATCAACGCATCGAGCTGTCGGCTGTCGAACCTGCAGTGGGCGTGAATCAGCTGGATATTCTGGCTCTGGACGAGGCGCTTCACCAGTTGACGGCGCTGGACCCGCGTGCTGCTGAACTGGTCAAGCTGCGATTCTTTGCTGGCCTCACGGTATCCGAAGCCGCTAAGGTCTTAGCAGTTTCGATTGCAACAGCCGAGAATGATTGGGCTTACGCGAAATCCTGGCTGAAATTGCAGCTTTCGACGAACGGCGGCGAACTTTCCTGACCGCAACCGCCGAGAATCTTCACATTCTCTTAGGGGATATTCGCGCAGATTCCGCACTGAGATATAGAGGGCCGCTATCACGGCCAGGAAAGAATCGAGCATGGACACCCAACAAATCGACGAGAAAGCCGTCTTCAATGCCGCCCGCCGGATAGCGGATGCCGCAGCCCGCGATGACTACCTTTCCCAAGCGTGCGGCGACGACCAGCCGGCGATCCAGCGGATTCGGGAGCTGCTGCGGATCCACGAAGAGGAACAGAGCTTTCTCGAACCGCCAGCGGCCGACTTAGCGCTAACCACCGATCATTCGCCCATCGCCGAACGCCCCGGCACCGTCATCGGGCCATACAAGCTCCTGCAACAAATCGGCGAGGGCGGCATGGGCGTCGTGTTCATGGCCGAGCAGACGGAGCCGATTCAGCGGACCGTCGCGCTGAAGATCATCAAGCCGGGCATGGACACGCGGCAGGTAATCGCCCGCTTCGAGGCCGAGCGGCAAGCATTGGCGATGATGGACCATCCGAACATCGCTAAGGTGCTGGATGCGGGTACGACCGACAGCGGTCGCCCCTACTTCGTGATGGAGCTCGTCAAAGGCGTGCCGATCACAAAATACTGCGACGACAAACACCTGCCGATCCGCGCACGGCTGGAGCTGTTCGTGCAGGTCTGCCAGGCGGTGCAGCATGCCCATCAGAAAGGCATCATCCATCGCGATATCAAGCCCAACAACGTGCTCGTGGCCGAGTACGACAACCGTGCCGTCCCCAAAGTGATCGACTTCGGCGTCGCCAAGGCCACGGCCCAAAAACTGACCGAGCGGACGATGTTCACCGAGTTCGGCCAGGTGCTCGGGACGGTCGAATATATGAGTCCCGAGCAGGCCAAGCTGAACCAACTCGACATCGATACCCGCAGCGACATCTATTCTTTGGGTGTACTGCTCTACGAGCTAGTGGCCGGGACGACGCCTTTTGAGAGGAAGCGTTTAACGGACGCAGCGTTTGACGAGATGCTGAGAATAATTCGTGAGGAGGAACCACCCAAGCCCAGCACGAAACTTAGTTCGAGCGACACGCTGCCGTCGATTGCTGCGAATCGTCACTCCGAGCCGGCCCGCTTGAGTAAAGAGGTGCATGGTGAGCTGGACTGGATCGTGATGAAGGCGCTGGAAAAGGACCGTGCACGTCGCTATGACTCAGCCGCCAACTTCGCCGCCGACATCGAGCGCCACCTCCACGACGAGCCGGTGCATGCCGGTCCGCCGTCAGCGGTGTACCGCTTCCGCAAATTCGCGAAGCGAAATCGAACGGCGCTGGCTACTGGGGCGCTGCTTGCGCTTGGCATGCTCGTGGCACTCGGCGGAATCGCCTCCGGCATCTGGGAGCGACGAGCACGGCAGGCAAGGGTCACCGGACAGCTTGAGGTAATCCTGGAGGAGGTTTCGCGCCTCGAAAAAGACGAGAAGTGGTCTGAAGCGCTGATGACGGCCCGGCGGGCAGAGCCGGCACTAGCCACTGGCGAGGCGGCACCAGAGATCCAGGAGCGGGCACGGCAGGCACTCGCCGACCTGGAATTAGTCCGACGACTCGAAGACACCCGCGCCGACTCTGGAACGGTATGGGGCACGTCGACACGGACCGATACCACGCGCAGCGAGCTGGCCGTGCAAGCGGAGCAGGCCTACGCGGCTGCATTTCGGGACGCGGGTATCGACGTCGACTCGTTGCCCGTCAAGGAGGCCGCGGAGCGGATCACGGCGCGCGACAGAATCTCAACAGCCGTGCTGCCGGCGCTCGACGACTGGGTCGCCGTCCGAAGCGTTGGCAACGATGAAGCTGCCACTCGCCGACTGGTTGGCGTGCTCCGGATGGCCGATCCCGACCCTTGGCGGCGGCAGATGCGGGATGCTTTGGCCCGCAAGGATTGGTCGACATTGCAGGTTCTGACAACGTCTACGGACCTGGATGAGCAGCCGGCGGCCACCTTGGGCTTTTTATACGCGGCGATCGATATGAACCAGACTCAATTCCCCGAGTGGGCGGAGAACGAAAGAGAATTGGTCCTGCGGCGAGCGCAGTGGAAATACCCGGCCGATTTCTGGATCAACCATCGCTTGGGTGTGCACCTTATTTGGCGTCAGGGCGAACATGTCGAGGAGGGGATCGGGTATATGCGGGCGGCCGTCGCTGTTCGACCGCAGAGCAGCCACGCCATGAGTAATCTGGGCGCCGGCTACACGTTTCTGCGTGAATTCGACCAAGCCATTGCCTGCTACCGCAAGTCGCTTGAACTTAGGCCGGACAATTGGGTTTGCCTCGGCAATCTCGGCATCTCGCTCAGCCGAAAAGGCGCGCACGAAGAGGCGATTGCCGCGTTTGAGGAAGCCATCAGGCTCCGCCCCGATCTTACCACCGAGGCGCATGCAGAATTATCGATGATCCACAGCAACCGTCCGGACGCACACCTGCGCAACGCTCGCCGGGCGGCGGAGTTGGCCGCAAAAGCCGTCGAGCTTGAACCGAATTTCAGCAATCATTGGACCGCACTCGGCATCGCGCGCTACCGGGAAAGTCAGTGGCAAGAAGCGCGTACCGCTTTTGATAAGTCGCTGCAACTCGGAACGGATTTTTCACACGGGGTATTTAGTTGGGAGGAGGCCATCGATTGGTTCTTCCTGGCAATGGTTCACTGGCAACTCGGGAATCACGACGAAGCACGCAAATGTTACGACGAGGCTGTCCAGTGGATGGATCAGAACAAACTGCAGAACGACGTGCAGAACGACGAGCAACTCCGCCGCATCCGCGCGGAGGCGGAGGAATTGCTCAAAATCAGCAAAACAACAGAATGAAGAATCATCAGCAACGAACGATTGACCAGTTCAGCAAGCAGGCGGCTTGCTTCGCGGAGTCGCCTGAAATCAAGGACGAAGTGGCCTTGCAACTGGTCATCCAGTTCGCGGGCCTTACGGCTGAGGACGATGTATTGGACGTCGCCTGTGGTCCGGGCATTCTCGCCTGTGCATGTGCCAAGATCGTGCAGCGGGTCACGGGAATCGATATCACGCCGGCTATGGTCGAGCGCGCCAAAGATTTGCAGGCGCGTGACAGACTGGAAAACCTGACGTGGCACGTCGGCGATGTCCGGTCGCTCCCCTTCCCTGACAATTGTTTTACCGTTGTCATGTCGCGCTATACGTTTCACCACCTCATGGACCCGTTTGAAGTTCTTGTCGAAATGAAACGTGTCTGCAAGCCATTGGGCCGGATTGTGGTCATCGACGTGGCAGCTCCGGCCGATCCGAAACAAGCGCTGGCTTTGAATGAAATGGAACGCTTGCGAGACCCCTCGCACGTGTGCGCTCTCTCCGCAAGTGAGTTGGCCAAACTGTTCTCAAGGGTCGGACTCGCCGATCCAGAGATGACTTCCTATCGCCTCGAGTTTGCGTTAGATGTCGTTCTCGCTGGCTCGTTTCCATCGAACGGTGACAACGACAGAGAAACAATTCGTCAATTATTCAAAGAATCTCTCAGCGGCGACTCGATGGGACTGAAGCCACGATTGGAAGATGACGAAATCCGATACTCCTATCCAATCGCCGTGCTCAAATCGACGAAGGAGAGTTAGCTGTGGCTCGAACTTGATAGTGAAATCCGCGTGGGTCATACGAACCGATGACCCACGAATGTCAGTAAGAAAAGCGGCCGGTGAGGACAGCCGCGAAGCAAAGTCCCTCACCGGCCTGGCATCATCCTAGCGCTCGGTTTGCGCGCCGGGGGATGACCGTTTCATTTTAACGCAGACCGCTCCGAGGAGGAAAGAACCATGAAACGCCTTCTGATGCTGCTGACAACGATAAAGACGAAAGCGATTCTCGCGACTTTGGTAATGGTCATCGCGATCTGCGCAAGCGTCGAACGAACCACCGCCGCCCAGCCATCGGCAACGCCCAACCCGTTCGCGGGCACGTACTGTGGTTACCTGGACAGCCGCAATTACGGCTCTATGTCCATCTCCGATTCAGGGAGTGTCTCAGGCTATTTCAGTTACTTCTTCCTTAACTTTTATGAATCCTTCAAGTTGTCGGGCCGAGTTACGGCCGCGGGCGTCATGCGCCTCAAGGTGGTCCACACCATCACGGTGCGAGACCGTGGCGTTCATACTTCGACGGAGCGCTATTCCGTCACCGTCACCGTGACGCTCGACGGGAGCGGGAACCTGGTCGCAACTTCGGGCGCGTCATTCGTGTTATCGCCCTGCCAATGAAACCAAGTGGAATAAGGAGACATACCATGAAACGCTTCGAGTTTTTGCGATTCATGAGCGCTGCGATGATCACCGCCGCTCTTTCGGCCACCGCTCATGCCGGGCCGCTGGGGCCAAGCGGTGGCACAGACGACTTCCTGCTGGTCGCCGACTTCAATCGTGACGCCGTAAGACGCTACGACGGCGTTACCGGGGCCTTCGTCGATACCTTCGTCCCTAAGCTCAGCGGCGGAATGAATCAGCCCTGGGGCGTGCTCTTCGGCCCGCACGACCACCGTCTCTATGTCAGCACGGGCGAGTTCGGTGGCCCCGGCCAGCTTAAGGGTGTCTTGCGATATGACGGCGCCACGGGCGCGTTTATCGACAACTTCGCCGTCGGCGGCAACCTGGCGAGTCCGCGAGGAATCATCTTCGGGCCGGACGGCGACCTGTATGTCGCTGACCGTAAATACATCGGCCAGGACTGGCAGCTTGAAGGCAGAGTCGCGCGTTTCGATGGCACGACCGGAGCGTACCTGGGCGACTTCGTCCCGCTCGGCAGCGGTGGACTTAGTGTTCCTACTCAACTGGTGTTCGGCCCGTCCGTCGAGGACGCCGGTAGGCTTGATCTCTACGTTGTGAGCACGGGCACCGACAGTGTCCTACGTTATGACGGAACGACGGGCAACTTTCTCGGAGAATACGTGGCCAGCGGGAGCGGCGGTCTCGAAGGCCCCGTCACGATGACGTTTGGGCCGGACGGCGACCTTTATGTCGCCGACTTTTACAGTAGTGACCTCGCAGTGAAGCGATTTGAGGGTCCCTCCGGGCTAACGCCTGGGGCGTTCGTCGATACGTTCGTTCCCGCTGGCAGTGGTGGGCTGCGGGCCCCCTCCGGCCTGGTCTTCGGCCCAGACGGCAATCACGATGGCCAGCTCGATCTCTACCTCGCCGAGGTTGCGGCCAACGGATTTATCAAAGCCAGCGTGAAGCGCTACGACGGCGTCAGCGGGGCTTTCATCGACACGTTCGTGGCCCAGCGCAGCGGCGGGCTGGAGGGCGCCGTCATGATCACATTTACCGAGACCGATCCAGTAACGCTGAATTATCTCGGCGTTCCGGCACCGCACGCGGTAGTCCAAGGTGTGCCAGAGCCGACGTGCCTGCTGCTGGCGAGTCTTGGCGCGGCCGGGACGGCTGCTTACGGCTGGCGACGGCGCACGGCGCGCGTCACGCGCCGCCGCGCAGAACCACGATACCTGAAGATTCGATCAACAAAGCAATGAAAGCGGCCGGTGAGGACAGCCGCGAAGCAAAGTCCCTCCACGGCGAGTCGCCGTGGCGACCCGGCATCATCCTAGCGCTCAGTCTGCGCGCTGGGGGATGACCGTTTCCATTGTAACGCAGACCAAGAAAGGAAACATACCATGATGCGCTTCGGATTTCTTTGTGCAGTGTTGGCCGCGGCTGCGGACATCAGTCTCGTCTGTGGGACAACTGTGCAGGCCGCACTGATCATCGAGCCGGTGTTCAACCGCATCGACGGCAGCGGGCAGGCCGACAACAATTTTCCCATCTACGACCCGACCTTCCTCATCGACGGCGTGGCGTACTTCACGGCCGATGAACCGGGCGAGATCATCACCTACGCCTCCGGCGACCCGCGCGATCCGTTCCTTGACGTGTTTCACGTTTGGAACAACACGCAGTACCACATCACGGGCCTGACGCTGCGGCTGATCGGCACCGCCACCGACACCGCAAACCCTGGCACCATCGTCCGCGGACCCGTCGACGCCGTCTGGGGCGACGTGAACGGCGACACTCTCACTGGCCTGTCGGACATCTTCGCCACGATCAATGTTTCGGCGGACGGCAAGGAGATTCGCTTTGAAGACGGCCTGATCCCCGTCGGCGGTAGGTTCACCGACATCCACCTGGCGATGAGCGACAACTCGCCCGACTTCGCCGGAATCGACTCCAGCTTCACCGGCATACTCATCCCCGAGCCAGCCACGCTCGCACTCTTTGCGCTCGGACTAGCCCTGCTGGCGATAGCGAAGATCGCGCGGAGGACGTCATGAAAGGCTCGATATTTTATGTGCACGTTATTCTATGTCCGATTATGGCCCTTGCGTGCGCGGTTGGTCTTTACCGTCCCGCGTACGCGGTAGACATCGATTGGGTCACCGTCGGCAACCCTGGGAACGCTGACGACACATTCAACGAAACGTATGGTCGCGCGTGGGGCGGCGTGAATCACGTGTATCGCATCGCCAAGTACGAGGTAACCAACGCGCAGTACGCCGCGTTTCTCAACGCCAAAGGGACCATTGGCGATCCGCTGCAGCTTTTCGATACGCAGATGAGCAGTTCTACCCTCGGTGGGATTGGTCGCTCGGGTGGCGGGACCGCGGGCGACCCGTTTGTCTACACCGTCAAGAGTGACCGCGGCAATAATCCGGTGGTGTTCGTGAATTGGTACGATTCGCTACGATTTGCTAATTGGCTTAACAATGGACAAGGGGCCGGCGACACCGAGAGCGGTTCGTACACGCTGTTGGGCGGGACTCCCGTGCCCAGCAATGCCTTCCCGTTCACGCCCCCAATCGCCCGCAACCCGGGCGCCCGCGTGGTCCTGCCTAGCGAGGACGAATGGTACAAGGCGGCCTATCACAAAAATGACGGTCCGACCGGTAACTATTGGGACTATCCCACCGCCACTGACGACCCACCCTTCTCAGACGAGCCGCCCGGTAGCGACGCGCCACAGCCCTCCAACACGGCGAACCAGCCATTCAGCGACGGCATCGCCAACAATTACGACGACGGCTACGCCGTAACGGGCTCGTCGAGCTTTTCCACAACCCAGAACTATCTGACAGACATCGGGGCCTACTCACAGTCGATCAGTCCTTACGGAACCTTCGATCAAGCCGGCAACGCTCTCGAGTGGACGGAGTCACTTTTCGGTGACATCGGTTACTTCCGCGTTTTGCGCGGTGGCGATTGGGGCTGCTGTTTTGGCACACCGGGCGGCGCGGCGTCCGCGTGGACACCGGGCGGCAATGGACCAGAGTTTCACGACCACCGATTTGGTTTCCGGGTCGCGATGGTCCCAGAACCCGGCTCGCTCGCACTTTTCGCGCTGAGCATTGCCCTACTCGCAGCGCGTCGACGGAGAGTCTCCATGCGCCAACTTATCGCCTCCCTACAACGGACGGCCGACACCTACCGGCAAAGGCATTAGCAATGCACGTACGAATGGTAATTTTGGCCCACATAGTAGTTTTATGTTCGCTGCATTGGCATCCAACGGCCCACGCGACCACACCATTCTTCATGGGCCTGGGCGACCTGCCGGGCGCGTCGTTCAGCAGCATTGCGAATGGCGTCTCGGCCGATGGCTCGGTGGTCGTGGGACGAGGCAGCGCCTTCGTCACGATGCATGGCGAACCAGTCTCAAGCTTGGAAGCGTTCCGCTGGACACAGGATGGCGGCATGGTCGACTTGGGAGACCTGCCCGGCGGCCTTTACGGCCGTACGGCCAGCGGCGTCTCGGCCGATGGTTCGGTCGTCGTAGGGGCCAGTGTGAACAGGGCCCCAGTGCCCAACGGCGAGGCGTTCCGCTGGAGGCAATCCAGCGGGGCTGTCGGACTGGGCGACCTCCCCGGCGGCTATTCGTACAGTGTCGCGACAAGTGTCTCGGCCGATGGCTCGGTCATCGTTGGACATAGCAGTTCGGCCTCAGGCTATGAGGCCTTCCGCTGGACGCAGGGTGGCGGCATGGTCGGCCTCGGCGATCTGGGCGGCGTCACGTTCGACAGTCGCGCATACGCTGTGTCGGCCGACGGATCCGTCGTCGTGGGAAGGAGCATCATCTCTCCAGGGCCTCCGCCCGCGGCGCCCACCCGCGAGGCCTTCCGCTGGCGGATGAGCACCGGGATGGTTGGCCTTGGGGACCTGCCCGGCGGCGATTTTCTTAGCGATGCTTACGACGTCTCGGCCGACGGCTCGGTCATCGTCGGACGCGGCAACTCCGTAGCCGGCTTCGAGGCGTATTGCTGGACGCAAGGCTCCAGCATGGTCGGCTTGGGCGACTTGCCCGGCGGCACTTTCAGCAGTTACGCCAAGGGCATCTCGGCTGACGGCTCAGTCGTCGTGGGACAGGGCAGTTCCGCCTCCGGCAGCGAGGCGTTCCTCTGGGACGCAACCCACGGCATGCGCAGCCTGCGCGACGTGTTGGTCAACGATTTCGACCTGGGCGCAAGTCTCGCCGGCTGGACGCTGACATCAGCGAACGACATTTCCGCCGATGGCCGGTTCATTGTTGGCAGCGGAACAAATCCCAGCGGTAACCCCGAAGCCTGGCTCGCGCGCCTCGATTCTGCGACGACGCTTCCCGGCGACTTCAACCACGACGGCTCCGTCGACCCCGCCGACTACGTCGTCTGGCGCAAGACCGGCGGCTCACCCGACGACTACAATACCTGGCGCGCCAACTTCGGCCAAACCGCCGGCAGCGGATCTGCTTCCGCCCTCCCCCTTCCGCCTTCCGCCTCCGACAACACCGTCCCCGAACCGGCATCTCTTGCACTATTCGTGCTTGCCACCGCCGGTTTGCTCTTGATGCCCCGCCGCCGGGTGGCGGCCAAAAATCGTTGCTGATATCGGTCGGACGATGTGCTATGGTCGTGAGTGCCTTAGTGCGCGCGATCTTTGACATCCAGCCATCAGCCGTCAGCTCTTAGCTTTCAGCCAGAGGGACGGGCCGCTCGTTTAACCCGGCGCCATCGGCGACGGGAACCGCTCGCGGTGCGCGCGGCCCGCTGCAGGCTCACGGCACTCGAAGTTGACCGTGGACACCCCGCGGGAAGGTGACATCTTCGGAAAAACAAGGCACTTTTTTCCAGACCCTGTCATCTTCGGAAAAACAAGGCACTTTTGACTACAAGTTGCGACATGTTGTAAAAACAAGGCTTGTTTCGCGTTCCGCTACCGCGTGGCTAGTTTCGGGTCGAGCGCATCGCGAAGGCCGTCGCCAAGGAAATTGAGCGCGTACAGTGTGATGCCCAGTGCGGCGCTGGGGTAGACGATCAGCCACCAGTAGATTTTTACGGGTGTGATTACCTTGATGCCTTCGTTGGCCAACAGGCCCCAGGAGACGTCCGGCGGCTCGACGCCCAGGCCGAGGAACGACAAAAACGCCTCGAACAGCATCACCCGAGGAATGGTGAGCGTCAGGTACACGATCACGACGCTCAGCAGGTTGGGCAGGATGTGGTGCGCAATAATTCGCGACTGGCTCGCCCCGACCGCTCGCGCGGCCTCGACGAAGGGCTCGGTGCGCAGCGAGATCACCTGTCCACGCACGACGCGCGACATTGTGAGCCAGTAAATCGCGCCCACCACAAAATAAAAAATCGTGATGCGGCCGATGCCCCAATCTTCAAGTTGGGCCTTGATATCGTCCTGGCTGAGGATCGTGATGATGAAAATCACGACGAAGATAAATGGGATGGAGTAGAGGATGTCGACGAACCTCATCATCAGGTCGTCGACCCAGCCGCCAACGTATCCGGAGAGCGCTCCATACGTCACGCCGATGGAAAGCGACACCAGCGTCGCGACGATGCCGACGATGATTGAGATTCGCGCACCCCAGAAGACGCGCGACAGCAGATCGCGGCCAAATTCGTCTCGACCGGCGACCGGGCCGAGCGACCATTCGCCGAACAGTCGGTAGCGCGTGCGGACCATCCACCGACTGATCGGACCGAGGTCGGGAAAGCCGGCATCGCGATACGGGCGGAGCAGAATGCTTTCGAGTTCATTCGTTTTCCGGCGCACCAATCGCTCGGCGGCTCGGACCGTGTCGTCGGGCGGCGATTTCGCAATCAGTCTAGCCTCCTTGAGTTTTTGCTGTGCCGCGGTTAGTTCGCTCCGCGCATTCGCCAATTGCTGGGGCGTCGCCTCGACAGCTCGCCAATTGAATTGAAACGTTTCGCGAACAAGCGGCGTGAACTGCGGCGGCTGGTATGGAAGATCAGTTTGATGCTTGTCCGGGGGCGCGAGAGGAAGTAGCGGTGCGAAGAAGGCCAGCAGTCCGATAACAATCAGCACTACCAGGCACGTCATCGCGGTGCGATTTCGGCGCAGTCGTCGCCACGCATCCTGGCCGAGAGAGACGCCTTTGGTGGGTTGCACTAATCCGGGAGCGGCTTCGTTGATCGTGCTCACTTGAGCTCCACGCGCGGGTCGAGGATGCCGTAGGACAAATCGACAAGAAAGTTCATTGTGTAGAGCAGCAACGTGTATAACAGCACGAGGCCCATCGCGAGCGTGTAATCGCGCTGCAGGGCGGCTTGCACGAAATGCCAGCCCAGGCCGGGGATGGCGAAGATCCGCTCAATGACCACGGAGCCGGTGAGGATCCCGGCGACCGCGGGGCCCAGGAAGGATACGACCGGCAGCATTGCGGTTGGCAATGCGTGGCGAAGCGCCACCGCGAGTTTGCTAAGGCCCTTCGCGCGAGCGGTACGGACGTAATCTTGCGACAGCGCATCCAGCATACCAGTGCGGGCAATGCGGGCGATTTCGGCCGCGTACAGCGTGCCCAGGCAGATTGACGGCAGGATCAGTTGCTGCAGCGATCCCCAACCGGCGGCGGGAAAGATCGGAATGATGAACACGAACAGCATGATCGCGAGACCGGCGATGACGAAGCTGGGCAGCGCGATGCCGATCGTCGCCAGCGACATCAGCAGCCAGTCGACCAGCGAGCCCCGATAGAGCGACGAGACGATGCCGGCACTTAATCCCAGCGTGAGCGCGAACGCGAGTGCAAAAATGCCCAGCGCCATCGAGATCGGCAAGCCTTGGGCAATCACCTGGTTCACATTGAAATCCGCGAGCCGGATGCTTAACCCCAGGTCGCCGCGCACGATCTTGCCTAACTCGATGAGATATTGCTCGGAGAGCGGCAAATCGAGACGGTAGCGCTGCTTGATGTTCGCTTCAATTTCGGCCGGCAGGTTGCGCTCGCCGGAATACGGACCGCCCGGCACCGCGCGCATCAACAGGAACGAAACCGTGAATACGATCCACAGCGTGAACACGAGCCCGAGAATTCGCCGAACGACAAACGCGATCACTGCACCGGCTCCATGAACTCGTTCGGCCGAGGATCTTTTGGATCCACGTCGGGATCAATCCAGATCGCGTTCAGCGGGTGGGTATCCTGCAGGTTGTTGTAAAAGCCGCGGACAAACGGCTTGACCATGTTGCGCGAGACGTAAAAGTAGAGGGGAATGATCGGCAGCTGGTCCATGAGGATTCGCTCGGCCTGCTGAAGCATTTCCATCCGTTTTCCGGTGTCTGGTTCCCTGGCGGCCTCGGCGATCAGCCGGTCGTACTCCGGATTGCTGAAGCCAGTGTTATTGTTTTCGCCGGCGGTCACGTACATGTCGAGAAACGTGTTGGGGTCTAAATAATCGCCGCCCCAGGAACGGCGGGAAATGAAAAACCCCATTTGCTGCTGCGTGTTTTGCGCGGAGCCCCACTCTTCGTTGCGCAGCGAGACGACGATGCCCAATTCGCGCTGCCACTGCTTGCGGACTAGCTCGGCAACGGCCTGATGCTGCTGATCGGTGTTGTAATGAATCTCCACCCGGGGAAAGCCGCGGCCTTCCCGATAGCCGGCCTCGGCAAGAATCCTGCGCGCTCGATCGGGATTGTACGGCTCGCACTTCTGTTGCTGATAGCCGGGCAGTGAAAGCGGCACGAGGCTGTACGCAGGAAATTCACCGGCCCCCGTTGCTACGCGCGTGATTTCATCGCGGTCGATCGCCAGGGAAAGCGCCTGGCGAACCCGGACGTCGTCGAGTGGCACCCGGGTCGTGTTGAGCAAGTAAAAATACGTGGTGAGCTGGGGGGCTGGATTCAAATCGTTGCGCCTCGGATTGAGCTTTAATAGCTCGCGCAAGACTTCGGCCGGCGGCACGGTAACCCAATCCACCATATCGGTTTCGTAAAGGTTGAAGGCCGTGGTGCGAGCATCGACCGACAGCGCATCGATCACCTGGAGGCGAACGTTTGCGCGGTCCCAGTAATTGTCGCTGCGAACGAGCCGCACGCGGTCGCGAATTCGCCGCTCGGTCATGCGGTAGGCGCCGTTGGTGACAATGTTTTCTGGCCGCGTCCACTCCGGCGAGCCATGCTTCTCCAGGCAACCCTGATGCACCGGGGAAAGCGGATAAAAAGCAAGCAGGTCCAGAAAAAACGGCGTCGGATTGATGAGCTGCAGCTCGAGCGTATTGTCGTCGACAACGCGCACGCCCACTTCGCGGAAATCGAGCAGCACCTGGCGGCACGGTTCGATACCCGGCGGCAGCGGGGCATTTTCGGCCGACCGTTTGAAGCGCCGCTGTCGGCCGTTTATGTCCACCACGTACACTCTAGCGTCGCTCGACGAACCATCGATGTGCGCGAGCGTTCCGAACAGCAACTTCCCGCGCACGGTGTTCGGCAGGCCTGGCTCAGGATTGAGCTCGATTTCGACTCGGTCGCCTGGCCCCAGAGAGCTGCCGCTAAGATTATAGCGCTTTGCGTTTTTGATGTACCAGGCTTGATACGAGTAGCGCGAGACCGTTTGGGGATCGAGCAAACGCCGCATGGAATAGTAGAAATCGTGGGCCGTCACCCGGTCGCCGTTCGACCAGCTGGCGTTCTTTCGCAGATGGATCGTATAGATTCGGCCGTCGTCGGAGATTTCCCACCGTTCGGCAACACCCGGCTCGGCCAGGTTGTTGTCGGCGCGGGGGCGAGTGAGGCCCTCGAAAATCGCCCAGACGATCCGGCCTTCCGGCTGGCCCGTGATCAGCGCCGGATCGACCGAAGCGACCTCCGTTTCGTTGACAAAGGTAAAATCAGCGGGCGGCAACCGGCTGCCGTAGACTGCCCAAGCCACTGCAGCCAGGCCGCCGGCAAACAGAACAAGCAAGAACCAGGTTCGACCGAACATGAATGTAATGTAGCGGGACAGCGCGAGACTCGCCAACTACAATTCGATACGCGGCGCGCGGCGAATGGGTCGCCCGTGCCGTAGAAACGAATTTCATGACTGAATTCGCACACGAGCGTCATAAGCCACCCCGCCAGCTTACGCGGCCGCGGGAATTGGTGATTGTTTGTGCGCCCATGCGGAGCAACGTCAACCTGTCTCGAATCGTGCGGACGGCGGCGTGCTGTGGGTTGGATCGCATCATTTGCACGGGGGCGGCCAAGTTGGACCGCAAGATCGCGCGCGATGGGGCCGACACCGTTCGCATCGAAACGCATCGCACATTGCCGCCGATACTCGATGCGCTTCGCGCGGACGGTTTTCGGCTCGTCGGCTTGGAACAGACCACGAACTCGAAGGATCTGCACCATTACGAATTTCCACGCCGAACGGCGCTGGTGATCGGTAATGAGCGCACGGGTCTGACCGACGACGTGCTGGGCCGGCTCGATGATGTGCTAGAGATTCCCGTGTGGGGTTTGCCGTACAGCTATAACGCGGCGACGGCTGCCGCGATGGCGCTGTACGAATACTGCCGGCAGTATCCCAACGGTTAAGTGCCGCCGATTTTCGTCGATTGCGGGACGACAACGACCCGGCCAACAATTTGACCGGCGAGTATTTTCTGCACGCGGTCCGGCAATTCGTCGATCGTAATTTCATCCGCGATCTGGTCGAGCTGTTCGACGCGCCACGGGCCGGCCAGCTTGTGCCACATTTCAAGCCGCTCACGGCGAGGACATTTCGCAGAGTCGATGCCGGCCAGCGTCACGCCGCGGAGGATGAAGGGATAAACGGTGAGTTTCAGTTCGGCACCGGCCACCAGCCCGCACGCGGCAACGCTACCGCGGTGATCGATCGAGCGCAGGACCGTCGCCAGCGGTTGGCCCCCGACCGTGTCCACGGCAGCTGCCCAGCGGGGCGAGAGTAGCGGCCGGTCGGTGGCGTCGGTCACTTGCTCACGGCTGAGAATCGTGCGGGCTCCCAGTCGCCGCAACCAGTCCTGGCGTTCGCTTTTGCCGGTGACGGCGGCTACGTCGTAACCGAGCTTCGCCAGGATCGCAACCGACAGGCATCCGACGCCGCCTGTCGCGCCGGTTACCACGACCGGTCCGCGCTCAGAGCCAATGCCGCGCTCGACAATGGCGGTCACACATTGGGCGGCGGTAAAGCCGGCCGTGCCGTAGATCATCGCCGCGCGAAGAGACAGGCCCTTGGGCAATGGCACGATCCACTCGGCGGGCACGCGAACGAATGCGGCGAATCCGCCCCAGTGGCTCGCGCCAAGTTCGTAGCCCGTGACGAGCACTTCCTGGCCGGGGCGATAATCGGGCGACTCGCTTTCGACAATCGTGCCGGCGCAATCGACGCCCGGCACATGCGGGAACGAGCGCACGACCCCCGGATGACCTTGGCACGCGAGCGCGTCCTTGTAGTTCAGCGACGAATAGGCGACACGAATCAGCACGTCGCCCGGCGGCAGATCGTTGAGCGTGATCGCCTCGACGCCGGACGAGACGCGGCCCTCAGCGTCTTTGCGCACCATAAAAGCGGGAAACGATCCAGACGCGCTCATTGAAATCGGTTACCGACCTTATGACTTCTTCAACTCAATCGGAAGCTGGTCGATCTTCGCCGCCAGGATGAAGTCGTTTTCGCTCAAACCGCCGATCGCGTGCGTCCACAACTCGACCCAGACGTTGCGATAGCCTTCCAGGTGCAAGTCCGGATGATGCTGGTCTTCCTCGGCCACTTTCGCACAGCGGTTGAAGAAATCGATGCCGGCCATGAAATTCTTGACCGTCCAGTCCTTGCGAATCCGCTGGCCGTCGTGCGTCAGCCGCCAGCCCTTAAGCTGCTTGAGCTGCTCCTTAGCTTCCTCCAGCGAATACGGCTCGACGCCACCCTCGCAAGGCAGGCACTTTTTTTTCACAAGTTGCTCGGGCGATTGAACGGCCATGGTATGCCTCCTATTACTCGAATCGCAAAAAAAGAGACGCGCTAATTATCAACCAAGCCCTGATAACGTCAATCGTCGCCGCCCAGCCGCGGCGATCTCGCTTGGTCTAATAGCCGGCGAGATGAAAGACGGCCGCAATCAAAAAGCCGGCAAATACCGTGATGCACGCCAATACAATGACGCGGTCTCGCGGAATCAACACCGCCGCCAGAGTGACGACGACACAAACTGCAATGTAGGCGCGCACCGCCGTTCCATGAAAGTCGCCGAACAGCCAGGCGATGAGAAAGACGGCGAACGCCACCGACGCGGCCGTGCGGCGGCCGAAAGCGACGGCCAGCGTGCGATGGGCGGCCGCTCGGTCTGCTTCGTAGTCAGCCGCCGTGGCGAGAGCATGGACGCCGCATACGCACAGCGCCAGCAGATAATATCGCAGCGGCATGTCACGGGGATCGGCCCCCATGCTGTAGCCCATCACGAACGGCAGCAGAAAGTAGCCCACTCCATTGGCCAGCGAGTCGAGCGGCGGCCGCTCCTTCAGCCGCATGGGCGGAACCGAGTACAGCCATGCGACCAGGACGAGCGAAACGGTAGCGACGATGTTGTTCCAGTTACGCGTCAGGCACGCGCCGAGCACGACAAGCGGCATCATTGCCAGAGCTGCCTGCAAAATGAATGGCCGATCTTCCGCACGAACTACTGCGCCCCAAATCGCGCGCCGTCGCGGACACCGGCGATCGGATTCGTAGTCGTAGATGTCGTTCAGGCCGCAGCCGATGAGGTTCATCGGGAACGTGAGCAGAATCATTTGCGCCAACGCCGCCATATTCAGCGGGGCGCGTGCGGCATGCAAACCGAGGCCGTATACCAGCGGCAGCACAGGCCAAACAATGGGCCGGCTGACCTGGATCGCGAGCAGCAGGCGGGCCATGAGCAGCTTTCGCGGCGGGCTATTCCTCGTCCTCGCGGAGCTTGGCGAGGACCGAGTAGTCTTCGAGCGTCGTGGTATCGCCGACCGTTTCTTTCCCGGCGGCGATGTCGCGCAACAGGCGGCGCATGATCTTGCCGCTACGTGTTTTTGGCAACGCGCCGGTGAAGCGAATGTCGTCCGGCTGAGCCAGCGCGCCGATCTCGTGGCGGACGTGCTTTTTGAGCTCCTCGCGGAGCGCTTCGTTTGGCTCGCCGTTGCGGAGCGTGACGAACACGGCGACCGCCTCGCCCTTGAGCTCATCGGGCCGGCCCACCGCCGCCGCCTCGGCCACTTTCGGGTGCGAGACGAGGGCGCTTTCGATCTCAATCGTGCTCAGCCGGTGGCCGGAGACGTTCAGCACATCGTCGATGCGGCCCATGATCCAGTAGTAGCCGTCGTCGTCGCAGCGGGCATTGTCGCCGGCCAGGTACTTGCCGGGCACCTTGCTCCAATAAACTTCCCTGTAGCGATCATCATCGCCCCAAATGCCGCGCAACATTCCGGGCCAGGGATGGGTCATCACCAGCCAGCCACCTTGATTCTGCCCAACCGGCCTGCCTCGCGTATCGACAATGGCCGGCAAAATGCCTGGGAGCGGCTTCGTGCAACTACCGGGCTTGGTGGCTATGGCGCCCGGCAGCGGGCTCATCATGATGCCGCCCGTCTCGGTCTGCCACCACGTGTCGACGATCGGGCACCGCTCTTTGCCAATCGTGCGGTGGTACCACATCCACGCCTCGGGGTTGATCCCTTCACCCACGGTGCCCAGCAGCCGCAAGCTGGAGAGGTCGTGCTTCATCACGTGTTGATCGCCCCACTTGATGAACGCGCGGATGGCCGTCGGCGCCGTGTAGAAGATCGTCACCTTGTACTTCTCGATGATCTGCCAGAAGCGGCTTTCGTCCGGATAGTTCGGCGCGCCTTCGTACATCAGCACGGTGGCGCCGGCCGAAAGCGGACCGTAAACCACGTAGCTGTGTCCAGTAACCCAGCCAATATCGGCCGTGCACCAGAAGATGTCCTCATCGCGGTGGTCGAAAACCCATTGGAATGTCTTTTTCGTGAAGAGGTTGAAGCCGGCGGTGGTGTGCTTGATGCCCTTGGGCTTGCCGGTCGAGCCGCTGGTGTACAGGATGAACAGCGGCGCTTCGCTATCCAGAGGCGCGGCGGGGCAATCGGCCGAAGCCTTTTCCATCAAATCGTGCCACCAGAAATCTCGGCCGGACTGCATGTTCACTCGGGTGCCACTGGCTCCGCCAGTGCCGTCACGCCGCAGTACGATACACTTCTCAACCGACGGGCTCTTGGCGAGCGCCTCGTCCACCGTTTCCTTGAGCGGCAGCGCTTTGCCGCGGCGCCAGCCTGAATCGGCCGTGATTTGCAGCTTCGCGCTCGCGTCGCGGTTACGCTCGGCGATCGCTTCGGCCGAAAAGCCGGCGAAAATGACGGAGTGAATGGCGCCGATCCGCGCACAAGCGAGCATCGCAACCGCGAGCTCCGGCACCATGGGCATGTAAATCGACACGCGGTCGCCCGCTTTGATGCCAAGCTCCTTCAGCACGTTGGCAAACTTGCACACTTCGCGGTGCAGCTCGGCGTACGTGAGCCTGCGGCTGTCGCCTGGCTCGCCCTCCCACAGGATCGCGGTGCGGTCGCCCAAACTGGCGGCCAGGTTTCGATCGAGGCAATTGTACGACACGTTCGTTTTGCCGCCGGCGAACCACTCGGCAAACGGCTCTTTCCAGACAAGCGGCTTCTCGAACGGCTGGAACCAGTGCAGCTCTTCACGCGCGAGCTCAGCCCAAAACTTCGGCGGATCGGCGGCAGCCCGATTCCATAGCTGCTGGTATTCGTCGAGCGATTTAATCCGCGCGCGGGCAGCGAACGCCTTGGGCGGTGGAAACAGCCGCTTTTCTTGCATCACCGTGTCGATCTGTCCGCCTGCTGCCACCGCCATGTCGTGTTCCTCTACTGCTGAGACGAGATGTGCCTGCTGAATTCGAAGCTTTCGGCGATTTTACTTAACAAGGCGGCTGGCCACAATCGCCGCAGGCTGTATTGGAGAGTTAGGGACGCGCAGATCGGCCAGGGCTCGCCGATCGCACGGCAAGTCTGAAGAGGGTCCCAAACTTAGCCACCGCCTCGCGGACGTTGATCTTCGACTTTCCAGCACGACGGTCGCGAAATGTGATTGGCACTTCGGCGAATGTAGCGCCGGCGTGGTGAAGGTGCCAGAGGATTTCCTCCAGGTACTCGTAACCGGTGCCCTGGATTTGCTGCAAATCGAGTTCGCGCAACTTGGCGACTCGATAGGCCCGAAACGCACCGCTCGTGTCGCTCACCGGCACGCGCAACAGGACGTTACTCAGCCGATTTAGCGAGCGGCTCAATAACCGCCGCCGCCAGGGCCAGTCCTCAATTGCGCCGCCCGGACAATAACGTGATCCAATCGCGACGTCGGCATGATCGACAGCGCGCGTCAGCTCGGGCAGGTACCGCGGGTCATGGCTCCAATCGGCGTCGAGCGTGACGAGCACTTCATATTGGTGCTCCATCGCGAAGCGGATCGCGGCCAGCGTCGCTGAGCCCAAGCCCTGCTTGCCGGCACGATGAAGGCAGCCGAGCCGCCGCTCGTTGGCTGACTGCTCGTCGCACCATTTGCCAGTTCCATCCGGCGAATTGTCGTCGACCACGAGCACGTCGGCGTCCGACAGCACGTGCAAGATCTCGTTGACGAGACTTGGTAGATTCTCAATCTCGTTGTACGTCGCCAAAGCGACAAGCGTGCGAAAGGGCGCCATCAGGGATTAGCCACGGAGGACACAGAGAGCACAGAGCAAGAGACGGATTGCAAAAAGGACGCGACTAGCTGAATGTCAGTTTGCACCTTGAACATTGTGTTTTGCAAACAATTTGTATTTCTTCTCTGTGTCCTCTGTGTCCTCTGTGGCTATCGGCTATGTTGCAATTGGCGGTAATAGTCGATCGTCCGCCGCAGGCCTTCATTGAAGCCGACAGTTGGTTTGTAGCCGAGCAGCTCGCGTGCTACAGAGATGTCGGCCAGACTTTCGCGGACGTCGCCGGCTCGCGGCTGTTCAAAAACCGGCTCGACGTTCGCTCCGAGGACGCGATTAATCCCCGCCACCAACTCCAGCAGGCTATACGACTCGCCGCAGGCGACGTTGATTGTGCGGCCGACCGCTGCCGGCGCGTCGGCGGCCAACAGGTTGCCGTGAACGACGTTGTCGATGTACGTGAAATCGCGGGATTGCTTCCCGTCGCCGAAAATCGTCGGCCGTCGCCCGGCCAGCATTTCAGTGACAAACTTCGGGATTACGGCCGCGTATTGGCTCTTGGGATCCTGGCGTGGGCCGAAGACGTTGAAGTAGCGGAGGGTCACGCTTTCCAGTCCGTACGTTGCGGTAAACGCCTGGCAATAGAATTCGCCGGCGAGCTTGGCCGCCGCGTAGGGCGACAACGGCGCCGGCAGCAAGCCCTCGTGTTTGGCCGCGACCGGTTGATCGCCGTAGGCGCTGCTCGAGCCGCCGTACACGACCCGCCGCACGCCGGATTGCCGCGCGACATCGAGCAATGTCACGGTGCCGGTGACGCACGCCGCGTTCGTATCCAGCGGTGCTTCTACGCTTCTCGGCACTGAGGCGAGCGCGGCCTCGTGAAAGACAACTTCGACCCCCTCAAGCGCCCGCTCGAGGTCCCGACGGTTGATGAGATCACCGGCGACGAATTCAATGCGGTCGGCAAGATGTGCGAGGTTCTTTCGATGCCCGGTGCTAAGATTATCCAGCACGCGAACCTTGTCGCCGCGCTCGACCAGCGCGCTTGCAATATGCGAACCGATGAACCCCGCACCGCCGGTAACAAGGTAAACGCCCATCCGCAACAAGATACACGAGGAGCCGCTCAGCCGCTACGCAGGCGGGAGAAGAGATGCCGATATTCCTCGCGGCGCACGGGCGGTTTGACAGGGCTGGGTGTGGAATCGTCTTCGATGACGAGGACCGGCGGATCCACGGCGCTCTTGTTGCCGGCGCTTTTTTTGATTTCCAGCGTCGGTCGCAAGGCACGGGCCGCGGCTTGGGCGTTATCCACTCGGGCAGGAGCAACCAATGGAATCGGTTTCAGCGGCGCCGGTTCCGACACAACGGCTAGACGCAATGGCCCCCATTTGGTCGACTCCTCAATCTTTGGAGAGGAAGCCATATCTGCCGTTGCCATGATCCGATTTGCTATCGCTTCGTCCTCTGCCGGACTTGTTTCATCGGCGTCGAATTCCGGAACGGCCGCAAGCGATGGTGAAGCATCAGAATCCGTTGCGACGGTCGGCGATGCGTCGATGACTGCCTGGACTAACGTGGCAAAATTAGGGTCGCGGCGGTTTGCTACGCGCGGCACATCACGGCGGAACATGTCGTCCCAAGCGGCGAAGTTATCGAGCACCACCTCTACTTCCGCGAACTCCTCGGCGAATGGGTCCGCAGCGGACCGTTCAGGGGCCAGCCCATACTGCGGCGACGTGATAATGGCCCGGTCCAAAGCCAAATCGTCGTCGTCGAAATCCAAATCGGTTGGATCTACCACTGCGGTCGCATCGTCGCCGCGCACGACTTCCGTGGCGGGGTCGTCGTTTAGGCCTCCGAACTCGACCACCTGCGAGACGGCCGAACCAGCGATCGAGGCCGGTGGAGTATCCCAGGGTGTCGGCAATTGCTGGAGGTCGGACCAGGCCCGCTGAATTACGTCCCGATCGATCGGCTGGCGGTTATCGGCGGCGGCGAAGAACAGCGCCCGATCGCACAACTGATTGACCAGCCGCGGCACTCCATCCGTGGCCTCGAAGATCGCATCCCAAGCGTCGGCCGCAAAAATTTCATCCGGTGCGCCGCCCGAAGCCGCAAGCTGGGCGCGAACAAAATGGATCGTCTCGTCGCGCCCCAGGGGAGCGAGATAGCATCGGGCGGCCAAACGCTGTCCGAACGACTCCAGCTCCGGGTGCGCGAATGCTTCCTCGAGCGCCGCCGAACCGGCGACCACCAATCGCACGCGCGGTATGCCGCCGCGGACCAGGTTGCTCATGACTCGCAATTCGTCCAACAACGCAACCGGCAATGTCTGCGCCTCGTCGACCAATAGCAGCAAGCCGGCCGGGCATTCGTCGTCCGAAAGCAAATGGTCGAGCAGGCTAAGCCGCAGCTCGCCTTCATCACGGATTTTGTAGGGCAGCCCAAGCTCGAACAGCACGGCTTGCAAGAGTGCTCGCCGCGTGCAAATCCGCGCCACAGCGAGCAAAACGACGTCGAACCGTTCGTGATATTGCGCCGCGAGCACTTGCAGCAGCAGCGATTTGCCGGTTCCCGGTGCGCCGATGACTAAGCCTGGCCCATCGCCACGCTCAATCGCGCGGCCGAGCCGCCTCCGCGCGTCCTCCATCGATTGGGAGGGAAAGTAGCGCGCGACTTGGGGGTAAGACGGGAACACGCGTTCGTTCAGTTCGGCCAGTTGACGGAGTGTCGCTCCGGTGGTCGGTGTCGGTGTTCGCATTGTCTGGCGGGTCCGTAACACGGTCGAAAGAGCGCGCAAAGTGGCCTGGACGCGGACTGGGAACAGCGTCGAGCGCTATCGTCTTGGATCGGCAGCCAAGTGAAACAAGCTTCAAGCCGAAGAGATTTTATTGCGGCCGCCGCGACGATTGCGAATAATCAACGGTGCCGCTGTCATGACGCTGGCAAGCTAGCCTCCGAGGCAATCCGCAGCGTATCATAATAAAATGTTCCGCATCAAAATTTGTGGCATCACGAACATCGATGACGCCTGCGCGGCAGCCGACGCCGGTGCCGACGCGGTGGGGCTCAACTTCTTTAGCAAAAGTCGCCGGTTTATTCGCAAAGAAGCAGCACAGCGCATCGCGGCGGACATGCCAGAGGGCATTATGAAGGTTGGCGTGTTTGTCGATCACGACGCCAGGCAGATCTTGGAAACTGTCGAGCAAGTCGGCCTCGACGCCGTCCAATTGCACGGCCACGAACCGCCGAATCTCGTCGCCGAGTTGCCAAAACATGTGCCCCTGATTCGCGCCTATCGCTGCGGCCCCGAGGGACTTGCGCCCCTGGTAACCTACTTGGGTGAATGCCGAGCGCTGGGGAGACTACCCGATGCGCTGCTCCTCGATTCCGACGCGGGCGCCGACTTCGGCGGGAGCGGCACGCTAGCCGATTGGGAGATGATCGCAAGTTACCGGCCAGCGCTCGATCTCATCGGGTTGCCGCTGATTCTCGCCGGCGGATTGACGCCGGCAAACGTCGAAGCTGCCATCCAAGCCGTGCGACCTGACGGAGTCGACGTGGCTAGCGGCGTCGAGAACGAGCCCGGCCGCAAGGCTCGCGCCCTCGTCGCCCAATTCGTCACCGCCGCTCAACAGGCTTTCCGGCACAACGGGTAATTCTGGCCCCTCAGAACGCGGCGTCTGACCCGCTTGCGTCTTGGCGTCTTTGTAGCTTGCTTTTGACCACCACTCCCTGTAAGCTCTTGACTGTACTTATGTACATTGTTCCCACATCGGCTGTCGAATCGCCGGACCGTCGAGCCGCTCACGGTGCGCTCGCGCGCCGATCATTGAGGCAACATGACCGCAGCACCGCAGAATTACTTGTCCACTTGTCCCCTTCCGAGAAATTCAGCAATTACGCCACAACCCGATAACCTGTCCACTGTCGCCTAGTCATGGAATGTGATCACTGCGCCATTTGATTCCGCATACCGCGCCACTTCTCCTTCTCAGCCCGACTTGCCATATTTGGCCTTATCAAACTACAATCAAAATTGTCGATTTGGAAACCAATATTGAGGAGATTCCCGTGTCGCAGGTGGCTACGAAATTGCCGTACAAGGTGCTCGATTGTTCGCCCGCGGAATTCAAGCGGCTGGCCGAGTGGGGTCGCAAGGAGATTGAGCTGGCGGAGAACGAAATGCCAGGGCTCATGGCATTACGGGAAAAATATGGCCGCACCAAGCCGCTATCGGGGGCCCGCATCGCTGGTTGCCTGCACATGACGATTCAGACGGCGGTGCTCATCGAAACGCTTCGCGAGCTGGGCGCCGAGGTCACCTGGAGCAGTTGCAATATCTTTTCGACGCAGGACCACGCCGCCTGCGAGATTGCCAAAGAGGGCGTGCCCGTTTATGCCTGGAAGGGCATGACGCCGCAGCAATTCGATTGGTGCATCGAGCAGACGCTGTTCTTCCCTTCGGGCGAGCCGCTCAATCTCATCCTCGACGACGGCGGCGACCTCACCGCCATGGTCCACGACAAGTTTCCAGAACTGCTGGATGGCATTCGCGGCCTTTCGGAAGAAACGACCACCGGGGTGCACCGGCTCTACCAAATGCACGAGCGGGGCGAGCTGAAAGTGCCCGCGATTAACGTGAACGACTCCGTCACCAAGAGCAAGTTCGACAACCTTTACGGCTGCCGCGAGTCGTTGGCCGACGGCATCAAGCGGGCCACCGACATCATGTTCGCCGGCAAGGTCGTCGTCATCGCCGGCTATGGCGACGTCGGCAAGGGCTGTGCACAATCGATGCGCGGCTTGGGCGCCCGAGTAGTCATCACCGAGATCGATCCAATCATTGCCCTGCAAGCGGCGATGGAAGGCTACGAAGTGACGACAATAGACGACGCCGTTGAGGAGGGCGATATCTTCGTCACCGCCACCGGTTGCCGCGACGTGATCACCGGCAAGCACATGTCGCAAATGAAGAACGACGCGATCGTTTGCAACATCGGCCACTTCGACCTGGAGATCGACATCGGTTGGCTCGAAGGCGAAGTGAAAGCCGGGCGAGTGCGAAAGCAGAACATCAAGCCGAGCAATGTCGGCGCCGTGGACAAGTACACGTTTGCCGACGGCCACTCGATCGTCGTGCTGGCAGAGGGCCGGCTCGTGAACCTCGGCTGTGCGACGGGCCACCCGTCGTTTGTGATGAGCAACTCATTCACCAACCAGGTCCTGGCACAACTTGCTCTGTGGACAGAACCGGAGAAGTTCGAGATTGGCGTTCACGTGTTGCCCAAGAAGCTCGACGAGGAAGTCGCCCGGCTCCATCTGGCGAAGCTCGGAGTGAAGCTAACCAAGCTCACGCAGAAGCAGGCGGACTACATCGGCGTGCCAGTCGAGGGCCCCTACAAGCCGGAGTATTACCGGTACTGAAAGCGCCATGGGTCGTCGCATTGTTTTCCCAGTAGCCTTCACAATTGCCGCCGTTGGAGCTTTTGGGAGTGGCCTGAAGTATCTTGGCCGTGGCGAGGCGATTTGGACCTGCATCGCATTCGTTTGCACCGGTATAATGTTGCTCGTGGCTATTTGGCAACTGTGGGCATTATCGCGAAGCGGTGATTCCTCCAGCGACCGGAGGACGCGGTGAGTTCGTTTCGCGTAAATGTTACTGCGGTTAACATCCGAGATCAGCAGCGCACCACGCCGCCGATCGAAGCATTGGTCGACACTGGTTCGGAATTAACCTGGTTGCCGGCCGATGTGCTCCAATCTGCGGGCATCGTTCCCGTACGCACTTCTTCGTTTCAAACTGCCACCGGCCAGACGATCTCGCGGCCCGTCGGTTACGCCATTTTGCGCGCGGAAGGGTTTGAGACGATCGACGAGGTCGTGTTTGCCGAACCAGGAGACATGACGCTGTTGGGCGTCCGCACATTGGAAGGCTTCAGCGTGACGGTGGACAGTATTGGGCACCGGTTCGTAGCGCGGGCAACCATTGTTGCTTTCTGGAGAAACCATTAGTAACAGCCCAACTCAAGGCCGCGCATGCCCGTGATTCAAGCTTTCCGCGGCATTCGTTACGACCTCGGCCACGTCGGCTCGCTGAGCAATGTCATCGCGCCGCCGTACGATGTGATCGACGCGCAGCTGCAGAACGCACTGTACGAAAGGCATCCTGCGAACGTCGTGCGACTGATTCTAAACAGGGACGAGCCGGGCGATGATGAGCACAACAATCGTTACACCCGCTCGGCCCGCCTGATGCGCTCTTGGCTGCGCGAGGGCGTGCTGTTCACCGAGCCAGACCCGGCGATCTACGTTTATCATCAGGTGTTCACGGAAGGCGGCATAACGTATACGCGACGCGGCTTCATGTCGCGCGTGCGGCTTGAGCGGTTCGGCGAGGGCAACATCTATCCGCATGAGGAAACGCACGGCGCGGCCAAGGCCGACCGCTTGAAGCTTTGGTCGGCCTGCAAGGCGAATTTGAGCCAGATCTTTGGCCTCTATCCCGACCCACAAAACGATGCCCAGCGCGTTCTGGAAGCCGCGATCTCCGGCGTCGCACCGTTGGAGGCGATCGATCACCTGGGCGTGATCCATCGGCTCTGGCCGATGACGGATGTGTCGACGATTACCTCCGTGAATGCCGCCATGGGTGGCCGGCCCGTGTATATCGCCGACGGCCATCACCGTTATGAGACAGCCCTCACCCTCCGCGACCAAATGGCGGCTAGTGTAGGCCGCTGGCTCCCTGGGGGACGGCCTCTCGCGGAGCGAGAGGACTACACTATCGATTCGCTGCCGCCCGAGCACCCGGCCAACTACGTCCTCATGATGCTCGTCTCGATGAGCGACCCAGGCATGTTGGTGCTCCCGACCCATCGCTTGTTCCGCGGCTTGCCGCCCATGACTTCGGGGCAACTGCGTGAACGCCTGGGCGATTCATTCACCACAGAGGCGGCCGGCAGCGGTCCCGATCGGGCGCGGTCGATGTGGGAAGAAATCGAGCTCGAAGGTGACCAGGCGACATTGGGTCTGTACACGGCGGCCGACGACCATTGGACTCAGGCGCGCCTAACCGACGCGGGCCGCCAACGCATGGCTCAAGTCGCCGGTGACCACTCGGCCGACTGGCAGGGGCTGGGCGTGAGCATTCTGCACCGACTGATCATTGACACGCTGCTGGACGCAGCCAACTTGCCAGCGCCGAAGTACGTTCGCGACATCGAAGAAGTAGTGCGCGGCCTTCAGCACGGCGACGATGCTGGCCGGGACGCCACGGGCCAGACGGGCACTGGTGGGCGCTTTGAGTTGGCCGCTCTCGTCATGCCGGCCACGGTCGAGCATATCCGCGCGATCAGCAGCCACGGCGAGCGCATGCCGGCGAAGAGCACGTACTTCTATCCAAAGCTCCTTAGCGGTCTGGTAATCAACCCGCTCGAGTAATCTCGATGCTGCCATAAAGCCGGCGATGGCAACGCCGGCTGTGTGCTGCCGTCCATCTGTTTCACGTGAAACGACTTCGCCGGTTGCGACCTTTGGCACTAGTCCGCGAATTGCGTGTTCCACGTGAAACGCACAAGCTGGAGCCAGGCTGCCGGTTGTTTCACGTGGAACGACTTTCATGCAGGCCGCGCCACCACGGGCCAAGCCGCAGCGCTAGGTACCAGCCAATCCAAAGTGTCGCCGACTGGTATATAAGCCAACCTAGGAGCAGCGGCAGAACAAACTCGAAAGGAATGCCCGATAGCCGAATGACGCTCAGCAACAAGCTGAGCCACACGGCAATCCACAATAAGTGGCGAATGCCGAACTGGAACCTTGGTGGATTGGCGGCCTCGATTGCGAGGAGCACTTCATGAGCCGACGACACGGGGTCCGTCCGCCATCCGAGCGCGATCAGCGCGCGGTGTCGTTCCACTTTTGCTGCTAAATATCGAACGGCCCGCTTGCCTCCCCATGCCCCGCCAAGTTGGCCTAGCACGGTTGTCAGACCGGGACCGAGCGCGATCGCTCCCGCTATTCCCCCGAACTCGCCTTGTATGTCGGGGATATTGAGGCTCAGCATAAATGGCAGCACTGCCGTGAAGCCGACCAATCCGCCATACCATGCTCCAAGCCAGATGGTATTGCCGCGCAGGTTAAGTGACCACGCGAAGAAATAGACTATTGGCAAAGTCACTACGATCACGAGCGAAGTCCAGACCAGGCCTATCAATCCTCCAATGGTCGAACTCGCTGCTATTCCCATGAGGGCTCCAAACCACGGTGCGAAACCTGGCACACCGGCGCTGCCCGTCAGTTGGCTCCAAAGTATGAAAGCTATGGCAATAGCAACATAAATCGCGGCAAGCACGAAGGGGTAGGCGGTTCCCGCCAAGATGATCCCGACTGCCACGTTGGGCCAGCCGACGAGCACATTCTTGCCCGAGATCGAGCGAGGATTATTGATAGCAGACTTCCCCGCTTGCTCCGCGATTGCGTCAATTTCTCGCGCTAGTGTTGAATCTGGCATCTTACGTTCTCCGGCTGTTGTCCGATTGTAATGCAATGCTGCTAGCCAATCGATTCGATACGCTGTCAGGCGGCGAAGGGGACAAACCGCGAGGATCAAGCAAACTGTGTCCGGCCCGGCCAAATCGATACGATCGCTGCCGCCGATTAGCCGATGACAGATCGGCGGCGGCTTGTTGCCCAGCGAATCATCGCTAGCAACGTTCGCCTAATCCAGCGGCGGTAGGCAAGGATGCCTGCAAGCCGCGAACTCTTTCTTCTTTGATGATTTGACAACAGCCGCGCCACACTCAATCAGGGAGGATTTGGACGTGTCGAGAGAACGACGTTTGGGACGTGGTTTGGAAGCCCTGTTGGGTCGCGCGTGGGAAGACCCCGAGACCGAAGCGGCCGTTGATGCGCCGGCCGATCCGGTGACCGACCCTCGCACGTCGCGAGATGATAACGGCCAAGTCTGGCTCGATTGCGACGCGATCGAGCGCAACCCCTACCAGCCGCGTCAATCGTTCGACGAGACGGAGATTGCGGACCTGGCCGACAGTATCCGCACTCACGGCATTTTACAGCCGCTGATCGTGCGGCGCGCGGGGGACCACCCTACGGGCGGTGCCCGTTACGAGCTCATTGCGGGCGAACGCCGCCTGCGCGCGGCCCAGGCGGCCGATTGGCGCCAAGTGCCCGTGCAAATCCGTGACGTTGACGACCGGCAGCTCGCCGAGCTGGCGATCGTCGAAAATATCCAACGCAAGGACCTCAACGCTATCGAGAAGGCCGAATCATTCCAGCGCTATATCAATCAGTATGAGTGCACGCAGGAAGAACTGGCCGCCCGGGTGCAAGTTGACAGGTCGACGGTCGCGAATCTCATCCGGCTTTTGGAACTGCCTGCCGACGTGAAACAGATGGTTCAAGACGGCGGGATTTCGCAGGGCCATGCCCGAGCCCTGCTGCCCCTCGGCGATGAGCAGGAGCAAATCGAGTTCGCTCGACGCATCAAGCGCGACGGACTCTCCGTGCGGGCGACCGAGCAAAGTGTCCAAGATCGCATCCACGCTCTCGACGGCGACGGTTTGCGAATCGTCGATGCCGAGGGGAACTCTCGCCCGGTTTCACGGCCGCAAAATGAACAAATTGGCTCGCTGGAACAAGAGCTGCGCACGGCGCTTGGCACAAAAGTCGATCTCAGCCAAACCGCAAAGGGCCGCGGCCGCATCACGATTCACTTCAAGAACCATGAGGAATTCTCGCGGTTGCGGCAGCTCCTCACGGCCGGCAACCGAACGCTGCAGCAGGTTGGTTGAGTTCCCGGGGCAGCGCCGATGCTATCAACAACACCGTATGCACTGCCCCGCTGCTTTTAGGTATTCTCAGGCTGCGCGTCTGCCGATATTCTTCTCCCAGCCAGCGCAGCACCATAGGCGCCCAAACCGAGTCGCCATGGGTTGGCTTGCTTCCCCTTGCGGCTGCTCCGCGCGACCATCGAAGTTAATGCCGTCCCTATGAACCGCGCATCGGGGCACCGGCTGGTGCCCAAACTTTGGGAAACGCTTCCCGGCTACTCTTTCCCGCGCCTGCTTACTGATTCGATTGCCGGGGTCACCGTGGGCCTGGTGGCCCTTCCGCTGGCGATGGCCTTCGCCATTTCATCGGGCGTCAAGCCGGAAGCTGGCATCTACACCGCTATCATCGCTGGCACTGTGGTCTCGGCGATGGGCGGTTCTCGCTGCCAAGTTGCGGGCCCCACGGGTGCGTTCGTCGTCATTGTGGCCGGCATCGTCGCCAAGTTCGGCGTCTCTGGGCTGCTGATGTGCACCGCCATGGCCGGCGTGTTTCTCGTGCTGATGGGTCTTACCGGTTTGGGCTCCGCCGTACGGTTCATTCCACGGTCCGTGACGATCGGCTTTACGAATGGCATCGCCGTGCTCATCGCGTCGACGCAGATTAAGGACTTTTTCGGCCTGGCCGTTGATCCGGTTCCGAGCGAGTTCTTGCCGCGGATGGAGGCGCTCCTGCGCAACGCTGCGTCGATCAGCGTACCTGCCACGTTGACCGCCGCTGCGACCCTGGTCATCGTGCTGCTTTGGCCGCGCGTGACGAAGAAAGTGCCCGGTACAATCATCGCACTGGCGCTGACGACAATTGGATGTGCTCTGTTTGCCGTGCCGGTGGAAACGATCGGTAGCAAGTTCGGCGGCATTCCCATCGGACTGCCAACCATATCGATTCCCGAATTTCGCGGCGACTTGCTCCTACCGTTGCTGCCGTCCGCCCTTACCGTCGCGATGCTGGCGGCGATTGAAAGTCTGCTCTCGGCGGTGGTGGCCGATAACATGAGCGGCGATCGGCACAAGCCGGACGTCGAATTGCTCGCCCAGGGGACTGCCAATCTTCTGGTGCCCATGTTCGGCGGCATCCCCGCCACCGGCGCCATTGCCCGCACCGCGGCGAACATCCGCTGCGGCGCCACGTCGCCGGTTTCCGGCATCGTTCACGGAGTTACGCTCCTGGTGATCATCCTGGTTGCTGCGCCGCTGGCGCGGTTTATCCCGCTACCGACCCTCGCGGCGATCCTGATGGTCGTCGCCTACCGCATGGGCGAATGGAAGGAGATTGCACCTATTTTGCGGCTGTCGAACGCCGACCGATTGGTGTGGGCCGCGACCTTCGCTTTGACCGTGTTTGCCGATCTCACCGTGGCCGTGGAGGTGGGCATGGTGTTGGCCGCGCTACTTTACATCCATCGCGTCTCGGCAACCACGACGGTCGCCGCGGTAACGGACGACAATTTGGGCGACGGCGAGCCCCGCGTGATCACCGACAAATACATTCCCTCGTATTGCTCGGTGGTCCGCATTCGCGGGCCGTTCTTGTTTGGCGCAACCGAAAAACTCGAGCAGGCGACCACAGATCTGTCGAAATTCGGCCAGATCGTCGTGCTCAAGATTACGTACATGACGGCCATCGACGGCACCGGCATCCACGCGCTGGAAACGCTGGCAATCAGGCTACAGGAAACTGGCCGCTCGCTTGTGGTCTGCGGTGCTCAATCGCAGCCGGCCGAGATAATACAACGCTCCAAATTGATCAAGTTAATCGGCCGACGTAATTTGCAGCCTCACCTCGATGCCGCCTTGGAGCGGTCGGCCATCATTCATGGCGGATTCGACAATCCCCGTGTGCGTATCCCCGCCTGAAGGTGCAGTTTGCTTGTAGGACGGACAATCCAGTCCGTCTTCCACGATTCTACGGACAATCCTGTCCGTCTTCCACGAATCTACGGACAGGATTGTCCGTCCTACGGATTGCGACTACCATACATTCTCGGCCGCGAACGATTAGCGGTCCGCGGTTGTCCTGAATTTCACGGGGTGTAGCTCAGCCTGGCTAGAGCGCTTGGTTTGGGACCAAGAAGTCGCACGTTCAAATCGTGTCACCCCGATTCATGAGAGCGGTAGTGGAGTAGAGCAGTAGAGCAGCAGTTTGCTCTACTTCTCTGCTGCTCTACCGCTCTTCTGCTATTGGTCTCATGAACTTCGATCTCGCGCGGCACAACATGGTGGTGCAGCAGTTGGAGCGGCGTGGCATTCGAGATCCGCGCGTGCTGGAGGCGATGGAATGGGTGCCCCGCGAGGAATTTGTACCGCCCGAGCTTGTCGACCAGGCCTACGAGGATCGAGCGCTGCCGATTGGCCTGGAGCAGACCATTTCGCAGCCCTACACTGTGGCGTTCATGTGCCAGGAGGCGCGGGTTGGTCCCGACGACAAGGTGCTGGAAATTGGGACCGGCTCCGGGTACTGCGCGGCCGTGCTGTCGCTGCTGGCGCGGGAAGTGCATACCATCGAGCGCATCGCAGAGCTGTTTGACACGGCGCGCGAACGGCTGACGCGCCTGGGCTATAAAAACGTTGAGGTCTATCTGGATGACGGCACGCACGGATTGTCGCAGCAGGAGCCCTTCGACGCGATCATCGTCACGGCCGGCGCCGAATCGCTTCCCGCAGCCTATCAAGAGCAACTCGCCGAGGGTGGCCGCCTTGTGATCCCCATTGGCCCACCCGCCTATCAACAAATGGTCCGCATTACCCGCCACGGCGACCACTTCGACCGAGTCGACCTCGGCAGCTTCGGGTTCGTGCCGCTGGTCCGCGGTTCAGACAGCCAATAGCCGTGACGCAACGGGTCGCAGGCAGTCCGCGAACCGCCACGGCTCAATACCGGCTTTTACGCCCCCAGTCATACCGCATGGCGAGCCAAGCAACCGACGTACAGATGACGGAACTAATGATCATGCCCACGGCGACTTGTTGTTTCGACATCTCGTAGATTGCGTCCACCGGGCGTTCCCGCCAACCGGCCAGTGCGGCGATCCAAATCGCCGCCCACACAAGCACCACGCCTAAATACATCAGTGGAATACTGAGAATCGCCGCATATACGGCCTGACGCACCAGGCATGTCATTGCCACGGCCGCGGAAAATACCGCGACGTGCACAAGGGGAAAGATAAGTGCTTCAGGCTGCCAGATATCGGCTGAGGAATGTAATTGCGCTAACCACGCAACAAAAACCAGCGGCAAATAAAGTGCAAGCAGCAAGACAATCAAGCCCGTGAAGAACTTTGTCCAAAACCAGGCATCGGGCTGGACCGGCCGAGACCGCCAGAACGCGTTCACCCGCGGGCTTACATCGTAAAGGCAAACGCCGATCCCCAAGACAAGCGCGATGATGAATCCGAGGGTTAGGGATACGCTGCTGAATACTTCGAGAAACTCCTTCGGGGTCTGCCGATGCTGAACGGCTTGCCAACCCGCGACGGTTATGAGAACGACTATCCCTACAATGCCCGCCACACCGGCAAGCACTATCGGTGCACTTTCGCGGAACTGCTTCCATGCAATCGCGGTGATGGTAGAGCGCCGTGGCGGAGCGACCCAATAGGCCGCGGTCGTGTTGGTGGCGGCGGCTTGCGGCGAACGGACCTCAGAGTCGGCGGTTTGACCAAATCGCTGGACATAACGCGTCGCCAGTAGCCCGTGCGCGATTATTGCCGCAACAATCCCGAACATCATGGCTTCCGGCTCTGCCTTGGCGATTACTCCGAGAGTGAATCCGCTTCCGGGAGCCGTGGCGACGGCAACCGCCCGCAATCGCGCTGTTTCAACACTTGTGGATCGCATTAGAAGTACGCTCCACAAAGTCACGAGGATGAGCCAGTATCCCACCATCACGGACAATGCGACCGCGCCGGCGCTGACCTCGTCTTTGCGGTTTCCGCCGGCTGCGGCCGACCAGATATACAGGCTAGCCGCGCCCAGTAGCGCCATAAACGCGATGTCGATGAACCAGTTATTCGTCAATGGAGCGTCGTTCCGCAATAGGTACATTGCTTTGCTAGAGTCGAGTGCCAGCCAGCGCCACCACCATGCAAGGGCCAGTAGAAGCGTGAGCAGCACCGGTACAACGAGCGTGATGAGGCCAAACGCCAGTTTATGCAATGCGACACGCCATAGCGGCACTGGGAGGGCCTGCAGAAATCGCAGTGTGCCGCGCGACCGCTCGTTGGCGGCCGCATTTAGTCCGACAAATACAGACAACGGAATGATGCAAGCCAACAACATTGCCCCAGCGAACCCGAATACGTCACGCTCGTCGTTGGGCATTGTCAGGACCGTTGTGCCCCAGAGGACCGCCGTAATTGACACAAGCTTCCACTTGTGTTCGTGCCACTCTTTCCAGGCCAGGCTGTGCCAGATCGTTCGCATATTTCTGAATACGTATCAACAAGTCGGCTGGAGCTCGGCTTGCGGCTGAGCTGCAGAGGTAACGCCGCGCCGACCGGCGACGTACGCCTCAAAAATCTCATCCAGGTTCAAATCCACAACGCAATGCTCGATTCCCTCGCGGGCAATCAGCTGCATCGCGGTTTGCGCACGTTCCACGTTGACCGCGACGCGGTCGCCATCGTCACGTTCGTCCAGCACCGCCAAGTGCTGCCGGATGGTCAAATATGCCTCGCAACTCAAAATGATTTGCTTCACGTCGCGGCGAAGTGATTCAGTTTCGGCCTGCCGTACGATGCGGCCTTGATCCAGAATCGCCACCTCGTCGGACACCGGCTCAACCTCATACAACAGGTGCGAGCTGTAAAAGATCGTACGTCCTTCGCACTGCAGGTGCGTAATGAGATCGCGGTTGAACTGCTTGCGCATGATCGGATCGAGCCCGAGCGCCGGATCGTCCAGGATCACCAGCTCGGGCCGATGGGCCAGCGCGAGCACCAATCCGAGTCGCACATTCTGGCCTTTGGACAGATGCTTGATCCGCGTTCGCAGCGGCAGCTCGAAGTCGCGCAAGTATTTCAGAGCCAGGTCGTGATCCCAAGTGGGATAGAACGGCGCGACGAATCGCACGATTTCCTCGACGCGCATCCAGCCGTACATGGTCTGGTCCTCGGCCAGGTAGCCGACGCGGCGGCGCAATTCCAGCGGCTCAACTTGCGGGTCAAGGCCCAAAACGCGGGTCGCGCCGTCGTCCCGCTTCAAGAGACCCAACAACAGGCGAATAGTCGTCGTCTTACCCGACGCATTGCGGCCGAGAAAGGCAAATGTTTTTCCTCGCGCCACTTGCAGCGTCACACCGCGAAGCACCTCGGTCCGCCCAAACGATTTGTAGACAGCCTGCAGTTCAATGGCCAGTTCGTTCATCGCTTCGGTTCCTCGATCGCTGCCGCAGGTTCGCGCGGTGTCACACCATCGGCGGCCTCGGCCAAAAGTTCGTGCAATTCGTCGGGAGACAGGCCAAGGCCGACGGCTTGTCTGGTAATCTGCCGCAACTCATCGATAAGCCGGGCGCGGTGAGCAGCGAAACGAGTCTTGGATGCCCGACCGGAAACGAACGTGCCCTGGCCGTGCCGCATTTCCAAGAGACGATCGCCACAGAGCCGTTCGTAGACCCGCAAAACGGTGTTCTGATTGACAGCCAGTTCCCGCGCCAGCTCCCGCACCGACGGTAGCCGCTCGCCCGGCCGTAACCCGCCAGACGCGCACAGCGTCGCAATCTGATCGGCAATCTGCCGCGAGATTGGTACCGCGGAGCCTTTTTCAATTCGCAGAAACATGGGAGTTGTCGAGCCGCGGAAATGCGACACCGATTCGCAAAACAATGGAGAAACTGTGGGTGACTACAGTACTATAACAGTTGTCTGGAAGCGTGTCAATAGTTTTTCCGACACGCGTCCTGCCGCGAGAGCTCACGGCGTCGAGATGGGTGCGCTTTTCGCTGCCGGCTGCGATGAAGTGCCCGGCGCACCGGAGTACTGGCTTTCCGCCTCGCGAAGGCAGCGTTGGATTTGGCGGACGGCCTGGCGGAGGCGGGCTTCGTTTTCGACGAGCGACATTCGCAGAAAGCCTTCGCCGGCGGGGCCGAAGCCACTTCCCGGGCTGACGGCCACGTTTCCCTTTTCCAGGAGCAGCATGCCGAAATCCATCGTGGTCATCCGTGAGCGCCATGGCTCGGGGATCGGCGCCCAGCAGAACATGCTGGCCTTGGGCGGCGTCATTGGCCAGCCGATGCGCGCCAGGCTTTCGCAGAGGGCATCGCGGCGGCTTTGGTAGATGGCTGCTTGCGACTCGACGCCGGCATCGCCCTGGCGCAAGGCCATGATGGCGGCGATCTGGACCGCCTGGAACATGCCGTAATCGTAGTAACCTTTGATCGTGGCGAGCGCTTTGATCATCTCCCGATTGCCGGAACAGAAGCCGACGCGCCAGCCGGCCATGTTGTAGCCCTTGCTCATGGTGGTGAATTCAACGCCCACCTGCGCCGCCCCCGGCGACGCCAGAAAGCTCGGCGGCTGGTATCCGTCGAATGCCACGTCGGCATACGCGAAGTCGCTAATCACGGCGAAGCCGTATTTGCGAGCCAGCTTCACCACCTCATCGTAGAACGGCTGCTCCACGCACACGGTCGACGGGTTGTGCGGGTAATTGAGAATGACCAGCTTCGGCCGTGGGTATAGTTGCTCGCAGGTGTACGCGATATTGGAGAGGAACTTTTCGCTGTTGCCGACTTCCAGCGCAATCACGTTGCCGGACGCCAGCGCGACCGAATACACATGAATCGGGAAGTACGGCGCCGGCACGATGGCGGTGTCGCCGGGTCCCATCATTGCGAGGCACATGTGGCTGAAGCCTTCTTTCGAGCCGAGGCAGACGATCACCTCCTCTTCCGGGTCGAGCCGCACGCCGAAGCGCTTGAAATATTTTGAGGCTACTTCCCGCCGCAGGTTGGCAATGCCGTTCGACTTGCTGTAACCGTGATTGCGCGGATCACGGGCCGCCTCGGCCAGCTTCTCGATGACGAAGTCTTCCGGCGGGTCCGACGGGTTGCCCATGCCAAGATCGATCACGTCGTCGCCGGCCCGCCGCTTGTTGTAGAGCAGGCTATTAATCCGCCCAAACAAATACGGCGGCAGGCGAGTGACCCGCTCGGCAACCTGAATCCGAAAGGACGCTTCGGAAGCGGTCTTGTTGGAGGAAGGGGGCATGGGCGGACACAAGTTCTACGCAAAAGTAAACTTTTCCTAAACTTAGTATACTGCCAGCCGATTGGCGGCCAATGGAGGCACCGCCAAGCAACCGAATTATGGTACTTGGTTCGGGCAAGCCGCTCTCTTATGCTATCGACAGGAGCATCGGAACCAGACGTAACCTATGTTGCGAGGTAACCATGAAACTCAGGACACGTTCGGCGGCTGGTTGGTTTGGTGCGGCGGTGGCCTATGGCTTGTTGGCGCTCGCCGGGTGCGATTTGGGCATGGAGCAAAGCTCGAATCGCTACGAGCAGCTTAATATCGAGACGAAGAAGCTCACTGACATCCTGGAGCAGGTGACGGACGAAGCGTCGGCCAAAGCGCATCAGACAGAGATGCAAGAGGCGGGCGACAAGATGCGCGACGTTCAAAAACGGATCGCGGACGCAGAGGAGAAGAGGGCGAAGAATGGCGGCGGAGGAATGGGCAACATCACGAACTTTCGGCAAGCCTCGTTGTTCCAGCAAACTGGCGATGCCGCCCGGCGGCAGACCGAGCGGATTCGCGAGACCGATGCCAAGGCTGGCGACATCGTTGACAAAGCGCTAGAGGGCGTGGAGCTGCCGCCACCACCGCTTGAAGTGCCGGGCGAGCCGGCAGAATACTAATCTCGCCCCCATTGGGACGGTCATTTGCTCATCGCACCTGCGTGTCGGCGGTTGGTTGGACCGCCGTATCGATGTGCGGCGTGCTCGTCGTTGAGTTCGGCTTGACGCGCTCCGGCGCTTGCGACGTGCCGGCTAGGAAGTTGTCGATCCGCGCCTGAGCGCGAATCTCATCGAACTTTTCGCTCATGGCCATGCGGAGCTTCTTTTCATAGATGTCCTGATACAAGACCTCGCGCACTTCTTGCGGATTGACGTCGATCGGCTCGGTGCGTCCTTCGCACTTGAGGATCACGAACTTATCGCCCAACTGGATGACGCCGGAAAGCTCGCCGGGCTGCAGGCCGAACGCGACGTCTTCGAGCTGTGGCTGGCCGCCGTAGCGGCGGATGGGGGGCACCTCGCCGCGGAGCGACTTGCTCGTCGGCTCGATCGAATACTCCTCAGCAAGGTCGCCGAAGTAATCCATCGACGTGTTTTGCCGAGCCTTGCCCCAGACTTCCTGGGCGCGGCGCATGTTGGCGAGCACGATCGCCCGGCAACGGATACGCTGACTGTAGTTGGCCTCGAAAGCCTTCTTCAGGTCGTCGGGCGTGACCTGGATCGCGCCGCTAGTAAGCTTCTTAAGCGCGGCCGACGGCCAGACCGAATCGCGGACGTACTGGTCCTTTGAGACACCCTGCTCCTCGGTGGCCATTTGGATCCATTTCCCGAGGTCCGGCCTGCCCTGTTTGTCGACGACGCCAGATAGCTGCGCCGCGTGGCTCATTTCCTCGTTCAAATCGGCGTCGGTCACGGTGAGATTCGCTTTCGCGAGCGCCTGCTGCAACAGCAGATGCGAAATTTCGACATCGAGCACGCGTTCGCCGAAGCGTAGCAGGCATTCCTCGGCCAGCTCCTGATAACGAATCTGCTCGCCGTTGATTGTGGCGACGACGCCCGGCATTTGGGCGCGAAGCTGCGGGTCGTTCCAGACGTTCTGCACGGTGGCCGTGCTTTGCAGCTCCTGGAACAATGTGCTGGCGACGTCGCGAAGCTTCGATTCCTTGATCTGCTCGACGAGCTCGTCTCGAACGCTCTCCAGGGGTACGTTACGTGCCGGCAGCCGGCCCTCGCATTTGAGGATCGCGAACTGCTCGCTGACAGGGATGATCGGCGAGATCTGGTCTGGTTGCAGTCCGAACACTGCTTGCTCAATAGCTTTGTCGCCGACGTTGCGGCGAATCGGCTGGATCATTCCGCCGATGCTCGCGCTGTTGATGTCCACGGAGTGCTGCATCGCCAGGCGGGCAAAGTCCTCCGGTTTGTCGGCTAGCTGATTGTGAAGCTGCTCGGCGAGCTGGCGGTCGCTCACCACAATCAGGCGGCATTTGACGGCTTCGCCGAATTGCGATTCGTAGGCTGCTTGAATCTGTTGATCCGTGACTGTGAGTTGTTCGGCGGCCACTTTGCGGATGGCGATCATCGGCCAAAGCATGTCGTTCTTGTACTGCGCTTCGCTAACGCCGCGTTGGCGCTCGATGACGTCCTTGAGCAATTGCTCGCGGCCAATTTTGAAGCGTGCCGCCATGCGATCGATTTCGGCGTCGATTTCGGCGTCGGTCACCTGGATGCCGCGGTTGCGACAGTGGTGGAGGATGAGTCGCTTGTTCACCAGACCTTCCAGCACCTCCTCGCCGAAGCGTTCGACGCAGGCGGTGGCCAACGCGTCGCGGCGGATGTCCTGGCCATTGACGACGGCCATCACATCGTGCTTGGGCCGCTCATGTCGGGGCAGCTCGGCGGAGGCCGGCTTCGCAACCGGCGCCGTCGGTGGATCCTTGCCGCGGAACGGGTTGGGAAGCTGGGCTTCGGCGGCAGTCGTGGTGATGTAGCGAATGAGGAAACACACGCAAATTACCGCTAAGCCGCTAGCGGCTAAGGCGATGCGGCGCTTCCACTTAAGCGATATCCGAACCGAACTGGTTTCTGCTCCAGCGTCCTTGTGAGACATGCGAAATCTCCGGCAATTTGTGCGATTTTTCCGCGATTGGTTAGGTTGGCAACGTGAATATTGCGCGCGATCCCAGGGGGGCCCCGGTGCGACGTGCAAAACTCACCGACTTTTGCATGGCAAGTAACTTGTTCCGGTCTTTGATTCGAGTGGTGTTCATGAAGGCGGCCGCGCAAAACTCGGCGAATTGGCTTTCATTTCCACAGGGTTTTGTCACGCGCCGAAGGCCGCTGTCGAAACGGCAACTTGGCTGGCAGCGCGAGAAATCCTGCGACGGCAATATAGTGTACAAAGTTACATTTGTCGAACGGCAGTTTTGGCCACCTCACGGACTTTGCGCATGCCCACGCAGTGCCGTGGGCATGGCACCCGTAAAAGGCGGCGGAGGATAGCAGAGCCGCCAGAGAGCGGCAAGAACGGCTGCAGGTGCTAGCTGCCGCCAACTATTCCTTGCTGATGACCGCGGGCTGGATTTGTCGAATCCGCTCGGGGGCGTTGGCTTCGATGTCCGTTTTCTCCAGCTTGATCGACATTTCATCGGCGATGCGCTGAAGCTGGTCCAATTCGCGCTCTCGCACGGTCAGCTCGACCGACTTTTCGGCCCGCGCGGTAAGTTTGCGTTCCAGCTCCGCCTGCCGTTCGCGAAGCTGCTCGATTCGTTGCGTAATGGCTTCGACTTTTTTGGAATCGCTGATGGCTTCGGCTTGAAGTTGCTCGTTCTCCAAGCGAAGGAGCTCCGTCTCGACGCGATCGAGCCGTTTCATGTCAATCTCTTGCAGCACCTGGCCGCTGCCACTCTCCGCACGACCAGCTTCGCGGGCGATGTCCAAGTATTCCCGATAATTGCGATCGGTTTGTTTTTTCAAGTTTTCAAGGCTTCGGGCAAACAGATCGCGGCTTGCCAAGCGGCGTTGTTTTTCCTCATAGATGACTTCATCCCGATACGCTTTCGCGACGGCGTCGACGATCTGCACTAGATCATTGGCTTGGGCGTCCGGGCCGCGGAGCCTGATCACAAGAATCTCAGAGTTCTGAGGAAACTCAACCTCTAAGCGGTCCTGCAGCCAGGCTACGGGGTCCCCTCGGCCGGCAAAATAGGGCAACGACGCAATCCCCGGTTGCCGCAGGGCCGCGTTCATCACGAAGTAACTTTTCAGCAACTCGATCTGCGTTCTTTGCAGGTTCCAATAATCCTGTTCGTCGTATGGTTGCAATGCTGCGTCGCCGAGTAGTGTCGGCGCGGCAGTATCGACTTGGAACAAGGCGGTGGCCACCACGAGTTCGGGTTGGACGAGCCAGGCCAGGCCGAGACAGACGAGCGTGACGAAAATCAGCAGGGCGAGGAGGCTGAATCGTAGTCGAAGCTTGGGTTGAGGAGGGGCCGGCTCGAAGGTGGCATCAGGAATCATGGTGAAGCACCCTGAAACGCGCTGCGCTATCGCGTCGCGGCTAGACGGAGTACGTAATTCTCGCGTCTTAGTTCATTCCTCCATGACTTCGGATTCTTTGGCTTTGGCGAGGTCGTTGGCGCGGTCTTCGTATTTTTTGGTGAGGTCTTGCACCTCGTCCTTGGTGCTTTTGAGGTCGTCTTCGGTGATGGTTTTGTCTTTCTGCTCCAGTTCGGCGGCTTTGTTGGCGTCGCGGCGGATGTTGCGGATGGCGACTTTCGTTTCCTCGGCCAGCTCCTTGGTACGGGCGACCATCTTGCGGCGGACCTCGCCGGAGAGAGGGGGGATGTTGAGGCGGATCACCTTGCCGTCGCTCTGCGGCGCGAGGCCCAGGTCGCTGGCGATGATGCCTTTTTCGATGTCCTTGATGGTCCCGGGGTCGAAAGGCCGGATGACGATTTGCTGCGGCTCGGGCGCGCTCACGCTGGCGATCTGCTTGATGGGCACGGGCGAGCCGTAGGCCTCGACGCGCAGCGAATCGACCATGCCGGGATTGGCCCGGCCGGTGCGAATGCCCGTGAGGTCCTGCTTGAGCTTGGCGAGCGCCTTCTCCATGCGTTCTTCAGAATCGAACAGTATTTCTTCAACGCTCATGGTTCATTTCCAATGCAGTTAACCACGGAGGCACGGAGGGCACGGAGAAGTACACGGAGTGAATTCAAAGTACCAATCGAACCAGTCCATTCTTGAGGACTTCAACATTAAAATTGAACAAGAGTCCGACTTTCAGTCGTGTGATGCGCAGATACGTGAGCAGTTGTGCTTTGTGTAAGTCGGTTAATTGATCGATGGCCTTGAGCTCGACCACAACGCGATTATCGACAATCAGATCAGCGCGATAGCCACAGTCCAATCTAACGCGCTTATACGCCACAGGAAACGGGACCTGCCGGCGAAAGGAGATCGCCCGTGTGTTAAGTTCATGACAAAAACATTCCTCATATGCGGATTCGAGCAAGCCCGGGCCAAGCTCGCGATGTACCTCAATCGCCGCGCCAATGATCTGACTCGTCAAATCCTCTTCATGTAGCACAGCAATGCTCCGTGTTTTGCCTTTCCTCCGTGCCCTCCGTGCCTCCGTGGTTCATTCAAATCCTATTTCTTCGCTGGTGCGCGGCTGTTGACGAGCGTGCCGATGTCCTCGCCGCGGACGGCGCGTTCGATGTTGCCGTCGACGCGGTAATTGAACACGAGGATCGGCAGGTCGTGCTCCATGCAATGGGCGATGGCCGTGGGGTCCATGATTCGCAAGTTGCGATCGCGGACTTCCTGGAATGTGAGTTGACGAAACAGCGTAGCTTCGGGATCGGTTTCGGGGTCGGCGCTGAAGACGCCGTCGACCCGGGTGGCCTTCATGAGGATGTCGGCTTCGATCTCCATCGCTTTCTGGGCGGCGGCGGTGTCTGTGGTGACAAACGGGGCACCGGTGCCGCCGGCGAGAATCACGATACGCCCCTTTTCGAGATGCCGGCGCGCGCGGCGGCGGATGAAGGGCTCGGCCACGCCGTCCATCCGCAGGGCCGACATGAGGCGTGTCTCGCATTCGAGTGATTCGAGGGCGTCTTGCAGAGCGAGGCCGTTGATCACGGTAGCGAGCATGCCCATGTAGTGTGCGGTGGCTTCCTGGATACTGGAGTTGCCGGCGGTGAACTGCGCGCCGCGGAGGATGTTGCCGCCACCGACCACGATGGCGATTTGGACGCCGAGCCGGGCCGCGCGCTGCGTTTGGGCGGCGATGTCGACGACCTCCTGCATGCTGATGCCGCGCTGGCCGGGGGCGGCGAAGCTCTCGCCGGAAAGTTTCAGGAGGATGCGATTGTAGGGAGATGCAGGCGGCATGACAGTTTCGGATTGCGGATTGCGGATTGCGGATTGCGGATTGCGGATTGCGGTTTTGACGGTCGCTTACAATTCTGGATTTGTTGCGGCTGGTGTGCAATCGGCCAAGGCACAAAAAAAGCCCTGGCTTTTGCCAGGGCGAATGGAATTCTGACTAAGCAGCCGGTTTTTCGCCGCTGGTTTCGCCGAGTTGCCAGCGGATGAATTTCACGAGCTTCATGCCACCGGCAGCGGCGACTTTGCCGACTGTCTGTTTGTCGTCCTTCACGAACGGCTGCTCAGAGAGGACGTGCTCGGCATAAAAATTGCGCATGCGGCCCTCGATCATCTTTTCGATGATGTTTTCCGGCTTGCCCTCCTTGCGGGCCTGCTCGGTGAGGAAGGCGCGTTCTTTCGTAACCATTTCCTGGTCCAAATCTGCAATCAAGGTCCCTTTCGGCCGCATGGCGACGACCTGCATTGCGATCTGCCTGGCTAATTCCTCGTTGCCGCCCTCGACGACGAGCAATACGCCGGTCTTTGCGTCGTGATGCACATATCCGCCGCACGGCATATCAACACGAATAATACGAGCCAAACGGAACACTTCGCGCATTTTGTTCTCCAGCTCGTCCTTCCAATCGCCCAGCGTTACGCCTTTGCGGCTGGGGGCCGGCTGTTTCCATAGCTCATCGGGCGTTTTCGCACCCGGACCGGTCGCCAACTGCCCGGCCAGATCGTTGGCCAGCTGAACCACGGCCTCATTCTTGGCAACAGGGGCGGACTCGACCTGCAATTCGATCATGGCGCCAACGCCCGGCTTCAGAGACGAGTAAATGGCGATGCGGCCCTCTTCCGTGCTGCGGTCCTGGCGGGTGCCCATGAATTTTTTGCCCGTCTCGCGCAGCTTCTTTTTCGCGAGCTCGAAGTCGCCGCCTGCTTCTTGCAGCGCTTTCTTGCACTCCATCATCGGCAGGCCGGTCTCGTCGCGCAGTTTCATGACCGATGCGGCCGTGATGTCTGCCATGGGAAAACTCCTATACGAACGGTAGGGTGGGCACTGCCCACCAATGTACGAATGCCGTGGTGGGCGGTGCCCACCCTACGTCTAGACGATTCCCCGACCAAGATGGTCGGGCTATTTGAAACATAGCCGACCCATCCTGGGTCGGTACACGGGCGGCGATGTGTCTACGGCACCGCGCCTTCGTCGCCTTCGGCGGCATGCTGGCTCTGAACGGCGGCACGGTTTTTTCCGGCCACTATCGCGTCGGCCAGCATTTTGATTACCAACTCGATGGATCGCATGCTGTCGTCGTTGCCCGGGATGGGAAGGTCAACCAGGTCCGGGTCGCAATCGGTGTCGATCAGCGAGACCGTGGCGACGCCAAGCTTCTGGGCTTCGCTGACGGCGTTCTTTTCTTTCTTGGGATCGACGATGATCAGGCATTCGGGCAGGCGGTTCATGGTGCGAATGCCATTGAGGTTGCGAAACATCTTGCGATACTCGCGGCTCAGCGCCGACTGCATCTTCTTCGAGTACGTGTTGAGCTTTTCACTTTCCCGAATCGATTCGAGCTCTTCGAGGCGGGTGAGGCGGCTGCGGATCGTGCGGAAGTTGGTGAGCGTGCCCCCGAGCCAGCGGTCGTTGACAAACGGCATGCCGGCGCGCTGGGCCTCGTGACCGATGGCGTCGGCCGCTTGCCGCTTGGTGCCGACGAACAGCACGAGGCTGCCCTGGGACGCGAGTTGCGTGAGGTATTTTTTGGCGCGCAACAAGCCGCGGACGGTTTCGCGGACGTCGATGATGTGGATCAGATTCTTGCGGGCGTAAATGTACGGCCGCATCTTGGGGTTCCAGCGGCTGGCGCGATGCCCATAGTGGACACCGGCCTCGATGAGATCTTTGACAAGTTCAGACACAAAAAACTCCTTGGTGGCACACCGGCGATGTCCCATGCCGTCGGTGACGGCCGGGCGTCCGGCGTTGATTCGAAACAATTCGGCCGAGTTGGTGGAAAAATACCCGGATTCCTCGGGCCGTTCGAGGAAGCGGGTAGCCCTGTAGGATATGCGGATCGGCGACGATGGTCAACGGGCGATTGTCGCCAAGACGCAAGCCGCGTCAGGCGTCGATATCGCGCAGGCCCCGAAGAACCGCGTCGTAAAGATACTCGTTCGTTGCCAGAATGCCGCGGTTCGTTGCAAGTGTACGACCCTCTGAGAAATCGAGCGGCTTGCCGTCGAGATCGGTCACGCGGCCAAGTGCCTCCGTAACAATGATCGAGCCGGCGGCCTGATCCCAGATTTTTTCGCGGTAGTCGGGGCGAGAAGGCGAGAGCAGGCGGAGCAATATGTCGCCGGCACCAGCGGCGAGGAGTGCGTATTTTGCCTGGCTATCCATCGCGAGCGGCGGCGCCGTAACGCCGAGTTTGGCCGCCAATTGGCCAACTTCATCGACGTTCGTGTGGGCCTTTTCGACGGAGCGGAGAATGCGCGCCGTGGAAGGCTGGGACCGAGCAGAAACTGTTAAACCGCGCCACGACGGGTTGTACGCTTCATCACCAAGATCAAGAGGTTGCCTCCATGTTCCTTTCCCGGCGGCAGCGACAATTAGTGAACCTGGGCCACCCGGTTGTGGTTCATAGTCTTCCCACATGAATTCATCGTCTAAAGCCGGACAACCCAGCACGCCGAGTTCAACTCGGCCATTCACTATGAGAGCTAGCGCAATCGCATATTGCTCGCGGCGCAGGAAACCTTTGGTGCCGTCGATGGGGTCGAGCGTCCAGAACGTTCTGGGGGGCTCTCCGCTCCCGCGGTCGATGAGGCCGCAGACTTCTTCGGGCGTGGCGTCGGAGATCGCTGTGCGCACGAAGCTCGTAACTTGATCGAGCGTCGCGACGCCTTCTTCCAGGCGCAAGGCGTCGGACTGCTCTTCGCCAATGAGCACCGAACCAGGCAAGTGTTCGGCAAGCCTGCGTGCGATGAGGGCCTGAACAGCGAAGTCGGCGACCGTGACGGGCGAGCGGTCGTTTTTGATGAGTGCGCCGGCGACCATTTCGCGCTGGATGCGTCGGGCGAGGAGCGCAGCCTCGCGGACGGCGGCGATGGCGAACTGGGCTTCGGGAGTATCGAGTATCAAAACGATCCGCCACGATGGAAAGGCTGGCCTACGAGAAGCTACCCGGCCAGGACTCGAACCTGGAATGAGGGAATCAAAATCCCTAGTGTTACCATTACACCACCGGGTAGGAGAAAGGGGGAAGGCGGAGGGGGGAAGGCGGAGTAATTACGCATCCGCCTTCCCCCTTCCGCCCTCCGCCTTCGAACGCAAGTCTAGCGCGAAGCGTTTTGATTGGCAACCGCGAAGGCCAGCTGCTCCAGCTCGGTCGTCAGGTCGACACCGACGATCGGGATCCTCTCTGGAAGTGACAACGTCACGGGGGCGAAGTTCACGACGCCGGCAATGCCGGCCGCCACCAATTGATCGGCGACATGCTGAGCCTGGGTGGCGGGCACGGTGATCATGCCCAGTTGGATTCGCTGCTGCCGCACCACTTCGGCGAGCTGCTCGGTGGCGTAGACCGGCACTCCCTCGAGTCTCGAACCGACGACCCGGGCGTCCAGATCGAATGCCGCGACGATGCGAAAGCCCTGGGCCGCGAAGCCTTTGTAACGCAATAGCGCCCGGCCCATGTTGCCGACGCCGACCATGGTGACGATCCACTGCCGGTCGGTGCCGAGGATTCGGCGTACTTCGACAATCAGCTCCTCGCAACGGTAGCCGATCCCCGGCTGGCCGAAATGGCCGAAGTAGGCCAGGTCTTTTCGAACTTGGGCGTCGGTCACGCCCAATCTCTTGCCAAGTTGGCTGGAGCTGACGGTTGCCCGACCGGCGCGCAGAAGGTGCTGCAGCTCTCGGAGGTAAAGACTCAGCCGGTTCACCACAACCGCCGGAACATCGCGGTGTGGCACTGACTTTGGTCTGGGGGCGGGCAAGGTAATTCTCGGTCAGTGACGCGACTCGAGTTCGGCCAGTTGTGCGGAGGCCACTCTAAGAGAAGGCCTCGGCGGCAGCAAGCCGCGGGACATTCGACGTCCATGACAGCCCCCGATGCCCAGCGGTTAACCGGCAATTGAGAAACATCGGTTGTAACTCGCATTTTCGGTATTCAAGGTTGGTTCCATGCACTTGTCATGGGCGGTGTAAACGGCCACCGACAGTTTGACCCACCCATCCAGTCCGCCGCTCTTAACGTGAAAAATGCGAAGGGATTACGACGGGAGAACAAAACCGGGTCAGCGGAAACTGGAGCAATACGTAAGTCAAATAAAATACGTAGTTCAGCTAAGGTGCGGTGAATTGGTGGCCCGAATTATCTAGTGGCGGACCCAGTGTCCGTACCACGACCAGCCCACGGACATACCCTACGAACTGATTCACAGGAGGCGAAGGAACATGAAAGGATGGATTGTTGCGCTCGCCGCAGCCTTTGCGCTGACGCTTCTCCCAGCCAAAGCGGAAGCCGGGTTCTGCGGAATTGCGCGTTATAGCTGCTGTGCACCGCGTTGCCAGATGCGGTGCCACACAGTGATGAAGACTGTCCGCTGCATCGAATACGATCAGCAACAGGTCACGTGTTACAAGACATGCTGGGAACGAGTGTGCGAAGATCGCGTAATTAACTGCGTCAAGTACGTGCCCGAAACTCGCACAAAAGAAATCTGCTACACGGTGTGCAAGCCGGTCTGGGAAACCAAGACCCGCACCTATACGGTCTGCAAGCCGGTGTGGGAGACCAAGACGAGAGAAGTTTGCTACACGGTATGCAAGCCGGTGTGGGAAGAGCGAAGCCGCACCTACACAGTTTGCAAGCCGGTGTGGGAGACCAAGACAAGAGAGATCTGCTACACCGTGTGCAAGCCGGTCTGGGAAACCAAGACCCGGTGCTACACGGTCTGCAAGCCGGTCTGGGAAACCAAGACCCGCACCTACACGGTCTGCAAGCCGGTGTGGGAGACCAAGACGAAAGAAATCTGCTACACGGTGTGCAAGCCGGTGTGGGAAGAGCGGAGCCGCACCTACACGGTCTGCAAGCCGGTGTGGGAGACCAAGACGAGAGAGATCTGCTACACGGTGTGCAAGCCGGTCTGGGAAACCAAGACCCGCACCTACACAGTGTGCAAGCCGTGCTGGGAGACCCGCACGAAAGAGATCTGCTACACGGTGTGCAAACCCGTGTGGGAAGAGCGGACTCGCTGCTACACGGTGTGCAAGCCGGTCTGGGAAGATCGCACGCGTGAAGTCACCTATTACGTTCGCAAGCCGGTGCATTACACGAAGACGATCATGGTCCCATGCGGCCATTGGGAGACGCAGCACTACTGCGTTCCCGGTCCGGTCGTCCGCAAGTGCGTCCGCGAGCCAGGCTGCTGGAGTTTCGATCCGTGCACGTGCCGTTGCCGCTACTGCCCCGGCAAGTGCCATACGGTGTGCTGCCAGTGCCCGCCGCGTAAGTGCTGCAAGAAGATCTGGGTCAGCGACTGCGTAGAGAAGCAGATCTGCTGCACTAAGTGGGTATGCGAGCCTTGCACCAAGACCTGCTGCTACAAGGTCTGCAAGATGGTGCCGGAAACCCGCACCTGCTGCTACAAGGTCTGCAAGATGGTGCCCGAGCAACGGACCCGCACCTGCTGCTACCAAGTTTGCAAGATGGTGCCTGAAGAGCGGACCTGCTGCTACAAGGTCTGCAAGATGGTGCCTGAAGAGCGGACCCGCACCTGCTGCTACAAGGTCTGCAAGATGGTGCCGGAAGAGCGCGTCTGCAACTACAAGGTTTGCAAGATGGTGCCCGAGCAACGGACCCGCACTTGCTGCTACAAGGTCTGCAAGATGGTGCCTGAAGAGCGGACCTGCTGCTACAAGGTCTGCAAGATGGTGC
>JBBDWY010000085.1:0-2013 GCA_040902605.1 Pirellulales bacterium | reverse complement strand
CGCCTGAACGCACTCGTTTCGGTGCATTGGTCGACGAGACGTGCTACATTCGACCTATTGCACCAGAAAACGTGCAATGAGATAAAAGGAGCCATGTAATGGGCGATATGCACGAATATCAGGGCGTCTCGCAGGAGACGAGGGTGCACTCGGCGCGTGACCTCGGACACGCGATCCGTCACCGGCGCAAGGACCAACGGCTCACGCAGGACGAACTCGCCCTGCTCGCGGGTGGGCATCGCAACCGCATCCAAGAGCTGGAGAAGGGCATCCCGACCGAACGCGTGGAGCTGCTGCTACGCGTTCTCCACGAACTGGGCCTTGACCTCGTCGTGCGTCCCAGGGATAGCCGACGCGGCGAAGCGCGTTGAGCACCCCGGCACCCTCCCCACGTGGGGAGCTCGACGTGTATCTCCATGGCGAGCTGCTCGGAAGTCTGTCGGATCGAACGGTCGGATTTGTGGGGTTCGACTTCGACGAGGCGGCGATCGTGCGCCATGGAATCGGTTCCCGTGTGCTGTCTCTGTCAATGCCCGTCTCCTGGGATTCAGTTGACCCGTTCATCGCCACCGCGTTCTTCTCAGGGCTCCTGCCCGAAGGCGAGGCTCGACAACGCCTCACCGAGGAGTTTCAAGTGTCCCCGGACGATCCGTACGGGTTGCTGGAGCTGATCGGCCGCGAGAGCGCCGGGGCGCTTGTCATCGTCCCTTCCGGAAAACAGCCGCCCTCAGAGGCAGAGGCTTCGGTACGCGTTCTCGACGAACGCGCGTTGGCTGCGGAACTTGGTCGGCTCACGCTGACGCCGCTCGGCGTCACCGTCGACGACGACGAGATTCGCTTGTCTCTTGCAGGGGTGCAGAACAAACTTCCGCTCGTCGTGGTCGTTGACGACGACGACGACGCTTTGGGCCTTCCGCTGAACGGACATCCCTCTACGCACATTGCAAAGCCGAGCCCGACCGGCGAGCGCGGAGAGCGATTTCCATGCCTGGTCGAGAACGAAGCGTTCTGCCTCGCGGCCGTCGCTGAACTCGGTATACCGACAGCGCGCTTTCGGATCCTCGACGTCTCAGGTGAGAACGTACTGCTCGTCGAGCGCTACGACCGTTTCCGCGAGGACGGGCGAATAAGGCGCCTTCATCAGGAGGACGCCTGCCAGGCCGCCGCGATCAATCCAGCCTTCAAGTATGAAAGCGGAGGAGGCCCGTCTCTTGTGACGGTCACTAGCCTGATCGCCGATCATTCGAGCCAACCAGGACGTGATCGGATCGTGCTCTTTCGCCTCACGGTGGCGAATCTGCTGTTCGGCAACTGCGACGCACACGGCAAGAACATCTCCTTCCTGCACACCGAAGAGGGCGTCAGACTTGCGCCCGCGTACGACGTGGTTTCCACACAGGCCTATCCTCATACAGACCGGCTCGGCATGAGGATCGACGGGGTTGAGCGACTGCGCGATGTGGATCGGGGGGCCGTGCTTGCACAGGCGGGGGTCATGGGTTTGCCGCCACGCCTGGCAAGCGGCCAGCTTGCCGAGATGGCCGAGCGGTTGCCTGCGAGCATTGACGCTGCGCGCACCCGGGCGCAACAGGAGGGTTGGCACGTCGAAGTGATCGAACGGATCGCAGCGGACGTCGCCACGCGTTGCGAACAGATTTGCGGCGAATAGCCCGGCAGCGGGTCAGGACTGCTACAGCTAGATCGTCTTGAACTGCTCGAACGGCTGGCGGCAGCTGTCGCAGTAGCGCAGCGAGCGGCACGGGGTGGGGCCGAAGATGTTCTCGAGGCGCGTTTCCGTCGAGTCGCAGTACGGGCACCGGTGGACTGCGCGCTGGAGCTGCAGGAGGGCGGGCGGGCTCTCGCCGCGCGGGCTCGGCGGGGCGAAGCCGGCTTCGCGGAGCTTCTCGCGGCCGGCGAGGGTGATCTTGTCGGTCGACCAGGAGTCGTCGAGCAGGACGTCGACCTGCGGCTCGCCGCCGAGCTCCGTCACGGCCGCCTCCATCTGGGTGCGCA
>JBBDWY010000084.1:0-14155 GCA_040902605.1 Pirellulales bacterium | reverse complement strand
GGAGCGGGTGGGTCTGCTCGGCCATGAACACCACGCCCATGCCGCCTTCGCCGATCTGTTGCAGAAGCTTGTACGGGCCGATGACCGTGCCCGGCCGCTCAGCGATAGGCGGGGAATCGGTCGTCACCGCAAAGTCCGCTGGCGGCGATTCGAGAAAGCTGCCCAAGGATTGCTGATGACGTAGTAGCTCTTCCACCTCGCCGCGAAGCAAGTCATTCCCTGCGCATTGGCTCTCGACAAATGCGCTGCGTTCCTCCGGCCCGGCGATTTCCGCCGCGCTGAGAAAAATCGATTTAGCCCGGTCATCTGTAGCGTTCATATGCAAGCCTCCGGGCAACTCGGCCCGTCATAACTAAAGTGCGAAGAGAACTGCCAAACCCCGCCATGAAATCTCAGCGGATTCTCCAAACCCGACTGAATGGCGGATAAACCGAGGCTCTAGCGCAGGTCGCGGTGAAGCCAACTTCGTGCGTAAGTCCAATTGCGTTCGGCAGTTCGTAGCGACACGCCAAGTGCGTCGGCCGCCTGCGACATCGTCATGCCGGCGAAGTAGCGGAGCTTGACGAGCTTGGCCGCTGCCGGATCCTGGTCCTGCAAGCGACGAAGCGACTCATCCAGTGCCAGCAACTCCTCCGACGGAGCATCGTCGGCAACCTGCACCATGTCGATTGCTATGCGTTGCCGATCGCCGCCGCGTCCGATTTGCTGTTTGCGGCGTGCGTTCTCCACCAGGATCCGCCGCATCGCCTCCGCGGCCGCCATGAAAAAGTGGCCACGGCTGTTCCAGTCTTGGACCTTCTCGGTGTCGACCAGCCGGAGATAGGCCTCATGAACCAAGGCCGTGGCCTGCAGAGTCTGGCCGGGTTTCTCGTTCGCGAGTTTGGCGGCAGCGAGTTTGCGAAGTTCGTCGTAGACCAGTTGCAGAAGCCGGTCGGCGGCCGCAGGGTCACCCTGTTCGACCTCGGATAAGATTCGCGTGACGTCGGTCATGAGAAGTGGCCTTGGATTTCTTGGCCAGATCGCATGATTGTACCAGCTTCGCAAACGAATAGCGCTTACGGCTTTTTCAGGAGTCGGTGTTGAAAGCTGAGTTGCCTGCAAAAGGCGCCTCGAAAACGTTGGTTTGAAGGATCGTTTCTTCGGTGGGAACGACCGCCGAGTGTCAGACCGAGCGCGCAGATGAGTTTCCGGAGCGCTATGGATGTGCCGTCAAAGGTGTGAGTTCTTGAGACTGGCGGCCGGTGTCACAACGGTCGATAGATAGCGCGTCCAAGAAACCCATGAGTTTATGACACTCCTGCACATCGGCAAAAGAACATAGCCAACAAACCCGCGGTCAGTAATCGCGTTGCCATTGCAATCGCGTTACGTTGAAGCTCGTCTCGCTGCCTTCGATGCCAGGCGTATTGCGGTCCGTCAACATGGACAACTTTACGGCCGAGAGATTAAATGGAAGGTGGATCGACTTGGCTTTTGTAACGAGGCAAGATCTCCCCCTCGCCGAGACCAGCGGCGATGAACACCGAGCCGCTTAGCGATTGGATGGATTTCCCGGCTGAGAGTCGTCTGCTACAGCGGGGATTGGCGTTATTCTACAAGAGCATGTAGGGGTGATTTTTCCTTAGCCATTGTACGTACTCGATGTAGAGCTTACTCGCCTGCGGGTGTCCCGCGGGCGCCTTGCTACCAGGCTCATTCATAATGCCTTGATATTGATAGACGAGCACTTTGTCGACATAACGCCCAACCGCTTCAAGCTGTCTTTCAATACGTGCAAATGACGCGGGGATCAATGGCGAATTCTGGCTATCCGGTTTGCCTTCCCAAGCGAATGTCTCGACATCGGCCCACAAGGCCCGTTGTGGCACTTTGTCGTGGGCCATCCGCAGCGTGGCAAATGCTTTGGCGCTTTGGTCGGGCGTCATTCTAAGGCAACCAACCTCATCCTGGTATGCGATGATGTCCACGTCCAGGTCATTCAACTGTCTGATGAATCGATCATCGCAGACGGCCTTGTACGTGTGATAAGGGGCAGTGAGCGTCTTGGCTTGGGGCATGAGTTGACGGGCCTCGCGGCTGCACGTGTTGATGTACTCGACGAATGCCGGCACAAAGTATGGCGTCAGATAGGCCTCATTCGCCCAATACCAACCATAGAAGCTTTTGTGGTGACCGTATTGTTCTGCGATCTCGCCCATCATTTGCAGTCGCGGCCGCACGGCCTCCGGTTGATTGAGAGTATCGGGTCCATGCCAGGGCCCATACCAATCGCAGCTCAAGAAGAACTTTACGCCATATTTGTCGGCCGCCGACAGCAGGGCTTCGATGGGATTCTCGCAGACGAGCTCCTTGGCCTTTGGCAGCAGCGGCGTGTCGTAAAATGCTCTGCCTCCCTTGGCGATGCCGAGCAGCACAAGATACTGCATGCCAATCTCGGCGACTTCCTTCACCGCGTAGTCCCATTGCTCGGCCGTAAACTTGGCGCATGCGTCGTTCCAATAGAAGTGCCGTTTGTCGTCCCAAAGAATGCTGATCCAGCTACCGTCAATGGGCTTGCTCTTCGGAGTCTCTTTGACCGGACTCGCAAACAGTGGCACTGGGTCCCGCATGGAGATGGCTCCGACGCCAAGGAGCTTTAGTAAGTCACGTCGATTCATAGCTCTGGTCCCCGGCTTATTCGCTCTCTTTCAACAAGAGTTGGTAACAGCGAAGCAAGACCCGCGGCAGGTGGAAGAATCCCTTCCAGCCGTTGGCCTTTGCGGTCCAAGTCGGACTGCCGTCGCGGTTGAGATATCCGTACCATTCGCCGAATTCGGCGTCAGGGAAATGATCGAACGTGTACCGGTGCAGCTTGTCAAACCAGCGGCCGATATCGTCTCGGCCGGTAACGACCCAGGCCAAGAGGAGCGCGTAAAGCGCTTCGCAGTGCGGCCACCATAGTTTCATGTCCGCTTCGATCGGATGCGTCGGCGTGCGATCGATGTTCATCAGGTAGCGGATTCCACCATACTCCGCGTCCCAGCCAAATTCTAACGACTTTAGAGCGATCTCAACTGCTGTGTCCAATAGCGCGCGATCGCTGCGCTGGAGGGCGACCTCCATCAACATCCAGGAGCTCTCGATCGCATGTCCCGGGTGTACCATGCGCCCCTCGGGTAGATCCAGCATCGGTGAGCCATCGGGTGCTACATTCTCCAAAAGCACGCCCAATTGGGGCTTCCAGTGCTTCGCGAGCAATGAGTTGACCGATAGCGTGATGTCCTGTTGCCAACGCTCCGACGCGTCCGCGTCGGCGAGCACCCAGGCGACGGTTAGACGAATCATGTCGTGCGCGTGCAAGTGGAATTTCGCGTTGATCGGATAACCCAGCAGCGCCGTGTCGTCGGGTTGGCCGAGCCGTGGGCGGAGTCGCTCGTACATTTCGACGGCACGGTCGACATGCACTTTGTCTCTGGCCGCGAGCCCCAACTCGGCCAGGGCGATCGTGGCGAAGCACTCGGTGTAGAGGCTCAAGCTGTTGGCAATCGGCTTTCCTTCACGCGAAAGACGGAAGTGCATTTTCCCGTCCTCGCGGAACCCATGTTCCAACATGAATGTGGCGCCATGACGGGCGTACTCCAGCCACTCCTCGCGAGGTTCGTGCTGATTGTATAGATGGCTGAACATCCATATCTCGCGGCCGACCATCCACATGAATTTGTCGCCCGCATAAACTTGACCGTCACGTTCCAGGCAGGAATAGTAGCCGCCGCACTCGCGGTCAATCGAGTGCTTCTCCCACCATGGCACTACGTCATCAAATAGTGCCACGCGATATTGCTCCAGTAAGTCGGCCGCTCGACTTCCAAGAACATTTCCTCTATGTGAATTGATAAATGCTTGCGTGCTCATGTACGTTTTACCTTCACTGGTTCCACGAATGCGTTGCGGACGTTCCGGCCAGCCAAGACCGCTCGATTTCTTCCAGACTCTTGCCCTTGGTCTCCGGCACATATCGCCAGAAAAAGATCGTTCCGACGAAACAAATGGCGGCAAATGTCAGGAAGCCGGTGTGCATGCCGTACTCCTGAACATACGAGGGAAAAAGGAAAGTGCTGGCGGAATTGGCCAACCAATTGGTCAGCGTTGCGATGGAAACTGCTCTGCCTCGCAAACGATTCGGGAAGATCTCCGCTGTGATTACCCAAATAACCGCGCAAATCGAAATTGCGATACAGGCCATGTAAAGTCCGAGAATGCCGACGACCCAGCGTCCTATGTCTTGCGAGAGCACGGCGCCCGCCGCGTCGGCCTGACTTTCGGACAGGGCGTGCGCGGTTCCCCATAGAAACAGGGCACCGGTCGCGGTCAGTGAAAGCGTGACGATCGTCATTCCACCGAGCAAGAGCGGTCGGCGGCCAATTCGATCAATCAGGCCAAGCGCGATTAAGGTAAAAATAAGATTGATCAGCCCGAACCCAACTTGAAACTGAAACGCGCCAATCCTTTCGAATCCGGCCTGCCGGAGGATGGCGGGACCATAATAAATGACGACGTTCACGCCCGTCAGTTGACCGAAAAAGGCAAGTCCCACGCCTACCGCGAGCGCTTTCCGCAGGCCGGGGCGGAATAACTCGGCTATGGACCCTACTTCGTGGGTGAGCGATTCCTGTATTTCGGCAAGCTGGCGCCGTGCGACCTCGTGACCGCTCACGCCTGCCAAGATTTTTAGCGCCTCGGCATCTCGCGATTCTTTGGCCAGCCACCTGGGACTTTCGGGCACCAATAACATCAGAAAGAAGAACAGTCCTGCGGGGATCATTTCAGCGCCAAACATGCCCCGCCAGACTTCCGACACGATCGTCCAATGGAGCAGGCGCTGGCCAGCCAGCATTTCGGGATACCGTTCCGAGACAGCCAACAGTAACCAATTGCAGCAATAGGCAGCCAGTATGCCGATCACGATCGACAATTGATAAGTCGCCACCAAGCGACCGCGCAGGTTCGGCGGCGCAAACTCCGAGATGTACATGGGTGTCAACACCGATGCCATGCCCACGCCGACGCCGCCGACGATCCGAGCCCAAATCAAAACGGCGAAACTCGGAGGTATGGCCGAAAACAGCGCCGAGATGAAGAAAAACACCGCCGAAATGATCAGGATCGGCTTGCGGCCAAACCGGTCGCCGAGCATTCCCGCGACCGCGGCGCCAAGGATGCATCCGAGCAGCGCCGAGCTGCCGAACCAGCCGACTTGCAGCTTGGTTAAGTGGAACTGCTCTTCGACGAATTCAAACGTGCCGGATATCACGGCCGTGTCAAAGCCGAATAACAGTCCGGCCAATGACGCGGTCAGGCAAATGCCTCCCAGATAGAGCCCGCTTCGCGGGCCACAGATGCCGTTATTTCGCAGGTCTGTTGGAATCATGGCGACGCCGTCAACCAGTTGAAGGCATTTAACCAGAATCGAGCGTAGCCGTCCCAATAAACAAAGTTGCAACCCCAATGCGGAGCGGGGTCGGAAGTGTAGGCCAACACGCGGCCTTTACCAAACTGGCCGACGGCCAACATTGGATTGCCATTCGGCCAGACTGCCAACACCTCGCAGCTCTCTCGGGCTCCGACGATGTTGTAGCCCAAGATCGGTGGCATCGATGACAGGTTGATCCCGTCCAAAACCGGATGGCGGGGCTGGCATGCCTCGGCGCGAAAACCCTCTGTGCTCTCGCAAAGGTCTTCCACGTCGAGGCACTCGACGGGAAGGATCTCTCGCAGCCGGGTTCGCCCCCAACCGCCCTTGCCCATCTGGCCGTTAAAGCTCAACCAGCCGCCCAGAAACATTACGTGAGTGCCGCAGTGGACCGCCTCCACGGTGAGTCGGACTCTGTCCGGGAAGGTCAGCGGCTCTTTACCGAATTTGCTACGGTCAAAGAACGACGGATCGAGTTGAAAATTCTTGGCCTCCACATCGGAGAAGATAATGACATCGTACTCGTCGAGTATTTGTTCGTACTGGCCCGGCGCAAGGCGGTAGAATTCCCACGTTGGCACGCTCTGAACCTGATTTCGACCGTCCGATTCGAGTGCTTTCTTGAGCCACTGCCCATAGTTGACCAGATCCGTGCCCTTGACGGCGTAGTTGAAAGGTGTCTCGGCGAATATGGGGCCGATCATGACGGCCCAGTCGCCAACGTAATAAATTTTCGCCACTGCTTCTCCTGCAAACCGCTAATTCACGGGTGCAACTTAACGCTGGATCTTAACCACCAGTTTGTTTTCGCCGGGCTCGACGGTGCAGCGCTCGGGCACGTCAAATTGGACGGGAATTTTTTGGCCATCAGATGCAGTTTTGTCCGTCATCACCAATAGGCCGTAGTTGCCGGCGACCGCTCCCTCATAGTCAAAACCTTTTCGGTGAGTCTTCACGGTGAATGACCCATCGGATTGAATCGGTCCGACGGTGATCAGATGCGGATCCGACTGATGCCTTTCGGCATCCGCCAAGAATCGCACGACGCCGCTGACTGGCGGCACTCCATTTTGATCGATCACAGTGCCGTGAACCGGCCACGTTTCTAATTCCGGCGCTCTCTCCGCGCATCCAACGACGAGCACCGGCATTAGGCAGAAGACCCCCCACCCTTTGACACAACTCCAAAGCACATCTCGCGACCTATGTGAATTCACCGGGAGCCTGCCGCGCCACGACATTAGAAATCTCCAACAGACTCGCCATCTCGCGGGTCGCATAGTCGTGCCCACACGATTGCTTCGATCGAGGAACTGATCAATCGCACACTACCGTCGCCAAGGCAGGCATTCATGCTATCGTTGTGCAAAGCCTGGCCGCGGCTAAAGTCGCATGCGAAGTTCCAATCCACGGACCCTTGGAAGGGATCGCAACCGGGGTCATACGGCTTCAACGTGCCAGCGACGACGCGCTGTTTGGCGACGGTTGGGTTAAGACGACTCAAATCATCTGAGTTTCGATACAGGCAAATGGCTGGGCGGAAGAACCCATTCGAATCGGCCCACAAATTGGCCGAAGTGCTGGAATTCTCCGGATCGCCCGTGATGCCACACGTGGTATATCTTTCACCGAACAAAAGCGTACTCGAGGTGCCGTCGACAAACATGGCGAGGCGGGCAGGCCCCTCTGGGTTGGCTTCGAGGGGCTTGCCGAAAGCCAAATAGTTTGCGGCGTAGTTGGTCACGGCCCACAAATTCGCGTTGAAATTTGATGTGGCGGGCTGCCCTAGCGATCCCGTTGGGGTCGGATCCTCGGGGCAAAGGTAACCAGAAATAACATGCTTCCTGGCCGGCTCAGAACCTACGAGCGTGTTGACTGATTTCGTGCGCGTCAGACCGGGCACGGTGAGAAGCACGGCCGCAGCGTTGGGCAGGGCGGAGACCTCAATTTCCATGCCATCGTGGAGAGCGCCCTCCTCGAGGTATGGCAGGAGGCAACCGAAGATGGTCATGCCAATTTGACCTCGGAATGGTCCCTTAGCCTGAATCGGCGCACCGCTCCATTGATTTGCATCGATCGCTTGGTCGACGCTCAATGGAGGCAGAACGCCGTAGGTATTCTCCAAGTTAAGTACGGCGAGCCCGAGCTGCTTGACATTGTTGGCACATTGACTCCGCCGTGCCGCCGCTCGGGCGGCCTGCACGGCCGGCAATAACAACGCCACCAGGATGCCGATGATCGCGATCACGACCAACAGTTCAACCAGAGTAAAACCTGCAGCAGCTTGCCGGCGTGACGGTCGAGAATTGTGATAGATCTTACCCATACCAACATGAAACACTTCGGAGTCGTAAGGTGGAACGAGGAACCACTGCACTTATTCCTAAAGGTGCACAAAGCAGTAACATACAGGTGGCAGGTTCCGGCACGGCTGCCAGACTTCCGGCGCCTGCGCTGAGGTTACGTCGCCAAATGACATAGTCGGCGGCATCGACGATGCCATCTCGATTGCCGTCGACTACGGGGTTGGTCGAGCCGAATGCAGCTTGCCATTCGTAGTAATCGGCCGCCTCGACGATCCCATTACGGTCATAGTCTCCAGGCAGATTTGCTTCGAAGACCAAGAATTCGCTAATGAAAATCCACGTGTTTGGCGTATGTATGTCGATGGCGATGTGAGATGCCGAATCTCCGCCCAACTCGAGAAGGATCGAGCGTATCTCGAAAGAATTGTTAGATTGGTCTGTCATCCACGGCGTAAAATTGTTGGACGAAGCGGCTTCGATGAAATTGGTTCCGTCCGTGCTCGTTGTCACAACGACCGCATCGGCCACTCCTGGAATTTGTTGGGGCGCGTAAATTGAAGGACTGGCGGCCACCAGGTAGAACAATTCGACCGCTTCGACCAGGAATTCGCCGCCGAGGTCGAACACGACCCGGGGCTGCGGGTCGCCGAGCGCGTTATTGTTTCCAAAGCCTGCCCAAGTGCCGTTGGCGAACGATCCGCCTGCGCCGCCGCTGAGCGAGCCAGTATTTCCGTCGGTCAACAAGGTGTTGCCGGGATCGGGCGCCAGGTTGTGCACCCAGGTCGTCGCCGGATTCTCGTAGGAATAGCTCGCAATCTCGATCCGACGCGAAGCCAGCACAACTGACTCGTAATAGGCTTTGTAATCCTGGTAAAGCGCATTCGTGGCGGACGTGTTTTGCGGACTCATGTAATGGGAGAATTCGAACGTGATCGATTTTTCCACGAACGGATTCGTTGATTCGATCTGCGCCACGAAGGTACCGATGCCCGTTGGTTGCGCCGCCCACGGTTGGGTGTCGACCGGCCAACCATGTATCTGGTTGAAGGATTCATTGTTAGCCCAAAACTCGACGCCGTGATTCGCCATTACAGGCGCCAAAGCTTGAAAAACGGTTTGCGACTGGGCGATGGTCGTGCGATGCGTTCCTACGCCGTCCTGCATGGCCACGATGTCGACGCCGGTTTGCGGCAGGCCCGTGGTGTTCCACCAATTGGCGTACGCCGCCGCATTTGGATTTTGGCCAAAGTACGGCGAGATTATCATCGGTAAACCGCTCGACCCGTGCGCCTGGTTCGTCACAGCGCTGGTATAGGCGATGATGTTGTCGCGGAGCTGCGGCTGGTTGAAAACCATGTAATCGCTGAACTCTTGCGGCATGTACCAACCGGCGAGCGATGCGTGGCTGCCGTAGCGTGTCCACATCTCGCTGAGCTCCGCCTGTCCCTGGGCCAGATTCGCCTGAAGATTGAAGGTGCTGGTAGTAAATTGATCCGGATCCAGGTGCAGACCTAGGTACACCTTCATCCCGTGCTGATCCGCGGCGTCCATGATGCGCTCGATCGAATCGACCGCAAACGGCGACCCTCCCGGAACACTCGTCGGATAAAAATAGAAGTTGTCATAGGCGACATAGTTAACAACTACCGTATCCATTCCGATATTCTTCATCGCACCTAGTTCGGTCTGCCACCACGCCGCGCTCATTGAAGCGAACCCGGAATGCAGCTGAATGAAGGCGCCGGTTGCGAGGGGCAGCGAAGGATCGGCCGGGAATGGCTGAGCGGGCAGCGGCGAGCAACAAACCGTCATAACGATAAGCTGAAGCGCAACCGCAAAGGACCAACTGCGCAGGATAGTCAGTGCTCTATGCATTTAGGGAAACACGCAATGAAGCGGACAAGTACCTACTTTGTAAACGACTCGCGGCCATTGAAGGCTTGAAGTTTGCTCAATTACCTTTGGGCTGCTGGCTGGCAGCCGTCCTCGATTCAATATGCGCGAGGTAATCCTGATAAAGCTTTTCCGCTGCCAGTGTGCGTTGAGGGCTCATGTACGTGGAGAATTCGAACGTGATTGATTTCTCCACGAATGGAGCCGCTGATTCAATTTGCGCGACAAACGTATCAATGCCTGTGGGTTCCGCGGCCCACCGCCGGTCGTCGACGGGCCAACCGTGAATCTGGTTGAACGATTCATTGTTCGCCCAGAACGCGACGCCGTGCTTTACCAGCACTGGCTGGAGGGCTTGAAAGACGGCCTTTGCTTCGTCGATCGTTGTTCGATGCGTTCCTACGCCATCCTGAAGGGCCACAATATCAACGCCAGTTTCCGGAAGACCTGTCTCATCCCACCAGCGGGCATAAGCTGCCGCATCCGGATTCTGGCCAAAGAATGGCGAAATCATCATGGGCAAACCGGTCAGCAAGCGGGCTTGCGTGGCTAAATCCTTTGTGTACGCAACGATGTCGTCCCGGAGCTCTGGCTGGTGAGTGACCATGTAATCATTGATCTCCTGCGGCATGTACCAGCCGGCCAGCGACGCGTGGCTGCCGTAGCGAGTCCACAACTCATTAAGCTCCGCCTGCCCTTGGGACAGATTGGCCTGAAGATCAAAGCTGCTCGACCTATATTGGTCGTGGTCCATGTGCAGGCCGAGAAAGACCTTCATCCTGTGCTCGTCGGCCGCGTCCAAAATGTTCTCAATTGAGTCGACAGCACCCGGCACGCCGCCAGATACACTCGTCGGATAAAAGTAAACGTTGTCGCGGGCAACATAATTAACGACGAGCGTGTCCATTCCGATTCGCTTCATAAGGGCGAGTTCGGCACGCCACCACGAGGCGCTGTTCTCAGCCAGCCTTCTAATCTGAATGAACGCGCCGGTGGCCCCGGGCCGCGAGGGGTCGTTTTGCAAGGCTTGAGCGGCCAGCGGCGAGTAGCAGCAACACGCAGTGATTACGCACACAAAGGCAACCGCAAGCATTTCCCGTCGCACGCTGGATTGTGTTCTGTTCATTTCTGGCGGGCAGACCGAAGCCGAATACTACCGTGTCAGCGACACTTACGAGCCCCGAGCACCAGGAGCCCCAACCCGCAGAGAAGGATGGAACCCGGCTCCGGCACCGCGCTTGCGATTGACGCACCTCCGGCCAAGGAACTGCCAAAGTTCATCCGCCAATCGTCGTATCCTTGCTGACCGTTGATGTCGTTTTTGCGCCACACGACATAGTCGGCGGCGTCGACAGAGCCATCGCCGTTGTGGTCCCCAGTCAAACCGCCGACACTCGTGCCATCCACGACAATTTCACTCAGGAAGATCCACGACCAGGGCGTGCGTATATCAATGCTGATGTGCGATGCCGTTGAGCCGGTTAGGTCTATCGTCGCAGTGCGTATTTCTGCAACGTCAGTGCCGAAATCGCCGCCCGGCCCGAATACTGGGACAAAGTCGTTGTAAAATCCCAGCTCCGTAAAATCCTCGCCGTCCGTGCTGCCTGAGACGGTGAGACCATTGTAAATAATGTCGCCTGCCGTATTCCTAATCGTCTGTGGTGCGTAGATCGAAGGCCTGTCCTCTACAAGGTAGTGCAAGGTGAAGGAATTGAGATCGAACATACCGCCTAAATCCACATCAATCTTTGGTTGCGGCGCGCCACCAGCCCCATCATTCCGGAACCCGGCATACGTGCCGTTGTTAAACAAGCAGCAACCAACAGGCGGATTAGTGAACACCGGGTCGCCTAAATCGCCATCGGCGAGGACGCCTTTGCTCGTGACCGCACTTGGATCCGAGGCGTCGTCGGTATCATTCGCGGCCGCGTCGGGATGCGGCGCCGTGAAAAAGCCGGTAAACGGGTCTGCCTGGCTAAAATCGTACGTGTACGTCAAGCCCCCGATGGGGTCTGCACATACAAAACCTGCCCCCAGGAATATCGCGGTGGAGAAAACCACACATCGGTAAATGACAGCCATAGCACGCTCTCCATGGAATTGAAGAAGCCTCCGAGCAGATGAAATCATATAGGTCGGCGACATCCAAAATCAGCATCCCGAATGGTCCATTCATCCGGGATGCTGACTTATGCAAGCGTTCATCCCTGCATAGCCGCGACGTTATTGTCGACGGCGGACCGCAAGGCACGACCCGATCAAACCGAAGCCGAGCAGGGATGCTGAAGCAGGTTCGGGGATCTGGTTCACTGTTATTTCGCTCATGAAATAAAATGTGGCCCAAGTACGCACATCCAGCCGTAGGTGCGAAGCGATCGTGCCGCCCGGGCCAAAATCGAAGATTGTGGATTGCACTCCGGTCGTCATAGCCGCCTGCGACTCGGCCACCGTCGGAAAGTCAACTCCAACGACTTTTGCCCCGAGCAGGCTGAAGTTCGTACCATCGGTGCTGCCAAGAACACTCATGCCGATTTGCGGCGCAAATATAAACGACACATGGTCGATAATGTAATTTACTTCCACGGAACCGACGCGATATGTGCCACCAAGATCGAGATCAACCATCGGGATCGCGTCAGCCGATGTGCCGGGTGGATTATGTTGGTATCCAACTGTCACTTGATTCAAAAAGCTCCACGGCCCCACCACCCCATCAGTTAGTCGTTTCACCGTAGTCCCGTTTTCACCCGGATCCGTACTCCAGTGAAACGCCCATTCGGCTGGGTTTTGGTAGGCATACGAATCCACCGCGATTGGCGCGGCAGACGCGATTGCTGCTCCAAGCAGCAACGCCGAAATGGCAAAGACAACATTCCGACAGATGTAATTCATCAGTTCCCTCACTTTCGCTTGAGAAACAACAAAAACAACATCAAACAACTGCGCCGTTCGGTTAAGGGTTAGTGGAAAATTAGTTGCGTTAGCCTTCTAAGTCGACTCGCGAACGATCAATCGCGGCTGGATGGTCACCACCCGCTGGTTATCGGAAAGAGAGCCTTCGCTGATCTGGCGTTCCATCATGCTGATCATTTGCTTCGCCGCCGATTCATGCAGCAGATCAATTGTGGTCAGCGGCGGATCGGTCCAATCCGTTAGGTAGTGGTTCAAATAGCCGACAACTGCAACATCTCGCGGCACCGAGATGCCGCGGGACCGCAACCGCTTGAGGAGCGTTGCAGCCCAAAAATCGTCGTGCGCGATGATCGCGTCGGCACGGGCATCGCGCACAAGGTCATCGATGCTCTGATCGACCACGCCCGACGGATACTCCCAAAGCAGTTTTTCTGCGTTGTGCTCAGGATGGATAGGATCCGCTGAATTCGCCGGATCATACTTTGCGGCGTTGAATACCAATGCCTCATCGAGGGCCAAATTGTGCGCGGGAAGTTCTTCCTCGTATCCCTGCATGCGGGCCCTGCTAGTCGGCTTGGAAAGGTTCGTCAATGCGATCCCGATGCGCTTGCGTCCACGCTCAACAAGGTGCCTGACCGCAAGGCGCACTGCTTCTTTGCGGTCTACTTCCACGTAGCAGGCGCCTTCAATACCAGGATCGTTGTAGAAAACAGTGTTGGGATGCTGTTCTACCAGTGCTTTACGATCACCCTCAAGCCAGTCATGGACCGTACAGAACACACCGTCTACTCCTCGGTGCGCAAATTCGTCGATGTAGTAACTGAATTGGCTTGGCTCATTACGTCCCATGGTGTTGCCGATTATGGTGTGGCAACCAACTTTGACCGCTTCCGTGTCAAGATACTGCACCAGAAAGGACCGCAGTGGATCGCCGGCAGACGCAACAAGGACTCCGTAAGTGTGCGATCGCTTCCCTAATAGCTGCAATGAAGCCGGGTTCGGGCGATACTCCATTTGCTGAGCGATTTGCTTAATTCGCTTCGCTGTTTCTTCTCCCACCCGCGAGTTGCCCGCGCCGCCGTTAAGTACCTGCCCAACGACCGTTCGGGAGACCTTTGCCATCTTGGCGACATCTGCCAACCTCACCCGAATTCGGGGCTTGCGAACGATCGCTTTTGCGACAGGCGCAGGTGTTGGGCTAGACTTCTTCATTTTATTGGCGGTCCGGAACAGGCTGACCTCACGTGAAGTCTCGGCATCCAAAAAAACGCGTCCACCCGTTTGTAAGTGATGACTTTCCGAGCGTCGCAAGGGTCTAATGTAGGCGAACTTCTCGTGAAGTCAAGTACATTTTCCAATATTTTTCGCCGCAATATGGTACCCGAACTTAGTTTCGATTGTGCAGGGTTTCGATGGCACAAGCGACCGGCCATCATAGTCACGAGAATTGACGGGAGTAGTGCCCAACACGCTGGGCTGTGCCACCAAGTAGTTAAGGACAGTCACCACTAGATCAAAATCGTTGGTTTCCCGGAGCATTGATGATGTCCCGCTCGTAGTTGAAAATGGTTGATGACTCCTGTGGCTGATTGTC
>JBBDWY010000083.1:0-75173 GCA_040902605.1 Pirellulales bacterium | reverse complement strand
GTCCTCACCCACAACGTCATGATTCTCGTGATCGTCCAGGTTTTCTACAGAGCCAGTCAGAACTATTAATAATTTGTTCTGACTCCTTTTCCACATGGCAGGTCACGTTGCCGAGCATCGGCTGCAGCTTGTTCTTGAGGCTGCGGGCCGGTTCCCGGTTAAATCGCCGCTTCGAATGGATCAACCATAGGCGTGACACAAACCAGCTGCTATGCAGCTTTTTTGCGTGCGCCTCACAAACCGGAAACTCGCCGATTTTCAATAGGAGTTTTTTCGTCTGCGTCGCTTGCTGGCCGCGCTGCTGTACGATTGATGAACAGCTAGTCCAATGGCACTCTCATACTTAGAAAATAGGCTGTGTTGAACAGAGCAGCGCCAATCGCAACAGCGAACCCCCATTTCGTGACGTTGTAAACCATTCGCCACCAACGGTTAGTCTGAAGGGAGAATTCCACAGGCAGTCTCGTCACTATTTGCTGCGTTTCAAGCTTTTTAGTCTTCCACAAAAGTGCCATTCGACCCACGTTGTAGAGAAGAAAGACAACGAAGAAAATGATAGAAAATACGGCTGGACTCCAATCGTGTTTCCAGTCGCCTCCGCCCGTGATAATAAATCCTAAAAGTGCCTGCCCTAGCGACATCGAGTTTTCGGCGTTGGTTGGCGGCCTGAAGGATGCAAGCGCCCACTGACTTACAAGAAACCAAGCGTATGGAAAGATGAACACAAGAATTGCGGTTAAGTGAATCCACATCCAAATGCCGCCGAATTGACTTCTCAAGATGGCGACATCGTCGATAATGTCCATCTTCATCAAATTGCCTTCGGTCAGGTTGCCCCGCCCCTCACCGAGGCATGCCAACGAATATCGATCAAACTTTACAGCCTTAATATGGTTGAGTTTCAAAAAACTTGTAGCGCTATTAACCAGAACATTGCGAAAGTCTGAATCGGTAATGGTGGCACTCTCGAAGATAGAGTTTCGCAAATCACTGTTGGACAAATTGCAGTTGGAAAGTGTCGCTCCCCTGAAATCCGCGCTTTGCAGATCGCAGTCAGTCAGCACCGCGGATGTTAGCTTTGCGTGGTCGAAGTGTGCGCCCCGAAGTTGCGTTGGATCCTCGCCAGTATGTACAAACTTCACCTGATCGATCGTGCAGTTGGCAAAATTTGCTGCGTTCAGCGTGCAATCGCTAAAGACAACTTTTCTCAATGCCAAAGGCTTAGAGGTGACACTCGATAAGTCAAGTTTATCGAAGGCGTACTCCGCAATTTCGATGAGTTTGTATTCAGTTTTCCACTGCTGATAAACATCATTAGCCGACTTAGCTCGCTCACCGGGCGTTACCGTTGAGTACGGACGCAGCATCTCACTGAGGGCGTTTAGCGGATGGGGTTTCATTTCAAGACCCAGCTACGGGGCTAGCAAAGTATCCGAATTGATTGCCGGCATTGGGATAAAACTATCATTGTCGCTCGCTTGTTACAACATGCAGAGGGCTCAGCCGTGACTCACGCCCGGCGGCTCGCGACTTCGCCACGGGGCAAATGCGGGGCAAATGGGGTCAGAATTGTTATCCGGACCAAGTAAGGCTGATACCTCCCAATGCAGGTGGCCAAAACGCTTATGGACAAAGGTATACTATCTGTGCTAGACTCGCCGACACGCTGACTTCGGCGAGCTCAGTCGAGTCGCATTCCAGCGACTCGTTCTTTGATAATTTAGTAGTTAGGCGTAAGTCGTCGCTGCGAGCGTCACAGTTGGCCAGGGACTCCATCGGGTCGCATTCTGGCTGAAAGCTGACGGCTGACGGCCGATGGCTAAAAGCTAACAGCTAAAAGCTGAAAGATTCGGACGTAAATTCGCCCCTTTTTGCCCGGACTCGATTGCGCGGCCGTTCGCAATTTAGTGTAGTCATCTCGCTCCGCGAGATGATTTCCCGCTCGCGGCTTCGGCCGTGAGCTCAGCCGAACGGAGCGAGCGGTCTACACTGTCGGCCATCGAGAATTGCACAGCCGCGCGATCCGAGCGGCGCGCAAAATAGTCGAATTCTGCACGGCCATGTGGGACCCCCAGACCAACGTGCAAAATTCGTTCTTCGAGTGAGGACAAAAAGCAGTTGCACTGCCTGCACTGCATGCGCTGCATGCGCTGAGGGACATTCCTTAACCCGTACCCGAGCGGCAGCCGATACCTGTATCGATCGTCTGTACTCGCTTGCACTGCGTTTGCTCGCCACGTCACGAGCAACGGCTGGGCATTTTTGATGGGACTCTTCCGCTGCGGAAAGTGGCACAAAGAGAGCGGTATAATAACCGTGACATGAACAGAATGTCGAGCTAGCAACATTCAAAGCCCCATCACCGGGAGGCACGACCGGTGCTCTTCGATTTCTTAGGTTACGTTCGTCGCGCGTCCACAGGCCTTCGTCCGCACGGTCTTGTCGCGAGGAAGCTGCCTAATCGCCAGTCGAAACGTGGTTGGCTTAGCTTAGCCGATCCTGCAGACGGTGAATCCCCTCCGCCGGTCGCACCGGGCTCCGTATTCGCCGTGATTGGCTGCCAGCGGACCGGCACCCACCTCCTGCGCGACGTCCTCAACTCGAACCCTGCCATTGCAGTTCGAGAAGAGCCATTTTCTGGCGGTCCACACTATATGAACTGGCACAAGTTCGTAGAACGCGTTGCGAAGAATTGTTATCCACCGCCATTGCCCTCCGACGCAATGGTCCTGTTCGATCAGTACATTCATGCGATCAAGCGAGATGTTCGCGAAGACAGCGATTCGTATGGCGGGCCAAAACGTCGACTGAAGTTTATCGGCCTGGATGTGAAGTATGAACACATCAAATGTATCAGCCCGATGTATATGGATCTCCAGGCCTCGAGCTGTCAGACCCCTCAGAGGCAGAAAAACACCAACGTTGGTGTTTTTTAAGGGCTGCAGCGGGAATTCGCCGTCACGAGAACTCCGCCGTGGTAATTGCCGGTTGCCACCCGGCGCCGGCTCTGCTATTCCCGAGAAATAACTCAAAAGTAGTGGCCCGTGCCGCTGATTACTATGGATAAGGGCATGCAGGGGGGATTCGGCTGGAGACCCCTGGCCATAGTGACCTGAGGGCCGCCTGGCGGCTGATGCTCCTAGCAAGAGTGGCTCGCCGCCGGCCGGCAAATCGCCGTCGATCACCGCCCCCAGGGAGACTCCGCAAGCATGAAGAAGTCGAACGCCTCGCTACGAGCCTTCTACGAACTTGGCAAGAGAGTAGCTGAACTCCGCGAAGAAACAGAGCGCGTTCACGGAACTTTCGCCAAGTTGAGAGCCACGTCTGCCGCGGCAAAGAATCGGCGGATGGAAGCACACCGATTTTACAAACTCTACCGGGATCAGCTGGACTGGATTTGCTCGCTGGGCGTCACTAAAGGCAAGCCGCTCACCAGGAGTCATGTGATTCTCTTGCAGCGGATATTCAGCTCGCGCAAACGCCGCAGCCTGGCGGCCCAGTGCTCAAGGCAAGGTTGGAGCGTGCAAAGACTGGACTGGGAAGTCAGGCAGCTAGCGCCCCGCCGCACGTACGGTGGCGCGCGGTACAAGCCATCCCAGTCGGTGAACGAAGCACTCCTGGTTACCGAGCGGCTGCTGCGGAGGCTGATCCGTTGGCTCAATGTCATGTCGTTGATCAATAGCGAAGCCGGCAAGCCACCAATAGACGAGTTGCCTCATCCAATCCCGCAGAAGCTCCGCAAGATCCTGGGCGAGGCGGAGACGCTAGAAAAACTCTGTGCGAAGAAACGGGGACAGCCCGCCAAGCCGCGATCGAAGACAAGGAAAACGCGTCGTTGAGAGGCTTTGGCGCTTCGTCGCATGTGTTCCAATGACCGGACTGGACGGGAGGATCTGCTCGTAGTCTGCCGCACGGCGTACGACGACGGGCGGTCCTTGCTTCACTTTTCCGCCATGACGTGGTTCCGCAGTACGCCCACGCCCTCCAGCTCTACTTCAACCACATCGCCCGGCTGGATGGCCGAGGTCGCGCCCGGCGTGCCGGTGAAGATCAAGTCGCCCGGGTGGAGCGTAATATATTGGCTGATAAAACTCACCGTCGAAGGAATATCGTGAATGAGCTGACTGGTGTTGTCTTCCTGTTTCACCTCACCATTGAGACGCAGCCGGAGCTTTAGGTTTCCGTAGTCGACCCCGCTCACGATGTAGGGTCCAACCGGACCGAACGTATCGGCACCCTTGGCCCGCCACCACTGGATGTCCCCTTCCTGCGCATCGTTCTGCCAGATGCGTTCGCTCACGTCGTTGCCCGCTGTGACGCCGAACACATAGTCCAACGCTTCCTCCTTGGATACTTTGCGGCATTTCTTGCCGATGACAATGACCAGCTCAGCCTCATAGTGCACGTCACGGGCGTCAGTAGGGATCACGATCGCGTCATCATGCCCGACCAGACAGGACGGACTTTTGAAGAACGGCTGGGGAATCTGAAACTTCGGCGGCACGGGCTTATCACCTAAATGACTGCGGTAGTTGCCGGCTAACGCGAGAACTTGTGTCGGCTCGGTGGGCGGTAGTAGCTTTACGTCCTTTAGATCATGGACGGTTTCGGTTTTAGTCCACATGCCGAACAGGTCCCCATCGAGCACTCGCACCCGTTCGCCTTCCAAGAGACCGTAGGCCGTGGTGTCTTCCTGCTGGAATCGCAGGTAGCGTGGCGGTTCGGCGGCATGGGCCGATTGATGTGCAACAGCAACAGTGACGCAGGCGAGAGCGAGATGGCAACGTGTCATGCGCGGCTCCAGTTCACGTGTTAAACACAAAAAGAGAATGCATTACGGTGGCCATAACGCTCATTACCGTACTACGACAGCGAAAAGCTGGACAGAGGCCCGCATTCTTAAAACGGCAGCGCGTTGCCATTTTGGGAGTACGCCCTCACGCCGGTTCTGCCAAACGCCCGATTTGCTCTAGCATCGACTTGCTTGGATACTCTCGTGCCCGCCAACGTTCCGGATACAGGCCCTGCGGTTCCATCCAATCACCCACCACGCGCCGGACGATTTCCCACTCGCCGGACGCCACAACCTCGCCCTGCAAATCGCTAGTCGGGCGAAAAAGCAAGATCCTGTCGGTCTCCGGCAGCAGACTGTGGACGCCCTCGCTCCACACGCAGTAGCTGAATAACTCGCCCGTGGACTCATTCTGCATACCTGAGTAGGAGGCCACGAAGATGTCGACGCCCTCTTTCTCGTGCCGGGCGTTAAGCAGCTCCGCCTGATCGGCGTAGGTGCGGCCGAGCGTTTGCATCCACAGCGTTTTGAACGCGGGATAGTGCCGGTGAGATGTGGGCGGGAACCAAGGCTGCCAATCATCGCCATCAAGCCGGAACGCCATTCCCGATATCCACCGCTCGTGTTCAATTTCTTTGGCAGCCAAGGTGGCCATGACCTCGAGCCCTTGATCGTCATCCGAGCCCGTCACGAACAGACGCTCCCGGTTTGCCACCATGGCCACAGGATCCCCAGCGACTTCCCAGTGCCGGATGAAGTCGAGCAGCACGATGCGCGTGGCATCATACGAGTCGCCGTGCATTACGGAATACACCGGGCCAATCTGCGCATACTGCGTCGTCTTCTCCGCCAGATTCCGCTTGGCGACCTCCATCGCCTCGTAGAACGAGACGCCCCACGTTTTCAGCTGCTCCTCGTTGACCCGTCATCATCGATGTCGGCAGGTCGTAGACCAGACTGAGTGCCAAGTGCTCGGCGATGAGCTCGTGTGGCACCGACGGCACTTTGTTATCACCGGCCGCCCGATGAACATCGATTTCGAAAAAGGAGCGAACCCGCAGCGCCGGCAGGTTATCCGCTCGCACATCATCGAATTCCTCGGGCACCGGCAGTGAGGTCGTGTGCCACGTGGCCAGGAATCGCTGAATAAGTGTTTCGCGTTCCGAGACTTCGAGGCGTAGGTACTCCTGATACGTGTTGCTGAGGAACACCATGCGCTCGTCCGAACGCAGAAATCGGAAATTAGCCGGGTCATACCTGATGAAACTCGTGTCTCCCGACGCGCGGATGCGCTTGAGGAGCGACTTGGCGAATTTGTCCTGGCTGAGCGGCCGGTTCAGCAGTCGGTTGACTAGGCCCATAAACTGTATCGCTGCGGATGAGATTGGATTTGGCACTTCGTCAGATGATACCCGCCTGTCAGAGACTGCTCGATAGCCGCCCGCGACAATGAGGGAGTGCCTGCGACGAAAATGGGAGTTTCAAGAAGTAAATTTGCCTCCTGAACCCTCGACGAGCCTATCGACCACATCATCCGGGCGTCGGGACTCCGAAGACCGTCACGCTTCGCCGGCTGAGATTGTCGCCATACGTGTTGATTTTTCCGATTGGCTGGAGACATTGACATTGCGGAACCGGCGAATTGCCGAACAATTGGCCGTCGGTGAAACGAGCGGTTACGTTGCACGAATGTTCTCAGTTAGCACCGGGCGAATTAGCCAATTACGGCGAGAGTTAAGGGAGTCCTGGTACAAGTTCACGGGCGCCTTCGACGGTGCCGAATCATTCGCAACTGAATGATCCGCGGGCGTTGTTTCTCAATTCGCACCAGCATAAAGCAAGCGGGATTGAGTGAAGTAATTGAGGATTTTGCACCGGAGACGAGCTTCGGTGCGTTGATTTGGTAGTTTGCGATTTTTCAACATGGGACCGAAGGTTGTTTTTAGCCGGAAGACGGCAGTTTCTATGAGCGAGCGGCAATGATAACCGATGCGCTTCTTCCAGTTCTTCCGCCCCATGCGGCGGATCATGCGAATGGCCTCGTCGCGCGCCAGGCGTGGTCCGGCGGCGTTGGCATGCCGCTTGATCTTGGCATTGCGCCGGGGAGCGATCCTCGGCCGCGCTCTGCGCTCGTCGATGGCATCGTACACCTTCCATTGGTCGTAGCCGCCGTCGCCGGTGACGGTGTTGATCTTCCCCGACACTTCATCCAGCAGCGCAGCCGCCTGATCGGCATCGTGCCCGGCGTTGGTCGTGAGCACTTCGGCCACAATCTCCTGCGTGTCGGGGTCGATCGCCAGGTGCAGCTTCCGCCACGTGCGACGCTTCGAGGGCCCGTGCTGCCGCACTTTCCATTCGCCTTCGCCGAACACTTTCAGCCCCGTGCTGTCCAGGACCACGTCCACATGGCCGTGCCGCGGCAGGACCGGCAGCGCGACGCCCAGCTGGGCCGCGCGTTTGGCCGCCGAGGTGAAATCCGGCACGTGCAAGCCCTCGGCCACCAACGCCAGCATGCCACGCACGAATCCTTCCGTCTGCCGGTAGGGCAGACGCAACAGCTCACGGATCGTCAGGAACAATTCCATGGTCGAGTCGCTGTAGGTAAACGGCCGACCGCGCTTGCCCGTGCCGTTTTCGTGATACCAGTTCTGCAGAGTTTCGTCGCTGAACCAAAACGTGACCGAGCCGCGCGCCACCAGCGACTCGTTGTATTCACGCCAATTCCTTACCGACAACCGAGCTTTCTTCGCGATAGCAGGCATGGGAGACTCCATTCGGAAAGAGACAAGATCCGTCACTGCCCGTTTTTACGCGTGAAAGCATAACCTTTGTTCGACAACACCGTTTCCATATATCACAGCAGTGTCACCGCTGCTGAAAAGCTTCTTGAATTCGCCAAGCAGCGCCATCCAAGCGTCTCTGCTCGGACGGACTAGTTCCTCAAACCGAACTGGCCCGCTCTCTTTGCGTGACATGACAGCCTCGTTGGCAATGCTTCATTCAGCAATCCGCTATCAGGCTACCCCGGACCACGATTTTTGGGAATCTCGTTTTGTTCAGGCTCGGATCTAACGTCGGCGGCAAGGGGGCGGCCGACAAGCTCACCGAGTCGTCGTACGAGACCACGCATTTGTTCATCGATCTGGCCGTCGGTATTTTCTGCATGAGTGGTTATTGCAGGTGATTCGCCAGCATTGGCTGACGGTCGTTCAACCATCGGATCGTATATTGTTTACCTCGATCTGGTTTGAATTTGACGAAAGTATTTGCTGCCGGTCAGCGATTCAATCGACCCAGCCGCAAGCGCGTCCGGCAATCTGTCCAGCGGCCGAGCCCGCAAAAGTTGTAACAATTTAGTTGTGCCACGGCATCGTCGATGTGCATATCACTTTCTACTGAATTACGCTGTCTAGGGCGTAGCGACGACCGCTATCCTCTCGGCTGCGAATTCCGGCGATGACGATCTTCATTTGTTCGACGGTTGTGACAAGATTGCTCGTATCATCACTACCTCGCAAATAGTCGATGAACGCTTGCAGTTGTGCCTTGAACGCCGTGAAGGAATCGGTAAAGCGGGCATCGATTCGGCCCTTGGTGCCGTAGACGGTCACATGGCAGAAGCCACCCAACATGTCGTCGATCACAGCGATCAGGATATCGACCGGTTGCTCGCGGCGGATATGGACAATATTGGCGTGGGGGCTGCCGGTATTGCAGACATCGCGCCATCTGCCAGGCGGCAACAATCCGTAGACTGCTTCGAGGGCATGAATGCCGTAGCGCTCCCAGCTTTTGGCGCAAGTAGCAAAGATGAGGCGAGGTTGACCGACCTCTTCGAGTCGCTGCCATAGATCGATGAACTCTCGGGCATAGCGCATCGCGCTGCAAGAAAAGATCGGCTTACCCGCGTTGTGCCACGCGATGAATTGCTTCAGATGATCAGCGCGAATCGTAAGCGGCTTATCGATGAATACGGGCAAGCCAGCTTCTATAAATGGACGAGCTCGCTCGAGATGCTCCTCGCCTTTGTCCGTTGGGATGATTACCGCATCGACTTGTCCGATAACATCCCTTGGGTCATCTACACAATGAGTAATACCCGCTGAGCGAGCGACGGCCCTGGCATCCTCGGCCCGATCGCACCAGATGTGCGTGACTTCGGCCCCCGGCAGGCCCAACGCGGACGGAGGCTGAGCGCCAAGATAGTCGGTGATCATTGGGTAACCGGCATCGCGAATGATGTCACCGTCAAATCGACCGTTGATAATCGCGCTCCAACTGAAGGGATGCCCGTTCTCTTCAACCATGCCGAGCAACGCCAAGCGGATGCATTGTGGATTGGAAACGAGACTCATGTTGGCATTCAGCCTCGGTGGTTCGTGTTCTCATCGTCAAAGTCGTCGACCCAGCCCATGCTCTCGCTCGCCAAATACACTGATGAGCAGCGCGAGGGCCAAGGTGGACCCCGCTGCTGCAGGCGCTGTCCACAAGGGTGCCACGGGCGACAACGCGACCGCCCAGCCAGCCGCGCATCCCCCCACAAGTCCAAGAATCATACCCAATGAAGAGACCGGCCGATTCACCGTCGACAATAATACAACGACCAGCAGAGGCCCGGCAAAGACGCCAAGAATGATCTGAGTCAGGTCAAAAAGCGTTCCCAACCGGCTTACGAAACCCGCCAGAATCGTGGAGGCCACGCCAACCACGCAGCTGCAGACTCGGGCGAATCTGAGTTGCTCGGGAGGTGAGAGCGGGCGGGCCAGGCGGGGCAGGAGGTCGAGCGTGATTGTCGCTGATAACGCGTTTATCCCACTCGTCATGCTACTCATCGTAGCAGCAAGGATCGCCGCCAACACCAATCCGGAAATCCCTGTGGGTAATTGCGTCGCGATGAAGTGCGGGAAAATTTGGTCGATGTTCGTGGGAAGTGCCGGATCCGGGACAAAATGGTAGAAGACGTACAACGCAAGACCAATCGCCGTGAGCGCAGCAAGCACCAGGATAACGCCCACGACATTGATGGAAAAGGTGCGCAGCGCGGCTTTCGTTTCGCCAGTGGCGAGGTAGCGTTGCAGCGACATTTGATCACCTATGTAGTTCGCCAGATTGGCGATGGTGACGCCGATGATTACTGTCCAAATCGTCAAGCCCTCCGTCGGGTCGATCGAGAGAGGCAAAGCGTTCAGCCGGCCAGCATACTGAAGTGTATCGATCGCTTCGGCAAACGTTACGGGAAGCTTGATCCACACACAGCCGAGGGTCGCGGCAATGCCAAAAACAATGACGATGAATTGAATCGCGTCCGTGACAATGACCCCACGGATGCCCCCAAAAACGGTGTAGAGCGTGCTCACCAGTCCGGTGGCCAAGATACACGGCCAAAACCAAGCGGGCGAAAGACGCGCCGCAGCCATGATCGCCAGCGTCGGCGCAAAGATCATCGCCGCCATCCACCCAATGCGCATGAGCCCAAACATGATCGACGCGGTTGTCCGCGTTCCTGGCCCAAATTTTCGCTCAATGCATTCGTAGGGGTAGGTAATGCCCTGTCCAAGATAACGCGGCAGGAACCACTGAAGCGTAAAGTACGCCGCCGGCATGCAGACGAGCGTTACGCCCACAAACAAGACGAAACCGCCGTTGTAGACAACAGCCGGATAAAAAATGAAGCTGATTCCGCTGAAAAGCGTGGCGGCAATCGATAGCCCGACCAACCACGTGCCAAGCCAGCCACTCATCCGGCCCCCGGCGGTGAAGTAGTCGTCGACATCGCGCTGCCGTCCGCGTGTCGCCAGGCCTACCGCGATCATGGCCAACATGTACACACCGATGATAAGCGCATCGATCGTAGAAAGCATGTTGGTCTGAGTGCCTCTGTGACCGGTTAGCGTTGCGGCCAAATCGGATGAATCGGAACGACGATTACCACGCCGTCCAACCGCCATCGACCGTGATTTGGGCGCCGGTGACGTAGCTAGCGGCATCGGAAGCCAGGAAAACTACCGCGCCTGCGATTTCCTTGGGGTTCCCAACGCGGCCCATCGGCACCTTGGCCTGTAGCCGTTTGATGAATTCCGTGTCCTGACCTTGCGTGGAAGGAATTGGAAACGGTCCAGGCACGACCGCATTCACACGAACTCCCGAGCTTGCCAATTGCACCGCTTGATAGCGAACCATCTGCAGGATGCCGGCTTTCGCCATTCCATAATCGATCGGATTTACTGCCTGAGTCGCCGGATACATGCGTGGATCAGGACTGACTACGCCATACATGCTGGAGAAATGGACGATTGATCCGCCGCTTTGGCGCCGCATAACCTTTCCTGCCTCGCGTGTGGCCACGAACGCCCCAGTGAGCGACACGCGCATTCCGGCGTTGAAGTCGGCGGCGGTTAACTCGTCCCACGGCTTCTTCGTGTAGAAATAGGTCATGTTCACCATCACATCCAGTCGGCCATACTTGGCATGAATGTCGGCGGTCGCATCGATTACCTGCGCTTCGTTTCCGATGTCGACCTTCCGCGCATCGGCGGCGAGGTCGCTGCCTCGCAGCTCGGCAACTAAGGCGGCAGCCCGGTCTTCACACAGGTCGCTGACAATCACGCGTGCCCCATGCTCGGCGAGCGCTCGACAGACTTCGGTGCCTAGCAATCCAGCGCCACCGAGCACCCAAGCCACCTTGCCGCTCAGATCGAATCGTTGGATCGCTTGCGGATTAGTAGTCATGGCAGCCCAAGGTGTGGTTGCGATTGTTTAAGACGAACGCTAACAGCGGACGACTGCACCCTCACGTGCGCCGTCGCAGGAGCAGTCCAACGGCAACGATGCCGAGACACACGACCCAAGCAGCCGGCTCGGGAACAGCAGCGGTTGGCGAGGTGGCGCCCGCCGATCCGGCGCCGGCGGTCTGGCCGAAGTTGGCGCGCCACGTATTGTAGCCATCCTGCGAGCCATCCGTCTTGCGCCACACCACGTAATCGGCCGCGTCAATGCTGCCGTCGTTGTTGTAGTCGCCGGCCAATCCACCGCCGGGCACCGTGACGTAGAAACCATCCGCCAGGAAGCTGTGGGCGAGCGGGCTCCCGCCGACGAACGCAACGCTCGTGGAACTGCTCGTGCCGGCTTGACTGCCCCAGCCGATCAGTTTGAGCTGCTGTTCGGAGCTCGGTCCCACCAGCTCCGAGACGTCGATGGTGACACTTCCGCCATGCGTGAAGGCGTCCGTGATGTTGAGCTGGTCGTACTGCTCACCGGCGACCAACGAGGCCGAGAGGTCGTCCAGCTCCAGGGCGATGTCGATGCCCGTATTGTTCCAGTTGCCCGTGACGTTGATGAGGCCGGGCGAGGCGCCGACGATTGCCTGGGCGCCGGCCGCGCCGCTGACATTGCCCACAATGTCGCCATCGCCCGAGAGGATGCCGTTGGAGGCCAGCGACAGGCCGCCCGCGAAGGTGTGCGTGCCGCGGTTGCCGGCGATGTCGCGTCGCATGTGATAGGTGGCGGAAGTGCCGCCGCCGTCTCCCACCGTGAAGGCTGAGCCGTTGTTGATGTTGGCGTTGACGCTGCGGACCGTGCCGCTGTTGAACGTGAAGGTCGAGGACGCGCCGTTGGTGGCCACGATACCGCCGCCTTCGTAGATCATCATCGTCTCGTTGAAATACTGAATCAGGTCGATCGTGCCGTTGGTGACCGTCACGTTGCCCCGATTGATGACAACTTCCGTTCCACTAAGGCTCCCACCATTGATGGCGATCTGATTACCGGTACTCGAGACTTCGAGCCCAAGCACGAACCGATTGGTACCGTCGACGCTGCCGCCGTCATCGATCTGCAGCAAGTTGTTAATACCTTGCCTGCCAATACCGGTCGTCGATCCGTCGTTTCCGTTTACGCCCGTGAGCGTCAAAGTGGAGCCGGCACCAGAGACAAGCAGCGTATTATTGATGGCTCCTGTGGTGACGCCCATTAAGACGCCCGACGCAATACCCGTTCCGCCATTGATTATCTCCGCGCGGCTGCCCATCGCGATTGTGCCAAAGTCGCTTCCGGTATGTCCGACGCCGAGCACGTTGCCGATATTCATTTCCGAGCCGACGCCGTCAATAATCAATTTGCTATTGCTGGAGCCGGCCAAGCCGATCAGCGCCTGGCCAAAAGCCGTCATGCGAGCGCCGTTCGTTACCCGCATCGTGGCGCCATCGGCCGGGAGGCCGATCAAGTATCCGCCGCTATTGTAGGTGGTGTGCCAATGCGTGCTGCTGCCGGTCAATTCGATCGACGGATTGGGGCCTGATTCCTCCGTTCCGACGAGGACTTGCTCGGACTGGATTTCGCCACCCACGTGCTTGATCACGGGGAAACCGGGGGCGAAGGCGGTCCCGATGAGAAAGAAACCCGACATCGTCCACTTATGAGTGCCGACATCGAATGAAATTGTTCCAGCGTCATTCTGGACAAACGTGCGATGGTGGGTCACGTCGGCATTGAACGTGATCGTGCCGTCGACATTCGTGCTGTTGTTGAAGATCCCCAGATCCGTGGCGGGGCTGGTGTTGCCGGGTGCCCCCATGCTCCAGTTGGCATTGTCGTTGAACACGCCGCCGGACGACGCTCCCGTCCAGACAGTGGTAACAGCCTTCGCTTGGCCCCCGCTCAGCACCACCATCAGCGCCGAAACCAAAAGGAAACGCCGCAAGCAACCCAACACCGCGAGAATGTCACTTATCGTGTTGTTCGTTTTCATGGCTAATTCTTCCGCTCGGGTATTTGTCTCTAGCAAAATCACGCGCGACGGTGCAGGCGTCGTGGAGCAGACAGGCCAACTGCCGCCAGGGAGAGGCCGAGGAACCACGTCGCCGGTTCGGGGACGGATGCACTGCCGGAGCCTGTAGAGCTTGAGTCGCCGGCCGTTTCGCCAAAGTGTGTCCGCCACTTTTCGTACCCGACAGGCGTGCCATCTGTTTTGCGCCACACCACGTAGTCGGCGGCGTCGACGGTGCCGTCGCCGTTGTAGTCGCCGGGATTCGAGGCCATGTTGGCGGTGACGTACAGGCCATCCGTCTTGAACTGGTAGCTCAGGGCTGGTCCGCCGATGAATGAAACCGCCGAACCGACATCGGCGCTGACCTGCCCCGTCCAGCCGATAATTTTGATCTCTTCGACCAACCCGGCAACGAACTGAGAGACGTCGATCAGGATTCGGCTGCCGGTGCCGTGGACGAAATTGCCCTGAACGTTGAGCAGGTCGTGACCGACGCCAGCGACGGTCGAGGCGGACAGATCGCCGATTTCGAGCTGGACCTCGATGCGGCGATTGTTCCAAGTTCCGCTGACATCGATCACTCCGAGGGAGGACGGGCCGCCGATTTTCGCTTTGGCTCCCGTGACTCCGCTGACGTTGCCGACGATATCGCCATTGCCTTCGAGGACGCCGTTAGAGTTCAGGTGCAGTCCGCCGGCGAACGTGTGGGTTATTATGTCGGCCCCCGAGCCACGCGGTTCAGTGCCGCCGATATCGGGTTTCATCCGGTAAACGGCTGGAGTGGATCCGCCATCGCCCACCACGAAAGCAGAACCGTTGGTGATGGTGGCGCTGGGCGTGGCCAGACTTCCACTGCGGAACTCAATCTCGGACGTCGGCAGTTCCGCGAGTAACATGCCGCCGAGGATGACGTTGACGAGGCCGTCGAGGACGCGGTTGATTTCGACCGAGCCGTTCTCGATGAGCAATTTGCCCCGCAGAACCTTGATGCCGGTCCCACTAAGACCGCCGCCGTTAATCGAAAGGAGATTGCCGGTGCTGGACTCGAAACGACCGAGCATAAAGATAGCGCCGCCGTCGACCACGCCGCCGTCCTCGACCAGCAGGCTGTTGTTAGTCGATGCGCGTCCTACATCGTTATTCTGTCCCACTTCGGTGGGCGGCGATTGCTGCCCCCCGCGGACGTTGAGGCGCGACCCGGCGCCCGAGACGGTGACCGTGTTGCCCGGTGAATTCTCGGTCGTGCCGATGATCAGCTCGCGCACGGTGACGAAACCGCCGTCGAGCACCTTGAGCTGATTGTTGGTCTGCGCGGGCAAGCCAGCGGCAATGTTGTCTCCCAGCGAAAAGCTGTGGACCACGCTCAGCTCAGACCCAGTGCCCGTCACGGTCACGGTATTGTTCGAGGCGCTTTGCAGTCCCACGATCGCCTGCGTTTGGCTGGCCATGGCCGCGCCATCCGCAATGGTGAGCGAGGAATTCGACCCCCCGTTGCTGCCGACCCGGATGGCGGCCGTGCCCGCGGTGCCGCCTGTCGCTCTCCAAAAAGTGTCGCCGCCGGTGACGGTAAGGCGATTGCCATCGGCCCCGGACGCATTGCCGAGAAAAACAATGCCGGATTCAAGCTGGCCGCTGGACGCGATCACGTGGTTGACCTCACCGGCAGCGGCACCAACGATGGTGTTCCGCGTCATCGTGTAGGCGTTGTCCTCGCCGACATCGAGCTCAATCGTGCCGCTGGTGTTCCGGAAATGCGCGTCTCGCAAGAGGACGCTATCTGAGAACGTGACCGTGCCGTCAACGTTCGTGGTGGAGTTGAAGATGGCCAGATCGTCGGCGTTCGCGCCGGGCGCAGCAGGCGAGCTCCAGTTGGCAGCGTCGTTGAACAGGCCGCCCGAGCTGGGACCGGTCCAGACCGCTGTGGCAGCACGCGCGTACGATGCGCCCGCCAGCAGCAACACTAGGGCTGCGTAGCAATAACGCGCGCGCGGTCGCCAAGCACAAAATAATAACACCACAACAACTGTCCTCAGGGCCCTTGCTTCGCAAACCGCTCGTCTAGGGAGAATCCGAGTGAGAGCGTAGTCCCACGAAAATTGAATCGAGAGTCAACCAAACCTTTCAGGCATGATACAGTCCACGGACGATTTACTCTGCGAGCGCGTACACCTCCGTCGCCGCGGCCATCCCTCTAGCTTGCGAGTAGTGATCGGTCGACAGAATGCTCTGCACGATTTCCTGTGGCAGGCCAGTCTGCTCTTCCGATAAAACAGCGCCGCGCAGCTTTGCTAGTTGTGACTCAGTTAGAGCCTGATTCGTTCGGAACTGCCTGCCGTGCTCCTCTGGCGGCGTGAACGCAAGGTCGGCCAAAAATGACGTGGGCTGCTCGAGCAGGCACCGCACGTTGTCGAACGCGTGATAGTCGAGATGCGCCCATTGGAAGTCCTCAAAATTCGGCACTTCGCCCACTCGCCGTTCCTCTGGATTCAGAAGGAACACGGGGCCCGTCTCCACTCGGAAACCGTCTGAGTTCAGCGTGTAATCGGCCCATTTGACGGGATACTCGATTCTGAATTGCCGCTCGCCGTCCGCGCTGAGAAACGTGGTTTTTGCCGATAGCTCTCGCCAATTCTTCAGGGCGTTGCGGATTTCGGCGGCAGTGCGCAGCGGTTCGGCGGGCACGCGCCGCAATCGCCACTTTGCCTCGCCGAAGTCCTTGTGCTCGAGCACGGTGGGATTGTTTATGTATGCGGAGCTATGTGAGCGCTTGGTAAAAACGTGGGTTGGAGAAAAAATGATCCAGTAATCGTATCCCGGCGCCGGCTTGCCCGATCGAGCGTCTATTGAAAGCCCGGTCTTGGCGACAACGCCCATCACAAATTCATCCATTCTTCCCGTGGCTGTGTCAGTGAGACAACCACGGCACTCCACTTGAACGCGCACCCAGATACCCGAATCGTTTGGCGAGCAGTAGAGGAACGATCTGGGGAAGTGGATCGCTTCCACGGCACGATGCGCCGGCGAATCTGCCGGGCCGGCTGCGATCGATCGGGACGCGGACCCCGTCAGAACTGCCGCACCCGATGCAGCCACGAATTGACGCCTGGTCCAGAACGTAACGCCATCGCGGTCAATTACTCGTATTTTCCGGATCGAATTGCTCATCCAGTTCGTCTGCGGCTTAGCGGTCGAGAGCCGATGCAAATTCCAATCGTGGCCAAGCCGAGACACACGACCCAAGCAGCCGGCTCGGGGACGGCCGCCGTGCCGGAGCTGACCGCCGAGCCAGTGCCGGCGGTCTGGCCGAAGTTGGCGCGCCACGTGTTGTAACCGTCCTGAGTGCCGTCGGTCTTGCGCCACACTACGTAATCGGCCGCGTCAACGCTGCCGTCGCCGTTGTAGTCGCCCGCCAATCCGCCGCCGGGCACGGTCAGGTACAAACCATCCGCCAGGAAGCTGTGAGTCAGGGGGCTGCCGCCCACGAAAGCTACGCTCGTCGAACTGCTCATGCCCGCCTGGCTGCCCCAGCCGATCAGCTTGAGCTGCTCTTCGGAGCCCGGCCCGACCAGCTCCGAGACATCGATGGTGACACTCCCGCCATGCGTGAAGGCGCCTGTGATGTTGAGCTGGTCAAACGCTTCTCCCGGGACCAAGGAGGCCGAGAGGTCGTCCAATTCCAGGGCGATGTTGATGCCCGTGTTGTCCCAGGCCCCGGTGACGTTGATCACACCGGGCGAGGCGCCGACGATTGCCTGGGCACCGGCCGCTCCGCTGACATTGCCCACAATGTCGCCATCGCCCGAGAGGATGCCGTTGGAGGCCAGCGACAGGCCGCCCGCGAAGGTGTGCGTGCCGCGGTTGCCGGCGATGTCGCGTCGCATGTGATAGGTGGCGGAAGTGCCGCCGCCGTCTCCCACCGTGAAGGCTGAGCCGTTGTTGATGTTGGCGTTGACGCTGCGGACCGTGCCGCTGTTGAACGTGAAGGTCGAGGACGCGCCGTTGGTGGCCACGATACCGCCGCCTTCGTAGATCATCATCGTCTCGTTGAAATACTGAATCAGGTCGATCGTGCCGTTGGTGACCGTCACGTTGCCCCGATTGATTTCCAGGCTGGTTCCAGCAAGACTCCCATCGTTGATAACGATTTGATTATTTGTGCTGGTGGTTTCTAAACCCAAGACGATGCGGTTGTTGCCACCGACCGCTGCCCCGCTGTCAATTTGAAATAGATTATTGCTTCCCTGTCGGCCAATGGCGGTCGTCGTTCCGTCATTGCCGCCGACGCCCGTAAGGGCCAGCGTCGTGCCCGCACCTGAAACGAGAAGCGTGTTGTCCGGCGCTCCGGGTGTAATCGCCATAAACACGTGAGAGGCTGTAGCGGAAGCACCGTTAATAATCTCGGCTCGGTTTCCGGTCGCATCCCCCGTAAATGTGTCTCCCGTATGTCCCACGCCGAGGTAGTTGCCGGCCACAAGCTCGGACCCAACCCCGTCGATGGTCAACTTACTATTGCTGGAGCCTACCAGGCCAATGATCACCTGGCCGTCGGCCGTCATGCTGGCGCCGTTGTGCACGAGCATCGTGGCGCCGTCGCTTTGAAGGCCGATCTGATATCCACCGCTGCCACGGGTGGTGTGCAAATGCGTGTTGCTACCGGTCAGCTCGAATGAAGGATTGGGACCGAATTCCTCGGTTCCAAGCAGCACGAAACCAAATTGAATTTCGCCACCGATGTGGCGGACTTTTGGGAAGCCGGGAGCGTCGGCGGCGCCAACAAGCAAGAAGTCAGACAATGTCCATTTGTGGCTTCCGGTATCAAACGAGATGGTACCCGCGTCGTTCTGCACGAACGCGCGATAATGGCTGATGTCGGCGTCGAATGTGATCGTGCCGTCGACATTGGTAGCGTTGTTAAAGATTCCCAGATCGGTGCCCGGACTGGTATGGCCCGGCGCCCCCATGCTCCAGTTCGCATCGTCGTTAAATACACCACCGGACGGCGACCCCGTCCAAACGGTGGTAACCGCCATCGCCTGTCCCTCAGTGAACACCACCATCGCCGCGAAAGCCAAAAGAAAGCGCCAATCGCCAGAAACGCCCGCGCGGCCGCTATCGATCCTGTTGCTCGTTCGCATGGCAAATCCTCCGGATATCCAGTTGTAAATAAAGAGACAGACGAATCGCCGGATCATCATTCTTCTAAAGCAAAATCGCGCTCGATCGACCCACTGCCCGAGTCAATCGTGATAGTTAATTCCGAATCCTGGTTGAATTGGGGGGGGAGGAGCTGCTTGATAGCCGGTGCGCCCGGAACTCGCGGTGTCGTCCGGTATTCTTCCGGGTCATACATTCTGAGCTCAACTCGATGAGTACCCACGGGGACCCCGCCCGATGTGGCTGTTTCGTACTCACCATCGCGAATAAGTTCGACGGTGATCGGGCCGCGAGTGGACTCGATAGGAACAAAGCGAATCTGGCCGACTTCAATCGGTTGATTGCCATAACTGGCTTTACCGGAGACATGCACTCGTTCAAGGCCTGACCTGTACCCGCAGCCCAGCGCCGGCAAAAGCGCCAGTAATAAGGCCACGCGAATTAGCGGCGGTTGCGTCGCATTATCGTGGCTAGTTCTCGCGACGGCGAAGAATTTGGCTTTTCGTTGAACCATCATTGATCGCCTAATTTGCGGCCGTGTTCACTAACGGTCCGATAAGTACGCCTCAATATCCCCCCGAGAGAACGTCTTCGCCGGCGCGAGTCGTTAACGCTGCTAAAACTGCCTTGTCGATATCCTCGCTTAGAAACGAGGCATGTCCATCGCAGAACGTGAAATGGCAGCCGCCCGGATGAAAGCTCGCGAAGCTCCCTTCATCCACGTTGTTGGGCCGCTGCGGCTCAATGCGGGTCGCTAAATTGATTCCGTTCGCCGTGTGAAGCACGTCCCACGTCACCCAATAGAAGCCAAAATTGTCGGACCTACCGAGACTGCCAACCACTTCACCGACAGCAAGCGTTTGACTTGTCCCATCCAGGATCTTGGATATCGGAAGATTGGATACCTGATACATGACGCCGTCAGCATCTAATCGGGCCCAGGATTTCTCGGGGTTGCAGGTCCAGTCGCGGCTGTCCGCCACGCCTGCCATATTGGTTTTTGCGACGTCTTCCTGCTCACGGCCGCCATTTCGCATCCCGCTGCAACAACCGATCAGCTCATAGCCCTTGATGTCGGAGGGGCAAAGAAAAGTTTCGACTCTCATTCCCGCGGCGCGGAAATTCGAGAGCGGGACATGCATTTGCGCCGGGTACTTGAAATTGATGCTGTCGTAGACGGTGTCCTCCTCGATGTAACTCAGGATAAAGGCGCCCCAGCTCCATCCCGTAATGCCAGACACCAAAGCGGGATGGCTGACTGGCAAAGTACAGGGATAGGTATGGGAGAACACTTCAAGCCCGCTGGGGAAATGCCCTTTGGCGCTATGAAACGAATGCAATCCTACGCCGACTTGCTTGAAGTTATTCAAGCACTGCGATCGGCGAGCCGCTTCGCGTGCCGACTGAATCGCTGGAAGTAACAAAGCGACTAATATGCCGATTATCGCAATCACTACAAGGAGCTCGACCAGAGTAAAACCATGTAGGGGCCCATAGACGCTGGAATGCTTCGCCGGGGCAATATTGTTGCGAGTGTAGCACGACATGAGACCGCGGCGTCGCGAATGCGGTAGACCTGCGCAAGCGTCGTCCAAGGTAGAGCGCCCGTTCATCGTTCGAACTCCTGGTACGCAAATTCAAATCGCCTGGGTTTTCTTTTTTGATCGAGATTGCTTTCCATCCGCGGCGGCGGACGCTCGCCCATCACCAATATGAACGCCGTCAACTGGCCGACCACGACGGCTGGATTGTTTGAGAGCATTACTCAATGAGTTATTAAGCAGCGCCTGCCGCTTTGCTTCGTCCAACAGATGGAATGGTTTGGGAGCGAACAATCCTGGAACGTTACGGACGTGCATGAGCTCGTTGTAAGCAGGGAACACTCCGTATTCGTGTAAGAGTCCCAACAGTCCATTGAGGAGCCGCTGTGCCGTGGCCGCCGCGATCCAATCTCCGCACTCGGCCGCGATGGCAATCTCCCTTGTCCACTCAGGAGCCAACGAAAACACGCCGTCGAGATGATTGACAACCCCCTGTGCACACAAGGCGTCGACTTGGTCGGCTTTCGCCACGATCACGCGGAACGATGGATCCACGCTGCCGATCAATTCGAGCGCGTCATTCAAATCTCCCGAACATTTGATACCGGCGATATTGGAGTGCGTTGACAACTCGACAACGGTGCCTACGTCCAGCTTCACGCCGGTGAAGGAAGGCAGGTCGTACAAAAACAAAGGCGCCTTGGAAATGTCGGCCAAGGCACGGTAATAGTCGAGCAGTTCTTCCTGTCGAAATCGCACGAGATAAGGCGTAACGGCAACCACGCCATCGACGGAGAAGCGGTTGACGTACCGAATGCGGTCCGCCGTCCGAGCAAACCCTGCATCTCCGACTCCGATAAGTAGCTCTCCATTACCGTTGCATAGTCGGACGCTGTGCTCAATCAAACTGGTATAGGTCTCGTCGCGGAGCAATTGGAGCAAACCCATTGTGCCGGCAACAAGCACGCCATCGATGCCAGCGTCCCACTGCATACTCAACAGGCGTTCAAGACTTTCGAGATGCACGGTTTCATCGGCATTCAAGGGAGTGCCAACCGCGGAAATCAGATTTACGTTTTGCATTGCCTCTCCGACACTAGGTCCGTTTTTTTGCTAAACGAGCGGATCGACCGCTCCTCGATTGATACAGGTTCGCCTGAAACTACCGCGCCGCCGCACGCAGCTCTACCGGGACCCTCACATGCCTTTCCGCCAGCTCCTTGCCAGCGCGGATCTGCCGAAGCATCTCACCGATCCGCAGCGCAATTCGCTCAAAGGGTTCAGACGTTTGCACGCACGGATATGGCACATGGACAACATGGGCCGTTGCAAAAGTTTCGTAGACCAGCTCCACATCCTCGGGGACTTTTAGGCCCAGTTGTGCGACGATGGGCAGGAGGAGATTCAACATCCGCTCGCCGCGGCAAACGATGCCCGTCGGACGATTCGGACAGGAGAGCGTCGCTTCTGCCTGGACGCGCAGCGTATCGAGATCATTGGGGCAAAGTCGGGCCATTAACGAATTGGGCGCTTTGCCGGCGACAGTCATCGCCTCGACAATCCCATCCAAAAACTCATGATCTCCCGGTCTGCCGTTGCTGATCCCCAGCAATGCAATCCTCTCGTGACCATTGTCGAAGAGGTATTGAGCAAGCAATCGACCACATTCGAAGTGGTCTGCGTCGATCGAGGGAAGCTCTTGGAGGTCGTGGTCGAGTGACCCCAACACAACCATGGGAACACTCTCTTGGTGCAAGAATCGATAAATCTCCCGCGAGCAGCTGATGGCCACGACGCCGCAAAGCTCCCAATTCGTCTTCGTCGGCGCCATCAGATTCTTTAGGTACAGGATTTCTTCTTCCTTAGGGAGAAACGCGAATTGCACACTGAACTGTTCGGATAAGGCGTCTCGATCCGGCACCGGATGAGAAAGGGAGTCGATCAACAGATCGAGTGGAACCACGGAATAGTTGGCCCGCTCCTCGGGCATTAACACGTAGACCACTTTGACTTTGCGCGTTTGCTCTCCTCGCGCGCCCGGGCCGACGTACGTTCCGCTGCGGTCGCGTCGAACGAGCTTATCTTCGTCGGCCAGCAGCTGCATCGCTTGTACCGCCATCGACAGGCTCACTCCAAACTGCCGTCGCACCTGTCGGGTGGAGAGGTATTTCTGATTGGGTGTTAGGCCCCGCCGGTAGATGTCCTGTTCCAGCTTTTTTGCCAGGTGCTCCGGGCTCAGATGGTTCGTGGATATCGTGCTCATGCCTGAAATCTAACCCGTCCCCTCAAATCTGTCAACATCTGTACTTATCTCAATCAAACTGTTTTTGTAGCATTACCCCTGACTGTTATATAAACTCATCCCAGTCGAACGAATACTGCCGAATAAAAGAAAAAATACTGTTGACAACTGTTTCCAATCTGATGTATCCTGTGTCCGTGCCACTTACCCAATATCCTCGGAACAGGCAGACGGCGGCCCCGTTGAACCTAGTCCTAGCACTGAGCTGATTTTCGCCGTTCGTGGCGGACGTTTTTCGACCCCTACTTGTGGAGAGAACCTAATGAGACGTGTCACCCAGGAAAACTCGCTACGCCGGAGATTCGATGTCTGTCAAAACAATTGGTCGGCGGCCCTCTGCATTCGCCTCGTACTGAGCGCGGTTTCAATTGGCTTTCTTTACATCGCCTCGTCAGCAAACGCGACCACCACCGTCTGGACCGGCTCCTCGGCCGGCGGTGTGTTTAACGACGATGCAAATTGGGACGCTAATTCGCCGGGTGACAACCCGACTCCAGCCGACGACCTCGGCATTTTCAACAGCACCACGAATGTGAATGGAACGATCACGTTCGACGCGGACGCTACGCACTTCCGCACGTTCGTTCAGAACACGGCGGGAACCATCGCGTTTGATACCGGTGCATTTAAGTGGACCATGAGCAGCTTTTTCCTTACCGGCACTGGCGCCGGCGAGGTCAACACCATCCGCCACATCGGCGGGAATATTCAGTCCGACTTCATCCTGCTCGGCAACGCGGCTGCCACGTCTGGTAACTCGATCGAAGTGACCGGTGCCGGCACGCTCTGGCACAATACGTTTACCGGTGCAGCCGTGCGCGTCGGCAGCGGTGGCTCGAACGACTCCACCTTCACGGTTCATAACGGCGGCAAAGTAACGACGGCCGGACAAACAATTCTCGGGCTGGTCGGCTCGAGCAACGGCAGGCTGTTTGTCACCGACACCGGCGTGCTGGAGACAGCCAACTACCTTGGCGTCGGTCATTCCGCGGGCGCGGGGAACGCAGTCAACAATGAGGTTCACATCCTCAACGGCGGCACCGTGAAGGCTTCCCATACGCTCATGGGGATCACCGCCGGCGCCACCGACAATAGGACGTTGGTCTCCGACGCCGGCTCGACGCTGACGCTCACTGGCTTGGGCGGACAGGCCCAAATCGGCATGGCAGGCATCAACAATACCTTAGTGGTCACCAACGGCGGCGCCGTGCTTGGCACCAATAGGTTTCGCCTAGGGGTTGGTGCACTGAGCGCTGGAAATAAATTGATCGTCAACAACGGCAGCCTCGTCGGCGCTAGCATTGAGGCCATTCGAGGCGATGTCACAATCACCGACGGTTCCGTGGACTTGAACGATTACTTCAGTGTTCCCGACGCGGCGTTCGTACACGGCACTTTGGAGGCCACCGGCGTCGGCACATCTTCGATCACCTTCAACAGCGGCACCGTCAAGACAGTCAAAAGCAACATCAACAACGGCTCGCTGTTCACCATCGGCGACGGCGGCGCGAACTCGGCGACGTATGAGATGAAAAAAACCGGCGCCGGTGAACTCGCGGCACATAACTTCGCCAATGGCCTGTTCCTCAATTCCAATGCCGTGCTAATGGGCAGCGGCAACCTCACCGGGAACGTCAGCGGAGCTGCGGGCGCGCAGGTGAACGTCGGCGCATCGCCAGGACGAATCGAAGTGGCTGGCCATTGGAACAATACTGGGGTCGACGTTTTGCTGGAGGTCGACGACCTGTCGACTCTTCCTGCGCTCGGTGGTGGGGGTTACGACCTGCTCGATGTCGTGGGAGCTTTCACCCATGGAGGCGCAGTCGAAATCGACGTGTCTGGATACGTTCCAGGTTCAGGCTTCGTCAAGGACCTCAAGCTAGTGGGTTGGCTCGGCGACGTAGGCAGCACGAGCAATACTGCAGTTTCGTTCGTCGGCGGCCCGGCGTTGGCCTACGAGTTCCGCGACGATGGGTTGTATTTGACCGACGTACCGGTCTCAATTATCCCCGAGCCAACCGCGCTGGCGATCCTGTTAACAGGTTTGCTCGTCTACGTCGCGACAAGGCGGACGCAGCGCTGATTTATGCCGTGGAGTAAAAGCGACGGTCGTACCGATGTACTACCTGTCGCCGAATTGCGAAGTTCGGCGACAGGTTTGTGCTGCTGGCCGATGATTTCTCGTGGGATTTGCTACGATCCGGGAAGACTTGTCCTCACATACAGGCCTCTCATCGTGCTGAAAAGGGCGATGGCAAATCAGCGCAATGAATATTGATTCGCATGATATTCGCTATCGGAGAATAGCCATGCGACGCACAGTATTTCCGTCGAAGGTCTTAACAGCGGGCCTAAGTCCCATGACTTTCCTGCTGTTCCACGGCCTCATGGCGACCGCAGCAGCAGCTCAATCTCCCGTACCCCTTAGTGGCGTTATCGCCCAACCCGGACAATACTTCCTGCCACACGACCTGATCGTCACGCGAGAAACCGGCATCAGGATCGATGCAAATAATGTCACGCTCGATTTAGCGGGCCACGCTTTGCGCTTCGCCGACACGCCCCGCGTGGGCACATTCGGAATCGTCGCGACCGGTCGCACCAACGTCAGAATCACCAATGGTGCGATTGGCGCATTCTGGTTCAACGTACACACCAGCCAGAACCAGGGCCTGCAAATTGACAACGTGACGTTCGATGACATCCCTTACATCGGCGTCAACGCGGCCGCCTCGAACGATGTCACGATCCGTGATAACAGGTTCATGAACTTTCGGTACGACATCCCGAAAGCAGTAGACCCCTATGTTATCGGAATCAACATCGGCGCAGAGGATGCCGTTATCACTCGCAACCGCTTCGATGCTGTTTATACGGGAAGCGACCCTCATATCATGAGCGTCGAAACCGTGCTCGTGCTGTTCAGCGCGAACGTAAGCCAGCGGAGTGTCGTCAGGCACAACGAAATGTCGGCGAACACCCCGCTCAATCGCAGCTATGGGCTCTGGGTGGCCTCCAACGCGCACGTCACGGCAATGCACAATACCATCCGAAATATGCGATACGGCGTCACCCTCGCGTCGAACGCGACGGCGCTCGCTGGCTATAACGACTTTTCCGTCGATGCTCCACCTCCCGGCGTACCTCCACTGTCCTCAACATTCGGCATTTACGCCAACGCAGCGGAACAGGTTTTTGAAACTGGCAACGAGTTTCACGGCCAAACCCACCCCACTTTTTTGCCGCCAATCGCTGCTGGCGACTGGGACAACGTCAACATCGTGCTGATACTGGAGATTAACGATCTCGCGACGACTTTGCTTCCAGGCCTCGGGTACGACCAAATCGACTTTCCTGGCGCATTTACGCACGGCGGGTCGGTCGTGATCGACGTCTCGGAGTTTAACGCCGGACCAATCTCTGAGTTGAAGCTCGTGGGCTGGACCAGCCAAGTTGGCAACCCGTCCAGCACCGCGGTTTCATTTGTCGGCGGAGCGGCGATGCCCTATGAGTTTCGTGCTGATGGTCTCTACGCGAATGTGCCTGGAACATTGGTCGGCGACTACAACGGCGACGGCGTGGTGGACGCCGCCGACTACGTCGTATGGCGCCAAGCCTATGGCACGCAGGCACTTTACGACGCATGGCGCGCCCACTTCGGCCAGAGCGGTGACAGCGGCTCGAATCTACGCTCCACTAGCTCTGCCAATGCGACCGTCCCCGAACCAGCGGTCGGCGTTTGGATGAAACTGGCGGCCGCCGCCATGCTTTTTCTGGGTCGACATGGTTCATCCCGCGTTTGTTCGAATTGCCATCACCATCGGGATTCCTTGACATGCTAAGACTACTCTGGCCCTTTCTGGCAATCTCGCTGGTACAGACGGCGCTTGCCGAGCAACCGCCGAACCCTCTGCAGTCGCCGTCGACAGCTGTACCCGGCGAGATCAAATCGCGGTCGGTCGTCTTCGACTATGGAAACTATGATCCCTACGACCGAGCCAATCTATACGGCTTCAACCACGCTCCAAGCGTGACACGTGTCGATGGCAAACGAATTCAGGCTGCGTGGTTCAGTGGGCCCTACGAAGGCTCGATCCACCAAGTTATTCTAGGTGCGGCCAGCGAAGACGGCGGACACACTTGGGGTGAGGCCATGGTGCTCAACGACGCGCCGCGACTTAGCGATTTCGATCCTGGCTTCATCGACGCCGGCGATCGGACGCTGCTTTTTTTCTCTACCGGGCGATGGACCCGTTATCCATTTGTCGGCCACAGCGACTCGGAGCGCAAAGAGGTGGGAGGCCGTTCCTTCAAGATTAATATGCGACAGCGGCCCGATGGCGCAGTGGACTGGAGCGATCCGATTGACATCGGGTCAGAGCCGGGCTGGAATTGCCGCTCGAACGGTTTTCAAATGTCGACGGGCGAGCTTCTTCTGCCGACCCATCGGTTGGATCCGCTGCCGTACGTGGCCAGCGTATTGATATCGAGCGACGATGGAAAGACGTGGGTCCGCGGCCCGGACATCAAGACTCCAGGCAACATCGGCGCCGCCGAGCCCAGTGTTGCTGAACTACCCGGCGGTACTTTGGTGATGTCGCTGCGCGTGACCGATGGACGCGTATGGCTGGCACGGTCGGACGACCACGGCCGCACCTGGTCAGAACCGGAGCGTACCGAGCTGTCCGGGGCGGCCTCGTCGTCGAACCTCTTCTGTCCCTTGAGTGGGCGTCTGCTGTTGACTTACAACTCTTCGGAGCCATTGCGGTCGCATCTGTCATTGTGTGCATCCGATGACGCGGGTAAGTCGTGGACTGAGCCGCTGCTGCTGGCGAGGTTCGAGCCGCCTTCCGAGGTCGAGGAGGTTTACAGCCGACAGGTTTGCTATCCCTCGGTGTGCGAGCTGGAGGACGGCGACTTGCTGATCGTGTGGGCTAAGATCGAGGTGGGACGAAAGCTTCAATCGGGCGTGATCGAGTCGGCCATCGTTCGATTGCACGAGGACACCCAGTAGCGGCTAACGTGCCGTCGATATCATCACGTTGGGACGTTCGTCGTGAATCATTCCCAAGTAGTCTGTGCGACGATGTTGCTGTCGTTAATGATGTGTCGCGCCTGCTGGACAGCGCCCCCAACGTTTCAAACCTTGCGCCTTCCGGAGTTACCGAACACAATCGGCGTCGCGGGACCTTTCGTCGGAATTGCCGAGGATGCCTTGATCGTGGCTGGCGGCACAAATTTCCCGGATCGCCCACCGTGGAAGAATGGAACGAAGACGTGGTACGACACGGCCTACGTGCTTCCCTCGCCAGATGCCGACTGGCTGGAGGGGTTCAAACTGCCGCAGAAGCTAGCCTACGGTGTATCCATCACAACGGATGCCGGGCTCGTTTGCATCGGCGGTTGCGACAAGACGCGTAACTTTGCCGATGCTTTCCTGCTTCGCTGGGACGGCAAATCGTTGAGTAACCGGTCCTTACCGCAGTTGCCGCAGCCGACCAGTTGTGCCGCCGGCGTGCTGATTGGCTCGCGCATTTACGTGGCCGGCGGACAGCCTGGACCCGATCCGCTTGCCGGCCCTTCGCAGGCTCATTTTTGGATGCTTAATTTGGACGACCAGCAATGCGGCTGGTCCAAGCTGCCGAGCTGGCCCGGCCCGGAGCGGTTCTATGCCGTCGCCGCGACCGACGGCAAATCATTCTTTCTGTTCAGTGGTATTCGCCGCGTACTCGACCAACAGGGTAAACCTGTGTTGGAATACTTGAAGGATGCGTACCGCTTTAATCCTGCGGCCGAGCGATGGGCTCGATTGCCGGATCTGCCGCACGCCAATGCCGCTGTGGCAACACCGGCCCCGTTATTCGGAGATTGCCTGCTTCTGATCGGCCGTGGCGCGGATGGCGAAAATGTCGATGGACCTCTTCAAGACCGTGAGCCATTTGGTGGTGAGGTTTTATGCTACAAGCTTCGCACAGGGAATTGGCAAGAGCTCGGTTCGTTGCCCTTCGGCCGCGCCGCCGTTTCTTCTGCCCAATGGAGAGGCGGAATCGTCATCGCCAGCGGCGAGAGTCGTCCCGGAATTCGATCAAACCAAGTATGGTGGATTCATTAGTGACAGAACTCAGTCAGCACACTGATCAATGAACATACTGGATAGATTTGATCTGAGTGGCAAGGTAGCGCTGGTAACCGGCGGAGCAGGCCTCTATGGTCGGCAGATTACCGAAGCGCTCGCGCAAGCGGGTGCCGGAACCTATATTGCCAGCCGCAATCAAGAGCCGAGCGAGCGACTGGCGAGCCAGTGCCGCGAGCAGGGGCTCAACGTGAAATATGCAATGCTCGACCAGGCGGACGAAACGAGCGTCCGGCAATTAGAAGATTACTTGCGGAACGATGCTGGGCATGTGGACATTCTCGTCAACAACGCGGTGCTGCGGCCGATGGCGAACTGGTCGAGCCCTGTCGCTGATTTTGCCAGAAGCATGGAGGTGAACGCCACGGGCCTGTTTTTGATGACCAGAACGTTCGGCGAGCATATGGCTCAACGTGGTGGCGGCAGCATTATCAATGTTGGCTCGATCCAAGGAAGCGTAGGGCCCGATTTTTCGCTGTACAAAGGTCTGGATTGGGAAACTCCCCCCGATTACTTCTTTCACAAAGGCGGCCTGCTCAATTTTTCACGCTTCGCCGCGGCCAAACTTGGACCCCGGAACGTGCGTGTCAACGTCGTCAGCCCGGGCGGCTTCCTGGCTGACCAGGATCCGACGTTCGTCGAGCGATACGTCGCCAGGACGATGTTGGGACGAATGGCGAACTCGACCGACCTCCAAGGCGCTATTGTTTTCCTGGCTTCCGATGCGTCCGAATACATTACGGGCGCCAACCTGTTTGTGGACGGCGGCTACACGGCCATGTAAGCGGCGAACCGGCCTGATCTCTTCCTGGCAGAATCATGTGGAGAGAAAAATGCACAAACTGAGCGACGATCAATACGGCTTGTCGCGACGAGCTTTCCTGAAGCTAACAGGAATGGCCGCCGCGGTGGCAGCTGTGCCGAGCATGGCGGTTGCAAGCGCTCCGGGCCAAGAACAACTGAAGCGGCCACTCGACCCACAGGAATTCAAAAAGCACCTGGCCGGACCGATCCTGTCACTTCCGACGACCTTCAAGGAAGATTTGACCGTGAATCATGCTGCCGTGCATCAGATGATCGGCAGGGCGATCAAGTACGGCGTCCCCATCTTTGGGCTCACCGCGGGCAATAGCAAGTATCAGTGCCTGGAGTACGACGAGATCAAAGCGGTCACCCGATCCATGGTGGAAGCGGCCGATGGCAAGGGGCTCACGATTGCGGCCACCGGCCCGTGGCCCACCGAACAAGTCATCGACTATGCACGATACTCCCAAGCACATGGCGCCGACTCGATCCAAATCCTGCGTCCCGAGGGCGTTGAAGACGAGAAGCAGCTCTTCGAGCATTTTTTGGCAATCAGCAAGAGCACCTCATTGCCCACTGTGCTTCACGGAGTGTATTCGCTGCCGCTTTTGCGTCGCCTGGCCGAAATCGAGTCGATCGTGGCCATGAAGGAAGACGGGGAGTTGACCTATTACATTGACCGGATCATCGAGTTCGGCGACCGGTTCGAGATCTTTTCAGGCGGCGCGGAAAATCGCTTTCTCGTCGGTTACCCCTACGGCGCCCGAGCATTTTTCTCGACCTATACCGGCTTTGCCCCTGACAAACCCATGCTGTTTTGGGAGGCGATTCGCAGCGACGATTTGAAGCGTGCCGTGACTCTCACGACCACCTATGACTACCCCTTCATCCGGCGCTTTACGCATCCGTTTTGGCATGCCACACTCGAATATTTCGGGGTTGCTAAACGGTACATGCGGAAGCCCTTTGAGACACTTCCCGACAACCAATTGGCCGAAGTCAAAGCGTTTTTCGACGGCCAAGGGATCGACCCTGCGGATTACCAGGCATGATGGAGCCGCCGCTCCACACGAACATCATCCACGACTCTCAGAATCGGACAACCCCGATGCGCTCAATTTTTTTGGTAGCGATCCGCTTGGCATTGCTCATCGCGATAGCGCTGGCTGATTCGTCAATCGCCATTCTCGGCAATCAGCCTGAAGAAATAGATACGTTGCCAGGTCATGTTCGAATGGTTCTGACGCCAACGATTTATGCAGCTCCCGGCATAGAGTGCAATGTCTACTTCGATAACATCATTTTGACGACGAATGTAAACAACTACGCGTTCGATGTGGCCTGCCCAGTCGGCCTTCAATTCGAAGAGCGCTGGGCATACACGCCAACTCCGAAAGAAGCAGGAGATTATCCGATCACGATTGTGGTGCGCGACGAAGCGAATGCCGTTGTGGCGCGGGGGCGTTCGACAATCTCGGTAGCCGCACCGCAGACTGCTGCGGAGGAGCCAACAACCCTATTGATGATTGGCGACAGCTTTACGGAATACTCTATTTATCCGAAGCATGTACTCGAGTTGAGTAAGCGTGAAGGTGCGGCACGTCTTCGCCTCATCGGTACGCGCGGACCGGGAAACATGCCGCCAACCGATGGCGTGCGACACGAGGGGTATAGCGGCTGGACGGCTGAGGCCTTTGCCACTCTCTCCGGGCCCTTGTCTCGCTCCGGTTACCATCGGCGAGGGGCTACCGGCAGTCCGTTCGTCTACGAATCGGATGACGGCTCAAAGACTTTGGATTTCGGGCGATATTGCGCCGAGTTCAATGGCGGCAGGGGCCCAGATTTGGTCGCCATTCATCTCGGGACAAATGACGTGTTCAATGCGCACGACGAGACGATTGACGACACGATCGATCGCATGTTCGGACACTACGACGCCCTGATTGCATCAATCCACAAGGCGCGTCCCGACGCGCGCGTGGGCGTGCAGTTGGTCACTCCGCCGTCAGTCTCGCAGGACGGATTCAGAAACTATGTCGGGGCGGGCAAGCAGACACAGTGGCAATTCCGTCGCAACCAACATCGGTTGCTGGAGCGAATGATCGACCATTTTGGCAATCGTGCCAAAGAGCATATTTACCTCGTACCTAATTATCTGAATCTCGACACGGCGCATCACTTTCCCACTCGGTCGCCGCCGATCAACGCGCGGGCCGATGAGAAGATGACCCGCGTGAACAACGGCACGCACCCTTCGGAAGCGGGTTACCGGCAGATTGGCGATACGATTTATAGTTGGGTTATCAATATGCAGGCGTCGGAGCCGCGTCAGGCCGACGAGACGCCGTCAGAGCCTGCCGCCCCCGCGGCGCCACCGTCGCAGTCCGAACATCTAGACATTCGTGCAAAACAAGTCGCCTGGGCCGGCGTTGGTTCGCACCGCATCCTCTTAAAAGTTGACCCCGTCGAACTGTCTACTGATCGGGCCGAGGACGAGCTGCCGGCGCAGGCGGAAATCGACTGGGCCGCTCAGTTGCAAAGCAACGGCGTCGAAGGCAAGGCCGATTTGCGGACGATTCAAATCATGCGAATCGATCCCGAGAGCGGTCGCCCGATCGCCTACTCCGACTACGCATACCAACGCGGGCCCTACGACCGCGCATTTCGATGGTACGACGGCGCGATCCCCTACGAGTTTCCCGAGGTCCTTGCGCCGTCAAGCTACACCGACGGCGACCGACGCCGAAAGACCACCACCCGAAACGGATACATGTACAACGCGGTTGGGGAATGGAAAACGGGCAAGCTTTCGTGGTCTCATACTCAAGCGGGCAACAGTCCATCGTATTACGCACTTTACTTCGATCGGATGGACAGCGAAGTTGTTCCCCCAGAACCCGCCCCAGCCGGTTGGATCGGTGATGCGATGCCTCGGCACGCTCGCTGGGGTGAGAGCACGACGGGCGCCGATACGACTCAAATTGCACTCGACGATTGGAACGAGGACGGCTTGGTCGACATCGTCTACGGCGAACAATACGGCCAGTTATTCGTCATGCTCAATACGGGCACGCCCGAAGCTCCCGCTTTCGGCCCCAGCCAGATGATCTTCGAATCAGACGGCCAGCCGCTCGATTTCGGCGTTCACGCAGCGCCGCTGGTTATTGATTGGGATGATGACGATGCGAAAGACCTTTTGGTGGGCACCTACAAGAATCGTATCGCCTTCTTTCGCAATACGGGATCGAACCAAAAGCGTGTCTTCCAGTATGAGGGGTTCTTGCGTGACTCGACAGGCCAGTTTCTGGCCCTTCCGGTGACGCCGGTCGCCCAAAAGAGCGAGGGCGTCTTTAAGGAGGATTATTTCCCGGTTCTGTCGGCAGTGGACTGGGATGACGACGGCGACGTGGATTTGCTGTGCGGCGGCTACATCACGGGCCGGGTGTACTTTTACAGAAATACGGGACGGCAAGACGGCCTTCCCGTGTTGGAGCTTGTCGGCCCCGTCGTCAATTCAAACGGCGAGGCGATCAACGTCCGCGACTGGTGTGCCGCGCCGTGCGCTCAAGACCTCAACGGCGACGGCTTGCTCGATTTGGTGGTCGGGTCCTACACGTGGCATCCGGAGCAGGCGGACCGCCCCTCGTTTCTCCGTTACTTCGTCAATGTTGGGACCGCGGACAGCGCCGTTCTCGAGGAAAGGCCGCTGCCGGTGCGAGGAAAGGTGCCGCGGCTTCGCCTCCCGCACCCCCGGGCAACCGATTGGAACAACGACGGATTGATCGATCTGGTCGTATCCACCGGCAGCGACATCGTTCTTTACCCGAACGTTGGCACCAAGAATGAACCATTGTTTGACATCAGCCGGCAGCCGATTCCGGCCGACTGGGGTCAAGCGCCGGCGAAAGTGGGTCATCAGGTCCTCGACTGGAACAACGATGGTTGGCCCGATCTGGTCGATGCCTACTCGATTCGACTCAATGCAGGCGTTGGGAAACCCTATTTCTGGAACAAGACGGTTTCAGTATTGCCGTCGGGCCTGTACATCGAACACCCCGTGGACATTGGCGACGGTCATTTTCACCCGTACCTGCACGACCTTGATCACGACGGGCAGCTCGACGTTGTCTTTGGCGACTGGCATGGCCATGTCTGGCTCCATCGCAATCGAAGCACTGCAGAGGACAGCCAATTCGACCACGACGGCCAGAAGCTCCAGACCGTGGATGGTACAGCCATCAAAGTGGGGCCAATTGGCGGCGATATCGAGAGTGATTTCCAGGTCCTCCAGGGCGCTCGCACCACGTTAACCGTGGGCGATTTCAACGGCGACGGACTGGACGATTTGATCGTCGGCGATACCTACGGAAAAATTCGCTACTATGAAAACGTTGGCCCGCTGGAAGCGCCGCGTTTTGCGGCGCCCCTGGAAATCGCCGATCTTAAGTCGCGGCTCCATGTGGGAAAGACGGATTGGAACCGGGATGGACGGCTGGATGTGCTGGCGGCCGTGAGCTCCCACAGAATTTATGTTTTGCTGAACGAAGCCGCGTCGGGCGCCGCGCGCTTCCGAGACCCCGTTCAATTGGATCTCGAGATCAAAGGGCCCTTCGCGATCATGGTCGCCGATTTCAACCGCGACGGCGATGAAGATCTGCTGGTCAATGGCACCCAAGGGACCAGCTTCGTCGAGCGCTCTTTTATCGAACACGGCTACGCGCCGGCGCGCATCGTGAGCATCGATACAATCAGCACCCAGGCTGAGAACTGACCCCATCGTCGACAGCTATTAGCCTCCGCTTACGCGTCGGGGCCTAGAGCTGCTGGGCGTGACGGAAGGAATGCTCACGCCTTCAAAGGCGTTCTTGATATCGAAAATATCTTTGGGCGCCGGAGCACTGATTCCAATCGTCTCGATTGGAGCAGCCGTTTCAGGAGTGGTCTCGGCGACGAAACGGTTGAAGCACACAACAGCTGTTGCGTCGCTTGCCAGGCAGACCGCGTATTTCATGTTGCGGACGTGATTGTGGGCGATCGTCGCTTGTGCATCCGTCGCTACCCAGACCCCGTAGCTCCGAGGCAGCACCTCGCTGGCCGCCATGTCGTTGTGCGCGACGACACAGTCTTTGCTTACATTGGCGCTGAATAGTACAAAAACCGTCTCGACATCGACACCAGCAGCGCCGTTCTTCGGTTGAGCGGCGAAGCGGTTGTTTGAGATCACCACATCCTCCGCTCCAATGTTGATCCCGATCACGTAGGTACTATCCTTGGCTTTCGGCAGATCATACCGGAAGTTGGCGAACGCATTGTGGCTGATCGCCACGTTTTTGGACTGGGCGACGTTGACGGCTAGATACGGAATGTCATCGAAGCTGACGTCCCGGATTCTGAGTCCCTCGTTTTGCGTGCAATGGATATTGAACCAGAAGCCGCCAATAGCGCCATTGGTGACGGTTAAATCACGCCGGTTGTTTGCCACAATGCCGTACGCGCCGTCCCTGGGTAGACCCGTGAATCGCAAGGCGTGCCCACGAAGGTCAAGCGTCACATCATCTGCGTTGACCTCGATGCCGATGCTTCGATCGACCTGCATATCTTGCTCGAGATAGTATCGCCCGGAGGCTGTGATGATTCCGTCCTGCGGAACTGCTTTCCAAGCTGGTGGCGAGGGCGTCTGGGAATGTTCGTCGCCTATCACCGGACGGGATTTCACCAGCAGCACGCCGATAACCGTCGTAAGCAGAATCACCGCGAACACGAATATGTTGCGACCTTTCATGCAGATCTCCTTGTGAACTTAGCCGGATGGGTTGTGCACGAGTGGCGAATGCTGAGGGAATACGCCGCGCAGGTTTGTCGGTAGGTCCATTCGCCCTTCCACGTGTTGCCACGCCTGCCGAAGGTACTCGAGATCGTCCGCCTCAAGCTGCGAACTTGGCCTTTCTAAATCTCGTACAACGATTCGCTTTTGTAGCGCGGCAGCAAGCAAAACTGCAAATAGGCACGTGCTCGGATGACGTCGCTGCGACTGATGCGTATAAACGCCGGAGCGAATCAGCAATGGGAGAATCGGCACCGCACGCGGCAAGCGATGCTGGGCGAAATTCAACATGGGTTCGCCAGGCAGGTAACAATGCATCAGCAGCGGCCGGCGTTCGGTCGAATGGAACCGCTCGGCGACGGCCGGCAAGAGACCGGGATCGTGCTCCAGGAGCACGCCACGCACGTGGTCGAGCGGACAGTCACCGGCCGCGTAACGCCGGCCGCTGACAATCTCCGCTGGATGGGCGTCGTTCGTGGGCCAGGCTTCCCCGACGGACGATGACCCTGGTCCCAGCACCACTAAGCTATCCGCGCTGCGAAACCAGTTGACGAGCACGTCACAGGAATCCGCATCCTCGCCTTCCGAGAGCAACGGTAGCTTGTCGTGGTGCGCGTACCGATGGAGATAACCTTGTCCCCAGCGCGGGTCCTTACGGATGTCAGCCGATACTTCAACCGGCGGCTGGCTTTCCTCGATCGCGCGAATCTCCCACCAGCACTGGCCGCAATGGTTGTGCTCGTGTGCGGCTACTTCGGCACCAAGTTGATGGAGCGCTGGGCCGATCCATCCCATGCAATGATCGCAGTAATCCTCATCGGCATTCAGGTCGTTGTCGAGGAGAAAGCCTTTGCTGGGGCACTGACGCATGTCGAGCCGCAACAGATTGTGGCCTTCATCAAGAGTGACCGTCCAATCGCACTGTTCGTTCCTTCCCGTTTTCAACCACGATTCGTAGAGTCCCCGCAGCCCTTGATACTCGCCAGTCTGAATATAGTGGTGCTGCGCATCGGCGGCGATCGCTTCGGCCCAGTATTTTTCCACCGCACCCTGACCGAAATTTCTTCGCAAATAGTGAAATGTCCAGTCGTAGTAACCACAGAAGTCTTGGCAGCCGAGCATGGTAGTCACTCCTCGGCGGTGGCTGGAGGGCGGTAGAAGGTCTGGTGGCACGAGCCCATTCCGCCCGTCCGCGCGAACTGGTAGCCTGCCTGCTCGGCCATGCTGCCGCAGGTGTGATCGCAATGTTCGCAAAAGTACGGTACGATGTCTCGACCGCTCTCCCGCAGATGCTTGATCGCTGGACAAACGCGGACGTCCAGGTGTGCCGCGTCTGCCTCCACCGTGGTCTCAACAACCGCACCCGGCTCGTGGAGAAAATACTGTCTCCAATCGTCCGCAATCGCCGGCAGTCCCCCCTCGCGCCACTTTCCGGCGCGCTGGCCATAGTACTCTCGACCCAGCGAGCGCCAATAATCCACGAGTACCTCCTTGCCATATTCGTCGTGGATATGCCGCGCGGTGGAGTTAACCACAAAGTAGAAGTCAGGCGCCGACATGGGGCTTACTTCGTTCGATTTAATGACTTCTCGGCCTGCTGCGTGGCAGACGTTTCATCTAAGAGTTCAAGTGCTTCCTGCATGCTAACGTCTCCGTGGACAATTGCCATGAGTGCGCGCGTCATGGCCCGAGGATTCTCGTGCTGGATTATATTCCGGCCGTAGACAATTCCCGCGGCCCCTTGCGCCATGAGAGCTTTCGTCCTCGCAAGCACCTCCGCGGTGGAAACGCGGCCGCCGCCGCGCGGCAGCACGGGACAGTTGCCGCCAGCCTCCACGACGAGGTGATATTCGTCGAGGTTGTCGCAGGGGTCCGCCTTAATTATATCCGCTCCTAATTCGACCGCTTGGCGAACCAGCGACACAATCTTGCGCACATCGCCGTCCACCATGTAGCCGCCCGCCTTGGCGTTCGGCTGCATGACGAGCGGCTCCACCATGAGCGGCATGCCGAAGCGTTCGCAAACCGGCTTGAGCTTGCTGACATTGGCGACGCACTGCTGATGAACTTCCGGCTCGTTCGGTATTTGAAACAAGTTGACCACGACGCAAGCCGCATCGAGACGCAGCGCCTGTTCCACAGCATCGTCCACAAGATGACTGAACAGCGTTCTCGGCAGGCTCCGTCCATACACGTTCGCCACATCCGTGCGAAGCACGAGAGACGGTTTTTGTTTTCCAGGAATGGATTGCAAATGCGTCGCCTGCCCAAGAGTCAATTGAATCGCGTCCGGTCCTGCTTCCGCGATCGTATGCACTGCCGAGCGGATGTTTTCGATACCTTGCAGAAACGAAGGCTCATTGAAAAAGCCGTGGTCGAGCGCCACATCCAGGCACCTGCCGTCCTCGGCCATGAGTCGCTTTAGTCGTGCGGTCACCGACATTTGAGGCGAAACCTATTACGTGTTCGGAAATGTTGACTTATCGCCGAGCAAGCTCTCGTTCGGTCTCCCCGATCGCTTCATCGATAATGTCAAGTCCCTTCAACAATATGTCGGGATCCATGACGATCGGCGGGCTCATCCGCAAGATATGGCCAGCCGGAATCCAAGCCAGACCTTTGCGGAAAGCGCTTTGGTAGACCATCTCACCCGCCTCGGGGTACGGCTCTTTTGTACGTCGATCCTTCACCAACTCGATTCCCATCAAACAGCCCTTCGCCCGCACGTCGCCCACCAACGGGTGTTCATCTTTCATCCGCTCCATGCGCTGGAGCGCAAGTCGGCCGAGGGACTCGGCGTGCTCAAGCAGATTCTCTTCCTCAATCACTTCGGTGGCCGCCAACGCCGCGGCGCAGGCCATCGGGTTGCCACCGTAACTTGATGATGCGCTGATTTGCTCAAAGGAGTCCTTGTAAGGCTCGCGCACAGCGACGCAAGTGACAGGAAACCCATTACCGAACCCCTTGCCGAGGGTGACTACATCCGGCAGCACGTTCCAATGTTCGAGGCAGAGCCATTTGCCCGTCCTCCCCCAACCTGTCAGCACTTCATCTGCCATGAGCAGGATTCCGAGATCATCGCAGAGCGTGCGCAGCTTTGGAAAAAAATCGTCGGGAGGCATGATGGAACCACCCCACCCCTGGATCGGTTCGATCACGAATCCCGCCACGTCGTGGACCGTCGCTTTGTCGATGTACTCCCGGTAAAAATTGATATAGGCGTCGGTATCGATCGAGCCATCTTCTTTTGTCCATGTCGGCCGGTACACATCAGGCCGCGGCACCATGTGGGATCCCGGAGCGCGAACGGCGCCGTACACCCGGGAGCGGATGTGCCCCAGCGACACGCTGCCATACGTCTTGCCGTGGTAGTCGTAAAAACAAGATACCAGCTCATTGCGGTTAGTCGCCGCTCGCAATACGCGTGCGCCGGCTTCGACGGCTGTCGTTCCCGAATCGTAAAGCTGAAAGCCGTTGAGGTCGCCGGGCAGGATTTCAGCCAACTTCTCGACCAGCTTCGTCTTGATCGGCGTGGTAAAGTCGTGGCAGTTCATCAAGGTCCGCGCATATTTTGCCACGGCCTCGCTCACCTTGGGGTGGCAGTGGCCGAGCGTGGCCACGTAGATGCCCGACGAAAAGTCGATGTACTCATTCCCGTCGACATCGCGCAGCATGCAGCCTTCGCCCGACTCGAACGCGACCGGGAACAGCTTCACCTGGCCGGAAAGGCCCTTGAAAAGGGCGGTGCAGCGCTCGTGGTACTGCCGCGACTTGGGGCCAGGCGGAGCGACCACAATCCGCGGACAGCTCGCGGAGGCCAGCTTCGCCCATTTGAGTGTCGAGTTCGTGGAAGACGGCACCGTCGAAGTGGCCATGCACTAATAACCTTTCTCCCAGTCGGGCTTTATGTCTTGGGCGATTACTTCACTGATATAGCAGTCGGTTCGCAACTCTTGGTGGATCGAGCTCGGCAGGCGCGGGGTAACCGGGCCGTGGTAACAAAGCCGCGCGATGAGTCGCTGCCATGCGGTTGCCGTGCCATGCACCGTGATGCCTGCCATTTCCATCCGATGCTTGGCGGCGATCACTTCAGCCGGGCCGATGGTAGCCGCCTTCGGTGGCACCGCAGCCAGGTCGCCGCTCATTCCGAAGCTGCCGTGTAATGAGTTTTGAGCCAACGTGAACGGGCTGAGCGTGCAAATCCGAGGGCCCAAGCGCTTCCATTCTTCCAGCGGCGCGTCGAACTCCGGGGCGTCTGGTTCCACGAATGCGACGTGGCCCGTCCAGCCCGGCCCGCTGTAACACATATCCGCGCCGCCGAGGTCCGCGATCATCGTTCCGTAGTCCGCGATGTTCCGGTTCGTCGGCCCCAGAACCTGGTCGCGCGATGGTCGCAAGTGTTCCTCAAATTGCAAGTAGAAATTTCGCAGCAAGGAGTGCATGAACCCGAGCGGCCAATCCTCGGGAGCGATCCGGCCTTCTTCGTTCGCGTACTCGTCCATCGCGAAGATGTGGACGTGGCGGCAACTCACGCCAAACAAATTGACCAGGTGAGCTACCTTGCGATAAACCGACGGGCATGGGTTCGGCAAGATCAAAACAACCGGGCGGTCGTGCTCATCCGACTGTTCGATCCAACGGAACATATCGGCGATCCAGCGAAACTCAATCTCGTCGCCCGGCAGCACCCGAATTCGGAAATCTGGATTCGGGTGCCGCTCGATGTCTTCGCGTTTGATGCGGCGGCAGCGCTCGATCGCTTCTAAATCGCGAAACGGCACGAACGGCGACGGACTATACCGAAACGAACTTGTCATGGTCCAGGTTTTCTACTTCGGCCGAAACATTGCGGTCGAACACACACTTGCCGCTAACCCAGGTGCGCACGGCTTGTAAACGCCCCGCTCGCTGTCCCCATAGCACGAGATCCGCGTCCGCTCCAACTCGGAGCACGCCCTTGTTCGGTAAACCAATTACTTTGGCCGGGTTGCACGTCCCCATGGCCCAGATCTGATGAGCAGGCAAATCGAGCCACTCGAACAGGTTGGTCAGGGCGCGGTCCATCGTCAGGGAGCTTCCTGCCAATAGACCATCGAGCGGATGCGCAGCATCATGCACTCGCGCCGCGTCGGATTCGCTCACTTTTACTGGGTATCCCCACGGCGTTGAGTAAATTCCGTCTGCCTTTCCTGCTCCGACGTTTGAATCGGTGATGGCAATTACTCCTTCCCATCCCTTGGCCGCCAGTGCCAGTCGGATGGCCATCGGATCGACGTGCACCCCGTCGCAAATGAAGTCAACCGTACATCGCTCGTCGGCCAGGATCGTTTCCACTGCACCAACCGGCCGGACGCCAGGCTCCCTTTCCGGCGGCACGGGGAACACGTCGTAAAAGTGTGTTGCATGCCTGGCGCCGGCATCGATTGCTGCCTGCGTCTCCGCAACCGTGGCACGTGTGTGCGTCAGGAAGACCGCCGCATCGCGTTCGCGCAATCGTTCAATCACGGGAACCACACGGGGGCAATCGGGACTGACCGACATGGCCCGCACCCGGCCGTGCGCGGCACACATCAGTTCCTCCAGCAGCACCAAATCGCCGGCGACCGTTGACGCGCCCGCGCCGGGGATTGCAAGAAACGGCCCTTCCAGATGTAATCCTGGGATGTCGACGTTCCTGGCCGCTGGAATCGCGCTGGCCAAGCGCTCGAGTTGGTCCAGAGAACCACGCTCCAGGACCTTGTACAGCGTGGGTAGGACGCACGTCGTCCCATAACGTCCGACCAGCGCCGAGCCTTCCACGAGGTCCTCTGGGTCGCGCTCGTAGGAAAACTCATGAATGCCGTGGGTGTGGATATCGATCAAGCCCGGCGTAACGAGGCCGTCCTGGGCATCAATTCGTTCACAGTCGGTCGGCAACTGCTGCGGGGCCGGGTTGATTGCCGCGATCTTTCCTTCGGCCAGCAATATGCTGCCGGAAGCCGTTCCCACGCCCGGTTGGACCATGCGAGCATTCGTAATGTAAATAGCCGACATCAATCGCTCTCTTCGTTGCGACTTGCAATGCTGAGGCGTACTGTCGACGTCAGTTGAAACAAATCATGGCGATAGTAACTCACAAACTGGCCACACGGCGTGCCCGTCGAGAGAAAGACAATGTCCACTTCCTTGAGCAATGGAGCGCCGACATTGCCGCCGAGATACCTCACTTGCTCGGACTCGGCAGCGACTGCCTCGATGCGTTGTGAAAGGTGGCCTAACCTGATCTGTTGCACGCTCTGCCAGCGCTCCAGAAATCGCAATTGCGCAAGATCCTCCTCGTCGAGAAGATCCGCCACGGACTCCGGTAGATGGATCTCGTCAAAGGCGACGGGCTCATCACGCAACAGATCGAGGCGTCGAGCAAAGAACACCGCTGCCCCCGGGAAAGTTTGCAGCGATGCCGCAACGTCGGTGTTGGCCTGCTGCCACTCATGCGTTTCGAGCGCGCGTTCCAGGTCTGGCGCGTGAGCGGCCATCGACCCGCTGAAGTCGGTGTTGAGCAGCGGGATCCTCCGCGAGGGAGCAGGGCTCACGAAGGTGCCGATCCCTTGGCGGCGCTCGATGAGCATTTCATCAGCGAGTATTTGCAGCGCTCGGCGAACTGTGATCCGCGAGGCGGAGAACTGCTTGCAAAGCTCTCGCTCCGGAGGAAGGACCTGCCCCGGCCCCAACCAGCCATCCAGCACCTGTCGGCGCAAGGCGTCGGCGACATATTGGTAAGCGGTGACCGCCCGAACCGTCGCCATTTGAAATGCCCCTTTTTCCCGAGGGATGAAGCTTGACTGCACTCCGCGGCAATGGTTATAACAACATGAACATTATGAGAAGGCCCTCCGGGGCAGTCAACCTGTGGCATTGAAAAATCTGGTGACCTGATGCGTGAACTCGATCAGGGTGATATCGCACCACGGCTCATCGTAGGCGCCTCCTCCTCCGACATTACGCCACGTAGTCCGATCTTTCTCTACGGTTACCCGCATACTCCGCGCGTGAGCACCGGTGTGCATGACCCGCTCTGGGCGTCTGCCATGTTTGTGGGCGACCGGGCCGGCGTCGCGATCTTCGTTTCTGTGGACACGATTTGGTTATCGAAACGCCTCGTGGGCGCTGCACGCGCGCAGATTACGCGCGAAACCGGCTTGCCGGGAGATTGTGTCATGATTACGTCGACCCACACGCACTCGGGTCCTGTAACAGTGCAGATGCTCAGCAATATCGAAGATCCCGTCGTGCCACCGCCGGACCCTGCCTATCTCAGCCTGCTTGTGGACCGCATCGTCAGCGCGGCGGTCGATGCTTTTCGACGCGCAGAACCTGCAGAAATAGCTCTCGCCCTGACCAAGTGTACCGCAATTGGCTCGAATCGTATTGATCCGAAGGGACCCACCATTACCGAAATCCCGGTGGTTGTGGCGCGCTCGCTCACCGATACCGCGCGTTGGCTGGCATTGATGTATGTCAACCCGGTTCACCCGACTATTCTCCACGACGATTCAACTCTCATTAGCGCGGACTTTCCCGGAATGTGCCGGGCATATCTGCAAACTCACCTGCTTGGACAAGATTGCCCCGTCTTGTCACATTTGGGAGCGGCCGGCAACCAGAGTCCGCGGTTTATTGCCCGCGCGCACACCTTTGACGAAGTGGAGCGTATCGGCCATCTGTTGGGACGTGCCATTGAAACCGCAGTAACAGCGGCGGATTTCGACGCGGATATACGCGTCAAAGGCGATGCGAAAGCCGTTGACCTTCCGCCGCGCCCCATGCCAACGATCGAGGAGGCTATCAATACCCTCGAATTGAAGACAAATTTGCTCGCGGAGCTGAAGAAATCTGGGTCCGAATATGGACTGGTCCGTACAGCCCAGTGCGCCGTTTTCGGCGCGGAGGAAACTGTCTGCCTAGCACGTGCCGCTGCGGCAGGCAAACTGCGCGGGGTACAAGAGAGCTGCCTGCCGGCCGAGATTCAGGTAATTCGCATTGGGAATTGGGCATTTGTGGGCTGGCCTGGTGAGGTGTTTGTTGAATTTGCATTGGAAGTTCGCAAGCAGCATCCGCAAGCATTCGTCGTCACACTCGCCAATGGCGAGCTGCAAGGATACATCGTCACGGAACAAGCAGTGCGAAGCAATTGCTACGAAGCTACCAATGCAATTTTCGCTAGCCCGATCTCCGGAGAGATTCTGGTTGACGCGGCGCTCGAATTGCTCGCTCGTCCCGCAGCGGACAAGATGCGCTCCGTCGCATTGGCAGATGCGCAATCATGAGTGGCGTACTGACTTTCGACCTGGGGACGACCTACTTCAAGGTCTGCTTGTTCGACCAAGCACTTCGCCTTATCGCACAGCGTCAGATCGAGGCGCCAATTGACCACCCGGCGCCAGGCCGGGCGGAACTTCCCGTACCGGCCTTTCGGCGCTGCCTGACTGCGGCAGTCCACGACGTTGGCCGGCATGCGGGCGGCCTCCGCCATGTGGCAAAAATCTGCTTCGCCTCACAAGCTAATACCTTCACGTTGCTCGATTCCAGCTCGAGCGCCTTGATTCCGTTTCTCCTCTGGACCGACCAACGAGCGCGAGGCATGGAGGCTTCGCTGCACGCATTGAGCAGCAGCCGCGATTTCTATGCAACGACGGGTATTTCCCAACTCGATCACCAGTTCATGGTCGCAAAAACACTTTGGCTGCAACAACACGAACCGGGCATTGTCGCCCGCACCCGGCGACTATGCGGCATGAGTGATTATCTGGTGTGGTGGTTGACGGGAAATCACGTGACGGAAGTCGGGTTGGCGGGCCTCACTGGACTGGTGGATATACATAGCTTGCGTTATCGGTCAGACGCGCTGCGACAGGCGGGGCTGTCAGTCGAATGGATGCCGGCGATTGTCCGCGCTGGCAACGACGTGGGCCAATTAAGGCACCAGATCGCCCAAGAGTGGGGTCTATCCAGCGAGTGCCGCCTCACCATGGGATGTCTCGATCAGTATGCCGGGGCGATTGGCGCTGGCAACACGGAGCCCGGCCGCGTGAGCGAGACGACCGGAACGGTGCTCTCCACGATTCGCTGCGCGCGCGAATTCACCTCCCACTCTGCCCCCGGAATCTTTCAGGGCCCAGGATTTGCGCCAGGTATTTACTATCAAATGGTTTTCAGCAACATTTCGGCTGGGCTGCTGGAGAAGTACCGCAACCAACTGCCCGATCGGCCGACGTTTGAAGAATTGGACGAATTGGCAGCACGCGTGCCGCCCGGAGCCGAGGGCTTGCGGCTTCACCCCAAGGCGCCCGATCTACCTGCAGGCGAGATGTTCATCCATCGACTCGACACGCACGTTCGCGGCCACGAAGTTCGGGCGATCCTGGAAGGCGTGGCCTTCGAGCTCCGGCGACAAGTTGCTGCATTGTGCGATGGGGAATGGCCTTCGTTGGTGCGGGCGGCTGGGGGTGCCGCGCGCAGCCGCCTCTGGCTGAATATCAAGAGCCAAGTGCTCGGATGCCCGTTCAAAGCGGTGGATTGCCAGGAACCCACAAGCTTGGGCGCAGCCGGCTTGGCTCAAATGCGCCTGGCGAATGACGAGACGATGGATCGATCACCGTTTCAATTCAAAAAGTAACGTGTGGTGGCCGAGGCGTCTCACAACTGCCGTGCGCTGAAGCGCTGACTGACGAATGGCCAAATTCCGATGAAAGGAGCGGAATTTTCGAAGTGCTATCTGCAAACGCTGACGTCACTGCGAACAAGTAGAATCGCCGCGTGCCCCCAAAGTGATTAGTGTCGAACGTTGTGGCGTGCGGTGGCATCATCGCCAGAGGTGTGTCGGACCGACGCGCGCAACGTGGTCCTCCTGAAGAGGCAAATCGCAGCGGAAAACTATTGCGATTGGCGATGGATAACTTCACTAGTTGTCGGTCAACCCGGAACTCGCCTGTGGTGGTCGAGCTAGCTGGGCGATCGCAAGCGGCTGAGTCAAGAAGCTAAATGTCGAGTAAGCGTCCGCCGAATCCATACTTGCCAGCGCTGGTAGGCTGAGACGCGTTGTCTCAGTTACTCGTGGAGATGAGCGATGGCCAAGACCGGAAGACCTGCAGCGTCGTTGGATGATTGGCTGGACTGGCAGCAGCGGTTGGAGAGCCAGAAGGCGAGCGGGCTGAGCGTCTCGGTTTTCTGCCTGCAAGAGGGAGTCTCTTTGTCGAGATATTTCCACTGGCAACGGCAGCTGAAGAACGGCGTCCCGGCGGCGCTGATTGAGGAAGCAGCCGATCGCCGGCAAGCCGAATCGGAAGAGGTGGACGAGACGGTCTTTCTGCCGATCTCGCTCAAAGCGTCGTCCGTGGAGATCGAGTTGCCCAATGGAGGCGTGGTGCGACTGCCGCTGGGCGTCGGTCAGGCCGCGCTGATCGCCGTCATCGAAGCCGCGGGAACTCTCCGTCCTTGGAAGGCGCCCAAGTCATGACGAACTTCTCCGAGCTGCGAGTCTTTCTCTGCACGACTCCCACCAGCATGAGATTCAGCTTCGACCGGCTGATGGGGATCGCGGAAAGTATCTTCAACCAAGATCCGTTGTCGGGGCACTTATTTCTGTTCGTCAATCGCTACCGCTACACCGAGGATGGTCGGCTCTCGATCGACAACAACGTCAGCGAACGAACGCTCCGACATCAGGCAATTGGGAGAAAAAACTGGTTGTTCCTCGGCAGCGAGCAAGCCGGGCCGCGGGCCGCCGTCTTGTTCACGATCCTCGCCGGCGCGAAGCGTCATCGGATTGAACCGTGGACCTACCTCCGCGAGTTGCTGCTGCGCCTCCACGACGACGATCCACGTCTCGATGAGATGCTCCCCGACCGATGGGCAATCCAGCACCCCGAAGCCATGCTCACCTACCGTCTTGAAGAATCCCGCCGCAAAGCGGCCGCACGAAAAAGTCGCCGCCGCCACGCACGAGCCATGAGCCGGTCCCGTTGATCGGTGGCTGCACCATGCCTTGGCTGGACGCTTACCATGTCGACCGGTACTCGGCACTTTGAAAGGCGACATGAGTTTAGAGACGTTGTCATCCGACGATTTCGCTACCACACGACTTGCGGCAATAAGTGGCGGCAAAGGAACGATATCCGACGAAACCGGACGCTGTACCAAGTTGTTTACAGTGATCATTTGCCAGGTTCGAAGATAGTCGTGAAGGTCGCCGATTTGCCAAACGTCTCGAGATAAAACCCCTCGCGGCGATGCGGCGGGGTATCCAGAGTCGACGCGTGCCATACACGAAACTCGCCAAGCACGGCGAATGTAACGTGAATCGTCGCCGAGCCGTAGTCAACTTCAAATGACATCTTGTCGCGATAGGATGTGGTACGCACATCGCGCCAGTAACCAAATGGTGCCGGTCGCCCTTCGGCAAATTTCGTGTCTTCGACAAACTTCTCTGGTAGACGCACTTTGCCCTGCAAGTGGAGCGAAAGACCCAGCTTCTGCGGCTTTCCGGTCGTGGTTTCGATCGTGGCGACGTCGATAAGTTGATCGCCCTCGATGTGAAGCGTGCGCTGGGCCTTGGCTTCACGCCGATAGACCGGATGAGCAACCGTAATTTTTGCCGGTGCGGCGGAGAAGTCGATCAGTTCGCCCGCGCGAGTCTTGGTGAACGGATCGGGGCGACGGCCTTTGGGTGGCTGTTCCTGGCCTTCTCCGCCGGCCAGCGGCACATTGTGGTTAAGGCCCCGGATGTAGTATTCGCGGTGAAGTGCAGAGCCGTAGCCAACCGTGCCCGGGTCGTGCGTGACGTCAACATCGCCAAAGAATGCGCTGAAATTTAGCACCTCGGCTTGCAAATGAGACTTTATGGGCGGCTGGCCGTAATGAAAGAACACCTGCCATGGTCCGTCCTTGAGCACAGCCATGCGCGAGGTTTCAAGATTTCGACTCGTGACGGGCGGCATCTTGGCACGGCCCGGCGGCGGTTGTGGCGGTGGATCGAGAAGTGTATTCCAACTTCGCTGTTTCTGCGCTGTTGCCAGTCCGATCGTGGTTGGAAATACTCGGTACGTCTCCGCAAACAAATCCTCGTCGGGCGCGTAGAGAATTCCTTTGGTATCTGAGGGCGTAGGAAGCACCCCAGTCGGAAACCGCAAGTACGTGGTCGACAACATGAGATTCTCGACCGTTGCCATCTCCAATGCCAGCTCGTCGGTGCGCCCGTAAAGCCCGGCAGCTTCAAACAGTGACGATAGCGCACTGGCGACGTAGCTGTTGTAACTGAGCGATTGCTCGTACCACAGATAATCGCTGGTGATCCCCTCGGCCACCTGCTGTCGAATTCCAAATGGGCCGTCGATCGCCTCGCGCCACATTGGCTCGTCACCGAAAATAAGAGCCACTTGGGCGGCAGCACTGCGCAGCCAGCACGTGATGTTGAGAATTCGTGGGAAGTTCTTGTTGAGCACTTCGATCTCAGGCGCAAAGAACTTCTCATACCAGAACTGCCGCCGCCCGTCAGCGACATAGTCGCCCAGCAGTCGAACGGTGTGCGCAAAAGTTATCAGGTTGACGCCTTCAGTGAGCGACTGCCAGAACAGCCGGGCGCCCTGCCGCTGCGGCTCCCACTCGAGGTAATGTGTAGAATAAAAATCGAGCTGGCTGGCGGCCCACGCCGCGTACTTTTCGTCGCCGGTCAGCCGATAGAGCCGCGCCGCCCGTTCCATCATCCCCACGTGTCGCTCGCGCCAAGTGCGGACCCACGCCGCGCGCAACTTGTCGGTGATTGGTACGTGTGGATCGGACGGGCTGGCGAAGTGATCCATCTCTTCGCCGGGAATCGCTTCGGTCCAGATAAGCTTTGAGCCATCCTTTGGGCTGACAAAATCGTTCGACCAGCCGGCGGCCCAGTTCACCCGGTCGTGGTGCCGCACGATCCAGCGGTCGACTTCGGCTCGTTCCTCCTGCAGCCATGTGGCCCATGCGGGGTCTTCGGCAACGCGGCGGCGGGCCGCAGGCCAGTCTTCCTTCGCCGCACGGTAAGGCCTCCCCTGGTCGTCGTACACTTTCAGTTCGGGGAACGCCTTTTCCGGCTCGTGCTTCGGGCAAGACTCAGCGCAAAGCAATCCCATGCCGCTTAGTGCGACAAGGCACGAGATCGCTAGGCGGCCGATGCTATTCATCCTAAGCTTGCTACACGCCGGCGGCGTGCCGAGGGGCTAAGAGGCCAGGCAATCGCTAATAGCCGAATGGAATCACCATTTGGACAAATCCGCGGTCCCGCGAACCTCCGGCTTTCCCGCCGCCCTGCGCGCTCCTTGTCCTGAAAACGCTGCCAAGTGCTATTAAATCATAGCTGCGGCTGCGCGATATGTCGGTATGCGACGGGTCGAATCGCGCCCGCGGGAAACCCATCTACATTGCCATATTTCGGATCAAACCTTGAACGGTAAACCAAGCCGTCGTGACTTTCTGCACAGCGCCTCGTTAGTTCCGGTCATGGCTGCGACAGGTGTCGGACTGGGCAGCGTCCCCGCGCTGGCGCGGCAGCCGGCCCAACGCGTGGGCGGCGCGAAGCTAAAGACCAGCTTGAATGCCTACTCCTTCGCCAAGGCTCTCAATGATCACCTCAAAGGCCGCGGCCGCGGAATGACCCTATTCGATCTGCTGGACTTTTGTGCGGAGCACGATTTCGACGCAATCGACCCCACCGGGTACTTTTTCCCGGGCTATCCAGGAGTGCCCCAGGACGTTTACATCAACAACTTCAAGCTTCGCGCATTTCAACTTGGGTTGGATATCAGCGGCACCGGCGTGCGCAACGACTTCGCCACGGACGACAAGGCGAGCCGAGCAGCGGACGTGCGTCACGTGAAGGAATGGATTGAAGTGGCGGCCAAGCTCGGTGCGCCCGTGTTGCGGGTATTTGCCGGGCCGGAACCGGCTGGGTACGCTTGGGATGAGGTGGCCAGGTGGATGGCCGCCGACTTGCGCGAGTGCGCCGACTACGGACAGCGTTTCGGCGTGCTGGTGGGAGTGCAGAATCACGGCGACATGCTCAAAACGGCAGACCAAACGATCAAGATGGTGGAAATGGTCGATTCGGATTGGTTCGGCGTGATCGTCGATACGGGCTATTTCATGACCGAAGATCCATACGTGGACATTGCCAAGGTCGTCCCATACGCCGTGAACTTCCAGGTAAAGGAAAGCCCGTTTGGCAAGGAAAGCTCGATCCGCACCGATTTGAAGCGGCTCGTGCGGATCGTTCGCGAGGGAGATTACCGCGGCTACCTGCCCATCGAAACGCTCTCGCTGCCCAATCGGCCCTACAAGCCGAAGGAGTTAGTGCCGCAATTCTTGGCCGAGTTGCGCATGGCGCTGAATCAGTAGGATTTTCGACTGACGCGTTCCTCCCTATGGCCAGCCACTCCCAGTCGGAAGCCGAAAACCGCAAGCGCCTGGTCGCGCTCATGACTCACCACCAGCGGCGAATTTTCTCTTACATCTATACGCTGGTGCCCCGCCGGCCCGATGCCGACGACATCCTGCAAGAAACCAGTTTGGTGATTTGCGAGAAATTCGACGAATTCGAGCCGGGGACGGATTTTGTGGCCTGGGCCTGTCAAATTGCGTATTGGCGAGTCCGCTACGCCCGCCAGAAGTTCGCCCGGGCCAAGGTATTTTTCAATCAAGACGTGCTCGACGCCGTGGCAAAGACGGCAAGCGATATGTCGGCCGAGTTAGACGACCGACATGAAGCGCTCTCGCATTGCCTGCAGAAGCTTAATACGCGGGATCGGGAATTCTTGCTCGCGCGCTACGAGCCAGGCTGCGGCGTGCGAGACGCGGCGCGACGGTCCGGCCGGTCGCTTGCCGCCGCCTATAAAGCGCTCACCCGGATCCGCAAGCTGCTCTTGGATTGCGTCACTCACCAGCTCGAAAGCGAGGCAGCGACATGAGTCTTTCCGATCGCGATATACTAGAGTTGAACGAATTGTGCGACGCCACCGTCGAAGGCACGCTCACCGCAGCACAGCGGGTGCGGCTCGAGCAATTGCTTGCCGATTCCGAAGATGCCCGCCGATACTACGTCAAGGCGATGGATCTGTCGGCGAGCCTGGGCCAATATGCGGGCGAAATGCAGATGGAGGCCGCCGACGTGCCGAGCAGTGGCACCCACCTTTGGGAATCCAAGAGCGTACGTTGGGCGGCCCTGGCCGCTGCGCTCGCGCTCACCTTTACGTGGTGGTTGACGAGCCGACCGACCGACCTTGCCAAGTCGATTTCTGCTGATCTGCCTGAATACGTCGCCCGTCTTACGGGCACTAAAGACGCCGTCTGGCCGCCGGCAGCCGCGGAGCTTGCGCCGGGCGATTTCCTCCGCCGCGGCCAGCGTTTGAGTTTGAAGTCGGGATTTGCGGAAGTCACGTTTGATTCAGGGGCCATTGTGCTGCTGGAAGGCCCCGCGGTGTTCGACGTGACTTCAGCGTGGGACGCCACGTTGCTGCGCGGCGCAATCAAGGCCAACGTGCCTTCGCAGGCGCTCGGATTTCGCGTATCAAATCGGGCAGTAGAAGTCATCGACATCGGCACCGAGTTTTCAATGTTCGCCGACGACCGGGGTGGCGCGGACGTGCTTGTGCTAAAAGGCGAGGTCGAAGCCATGCCAAGCGGCGACGAGGATTCGGAAGCCATCGTGCTTCAAGCGAACGAATCGCGGCGGTTTGCGCGCGCCGGCGTAACCGTATCGGAGGATCCCGCCCAGATGCGGGCTCGCTTCAGCGCCCGCGTGCCGCTCGAGCGGCAAAGCGACTCGGTGCGCTATGTCCAATGGTCGTTCGACGAACTGCAAGGCAAGATCAGCCCGGCCAAAGTTGCTGGTTTCCCGCTGGGCGACTATCACGTGAAGCTGATAGCGCCGTCGCCGTCTGTCCGCCACACGGCTCTCGTTGACGGCTTTCGCCAGAAGGCGTTGCGGTTCGAGGGTCTGTCGTTTGCCCGCGCGGAATTTCCCGGCCTGTCGGGCAATTTCCCGCGTACGATAGCGTTTTGGGTGAAAGTCCCGAACGATTCGCCTCTGTCGGGAGCTTACTCGATGGTGGCTTGGCGCGGAGACGCCGACCAACTGGCATCGCGGCCGGTGCACATTGGCTGGAATCGCCAACCCACGGAAGGCCCGCTCGGAGCCATTCGAACCGACTTTAGCGGCGGGCACGCGATGGGTACGACTCCCTTGCGCGACGGCCGCTGGCACCACATCGCCGTAATTTTTCTCCTTAGCGACGACCCCACAGCGCCAGTGCAGGTCAAGCAATACGTAGATGGCCGGCTGGAAAGCAACGCAGTAACTTCTGGTCCGAAACGCAGCGTTCGGGGCAACGTTCGAGCGAACGACAATTTGTCAGGCAGTGATCGGCTTTGGCTCGGTTGCCGACTCGGTGCAGTCGGGCCCAAGAAGGAACGCTTTCTAGGGGAAATCGATGAATTGGTCGTTTGGGACCGCGGTCTCGAACCGGTGGAAATCGTCGCGCTGATGGACGGGCACATGACGCTGGCAACACAGCGCGCCGACTGAGCAAGAATTCAAAATCAACTCGAAACAACTGATGGCGAGGTCAAATAATCTCATGTTGCGATCGCTTCAAATCCAAACGAGCGTCTGTGTCGGCGGATTGATCCTGGCGCTGAGCATGTTTCAATCGGCCGAAGCACAACGCCGCGACCTCGGCGGTATGCGACCGGGCAACGTTTCGCCGCCGCGGCTGCTTACGGTCGATGTGGTCCAGGCCGAGCTCAATCTCACCGAGGCGCAAAAATCCAAGGCCGCCGTCATCAACGAAACGCTCACTTTTGGCCGGCATGAATTATTTGCCCAAGTGGCGAAGGGCACCGGGAAACGCGCGCCGAGAATGGCTGAGCTCGAACATCAAGCACAGGACAGCATCGAGGAATTGCTCGACGATGCGCAAGAGAAACGGCTGAAGGAATTGCTGCTGCAGGTCAATGGCGCCTCCGAACTGACCAAGCCGGAGGTGCGCGACGCCTTGGGCATCACGAAGGAGCAACGAAAGAAATTAGCCGATATCCGCCAGGTCAACGCCAAGGCCCGCCACGAAGCGCTGGCCAACTTCGACGGCGATCGCCTCGCCAAGTCGCTCGAACTACAGCGCGAAGCCGATGCGAAGCTCCTCGATGTGCTCACCGACGAGCAACGTCAGCAGTTCGACGCCATGCAGGGCGAGAAGATCACGCTCGATGTGTTCTCGACCTAAACGTTCTTGCTAGGTCGATTTAGCGTATCCTGAACATGGTTCCGACCGCCGCCACGGCGAGCATGAGCACCAGGCTGATTGGCTCGGGAATGCCCGTCACAGTCACGTTGTCCACGCGGCTCTGGCCTCCGGAGTTCAGCGGCGGCAAGATCGCCGTCAGGCGGAAGTATACGTTCGCCTGGTTGTTCAGGGCGGCGACTGAGCTCAGATCTTGCGAGTACATCGAGGCAGTGTTGGCGGTCGTGTTGTTCCAAGTGATTACCGGAACGAGGTAGTCGACGGCATTGGTGAAATTCGTACCATCCGTGCTGTACTGAAGTCGGAAATTCTGGTTACTGGGACTGGCATTTCCCGGGCCGCTGGAGCTTCGTGTCTGGTCCCACGAAATGACGATGCCCGTTTTGCCAAGCGTCGAGACTTGAAACTGATAGTAGTCGCCCACTGCCCAACTATCCGAATTCCATGATTCCGGGGAGCCGTTTCCCGACGGATTGCTGAAGCTGTTTGGCGTCGAATGAACGGCAGTGCCCGATCCCGACCCTTCGTCAGGACTAATCGGCCCCGCCGACGACGGCGGGATGGTTTCGAAAGTCCACGATGCAATCGTAGCTGCATGGACCGCGGCAGCCGAGAATGCGATCCAGGCTGCAAGAAGAAAAGCGAACCAAGTTGTCGTTTTCATGGGCTTGTCCTCGTCGAAAAGAGTTTATGGAGTTATTCTGTCATTAGCGAAGACCAACAGTTTGCCACTCAGATGGAGACGTTGGACTCTGTTCGAGCGACGCGACGCCTTCTGCTGAGCACGGTAACGCTGAGTACGAAAAGAATCACCGTCGAGGGCTCGGGAACGCCGTGAATTGCGCCAGGGACGCCGCTGCCCGAGCCGACGCTGCTGCCGAAGTTAGCGGCCCACTCGTCATACGCCTCCTGGGAACCATCGTTCTTGCGCCACACGACGTAGTCGGCCGCGTCGACAAAGCCGTCGCCGTTGTAGTCGCCGTTGCCGTCGCTCATGAACCCGCTGAGGGCCTCGGCGAACGTGGTTGCGACGACCAGGTTGTCGAGAATCTGCTTGCCGGCATAATCAGTCGCTTGTCGCAGGACGATGCGATCGATATCCGATCCGGTCAGCGTGCCCGTGTGCGTGACGCGCGCACTACTTTCGTCGACCGGATCAAGCCAGAGTTGACTCATCGCGTTCGTCGCGTTGTACGAGATAACCGCGCGGTAGGTGGTGTCGAATTCGAGATCGGTCGGCCAAATCGCCCCGAGACTTAGGTTACTGCTGTCCGCATGGATGCCGAGGCGGAAATCGCCTGCGGCCGCCGGGGCCAGCACGCCGGTCCGCGCGCGCAGAGACGATGCCGGCGACTGTGCCCGCAATGAGACAAAAAACACTCCTTCGTCAGCTACATCCGGGTCCGAGGCAAGCGTGCCGTTGTCGGCGCTGGGAAGGCGAAAGTCGAACCGAGCGAAAGTCGTGGCGGTTGCCCCTTGTTCGCCAAAGTCGTTGGCTTGGTCTTCTCCGTTCGGTGGGTTCGTGTCCGACTGAATGAGGACTGCCTCGCCGTTGACGACTTGAACTGGATTGACGCCGCCACCCGCACCGGCATTCCAAACTTTCAGCGTAGGGCTGGGCGGTCCCGGCATAGGCAATTTACCTTCAAGAGTCCCCTCTTCGAGGAACTGTTCGTCGAGAAGGACGATAGCAAGCGCTGAATCAGGGGCCGCGAACAGGGTCGCGAAGCAAAGCAAAGAGCAGCAGGAGACTCGGAAAGCCATTCGTGTTCCGCCTTTCTTGCTGACGACCGATTCCGACGGTGCGGACGCCGCCCGACTCCACGGCTAGCACGTCGCATTTCCGAGCGGCGCTTCAGCAGTTGGCGATCGGCCTTGGAAAAGCGGCCAGCCGTTGGACCCGACGTACAGTCCGCCGACCGACTGTGCCCGTTACGCCTCGCCCCGCCCGTAAGAGAAATAGCTCCTGGGCCGAAATTTGGGACAATTCCGGACAACTCGATGGACGCGGCGAACCAGCGTCATTCGGCAATTCGGTGGGGTGCATATTTGTCCCGAACTTGCCGGTAACTGCTATTCTTCATTGTAGTTGCGGCGAGCACTCCGCCGTCGTTTTGGAAGCGTCTTTGGCGGAACGATCTCGCTCGCGTGAAATAGCGGCCGTCGGTCGCGCGGTGGGACGGAGAGACCCCTTACAAGCTGGGCGATGAAGAATAATTCGCGATATTTGCGCCTGGATCGACTCGTCTTGATCGTATGGATGTGTGGCGGACTGCTCCTTACCGGCTGCGGCTCATCAAAAGAAGAACTGCCGTCGAAAGAGAAGATTGAGCAGCAATTGAAGCGCGACGCGGAAATGCGGGCCGAGGAAGACCGGCTGGAAAGGGAAGCGGCAAAGCGTTGACGCGCCGAGCACCTCACAAGAAGGCAACTCATGAATGTCATCAGTCGGCGTCAGGCGTTCACCCTCGTCGAGCTGCTCGTGGTGATCGCCGTCATTGGAATTCTCGTCGGGCTGTTGCTGCCGGCGATTCAGGCCGCACGCGAAGCGGCCCGTCGTGCCCATTGCAAGAGCAATGCCAGGAACGTGATCCTTGCCATCTTGAATTACCACGACACGAATAAGTCATTTCCGCCAGGCGTGGTTCAAGTGTATCCGGCGCCGCCCAAGGAGACACCCGATATGCGCGAGGGAAACTGGAGCTGGAGTGCGTTGATCTTACCGTTTGTCGAGGAAAACGATCTTTACTCGACGCTCGACGTCCCGAAGACGGATCTAGCAACCGCGATGGATACGCCCGCCAACCTCTCCGCGATGCAAGGGGGCATTCCCGTCTATCGCTGTCCAACAGACAACGGGCCGACCGTGAACGAGGAACGGCTCATCACCAGTGCCGCCGGGGTGGCCAGCCCGCTGGCCACATCGAATTACGTGGGTGTCAACAGCAGCGCCGAGCTGCGTCGAGACCCCGGTCCGCCAGGTATGGAAGCCAACGGCATCTTCGTCCGCATTACGGGACGAAAGCTTAAGGAAATCACCGACGGCACGAGTCACACCGCAATCGTCGGCGAGCGTGCCTGGGAATCCAAGCTGCCCAACGGGAGCGAGATCCGCAGCCGTGCAGGCGTCGTGTTCGGAATCCGCGGCGTGCGACATGCTTCGGAGCAAGGTCTTGCGGACGGCATGGGCTGCGGCAAGTACCAACTGAATTTTTCCAGTTCCAGCGGCGCCATTCCCGATTCACGCTCGCGCCGCGGGTTCTCCAGCCAGCACCCCGGCGGCGCGCACTTCGGAATGGCTGACGGTAGCGTGCAGTTCATTTCCGACACCATCGAGGGCAACTTCAATGGGGACCAATGGACCATCACCGACGATGTCGACAGCCCCTGGGAAGCGCTACTTGGAATCGATGACAGTTTCAGCATCGGCGAGGCCTTCTAGCGCGCATATTGTTGAATTATGAATATACGTTGGACCTCACTCGCGATTCTGCTGACCTGGGGCGCGGCGATCGCTGCAGGTGAAACGACGGCTCCGGCCCGTTTGACGGCAACGTTGAATGCGCCGCCGCCCGCCGGCGCGATCGTGCTCTATGACGGCTCCAGTATGGATGCCTGGGCGAGCCAGAAGTATCGAAAGTGGGAGGACACGGATGGGCCAGCAGACTGGAAGATTCTCGCGAACGGCTCGCTCGAAGTGGTGCCCGGAGCGGGCTCGCTGATCACGAAGGAACGGTTCGGCGATTGCAAGCTGCACTTGGAGCTCCGCTTGCTGGGCCCGCCAACCAACGGCGGCGTGTTCGTCATGTGCCGCTATGAATTGGGCATCAAAAGTGACGCAGTAGGAGAACGACCGTATGTCGGCGCGTTCGAGAATCTGAAGGAGCCAATCCGCCCGCTGGTTCATACCACGTTGCCTGTCCGCCATTGGCAATCGCTGGATGCCGATTTTCGCGCACCTCGGCTGAATGAGAAGGGCGCGACGACCGAACACGCCCGCGCCAGCGTGTGGCTCAACGGCGTGCTGATCCACGACAATGTCGAGCTGGGTCCCAGAAAAGGCGCCGCCAAGCGACTTGGCGACGCGACTGCCGCACCCTTGATGCTTCAGGAGCACGGTGCCGCGTATCAATTCCGCAATATTTGGATCGTCGATCAATCCGCGAAGAGTCGCTAGGCCACCACTTCGGCCCAATTTGACCAGACCGCTCGCGTCACCAACGCGCCACGGTGGAACCGATCGAATGTCAACGTTCAATCGCTTCTCGTTGGTGTTGATCTATGTCGGTTTGGTGTACGCCACCGACGCAGCTTATGCAATGATTCTGGTCGAGGAGCAGTTCTCACACGCTGACGGGAATTTGGTTGGCCAATCTCCCATGCCGGGTCCAGGTAACCTGTGGGTGGCGCATGAAAACGAGGGGAGAATCCCCATCCAGGTCATCGGCGGCATGGCCGTTCTACGCCAAGGTAGCGGCAGCGGCGGGCGCGAGGACGTGAATATCGAGTTCCCCGGGCAACCGGGGACCGCGACCACCTACGCGGGCTTCGATTTCGAGCTGCCCAGCAGCGAAATTGGCGACATTGTCAACCTCGACGCGGAAGGATCCAACTTCGTCCATTTCAAGTCGAACCTTCTCACCACGCACTTCCGCGCACGGACGGGTGTCCTGGCGCCGGCAGGCGATGGCGATTTTCGGCTCGCGATCAACGCCAACGGCGGCCAGCTCGACGAGGGAGTCGCCTGGGCGACGGAGCTCAACTTCGACACGATGCACCGGGTGGTCGTCTCCTGTAGCGCCGCCACCGGCGAAAGCAAATTGTGGCTGAATCCCCTCGATGAACTGAGCGCAAACATCGCGCACACCGGGCATAGCACTGGGCAACGTCTCGAATCGTTCGCGCTCCGCCAGAGCAGCGACTACTTCGGAATCCAGCTCATCGACAACCTGGTGGTGGCGACCACGTTTGCCGAAGCTCTCGCGGGCACCAGCAACCTCGGCGTCACCGGCGACTTCAACAGCGACAGCACCGTCGACGCGGCCGAATTCGTCCTCTGGCGCAAGAACGACGGCCCGCAGGCCGGATACGACGCGTGGCGGGCAAACTTCGGAGTTGGGGCCGGCGGTAGCTCATTTGTCAGCGCCGCCGTGCCAGAGCCGTCAGCCCTGTTGCTGTGGATTTTGTCTTCCGCCGGACTTAGACTGCGTCGAGTGAAATCGTTTTTTCGTGAATAGGCGAAGCGTGTCACACAGCAACGTCAAGTGGAAGGGAGACAGCGTCGTGAATGTTCCTGGCCCCACGGTTCGGACCCTGATGAATTGGTTAGTGGTGTTGTCTGCCATCGCGTGCGTTGAGCTCCCTGACGCTTCCGCATATGAACCCCAGACGTTGGAAATCGGTGCTTCAGCGCCGGCGTTCGATCTATCGGGAACCGATGGCAAGCGCTACACGCTTGCCGACTTTTCGGGCAAGTTGGTGTTGGTCGTGATCTTTACCACCAATCATTGTCCCGACGCCATTGCGTCGTATCGGCGTATGTGCCGCATGGTCGACCACTATCGCGACAAGAAAGTCGCATTTGTCGCCATCAATGGGAACGATCCGCAGGCCGTTATGCTGAGCGAAATGCGGTGGACGCGATACGACGACAGTTACGAATCCATGAAGATCGTGGCCGACGAGGAAGAATTCAACTTGCCATACCTCTACGATGGGGAAACCCAAGAGGTTACCAAAGCGTATGGCGCGGTCGCCACGCCGCACGTGTTCATTTTCGACAAGGATCGACGACTTCGGTACACGGGAAGACTGGATAATGGCCGCCGCAACCCTGAGCTCACCGCGAAGTCGGAGGCCCGCGACGCGATCGACGCCTTGCTGGCCGGCCAACCGGTTTCCGTTGAAAAAACCCGTGTGTTTGGCTGTTCGATGAAGTGGTCTGACAAACGGGCACTTGTCGCTCAAGAGGAACGGGACTGGAATGAACGGCCCGTCACGTTGATCTCCGCGGATGCCCCGGTCATTAAACAGCTGGTCGCCGAAAGCTCCCCGGCGCTGCGGATGATCAGTGTCTGGTCAACGTCGTGCGGTCCGTGCGTGACCGAGTTTCCGGCGCTTGTGGAAACCTATCGCAGATTCCAGAATCATGCGTTTGAGTTCATCACGATCAGCATCGACTTACCAGAACAGCAGGATCAGGTCCAAAGCTTTTTAGAGGAGCAACACGCCGCCCTTGCCAGTCGTACCGAAAGGCTTCTCAAAGCAGCCGGTCGAACGACGAACAATTTCCTTTTCACCGGCAACGATTTAGAGGAGCTGGCGACGGCCATTGATCCGCAGTGGACCGGAGCGCAACCACACACACTGTTGATTTCGCCAAGCGGCGAAGTCCTATTTCGTCAGACGGGGACGATTGACATAGAATCGCTCCGTGCCGCAATTGTGAAATACGTTCGCGCCAATTTCCTCAACTGATGAGCAGCGGAGCACCACATCCGGCTCAGGAATCTGCCAGCCCTCGGTGTAATTCGTCGGCTCGGGCAGTTCGCTTGGATCGCCCTGCGGCATGCCGTTCTCGAACCTTTGACGGAAGAGCCGCTTGTCGACGGCCGGCATGTGGGCATCGTTGGAGAACTGCCCGTGCTCGGGACTGGCATGCCACGGCGGCATGCGGCCTTCGTCCATCACTTCGCACATCGACTCGGCCCACGCCGTGACATCGTCGTACGAAGCCAGCGAAAACGGCGCGATCCGCCCCGGCCGGTGGCAATGCACGCAATGCGTTTCGACGAGGCGCGAGACTTGGTTCGAGTAAGTGATGTCGCCGGTCGGCGCGTTTCGCGTGCCAGAGCCGATGTAGCAACCGACCGGCTCGGTGATCGGCGTCGAAACGGGTTTGCCAGCTAAGAGTTCATCGAGTGCGGCGGCGAGGTCAGAAGTCGTTGCACCGGCCCGCGCGTAGCCGACCCCAAACTGATCGTCAATTGGGCCTCGGTAGCGAATGATTTGCCGCGCGTCTAACAGAAAGGCCGTGGGTGTTCGCGTCGCACCGAATAGATCAGCTACTCGCTGGTAGGGATCTTTCAACAGCGGAAAGTCGATCTTGTGGACGCGAGCGTAATGGGCGATCTCGCGAAGCGTATCCTGCCTGTTGGAATTGATGCCGACGAACTGCACGCCCTTCGGCTCGTACCGCGCCGCCAATTCCGACAACCGGCGTGCCCGTGCGGTTCTCGATAAAACCCCATCTGATTGAAGTACTGACATCTGCTCGGTCGAGCGCAACCACGTTGGCGTGTCATTCCAGGACGGTGAGTACGTCGAGACGGTGCCGCCGGGCGAGTACGCCTTCTGGCACAAGGTTGCCGCGAGCAAGCTGGTCGACGTCGACCTGCGCGAGCAGACGATCGACATCGCCGGCCAGGAGATCATGACGGCCGATAAGGTCACGCTGCGGATGTCACCACGTCATTCTCCGGACGACATGAAGGACCTCATGAACAAGGTCACGGGGGTGCAATAATGCAATATAGCGACTGATTTGAGCCGGCGCTAGAATGAAATACGAACAAGGAGGTCACCATGCGAGCTTATCCAAAACTGGTCCGACTGGCAATTCTATTGAAGACTGCGCGGTTAATGGACTGTTTACAGATTCAGTTGTGCGGTGTGGAAGAAGGAACGTTTTAGCGTATGTTTTGCCGATTGCCCATGCAACGACCTTCTGACGGCGCGAGTGAGCTGCCGCGTGTCGTCCGGCACGAAGTTGGCCAGATCGCCGCACTTGGTCTGGCTCCACCGCGGTTCGACCGGGTTCAGTTCGGGGGCGTAAGCAGGCAGCCACTCGATGTCAATGTTCTTGAGGCGGCTCGCCGCCAGGCGCTTGGCGGCCGAACGATGGACCGGCCAGCGGTCCCAACAGACGACGAGCGGACGCTGGATACGTCGGCGCAGTTGCTTGACGAAGGCGAAGACTTCGTCGGTGCGGATATTTTCCACGTGAATCTGAAACGGCGTGCTGATGTGACGCCGCGCGGGAGAGAGCGCGACCGCGCCGATCACACTCAAGCGGTCGTATCGATCCCAGGCCCGCTGGATCGGCGTTTCGCCACGCGGCGCCCAGGTTCGCCGGTTCACCGGCTGGAGCCGAAACCCAGTTTCATCGATGAAGACAATGCTGGCGCCGCGTCGACGGGCTTTTTTTTGATCCGCGGCCAGTCCTTCTTGCGCCACCGCTCGACAGCCGCCGAGTCTTGTTCGCGGGCGACTTGCTGGGGCTTCTGCGGACTGAATCCCAGGTCGTGCAGAATCCGGCCGACATGGTCGGCGTGGTACGATACGCGAAACTTCTTGCGGACGACTTCGGTCACTCGGGCGCACGTCCACAAGTCGGTGCGGTATCCGGCCGCGTTCGGACCGTCTTTCAGAATTGTGACCAGTTCTTGTTTCTGGTCCACGGACAACTTGGGTGTGGGCCCAGGATGGGGTTTGGCGGCCAAGGCCGCGACACCACCATCGGACCACGCACGTTTCCAACGCTTGACGCTGGAAAGGCTGGCGCCGACGAGTCGGGCAACTTCTGCGAGCGGCTTCCGTTCCTGGAACAGCTTCGCAGCGCGACGACGACGAGCTTCCAGCTCCGCCGCACTGCCTTTGGTTCTCATACCACGTCATACGGTGCTAGCTCCATCGTTGGTTCAATCACAGCGCAGTTTTCAATAAGATCGACATAAATGAAGCTGGCGATGCTCTCTCTGGGCGAATCAAAGTTATCTGCATCCTCGGCAGAAACCGGCACGGCGATCGAATCTTGATCTTGCAGGAACTTGCGTACTAATCGATCGTACAGCTGGCGAACGCGAATTAGAAGTTGCGCGCAGCTCCGGTTCTCAGTCGAAGGAATTTTGATACCCCATCGTCGGAATTCTTCTGGAGCCAGAAACGTTGGGTCCGACCGAGCACGCGCGAGAATCAAGCTCTTGATGAGCCCCGCAGCCGCGTTGCGAAATGAATTTAGGTAGGCAACATCCACAGTATGTGATTGTTCGGAATTGCGCGCCATAGATCTACACCAAGCTTCCAGCCGTCGTTGTCAGCCACTTATCTTCTGTAGTGGTTTCACCGGCGTTGATATAGTCCGTGACAGCGGCCATCACATCGGAAACACGTATGCCGTCCAGACATCGCGGGATTGTTTGGCCATGACTATCATCGACTGGTAGTTCACAGAGGCTCGCTTCCGGTACTAACTCATGTGGGACCACATGAGTCTTCCAGCAACCTGTGATCCTGCAACAATCCAATTCACCGATCGAGTGCAGAAACCGGTGTGGAACCAAAACTGAGGCACACTCTTCACCGAAATGTCGTAACGGCGAATTCAGATAGGCCTCCCACCACCACGACTCCCTGCCGCCGGCAATCACCACACAAGGTTTGTCAAAGGCCGCCGCGGCGTGCATCGCAAATGTCACGGGACAGATCACGCCGTCCGCGTGATACACAAGCCGGAGAAATCCGCGTAAGTCAGTTTTACCAACGAAGCTCTCCACGTCCGTGAGATGAGGATGCCGATGACCCGTTAGCAGGGCGCCGCCTTGCACACAGTTAATTCCTTCGTTTCGTAGCAACGACACCAAATGCTGAAACTTGGCAACAGACCAGATTCTTGCCGGCATATCGGCCTTCCAACCCGCCACCACCAACCAATATCGTCCCTCAACTAGCGAATGGGCTCGCTCTTCATTGGAGAGGTGTAGATCTCCCTTCGGGTGCAGCACCGGCAGTTCAATACCCAATCGGGATTGCAGATTGCGGTGGAATGCCGTGATGTAATGCAGCCTGACGCGGCCACTTTCGACCAACTGTTCGACGCAGTTAAGCCGAAAGTTCGGGATGCCGCAGGGTGGCCTAGGTCCCCAGACCTTTGAGATGTACGGATTGTTTTCCCACAGCGAAGGGTTGGATCCGGCAACATGGATTTCGTACTGCTCGGGATAGCTCGCGACCAAATCGCGTATGCATGCGCTCATGCAAACGATGTCGTCGGGAGCACGCCAGTTCGTAAATAGGATTTGCTCCATACCTGAACTTGTCCGTACCTGTCAGCCTCACTCCCACTTCAGCTCAACACAGTATCGGTCGCCCAATTGTGGAAGCATTCGTTGTTGCTGACCTTTGAACAACTGCGGCTGCAGGGGAGCCACGAATAACAGATAAGCAACGACATCAGAGGGATGGCGGAGGGCGGCTGCTGTGCTCGCCATTTAAGTTTTTAGCAGCCCGAAATCAATGGTCCTCCCTAAACCAACTGTCTTCGTCGGACCAGTGTTCGAACCATGGTGGCGGATGCTGCTGGCCACGAACGCGCCGGCCGATCGTGAACGGTGATCAGCCGCTTACCCGACCAAAATCATTTTGCCCGGTTCCTCGGAAACAACCATCGCCTCACAATGTTCACCACATCGTGCAGCCGCTCATCGCTGATCCACTCGCGGTATCGCTCGGCCATCGTGTTGTTGGCGTGGCCCATGAGGTGATTGACCGCCACCTGATCCCGCGACTCACTCGCGATGGTCTCGAAAACGTGGCGCAATGCATAGAACGCCACGCCGGGGCGGTAGAGTTTCGCCGGCGCTTTCACCCGCCGTTTCTTCGCATCGTTGGCCGCAGCAGCATCGACAGCATCGACCAATTTGCGGAACTCTTGGGTGACGGGATTGGTGCTCGTATCCTTCGCCCACGGCAGCCCGTACTTTGTGATAAATACCAGCCGGTCGTGCTCTTGGCTCTTGGCCTTCGGTCGTCGCGTCAACGCCTCCCGGATCGCCCTGACCGTTTCCGGCCACAACGGACAGCGCCGCTCGATTGCCGTTTTCGGACGCGGGAAATTCACCCACCCGGCTTTTAGGTCCAGTGCGCTTTTTGGCAGCGTGCCGCAGTCGTGATTGCCGAAACCACAATTGATACCCAAGAGAATCATCGCCTTGAGCGGCTGGTCGGCATCGTCCAGCAGCGTGCGGATCTCCGCGGCCTCAAACATGCGCTTACCATTCTGCTGCCGGTGCGCTCGCATGATGCGCGTCGCTGGTTTCTTGAACGTGGGGCCGAATCGAATCGGCTTGTCAATTAGCCCGGCATCCAAGGCATACTTGCACACAACGCGAGTCCGCTGTACTTCGTTGCCGAGACGATGCACTCCGTACTGCTTCGCCAGGCCGGCCCGCAGCGCCTCGAAATCATCTGCCGCAAGATCATCGACAAGTCGATTGGCGCCGAAGGAATCGACCAGCCGCTTGCACGTCGCGAAGTAGTCGGTAAACGAGCGTGGCGTAATGTCCCCGGCGTCGCGCTGTTGCTCTTTGGCGGTCAGGAAACGATTGCACAATTCGCGGACGGTCAGCCCGTCCTTTGCCACGCGGGGAGTCCGGCCGGCGAGCAAGTCGTCTTTCTGGTCGAGCCACAGATTAAGAGCTGCTTCTCCCTTGGAATCGTCGGCCCACTTTCCAAAGTAGGAGAATTTCCCTTGGACCTTTTTGGCCCAGCGGCCGTTGCGGTGGGGAAAGAGCGGGAAGTCGGGGCGGGGTTTCGCGGGCCTTGCCCGCACGGTAGAATTGGCCACGGCACTACCTCCAGTCAAAGGGTTAGGTGGTGTCATGACACCCGCCGGCCACAACCAGCGGGTGTCACTTTCATGGCATTCAGCGTAGCGGGTGTAAAATCGGGTGTCACAAGGTTATCTGCCGGCAACCGGAAAACACGAAAATGCTTTAAATATAGACTCGCGGCGGAGTAGCTCAGTTGGTTAGAGCAGCGGAATCATAATCCGCGTGTCGGGGGTTCGAGTCCCTCCTCCGCTACTTGTGACAGACAGTGAATAGTGGTGACTGACGATGAAAAAGCCCTGGGAAACCAGGGTTTTTTCGTTTTCGGACGTTTCGAGTCAGATAAAGTCCTCAGTGACCCACGATGACCCCAAATGCACCCCAAAGTCGGGAGTTTGTGCAAACCCGTGTGCAAACCGAAATGGCTGTGGAGCCATTTTATGCACCACTTTTCCGTCGTTTTGACTTGCCGCTTCCGTTAATTGCCGGGGGAGACGGCAGTACGGCAATGGCGGCCTCCTGCTCCTCCATTTTGACATGGCTATAGACGTTCATGGTCAGGTTGATGTCGCTGTGCCGGGCCATCGTTTGGGCCACTTTCGGAGAAACGCCGGATTTCGCCAGGTTGGAAATGAACGTGTGCCGATTGGCGTGGAAATCGGCATACAAGCCGTTCTCGTCCTGGTATTGCAGATAGTCCGTCTCTTCGCGTCGCTTACGTTCCTTCCGGTCCTTCTTCGCCTCGTCAATCCAGGCTTGACGTGCTCTTTCCAAGTCGAGCTTCATCATCAAGGAAGTCCGCCGGAGTTCGCCGCCGGGGGCTCGCAGGTCGAAAACGGGTTGGTTTGCGGCCAGCTCCTTCTTCGCTGCCAGCCAATTTTTAATGCGGGTCGCTACTTCTGGGTGAAGTGGAATCACATCCTGTCGCCGTCGCTTGCTGTAGGCGGCGGTCACTGTCACTTTCGGTGGAGTCGTATTGAGTTTGAATGAGCTTCGTGTGAGCGACGCGAGTTCTTGTCGCCGGTAGCCGGTCCATGCGGCAAGGACGTAGAGCATTGCCCGGTCCGCTCCTGTCACGCCTTGAATGTGCGGTCCGGATGCAGCCGCAGTGACGAGTGCGGCGAATTCTTCCGACGTTAAGGCCCGGCGTTGCCTTCGCACGTCAGTCTGAGCGTTTAACGCTTGAAGGTAGGCAATGGGATTGCTCGGCGTGTGTCCATCGCGAACCAGCCAAGTACAGAACTCCTTGAATGCGGACAAGTAGTGATTGCTTGTCTTGATTCCCATCTCGCCGGAGCTTCTCTGGTCGGCAAGCCAGTCTCGAATCTTCGCCGCCTTAATGTCTCTCCAGCGGAGAAATTCGCAGCCATCAATTACTGCTTCGACGCGAGTGCAAGTTTGATTGACGTGCTTCTCTGTGTTGGACTTGGCCTTTAAGTAGCGGCGGAATCCTTCGATGTGAGCTTTGAGCGTTTGCGTTTTGCCCTTCTTGAACGTATCGGCGAGGCCCGATTCTTGTCGTTCCGCGTTGCGTTCTAGCTCGGCTGCCCGTTGGGCCGTCGCATCTTTATCGGTGAATCCAGGAACCCGTTTCCAAACTCCCTCAGTATCTCTGTACTGGATATACCATTTGCGAGATTCCTGAGCGTATCTCTTGCCTCCGGGAGCCAAAGGATGGAGCGTAAAGCGACCACCTCGTTTCAGCCGGACGAACTTCTCGCCGTCCTTCGTTACAATTTCTGCGTCGTTCGGCAGGGGCTTCGTCGTCTTGACTTTGAAGAGGTGAGCCATCGCACGCTGTATCAGCCTCGCAGGAACAAATAGGGTCGCAAAATTAAGTGATACAGCAGCGAGTTCAGCAAACTGCTACTCGATGGGCAACCCGCTTCAATCCATTGCACGATGTCACTTCGACGCCAGCGGACATTGCGACCAATACTAACGGGCTTGGGCAGGTCGCCCTTTGCCTTGAGTCGCCAGACCTGACGCAACGAGATACAGAGCGTCTCCGCTAGTTCGTCGGCGGTCATCATCAGCGGAGCGTTTGCAAACTTTTCGGCCTTAATGTCAGCGAGCGGTCCGTTTCCGTCAGCAAGAGAAGAACGCGAACTGCTTTGCTTCTTGTCCATGACCATTGTCGTCGCTGAAAAGTTCGGCTCGAAGGCCGGTGGTCGCTGGCAGGAATTTCGATTCCTGGCGACTGCAAACCATTCTAACGAATTTCTCGTCGGGTTATCGAGTGGCACGGACAACGAGAATTGAGCGTTGATTTGGCAATCGACCTGGAAATCTCGACGCTCATCGTCGAATTTTCAAGGCGGTCCCACGGCCAGTACGGACCTGCTGTGGCTGTGGTCGTGTCTACGCAGCTTGCCGAATCGCGTTTTCGACCATCTGGGCCGCCCTGGCTGCGATGCGTTGCAACTCCGGGTCGTGGTGTCGCCCTAAACATCCATTATTCAATTCGAGAACGAGCCTTTCTTCTTCTTGGATTTCCGTTTTGGGATTTAAGTTTCTTAGCGTTGACTTTTTCTCGGTGGGGGTGTTGACCAAATCTTGAAGGGGTGTTGACTTTTTCTCGTATCCCGGCGAGTTGCCCCTCCGCTGCTGGTCAGCCGCCGGCCGGCGTCGAGTGACCTGCCGCGGCCGCACAAGGGACAGCATCGGACCGTCAATAAAGAGCTGGCCATAAGAGTTCTCATTCTGCTTGTGGACCGGAGCCGTGTTCAAGTAACCGCGGTCGATGAGCCGTTGCAGAATGCGAGACTGCGTCGCTCGATGGACGCCCGTCCAAGCTTCAAACTCCGCGTAGCGAAGCCTTGCGTAGTATTCGTCAGGTTTAAGCCGCTGCATTGTTTTGCGTTGTGGGATACGGCGCAGGAAGTAGGCGAGACAGAAAAGGGCCTCAACCGTTGTGGCACTTCCGCGGGCGATGTGCCGAAGCACTTTCCTCGCAACGGGCTTTACTTGCGGCTTCCGTTCCTCACGACGCCACTCGGCTTCGCATTCGGCCTGAAGCGTTGGCAATAGTTGGTCGAGCTTTTCAACCGTGGTTTGAATTTCGCCCTCAGAAAGCCTGCGGTTTCCTTTCCGCTGCGATTGGCAATTGATGATGCGGTTGAGCGACACGCTGCTCTTTTCGTGAAGTGCTTCCTGCTCAAGCCGTCCCGCGAATACGCGGACCTCATTACGTCCGAAGTGGCCTTGCCGGTAGCCCTCAAGCACTGCCCTTAGCTGCGTGTCGAGTGCTTGGGCATATCCGCCCTCAAACTGCCGGTAGCGGATGTTCCGCTTGTCATTTCGATTGTGTGACATAGTTTCCGTCCCTTAATAAGGGGCGAAGACCGCCGATTTTGGGATGCAAAAAACCTGTACGACCTCTGTCGTTTGTCCGTTGACTGCTTTTGCGGGATGTTGCTACTCTCAGATTGCGATTCTGGAGAGTAGTTGATTCCTCACATTAGCGGCCTGAATCCAGGTCTGCTTTCTTAGCTGTCTTCGCCGTTAGTCCATTCGTGACTCCGTTCATGGGGCACCGGCGAAGTCCGCCAGTGCGTCCGTAGTTTTTCGTAGTCGAGAACCAAACCTAACAGGCGCGCTGCGAACCTGTCACCAGGCTAAGTTTTGAACGCCATCAGAGAAATTCTGAATTAGTTGATTGTCGGAGACGGTTTGCCAGAAAATGTCTAATCGACGCACTCTTGAATTGTGGTTCTATCACCTATCCCAAGTTCTTCGGCCAGAACGCGGAGACGGCTCTTGCCGGTCTCAGCATCGGTGACTTCGACAAGAACGTCCATCTCTCCAAAGCCGCTGCCTCCACCCAAATCTTTTCCGATTCCGCGGGTCTCGACTTCGTCTTGAAATCTGTGTCGAAGTGAAATTTCCTCCGGGCTGGCAAGACCATCGCCTGTGAGCTTCATTCGTATTTCGATTTCTGCCATGTGACCTCCGTCAGTGTTGTCCCCTGTCGGGAATTCGAGGGAGGCCGGTGGTGCAGGGTGGCCTCAAGAAACATTTTTAGCCGGCGGAAGAACCGTTTTGCTCGTAGAGGTAGGTGTGAACCTGGTCTGCGACCTTCGCAAGAAGGGGCAGGTCCTCGCGAGTAAAACTTTGGGAACCTTTCCACTGGTCTCCGTCCTTGTAGAGGGCGGTGAATTGGACCTTGCGAGGAGCGTCTTCGCCGTTGTCAAAGACTGCGGCTTTGATGCGTCCAATGCGAACTTGATGGATGGGCTTGTTATTTTCGGCCATCGTAAAATCTCCTTGTGCTTCCTTCGAAGCATTGGAATGGGGAACACAGAAACAAAATGGACCTAGGCTGCCAAGCTCAAGAGCGTGGCTGCTTTCTGGTCCAACACAAGTCGGTCGCCGGCGTTCTCGTAACGTCCGGCAATCCGGGTGAGGGCGTCCACAATCGCAAACACCGAATACGGGGTTTGCGGCCCGGCGACTTCGATGGCTTGCTCCACCAAGCGGGAACTAACGCCATATTTGCCGAGGACCTTGTGGACTTCTTCGGCGTCCTGGCCGAGAGTCGTGTTCATCGCAAGCTTCATGCCTTTGGTAAACGCGTCGCGACGTTCATCGCGTTTTGCGACCAAACAGCAAATCGCTTCGCGAACGTCGTCCAAGGCTTCTTGGACGTTTCCGATGTGGCGTCGCTGTAGCTCAACCACTTCGATGGCGTCCCAAACAATGTGGTTCTGGCATACGTGCTGGAACCAAAAGGTCTGAACACCAACAGACCGTCGCCCGACTTCTGAGTTCCACACAAAGAAGCCAGGAGCGAAGCTTTGGTCGCCGATTTCAACCCAAGCATTTGGGTCAATGCCAAAGGCGAACATATCTTGCTCGCCAGCATAGAGCCCGGTTGCTCCGCCAATTCCCTTGGGCGGTGGCGTAAAATCGGGAGCGGCCTCGCGGACGGCCTGGAGCACTTCGGCGTCAAAGAGCCGCGAGTACGTCGTGCTGTGCACCGCAAGGGCGGTGTCGCGCTCGGAGTACACTTGCAACGGCTTACGCGAGTAAGGCATCGCGTCGCGAAATACGAGCGATGCCGTTTCAGGCGTAAGCTTATTGACCGTCTCTTTGTGCACGTCACACAGCCGACAAAGCTGCGTGAAGCTCCAATCCGAAAGGGACAAGGTAACGTCCTCCGCTTGTTCCAGCCGCATGAGCAACTGACCTGCGTCCTGCTCGATGCGGATGCTTTGCGAAGGCTGCCAATGCTCGACTGCCTGAAACTTTCGTTCTTGGCAGTGGGCGAGCAAGGCGTCGAACGATTCAAACCGCTCGTCGGGAGCACGGGAAAATAGCTCTCGACTCGCTTTCGTCAAATTCACCATGCGAAATTTCCTGTCTACGGGAAAGAGTGTGGGGGAGAAATCCTTTACTTGAAGACATTGCACCACCGGTCCCGCCGCGGCCGTCAAAGGACTCGCTGCGGAACCGGTAGCAGGTTGCGACTACTCGATGCAGATTGAGAAGGAACAAGGTCGATTAAGCCGCCGCTTGGACGGGCGGCGGGAGCTTAACGACTTTCATCATTGCTTCAGCGTCTTGTTCTTTTCGCGGTGGGGCATCGGTGGCCTCTGCCATCGCCTTTGCAATGAATTGGCCTGGGTCATTTTGTTCCATGAACTGGAATGCCTTACTCATCAACACGCCCAATGCCTTTGCGTGCTGCTGGCCGTAGTGCTGGACATACTCCCAATTGGATTCGCGGGTCCGCCGGAACGCTCGAACAAATGAAAAGCTCCAAAAGTATTCGCCGTTATGTTTCTTCTGTGGCTTGATGGCGATTCCAAGCGTACCTTCCCAAATGCGTTTGCAAGCTACTGACATATTCGGTTCTCCCCAAGAGTGCGGCCGGTGAAACGCTCACATGTAGCAAATTGCACCAGTGCCAAAGACGTTCGCGTGTTATTGAGAAGCCGTGACGGCGTGTGACTTATTTTTTTGTCTTGTGTCACTCGGACGACGAAGAGCGGCATAAGAAAGCAATCGCTCATGCAACACCTTGCATTCGCGACTTCTTGGATAGGAGGTAGCGCCCGGTAAACGTGGACTTACCAACCATGCTAAGGGGAAAAGAAATGCTTTTTTTCACGCTACCTGCCCGTCGAGCCGGATGCACGGCGACGTGCTTGTCCGGTTCAAGGGAGGCTGTTCAGAGTAAACCGTTTTTATTGGTGCGGCTGCATTTGTATCGCAGAAGTGCCACGTGAACGAGTAATCCTGAGCTTCTATCCCATACATTTTGGAACGGGGGCGACTCAGACAGACCTTCAGCGTTTGTTGAAGGCCGTCGTAAGCAAAGCGGGTGAAAATCCCGTCGACGGGGCGTGATTCCGCCAATAGCGGACGCTGCAACGTTGCGAGCGTGGGGAGTTGCTGCGTGGTGACACGCAGTACCGGGGCTTGACCAGCCTCGGGGTCCGGCGAAAGCCGGTCATCATAAATAGCTCAACCATGAAAGGCGAGTAATCGCTTGCTCGTTAGACTTTCAAGAGACGGTGCCAAACCGGGAAAACTTTGCGTAATTGGATACCGGGAGCTTGTATATTCGTACCGGGAAATCAGTCGCGAATTCGCGACTGGAAACTGCGACCCGCTTGGCGGCGGGTACGTAATTATGCAAAGCCGCGGGTAACACCGCTAACCAACGTGACTTGAGAGTTGATGTTTACGGCTAATGAGGGAAGCTCTTGCGAGGCCGGGGATTAGCTCCCGGTGCCTGGTGCTGCGGTGCGTGCGTTGTCAGCACGGCCGCTGCGGTCAGCCAGGTGATTCAAATTCGCAAGAGTGGGAGAGTGACGCGAGTAGAAGTAAGGCGAAAGCCTTAGCGATGCGAAGGGCGAAGGCCTTTCCAGATTGCGTTTGCAACCTGCCCTGCACGGCAGTGGGGGCTCGTTTGCTTTGGCGGCTGGTAACCGCCAAGCTGCCGCGAACGCGGCACGAGCAACAACGAAAGCGTTGACGGGCTTAAATGCCTGTCCAAGTTTGGTCGCGGCCGCGGCGGACCGCTTCGGCGGTCCCTGCGGTTTTCTTCCGTGGTTGGAAGATGTGAGCGTGCATGACGTGATAGGCTTGGCCGCCTTTCTCGTGATGCCGTTGCAGCGAGCCTGCTTTTGGAAGCAGTGTTCGGCGACCTCTTATAAAGAGGTAGCCCTCAATCAGGTTGCTTCCGAAGGTTAGGCGGCTTTTTGGATGGTTTGTGCCGCGAGGGTTTCCTCGAACAAATCATCCGCTTATTTTCACGTCGGTTATCCGCGATGCTGACATAGCGGATGAAATCTCGCGGTGCGTTAGCGGTGCTCCTGCCTTTGCATGGTTCGGCGCAGATAATAAATCTTAACTCGCTGGAGAATTCCCCGGTTTCCAAATGGAAGCCAAGTTCTTTTGAAGCGATTGAGATAGGGGTCATAGTAGCGGTGCCACGGCACCGGATAAGTTCTGCCGTAACCGACTAGAACTTTCCATACCTCGGTTGCGGCGAGGCTTGCGCATAAATCCATGGCCGAGGCGATGGAAGGACCGGTGTTATTTCGAATCGATACGATATTACGGTCATAGTAACTCAGGAATTTAAGATGAGGCGCTGTGCCGATGAAAAACCGCGCAAGTTTCTCGATTTTATCGTGCTCGGGAGTGAGGTCATAATACTCTTCAAAGCTCATGCCGTCAGGGTCATAAAAAGTAAGGCCGCAACCAAATCCAAGCGGGCCAGCAGCAATAACTGGAATCTTCATCTGGCGAGCGGTTCGGTAAATCAGAATGCGTGCGTCAATATTGAACGCATCGAGACTATCGACTACAGCATTACAACCTTGAAGAAAATCAACGATATTGTGCTCGTCTATTGGCTCGCTACAACATCGCAGCCGGAGTTCTGGATTAATAGCGAGTGCCTCCTTGGCCATCACGTGAACCTTGCTATGCCCCACCGCCATAATTGTCGCGCCGTATTGGCGATTGAAATTGGCGATTTCGAACGTATCGCCATCGGCAATATGGAAGCCGCCGATGCCCATACGCGCGAGGGTAATAAGGTGGCGGCCTCCGACTCCTCCCATTCCTGGAACTGCAACGGTCGCATGTCGCAATCGCTCCTGTGATTCGACAGGGCCAATCCCCCGATTGCGAGAAAACGCTCGCTCATAGCTCCACTGGTGAGGAGCGGATTCGCGTTGTTGGTGTTCGGCAATAAGTAAGCTTTTCAGCGGGGCGCGAATTCGTAATGGCCGTTTCTTAACTTTCGTTGGATAGCCGAGACGGAAGGCGGTCGCAATTAGGCTCGGGTCCCGACCGCTGCAGAGATGTTGGATTGCATCTATTGAACGTTGGCAGGAATGCAGCAGTTCGGTATTCAACAAGCCGTCGCGAAGGAGGCGTTGGAATATCGGCACCGCGGCGAGGGGCTGGCATGATAGCCCGTATCGTTCAGCGTGCAGCCACATGCGGAGAAAGCAGCGGCCGCTATTAAAAAACTCATGAATACCGTTTCCTCGCTGGAATAAGAACCCGATTGCGCCTGAAGCACTGTACGTGCGGCCGATTGGGAACTTCATAATGCCAGAGAGCGGCGTTTTGACAAGTGAGCTAGCTAGTGGCCATGTTGAAAGTGCGCGAAGCGCGAACGAGGTTCCGACCGGGAGGGCGAGAGATGAAATGGGAATTCCGGTGTGAGACTGCCGGCGGCACCGTGTAAGCTGGAGTCCTGTAAAAAGGTCCCGGTGAGTCTCTCTACAACCAAAGCGAGCCACCTCAAGGTTGGTTATGGCATCGGAGAGCCGACTCAGTTCAATTGGGTCACTGACAAAATGAAGAACTCGCTCCTTGGCTTGGACAAGGTCTGAAAATTCGCCAAGAATTGAGGCGTCAATTGGCATGCGCCGATACGGCCGCCTATCGGTAGAGCGAGTGAAGAGTACGTGGTAAAGCGGGTCGTATGGTGGCGGCGGCGCTGGCTGGAAGGTCAAAGTCGTAACGAGCCGCGGCGATTCGATAGTTGAAACCGACGAGGTTGCAGGACGAGATTGTGGGAGGTCAGAACAGGAGACACTAAAGCCGTGATACTTCGCCGCAATCTCAAGGCACTCCAATAGGCACCCAAGCGAAAAATAATTCAATAAACCGTCCGGGTCTGAATGATGAAAAGTAGAATCGTGCGGATAATAAACGTTAATGGTTCGCCCATCGACCTTGAAACGCCATGGCTGATTATTATCGGGAGAAGGAGCATGCCTGCTGCCTAGAACGAGAATGTGTTCAATTAACCTGTCGTCGTCCATACCCGCTAGTGTTTAACTCCCAGGATTGCGCCGTGGTCGCGCGGTAGCACGATTCGCCTAACATTTGAGAATCCGGCGTCTCCCATCCATTGTTCGTACTCCTTCCACGTATAGAGCATCCCTTCTCCAGTCGCGAGTGCGAGGAAGTACGGCGAGCCGACAGCGGCGCTAAGTGGCCCAGTTTCGTCGTCGTGCTGCATCATGTTGAAGATAATTGCCTTTCCGCCCGGCTTGAGCGCCTCGTAGCTCTTGCGCAGAAGCATCCGGTTCTTCTCCTCAGACCACATGGTCATGAAGTGGCAGAAAAGAAAGCAGTCCGCATCTAGAGGAAAAGAGTCGACGAAACAGTTACCGGGAAAGGTGCCGACCCGCTCCCTGCAATTGGAAGCTGAAAGCTTTTCCTCCGCTATTTTGCAAACGCTCGGAAAATCGAAAACGCTCGCCCTCAGGTGGGGGTGCTTCTCCGCTAGGGCAAGAATATTGGTGCCATCGCCGCCGCCAACGTCTACGAGATAAGAGACGTCGGCCAGGTCCACAAAGTCAGCAAGGAATCGATTGGTCTGCAAGGACAATGCGGACATTGCTTCCTGGAACACACGTTGAAGGGGTTCATTTCTGGGGAGCCGCTCGTAAATTGTCGCCTCGGTTCCTTCGAACTCATCGATTCCGACATTGCGATATTGGCGTAAAGACTCATAGAGATGAGGCATGGCTGGATATATTAGGTCGTTTTCGAATCGCACATAGGAGCAAATATTTGTGCGGCTTCCACGAGTGAGAAGTTCGGTAGCAACGCGAGAGTTATAGTATCGGTCGCCGCGTTTTTGAACGAATCTGGCCGCCGTAAGGTTCAAAAGAAGGATACGAGCTGGTTGGCGGTGAATGCCGAGTCGGCTAGCAATCTCGCTACGTGTAAGCCCAGGAGACTCGGCCAGGATTGAGAAGAGGTCGAACTTTACCGCAGCGTGAAGGCTTTGGAAAAAAATATGGCCGCCAAGGACAAGATAAAGGCGCTCCACGTGGCGGCGAAGTACCAATCCTTCAATCACTGAGCGCTTTAACCATGCTTTGAGTCGGTGCACCTTGGAGTTCAGAGTACTAGTTGGCACTTAACGATAACCATGTTTATCTGGTAGCGCGTGTCCTATCCCGTCTACCGCGTTGCAAAGACTATTTCGGTCGTGACCTTGCAACTCTTGAGTGGCTAATCAGCCCGATTCGAGTCCCATTGATGTAGGGCTGTGGTGGACCGCTTCGACGGTCCCTGCGGTTTTCTTCCGTGGATGGAAGATGCGATTCATGCATCACGCGAGAGGCTTGGCTGTCTCTGGCGTGATGTCGTTGCAGCGAGCCTGCCTATTGGAAGCAGTGCTCAGCGACTTCTTAAAAAGAAGTAGCTCTCACAAAGGTTGCTACCTAGGGTTGGGCGGCTTTTTGGATGGTTTGTGCCGCGAGGGTTTCCTCGAACAAATCATCCGCTTTGGTCGGGTCATTGAACGGCCAAACCTTCAGTTTTCTCTCTGAGTTCCGATAAAGTGATTAAGCCGTCGCTTCCTTTCCCGGCAGCGTAAGATTGTCGATTCATTTCAGATTCAAAAACGCGCTCAATGATTACCAGGCACTAAGCCGACTTCGACAATGCAGGCGTGTGCTC
>JBBDWY010000082.1:0-77846 GCA_040902605.1 Pirellulales bacterium | reverse complement strand
ACAATCAGCCACAGGAGTCATCAACCATTTTCAACTACGAGCGGGACATCATCATTCCTCCTCCCGGCTCGCATATTTTTCTAAGCGTGCAATTTGGCGTGCGATGCCTGACCTGCGCGCATTAATACGCATTTGTAATACGTCGTTGTCGCCAGCTCCTAAAGCCTCAGATTCCCGCTCAAGGTCCACGATGTCGCGTTTGTACCGTCCGCACTTGGCGATGTTCTGCTGGTATATCCGTTGTTTTCGGCGGAGCTTGGCCCAAGTCAGGCCCTCGATATCGCCCGAGGGGAGCACGTAGCCGACGCGAATCTCAAGCTGCGCAACCTTCTTTAGGTTTTCGTACTGGACGTTGATGCCACAGTCAAAATCGTACTTTTCGATGATGCGATTTCCGACAAAGTCGCGATCGCCTGTGAATACTCGATCGGTAAACTGCACATCGATATCGTCGCGGCCGCGCAATCCCCCGAGCACCTTTTCCCCAGGATCGCCGGCGCTTGTTCCTCGCTGATCGGTTAACACAGTTCCGGTGATCCCAATATCGCAGTTGATCTCAGGCGGCGTAATACCTTCCGGCGGTTTCGCACGAATTCGATAGACGTTGTTGTCAAGCGTCAGCGGAAGAATGGCCGAATATTCGTCCATCTCCTGATTCCAAACCAATTGCGCGCTTGCCCTGGTAACGAGCAACGAAGTCAGCAACACGACATTGGCAATTACAGCCATGCGAGCACAATTCGAATAAGACATGATCAAATTCCTTTTGAGAATGACTGGCGAAATGAAGCTACTAAACATTCCAAAAGGAACAAAGAAGGAACAAAGGGGTCAGAACGATTTAGCGAAGGCGAATCGTATCCGGCCGCTTTTTTCATGCGCTTATCTGGGCACGCTTACGATTCTGACCGGCGCGCTTCTTCGCTACCTTCGAACACGGCCAATTCTTCATGAAGGCGGGCGATCATTTTACGAATGCCAGCCTTAGTGAAGCCCTTTGATCCAACGGGGTTGGATTGCTGCAGCCGGCTGAGCCGTTCTTCAAGATCCCGAAGTTCTTCTTGCGCCTTCTCGTATTGTGTCGCTGTGGCAATCATAATTCTATCTCCACCAGTCCCTTCCGCCGACCATCGCTTTCCCGCGTTCGACTGAAGAATTCGACCCATTCATTCCAGTCTGTTTCGTCTTCCGCGGCGAATATTTCTTCCGGACGCCGTGTCAACAGCATTTCCTCGAATTCGCTGGCCGCCTCGGAGTTTGTCGCAATCTGGTCTTCGAAATCCAGCGGAAGTAGAACCACCGCGTCCACATCATCTGGTTCCGGCTTCGCCGTGATGAAGCTGCCATCGATGAATAACCTTGGTGCCTTAATCTCGCGTGCGAGTTCGATCCACCGTCTGACACGATGCACGAGGCGGCGGCGCTGCCGATTTGAAGTGCCGAAGCGAAATGTCACTTCGGCTTCAGATGCCAGAAACATGCCTTCGGGCAAGTAGCCATCCGGCCGGAAATCTGGGATTCTGTTCTCCTGCGGTTCCATCGCGAGTCCTCGTGCGCGTCCGTCAACGATTGTACCACGGGGCCGCGGCTTCGGGCAGGCACGCGGAATCGCATATACCGCTCGTCAAGCATCGATTGTAGTGCCTGCAGCCAACATCTGTCACACGTTTTATCGACGAGCCCGTGCTTTGTTTGGCAATTGGGACCAGCCACAGCCACTACTGCCGCCGGCGATAGAGCATGTCGGGGATCGCTCGCTCGACGATCGCGCGGACGCTTTTGGCGCTGTAGCGCGTGCTGAGAGGGACGCGATGATGACATGCTATTTTCGTAAGGAACCCAAAACGCCGGTAAGCCGTTAGTGACCAAGAACGTACTAGACAAACGTATACAAACGTGCTATGCTCATGCCCAATAATCGTTCTTTGGCAATCCAGCAGATAACCAACGCCTCGCCGCCGCCAATTCTGCGCCGATGGACCGAGTCGCGTTTCGCAGTTGCCGGCAAGTGTAAAACTCACCGGTTGCCGCACAGATGCGTTCGGTAATTACGCCCTCGCTCCGCGTCGGGTGCCACTGGCTCTGCCAGTGCTTCTGTACCCCCGCCCTCGCTTCGCGCCCCTCGCCGCTTTCCGCTTTGCGCTCGATGGAGAAAAACTCTCACCGACAGATGCGCAAAACCCGGGGGGAAGAGTTTTGCGCATCTGTTTAATTCCCCGGCATTCTGCACGCCTCGGCATCGCTTCTCGCTCCTCGCTCCTCGCCGCTTCCTATCTCACAGCCACAAATGCAGCCGCCCGTCGAGCATGTCGGGGATGGCGCGTTCGACGATCGTGCGGACGCTTTTGGCGCTGTAGCGCGTGCTGAGGTGGGCGGCGATGATGAGCTCGTTCTTAAAGCGGTCGCGGCGCTCGATGAGGTCGTCGAGGTGCATGTGGCCGAATTTGTGGATCTTGTCCTTGCGGTGGTCCGGCGCCACGAACGTCAGCTCGCAGATCAGGATCTTCGCTTCGTACATCGCCGGATTGGCATCGAGGCCCGGCGGCGAGCTGTCGCCCAGGTAGGCTACGAGCGGCCGGCGGATTTCGGCGGACACTTCCGTACCCCCGAGCCGAATGTCGCGAATCTCCTCGCCGCTCAGGTTCTGGTACTCCGGCTTGAGCTTTTTACGCCGGTCCCAAACGATGTAGCCGAGCGACGGCACCGTGTGCCGCGTGGCGGCCGCGGAAACCACCAGCTCGCGCGACAGTTCAATCTCGTCGCCGGGCGCGACGGCTTTGAGCTCGCATGGCAGCCGGCCCCGATCGAGCCGCGTGAACAGCCGCAGAATTTTTTGCATCGGCTCGACCGTCTCCGCCGGCATGTAGATCACCGGCGGCGTCATTTTCATCATCCGCCGCCGGGCCACGTACACGGGCAGCGCGGCGATGTGGTCGAGGTGGCCGTGCGTTACGAACCACGTCTCCGTGCCCATGAACGACCACGGGTGTGCGCCCAGGTCGAAACCGAGCTTCAACTCAGGAAATCGCCAATAGGTTTGCACGGCCGCGCGAGAATACCCCTCGATCGTCAGGTCGCCATGCTTGAGCGTCTTGACCGGCAGATTGTTGATCATCGCAATCGCAAGACGCAGTGGCGAGGCGGGCGGTTCGGTGAACCGCTATTGTAAAGACCTGCCGCAAGCGCGGACAGCGTGGGACGGACAATCCTGTCCGTCGATTCGCGGTTAGGTTGTAGGACGGACAATCCTGTCCGTCGATTCGCGGAAGCAATCCTGTCCGTCGATTCGCGGCAGACGGACAGGATTGTCCGTCCTACGGATCGCTCGAACTTCGTCGGACGAATGCGCTGCGCGCAACTAGTCGCCGTGCTGGTAATCCGCAACGGCCGCGATCTCGGCGGGCAGCGGCTCGTCGCCGGGCTCCAACCAGATTTCGCCAAACAGTTCCGGCTGCGCGGCGCGGGCATGTTGATGGCGCATCAGTTCCAGCACGGCCAAGAACATGCCGACGAGCGCCGACTTGTGGACCGTCGTGTCGAAGAACGCGGTAAACGCAACGCGGCCGTCGCGTCGCAGCCGCTCATCGATCCGCTGCATGTAGACGTGAATCGGCGTCTCGTCGTAGCGGATGCTCTCCGGCCCGGCCAGCGCATGTTTCTCTTTCAGCACACGGCCGAACGCGCTCACCAGGTCCCACAGCTCCACCTCGCGAATCGGCTGCTGGTCGGGCGTAAGCGGCTGAGCCGCCACGTCGCTGGCGAGGCGCGGGTAACGTTCGCGCCATTCGCGGCTCCGCTCCTCGAGCATGCTGGCCGCATCGCGATATTGCTTGTACTCGAGCAGCCGGCGGACCAACTCCTGCCGCGGATCTTCCAGCTCGTCCTCGACCTCCTCGTCGCCCGGCAAGACCGTGCGGGATTTGATTTCGATCAGCATGCTCGCCATGTCGAGAAACTCGCCCACCGCGTCGACGTCGATCTGCTCTAACACGGCGATGTATTCGAGAAACTGCTGGGTGACCGCGGCGATCGAGATTTCAGTCACATCCAGCTCCTGCTTTCGCACGAGGTACAACAGCAGGTCGAGCGGGCCACGAAAGATGTCCAGGGCAATACGGAACTGCATGGCGTAGATCCACGGAAGAAACCGCGCGGCGATCAATGCGGCGGACTCTAGCAGTTAGCGCCGCCAAGGGCGAGCGTAAAGCCGCGGGACAGCGGCGTAAGGAGAACACTGATAGCGGCGCGCAGGTTGCGAAAAAAAATCGGCCGGTCCCCTTTCGGGGCCCGGCCGATTTGACGCCCATTATCGCCGCATGTGGTGCCGGTTCGCGGTGCAAGCATTTGCGAGAGACCGGGCATCACTTAACGGGATGTACGAGCGTTATGCGCTCGGCGCTTCTTCACCGTTCCGCCCTTCTTCGGCGGGTGCCTCAGGGGCTGACTGGCCATTCTCGTGAGCTGGCTCCGCGTGATTCGCCTCGCCGCCGTTGCAACCGCAACCGCTGTCGCATCCGCAATCGTGGTGGCGACGGCTTTTGTGGCGACGATGGCCGCGGCCACTGTCGCAGCATTCCTGCTCGCAAGCGCACTCACACTCGCACTTGACCTCTTTTGGCTCTTCACAAGGGGTTTCGCAGCACGTCGTCTCACAACACTTAGAGTGGCAAGCGTGGTGCCGTTGTCGATGGCAGCGGCGACCCCGAGCGTCGGCCTGGGATTCGAGGCCGACCATCACGACGGCCAGTGCCGCCAGACCGAGGGTCAAACGAGACAGATTTCGGTTCATGAAATTACCTCCTGAGTAAACGGGTACCTACATCGATCCTGCTAGCATCGATGCGGCCACATCAAACGCAGATTCTCAATTCGACGCAAAGCGCCAGCTCACGCCGCCGAGTTGGTAGCGTGGGATGCCCCGTATCTAAACCGATGATGGCGGTTTAGACAAGCGGTAGAAGGCCAATAGATGGCAGAAAATTTGCCGACTAGGTGGTATGCACAGGGAATCTGACCACAGTGCGTCCAGGCAGGCTGGGCCGGAATCAGAAGAACGCCGGTAATGCACCACCAATACCCCCCCAATATTGGTGGTTCAGACGCCCTAGCGGATTGCAGCGGCCGACTCTTGTGCGGTCCGCGGTGGTGATGGGCGGCTGCCGGGAGCCGATGGATCTGCCGGCGTAACGGCGGGATTCTGCACCGAGCTCTGGCGTGGAATCGCTACGTTCTGGCCGGTTTCGAAATTGGAAAGAGTCCAGGGCTGATCGGCGCTCGTGCCATAGGCGATGCCGGACACACGCCAGTCGTTGTCCACGAACCGCATCAGGCAGCACATCTCTTCGTCGCGCGGGGCGTCCGCGACCGACGTATCGGTGAGCACGCATTGGACGAGCGCCTGACCAGCGGCCGGGGTGCGGACCTGGACAACGCGGAACGTCGCCGATTCGAGGCCGGGCGGGTCGAATTGCTTGCCGCTGGCGATGATCCGCTGCATCGCCTGCGGAGTGAGCCGGGCGCTGGCCCGCTGGGTGTCGCCTTTCAGGACGGCGTCGAGGAAATCGCCGGCCGCGCGGGCGACGGCATCGGTGGATTGACTGGCCGGCGTGTTGGCCGAGGAGCTCGCGCTTTCCGGCGATGGGCTTTGATTGCAGCCGGCGAGGAAGCAAAAGCTCACGACAGTCACAGCGCTTCCAACCGCCGTCCGAATGATGCGATGCATTGTCGCTCTTTCCTCGTTTTCAAGAGTGACCTGTTTCAAGCAGACAAATAACGGCGGGGAAGTTTGGCAAAACGGTGGCTGGCGGTCAATTGCGAAACGGTCATTGGACGGACGCTAGCACGCTGCGAACGACGAGATCTCCGAACTGGCGAGGTCATTGGCGGAATCTCACACCGCACAATGTCGATGGGCGGCGCGGTTGGAAAACACGCGACCGGCGTCGCATCGTGGTGCGAAAGGCAACGAGTTTTCTGACGTGGTTGAGCTAAACCGCCCCTCGGCCGTGAGCTCGGGGCCGAACGGCAAGCGGATGGGACGCGAGTCGTCGGAAAGGAGCGAGGAGCACGACAGCGAGGAGTAGGGCGATGCTCGCGGGCTCGGGGACGGGGAGGCCGTCGTTGAGGGCGATCATGGTGAGGCCGCCGGCAGCGGGGCGGAGGTCGAATTGGAAGCCGGGCCGCAGGCCGCGGAGCTGGATGTTGGCGAACTGGCCGGCGAGCGCGCCGGCGACGTCGAGGAACATGAATTCGTCGCCTTGCTGCGGGGCGAAGCCGTCGAGGAAGTGCAGCAGCAAATCGCCGCCCAAAATGTCGGCGTTGCCGGTGACTTTCAGCACGTCGAATTCCCCCGGCGCGGTGCCGGCGATTTCGATCTGGAGCGTGCCGCCGTCTTGCTGGTAGTCGCCGTCAATGGTGAGTGTGCCGGGCGAGGTTGAAGGAGCCAAAGTCCCGCCAAATTGGTCATCCCCACCCGTTAGCACCCTCACGTCGCCGAAGATCGTGCCGTTGCCGAAGAGGATGCCATCGTCTCCGATGACGAGAGTGCCAGGCAATCGCAAAATAGTGAGGCCTACGGCTGCCGACCCTCTAAGGGTATCGAGGAGAAGGTCTCCGTTGACGAAGAGCCGGCGGCGTTCGTAGAAGTGGCCGCTGAGGACTTGGAGAAGGCCGTTTGGTCCGATCTGAGTCAATCCGAAGACGTCGGTCTGTTGTACTTCCCCGCCGTCGATGGTGAAGTTGCCGGCGCCACCGCCACCGACGCGGATCTCGCCGCTCGCCATGACTTTGCTGAAGCTTTCAACTGCCACCCTGCCAGAGCTACCTGTCGAAATACCAAGGTGCAAGTTATCGACATCGACCAGAGACTCGTTCTTTACCTCCAGAGTGCCCAAACCTGCGCCGCCCACCGTTATCGTGGAAAATCCGGGGAGCGGCGCATTGCCAGTCAGCGAGGCGCGGTCAAGCGTGATGCGGCCGATGCTCGTCGGCTGCTCTGCGATGAAGAAATCGTCGCCGATCAGTTTGGCGCGGGCTGCGAGTGATACGGCGCCCTCGCCGCGATTGCCCACGACTAGCCTGTCCGTCGTCCAGGAGGCATTCGCGCTCGCCAAGCTATTCTCGCCTGTCATCTCAACGCTGGCGTCACTGAAGCGATTATCACCGACCGTCGCCCGCGTCGTGATGAGTCGGCCACGGTCGAAGATCTTGAGAGTGGCCTCATCGTCGGTGCCGACGGAGAGATTGGTCACCGTCCATTCGCCATTCGTCCCTTCGACGTCGACGCGGCCTCCCTTGTCGATCAAACCGTTCGTCGTCGTGATCGGAATATCCACGACTGCTTTCCCGCCTTCACCGGCCTTCAACAGATGGGCTCGAATCCGGGCGGGGCTGGCGTGGGACGCAGGCGGCAGAAGGCCGCCGGCTGCGGTCGCCGCAGCGGCGCTGACCACCGCGACGGGCAGGGTCGAGTCACTGAACGTAACCGACACGTTGTCACCGGCCACGCCGCCGATGCTGATCTCGTCCAGAACGTAATCGAACCCGTTCACGTCGAGGGTGGCGTTGACGCCGGCGCCATTGAAGTGAAGACCTTTGTGAGTCTCGTTGCTGTCGAGCGTGACGGTGTAGCTGCCGGGTTGGTCGATGACGGCGTTCTCGCCAGCGGCGGGAGACTGGCCGGTGCTCCATCGGCCGCCGTCGCCAAAGTTTCCGTTGACGGCGTCGATCCAGAAAATTGGCGGTGTGAGCGTGAGCTGGCCGTTGGCGGAGGCCGTTCCTTGGGCGCTGGCTGCAGCCACCGGCCGTGGCAGAAAGCGATGGTTGGACACGTGCCCCTCGGCGGACGCCGAGACGACAAAAACATACATGCCTGGTGGCAGTGGCCCGGTGGTCGAACCGACGTTGGAGTTTCCTTGTTCGGGGCTTCGACGTTCGAGAAACAGAGTGCCACCGCCGGAGAGGCTCGCCAAACCGAGATCACCCAACGCTCTGCCGTCTGCGTATTCGGTGTCCAGCGAAGCCATGGCGCTCGCGGACCCAGAGATCGAATACTCGTAGCCGGCCCGCGTAACGTTAAAAACCAATGTCATGCCGGAGGCAAGTGTGGCGTCGGCCCGCACGTTGTTTACGCTAGGGGGAGGTTGCGGGTCTTGTGGCGGTTCCAAGTGGTCGGGTTGCGAAGCCTCGGCATGTGCGGAGACGCTGCCCTGCGCCGAGAGGAGGTTGCCGGCTGGATCGAGAGTTATGGTTGAATTCTGCTGCGTATTGCCGGAGGCGGTAAGACCGGGCAGTTGGCTGTGGGTAATCGATACGTCCTCCATGCCGCTGACCGGTCCAAAGCCGGTCGTAGGCGGGGGGAAATCAAAATCGCTCTGCCGGTCATTCGAAGCTTTGGTGACTGTGGCAACGGCTTCGGCAAAGAAGTTGGAGCTGCGCGAGGTTGGAATGGCGCCGGCGAACAGCGGCGCGGCAGCCGGCGGGAACGCAACCAGACCGATGGCCGCCACCACGGCGCGACAGGACCAGAGATTCCGCGCGAGTGGGCGAACACGACGCAGGCGTCCAACAGGTTTCATGAGTTCCTCTCCGGCACTCGTCATCGTTGCCGATTGGGCGAGTGAATTCCCAAGCAGCCGCCGAACGAACCAGGGGGGTAGCCTACACGCGGCCCGGGGGAATAGCAAGGAAAATCCAGACGCGACACGCCAGTGTCCGGCGCGGGCTGTTATTAGCGGTGAGCGCTTTTTCGTGGCCAGAAGGGGAGCTCTCGGCTAAAGTTAAAACGGCGCATCTTCACATCGGAACAGCAGATGGAACCGGTTACGCAACTGCGTCGCGCGTACAGCAATGTAGCAGGCACACTCCGTGTGCCGTTCCTTGCCCAATTGCGACATCCTTCACGCCCAGCTGTTGCGGCACGCGGAGCGTGCCTACTACATGGTTTTACGCTCGTCGAACTGTTGGTTGTGATCGCGATCATTGGGGTGCTGGTCGCGCTGTTGTTGCCGGCGGTGCAGAGTGCGCGTGAAGCGGCGCGGCGGAGTTCGTGCGCGAACAACATGAAGCAGATCGGGCTGGCAATCGAGGGTTATCTGCAGGCCTACGGAGCTTATCCATCCAGCAATACCGACGACGTGTTGAATTGGGATACGGCAGGCCGGCTTCGCAATCATAGTTGGGGGAGCCTCATCATGCCGTTCGCCGAGATGGAGGCGCTACGGGACAGCATCGACTTTTCGATTTCGGCGCTGCACACGGATAATCGGCCGGCGGCCGGGATGGTCGTGCCCATTTATCGATGTCCAAGCTACATTGGGCCGGACTATACAAGCGATTCCCATTACCCGGCCGGGCAGTATGCGATGGGGAATTACGTTTCACTGGGGGCCTCGGACGTCGAGCATATCTGGGGCGCGAGCTTGAAGCCGGAGGGCGTCATCTTTCCATTGTCGGCGGTTCGTCCGGCCGACGTTACGGACGGATTATCGAAGACGGTGTTCATTGCCGAGAGCCGGGAGGAGAAGATGCGCGTGTGGATCGACGGGCGGACGGCGGCGAACACGGCGCTGGCGTACATGGAGTCGTCGTCAGACCAGCCGGTGGCGCTGAACTACACGCCTTATTACGACGACGGCGATATCACGTGTGCCTATGGCCCGTCGAGCATGCATCCGGGCGGGGCGCACCATCTGTACGGCGACGGGTCGTTGCAGTTTTTGTGGGACACGGTATCGGCGGCCAACTATGTGGCACTGTGCACAAGAGCGGGCGGCGACGTGGCGCATGATGTTGAGTAGTGGTCGGTCGCGTCGCGGCTAAACGCAAAACGTGGGGGTGGCTGGGGCAACGCCCCAGATTAGTCGCATTCGCTGGGGCGTTGCCCCAGGCACCCGTCCGACGTCGCGCCTTTATGGATCAGCCGGCTTGGAGGCCGCGGTCGACGGCGTCCTGGTCGCGGCTGTAGACGGCGAGCGTGGCCTCAAAAGTTTCTTTCGGAATTTGCCACGCGGGTTTGTCGTCGGTGTGAGCGTTGCAGTGGGCCACCAGCAAGCGGTAGAGGAATTTGAACAGGTGGCGCGGGACGCGGAGCAAGCGGAAGGCGTCGATGAGGCGCTGGTCGGTGATTGAGTTGTCGAGCAGCGAGCGGAGCTGGGGCTCTTCGCCATCCACTCCGCAGCTGCGGATCCGCGCGTTGGCCAGGTCATAGAGCGCTTCGCCGCTCCACTCGAGCGAGGGGATCATGTTTTGCTTGTCGAGGCGGGCCCGCTGGTAGAAGTCACGGTCTTCGCGCTGCATGTAGTCGACCAGCTCGCGCGGCAGGAGCAGCTTGAGGCCAAGGCCGGGCTGCTTCAAAAACTTGTTGTCGAGCATCGACCAGACGAGGGCCTTCATCCGCTCGACCGATCCCGTGATGAGGTGCGGCTCGTCGACGCGATCCACCAGCACGACGACGCCGTCGCAGCCGAGCGACTTCAACACGCCTTGGAACTTGGCGAGCAGCTCATAGCGGTCGTCGGTGCGTTGGTTCTCGGGCAGCGGCTGGCCATCGATGTCGCGCTTCGGGAAGCGCATCAGGAGGCGGCGGACCGAGCCGACGTGCGGCTTCAGCACGCGAACGTTGCGGGCGATCCGGCGGGCGACGAAATGCCACTTCACCCACCGGGCGAGCGCGGGTAGCCAGCCGGCGGCCACGATCGCGTAGGGCCAGGGCGTGGCGAGCCAGTCCCATTGGCGCCAGTAGAGGATCGTTGCGACGACGGCAAGCGTGATGGTGGCACCGAGAGCCCGGTCCCACCATGTTAGCCAACTGTGGAAGCCTAACTTGCGGCGCAGACGGCTCCACCGCGAAACGACGTTTTCGCCGGTGGAGTTATCGTAACAAGCGACCAGCAGCAGCAGGTCGCGTTTCTGTTGACGGTCGAGGCTGCGCAGGCGATCGCCGTTCACCTGGTTTGCTGTGGGGCCGGACGGAAACGGCACGCCGAGCAGGCGGTCGACCAGGCTCGTGACGCCGAGTGCGAGGATGGCGTCCATATGGTCCCACAGTTTGAATTCGGCCAGCACGCGGGCCGGGTCGCGCTGCTTGCGGGCACTCAGGCGGTCGGCGAAATGATCGAGGAACGGGTTGAAGTCGTCGTATTCAATGACGAAGAGCTGGCTGTTTTGGGGATGGGCGTTGAACAGCGCGATCCGACCGGCCATTTGCATCCGCATGGCCGTCTTGCCGGAGCCCTTTTCACCGAAGACGATCGACGTGCCGGGATCGGAAGGGTTGCCGTAGACCTTGTCCCAGGCGGGGTGGTAGGTGGCGTCGCGGCAACGCTCTTTGAAGACCGGGTCGGACTGGGCGTCCTCTTCCGCAAACGGATTGACGGCGATGCCGTGGTGCTCGAGCAGTTGTTGGACGCGCATGATGCCTCGATAGCGGTGCGAAACGTGAAAGTCGTGTACAATTATAGTTCGTAAGCGACAGGGCCGCGAACCGCTGCAATTATGCCATGAACGCACCACCCCTAAGGACCGATCCGAAGTACGGTTACTTTCCCTGGTGGCCGGAAGACGGCGACGCCTGGGTGCACCCCGAGGATGTAGCCACGGCCCGCGCGATGATCCCCAGCGGGCGGGTGTTTCGCCGCGACGGCAGCTCGCGCGACTACGTGGTCATGCACTACGGCAACATGCGGCTGCGCGTGCTCCGCACTCTGTGGCAAGAAGTGGAGCCGGAAGGGTTTGAGATCGGCGACTGGGTCGAGGTGCTCAGCCGCGGGATGCGGAACGAGCCGCGCGTGGGCGTGGTGCGCGAGATGCTGTGGGACGAGCGGGCACGGGCGCTGCACTATCAGATCTGGGAAAACGGCCAGCCGATCGAGCAGCTGTACGCGCGCGAGGATCTGCAGCACGTCGAGCCGCCGAGAATCGCCGAGCACTAGTACCGCAGCAGTGTGCCACTGCTCGCGGTGCAGCGAAGGGCGCCGTCATCGACCGCGGCACTGCTTGCCTCCTACGGCACCGTGGCTCTTACGAGCGAGCAGTGCGAACTAACGTGTTGGCGCAAATTGGCGCGCCGCAAGCAGTGGCACACCCTCTTGAGGCGCTAATACAAGTTGTCAGGCGGCGGCGGCAGCTTGCGCTCTTGCGTGCCCGTCGATATCTGAAATAGTCCCGAGCGGTTGCGGTTAGGCGTCATCAATTGGGCGTAGACGAGCGGATCTATCGTATCGGCGACGAATACAACTTGGCCGCCGCAGAACGCCATATTCACGCCGCCTGGATGGTTGCTGGATGGGTAGCCGTAGCTCTCATACATTGGTTCACCAGGTTCCGCAAAATCTTTCATGTTGCCTGGCGGAGCATTGAGGTCGTAATACCGATCGCCGTTGATGCGCTCCATCTGCGACGGCTCATTCTTCCATACAAACCCGAACAGGTGTTTGGTGTCTGCAACAGGGCTGCTGTCGCCCGGTGGTTGCACGTTAACGCTACGCGGCGGGGGCGCCGTCGCGACATCATAGCACCAATACCAGGCGTGGACGTTCTCGGAGAGCATGATCGTCTTGCTCGTGCCGTCGTTGCCTTGAATGTAGCCAAGCGACATCTGTAGTCGAGGATCGCCCTCGCGACCATCGTCCGGACCGAACGGCGAGCCTGATGAGCGTCCGAATTTGTTGTCGTCGAAGAATACGCCGTCGGCCGCATTCTCAACACTTGGGTCAGGAGTGCCGCTGACAACATCGGAGAACGCTCGGCCGGCGTTGCCGACGTAGCTGCACCACGGGTTACCGGGGGTCTCCGGCGGATCGCTGGGGCAAATTAGCGCTTCGATTTCCGGCGCCGTGGGGTCTTGGGCAAAATCCTTCGACCATTCGTCCCAAAGCGCGTTTTGTTCCATGTAAGGGAAGGCTATCACGATCCAGCTTGCGCGACGCCCTTGCTCAGGAACCCCGGCATCCTTCGGGCCGTTCGGGTTGAACAGCTCGCTGACATAGCCGGGCAGCCGCTTCATCTGCGTGTCGTAGCTCGTGAGCGCGAGCTGCAGCTGCTTCATGTTGTTTCGGCAGGTGTTGCCGCGGGCGGTTTCGCGGGCGTTTTGCACGGCCGGCAACAACAGCGCGACGAGCGTGCCGATGATGGCGATGACGACTAATAGTTCGACAAGCGTAAAAGCGGAGCTTTTCCGCTTGCTCACTGCGACCAAGAGAAACCCTTGACGTGAGTGCCTCATGACAATCCCCTTCCGATATATGAGCGCTTGCGCTCGTGCCTCTGTTCCCTCCGCATCCATTGTTCCAAAACTCGTACAGTTTGTCCAGAATGCCAGTAAAACGGCGGCAAGGTTGAGCCATTTGCTGGGTCAAATTGTGCTGCCTGGCCCACGACACCTACCTTGCAAAGCGGCCCGTGTGTGATATCTTCGCGTTCCGGCCGTTGTTTTGTTGCATTCAGGCGTAGGTCAGGCTCGGCCTGACGAAAGCAGCCGGTTTTGTCAGGCACAGCCTGACCTACTTAAACGGAGATCAAGCGGATGAGCATGTTCATTGGCGAAGCATTGGCGGGCGAAGGAAATGAAGTGGCCCATATCGACCTCATCATTGGCAGCAAGGATGGGCCGGTGGGCATTGCGTTTGCCAACGCGCTCGCGCGGCAGAGCGAGGGGCACACGAACTTGATGGCGGTTTTGGCGCCGAATCTGCTTGCCAAGCCGGCCACGGTGATGATCACGAAAGTGACGATCAAGGGCATGCGTCAGGCAGTGCAGATGTTCGGGCCGGCGCAGGCCGCGGTGGCGAAGGCGGTGGCCGATTCGGTGGCCGAGGGCGTGATCTCGAAGAAGCAGGCGGAGGATTTCGTCTGCATCTGCGGCGTGTTCATCCACCCCGAGGCCGCGGATGATCGGAAGATTTACGATTACAACTATCAGGCCACGAAGGAATCGCTCAAAGGCGCGATGGCGGGCAAGCCGACGATCGACGAGATTCTCGCCGGCAAGGAGAAGGCGGCGCATCCGTTCCGGGGATTCTAAAAGACGTCAAGCGTCGAGAGTCAAGAGTCGAGAGCCAGAAGTTGTGACGCGTGCGGCCAGCTGCCGACGACCCGGTTGGGTCGCCGCTAATCTTCTGAGTTTGCATGTATTGTCCTTCTGGTCCTTGACCCTCGACTCTTGACCCTCGACTTAGCTATGTCCCTCGCCAAGATTCTCCTTTGTCTCGACACCGACGCGCAACCGAGCGTGTTCGACTCGATCGTGGCGATCGACGCTGGCGTGGACCAGTTGCTGCGGCATGGCGGGGTGACGCCGGACGCGGTGCGAGGTCTGGTGTATGGGGCGATGTTTACGCGCGCTCCCGCGGAACTCAAGAACACGGCTGTATTCATCGGCGGAGCGGACGTTGCGGCCGGCGAGGAGCTATTGGCCAAGGTGCGCGAGTGCTTTTTCGGGCCGATGCGCGTGTCGGTGATGCTCGACTCGAACGGGGCCAACACGACGGCGGCGGCCGCGGTGCTGTGCGCCCGGAAGCATGTGTCGCTGGCTGGAATGACGGTGACGGTGCTGGCGGCGACGGGCTCGGTCGGGCGGCGCGTGGTGCAACTGTTGGTCCGCGAAGGCGCGCGGGTGCGCGTGACCTCACGGCAACTAGGTCGGGCCCAGCAAGTGCGCGACGATCTATGTAAGATCGTGCCCGGCGCACAACTGGAAGCTTGGGAGACGCGCGACGAGGATTCACTGAAGGGGGCGCTGGCGCGGGCGAGCGTGGTCATCGCGGCGGGGGCGCCGGGCGTCGAATTGTTGCCGGATGAGTTGCGCCGCGCGACCGAGGGGCTGCAATTGGCGATCGATCTCAATGCCGTGCCTCCGGCTGGCATCGGCGGCATCTCGCCGCAGGACAAGGCAGTCGAGCGGGACGGACAGATTTGCTACGGGGCGATCGGAGTCGGCGGCACGAAGATGAAGCTGCATAAAGCCGCGATCCGGCGGCTGTTCGAAGCCAATGATCTCGTGCTCGACGCCGAGGAAATCTACGAGCTCGGCAGCGGAATTTGAACCACGACGACACGACGGACACGAAGAGATAAAGTATTCTTTGTGTCCTTAGTGTCGTCGTGGTTTTTCTTTTGGAGTTGGGGAAGTGTCAAAGCGCAGACCGCAGCGACGTCGCTCTGGACCGCCGCCGAGCGGGCTGGGTGTTCGCCGGTCGACGGACGGGCGGAGTTGGCTGCTGGTGCATCCGCGGTGTGCGCGCGATCAGGCGGAGGACCTCGAGGAAGTCCAGGCGATGATCGAGGCGGGCGAAACGGAAATCGCACGGGACGAATTGCGGTGGTTATTGTCGGACTGCAGCGAGAACATTGCGGCTCACGTGCTGCTGGGCGAGTTGGCGGTGTCGGAGGGCGATCTGCCGCTGGCGCGCGGGCATTTTGGCGCCGGCTATCAATTGGGGCTGCAGACGTTGCGGCGGGCCGGGATGCCCAAGCCGCTCCTGCATTCGCAACCGGCGAACCGATCGTTCTTCGCGGCCGGTCGCAGCCTGATCGAGTGCCTCAAGGAATTCGACCAGCCGCAGATGGCGGAGGAGATTGTGGCGACGCTCGTCGAACTCGATCCGTCCGACCCCCTACGGCTACGGCCAACGGGCAAAGATACCGCTGGGTAGGCGTCGCTCGTCGGATGTTTCAAGGAACAGCTCACCCGCGGCGGCCGGCTGAGCGCAATCGCCGAAAACTCCATCCGCCAGATAGGCAGCCAGCTCGGCCGGCCCAATGCCGGGCGAATGGCAAGTAACCAGCACGAATGCGCGGCCTTCGGCTGTCAGCTCGCCGCATATTTTGAATAGTGGAAGCAGGTCTATGTCGATCTTCCAGGGCTCGCCCCTGGGGCCGTGACCGTAGCTGGGTGGATCAAGGATCACGGCATCGTAGCGATGGCCGCGTTTCAGCTCGCGCTGGCAGAACTTCATGGCGTCTTCAGTGATCCAGCGGATCGGCCGGTCAGCAAGATTGGAAAGTGAGGCGTTTTCTCTCGCGCGCTCGACGATATTGTGAACTGCATCGATATGAACGACATCCGCACCGGCGGCCGCGGCGGCCAAGGTGCTAGCGCCCGTATATGCGAAAAGATTGAGCACCCGCAGTGGTCTCCCGACCGCGGCTTGCGATTTGGCGACTTGCCGCGCGATCCAATCCCAATTGCCGCGCTGCTCCGGGAATACCCCGACTTGCCCCGACGGCAATGCGTCGAGACCCAATTGAAACGGCCGCTCACTATCGTGCGTGAAGAGCCAATTGGTCGGCCGCCAGTTCTGAGGTGCCGGCGTCCATTCAGCACCGCCCGTGCGGGGACCATGAAAGCGCGCGGTCGCGGCTATCCATAGCTCTGGGCGCGATCGCCGGATTCCCTCCGCTGCTGAACATGGTCGATCGAGCACGACCGCGCCAAACCGCTCCAGCTTTCGGCCGCTGCCGAAGTCGAGTAGCTCGTAATCGTCGCTGCTGGCACTCGTCATAAAATGGGAAGAGTAGGGCCGGCTGTGCCGGCCGGATCTACGACACGGTTACAAATTCCTCGATGGCGGCCGGCACAGCCGGCCCTACGTCTGCGAAAATCGTCGCCTTTTCGGATTGTCAGGGTTGTCGTAAAATAAGCAGTTTGCGCGCGAGCTTGCGGACGCGGATTGCGTGGGGGCAGGCCTCGGCGCTTAAGGATTGCCATTTTAACGGCGCACTGATGCCCGCTTCCGATATCGTTATCCGTGGTGCCCGCGAGCACAACCTCCGCAGCGTCGACGTCGTCTTGCCGCGGAACAAGCTCATCTGCCTGACCGGCGTGTCCGGGTCGGGCAAGAGCTCGCTGGCGTTCGACACGCTGTATGCCGAGGGACAGCGGCGGTACGTCGAGAGTCTGTCCACGTTCGCCCGCCAGTTTCTGGGGCAGATGCCCAAGCCGGAAGTCGACCACATCAGCGGGCTGAGCCCGTCGATTTCGATTTCGCAAAAGTCCTCCGGCAACAATCCACGGTCGACCGTCGGCACGATCACGGAGATTTACGATTTTCTGCGAGTGCTCTACGCGCGGGTCGGTCGCGGATATTGCCCCAGTTGCGGCCGCCCCGTTACGGCGCAGACCCGCGAGCAGATCATGGGCCGCATTCAGGCGCTGCCGGCGGGCACGCAATTCGCCCTCCTCGCGCCGCTCATTCGCGGCCAGAAGGGCGAGTACCGCGACCTGTTCGAGGACTTGCGGAAGCAGGGTTTTGTGCGAGCGCGCGTCGATGGGCGGGTCGTGTCGCTCACCGATGATCTCTCGCTCGATCGGCAGATGCGACACAACATCGAGGTGGTGGTCGACCGGCTGACGTCGGGGCCCGCAATCCGCGCCCGATTGGCCGAGGCAGTGGATATGGCGCTGGGGATGGGGAAGGGGAGCATTGTGGTCGCGCGGCGCGACAAAGGGGGGAAGGCGGAAGGCGGAAGGGGGAAGGTAGATGACCAAATAGACGCAGATGATATTGAGACTCCCCCTTCCGCCCTCCCCCTTCCGCCTTCGAAGAAGCGCCGTCCGTCTGGGGTACAGCCGGGCGACCTCGTGTTGTCCTCACAGTTTGCGTGCACGGAGTGTGAATTAAGCTTCGAAGAGCCTTCGCCGCAGTTGTTCAGCTTCAACAGTCCGCACGGCATGTGCCTGACGTGCGATGGGCTGGGCGAGTTTTTCAGTTTCGATCCCGAGCGGCTGGTAGCAGCGCCGGAGAAAACGTTCGTCGAGGGGTGCATCGAGCTCCTCGGCGCGTGGCAGGATTTGGGCCGCTGGAAGCGGCACATCTATCGCGGCGTCGCGGAGACGATGGAGCGGAAGCTCGGGCTGGCTGAGGGCACGTTGCTGGAAACGCCCTGGCGCGATTTGACGGACGATCATCGCGCCATCTGGCTGTGGGGAACGGGCGACGAGCACATCACCTTTACCTGGCGGTCCGGGAAGGCGGCGCAAAAGTATGGCGGCACTTTCGACGGCCTGATTCCGGACCTGCTGGAAAAGTATCACCACAGCAAGAGCCTGCCTCAGATCCGGCAGCTCGAACAGTACATGAGCGTGATCGGCTGCCCCGAGTGCGCCGGCAAGCGTCTCAATCCGCAGGCGTGTGCCGTGACGGTCCGCTCGGCCAGCCCGCGGTTTGGTGATCGGCCGGAGCGAACGCTGCCGGAAGTGTGCGGACTGGCGGTGTCGGAGGCCACCGAGTTTTTTGCCGAGCTCGAGCTCGCAGGCAACGAGAAGCTGATCGCGGCCGAGGTGCTCAAGGAAATCCGCGGCCGGCTGGGATTTCTCAAGAACGTCGGCCTCGATTACCTGACGTTGGAGCGGACCGCGCCGACGCTTTCCGGCGGCGAGTCGCAACGGATTCGGCTGGCCGGGCAGATCGGCTGCGGTTTGGTCGGCGTGCTGTACATCCTCGATGAGCCGTCGATCGGCCTGCACCCGCGCGACAATCAACAACTGCTCGACACGCTGGCCGAGCTGCGCGACCTCGGCAACACGGTCGTCGTCGTGGAGCACGACGAAGAAACGATGCGGGCCGCGGATCACCTCATCGACTTCGGCCCAGGGCCGGGCGTGCGCGGCGGCGAAGTCGTGGCGACTGGCACAGCGGACGAAGTCGCGCGCGAATCGCGGAGCGTGACCGGGGCGTTTTTGGCGGGGAAGCGCAAGATCGAAGTACCGCAGAAGAGAAGGATGCAGGATGCGGGATGCGGGGGGCAGGGTAAGGAAACAAAATCTTCGCGTACGGAAAAAAATGGAGCCCCTGCCCCCCGCATCTCGCATCCTGCATCCTCACTGCGCGTCGTCGGCGCCCGGCACAACAATCTCAAGAACATCGACGTCGAGATTCCGCTCGGCGTGTTCGTGTGCGTGACGGGGGTGAGCGGGTCGGGGAAGAGCTCGCTGGTGAACGACATCGTGGCCGAGGCGCTGCTCCGCGATTTGATGGGCGGCAAGGGGCAGCCGGGCGAGCATGATCGGATCGAGGGACTCGAGCAGCTCGACAAGCTGATCGTGATCGATCAATCGCCGATCGGCCGCACGCCGCGGTCCAATCCGGGCACGTACATCAAGTTGTTCGACGACATCCGCAATTTGTACACGCAGCTTCCCGAGTCGAAGCGTCGCGGGTACAAGCCGGGCCGGTTCAGCTTCAATGTGCAGGGCGGGCGGTGCGAGGCCTGCGACGGCAACGGGTCGAACCGCCTCGAGATGGATTTTCTGGCGGACGTGTGGGTCACGTGCCCCGTGTGCCAAGGTCACCGCTTCAATCGCGAGACCCTGCAGGTGATGTACAAGGAAAAGAGCATCGCCCAGGTGCTGGAAATGGACGTGCAGGAGGCGCTCGCGCACTTCGAGAACATCCCGCAAATCCACCACAAGCTGAGTACATTGCACGCGGTGGGATTGGATTACATCAAGATCGGCCAGCCGTCGCCGACGCTTTCCGGCGGCGAGGCGCAGCGGATCAAGCTGGCCCGCGAGCTGGTCAAGAAGTCAACCGGCCACACACTGTATTTGTTGGATGAGCCAACGACCGGTTTGCACTTTGCCGACATCGAGCTGCTCTTGAAGGTGCTGCACGATTTTGTGGAGGCGGGCAACACGGTGCTCGTCGTGGAGCACAACCTCGACGTGGTGAAGACGGCGGATTGGATCATCGATATCGGGCCCGAAGGCGGGGGTGCGGGCGGGCGGATTGTGGCGTGCGGCACGCCGGAGGAGGTGGCGCGGAACGCCGATTCGTATACGGGTCGGGCGCTCGCGCCGGTGTTGGGAATGCGCGCGAAGACGCCCCTCGACCGTGAGCTCGGGGCCGAACGGCGAGCGACAAACCAGGCGGCCGGGAATGTCAAAGCGAAAACCAATGGGAAAGCGCGCGAGGCGACGCATATCTGCGTGCGGGGGGCGCGGCAGCATAATTTGCGCGACCTCGACCTGAAAATCCCGCGCGATCAGATGACGGTGTTTTGCGGGCCCAGCGGGTCGGGCAAGACGTCGCTGGCGATGGACACGATTTACGCCGAAGGCCAGCGGCGGTATGTCGAGAGCCTTAGTTCGTACGCGCGGCAGTTTGTCGGGCAAATGCAGAAGCCCCAAGTCGATCACATCGACGGGCTGTCGCCGGCGATCGCGATCGAGCAGCGGAACATGGGCCATACGCCGCGGTCCACCGTCGGCACGGTGACGGAGATTTACGATTATTTCCGCATCATGTTAGCGCGGCTGGGCCAGCCGTATTGCCCCGAGTGCGACGTAGAGATCGGCACGCAAACCTCGGATCAGATCGTCGATAAGCTGCTGGAGGAACGGGCCGGCACGAAGCTTTACATCATGGCGCCGGTGGAGGTGCAAGTCGGCGAGCAATACGAGGCGCTGTGGGAGTCGCTCCGTGGAGCGGGTTACGTGCGCGTGCGGATCGACGGCGAAACGTACACACTCGACAAGACACCGACCATCGACCGGCGACGCAAGCACGCGGTGGAAGTGGTCATTGACCGGATCATCGCGCGGGCCGAACAGCGCTCGCGGATTGCCGGCAGCATCGAGAATGCGCTGGCGCTCGGCAAGGGCGTGGTGCACGTAGCCCATGCGGCGGACGATGTGCCGGAGTCGCGCTGGCCGGTGCGAGTGCACAGCCAGCATCTATCCTGCGAGCGGTGCGGCCGGAGCTTCGATACGCTCAGCCCGCACAATTTTTCGTTCAACAGTGCGCTCGGCTGGTGCCCGGCCTGCGAAGGGTTGGGCACGCAGGTCGGGGCGAATCCGGCGGCGCTGTTGCGCGATCCGGGGTTGACGCTGGCGAAGGGGGCGTTGCTGGTGTGGCCGGATGTCAGCTTGCCCATCTCGCAGCATATGCTCATGGCGCTGTCGTCGCACACCGGTGTACCGATCGACGTGCCGTATAACGATCTCTCGCCGCGGCAGAGGCGGATGGTGATGTTTGGGACGGGGGAAGAGTGGATTGATGTAGGGGGGAAGGGGGAAGGGGGAGGGCAGAAGGCGGAGCGTGATAAGGTGCGGCCGCTGTTTCGTTTCCAATTCAAGGGGTTGTATCCGGCGCTGGAGGAGGCCTCGAAACTTTCGCCGCGGTTGCGGGGGTTGTTGGAGCAGTTTGTCGGCGAGATTGATTGCAGCGAGTGTGGCGGCAGCCGGCTGCGGGATGATGCGGCGGCCGTGCGTTTTCGTCATCGGACGCTCGACCAGATTGGTCGCACGCCGCTGGGCGAATTGCTCGCGCAGATCAAGAAGTGGCGGCTGGCGGCGAACGAGAAGAAGGTGGCGGGCGAATTGATCCGCGAGATCGAGAATCGGCTGACGTTTTTGGTCGACGTCGGCTTGAATTATTTGACGCTCGGTCGGGCCGCGCCCACGCTCTCCGGCGGCGAGGCGCAGCGGATCCGGCTGGCCAGCCAGGTGGGCAGCGGGCTGTGCGGCGTGCTGTACGTGCTCGATGAGCCGACCATCGGGCTGCACCCGCGCGACAACGCCCGGCTTGTGGCGGCGCTGCATAAGCTGCGCGACTTGGGCAACACGCTGATCGTGGTGGAGCACGATCGCGAAGTGGTGGGCAGTGCGGATGGGCTGTTCGATTTCGGCCCCGGCGCGGGCCGATTGGGCGGTCAGGTGGTCGCCTCCGGCACGCCGCAGCAGATCGCGCGGGAGAAGAACAGCGTTACGGGACCGTATTTGAGCGGCAAGAAAGCGATCGGGGTACCGGTGAATAGGAGGGGGCAGGATGCAGGATGCGGGATGCAGGGGAAGAAGCAAAAGAAAGCATCTGCCAATGGGAACCCTGCCCCCCGCATCCCGCATCCTGCATCCTTAGAAATCATTGGCGCGCGGCATAACAATCTCAAAAACATCGACGTTGCGATTCCGCTCGGCACGCTCACCGCGGTCACCGGCGTGAGCGGCAGCGGGAAGAGCTCATTGGTGGAGGACATTCTCTACAACCAGCTTGCTCGCACGCTGCACCGCGCGAGCACGGTGCCCGGCGCGCATGAAGCCATTCGCGGAATTGAACATATCAATAAGGTGATCCGCGTCGACCAGCAGCCGCTCGGCAATACGCCGACGTCGAATCCGGCCACGTACACCGGTGTATTCGATCTCATTCGGCAACTGTTCGCACAGCTTCCGGAATCGAAACTGCGTGGATACAGCCCGCGGTGGTTCAGCTTCAATGTGGCGGGAGGGCGGTGCGAAGCGTGCGAGGGGAATGGCCAGAAGTGCATTCAGATGCACTTTCTGCCGGACGTGTGGGTCGAATGCGATGAGTGCCGCGGACAGCGGTACAATCCGGACGTGCTTCAAGTGCGGTTCCACGGCAGGACGATCGCCGACGTGCTGGCGTTGTCGTGCGGCAAGGCGGTGGAGTTGTTCGCCAACATCCCGAAGATTCGCCGCATTCTGCAAACGCTGTGCGACGTGGGGCTCGATTACCTGACGCTGGGCCAAAGTGCGCCGACGCTCTCCGGCGGCGAGGCGCAGCGCGTCAAGCTGGCGGCCGAGCTGGCGCGGCCCGACACCGGCCAGACGCTGTACTTGCTCGACGAGCCCACGACCGGCCTGCATTTCGACGACCTCGCAAAGCTGCTCGACGTGTTGAATCGGCTCGTGGATCAAGGCAACACGGTCGTGGTCATCGAGCACAACCTCGACGTGATCAAAACGGCGGATTGGGTGATCGACCTGGGGCCGGAGGCGGGGGCGGATGGCGGGTACGTCGTGGCGGCGGGGACGCCGGAGCAGATTGTCGAGTGGGGAGTGGGGAGTGCAGAGTGTGGAAGGAAGAGTAAAAAAACGAAGAGTTCGAGTTCCCCACTCCCCACTCCCCACTCCCCACTTCTTTCGCATACCGCCGTGGCGCTTGCACCGGTGCTTGCCGCGGGGCCGTTTGTGGGGCGCAGGGCGTATGACCCGGCGGCGGGTTCGGCGCGGCCAAATCGTGATCTGGAGATCGAAGAAGTCGGCCGCGATGCGCGGATGCCGTGGGAGGTGGACGGCCGCGGATGGCATACGCGGGATCGCGTGGCTCGCGATGGTCGTGCATGTCAGTGGGAGGGGCGTGTGCTGGACGCGGTCGAGCGACGGATTCACGAGCTCGGGGAATTTGCGCCGACGAACTGGAACAACCGCTCAGTGGTCGAGATCACGGCGGCGAAAAAATCGGATGGTTGGTTCTTCCATGCGATTACCGGCGAGCGATGGCTCGTGAAATTAAAGTTCCGCACGGCGAAGCGAACGTTCGAGCGAGACAAGCTGGTGGCCGACTTGGGACTCAAGCCGCTCAACGATCTGGATGAGATCGAGGCGTATGGCCGCGGGCCGCGGGTGAAGTGCAAGAATCTGCGCGGGCCGTGGCAGGAAGTGCAGATCGACGCCCATTCGTGGCAGGAAATCGACACGCCGGCGTTCTGGGCTTTTCTGGAACGCTCTGTGGCGGGCTTCCAGAAGTTTGCCGAACGCCTCGGCACGAAGCCCGAGGATGTCATGCCGTGGAAAGTGTTGGGGCAGAAATGGCACCTGTCGCGCAAGGGCTTTCCGCCGGGCAAAAAGACGGCCTGGAAACCCGATGTGCTCGAAGAGGTGTTAGAGATGCTGGTCGACGCGGTGCCCGACGGCCAGTTTTTGTGGAACAACCAGAATGTCGTGTACCTGATGGTGCCCGGCGTGCGTAAGCCGTGGGCCACCGTGTTCACCAAGCGACTGGCGGGCGTTGACCTGGTCCTTAATGGGCCGAAGGGGGCGTTCCAATTGGGCAGCCTGGCTGAGCTCGGGGCGGCGCGCGAGTTGGCAATCGACGGCGAGGACCGCGACCAGGTCAAAATGCGATTTGTCACGAGCGATGAGTTGCATGGCGAAAACGTATCATCGTTTTTGAGGATTCATTTGGAATCGCTGCGCAGGGCGACTGTGGCGTGAAACTCCCTCTCCCTCCGGGAGAGGGTTCCGAGACAGGCTCGTAGTGTTTTATGGCGAATGAAGCGAACGCGAACGTACTGATTAGTCCGCGGTTTTTGTTCCGCTTTGCCGTGCCCGTGCTGCGCCGCGATCCAATCTGGAAAGCGGGCGGCGTGGAGCTGGATGAATCGTATCGGCTGGTGAACCTGGCAGAGCTGGACTCGGGCACGAGCGACCGTGAGCCGTCGTTCGCCGATATGCGAATGGCCTGGAGCCCGGAGGGTTTGTTGTTGAATGTCCGCGTGGATGGCAAAAAACAGCCGCCCTGGTGCCGTGAAGGGCGGCTCGAAGACAGCGACGGTCTGCAGGTGTGGATCGATACGCGGGCTACGCTGAACATCCACCGCGCGAGCCGATATTGCCATCGCTTTGCATTTCTGCCGGCGGGTGGCGGGCACGGGCAGCAAGAACCGGTGGCCGACCAGCTGCTCATCAACCGGGCCCGCGAGAACGCCCGGCCGATCCGGCCGCGCGAGCTGCAAGTCGCGAGCAAGGTGATGAAATCGGGGTACTGGCTGGCCGCGTTCATGCCGGCCGCAGCGCTCGGTGGCTACGACCCGCAGCAGCATCGCCAGGTTGGCTTCACTTATGCGGTGTACGACCGCCAGCTCGGGATGCAAACGTTCGCCACGGGTCCGGGTTTTCCGTTCGATGAAGACCCGACGTGCTGGGCGGCGGTGGAGCTGGTGGAAAGTTAAGCCGTCGCCACGCGGCCGTGGATGTAGACGTCGCCGTCGAGTTCTTCGATGGTGATGTCGGCGAGGCGCAGCGCGTCGGCGAGGCGGTTGACGCCGGCGCCGGCGAGCGGACTTGGCGCGGCTTCGCCGCCGGCCAGTTTGGGGGCGGTGAAAACGTGCACTTCGTCGATCGCACGCATGTCGAACAGCGTGCCGAGCAGGCGGCTGCCGCCTTCCACCAGCACGTTGGTCATTCGCCGGCGGCCAAGCTCGGCGAGAAGCGCGTCGACGCGCTCTTGGTGCGTTGATCCCGCGCATGGAACGACTTCGACGCCCGAACCGGTCAGACGATTGCCTGCTTCGGTCGGCGCACGGTCGCTCGCGGCGACCAGCACCGGCACGTCGGCGGCGGTTTGCACGAGTCGGCTCTCGAGCGCGAGCGAGCCCGCTGAATCCACGACAATTCGCGTGGCGATGCGCTTGAGCTCGGTACGATCGATCGGCCGGGCGGTAAGCAACGGGTTATCGAGCCGAGCCGTGCCGCTGCCGATCATCACGGCATCGACGCGCCCGCGCAGTTGATGGACGACGGCCCGAGATGCTTCGCTGGAGATCCATTGGCTGTCGCCGGTGCGAGTGGCGAGCTTGCCGTCGAGGGTCATTGCCCACTTGGCGATGACCCAAGGCCGGCCGGTGGTGACAAGTTTGCGATAGGGAGCCAACAACCAGTTTGCGTCAGCGGCTCGGACGCCGAGATCGCACTGAATGCCCGCTGCGCGGAGTTCGGCGATCCCGCGGCCAGCAACCTCGGGAAAGGGGTCCTCGACGGCCATCACAACACGCGCGACGCCGGCGCGGACGAGCGCCTGCGTGCAGGGCGGCGTCTTGCCGTGGTGGCAACATGGTTCGAGCGTAACGTACGCGGTTGCTGCAGCCGCTCGATCGCCGGCGGCTGCCAGCGCGATGACCTCGGCGTGCGGCCCGCCGAATCGTTCGTGAAAACCTTCGCCGACGATTTGGCCATCGCGGACAAAGACGCAGCCGACCATCGGGTTCGGCTCGACGAATCCCAGACCCTGGGCCGCCAACGCCAGTGCCCGATCCATGTAGCGTTCGTCGTCACTAGCGCTGGGTGTCACTGGGAATGCTCGCCGGCTACGACGGCGTCCAGAGAGGCGATTTGCCGCCCGAGGGGCGTTCGCTGTCCGGCGTCCAAATCCGGCTGGCGGCGGGCTCCGGCTCACTCGCAACGGCTTCCGCCGGCAGCTCCTCGAAGGATGGTCCGTGCGCGGGCAACTCGTCAGGGATAACGCCTGTTTCGTAGAGCAACCGGTACAGACCCGCGGCTACGTCCGGGTCGTCGCGATGGTCGCGCTCGATTTGCGCGAGAGCCAGTTTCGCCTCGTCAACATTTCCGCTGCGGATGTGTAGCTCCAACTCGGCCAAATCCCACGCGGCGGTGGATTCACCAGCCGATCGGCTGCCCTCGCGGGCTTCGTCGATGAGCGCCAGCGCGCGGTCCGGATGCGTCTCGGCCGCGACCAGCCGGCGATAGGCATCGGCCGGGGGAATGCGCGCGGCGAGCGAAGGCCGGCGGATCGCCTCGCGTGCCAATACCACTATGGCCGCGTTGGCGCCCACCAAGACCGCTCGCCCGTAGAGGAGCACCAGGTCGTTGTCGGAGAGGGCGTCGATGTTCAGTCGCGGAACCCGCACGAGCGGCAGGCTAGCGGCCGACTGATCGGCCGGTTCGATAGGCTCCGGCAGCGGCAGGCCGAGGTCGCGGCGGAGTTGGGCGATCGCGTCGGCATCGCGATCGGTGTTGCTGCCCTGTTCCAGGATGAGGATGGCGGCCATCAACGGCACGCGGAGCTGCGGATCACGCGCGGCCTGGCGCGGCGATTTGCCGCTCAGGGCTGACTTGGGCATTTCGGGCCAGCGCTCGGTAATCGCCGCGCGGCGCTCGTCGGCCGTCAGCCGGCGGCGGACTTCCGGTGGCGTGTCGCGGGGAAGCTGCCAACGCCAGTTGAGGGCCTGATCGGTGGGTGAGACCGAGCCAATCACTCGTTCGTCGGTCATGTCACCGACGGCAACGCCGGCGATTTCTTTCACGGCACGGACGGTCATGTCGAATAATGGTCCGCGGTCCACCGTCAGTTCCAGCCGCTCCGGTCGATCGGTTTGCCGGCCGTAGAGGGCTAGCACGCCGGCCAACCGCGGAACGTCTTCGCGCGTGAGGCCCGCACCGGATTCCGGCATGGGCCGGTCAAGCACGACGTACGTATGGCGTGGGCGAGGCTGATCGCTGTGCGCGAAGGTGGCCGGGTCCATGTCGAACGCCTGCACGCGGCGATCGGAAGCAAACTTAGGCACCAAGGCGTCCAAATCATGAATCGCATACGTTTGGACGATTGAATCGAGGCGTTCTTCCTTTTGATCCGCATCGAGCAGTTGCGCGATTGCCTCGGCTTCGACCGCATCATCCCAGGGCACCTCGAGCTGGGCGTAAGCGTGCAGGCCGGCGACGAGTGCGCGGTCATCGGCCAGCCAACCGCCCAACAGGGCCCGATTGAAGACAAGCGTTGGATCGGCCCCATACTGCTGCCCCAGGCGATCGATCATTTCGACGGCCTGCTGCCACTTTCCGTGGTCGGCGAGCTGCGTGGCCTGTTCGGCTTCGGCTTTCCAAGGTGCGTCATCGGACCAGGGGCGAAAGCGGAGCTGGTCGCGTAATAAAAGAGGCAGGCCGGAGTAATGGTGCAGCGCGGCCAGCACTTCGCGGGAGCGGGTGTCCTCCCTGGGGGCCAGCGCGGCATGCAGCCACAGATGGGCCTGGGCCGCCAGAATATGGCCGGCCTCCAAGAGGGCCCCGCCCACGGCGCCCATCGCCTCGTACACGCGCAGCGGCATGTCGCGCTCGACCAGTGCCAAGGCGCGCTGCAACGCCGCGACGGCTTTTCGTGAGTCGCCCGATTCGGTCCACCATAACGCTTCACAGGCGTGCGCCGTGGGACTCTCGCGATGCCCGCTGACAAACTTCTCGATGGTCTGGCCAGCCGCTGCGGTCTCACCGAGCGACAGCTCGAGCGAAGCCTTGAGATCCAACAGTGAAGCGCGGTCGGGATGGGTGGCTAATGTCTGCTCGACGTGGCGGAGCGCGGCCCGTGGCTGCTCGCCCTCGATCATACGGTGTATTTTTTCGATTTCACCGACCAGATCGGAGCAGCAGAACTTCAGCTTCTTGCCGCTGCCACAGGGGCACAAGGCATAAGGATCGACCGACATGATGAATTATCCAAATGATCTGATGCGTAATCCAGTTTTGCTGTGAGATTGTTCCAAGGGTACCCTGATGGTGAGCTAAACCGCCCCTCGGCCGTGTCTTCGACCCTGAGGCTCAGACCCGAAGGGAGCTCGGGGCCGAACGGCAAGCGGCGAATTTGGCGGTCACTCGAGGATGCCGCATGGTCGTTGCGCGGAAAGCTGATCCTAACACAGATGCGGCCGGCTGGCGACCCGCTTTGTGCCGCGGCGATTGTCAGACACGCTGGGTGGCCAGCGAGTTGCGCTTGTCGCGCAGCAGGGCGAGCAGAGATTTTTGGGGGTCCGCGAATTTTACGACGCCCTCGCGCATCAAGTAGTCTTCCAGCTTTTTGATGTCGACTTTGGCGTCGATTTCCGCGAGCACTTCGGCGGGCGGCATTTCATCGACGGTCCGCCGAAACGTCAGGCCGCTGGCGGCAACCGCGTCGTTGGTGGCCGGTGGGTTCGTCTGGATGTCGCTGCCGGCGAGCGCGACGACGTATTTCCAGGGCGGATCGTTCGGCTTCTTCGTTCCCGTGCTGGCAAAGACAATTTCCTGGCGCAGCGGGGTGGCGCGCGTGGCCCAAAACTTCTGGTTTGCCGTCCACAGGCGCTTGGCGCCGACGATGCCGACCTGTCCCTGAGCGGCCGGCGACAACGAGGGCACGTGCTTCTCGGTATAGACGTCCACTCGCGAAATGAAAATGCTGTACACGCTTTTGAAGCGTTCGAGCGTTGAGCGGCGTTGGGCGCCGCGCCAAATGGCGTCGCGCGCGGCTTCGTACTGCCTCAGCGTGAAAATCAGCGTGACGTTCAGGGTGACGCCCGCGGCTGCGAGCTCTTCGAGCGCGTCTAGTCCCGCCGGGGTGGCGGGAACCTTGATCATGCGATTTTGATGACCGGCCGACCATTGCCGGCCCAGCTCGACGTAGCGCTCCACGCGCTCGTCATGCGACAAGGGACAGGCCGGGTCTTCTAGCAGTGGATCGAGCTCAAAGCTGACATAGCCGTCGTCGCCGCAAGTGGATTTCCAAACCGGGAGGAAAACTTCCTGTGCTGCACGGACGATGCGGTCGGTCAATTGCCAGGCTGCATCCTCCTCGCTTTCGTCGCTTTCGACCAGCAGTTTGTGGAGCTCGCGGTCGTAGCGACCGGACTTCACGAGGTCGGAAATGATGATCGGGTTCGAGGTGGCCCCAGTGGCGCCGAGCGTGCGATTGGCCCGGACGAAATCGGGGTCCACCGAGTCGAGCCAGAGCTTCGTGCCGGTGCCAATGAGCGACTGGATGGGTGATGCCATTGCTAGCCTCCTATACCCGACGATGCCCCCGTGATTCCAGCGGCAGTCATCATAGCGGACGGTTCGTACAGCGCGAACATGGACTGTGGCGCTGCTGAAGATGCGCATCGTCGAGAAGATGGGCGGAGTTTGCCGAAAACGGTGACAGTAGCAATTCTTCTGATTTTGACGGTTATTGCTGCACTGACGATTGCCGAAGGCCGATTAACGATTCCCAGGAGTCGCTATGCCGGCTCGGATTGTGAATTGGGCCTTGTAGATGGCGTTGGGGAGACCGTATCCATGACCAACTCGACCCGGTTGATCGGGCTGATCATGACGGCGGCATTGTGGGCTGGCGGGGCGCGAGCGCAAGAACTGCCATCCGACTGGGACGACGCCACGCCGCCCGACCTGTCGCTCCCATCGCTGGATACCGAAGGGTTGCCAGCCCTTGCGCCGCCTGGCGATCGTGGCCAGAGCGTGCTCGTAGATCCGTCCGGCGATTATCATGAGCCATTCGACGGATATCAGCCAGATTGCGAGGATTGTGCCCCCGGGCTGCACGACTACTGGCATGGCCCGACGGCAGAGATCGAAAGCACCAGCACATGGCTGCGCCGCGGGTTTTGGTATGCCGAGGCGGAAGCGGTCGTTTGGAATCGCCTTTGGAACCGCGACGACAAGCTTTTCGCGGCCGCGGATCAGGACGTTGAAGATACAACTTTTTTCTTTAATCAGATAGTTGACTTGAACACGAACCGGGTGCTGATCGTTAGCGGTGCGCATCCGGGGCAAGATGCGTCCGTCCGCGCCACGCTCGGCCACTTCCTGTTCCGCGACTCGATGAACCGAGACCATACTGCCGAGTTCACGGCGTTCGCCGGCGGCGACTGGCATCAAAATCGCATCATTTCGTCGCCCACAAACTTCGGGCTGTTCGTGCCGTTCTATATTGACGGCACCCAAGGAACCGGCCCCTTCGACCAGTCGACTCGACAGACCGTGGAGTACAGCAGCCATTACAGCAGCTTCGAAGGAAACTATCGAGTCAGGCAGCGGCTGCGGCGCGATCGCATGATTATGGACGCCAACGGCCACTGGCATCGGGCGACCAACTCGGGCTTTGTGCGCGAGTATCTGGTCGGGCTTCGCATGGTGGAGGCGCGCGATCTTCTGGATTGGCGGGCCGAGGACATCCGGATTGGCACAACCACCCAGCTTGGCAATAACGGCACGTATTTGATCCGCACCGATAACGACATGTTCGGGTTCCAGCTGGGCACCGGCCTGACGTACGAAACGTCGCGGTGGAGCCTGGGCGTACAGACCAAGGGTGGCGTTTTCATGAACGACGCGCTGGGCCGCAACACCTTGGATTTGACGATGGTCGACACGTTCGAGCACGATCTCCGATTCAGGGAAGACGAACTGTCGTTTATCGGCGAAGCGAAGCTCCTGGCGCGTTGGAATCTGACGCCGAATTTCTCGCTGCGGGCGGCGTACGAGATGATGTACCTCACGTCGCAGGCTCTGGCACCCAATCAGGCGACGTTCATCCCCGAATTCGCCTACCTCAACACGACGCAAGACCCGTTCTACCACGGCGCTTCGTTCGGGTTTGAAGGGTATTGGTAACGCGGGTCATCGCCACGGCCTGGCTCCGCGCCGCTCTGACGGCGTTACTCAGGCTTCTCACTGCTTGCTTCGCGCCGGTGGCAGGCATCTAATGGCGCGGTAGTGCCGGTGCAAGAACAGCGCTTTTGGGTGCGCCGCAAGCAGTGGCACACCTGCGCGAAAGACCCGTTCATGCCGCAACGCAATCTGTCGATCCTGCTGCTGGCCACGGTTGTTTCGTACGCCTGCTATGTGCGCGGCGAGCAGAACCCGTATGCCCGCTACTTGGCCGACGGGCTGGCCGCCGTCGAGGAGGGATCACTGGAGCGGGTGCCCAACGGCGAATTGTTCAGCGGCGCCATGGAGGGCATGGTGGGCGTGCTGCGCCGACACGGCGACGAGCATTCTCAGTTTATTCCGGAGGAGGAAGCCGATCCGCTGCGCACCGACATTCGCCAGCAGTTCGGCGGGATTGGCGTGCGGATCGGCTTCGAGGGCGAACCGTCGCGATTGGTGATCGTAGGCCCGCCGGAGCCGGGCACGCCCGCGGCCCGCGCAAACCTGTTGCCCGGCGACCGGATCCTGGCGATTGACGATCGGCCGACGGAGGGCATGAACATGGGCGAGGTGCTGCGTCTCATGCGCGGCGAGCCCGGCACCAAGGTGCGACTTTCCATCCAGCACGAGCACGCGGCGGAACCGCTGCCGGTCGAGCTTGTCCGCGAGGTGATCAACATCGAATCGATTCTTGGCGATCGGCGACGCCACGACGGTGGGTGGGAGTTTCGGCTGGCGGACGAGCAGCGCATTGCCCATATCCGGATCGCGTCGTTCGGCGACCGCACCGCGATGGAGCTGGCGAGCGTTGTCGAAAAAGTGACGGCGAATGGCGCCGCTGCCGTGGTGCTTGACGTCCGCGACAACGCCGGGGGCGCACTGGACGCGGCCGTGGCAGTGTGCGAAATGTTGCTGCCGGCCGGGAAAACGATTGTGGAAACCCGCGGTCGCGACCAATCGCTCCGTCGGCGTTATGCGACGCGTCTGGATGGGCGCTATCTCGATTTGCCGGTGGCGGTCGTGGTGAACCAGAATAGCGCGAGCGCGGCGGAGATTGTGGCTGCGTGTCTGCAAGATCATCAGCGGGCGATCGTGGCCGGTGAGCGAAGTTACGGTAAGGGCACGGTGCAGCAGCTTGTGCCGCTGGAATCGGGGAGAAGCTTGCTGAAGTTGACATGGGCCAGCTTTTGGCGGCCCAGCGGCGCGCGGATCCATCGCATTGCCGACGGCGCGGAGAACGACACGTGGGGTGTCGTGCCCGACGCCGGATTTGAACGCAAGCTTTCGCCGGAGGAGTACGCGGCGTATCGCGAGTACCGCGCCAGCCGCGATATGTTTGGGCTGCGTCCGGGCGGCGGGACCGCGGAAGACGCCGAGCGGCCGGCCGACGCGGGGTTGGTCGACGAGCAGCTGCAAATCGCGGTAAATTATCTGCGCGGTAAATTGGACGACCGCACGCGTTAGTGCGTGGTCTCCGTACCTTCTGTTGCAATCCGCCGCGTAGTTATTACCCGGGCCCAGTGCTCATGCAGCTTCCGCGGCGGTGTAGGTGGATATCTAAACCCCTTGCCGAGAAACGACTTGCGCAGTCTCGTCAGGCATGCCTGGTGATCCTTCCACCGATTGGCACGGGGTGTGCATTTGCATTGCCACCGTGGCTCGCTGTGAAGGATGCAGCGTCCCATGCCGGAATTCCGAGGACTCTTACGGCTCGTCGCGAGCCGACCTCGTCAAGCCGGGAATGGCGTCGGGAATGGTTGCCCGCGCTTCCTTGTCCTGAATCTCATCGCTCCTCAGAGCAGGGGGTCTAATCATGGTCGCTCGGAATCGCATTCGTTGTTCGGTCGTTGCCGTGCCTGTTTCGGCGGATTGCTACCCGTCGCGAGGCGCAATGGCGCGGGATTTGTTGCCGTGGGCCGATCCGTACGTGGCCCAGCTGATCAAGAATTTGCAGGATGAAGTTCGCCACGAGCGCCGCCTGCAATCACACGTGCGGCACTACCGGCCGATGGGCGTCGACGGCGCCGAGGCCAGCACGAGCTGGCGCATCTCGGCGGCCAGGTAGAATGAGCCCGCGATGCAGACGCGCTCGTCCGGCACGGCCGTTCGTCGAATATAGGACCATGCCTCGTAGGGTGTCTGGCAGACGGCGATTTCGGACGCGTGGCCAATGACATCGAGGAGAATCGCGGCGAGCTTGTCCGCTGCGACTGCGCGAGGATTCTCCTGGTATTGTGTGACGACGAATCGGTCGAAGTGCGGCGCGAGCTCGTGGACAATGGCGCGAACGTCCTTGTCGTGGCTGATCGATAAAACGAGCGACCGGCGGTACGCTTGGGGCAATTCGGCCAGCGCTTCGACCAGCGCGCGAGCCGAGGCCGGGTTGTGAGCCGTGTCGAGAACGACCTCCGGCTCGCCGGCCACGATTTCAATGCGGCCAGGCAGGGCGGCAAGGGAAAGGCCCAACCGCATGGCGTCGGAGGAAACGCACCAGCTTTGGTGCCGCAATTCGGCGATGGCCGCGAGTGCGACGGCGGCGTTGGCTGCCTGGTGGGAACCGCGCATCGCCAGGGGCACGTGGTCCAATCGGAATTCCTGGCCGGGAATGGTGTAGGAGAAATCAATCGTTCCGATTTCGGATTGCGGATTGACTTCGGCGAGCTCAGCCGAGCCGCGGATTGCGGATTGAGGAGCGCGGTAGGTGAAACCGAAGTCAGTGCCGAGCTGGATCAGCCGGCAGCCGTGGTCGCGGGCCACCTCGGCAATTACGGCTTGCGGCTCGGGCTCGGTAACCCCGCAAACCACCGGCACGCCGGGCTTGATGATGCCGGCCTTTTCACGCGCAATGGCCGCCAGCGTGTTACCAAGCTGCTTCATGTGGTCAAAGCTGATCGAGGTGATGACGCTGACGGCTGGCAGGCAGACGTTGGTCGAATCGAGCCGGCCGCCGAGGCCGACTTCCAGCACGGCCGCATCGACTTCGCGCTCGACAAAATGCAGCAGGGCCATGGCGGTAGTGACATCGAAGTAGGTGGGGCCCGCCGTTGGATCGCCATCGGCCGCCGCTTCTTCGTCCATCGCATGGGCAACGGGTCGCAAGCGGTTGACGAGCGCGACCAGCTCGTCGGCGGTGCAGGGCTGGCCGTCGACGGCAAATCGCTCTTCGATTCGCTCCAGGTGGGGCGAGCTGAACAGCCCGGTGCGGTAGCCGGCGGCCGTCAACATGCCCGCGATCATGGCGGCGGTTGAGCCTTTGCCCTTTGTGCCAGCGACGTGGACGATTTTCATTCCTGCGTCGGGCTGGCCGAGCCGCGTGAGGAGCTGCCGCATGCGGTCGAGCTTGAGCTGCCGCTCTTGATACGCAATCAAGGCGGTCCGCTCGTAATTGATCCGGCCCATCAGCCAATGGAGCGCAGCCTGGCGGGCTGGATGGCTCGGCAACGGCATCGCGGCGGAAGCATTCGGAGAGGAGAATGGCTCAATCAATAATCGAATCCGTTATGAATCGACCGCTATTCGCGTGGTTCGACTTTGACGTCGGTCTTCACCGAGTTAGCAATGAAGCAATTTTCGTGAGCGTTATGGTGAAGCTGATGCTCTTCGTCGGCGGTGGGCCGCTTGTCGCCGCCGTAGACGATTCTCGGATGGAGCGTCACGGTGCTGACCCAAGGTACGCCATTGGTGCCTTTAGTCATCACGCCGACGGCCGTATCTTCGTAGCTATCCACCTGAAAGCGCTGTTTGTAGGCGACGTAGAGGAAGGTCAGCATGTGGCAACTGGAGAGCGAGGCGATGAACGCCTCCTCGGGATCAACGGCGGTTGCGCTGGTGTAGGCTGCCGGCACGACCGTGGGCGAGGCGGAGGCTTCGATCGTGACGCCGCCGTCGAATGTCCAGGTGTGGATGCGGGAATACTTGCCACGCAGGAAGTCGGCGTCGCCGCGCTGCCAGCGGATGGTGGCGAGGTGTTCGGACATGGGCGTTCTCGATAAGGTGCGGCGGACACGCTCCGCTAGCACGTCGCGGCTATCGCTGGCATATTCTACCGCAGGCGGCGGAAGTGGGCGCAAAAAGAAGGGCCGACGAGGTGCGGGAATCCTCGTCGGCCCTTTTGGCGGGGAGATGTTGCGGCCGCTTCCGGGCGGCCAAAAAAAGAAACTACGCGGGAACTCATCTGCTGGACGCCGTCCGGATGCCGTCGCGGTCTGATGCACCCGCCCGCGATTGCCCGGCTGTGCGTCCCACTCTTCTACCGAACCGCGAATAGAGCACAGGCCGTGCCACACCTGGCCGGCATGGCCGGCAAGTTTAGTTTTTTGTGCGCAAGTGATTCGCTCGCCCACCGTTGCGCGCAAGGACGATTTGCGGCGGACAGGCCGGCTGGGGTACTGGCAGTCGGTTCTGCGTGTAAATCCTTCCATGGCCCATTGTAGAAGTTGCCAGGAAGCGCTCCGGCGGAGAGAAGATGAACTGGTTTTGCCGTGCTTGCGTAGCGGAGGGAGTTAAACCGCAAGCGGTCCGCCGGATTTGCGAGCCGTATTGCGTCTTTGCTCGTGTGTCGCAAAGCGTTAAATTGAAACGCTTTGCGGTGCGCCTCGCGGGTAGTTGATTGCCATGCTGCTGGTCGAGAACGTTAAGAAATCGTATCGGGAACCCAGCGGCGAGCGGCTGCCGATTCTGGATGTTCCGTTATTGGCGCTAGCAGCCGGGGAGCAGGCCGTCATCCGAGGGCGGAGCGGCGGGGGCAAAACGACGCTACTAAACGTCATTGCCGGGCTGGCGACGGTGGATGAAGGTCGGATCCTGGTCAACGGCGTGGACGTGACGCGGCTTCCCGAGGCCGTGCGAGACCGGTTTCGCGCCCGGCACATCGGATTCGTGTTCCAGACGTTCAATTTGCTGGCCGGGTTCACGGCCTTGGAAAACGTTTTATTGGGGATGACGTTTACGGGGCAACCGCACGATGCGGGTCGTGCTACGGAGTTGCTCAGACGGGTTGGGCTGGGCCAGCGGCTTACGCATAAGCCGGCCGCCTTGTCGGTCGGCGAACAGCAGCGGGTGGCAGTCGCCCGCGCGCTGGTAAATCGGCCAGGATTACTCTTGGCCGACGAGCCGACGGCAAACATCGACCCCGCCCATCAGCAGCAGGTGATCGATCTATTGCGGGAGGTTTGTCGCGAGGAGGACGTCGCCATGCTGCTAGTGACGCATTCGGAAGAAGTTTCCGGGCAATTTGAGCGCGTCGAGCATTTGGAAGAGTTGAACCGCGTCGTGGCAGCGGTGAGTTAAACCGCAAGCGCGGGATCGGCGCGAATCGAGAAGCAACTATGTCGTTTTGGAAGATTGCCTGGCGGAACATCGAGCAGCGGGCGCTGGCGTCGTCGCTGACGGCGCTATCGATGGCGCTCGGCGTGGCGGTGATGATCGCGGTCATCGTGACCTATGGCGTCGCGGTGCAGCAGTTCGAGCAGAACGCGCAGGGCTATCACGTGATTGTCGGCGGCAAGGGCGGCGAGCTGCAGCTGGTGATGAGCACGGTCTACCACGTCGGCAGGGCGTTGTATCCGATTCCGTACAGCTATTACCAGAAATTCCTCCCGGGCGGAGAGTTTGCCGACGTGACCGAGGTCGCAGTGCCGATGTGCCTGGGCGACAGCTACGTTGGACCCGACGGCGCGCTCTTCCGAGTGGTCGGCACGACGCCCGACATGTTCGACAAGATCCATTACGGCAGCTATCGCGACGGCACGCCGATGACGTACGAGTTCGAGCCGAGCGGGCGGAATCTCAAAAATGCCTCGGACCTGAGCAAGGAAGAGTTTCACGAGGCCGCATTCGAAGCAGTGGTCGGTTCGGTCGTCGCCGCGCAAACCGGACTAGAGCTCGGCGATGAAATCAATCCCACTCACGGAATTGGGGCTGAGGGGCACAAGCACGAGGGATTTAAGATCGTCGGCATCTTGAAGCCGACCGGCACCGCGAACGACCGGGCCGTATTCATCAACATCGAAGGCTTTTACCTGCTCGAGGGGCACGCCTCCGCGCCCGACGATGAAGAAGGGCACCATGGCGAGCATCCCAGCGAGGAAGAACACGAGCATGCCGCCGAGGATGGCCATGAGCACGCCCACGAGCCGCTGCCGATCGAGCAGCGGGAGGTGTCGTCGATCCTTGTCTTGTGCAACAGTCCGCTCGGGCCGACCGTTTTAGAGGCGGTAATTAACAAGGGTAACGATCCCATCGCGCAGGTAGTGGCGCCGGCCAGCGCCATCTCTCGGCTCATGAATCAAATCGTCGGGCCGATGCGCGTCGTGCTCTTGGTGCTGACGATTTTGATTGTCATCGTGGCGGGAATCAGCATCCTGGTAAGCATCTACAATTCGATGAGCGAGCGGAGCCACGACATCGCGGTGATGCGGGCGCTGGGGGCGAGCCGCAATGCCGTGATGGCAATCATCCTCGTCGAGTCGATCCTGCTGGCGATAGGCGGCGGACTGATCGGCATCTTGCTAGGGCACGGCATCATCGGATTGGCAAGCCCGTACGTGGTTGAGCGGACGGGCATCTCGCTCGGCCTGTTCGAGTTCCATTGGCAAGAGCTGGTGCTGATTCCTGGCCTATTGGTTTTGGCCTCATTGGTAGGGCTTTTGCCGGCCGTGGCGGCTTACCGCACGGACGTCGCGAAGGCGCTGGCCGGCAGCCGGTGAAGCGGAATTGAGTGACCCGTAGGACGGACAATCGTGACCGGCTTCCGCGAATCGACGGGCAGGATTGTCCGTCCTACAAGAAACTGCGTGTCCTCGCCGACTCAAGCAGGGTAAAATAAGCAGATGAATTTCACACCTTTCCAGAGCCGCTTCGCGGCCGTGGCGATTTTGCTCGTCGGCGGCATGAAAGCCGCCGCTTGCCCGTTCTGCAGCGTTGAATCGCAAACGCTCAGCGAGGAAACCCAGTCGGCCGACGCCGTTGTGCTGGCCAAGCTGATCAAGGAAGCGCCGCCTGTTACCAACGAAGTGGGCGGCTTGCCGCCTACCGATCCGGACAGCGGCACTGCTACCTTCGAGATCGTCGAGGTGCTGAAGGGGCAAGACAGACTGTCCGACGCCAAGGAAGTGAGAGCTGTGTACTTCGGCGAAGCGGACCGGGAGCGGGTGTTCCTGATCATGGGTCTGGGCAGCGACAAGCTGGATTGGACCACGCCGCTGCCGCTATCGCCGGCCGCGGTGGACTACGTTCGCAAGCTGCCAAGTGCCGCGCCTACGGGCGCCGATCGGTTGGCGTTCTTTCAAGACTATCTTGAGCATGAGGATCCTTTGCTGGCTCAAGACGCCTACGACGAATTCGCCCGTGCCCCGTATGCCGAAGTGCAAGCGCTTGGCCCACGGATGCATCATGACCGGCTGGTGAAGTGGATCTCCGATCTCGAGATCAGCCCGAGCCGGCGGCGGCTTTATTTCACCATGCTGAGCACGTGCGGCGGCAAGGACGATCTGCCGCTGTTGGAATCGATGATCGTGTCCGACTTCGAAGCGATGGAGCCACATCTGCAGCGGCTCGTGAGCTGCGGCATGGCGGCCGGAGGACCGATCGGATTGCCGGCCTGGATCGAATTGGTGCAGCAGGATGAGCGGCGGAAAAAGCTGGGGCTCGACGCGCTGGTGGCCTGCTACCTGACGCTCCGCGGGCCCGACGGATTGGACCTCATCGATGAGCGGTTTTTGAAGAATCCCAGCACGGAATACACTTACGTTTACTCCACAATCATGGCGCTGCGGTTTCATGGCGACGAAGAAACAGGCGTCCTCCCGCGCGAGCGGCTATTGGCCTCGATGCGGCTGCTGCTCGAAAACCCCGACTTCGCCGACCAGGTGATTTTGGACCTGTCGCGGTGGGACGACTGGTCGGTGCTCGATCGACTGGTGGAAATGTTCAAAACGTCGGACAAAAAAGGCTACGTGCGCCAGCCGATTGTCACCTATTTAACGGTCGCCAGCGAACAGCCGGGCGACGTCGGGACGCGGGCGGCGGCCGCATTGGCCGAGCTGGAGCAGCTTGACCCCAAGACGGTCGAGCAAGCCCGCAATTTAATGGCGTTCGGCGCGTTGGGCCGAGCGCGAGCTGCCGGCGATGCGGCAGGCGCAACTCGACCGGCCGAAGGCGCAGTGTCGAACGCAACGGAGGGCTTTGCCGCGTCGGCGGCGGACGAGGAAACAGATACGGCCGATATGCCGGACCCGGCGGCCTACGAAGCGGGCGATCAAGCGTCAGCGACTGCGGCGCGCGAGACGGCCCAAAAGGCGCCTGTCAGACCGACCGCTGTGAACCCGGCCGCGACTCGACTGAGCTCGCCGAAGTCTGAAGCGGCCTCGCCGGAAGCGGTGCCGGCGGAGTTGAATCGATTGCTCGTGGTGGGAGTGCCGTTGGCGGCCGCTGTGCTGCTGATGGGTGTTTATTGGTTGATCCTCCGTGCGGGTGCGGTGTAGGCAGCTAAGAGACAAGAGTCGAGAGTTAAGGGTCAGATAAGCATGAGCACGGCAACGCTAGATATTCATTCGGTCGCTGATAGCGATGAGACGTTCCAATATCGCGCCCTACATACAGGCGCGGTGATTGGATTTGTGCTTGCGGCCTTCACCTCGGTATCCACCATAATCGCAGCCGGCAGCTCGCCCGAAGCTTGCATCGGAGTGTCGTTACTCAACGCTCCCGCATTGAGTCTGTGCGTCTGGTCACTGACGAAAATCCGCCGTGAGCCTGATCATTATGTGGGTCGCCCGCTTGCCTCATCAGGATTGATTCTCTCGCTGACCTTTTTGTTGGGCGGTTTGGCGTATGGATCTTACGTTTATGCCACCGAAGTGCCAGACGGCTATGCGCGGATTTCATTCAATGCCATGAAGCCGGACGCGCTGCAGGAGCGCGGCGGGATGGTCGTGCCGCCGGAGATCGCGGCGCTGGATGGGAAAAAGGTGTTCATCAAGGGGTACATTCGGCCCGATTCGATCAAAGTGTCGCGGGGCATCGATCGCTTTCTGCTGGTGCGCGACAATAACCAGTGCTGTTTCGGCGACCTTTCCACGGTGAAGTACCACGATCAAGTGCTCGTGGAAATGGCGGGCTCCCGTCGGCTGGACTTTTCGGACGGCATCCTTCGCATGGGCGGCGTGCTGAAAGTGGAGCCACGGAACGCGGCTCGCGGGCCGCTGGCGCCCGTTTTCTCTCTGCGGGCGGATTACGCCAACTAAAGCCATCGCAGACCACATCGCGGATTCTTATGCTCAATTGCCGCCCCCGCTGGTCTTCGATTCTGGGAGCCGCCCTGTTTGTCGCAATGGCGGTAACCTGGTGGGCCGGCTGCAACTCGGGAGAATCCAGCGCGTCGACGAATGCATCGGCCGTGAAATCATCGACGACGACCGCCGATACGGCCGCGAATAGTTCGCCGCTGCAGCCGCGGCCGAAATTACAGCCCGGCGCCAAAACGGTGGCATTGTCCCGCGTTGGCGATAAGCCGTATGACAAGACGTTCGACGACATGCGGTTCGAGATCGCGCCGCGCGAGCCGTTTCACCGCAAGATGTTGCCGCAGTCGATTGAAGCGATGGCCGGCCAACGGATTCGCATTCGCGGCTTCATCCTGCCAACGCCGCAGAAGCGCGGGATCAAGCAGTTCGTGCTCGTGCGCGACAACCAGGAGTGCTGCTTCGGCCCGGGGGCCGCGCTGTACGATTGCATTCTCGTGGAGATGCAAAGCGGAAAGACGGCCGAGTTTTCAATCCGTCCCGTCGCTGTCGAGGGGACGTTCGACATCCGAGAAATTATCGGACCCGATGGAATGCATCTGGCGATCTACCATCTGGAGGGGGAGTCGGTGCGGTAAGCTAAACCGCACGCGCTGGACGGCGCGGGTGCCTGGGGCATCGCCCCAGCGAATGTCGTCACTCTGGGGCGTTGCCCCAGCCACCCCCCCGCTACACATGTGCCGAGAAATCGGCGTCAGAGACGCCTCCCACAATGGGCACTATTGCTCCTCGCCGCTGAGGCCGAGCTTCGAGAGCCAGCGTCGGCGTGGCACGCCGGAGGCTGGGTTGGCACCGGGCTCGTTGTAGGCGTTGCGCTGCGAGTGGAGGTCCGCCCGCAGGTTCTCGAGCTCCGCCTTCTGCCGCGCCATTTTCGCCCGTTCTACCGACAGCTCCAACTCGGCCGTGCGGAGCTTTTCTTCCATCTCGCGTTCCAGGTCCGCAACGCGCTTGCGGTGTTGGACAATCACCTCGTCGGCATCCACGAGCTCGGTGATCTTCTGGTTACGCTCTTCGTCGGCGGCGGATGTGGCGTCGCCGCCCGACGTGAGCCGCTCTTTCAGTTCCGCGATTTCGCGATCCTTCTCCGCGACGATGACATCCGTCATTTCGATCGTGTTCTCGATCGTCCTCCGGTCTTTCGGGGGCAGCTGATTCTCCTGATCTTCGCCCGTATCTTCCAAGCTGGCAAGCAAGCGCCGTTTTTGCGATTCCCAGTCCATTCCGCCGGCGTCGGATGCGGCCACCGGTCGGTTTCCCGCCGAGGCACGTTGCGCTTCGAGCTTGGCGTTTTTCTTTTTCAGCTCGCGGACATCCTCGACGGCCAGCTCGAATCGCCGTTGCAGGTCGGCCATTTGTTGCTCGCTGCTGGCGTCGACCTGGGTGGCCGGTTGACGCTCGAGCTGCTCGACCCGCTCGGAAAGCGCGTCTCGCTCGGCGCGGAGCGCGACGAGCTCGGCCGAATCGGCCTGGTTCGCCTCCGGGCGGCGGGCAAGGTCCTGTTCCAGCTCGGCCACGCGGCCACGAAACCGCTGCACGTCTTCGAGGGCAAGCTCGAATTTCTGGCGGAGCTCCTCCCGTTGCCGTTCGAGGTCCTCGCGCTGCTGATTCCACGCCGACCGCTGCTCGCTCCACGTGGATTGCTGCTGGGCGAGTTTTTCCTCAAACTGCGTTAACTGCTTCTGCCAATCGCCCTTATTGGCACCCTGCTCGGCTTCGAGCGTAACGACCTGCTGCGCGAATTCCTCCCGCGCCGTTTCGAGCGCGGCTCGTTCGGCGGCCCAGGCGGCGCGCGACTTTTCCAATTCGGCATGGAAGCGGTTGAGCTCGGCCCGTGCGCGTTCGGCGTCGGCGGCGTCCTTCGAATCGGCCGCCGTCTGCTCTTGAAGGGTCGCGGCAATTTGCTCGAGTTGGTGCGTGATTTCCGCTTCTAAGCGGGAAACCTGATCGCGATTGGCCACCAACGCCGCTTGCGCACGCTCCTCCAGGCTCCGCAGCGCAGCGGCGGAACGGAGCGAGTGATTTTCGGGGAGAGGCTGCGTGTGGTCGTCCATGCTCGGCAAAACGTTACCGTTAGCCGCGACGCGCTAAGGGAGCGCGCGCCGGGCGGGCGCGCTCCACTGGCGCGTCGCGGCTAACCTTTTCATGTCGATTTCGCCATTTCGGTCGGCCGTGCGCACGGCGAGCCGGCGGCGAATATCGCGGGATATTCCCAACGGTATATAGGCCGCCGGGCATGGAGGGTCAAAAGCGGCGCGGTCGGCGATGCGGGTCGTGTCGATCGTGCCGGCTGTCAAATAGCCGTCGGGGGCCGCCGCGGTGATTTCTACGCCAGAACCTCGGGATTAATCACGTTTTCCGGCTGTCCGCCGGTTAGCCGCACACCCACTTGATGGGCTACGCGGCGGCGCAGCTCGTCGACCGATTCGGTCGAGTAGAAGGCAGCGTGCGGCGTGACGATCACGCGGGGACTGTTGTACGGCGGCTGCGAAAGATCGGGCGGCTCAACCTCCTGCACATCGAGCGCCGCGCCGGCCAGGCGATCGGCCTGGAGCGCCGCCGCCAGAGCGGCGTGATCCACGAGGCCGCCACGGGCGGTGTTGATGAGAAATGCGGTCGGTTTCATCAGCGCCAGGTGAGCGGCCCCGATCATATGCCGTGTTTCGGCGGTCAGCGGCACGTGGAGCGAGACAAAATCGCTGTGCGACAACAATGGATGGATGTCGGTCAACGTCACGCCGGGCGGAGGCGCTTTTGGCGACCGGTTGAAAACCATTACTTGCAGCCCGAACGCTTGCGCTTTTTGAGCCACGCGGCGGCCGATTTGCCCCAACCCGATGATGCCGAGCGTCTGGCCCTCGATGCGCCGCAGCGGAAAACCGGCCGCCAGGTCATAGCGTCCGGCGCGGGCGTTGGCGTGAAACACGCCAATTTTGCGGGCCAGGGCCAACAGCAACGCCAGCGTGTGCTCGGCGACTTCGGTGAGGCAATAATCGGGCACATTGGTGACGGGAATGCCGCGCCGGCTGGCGTGCCGCACGTCGATGTTATCAAGCCCGATGCCCAGCCGGGCGATGATTCGGCAACGTGGCGCGGCGTCGATCAGCGCGGCCGGCACCTCGGACCAGTTGGTCATGATCGCGTCGACGCCCTCCGCCAGAGCGATCAAGGTGGCCAACGCGCGATCCGGCGCCACGACTAGCTCGGCGTCATACTCGGCCAGAATCGACCGCTCGATGTCGAGGTCCGGCCAGGCGTAGTCGGTGAGAAGGACTTTGTAACGCACTTTTGACAGGATTTACAGGATTAACAAGAGATGATTCTCAAGACAGCGCGATAAGGTCAATGTGTATCCATCCTGTCGATCCTGTAAATCCTGTCTAAACCCTTTCTAGGTGGCGTTGTGGTAGTTTTCTAATTGCGGCCAATTCGGCGGCGAAGTTGCGAGCGATGACGGTGCGGCACAGGCTAAGTTTGGCGGTCATTTCGCCGCGTTCGATGGAGAAGGGCCGGTCGAGCAGCGCGAACTGCCGCACCTGTTCTTCGTGGGCGGCGGCGGCGAGGCACCGAGCGATCTCCGCGGCGATTGACTCGGTCTTCGCTCGTCGCTCCTCGCTCGTTGCCGTTTGGCAACCGGACGGGACGATTAACGCGATAACGGCGGGCAGGCCGTCGCCGAAGACGGCGGCCTGCTCGATGAGCGGCGACGTGGTGAGCAGCGATTCGACGCGGGTCGGAAACACTTTTTTGCCGGTGGATAGGACAATCAGCTCCTTCTTGCGTCCACGAACATATAGAAAGCCGTCGCCGTCGAGCTCGCCGAGGTCGCCCGTGTGCAGCCAGCCGTCGCGGATCATTTCGGCCGTGGCGGCTTCATCGCGCCAGTAGCCGAGCATGACGAGCGGCCCACGGACGAGGATTTCACCGTCCTCGGCGATTCGTACCTCGACCGACGGCAGCGGCGGGCCTACCGAGCCTTGTCGCCGACAAGAAAGGGTGGAGGTGGCGATGACCGGCGACGTCTCGGTAAGGCCATAACCGGCGAGGATGGGCAGGCTGCATTCGGCGTACCACGCTTCGATGTGCGGCGCGAGCGGCGCACCGCCGGAGGAGAGCCGTTCCATTTTTCCGCCGAAGTACTTCCGCAAGGCCGTGGCCCAGTCCTCTGGCGGGCCCGCTTGCACTTTCTCGGCGATCCGCTGGTAAACGAACGGCACGGCGCTCATGCCGGTCGGTTGCACGAGTTGCAGATCGCGCTCCAAGGTTTCGCGGCTTTCGGCGAGCACTAAACGCCAGCCGCGGTAGACCCACATGTAGAGATCGCATGTGCGGGCATAGATGTGGCTCAGTGGCAGGATGCCGAGCCGCGTCTGCTGGGCATCGATGCCATGCACATCCGCCGTCTCGGCCGCGTTGGAAGCGAGATTCCGCTGGCTGAGCATCACGCCGCGCGGTCGGCCAGTGGTGCCGGAGGTGTAGAGGATTGTGGCGAGGTCGTCGGGGGCCGCTTGCGTCTTCGCAAAAAGACCGGCGACCCGACCACCCCTCGGGCGGTGCCCGGTCGCGGCTGCCGGCGGCCCATCGTGTACGAGAACGATGATGCGCTGATCGAGTAAGTCCACAAACTTTGCAAGCAGCTCTTCGCTCGACACGAATACCATTCGGGCGCCGCAATCGGCGATTTGCTCGGCGATCTGCGGGCCGGAAAGTGTGACGTGAATCGGCACGTGCACGGCGCCTGCCAGGTGCAGTGCCAAATCGGTAATGACCCACTCGTAGCGGTTTTCAGAGACGTGTGCGACGCGGTCGCCGGGCGCGATGCCGGCCGCATGAATTGCCGCCGCCAGCCGCCCGGCATCTTCGGCCACCTCTTGCCATGTGCGCCAGTGAAGTTCGCCGTTGCGAATGAAGGCCAACGCCGGCTGCTTACCGCGAAGTTTGACCGTGTCGGCGAAGAACGCGGGGATGGTTTGTCGCGAATCGGAAATCATGTACGCCATAATGGCGCAAGAAACACTGCTGGGCAAGCCAGCAGTGGCACCCGACGGCGTCAGTAGACCCGCGCTAGCGTTAGTTCTGCCAGTGCGACGGGGTGGGTGAGGCCGAAGTTGGTGAGCACTTCGGGGTGTACTTCGCCGAGGATGCCGAGCGGTTTGCCGCTGACCGAGATCGATGCGGCGCGGCCGGGGACGAAGGTGGGATGATCAATGGCCGAATACTCGGCTTTCCAGCCGAGCTCGCGCAACAGGGCATCAATCACGCTGCGCGCCGTTGCGTAGCCGCTTTCGCGGCCGGTTTCGACGAATGCCATTCGCCGCTGTTCGGCCGCGCCGGTCTCGGCCGTGTCGTCCAGCTCGACGACGTTGTCGATCTCGAACAACCGCTGCGGCATCGGCCGGCGGCGGTTTTCGCGGAGTGCTTCGAACAAGCCGCTCATTACGTGAGTGCGCACGACGTTGTACGATTTGAGCTTCGGGTTGGCGACCTGCGGGTAGCGGTCGGGCGTGGGCATGCGCAATCGTTCGAATTGGTGCTCTTCGGTGGTGAGCGGCAGGCTCATGATCTCGCTGTAGCCCAGGCCGATGAGAATTTGGCGCACTCGTTCGCTGAGCGTTTCCTCGGGCCGCGGCGTGCCGACGGTCATCGAGCGCACGAGCCGCGGCTCGATGTTGCCGTAGCCGTAGCCGATGGCCACGTCTTCGAGCACGTCGACCATGTGGCGAATGTCGGTGCGGTAGGGCGGGTAGGAAACGTCAAAGCGGCCGCCGCCGTTTTTAATCGGCGCGACGTCGAATCGCATTTTTCGCAGCGAATCGGTCAGCGACCGTTCATCGAGCGGCAAGCCTAACCAGCGCTTCGCCTCGGCAAGATCGACTTCAGTATTGCGCGGATTCAAGTTGGGAGTGATCAGTTTTTTGCCTTCCTCGGCGATCGCGACTGTTTCGACGCTACCGCCGATTTCGCAAAGCGAGCACACGAGCGTATCGAGCGACTTGGTCACCGCGGCCTGGCTGATGCCGGTGACGTCGATGAAAATGCGCTTGGTGCCTTGCTTGATTTTCGTTTCCTCGCTGTTGATGATTGGCGGCATAGACAGTACTTGTCCCTTGCCATCGACGAGCACCGGGTAGCGCTTGTGATTGGCCAGTAGCTCGGCGTAGGCCATGCCCTTTGGGTGTGATTCCAAAATCTGCCGGCCCGTCATCTTCTTGCCCGGCATGCCTAGCGGTACGAATGAATCTTTGTCTGGATCCATCGTCTGATACCGAATCGGCCCGGTAATCGTCGACAGATCATAAACGCCAATCGACGACAGCTTCCGATCGCGGCCCACGCCCCAATGCAGGTTCTCCTGCAGCTTCATGATGGCAATGAGACTGGTCTCATCCACCGGCGGGAGCGTCAGCACCGCGCAGGATATGAACGGCCGGTAACTGTCTTTGTTTTGCACCGAGGCATTGACATGAACCTCCAGATTCGATGAGCTGGTTCGATATCGAGGCAAGCCCACTTCAATACCCAGCGTGCCGCGGAGAGCCCGCGCGAGGCCGCCGACATCGAACAGGTCGGGGCGATCCGCCAGCAAATCGAGCCGCATTACCTGTTTTGCGCCGGCCGGCTTGAACGGCGTTTCGGATTCGAAGCCGCAGAAGCCGCACGCCTTTACTTCATCCTGGCCGAGCGGATTTTCGACGAGCGAACCGCATTGCGGGCAGCGGCTGTATTCGATGTCGGCCACGTCTTCCACGTCGCAGCCGATTTGCTCCAGCGATTCACGGATAGTGTCCGTGGGAAACTCTTTGCCCAGGAGCCGGTTGAGCCATGCCAGGTCGATGTTCACTATCGGCATAGCGGCACCTCGCGCAGGAGGATGCAGGATGCAGGATGCACGGGACAGGGTACGAAAGAACGTTTATCTGCCCCGCATCCCGCATCCTGCGTCCTGCATCCTTTTCCGAGTATTAGCGGCATAGCGGCACCTCTTCCAGCGCGTCGAGTCTGGACGCGTAGAGATCCCGGATGTCGTCGAGGCCGAACCGCAGCATGGCCAGGCGCTCGATGCCGAGGCCCCAGGCGAGCACCGGCCAGCGGCAGCCAAGCGGCAGCGTGACTTCCGGCCGGAAGATGCCCGCGCCGCCCATTTCGAGCCACTTCTTGCGCGATTCCATATACACGACCACGTCCACACTCGGCTCGGTGTACGGATAAAACGCCGGCTTGAACTTCACGCGACCGAAGCCCATTTTTGAGTAGAACTCTTGCAGCGTGCCCATCAGCGAGGCCAGGTTGGCCTCTTCATCGACGATGATGCCGTCGACCTGATGGAAAACCGGCAGGTGCTTGAAGCTGATCGTCTCGTTGCGGTACGTCCAGCCGACGCAGAAGAATTTGCCGGGCGGGTTCGGGTTGGCGGCGAGCGCTCGAATGGTGGCGGCGGTTGTATGGGTGCGCAGCACCACCTGCTTCGACCGCTCGGGGCTCCACGTGTAGCCCCAGCCTTCGCTGCCCGTTTCCCAGCCGTCTTCATGCGTGCGGCGGACCGGCTCGACGATTTTGGCGTCTGGCAGCGGGGCCTCGGCCGGGTCGCGCATGTAGAAGGTGTCCTGCATGTCGCGGGCCGGGTGGTCCTGCGGCTGAAACAGCGCATCGAAATTCCAGAACGCCGACTCGATCATCGGCGAGGCGACTTCAGTGAATCCCATCTCCAAAAACGCGCGGCGCGTTTGCTCGATGATTTTGCGAAGCGGGTGAATTTTTGCCGGATAGATGTCCCGCGCCGGCAGCGTCACATCGTACGGCCGCAGCTTGATCTCGCGCCAAGCGCCGGATTCGAGGTCTTCGGGGGTGAGGGTGCTGCGCTCGACAATTTTGCGAACGCGGTTGGCATCCCAAGCGGCCTTACCCTTATCCGTCAGCGCGAGCGTTCGCGTTGTTCGCATCTTAATTTTTGCCAATTCAGGCCGGCTAGAAAGTAGTTGGATGACTCGCGCCAGCTCCTCTTTATCGGCCAACTCATCAAGGTTACAGCTCCCCTGATAGTCCAGCTTGATTAGTAGACGCAAATCGGCATCAGGCGTGTTTCCGGCGTTACGGCCGGCAGGTGTCAACGTTAGTATCGCACCGTTGTCACCTTTGGCACGTTCCAGCGTGCCGCGAGCGATGCCCCACTTGATGGCGTCGTTAACCGCAATTCCCTCGGCCTTCGCCCAGGCGGCGAATTCGCTCAAAGGCATCGATCCGCCGGCATCACGAAGCTTTTTCGCGGCACGGTGCTCGGGCAATCCTGCCTCGACCAGACCGCGCGCGCTATTGCTAACCGTCAACTCCTTGTACTCGCGCTCTTCGATTTCGAAGAACTGCTGTTGGGCCGCTTCGGTCGCCGCGGCAGAAACCTGCGCCTGATCGACGTGTGTTTTTTCGACGACTGCGCCGAGTTCGATTGGCCCGTGCTCTTTGACCGTTTGCCAGACGGCGTATGCGGCTTCGTTAAGCAGGATTTCGTCGGGCATGGCGAATTGAGATCGGCGTCGGAGACGCCTTCTACAGCCGGACATTCAAAAAGGGTGGCCCCGGAGGCGCCAAGTCGTGTAGCCGGGCGGCGTAAGCCCCCGGAAAGCGTGGCATCAATTTACCACGTGAAGCCCCGGAGGGGCGACATCGCCGGTCGATCTTGCCGGAACGATGTCGCCCCTTCGGGGCTTCGTCCATTTGGTGCATCGTTACCGGGGGTTGACACCCCCGGCTACACGATGCCGCCCCTTTGGGGCTGAGAACCGCGACCAGCGGTCGCGGCTTTATGTATGCAATCGCCGGGTTACGACTACGCGATTGCCGCTTTGGCTTTTTCGACGATGGCGTCAAAGGCCGATGGGTCCGCGATGGCCAGCTCGGAGAGCGATTTGCGGTCGAGGTTGATTTGGGCCTTATTCAGCCCGGCGATGAATTCGCTGTACCGCATTCCCCGTTCGCGCACCGCTGCGTTGATGCGGATGATCCACAGTTTACGGAACTCGCGCTTGCGGGCGCGGCGGTCGCGGAAGGCAAACGCCTCGGCCCGGACGAGCGTTTCTTTGACGCTGCGCAGCAGCCGGCCGCGGCCGCCCGTGTAGCCTTTGGCTTTTTGGAAGAGCCGATTCTTCTTGCGCCGCCGGGCGGCGCCGATGGTGGTTCGCATGGACGGAACCTCTCGAAATATTGCGCGCCCAGGCCCCCGCGGTAGTTTTCCGCGATGCACTGGCGGAGCCAGTGGCACCGGCGGCGTTGGGAGTTAGTCGTGCCCGGCGGGCTTGTCGTGTTGGTTTATTTAGCCCCCGGTCATTGACCGGGGGCTAAATGGATTAATAACTATTTCCTGCGAGGGCTTTTTTGATGGCTTTCACATTCGCGGCGGAAGTGGTCGTGGTGCCGCGGAGTTTGCGGATTCGCTTTTGGTCTTTGCGAGAGGCCAAGTGGCTGGTGCCGGCCGGCCGATGCTTTACTTTACCCTTGGCCGTAAGGCGGAATCGCTTCCTGGTTCCCTTGTGTGTCTTTTGCTTGGGCATGATAGGACCTCGAATTGGCAGAATCTCATATTTTACCGCGGCCGCTGCATCGCGAGAAGGGGACTGCAATGTTACTTCGGCGCGAAGATGACCACGATCCGCCGGCCGTGCATTTGCGGCGATTGCTCGAGCTTGGCGTGGGTCTCCAGCTCCTTGATGAGCCGAGCGACCAGTTTAAAGCCTTCTTCGATGTGCGCATGCTCGCGACCGCGGAAGATCACCGAGAAGATCACCTTGTCCTTCTGCTCGAGGAACTCTATGGCCCGGTTGACCTTGGTCATGAGATCGTGCTCGCCGATTTTCGGCCGGAGGCGGAGCTCCTTGTTTCTGCTGTGGTGCGTATGGCCCTTGTGCTGCCGCTTTTTTTGCTGGTACTTAAACTTCCCGTAATCCATGATGCGGCAGACGGGCGGCTTCTCCTGGGGAGCGACTTCCACGAGGTCGAGCCCCGCTTCGCGTGCTCGCTGCAGGGCCTCGACGGTCTCGATGACCCCGAGCACGCCGCCGTCATGGCCGATCACGCGGACCGGAGAGATGCGGATCTGTTCGTTGATCCGTTGAGCTTTGCGATCGATGGCGATGGCGTGATCTCCTATTGGGGTTGAGGGTTACGCATCAGGCGGCTTGCGTGATGGGTTATCCGGCGATGGCATCGCCAACTTTATGAAATCTTGGCTTTGCTGGAGGACTTCGTCAACTGGATGTTCGGATTTTTGGCAGCGGCACTAATACTCATGCTGCGTATCGCGATCGGGCATTGCGGCGACTTGGCGCTGGGCAATCTGGCGGACGGTCTTGGAGTCGATCTCATCGCGAAGTTTTTTCAAGGCGGCATCCAGCGGCATTTCGCCGAGATCGCCTTCCAAGCGGTCACGGACGGTCACGGTGCCGGCGTCCCGGTCGCGTTCGCCCACCACGAACATATAGGGGATTAGCTCGAGCTGGGCGTCGCGGACTTTGGCGCCGAGTTTTGCGCCGCGATAGTCGCCGGCCGCTCGCAGGCCGGCCGCCGCCAGCCGCCGCTCGACTTCGCGGCCATACGCTTCGGACTTTTCACTTACGGTCAGCACGCGGACCTGCTCCGGCGCAAGCCACAACGGAAACGCTCCGGCGAAGTGCTCGATCAGCACCCCGACGAAACGTTCCAGCGAGCCGAGCGGGGCCCGGTGGATCATGACGGGCTCGTGGGGGTGATTGTCGGCGCCGATGTATTCGAGGCCGAAGCGTTCCTTGCTCGGCAGGTTGTAATCGAGCTGCACGGTGCCGAGCTGCCATTCGCGGCCAATGCAATCGGTCACGACGAAGTCGGCCTTCGGACCATAGAAGGCCGCCTCGCCCGGCTCGATCGTCATATCGGGCAGGTTCATCGATTCACAAACGGCCTTGAGAGCTGCCTCGGCGCGATTCCACACGTCGGCGCCGCCGACGTACTTGTCGCCGTTTGGGTCGCGGAAACCAAGCCGCACGCGGTAGTCGTTCATCCCCAGCGCGGCGAGCACGGTTTGCGTCATTTCCAGGCAGCCGCGGAATTCGTCAGCCACCTGCTCCTCAGTGCAGAAGATGTGCGCGTCATCCTGTGTGAATCCGCGAACCCGGGTCATGCCCGAAAGCTCGCCCGACTGCTCAAAACGATAGACGGTCCCGAACTCCGCCAAGCGCACTGGCAAGTCGCGGTAGCTCCGCGGCTTGGCCTGATAAATCATGATGTGATGCGGGCAGTTCATCGGCTTGAGCAGGAATCGCTCGCCATCTGGAAATTCGATCGGCGGATACTGGCTGTCGCTGTAGTAGGGGAAATGGCCGGAGATTTGATACAGCTCGACGTGCGCGATATGCGGCGTGTACACCGCCTGATAGCCGCGTTTGCGCAGCTCGTCTTTGATGTAGTCTTCGAGCGTCTGGCGAATGATGGCGCCCTTGGGCAGCCAGAGCACGAGGCCCGAGCCGACCGTTTGATTGATGGTAAACAGCTCCAATTGCTTGCCGAGAACGCGGTGATCGCGGCGCTTGGCTTCGGCAAGTTGTTCGAGATGGACGTCGAGCTCCTTCTTGTCAAAGAAGGCGGTGGCGTATAAGCGCTGGAGCTGTTGGCGCGATGCATCGCCCTTCCAGTAAGCGCCGGCGACCGACAGCAGCTTGAACGCGCCGCCGATATGGCCGGTGCTCGGAATGTGTCGTCCGCGGCAAAGATCGATGAATTCACCCTGACGATAGAAGGACAGCGCGCTTTCGCCGGCCAAGCCGGTTCGGATATGCTCGACCTTGAATTCCTGGCCGAGCTCCTGGCAGAGGGCGAGGGCTTCGTCGCGCGGCATTTCGAGGCGCTCGAAGCGCTCGTCGGCCTTGATGATCTTCTGCATCTCCGCTTCGATGCGCGGGAAGTCCTCTTCAGTGAGTGCGTGCGGCAGGGCGAAGTCGTAGTAAAATCCGGTGGCCGTTGTTGGTCCGAACGCCAGTTGCACACCGTCGAAAAGGCGCATCACCGCCTGGGCCATCACGTGGGCACAACTGTGCCGCATGACCGCGAGCGTCTCAGGGTCTTTTTTGGTCAACAGCCGCAGCCGGATTTCGCCGGACTCAGGCAGCGGACTGTGCAAATCGACGGGCCGGCCGTCGACCACCGCCAGCACTGCGGCCTTGGCCAGCCCCGGTCCGATCTCCGCAGCCATTTCGTAGGCGGTAACCGGGCGGTCGAATTGTTTGCGACTTCCGTCGGGAAGAACGACCACAAGCATAAAGGAGCTATAAGCTTATGAAGCGGGATGGCTTAACTTCGAATCGGCAGGCGGTCGTAGCGGATTACTCAAATCCGTCTCGCCGAGTTGCTAAGTATAGACCGCCGGTCTTAATCCGACCAACGGAGCGACCAATCGACCGCGAAAATACCAAAGTATGGAGTTTTTGAGGTTTTTGTTTACATAGCGCTTGACCCCCCTTTGCGGCCAATTAGGATCGAAAGTTGTGCCCTGCGGGGAGGTGGACGGGGGGAAATCCGCGTCGCGCATCCGCACCAACGGACACAGGCCAGATTTACTTCTTGAAATTACAACGCCGACAGGCCTAATGACAGGTGCAGGTGCTCATGATGAAGATCCATAGTGTGTTTGCGCGCGCTGGGCTGGTGGTTGCGCTTCTCGTCGCTTCATCCCAAGTTGCGCAGGCCGGAACGATTCTAAAGCTCAACCTTGGTGGTGATCCGGCGCCCGATGTCGAATACACCGGCGGCGTGGCCGGCGTGTTATCGACGGTCGATGACGGGGACGGCAGCGCTGGCTCCCCGGGCGACCAGAATACAGCGGTCGAGTTTCTTGATTTCCTGTCGTTGATATCGGACATCTCATCGGCAGATGCATCGTACTCGCTCAACGGAGTGACGGCCGTTGGACCAGCGAGCGTGCTCTTCGGTACCGTAGTGGCGCAGGATTTCGCCGGCGGCACCTTTCAATTGTGGGATGATTCACCCGTGCCGGTCCTGTTGTTGGATGTTGCCTTGACCACCAGCGCGCTGGTTGGGCCGATAGGGCCGCCGGCAACCGGCGCGGTGTTTTCGACGACGTTCGGCACGCCGCTCGGCGGGACGCTTGCGCCATTAATCGTGCCGGGCACGGTCAGCGTGTCGATCGCTATGACGGACGTCAATGGTGGCGCCGGCTTGTCGGTAACGCCCATAGGTCCGGGAGTGGGGACTTTGAACGAGTTCGTCGCGGACGTTACGAAAACCATCGCTGCCGAGCGGATTCCGGAGCCGACCGCCGGCGTGCTGCTACTAGTTGGTGGGCTGATGGCGGCCCCGCGAATGCGGCGGCGAGCATAGACATGCTGCGCCAACTGAAATCTCCATTAGCCCTGGGCGGTTCGCCCAGGGCTAATTTTTTGCGCCGGCTTCTCGGTCCCTCCGCCGCGTTCACGCAGTCAGGCCCAGCATTGTGGCGGATATTGAAATGCCGGTCCGCTATTTCCCTAGCGATTCTCGCCCGAAGCACCCGCTCTTCAGTGCACTGAGACTCCCAAGAGCCCATTTGTCCTAGGAAACCCGGCTATCGGGGCCACCGCGGCAAAAAGTCCAAAGTGGAAAGATTTTGGAGATTTTTCTTAGTCAATTGTTGTGTCCCTTATAGGAAAACGGTATAAAGAGGGTCGGTATACGTAGCCGTGGGAGGCAGTGGGGAGATAATCCACTTGCGCACCCGCTCTGTCGGTACCAGCGATGGCCAGATTTCTTTGTTGAGATTGCACTGCCGAGGGGAACTAGTGACAAGGTAATTGGAAGCAACAGGTGCTCATGATGAAGACACACATGAAGTTGTTCGTTGGCGCTACATTGGTGGTTGCGCTTATATGGAATTCGGCAACGGCGGGGACCATCACTCATCCTCTCGACCTCCCGCCCGGACCAGCTCCTACCGTATCTGGCCCGGGGTTAGGATTAGCCGTAGTGCCGATCGTTTCCACGCTGAGTCCCAACAACGATAATCAGACCGGGGGAGGGCTGTTGGATAACAACATCGATGTGAACCTCAAGCGGTTCGATCGCAATGACTACATCGATATTGAGTTCACGGTTAGGCCAAGTGCGGGGACAACTGAATACCGTGTCGTGGAGTTCGTGGACAACAGCACGGGGGTTCCCTGGAGCAGCTATACAATGCAATTGGGCTTCGGTACCGGCGGCGCATTTGCCCCGTCCGGTGGTGCGTTTGGCTTAGATTTTGATGCGCCGGGCTTTGACCCCCCACCGTCATCCACGGCGATGGCCATCACGACGACGACCCCCGATACACTCGTGTTTAGCGGTTTTCACGGAGCTGGGGCGCAGCAGTATAACTTTCGTATCGACGTGCCGGACTTCCCCGTACCTGGTCCTACGACCTTCGTCTTACGACAAACTCCGCTTCCAATTCCGGAACCTGGCACCTTTGTATTGGCCGGTTTGACGTTCGCCGCCCTGGTGTGGATCCGTCGACGCGGCTGAATCCGACGGCCTTGATCGTAGCAAAACGAAAATAATTAGCCCTGGGCGAGTTGCCCAGGGCTAAATTTTTGCGCTGATGATCGGGACGCTCGGCCAGCAGTTACCAATTGAGCCCGAACTTGTCGCCGCCCGAGGGGCCGCCGATGCCGCCTTTGAGATTCGCGGCTTTCTTCTTCGGCGGCTTGGGCGCGTCGGCCGGCAGGGGTAGATCCTCGTCCGCTACTTTTTTTTGTCCCGGTTTGTCGGCCATCGCCAGCAGGGCTTTGAGAGACAAGCTGATCCGCTGCTTCTCAGGGTCGATCGACAGGATCTTCACTTCCACTTCCTGGCCTTCGCTCAGCACGTCGCTCACGCGGAACACGCGGCCGTGTGCGAGCTCGGAGATGTGAATCAGGCCCTCCACACCCGGCGCCAGCTTGACGAACGCGCCAAAATCCATCAGCCGGGAGACAATGCCCGTGACGCGAGCGGCGACGGGGAACTTCGCCGCCGCGCTGTGCCACGGATTCGCGCCGACTTCGCGATAGGAGAGGCTCACCTTGCCGGTGTCCTTGTCGAATTTCTCGATGCGGACTTTAACCTTCTGGCCGATCTCCAGCACTTCGCTGGGATGGCCGACGCGGTCCCAGCTAAGCTGGCTGACGTGCACCAGGCCGTCGACGCCGCCCAAGTCGACGAACGCGCCGAAATCCTTGAGACTCCGCACAATACCTTCACGGATTTGGCCCGGCGCCAGCTCGGCCAGCAGCTTGTCGCGCTGCTCGTTACGCTCGCGTTCCATCACAGCGCGATGGCTGAGGACCAGGTTGCGGCGCTCGCGGTTGGCCTCGGCGACGATGCAGGCTAGCCGCTGGCCGACGAACTCCTCGGGGGTTTCAACCCGGTAAATCGAAACCTGGCCCATCGGAATGAAGCCGCGGATGCCGGCGACCTGGCATTCGAGTCCGCCTTTGTTGCTGCCGGTGACGGTGACTTCGATGATCTGGCCCTCGGCGACTTCATCCCAATTACCGACGTCGACGGCCGCGGTCGGCCGGGAGAGATCGTAGAGGCCTTCGTCCGCGTCGAAACGGACGACGAGCAATTCGAGCTCGCTGCCTTGTTGCGGGGGCTCGTCGAATTGCCGCAGCGGCACGACGCCCTGATTCCGTCCGCCTAAATCAACAAATACGTCTTCACGATGGATTCTTGCCACTCGGCCGGTAACGCGCGACTCGGGTTCGAGTTCGGGCACTACCTCGCCGACGACCGCCTCATTCATCAGCGCCTCGAGCGACAGATCGCCGAGGGCTGCCTGGTATTCTTGCTCCAACTCCGGCGAAAGTTGATCGCGGATGTTGGGCGGCGGGTACTTTTGAGGCTCTTTCTTTGGGACTGGCGGCGCGGGCGACGTGACCGGTTTCGGCTTGAGCTCCACTTCAGGCGGGCTCTCTTTGACTGCCGTTTCCAATTCGTCAGCGGGCTTGGTCATCTCAGCCGTCCGCTGTGAGCCAATGCGAATTCGCTGGCTGGGCCGACCGCTTTCGTGCTGCGGTGCATCGGATGCCAGCGTTGTTTGGTCCTGCTGCAATGCGTCAGACGATTCAGAAGCCATTCATGCAAACCTCTTGTTACAGGGCGGTGGTCATTTTAACAGGCGTGCCATGTCCGACAACGGGGCGCGTGTCTCGGAAAGCGCCGCTACGCGAAGAGCTCATGCAGGCGGATCGGGTATTTGCCGAGTTTGCCGCCGTAGTTGCCGGCGTCGATTGCGAGGACGCCCTCGCCGGCCGCGGCTTCAATCGCAGCCCGCATCGCGGTGGCGACGGCCGCCTGGTTCACGCCGTCGATGACAATCTCATACGCGCACTGAGCGCCGTCGACGAGTTGTGACTCGACCTTATCGCGCAGCGATGGACAGTAGGCGTCAGCGGTCGAGGCGACCAGGGCCTTGTATTTGGAGCCGACCTTGCTGCCGCTGCGGCAGACGCCGCCGGGAAAGGGCGCGATGACGCCGGGGAGTTGTGCGACGGCACCGGCTGCCCGTTGGGCCGCGGCTAATGCGCTTTGCTGGGAGGTTGCTTGAATGATGATGTTGCCGCCGGCAACGCCCTTCGCGACGCCGGCAGTTGCCTCGACGATGAACTCGCCGTCCATCACGGGAATCCGCCAGAGCGACGAGGACCGACGAGCGAGGAGCGAGGCACTCTCATCTCGCTCCTCGCTCCTCAATCCTCGCTCCTCGAATCCATCGCCGAAGTAGCGAAGGTATTTGCCCAGGGAGTATGTTTCCTCGGCGTCCGGCAGTCCGTTGTAGCAGGCGGTGCTGGGACAGGTGAGGATGCACTGGCCGACGCGATGCTGCGCGGCCTGACCGACGGTTTCGGCCGTGAAGCCAAACAGCAGCACTGCGGCGGCCGGCCGACCGTCGGGCGATTCCGGCGGCGGCAGCCGTTGATCGATGCCGGCTTCGGCATCGCAGCCGATGACGCTGGTGCCGTAGCCCGTAATCGATCGCAGCGCGGCATCCAGCCAATAGTCGTCGGCGGCTGAGACGATCAAGCGGGTGTAGCGGGCGGCGAACGCCTCGGCGTAGGTGTCGAGGATTTCAGTCGGACCGATGCGCATCGCATGATTGTAGCAGGCACACTCCGTGTGCCGTGGCGGAACGCGGCGGACCGCACACGGAGTGTGCCTGCTGCTTTGGTGGGATTCGTGTACTTTGACCCACCCTACGCCAGCGACTGCCGCCGATCAATCCCTAGCCGGCTCGTCTACCGCCGGCTCTGGTTCGAGTTCGACGGCAGCCGGTGCGCCGCCGGGAGGCGTTCGTTTTTGGCGCATTTCGCGAATGGTGACAAGCAAGTCGTGGATTTTCTCGTGAACGGCCTGCGTTTGCGAGATCACGAGCAAATTTGGCGGCAGCGGACGAATATCCCCTACTCCGCCTCCGTTACTTGCCCACGTTTCCGTTGCCGCGCAGGAAACGATTGCGTCGACGAGCGCCTGAATCGCTTTCGGCTGAGTCTGGTCGATCAGGTCACGGATGTCGTAGACACACACCTTTAGTTTACTCTCAGCTTCCTCAGGTGTGGTCAGCAAAAGAACTTCGTCTTCGATGACGTACGTCATTCCCAGCCTCTTGAGCATCAGCCGCAATGCGGATTGCAAAGAGATGTTGTGTACGTTGATCGTCACGGGCTCAGCGGGACCTAAGCCGATTTCATCAAGCGCTGGCAGGTCTAACTGAACGGGAATGCCATAGTCTTCCTGGAGCATATTGACGACTTCTTCGAGGGGGGTGTCGACGAAATCCAGCCCGTCCGAACGAAGCGGGCCGCGCAGGGCCTGTTCAATGCGTGCCACGGCCGGGGAGTTGGTTTCTCCGACGCACTTACAGAAGTCCTGCGGCGTTTCGGCCGCGGCCTGATGTGGGGGCAAATTCTGCATCATCGCTTCCGCGCGATCCATTGCTGACTGCAATGCCTCCGCAGCACGGCCTTCGCGGTCTGTCTTCCCCCCACCGCCCAACTGGGCCTGGATGTGGGCTGCTGAAGCGAGGGCGAACAGCAGGGCGCAGCATGAAATCCACCTAAAACGGTTCATGGTCTTGCCTCCTCGAAACGGGACCCGTCGACGTTCTTTTGTAGCAGGGCACACTCCGTGTGCCGTAGCATACTCGGGGATTAACTGTCCCGATCATGCAGCAACGGCACACGGAGTGTGCCTGCTACATTGGCGCGGCGCATGGCGTGATGCTAGCGGATTCGAGCGGGGAGCGTCAAACTATTCCCGATCGGCCAGCTAGTCGGCCGCTAGCCCTTGGAACGCATCGTGTGGCCGTCGACGGTGCGGATCAGCCGACAGCCGCTTTCGAAGAGGCCAATGGGCGTGGGACGGGTCCAGACAATTTCCGCCTCGACGGCGAACCGGCCAACCTTGGGGTGGTTGAGCGAGATGATCGCCCGGCGGAAGGGCAGGGCGTTGTCGTGCGAAAAGCCGATGCCGGTGAGCGACAGGTCTTTGCCGACCACGGTGGTCGTCTCATCCGTCAAGAGGTTTCCATCCAGGTCGATGGGCGTCAGCCGAAACGTGTAGGGGATCGGGAATCGATCGCGGTTCCGCCGCTCGTCGCTACTTGTCGGGGACGTGCGGGCCTCGTCGATGAGGCCCTGGACCTGTTGCGACAGCGCGTCGCGCAGCGCACTCGCATCGCCTGCGGCCGGCGGTGGGTTGCCAACAGCGTCCTGATTCATGTTGCTTCTCCGCGCGACGAAATTATCGCCTGGCGCGTTGTGTCGTCCAGAAGTTGCTGTACAACGATACGTCGCGCGGCGTGGGCCGAAACACAAGCTACACCACGTGCGGCCGGTAGTTGCAGCGGTTGAGCGGCGCAACAGCTATATTCGGAACAAACGTTACGGCGAGCGCAGAACTGCCTGAAGGCGGCATTAGCCGCGGAATAACACGACCAATGCGAGGGCGGCAGCAGTCATCGTAGCGGCCAGCGCGATCGTGCGCAAAACGTCGGCCGAAAACTCGTGGGAGGCCGCGTTGCGCTCGTAGGCTGGGTGCGGCCGGTTGACACGGCGAATGCCCGTCGCCACGGCAGTGCGGGACGTCCGGCTCGTGAGTTCAGCCAGCGCTTCAGGCACTGGCCGGGCATCGCCCCAGTAGCCGGGTAAGTTGCGGCTCTCCGCCGGTGGCACAGCTTCCTGAAAAACTTCCAGCGCGGGTCGCAGCGCCTCGGCCAGCCGCCAACATTCCGCGCAGGTTTCCAGATGGGCTTCGACCTGCTCGTCCCACGGCTCGCCAGTGGGAAAAGGACCACTCGTGAGAATCTTGAAAACTTGATCGCAATCCATCGCAATGCCTCCGAATGATATTCGAGCGTCTCGCTCGTTGAAGGAGGAAATGCGTCTCGCGGACGGCCGGCCCCGGAGACAAAAGCAACATCCCTGACGCCGCTTGCGTTAGTGCGTTATACACCTGCCAGCACCTTGACCGCCAGCCCAGCTAGTGACGAGGAGACAAGGAGACAGGGAGACAAGGAAAGGCGAAGAGTCAGCCCAATTTGGCGAGTGCGTCGAGGACTTGCTGATCGTGGCCATCGACTTTCACCGCCTTCCATACTTTGGCTACCTTGCCGTCGGCATCAATCAGGAAAGTGCTCCGCTGAATGCCCATCGATTTCTTGCCGTACAGGTTCTTTTCGCGCCAAGCCCCATATTTCTCCGCAACCGTGTGGTCAACATCGGCCAGCAGCGGGAAGTTGAGGTCGTGCTTGTCGCGGAACTTCTGGTGACTTTCGATGCTATCGGCGCTGATCCCCAGCACGGTTGCTCCGACCTTCGTAAATCGGGGCTGCTGGTCGCGAAAGGCGCACGCCTCGCGCGTGCAGCCAGGTGTGTCGTCCTTGGGATAGAAATAGAGCACGACGGGACCACCCCTCAGGTCGGCCAGGCGAACCTTCGACCCATCGTCGGCGGTCAGAGTAAAGGAAGGGGCGCGTTGGCCGGGCTCGATCCAGTCGCTCATTCGATGCTCTGAATTCAGATCATGAAGTTGGCAAATTTGTCGGCATTGTAACTCGAAGGCGGAATTCGCAACACGGCCGATCACGGCGTCGGGCCGGTACTCGTAGCCTCTGGCAAAAGTCGCTAAAATTGGACCGCCGTTTGCTTTAATTTCGGATTATGAGTACCACCAGCGAGGACAGGGTCACCATCGCGGACGCATCCCCCACGACTGAAATTCGCCAAGAGCGGAGCCGGCAACTGGCATTGGCGGCCGCCCGCACGGCTGAGGACCACCGCGGCCAGGAAGTTGTCGTCCTCGATATGCGGGGCATGACAACAGAATTCGATTACTTCGTGATGGTGACGGGAAACAGCCGCCGCCAACTGCACGCCATCAGTGAAGAGATCGACCGCATTTTGGAAACGGAGCTGGGCGACGAGCGGTTCGGAATCGAAGGCTACAACGAGAGCCGTTGGATTCTGCTCGATTACGGCTCGGTGGTGATCCATTTGTTCGACGCGGAAACGCGCGAGTATTACGCGCTGGAAGACTTGTGGGGTCAGGCCGAGCGCGTGCCCTTGCCGTGGCAGACGTGAGGACAAGGACAGGTCGCATTGAGATTGTGACGGTTGGGCTTTCGATGAACCTACTCGGCTTGCTCCGCGATCGGTTTGCTCAGGCCCTCGCTGCGCTGGGCATCAGCGACGCGGAACTGCTCAGCCTGCTTGCGATGGTGCTGCCCAGCCAGGACGCCAAGTTCGGCGATTACCAGGCAAATTGCGCGATGCCGCTGGGCAAGCGGCAAAGCAAGCCGCCTCGAGAAATTGCCGGGCAGCTTGTTGCCCTGCTCGATGTGTCCGACTTGTGCGAGCCGCCCGAGGTGGCAGGTCCGGGATTCATTAATCTCCGGCTGAAGGACGATTGGATCGCCGCCCAACTGGCGGCGATCAGCGCGGATACCGAGCGTTTAGGCGTAGCGCCGGCGGCCAGCCCACGAACCCTCGTCGTCGACTATTCCGCGCCCAACGTGGCTAAGCCGATGCACGTCGGCCACATCCGCTCGACGGTGATCGGCGACGCGCTCTATCGGATCCTGAAGTACTTGGGCCATCGCACGATCAGCGATAACCATCTCGGCGATTGGGGCACGCAGTTTGGGATGATTATCTACGGCTACAAGCACTTCGCCGATGACGCCGCCCTGAAGCAATGGCCAGTCGCGGAACTGACGCGGCTGTACAGGCTGGTCAATTCGCTCGTCGAGTACCATGAACACCGCAACGAGCGCATCCCGGCGATCGAAAAACGCATCGCCGAAGCCGAGCAGCAACTTGCAAGACTTCAATCGGCAGCGGCATCGCCGGATCCGAAAGAAGTGAAGCAGGCGGCCGAGCGCTTGAGACAAGTCGAGGACCAGCTGGCGGAACTGCGCGTGGAATTGGGCGAGATCCGCAGCAGGGTTGCATCGGTCGAGGACAATCCGCAGCTGGCGCGGCTCGCCGGCGAACACGCGGACATCGGTCAGCGAGTCCTTCAGGAAACAGCGCTGCTGCACAGCGGCGATCCGACGAATGTCGAACTGTGGCGGCAATTCCTGCCGGCCTGTCTGTTGGAAATTGAAGCGATTTACAAGCGCCTGGGCGTCACCTTTGATCACACGCTTGGCGAAAGCTTTTATCAGGACCGTTTGCGCGGCGTGGTGAAGGACCTGGCCGGCAAGGGGCTCGCGCGGGAAAGCGACGGAGCAATTTGCGTCTTTCTCGAGGGACACGAGGTGCCGATGATCATCCAGAAGCAGGACGGCGCGTTTTTATATGCAACGACCGACCTGGCAACCATCCAGTATCGGATGGAAAAGTGGCGGCCGGATGGGACTCTTTACGTCGTCGATCACCGCCAGTCGCTGCATTTCGAGCAGCTCTTCGCGGCAGCGCGGTTGTGGGGATACCGCGACGTCGAGCTGGAGCACATTGCCTTCGGCACCGTGCTGGGCGAAGACGGCCGGCCGTTCAAAACGCGCGCGGGCACGACGGTCGGGCTGGCCGGGTTGCTCGACGAGGCGGTCGAGCGGGCATACGCGATCGTCTCGCAGAACGACGATGCCCGCCCGGAGCCGATGCTATCCCAAGAGGAGCGACGCCAGGTGGCGGACCGCATCGGCATCGGCGCGATCAAGTACGCCGACTTGGCGCATAATCGGACCAGCGATTATGTGTTCAGCTACGATAAGATGCTCGCCATGACGGGCAACACGGCTACCTACATGCAATATAGCTACGCCCGCGTGCGGAGTATTTTTGCGAAGGCCGGCGTGGAACAATCGGAAATCCGAAATCCGAAATCCGAAATCCAGTTTCTGCTCACCACTCCCCAAGAACGCGCGCTCGCCATCTCTCTCTTACAGTTTGCCGAAGCCCTCGATCGCGTCGTATCCGACTACCGGCCAAATCACCTTACCACCTACCTCTTTGAACTAGCCACTCGGTACAGCGACTTCTTCGAGAACTGCCCGGTGCTGCGGGCGGAAAGCGACGAGCTTCGCACTAGCCGTCTGCTGCTCTGCGACCTGACTGCCCGCACCCTGGAGCGTGGGCTGAATCTGCTCGGCATTGAAGTTGTGGCACGGATGTAGGCGGCCAACTTGACGCGGCAAGGGTTCGCGTGTTCGTTTTTCCCGGATATAATGGCCATTTCTTGGCAATACGGGTACGTTGTGTAATTGAGGATGAGAGGGTATGATGTGACGACTGCGTAAACTGCGTCCGGTGTCGGGGGGGACCGGCTGCCGAACTTGAGGTGGGGGCGTAGGAGGTCCATGTCTCTCGCCGTCGGTCGTTTGCTGCGCAATCGGCTTCTGCTTCTTCAAAGGAAGTCGCGATCCATACAGCTGTCCCGGCCATCGACACGCCGGCTGCGGATCGAGTCGCTGGAGTCCAGGGAGCTATTGCACGCCGGCCATCCGGTTGCGGAAATCAGCCCCGCGCCGGTGACGGTGGTCAGCGCGCCCGTTGTTGCGGCGGCGCTCACGCCGCAGTCGCTCTTACCGGATCTGACTCCGTGGCTCAGTCAGGCGAGAGGATTCGTTTACGATTGGACAATCCAGGGCAACGAACTGCGGCTTACCACCGCGATGGCCAACATCGGCACCGGACCGATGGAACTCCGCGGCGGGGCGACCCGCGGCAGCACCCAAGACGTCTACCAACGGATCTACGAGCCGGACGGCACGTTCACCGACGTGCTCGCCGGCACCTTCACTTATCATCCGGAGCACGGCCACATTCATTTCGACGGCTTCGCGCAGTTTCGCTTGCGGTCGGTGCTGGCCGATGGCGGCGTCGGGCCGATCGTCGCCGCGGGCGACAAGGTCAGCTTCTGTTTGCTCGACGTCGAGCGTTACGACAACTCTGGCCCGAGCTCGCCGTTCTATCTCACTTGTGGTCAGATCCAGGGCATTTCCGCCGGTTGGGCCGACATCTACGATCGCGGCCTGCCGGGCCAGTCGATTGACATCAGCACCGTGCCGAACGGCAACTACTGGCTGGAAGTGGTGGTTGATCCGGATAACCATCTCACCGAAGCGAACGAAGCCAATAACGCCGCACAGATTCAGATCAACTTGCAGCGCAGCGACGGTGGCGGGGCGATCCCGCCGGATGCCTTCGAGCCGAATAACAGCTTCGCGGCGGCCAGCATCCTCGCGCCGCCGGAAGACCATGTCTACAGCAGTCTTTCGATCCACGCTTCCCAGGACTTCGACGTCTACCGCGTGACCGCTTCTGCGTCCGGCTCCATGGCTTTCCGCCTGGCGTTCCAACATTCGCAGGGCGACATCGACATGGAGGTGTACGACTCGACGCAAACGCGGCTCGGACTGTCGGATTCGACCGACAACAGCGAGCAGTTCACCTTCGCCGCCGTCGCGGGCCAATTCTACTACGTCCGCGCATACGGCTTCCAAGGCGCAACGAATCCGAACTACACGCTCACGGTGGACCAACCAGACGGGACGAGCGGCGGCCCAGCGGATCAGTTTGAAGAAAACGACACGTTCGCCACGGCGTACAATCTTTCTGCGGTCGACCAGACTTACACCGGCCTGTCGATCAACGCGACGAACGACGACGATTACTACAGGATCGTGCCGACGGTTTCCGGCATCATGAGCGTCAGCCTGGCGTTTCAGCATGCGCAGGGCGACATCGACATGCAAATCCTCAGCGCGTCGCAGACGCAATTGGGCCTCTCCGATTCGACTGGCAATGGCGAGCAGTTTAGCCTCTCTGTGACGGCGGGGCCGGCGTATTACATCCGCGTGTACGGCTTCCGCGGCGCGATCAATCCCAGCTACTCGATGACGATCAACGTGCCCGAGACGCCGAGTGGCGGCACCGGGGATGCGCTGGAAGAAAACGATACCTTCGCCACGGCTCGCAGCTTGACCGCCGTCGATCAGGTCTACAGCAATCTCTCGATCAATGCGCCGAACGATGATGATTACTACTCGATCGTCCCCACCAACTCGGGAACTCTCACAGTCAGCGTGGCGTTTCAGCATGCGCAGGGCGACATCGACATGCGGATCTACAATGCATCGCAGTCGCAGCTTGGCCTGTCCGACTCCACCTCGAACGCCGAACAACTGAGTCTCACCGTTACGGCCGGCCAGACCTACTACATTCGCGTTTACGGCTTTCAAGGCGATACGAACCCGAGCTACACCATGACGGTCGCTGTGCCGTCCGCGCCGGTGCCGGGCGCCAGCAGCGTCTATTATCTGTCAACGACGGGCGGCGGCTCGCTGGCCAGCACCAACGGTGCACCCGCGCTCAGCTTCACCGACGCCGACATTCTCAAGCTCACCGTGCAATCGAATGGCCAGTACCAATACGAGCTGCACTTCGACGGCAGCGACGTCGGCCTCACAACCAGCAGCGAAGATATTGACGCCTTTGCGTTTCTCACGGACGGCAGCGTCTTGATTTCGACCGTTGGCTCGTTCTCCGTTCCCGCGCCGGGCGGCGGCTCGATTTCCGGCGGCGGCGTGGATTTATTGCGATTCATGCCCACCTCGCTCGGCGCGGCGACCGCCGGCGCATGGTCGATTTATTTCGACGGCAGTGACGTCGGCCTGAGCGGCTCCGCCGAGAACATCGACGCCGTCGCCGCCCTGTCGGACGGTTCACTACTCATCTCGGTCACGGGGGCCCCCTCCGTAACTGGCGCTTCCGGGCAGGACGAAGACTTGCTGCGGTTCATTCCCACCAGCTTAGGGTCGACGACCGCTGGCAGCTGGTCGATGTATTTCGATGGCAGCGACGTGGGCCTCGCGACGAACGCCGGTGAAGACGTCAACGCTCTTTACGTCCGCGAGACGACCGGCAATCCGACCCTCTTCTTCTCGACGCTGGGCAACTTCTCGGTGACAGGTGCCAGCGGCGCGAACGAAGACGCCTTCGCTTTCACGCCGACCACTCTCGGCTCGGCTACGGCGGGCACGTTCGGTCCTGGCCTGGCATTTGACGGCAGCCTGTACGGATTGAGCTCGTTCAGCGTCGACGGCATCCACTTGGTTCCACCCGCGAGCCCGCTTGCGGCCAGTGCGCAAAGTTCGACGCTCCGCGCGAGTGCTCCCGCGTTGGCGTCCGCTGTTGTTACATCCCAGCGCGCTCCGGTCCACCAAACACAGCGCGCTCATACGGCCGAAACTCGAACGCGGTCGACCTCAACGCTTCTCAATACGGTTCTGTCCAGTCCAAAAATGGCAACTAGCGCGGTGCCGACCGCTGTCAGCTGCGGTTGCCGATCAGCAAACGTCGCGACATTGCCGGAAAAAAACGGGCCGGTCTTCAATGGTCTCACGGTCTGGGACCATCTCGCACAGTCACTGGATGACCTTTTCCGGACATCGGCCCTGCGGTAGGCGCGACGCTGCGACCGATTAGCGGCAACCCGCCCCCCCCCTTGGACAGCGGTACGCAGCATGGCAGAATTATAGATCGCGCATCGTTCCGAGAAGCGCCGTCGAGTGACATAGCCAGGAGAAAGTGAAGTGACGACGAAGACCCTCGCCGCCCCCACGACAGTTAAACACAAAGACCTTGTCGCCTGGGTCCATGACATGGCGGCGCTCTCGAAGCCGGACCAGGTTTACTGGTGCAATGGCTCGCAGGAGGAATACGACCGGCTGTGCGACGAGATGGTCGCCGGCGGCACGTTCATTCGGCTGAACCCTGAAAAGCGTCCCGGTTCGTTTCTGGCGCGGAGCCATCCCAGCGACGTCGCCCGCGTCGAAGATCGCACGTACATTTGCTCATTGCGGCAGGAAGACGCGGGGACGACGAACAATTGGATGGCTCCCGAGCGGATGAAGGCCATTCTCAGGCCGAAGTTCGACGGCTCCATGCGCGGCCGCACGATGTACGTCATTCCCTTCAGCATGGGCCCTGTCGGTTCGCCGATTGCGCATATCGGCGTACAGCTTTCTGACTCGCCGTACGTGGTGGTGAACATGCGGATCATGACCCGCATGGGCGAGGCGGTGCTCGCGGCATTGGGCGCGAGCGGCGAATTCGTACCCTGCCTGCATTCGGTCGGCATGCCGCTGGCTCCCGGTCAAGAGGACGTGCCTTGGCCGTGCAGCCCCGACCCGAAGGACAAGTACATCGTCCACTTCCCCGAAGAGCGGACCATCTGGAGCTACGGCTCCGGCTACGGCGGCAACGCGCTGTTAGGCAAGAAGTGCTTCGCGCTGCGGATTGCCTCGGTGATGGCCCGCGAGGAAGGCTGGCTGGCCGAGCACATGCTGATCTCGGGCGTGAAAAGTCCGGACGGCAAGAAGACCTACGTGGCGGCCGCGTTCCCAAGCGCGTGCGGCAAGACGAACTTCGCCATGCTGGTGCCGCCCAAGGAACTTCGCAAAGAAGGCTGGGAAGTGACGACGGTGGGCGACGACATCGCCTGGATCAAGCCGAGTGATGACGGCAAGCTTTACGCCATCAACCCAGAGGCTGGCTTTTTCGGCGTCGCGCCGGGGACGAACGAGAAGACCAATCCCAACGCGATGGCAACGATCGAAAAAAATACCATCTTCACCAATGTCGCGCTGACCGATGACGGCGACGTGTGGTGGGAAGGCATGACCGACGAGCCGCCGCCGCACGCGATCGATTGGCAGGGCCAGGATTGGACGCCAGGCAGCGATCGGAAGGCGGCGCATCCGAACAGTCGCTTCACCACGCCGATTTCGCAGTGCCCATCGGCTGATCCAGCGTACGACGACCCGAAGGGCGTGCCGATCTCGGCATTCATCTTCGGCGGCCGGCGGGGCTCGGTCGTGCCGCTGGTCAGCGAAAGCTTTAACTGGCCGGCGGGCGTGTACGCGGCCGCCACGATGGGTTCCGAGATGACGGCGGCCGCATTTGGCCAGCTAGGCCAGGTTCGCCGCGACCCGTTCGCCATGCTGCCGTTCTGCGGCTACCACATGGGCGACTATTTTCAGCATTGGCTGAACTTCGGCCGTCGGATCGAAAACCCGCCGCGAATCTTCAGCGCCAACTGGTTCCGGCGGGACGCGGATGGCAAATTCATCTGGCCCGGCTTCGGCGAAAACATGCGCGTGCTCGCCTGGATCGTCGGCCGCGTGCGGAACCAGGCCGGCGCGGTGCAGAGCCCGCTCGGTTGGATGCCGCGCCACGACGATTTCGATTGGCGCGGCCTGAAGTTCAGCGAGGATCAGTTCGACGCGGTCATGCAGATCGAGCGTGACGAGTGGGTCCAGGAAATCGCGTCACACGACGAGCTGTTTTTCAAGCTGTACGACCGGTTGCCGCACGAGCTGCCTTCGATCCGCGATTTGTTGCTCGCCACCCTGTGGCGAACGCCTAGGAAGAGCGATTAGAAGTGGCGTCTTCGTGGGTCGGCGACGCCTGATTGTCGGCTTCTGACGCATCGTCGTCTGACTGCGGTGGAGCGCTGGTCGAACGAAGCTGGACCTCCGCTTCCTCTGAGTCGGCTTTTTCTGTCGCCGCTTTTTGGAGTTCCTCATCGTCCTTGACGTCGGTTTCCTCTATCGCGCGCGGACCTGTGTCGACCAGCAGGTAACCGGCCCAGAAGAACGGATGATCGGCAGTCGGTAATTCAGCGGTGGCTTCGTCGATGCGCTTAAGGCGCGGCTCACGCGCTGCCTCGAGCGGCGATTCGCGGGCGAGTAAGCAGGCACGCTGCCAGGCCTCCGTGGCTGGGGCGTGCGGAAGCTCGCGCGCGAATTCGCGGACCAGCTCGAAATTCGTCCGGCCACTTGTCCGCCAGCGAGTGAGCAAGATGATCCGCGCCGAATCGCCCATCAGGCCGCACAAGCTTTGAAAAACTTCATCGCCGGGCCGCGCCCGCCGGCTGGCGCTGCGCCGTGAGCTTTTCAGGCCTTGCTCGGCCTCGGTGCCGAAACCGGTGATCACGACGCGATCCGGCCCACCGTAGGGCAGGCCTAGCGAGATTGTGTCGTCGGCTGCCGTCCGTGAGCGGGGCAAGGGCGACCAGCCGGAGTCCGTTCCGGCCCGTACTTCGATATCGTCCAACGAGATCAGCCCATCGAGCAGAGCCGCGACCAGGTAGGCCGGCTCGGGTAGCGGTGTGGGCAGCCGTACGGCGCCGCTGACAACTTTCTCCAACTCCTGGATCAGCGCGTCGCCGGCCGCCGTGTTGTCGGCAGCCAGCTTGTTGGCCACGATGCCCGTTCGCTGCGGCCGGCGCAGCGCTCGTTGGTTGGCAACGGCCAGCGAGGCGAGCGGTCCATAGCGGATCGCGACACGATCCGCCAACACGGCATCCGCATTAGCACCGCCGGGCACGAGCGCCTCAAACGGCAGATACCACAGCACATCGTCCGGCACGATCACGAGACTCGTCGTCTTAGCCAAGTCCAATCGCGCATCGGCGAACAGCGCCTCATACATCGCGTTGGCCGACTTGCGCCAAGCGTCGCTTTTCAGTTCGGCGATGGGCAGCGGCCGATTTGCTCCATAATTGCCCAGATCGCGTAAAAACTCGCCCAGGCCGCTGCGTAACCGGCGCATATCGCGAATTTGCCAGGCATGCACATCGGCTTGCGTGAGGAGGAAGCCGTGTAGGCCGCCAGCCGCCGAGTGGAACGCGATGATGGCTTCACCGTCGCGAAGCGTCTTTTGCAACTCGGGCACCGTGCGAAGCGGCGGGAATTCGATCGTCGACGCAAGCCGGCGTGGCGCGAATTGAGCGAGCAGCCCCGCCCGCTGATTCACATTCTTCTCCCACGCCTCGTAGAGCGCGGCGAGCGGCTTGGTATCAGCCGGATCGATCGGCAGTATCGGCCCGCCGCGCAATTGCTCGTACAACCGGCGACCGGCGTCGGCCAACGCTCGATAGGCGGGAAAGCTGGTCAAGATTTGCTGCCGCAGGAGCAGGGCCTCTTTGGACAGCTCGGCCTCGGGCGCCTCGAGAATGGTGCGCAGCGCGGCAAGTCGGCCGCCGAGCGGCCGCGATGACAGAAATCGCCGCCGCTTTGCCCGCTCCGCAATTTCGAGGGCCAGGGGCACATCCTTGCGCGCGAGCGCGGCAACGAACCAGCGGTCGAACGCCGCGTCCTGCGGCGTGTGCAGCACCGCCATCGAGTCGAGCGGCTCATAGAGCCAATCGATCGGGGCGGGATCGGCCAACAACGCGGCATACAAATCGACCGCGACGCGGGGCGATGCCGCTCCCGCGTCGAACATCTCATTCGTGCGGGCGATGCGAAAATTGCCAACCGAGGCAGCCTGTTGAGCGGCCAGCGCCTGAGCAAGCGTATCACCGCCTTGGGCGACTTGGCCTGCCAGCAATTGCAGACTCGCCTGAACGTACAACGAATGGATACTGACCAATCCGCCGCGCATTTCACCCAGCCGCCGAGTTGTGTCATCGACAAGCGCCGCCGCCGCATCTAATTCGCCGAGCCACGCCAGGCTTTCCGCCTGCGCTAGCCGCAGCTTCGCCGCGATATGCTGCAGCCGATTCGCCTGGGCCCAAGCCGCGACGGATTCCAGCGGTGGGTAAACGCCCGCTCCTGCGCTGGTCAAATGATTCAGCCAACCGAGCCACATCGATTCGGTGAGCACATCCCAGTTTTCAAAGTAGTAAGCGGAAAAACCGGCTTCCGCCAGAAGTTGGGCCGCGCGGCGGCTGTCGCCGCGGATCATCGACAGCCGGCCCTGCTCCATCAGCGCGACGCACGTGAGCGGGTGATCGAATTGCCCATCGATGACCACCGCGCGCCCGATGAGCATATCCGCTTCATCGAGCTTGCCCATGCCGGCCTGCGCGAGGCCACGCAACAGATCGATCCACGCGACCGACCAGTGATTAGGCGGTGACAGATTTCCACGCGCGAACGTCTCGGAAAGATCCCTCGAGATGCGGTCGTGCACGCCCAGCGGACCGAGCAGCTCGTTGCGCCTGCGGATCGCCAGCGCTGACATGCGAATCACTTCACCCACATGGACGCGCCACAGCATCGGCAAGGCCGCAACGCCGCCTTGCTGGAACGCGCGGTTGGCCGCCAGATCGCCGATGAGCACCTGCTCGGTGTTCGGGAATTGGCCGAGCGTGAACTGTCGATCGCTGCGTCCCCACGGCGGCAAGCGGCGAGCCAGATTGGGGTCGGGACGCGGTGGCTGCTGAAACTTCACCTGCAGCAGCCAGTTCGGATAAGCCAAGAGAAGCTGGCAGGCCTGATCGAACTCGGCCAGCGCGTCGGCGTTTCGGCCCTGATGGTAGAGCACCTCGCCGAGCATGGCGTGGTAACAGATCGAGTCGATCCACCGCGCTTGGCCGATGCGCAATCCACGGCGCGTTTCGAGGCCGAGGGCTCGTTCGGCGTCGCGATATTCGCCCGCATAGAATGCCTGCATGGCGAGGTAATACGAGGCATGCGGCAGCTCCTCCGACAACTGCGCGGCCGCCGGCGACACCGTCAGCATTGACAGCATGACTACCGGCACGAACTTGCGTGCTGTCAGGTCCATCGCCAGGCCTCTTCCGGCTGAGTCCCCGTGGGGCACGATTGCATTCTACCAGAATTGGCAGCGCCGGTGAGGGATTCGAGTAAACGATTCAAGGAAACAGAACGCCACAGAGGACACAGAGAACACCGAGAAAAACCGCAGAATGCGTGAACGACCGGCAAATCCCGGCTGCTATCCATTGGGCTACCGGCGTACCGATCGTATGGGGAAATGTTTTGGACTGATTTGGGAATAGTTATTCTCCCTCTGTGATCTCTGTGACCTCTGTGGCATGTTTGTTTTCAGTTTGAATCTCACAATGCTAGCGGCGTCTCAGCGCATTTTTGCCAAACTTTGAAAGTCCGCAAAGCTTTTCCGATTAGGTGGACGATAACGGTTGTACGGCGGAAAGCCGACTGTTGAGAGCAATGCGCCACGTTTCTGGCCCTTCGCCCTCAGCCCTAGGCCCTCAGCTTTTTCGTCGGAGCGCCATTACGATGCCCAACTCGAATCGAAATCACGCATCAATTCGGCTCATCGTGGCGGCCATCCTTCTGCCCGCGGCAATGCTCCTCACCGGCTGCCAGGTCGAGATGGCCGGCCAGACGCTCCCCAGCCCGTTCTATCTCACCGACGACGTCCAGTACTACGCGCCCGGCCCAGAATTCAAACTGGCCCGCGAAGCCGCCGCGATTCAAGAACAAGCTGAAGCCGTCCGCAGCGACGCCCAACCCGCCGGCCCCTGATGCCAACAAAAAACCCTCCCCGTTGCCGAGGAGGGTCTCTCGCTGCCATTTTCAGGTAAGACGTGCACCGCGGACTCAATCGCCCCCGCCGCTCAACCACAGCGGCAGCGACACGCCCGTCGCGATTACGTCCACTTGATCGCCGTCCGCGAAAGTGAAGATTCCCGGATCGGCAAGCAGCGTGACAGAACGTGTGTCCTTGTCGTACGTGCGCACCAAGCCGACGGCCTTCTGCGCGCTGTCCGCGGCGCTCGTCACGATCACCAGCGCGCCGTTTAGCGCATTGTCATCCGGCGGACCGGCCGCCAGCACAAATTCCGTTTGGCTGGTCGGCGTCCCATCAATCGTGGTGCTGACAAGCAGACTCGGCGCTAGGGAGTCGATCTTTTCCGCGCGTTCGGATGTGTAACCGTGCGCATCCATCGCCTCGCCAAACGTCGGCGCGCCTTCAAACAAGTCCTCGAAGTACGACTGCATCGGCAATGCATCGACGCTCTCCTGGCTCGCTTTCGTGTCGAGCAGCGACTTAATCGCCGAATTGCCAAACATTCCGTTGCTCACAATGGCATACGCATCGCCTGTCTGCGGAATGTGGCCGGCAAGCGTGTTGACCGTACCAATCGTCACGCCACTCTGATCGCCGGCAAGGAAAAATCCCGCCTTGTCAAGAATCGTCGCGACCGAACCGTTCACATCCCCGTCTACATCACCCAGCACCGAGGCCACCGCGGCCCCCGCTTCGTGCCGACTGGTGATGGGCGCATCGATCCGTCCGAGCTCCGTGGTCAGCTCCGCCCGCACCGCCGTCGCCGTGGCCGCAGCCGTCGGATCATTGAAGCCGGTGATGTCGTCACCCTTGGCCAATGTGTCCTTAATTGCTACATCGGTTGTTGCCGTCGCCTGGCCGGCCCACTTTGTCACGTTCGCGGTCGCTTCGCCCGTTGCGTCGTCGAACTCGATATCACCGCTCGCGTTATTCGTACCGGCCAAATAATCCTTCGACGGCAACTTATCGGTGATCGTCCGCATCGCGATGATATTCGCCATCACATTCGTCGTATCGTAAGCGAACGCATTGCCAATCAAGAACGTACCGCTGCCTGATAATGTCGGCCGGCCGCTTGGAACCGTCACCGCTCCTTCTGCGAGAATGATCGTCGAACCAGCCGGCGCGCTGATCCCGTTTGAGTTTGCATTGGTCGATTCATAGACGCCACGAAGCATCACGACGCCGGCGTCACCGGTTATCAGGTCCTCGCCGGTGATCGTGGCATGGCCTGCGCTTACCTCCGCAACCGCACTATCCGCTCCGAGTTCAACGATCCGATCCGCCGTCAATTGATCGACCGCGATGGCCAACCCTGGATCGTTCACGACAAAGCAACCGGATGACTGTTCTGTGCCGGTCGTTAATAGCCGCTTGCCACGAAGTGTCGTTCGACCGCCGTCGTGTTGGACAGCTTTGCCATTGATTACATCCCAAGTGTCGAACTCAACTATTTTGGTGCCGCCGTGGTTCGTAAGAAACACGTCCGACTCCAAAAAGCCAAAGGGCTGTGTGCCTTCTGCGCTGCCGATGCTGGCATGGCCGAGCAGCCCACAATCGAATACGGAAGCGTCATCCGACAGGCTACCGTCCGTTAGTAACGTGGCACCGCGCGCGGCATAGATGTAAACGCCCGTCTTAAAAATGGGACCATTCGTGTAATGATCACCCGGATATATCAGGATCAAATCACCGGCAGAAGCTGCTGCCTTGGCATCGGAGATGCTCTCGTACTCCTTCCCGTCGCCAACTTCCAAAACGTTGTTGTAGCCTCCGGCGGTTGCGAGCGCTTGAGCCGCCAGGCTCGTGTGGGTGTCGGCGGAAAGCGATACATAGCCGTCCGACTGCTGAACCGCGTCCCCATCAAGATGAGTCACGTTTGCCGGCAGCGCGCTCGCCGTGGGATCGTAGCCGACGAGATCGATAGTTACGACTGCCACAGACAAATCAGTGTCGCGCACCAGGATCGTGGCGTTTGTAGCACCAGCGGCCAACACTGCATCGGGAATATCCAGCCGGATGAAACCACCCCAGCCATTGCCCTGCATCGGAAACCATTTGCCATCCGCGTGGGCAGAGTTCTCTGCAGTGAGTTGCGTGGAAAGAAAACTCACAGACGTTCCACCCTGTCGCACGTAATAGGCCGCTACTGGACTGCCCTCCAGTAGATGCACGTAGATCGATTGATCTGTGCTGCCGGCCTTGATCGTGTAGTCGGCGGCGGCGCGAGCCGCTGCTGACACGAGCGTCGCAGCTACGCAAATCAGAATTGTTCGTCGCATATTCATCATTCATTCTCCTTTCAAATTAAGGGAACCATTCGTATATTTACTTGACATCGGGCAAACCGAAGCGCACACTAATCTTTGCCTCCCGCCTTTCTTGTTGGTTTAGCTATTTGGAGCTAGTCATGCGGCCAATCCTTCTTGCGTTGTTTGTCGCCGTCGCCTCGACGGCAGACGCTGACCTAGTTGAATTCTCGCTCCGCACGACAAGCGTTGTTGGTCCAGTCGATGGCCCGCATGAGATTCTTGCGCGATTCGCGCCGGGCCATCCGACTGTTCCGGACGTTATTCTCCATGTTCCCGTCACTCCAGCCGATGAAGGTATGGCCTGGTCGGTCACACAAGCCAATGCGGCGTCCTTTAATTTTGATTGGGCTTTGTTTGATAGTTTCATCACAAGCCCCCTTGACTTGCGGTTTTCTATCAACATGCGAAGTGATGGCGGCACTCATATTCCAGGGGCCCTTTACGAATCCTGTCAGCCCGCGCGGTGCATTCTCGACTTCGAAGCGGAGCGAATAGACGTTACGCTTCATCAGTTCGACCTCAATCCCCGCCGAGTTGATTACAGCGTCGCCCTAATCGGCACTGGGCGCATCGTTCCCGAACCTTCGTCGTTGGATCTGGCATTTTGGGCCCTCATACTGCTTAGTTCAGTCTGGCAAAGCCCACGGGGGCGGCGCCGGCGTTGAATCAGCGTCGAGCAGCATGTTGTGATGGTTAGGCGAAATAAAGTGGCCGTCGCGAAACATCTCGATCCTGTTATCCGGTCCTGATCCGAATCGCCGTCCGCAGTTCTTCCATATAAGCATATAAGGGCCCGCTGAATCATCATCTATTACTTCCTGAGGATGAGTTACCGCGCTGCTGAACATCGAGTCTTCTACGATGACAATCGATGCCCACTGCGGCGGATTGCCCAGCGTAGTCCGGCCTGTAAGCCTAATCTTAGTCCCGTTGCCTCCCAGCCCATGCACGCCGCGCAATGTCAGCATTCCCGGACCGGCCTTGACAACCGGCTCGCGGTCAAGCGTCGGACCGGGGTCCCATTTGCTGCTCACGCCCGGTTCTTCCCCGGCAGAGGTATTTGCGTTGGCAACCCATCCGCTATCGTTGTGCGCGACAACTGAGCCGGACGAATAGGCCACGTTGTTCGCCCATAACGAGATCGGCGCGTTGGTGCTGGCGTTGATCGTATTGTGGACGTTACTACCAAACAGGCTGGCGTTCTCGATCGCGACGATGGTGGAACCATCCAATGCCTTTGCCGGTTCTCCTTCGTAGAGGCGCAAATGGGTCACGCCGCCGTCGACCTTGACGCTCCGAATGATTACGGGGTATATGCCGGGCATGTACCCAGTGCGCAGCATCGTGCGATAGTTGTAAACGTGCACCTTATCGACATCGAAGTCGCCGCCGAATTCGCACCAGAGGATGGCATTGCCGCCCTTTTCTGGATCAGCCCAGTCCGCCGGGTCCGCCGAGCGGCCCTCCAGGTAGTGCGCTTGATTGGCGACCGACTGCCGCGTGCGCACCCAAATTCCCACCGGCACGCTGGTCCAGAACACCGCGCTGCCGATCCGCATGGTGTCACCAAAGGCCGTGTTGTCGTCGGCAACGGTGAAGTTCGTTCCGTTCGGAGTGATGTCGAACCCCGCCCCTTGCTTGTCGTGCGGCCCGGCCAAGATGCCGATGTCCATGTCGTGAAAGGTGACCGACGGCAGGTGCAGCGGGCCGTTCTGTCTGCTTTGCGGCCAGACCTTGTAGTCTGTCGTCAAATCCCACTTCGAGGAGACGCCGGGTTCTTCGCCGGCACTAGTGCTCGCGTTCGTGATCCATGTAGAGCCATTGTGATGGACCAGTTGATTTGCCGAATACGCGATGTTGCTGGCCCACGCGAACCGTCCCAGGCCGGACTGGTGCCAGATGCCGATCCGGGCGCGATAACCAGCCTGCGTCCAGCCAGACACCCCCGGCTCTAGATTGCCTGCGGTGGGCGTCGAGTTCCCTTCTACGCGCCACACCTCTCCCTCATGCGTGACGAATGACCCCACCGGATAAGACCAGATCGCGCGCTCGTTACCGTTTCCGCTCTCATGCTGTAGAATTCCCGCGCTAGCAGAGGTGACGGTAATGACGGTCTCCGTCACGGCGCTGATTTGCTTGGCGCCGTTGTTGGCGTTGTTGGTGAACCCGGAGAACGTCACCCAATCGTTGGCAGCAAAGCCATCCGTGAGGTAGCTGCCAGACGCGCGGGTGTAGGTGCGGTTATCCTTGTCGACGTTGATCGTAATTTCCCCGGTATCGATGCTCGTCGCCGACCAGGCAGTGGGTTCACCATCGTTGGCCAAACGAGTATTTACTCCATTCGTGTTGTACCTGCGTGTGCCTGCAAACGTCAGCTTGTCCATGCCCACCGACACGGTGTCGATCCGGGCCATCACGCGATCCAGCGAATAGACGCCCGCCGTCTCCCGCTGGTTCCAATAGAGCCGCGTCGAGCTCGTGCCCCCCACCTGCCCGGAGGCGGTCCAGTAGGAAGGATTCACATTCGTGTCGTTGCCCACGCCGGAGCCCGTGACCCACCATTCACTCTTGCGCACGTCGGCGCCGATCGTCTCTTCAACGTCATAATCTCCGCCGGCGAGGATGATCGGGTAGCGTACCTCCCGATTCCGGATCTTCTCGTTGATCTTCGACGCGTTGTCGGCGCCATTTCCCTCGCCGCGGTCCACCTTGAGATTCAGTTCCGCGTCCGCCACGCCAATCGCCCGAAGCGGCGAGACGATCACCAGGCGTGGATCCTCTTGCCCGAAGGCCACAATTGGCGAAAACATCAGTGCGATTGCGAGTAGCCTGTTCATCGACTTTTCTCCTGCGACGGTTCCGCGTTAATGTGCCGTCGAAAATCCATTGATACTGTTCATATGTATACTATACGGGGTGGTCAATGTCAATAGGCCAGCTCCGGAAATTTCACGCGACCGCTAGTCTCCGCAAATCCACGCTCATCGCGATCAGTGTGGGCGATGTGTGTTCCGCCCCAATTGGATGCTGTGCAGTTTGGATCGCGCCGTCGTAGCTTTGGAGGTGGTCAAAAATCGTCGTGGAATCGCGCTGCGTCATCTGGTAGGATCGATTGCTGCTTCTAAGCGCTAGCTGTTTGATAATTCGGAAGGTAGCTGTCAGCTCTTAGCTGTTAGCCAGAGGGGACGCTCTAGCGGCGCGCATCCACGAATGTAAATTCAACGAGTTCTGCGCGCCGCGCGCGCTGTTAGGCGCTAGCTGGCCAGGCGTTTTCGTGTTTGGCCGCGTGCACAATGAACCAATTCTGCACGAGGATGTGGGACCCCTTTGCGACGTGCGAAATCTAACGCATGGCTGCGCAAGGAGTTAGCCGCCGGCCGCGTCAAAGGCGTCGTGCAAAAATGCCGGGAGAAAAAGGGGAGAAAAAGGGGACGCAACGGCTCTGTAGAAAACCGTGGATGCTAGCTAAACATCCGTGCATCTCAGCTGC
>JBBDWY010000081.1:0-2144 GCA_040902605.1 Pirellulales bacterium | reverse complement strand
CGCGCGAGACCCCCAAAGGTCTCGCGGGCCGCTCCCCAACTAATCAGGTGGGCCCCAATTCAACGCCTAGGTGGGCCCCATTTCAATGCCGATCTCCAGACTTGCTCTGCTGCGCTGAATTTCTCCGCCACCTCGGCGACTTCCGCTGCAATTTCCAGCGGGATCGTTGTAACCCCATTGCGATCAGCGTGGATTAAGTCACCCTGCCGGACGTATAGACCACCCACATGCACCGGCGTGCCGATATTCATTAGATGGCAGAAGCCATGTGAACAAATGATCGAGTTGCTATACACGGGATAGCGCAACGGGTGGACTTGGTCGAGGTCGCGGGCTGCGCCCGACGTAATTAGTCCAACCGGCAGGTGACCGCCGCGTTCATGTAGCCTTGATCTCGTGGTCGAACTTCAAAGAGTTCAATTGCATTGCAGATGGTTGGAGTGTCAAAGCGAGCTAGTTGTTCTATGGTCTTAAGCGAGATCGACAACTTTGTCTCCTGTGTTACGTCGTTGAATCTCAACGGCAAAATTACGATTCGGTGGCGGGGTCGTCTGGGAACGGGTCGAGAGGCACCGTGTCGGCCGGCACCATGTCTCGCTTCGCGTCATCCCAGGCCATCATTCGGCCGGTTCGCCATGATTCGACCGCCATGAGAACGGCGACTAATCCGGCCACGGCAAATTCGACGGGACATTTGAGCACTTCCCCGTTGCGCAGGTGGTTGTGAAGATTGCCATGATGTAGCTTGATGTCTTCTGCACCTGATTTCTTGTAATCGGCGAGGGTCTCCCCGTCCTTGTTCTTGGCGATCCAGCCCTCGTCATTGAAAATCATGGTGCCTCGATACCCGCGAATACAGTGTTCGATCGGATGGCGATTGCTCATTGTGCCCAATACGTGCACGGTCATGCCACGCGGGTATTCGCATAGCATTTCAAAGTTATCGGGCAAATCGCGACCGTCTGGCCAATGCCAAATGCCGCCCATTCCCACGACGCGACGCGGGTACATCAAGTTGCAGGCCCGCATGATGCGCGAGAGGCGGTGAATAAAGAGGTCTGTGGCGATGCCACCTGAATATGCCGCATAGTTTCGCCATTCAAAGTAGTGACGGGGATTCCAGGGCGCCTTCGGCGCAGACCCGAGCCACATATCCCAATTCAAGTCCGCAGGCTGCGGCATCTTATCATCCAAACCCCAAACGCGGTTGTAACCCTGTTCATCGTAGCGGCGAACGTATTCGATCTGGGCTTGCACTACGCGCCCCAGCAGTCCACCGCGAATCGAATCAGCTGCGGATGAATAACTATCATCGCACATCCCTTGAACCCCGACTTGAAGCGCCAAGCCGGATTGCTTGGCCTTGTCCAAAACCTGAAAGGCTTCTGGAATCGTGTGCGTCAGCGGCTTCTCGCAATAGAGATGCTTGCCGGCATCCAGGGCATCGAGCGCCATTTGCGCATGCCGGTGCTCGGGAGTGGCGATCGTAACGTAGTCGATCTCCTTAATGTCTAGAAGCTTGCGGTAGTCCTGAAGCGCGTGCGGCGCTCCGACTTTGGTCGCACTCTCTTCTGCACGCTTCATCCAGCAATCGGCGACCGCAATCATATTCAAGTTATTTGACTGCTTGAGATTCAGGAACGCCTCGATATGGTTGGTTCCCATCCCGCCAGCGCCGACAAGTCCGACGGCAATCCGTTCATTTGCCCCGAGGATTTGTGAATAGCTCTTGGCCGACATGGACATTGCTGTGACGCCGGCGGTCGACATTAAAAAGTCGCGTCGAGAGAGGTTAGTTATCATTGCGGACATCCTCGTTGTGTAAATTCGGCTTGGACGATGGAGAACCGTCGTTTTCATGTGGTTAACGCCCCAATTCGCTCCAATTCCGATCGCAAACTTGCCTGGTCGGACGAGGACAGGTTTTTTACCGGTGCACGAACCGGTCCGCAATCAATTCCCACCAGGCTCATGGTGAATTTAAGGGCGGCGAGCGTGTTGAATTTTTGAAAAGCACGGACCATCGCGACTACCCGCGCTTGTTCGGCACGAGCAGTCTGCCAATCGTCCGTCTCCACTGCGCGTAAGATTCGCCGATACAATGGGGCCGCGAAGTTGTACGTACTGCCGAGGGGGCCCCGCGC
>JBBDWY010000080.1:0-15325 GCA_040902605.1 Pirellulales bacterium | reverse complement strand
CAGCGCTGCTCATTTCGGCCGCCCCGCGCCGCTGTTTTGAACCGCCGTCAACACGGGGAGCGATTTGGGAAAGGCGATTGGCATGAAGGCGTTAAGGGTTTCAATCCGCGCTCCCCTCGCGGGGAGCGATGCGCGTAGCGGCCGACAGGATAGCTGTCATGGAGGTTTCAATCCGCGCTCCCCTCGCGGGGAGCGATGACGATGACGGTTCTCAACTCCACGGTCTATTGGTTTCAATCCGCGCTCCCCTCGCGGGGAGCGATTTGCCAGACCGACGACGAAGTCAAGCTATGGCAGTTTCAATCCGCGCTCCCCTCGCGGGGAGCGATGGCGGCGGCTGCCTGGCAATTACATACTCAAACCAGTTTCAATCCGCGCTCCCCTCGCGGGGAGCGATGTGAAAACGTGAACAAAACATTTCTCGTCAGTGTTGTTTCAATCCGCGCTCCCCTCGCGGGGAGCGATGATAATCTGCGCGTACCAGCCGCCTGGGCGGCGGAGTTTCAATCCGCGCTCCCCTCGCGGGGAGCGATGCTTTGATGGGCTCACCTGCGAATGGGGCGCATCGTTTCAATCCGCGCTCCCCTCGCGGGGAGCGATATGCACGCAGCCGCGAATTACTGGAGTCGCAGGCACGTTTCAATCCGCGCTCCCCTCGCGGGGAGCGATTTTGATCGAGCCGGCGTTGCGCCCCGTGCCAAAATGTTTCAATCCGCGCTCCCCTCGCGGGGAGCGATCTCCAGACCGAGGCCGTGATTTTAGATTGCTCGAGTTTCAATCCGCGCTCCCCTCGCGGGGAGCGATGGCGTGCGACCGGCACTCAGCGTCGGCGTCGCGGTGTTTCAATCCGCGCTCCCCTCGCGGGGAGCGATTTGCAGTTGCGAGAATCGCATCTTGGCTTGGTCGTTTCAATCCGCGCTCCCCTCGCGGGGAGCGATTCGTGCGCAGAGTCCGAGGATCGCAACCCGACATTGTTTCAATCCGCGCTCCCCTCGCGGGGAGCGATGGTAAGACGACTCGGCATCGCGACTCTTGCGCTTGGTTTCAATCCGCGCTCCCCTCGCGGGGAGCGATTCCCGGCCATGCGCGGCTGACCTGCACTCTCCCTCGTTTCAATCCGCGCTCCCCTCGCGGGGAGCGATCTTGGCCCGCGTGCAAAGTAGGCCGTCGATGATGTTTCAATCCGCGCTCCCCTCGCGGGGAGCGATAAGGAGCCCTAATCATGGACCGCTCATTGCTGACAGTTTCAATCCGCGCTCCCCTCGCGGGGAGCGATGATCTTCTGCTTCATCACGGGATACGTGATCGGCTGTTTCAATCCGCGCTCCCCTCGCGGGGAGCGATTGGCCTATGCGCTGGAATCGGATGATCTGTTCGAGGTTTCAATCCGCGCTCCCCTCGCGGGGAGCGATGATTCGCGAGCTGATGCAGATTGCCGTAGAGCGGTTTCAATCCGCGCTCCCCTCGCGGGGAGCGATCGCATTCGGCGCACGGCACACTTTCTTTTCGGAGTTTCAATCCGCGCTCCCCTCGCGGGGAGCGATACAGCCCCGTCGATCCTGACACCGTGGCTACGCTGTTTCAATCCGCGCTCCCCTCGCGGGGAGCGATACGATGCTGGTGACAACCCGCCGGCGGATTGTTGTTTCAATCCGCGCTCCCCTCGCGGGGAGCGATGACGCGAAGAGTTCGACGGCAGCGAAGGTGGTCCTGTTTCAATCCGCGCTCCCCTCGCGGGGAGCGATCCCCGATTGTAGTTGCGTGATTCTCATGTAATCGTGTTTCAATCCGCGCTCCCCTCGCGGGGAGCGATTCGACGTTTTGCAGCAACGTCCCGGTAGTGTTTAGTTTCAATCCGCGCTCCCCTCGCGGGGAGCGATACTGGACGGCGACGGTCCATTGCGGCGACAAGCGTTTCAATCCGCGCTCCCCTCGCGGGGAGCGATCGGTGCCGGGCGTGGAAGATGCACAGCCTGAGTTGTTTCAATCCGCGCTCCCCTCGCGGGGAGCGATCAGGTATACAACCCAATCGCTAATTGCTGTGCAGTTTCAATCCGCGCTCCCCTCGCGGGGAGCGATTAATTGCGCTGCTGTCAATCAACGGTCCGATGATGTTTCAATCCGCGCTCCCCTCGCGGGGAGCGATAACAAACGGATGTCGATCATGCGCCAATTAGCGGTTTCAATCCGCGCTCCCCTCGCGGGGAGCGATGAGCGCTGGTCACCGCTAGCAGCCTGCAAAAAGTGTTTCAATCCGCGCTCCCCTCGCGGGGAGCGATATGGGTGCGCCGGAGTTATTTGGCAGTTTGCAGTTTCAATCCGCGCTCCCCTCGCGGGGAGCGATTGGTGGAGCACTGGGACAGGGCAAGCAGCGGACGAGTTTCAATCCGCGCTCCCCTCGCGGGGAGCGATAGTCGACTCGGACCCCGATCAGCCGGTCCAGGTGTTTCAATCCGCGCTCCCCTCGCGGGGAGCGATGAGGCTATGAGTGCCGTGTCAATTACCATCAGGGGTTTCAATCCGCGCTCCCCTCGCGGGGAGCGATAATACGACGGGTGAACATCTAAATGCTCGGCTGGTTGTTTCAATCCGCGCTCCCCTCGCGGGGAGCGATTGCCCGTGTTTGAGGCGTGTGTCGCGCGGGCGTCGTTTCAATCCGCGCTCCCCTCGCGGGGAGCGATTTCCTCGCTATGAACCTTTGCAGGGCATTCAGGGTTTCAATCCGCGCTCCCCTCGCGGGGAGCGATTCTTCGGGTGTGTAACAGCGATCGATCGCCCCTAGTTTCAATCCGCGCTCCCCTCGCGGGGAGCGATCTGCCAAATGCTCCAGCAAGTAGTCCTCAGTAAAGTTTCAATCCGCGCTCCCCTCGCGGGGAGCGATCATCCGAAGCGAGGCGACGGAGGAGGCCATTGGAGTTTCAATCCGCGCTCCCCTCGCGGGGAGCGATCAAGACGGCAGCAGCGAGCGGCACGGTTGCAGCGTTTCAATCCGCGCTCCCCTCGCGGGGAGCGATGGCGGACATCATCATGTTTGCCAACTTCTATACGGTTTCAATCCGCGCTCCCCTCGCGGGGAGCGATTTCCGTCTGATGCTCAGTGGGCCGCGATGGAGGCGTTTCAATCCGCGCTCCCCTCGCGGGGAGCGATGCCGCACTCGCGGAGTCCGCAGTCCGTTATGACGTTTCAATCCGCGCTCCCCTCGCGGGGAGCGATGGCAGGCGGGGCGATTTTCAGCGGCAATCAAATTGTTTCAATCCGCGCTCCCCTCGCGGGGAGCGATCGTATAGCCATTTCAAACTCTCCTATGGTTAATGTTTCAATCCGCGCTCCCCTCGCGGGGAGCGATCACTTTCGTTCCGCTGAAGTCGAGCCACTTCACAGTTTCAATCCGCGCTCCCCTCGCGGGGAGCGATACGGATGTAGGACAAGAGACGGGGGTTCATCGCAGTTTCAATCCGCGCTCCCCTCGCGGGGAGCGATACGACAGGCACCGGGCGCACGGTGAACCGATCCTTGTTTCAATCCGCGCTCCCCTCGCGGGGAGCGATCCGCATAACTTCCCGCTGATCGCCTAATCCAGCGGTTTCAATCCGCGCTCCCCTCGCGGGGAGCGATTCCGTCGCAACGATGTTCCAGCCATCGGGGTTTGAGTTTCAATCCGCGCTCCCCTCGCGGGGAGCGATGTCGATTGAGGGTCGCGTTGCAACCGCTGTAAAGTTTCAATCCGCGCTCCCCTCGCGGGGAGCGATTCGTGACGGTGGCCACCGCAGCCGCCGCCGTTGCTGTTTCAATCCGCGCTCCCCTCGCGGGGAGCGATACGGCGACGGCGGCATTGCGCGGCCAAGGCGCGGTTTCAATCCGCGCTCCCCTCGCGGGGAGCGATGTCGAGGCCCTTGATGCCCGGGTCGTGCTTGAACCCGTTTCAATCCGCGCTCCCCTCGCGGGGAGCGATACGGGCGTCTTCCATGGCAGCCTCGGCCGTGCTGTTTCAATCCGCGCTCCCCTCGCGGGGAGCGATGTCCAGGTGGCTCTGGCACCGCTGCGGCGGGGCCGCGTTTCAATCCGCGCTCCCCTCGCGGGGAGCGATAGTGATTTCTTCATAACGCCTCAGGCTGGCGCAGTTTCAATCCGCGCTCCCCTCGCGGGGAGCGATTTGCCTGACGACGTTTCGTCAGCAACGACCGTGTAGTTTCAATCCGCGCTCCCCTCGCGGGGAGCGATACTGTCAACAAGGCTGCCGACCGTGGTTTGCGAGTTTCAATCCGCGCTCCCCTCGCGGGGAGCGATCGCCCGTTGCTGCGATGCTCCAACTAGGCCAACCGGTTTCAATCCGCGCTCCCCTCGCGGGGAGCGATTTCCACACACCGTCAAGCTCAGCCGTGATGCCCTGTTTCAATCCGCGCTCCCCTCGCGGGGAGCGATATGTAGGCCGGCATGAGCTCGCGCGTTTCCTCTGTTTCAATCCGCGCTCCCCTCGCGGGGAGCGATGGGGAGTGTCGCTCATGGTGTTTTCCACTCAGGGTTTCAATCCGCGCTCCCCTCGCGGGGAGCGATCTTCTTCGGAGATCGGATCGTCTGGCGAGTTGTTGTTTCAATCCGCGCTCCCCTCGCGGGGAGCGATAAGTAGGACGCTGGGGAGGTAGTGGTACAGTTTGTTTCAATCCGCGCTCCCCTCGCGGGGAGCGATCATCGACTCACTTCAAGGCGACCCGCCAGTCGTGTTTCAATCCGCGCTCCCCTCGCGGGGAGCGATCTCAGCAACTTGTCGGGCAATATCGGGCGGCTGCGGTTTCAATCCGCGCTCCCCTCGCGGGGAGCGATTCGAGCCGCAGGCGAGCCGCGTCACCTACAAGGTGTTTCAATCCGCGCTCCCCTCGCGGGGAGCGATAGCGGGTTTTCGGCAGGGCAGCGCGGGGCCAGGGTTTCAATCCGCGCTCCCCTCGCGGGGAGCGATTGCCGTAGCCGACGATGCTGCCGGTCGAGGAGCGGTTTCAATCCGCGCTCCCCTCGCGGGGAGCGATAGCCGCGATTGCCGCAGATGCGATCGGCGCGAGCGTTTCAATCCGCGCTCCCCTCGCGGGGAGCGATTGGGGCATCGATAACACGACGCCCAAGGTAACGCGTTTCAATCCGCGCTCCCCTCGCGGGGAGCGATCACGATACTTTTCAGGCACCGCCGCTTTCAACAGTTTCAATCCGCGCTCCCCTCGCGGGGAGCGATGTCGGCGCATCAAACCCGTTCGGCGGCACGAACCTGTTTCAATCCGCGCTCCCCTCGCGGGGAGCGATTCGCCGCCGTTTTCCAGCGTGCGCGTGATGCCGTTGTTTCAATCCGCGCTCCCCTCGCGGGGAGCGATCAGGCAGCGGCAATCCGGGCAAGCACCATCTTGAGTTTCAATCCGCGCTCCCCTCGCGGGGAGCGATGCGAAGTGGCCAAGGACGTTGCGCATCTCAACAGCGTTTCAATCCGCGCTCCCCTCGCGGGGAGCGATGATAAATTGTCGGCCGAACATGCTGCGGCCGTCGAGTTTCAATCCGCGCTCCCCTCGCGGGGAGCGATGCCAGCTCTCGCGGCTTGAGCCGCGCTTCGTCGGCGTTTCAATCCGCGCTCCCCTCGCGGGGAGCGATCACAAGACAGCTACGGCGAACGATCGGGTCGACCCGTTTCAATCCGCGCTCCCCTCGCGGGGAGCGATGACGTAAGTAACGCGCTCTTGTTTTCCGTCAATGCGTTTCAATCCGCGCTCCCCTCGCGGGGAGCGATGGGCGCGCGAAGTTTCAAGGCGGCAATCGGTAAAGTTTCAATCCGCGCTCCCCTCGCGGGGAGCGATTGTGGACGTGTGCGACGAAGCGCCCGAGCTGACTGTTTCAATCCGCGCTCCCCTCGCGGGGAGCGATACGCTCGCATCGCCAGGCGGCGAGGCTGGCTGAGTTTCAATCCGCGCTCCCCTCGCGGGGAGCGATACCCGGTTCTATTGCGTCTGGTGACCGGTTTTTATGTTTCAATCCGCGCTCCCCTCGCGGGGAGCGATGGTATGGCATCTAAGTTATGCCAGAAGCACGGCTTAGAGCAACATCTCCGCGAACATTGCGACTGCAATACCAGAAAATGGGCTGCAGATGACATCAATCTGGTGGTTTTCGCGCAAAACAGCGGCGGATGGCTCAATCGCGAACCTCCTGAGAAATTGGCCACCGCTGGGGGTTCGCGGACGGGCTTAGCTATGCGATTAGAGGCCCATCGGGATTGATGCTTGGCTTTGCCCCTTGGTGTTCGACCCGCCGCTGCCAATTGCGGCCCAGATAGTAGTACCGCAGGCTGTCTTTTTCAGGGTCGATGAGACTCTCCAAGCGATGTTTGCATTCTGCCCACTGCCCCGGATCGACCTTCAGCTCGAACACTGAATTCTGCACCCTTTGCCCGAAATCGAGGCACGCCTTGGCGACATGCCGCAGTCGCTTGCGACCAGCAGAGCTAACGGTGCTCACATCGTAAGTCACAAGCACATACATCGTACCATCCAAAGCTTAACGCCAGAGAAACGGAGGATAGGCATCCAAATCACCCCGAATGTGTCGCGCCAACAGCCGCGCCTGCAAATGCACCAATAAACCGACGGACGACTTCTCTCCCAGGAAGGGATGAGTGATCGCATCCTGCTTTCGCTTTTGATACGCCGTGAGCACGAGGCGGCGGGTTTTATCGTCCATCATTACGGCGCCGCTGGCAGATACTTCGAATCCGGCAGGCGTCACTTGGCGGCGGTTGATGAGCGACAAAACCAGCCGGTCCACAATAAAGGGCCGAAACTCCTCCATGAGATCGAGGGCCAAGCCGGGCCGTCCTGGCCGGTCGCGGTGCAAAAAACCTACGGCGGCGTCGAGGCCTGTCGCCTCGCACGCCGACCGAGTGTCGTGGGCCAACATGCTATAGAGGAACGACAACAGTGCGTTCACGCGATCCATTGGCGGTCGTCGGCTCCGCCCGACAAATCGAAATTCGTCGCCCGGCAGGTTCACGAGCCGGCTGAAAACTGAGAAATAATGGTTTGCGGCATCCCCTTCGATGCCGCGAAGCCTTTCCAAACGCGACGCCCTTCGCGCTTCGTCGATCATCTGGGCCATCCGATCGGTGACCGCATCCAGGGCCAGCTTGTGTTCGTCTTGGCCCGATTCACGTGAGGCCCGCAGCAAAACGGCGCGGCAGTTGGCAATTTTGGCAGCCACCATGTTGGCGGCGATGGCACATGATGCGACCTCGTCGTCCGACTTTCGGTATTGGGATCGCCGCAGCAACACATTGCCAGGCGTGAAGCCAACGATCGCCGCGCGAAAGCCGCCGTACGGGCTCAGCAGCGAGATCGTGACGTTCGCTTGCGCGCAGGCTTCCATCAATTGAGGGCTGCAACCGACGCGGCCGAAACACACGATGCCGTCCAGGTTGTGGAGTGGGATCCGCAGCCGCGTTTCCTTTTCTACGCGGACAGCGACCGCCTGGCCATCCTTGCGTAGATAGGCGCCCTCGGTTGTGACGAAGAGCGTATTGAGATGTTGCTTCATCGTGTTAAGTCACGACAGTGCGGCCATCGCTTCAAACAGATCCGTCGTCGGAATGCCGTCGCGCAAGTGTCCGGCGAACTGCCGCCCGACGAATCGCGTAGCACTGCGCGAGGTTTGCGTCACCTCGGGCAAACAGAGATGAAACAGGGAGCACGTGTCGCATTTCTTTTCCCGCACGGCCGGCGGCGTTTCGCCCGACGCGATCATCTGGTGGAGCCGCAGGGCTGCGGACTGCGTTGCGGTGCGGAGCCGTTCGTCGAACTCGACGTGCGTGCGCCGCTGCCGCTTGCCGTAGAAGAGTTCGCCAGCTTTGATCATGACGCCCAGCATCTCTTCGAGACAAAGGGCCTGGGCGCAGAGCTGCACGCGATCGCTATCGTTCGTCTTCGGCCGGCCGCGCTTATATTCAATCGGCGTCACGCGTGCGAAGGCAGGGGACTGTCCCAATTTTTCCGAATCCGCGGGGGACTGTCCCGATTTTTCTGAGTCTGCGAAGAAAAATGGGACTGTCCCCTTCACTTCCCCACTCGTTCCCCGCGCCGGCTCCAACTCGACAACGTCGGCCTGCCCAACCAACCCCAGTCGAAACGACCGGATCCACAGCCCGCGGACGATATGCACGTCGCCCCGCCACTCATCCCGGCCATGATGCGCCTTGCGGTGCAAATGCTGCCCCTCGACCGTGAACCGATTCTCGGCCCACTGCCGCTCGAGGTGGATCAGCGCACACTGCCGCTCGCAGAACAGCAGGTGCTGCAGGGCGCTGATCGGGAGCAGGGAGTCTTCGGGGTACATCAGAGCCGTTCATGCAAAGCGACACCTGTAGGGAGCTTGTCTCGTTCTATGGTGACTTGGTAGTCCTCGAATTTCCGTGGTGGGAGGCTCGGATCCTTCAATTCGACTCTGATAAGGCTAAACAACTTGCGAGCCGGGGAGCTCCCCAATTTGCTGTCGTGCTCGAATACGAACAGATTACAAGTGCTCATCTCCCCCCGTGCCGCCGAATGATCATGTTCGAACATATTCTCCAACGCGCTCCAGAGAAGTTCGAGATCAGCCTGGCTGAAACCAGTCTGCTCGGCAAGACTTGGGCTGATATACCCATGCGCACGATAAAGGGCGTATGGAACAATTTCCTTACGGCCCATCGTCCGATTTCCGCCGGATTGCTTTTTGGCCTCCTCCTCTGTGGTCACGGCCATTCGAGTGATCGATTGCTCCAAGGAAACAATTGGATCGATTGACCGAGCGAACGCAATCTGTACGGGCCCTCGCACTTGGCCTGCGTTCACACCGGTACTCATCACGGCGCCAAACATGCGGACATCAAAAAATGTCTGGCACATCCAGCGGCGAACGCGCTCTTCGGCTGGAGCTTCGCCGTTCTTCGGCTTTGCCGGCTTCTTCGGATCGATTCCAAGCGCCTGATAGCCGCGTTCATGCTGCTGATTGAGGATCGCCTTCTCCTTCACGTAAATGTCGTATCCAGGCTCGACCTCGCCATTGTTGCCTTTAGCCAGCGTAATGTAGTTGCGAATTTTCCGCTTCAGGCAGACGTCAGATACAAGCCCGTGCCCCGTCTCCGGATCAACCCGCGGAGCATTCCCTGCATCCGGGTCGCCGTTCGGATTGCCATTACGGACGTCAAACAGGAGCACGAACTCGTAACGCTTGTCGATGGCCCCGTTGATAAGATCGGCCGCGGTTGGTTCAGTTTTAGGTGGCATGGAAAAGCTCCTCGTTTCGGTAATTAAGATTCGTTCAAAGGGCAACGTCCGACAATTTATGCCTCTACCGGCACTTCGCTTTCGACCTCGACTCGCGACGAGCGAAACAGGCTGGGCGCGTCAGGATGCTTCTGTTCCCAGGACTCGCGTTCCTCTTTGGGCATCCAAAACCAATGGCGCATTTGGTGATAGCCGAGGACGAAAAGTCCCTGCTGTTCAAGGTCAAGGTGCGCCGGAATGCCGGTCGCGTGGTACGGATACCGCCTCCGGTTCACGTCGAACCGAGAGCAGAAGAAGTCGACGAGTCGGTCAAGTCGACGGGCGAAGCCCTGTGCCTTCCTTTCATCTGCGTCAGCGGCCTTCCTCGCGTGATGTCTCGAGTTCTTCAATAGCCGGACGAAGACCGAGCGGGGCGAGGCCGAGGCCGCGCTAAAATAGCGGTCGACGACTGAGGCATTCACATCGCCTAGCGCGATCTGCTGGAGGCGCTCCAGCACAGCCATCAACGCCCCAAGGGAATAGCCAACACTTTCGAAAACAGGATTGAGTGACACGGGAACCTCCAGATAGCGGGATGAGGCTTGGGAATCAAACTTGCGGCGTCGAGTGAGCACCGCACGGATAAGGGACGCGCGGGCGTCACGGCGGGCGGCGTCAATCCATTCGTCTCGACCGGCCTCGACGCGGGACCGAACTAGGGCTCGCTGTAGGATCTGGAATGGATAGGGTGTTCCGGTGAACGCCGCACGGATAAACCCGGCTTCCAATGAGGCTGGCGTCGAGTCGGACTTGCCATCGGCTGCCAACGCGTCCATCAACCAGCGCAGTGGTACAACGGGCAATTCGGAAGTGCCTTTTTTCGGACGGGCATTTCGGACGACCTCCAGGTCAGCGTAATGCTCAGCAAGATGCCTCATGGTTTCGTCGAGCGTCGTCTCAATCCAATCACGCACAATCGCCCGCCCTTGGGCGCCCGACAAAATGAGTACGTAGAAAGCCGACGCGTCTATGTCGATCGGCTTCCCGCGCCAAACAGAGCGGTAGACCTCCGCCACGTTTTCCTCCTGGTCGCCCGCCAATAGGCCCGTCAGCGCATCAAGGGCATTCTGCACCGTCATGGCTCGTGAAGCAGCCCAAAAGCAAACGATCGTGTCGCCGCTTACCTTAATGTTGCGGCGCGGGAGCGCCTGCTGCGGGTTGTTCGGGTTTGGGAAAGTGGCATCTAAAAGCCGGTTCAAGGCCGTCACGGCTTTTTCTGCTGCCTCGCGAGAAACTGGGGCATTCTGGTTCCCGGATAAGCCGTAAGACTCAAATGCCTTCGCATTGAATGATACCAGCGAGACACCGCTCGACGTGCCGCCGGGAACCTTCTTTAAGAGCGGAAACAGACCAACATCGGCGACCGGATCTCCGCTGATTAGACATCGAACGGACGATTCATCCGGTTCAGTCCGCCCAGTCGCCCTTTCACTTTTCCAATGCTCTCGAACCGCGGCGATTAAGTGGACGCACTCCGGCATCGCGCCCACCTGATACGCAAACAAGTCGTTTGCGGCCCATGGGGATTCAGCGAAATAACTTTCAATCCAAGCTCGATGGCTGTTGATTTCCGAAAGGAACTTCGCAACGGCACGAACAGCAGGCTCGCCGGTTGATTTCACGCATGAGTCAACCTGCTCTCGGAACAATCCGAGCCGCGTTTCGAGTTTTTGGACAGGCCGCTTACCGTCAGGATCGAAACCAAGAGCATATTCTGACTTGTCAACTAGGAAAAATGCTGAATCACCACTGGTGCGAATAGACTGTCGCGGCACCATCATCGGGATACCGGCATACTTTGGCTTTCTGTCCGTCCCTTCATTTACGTTCGTTCGTCGCGATGTGACCTCAACCGGGAAGCCATCCGATTTGAGAACGATCACCCATGAAACAGGTTTCACTTCAAAATCCGGATCGGGAACGAGTTGCTCATTCTCGGCTAATTGTGCTAGAGCTTGCAGGATCATCTGGATAACTCCTTGTGCGACGCGAACGTCGTTTCGGGGTCGGCGGGAACCTCCAGCACCCCATGCTCCAACCGCGCTTGAAAGAACCGGGGCCGGTTGCGCTCTTTGCCAAAGTCAATGTCCCAAAGCATCAGCCCTAAATCCTGCGAATGGTCAATCGGAGACGGGACATCTCCATTTACTGGTCCCACCTCGGCAACAAATTCCCGGCAGCCCAAGTACGGTTGATGAAAATGCTGTCCCTTTTCAAGCCGCCGCTCGAACATCTCCGTGAACTTCTTAGTATTCTCCTCGGGCCCAGCACGCTCAGTGATTTCAAAATGCGCTTCAATTACGTAGTCCACGTCGCGAAGAGCAACCGTGTTCCGCTGCGCCCGATCGTCCTCAACGATCAGCACTGGGGCAACGCCCCCCGTGTCGATGACTGCAGCTGCCGGTGGCGATGCCCGGCTTGCGACTTCGTTGCGACGGAACGCGATCCAGCGAATTGGGTTTAGAACCTTGATGCGGTCGATACGCCAGCGGATGGCTGGTTTCCACAGGATGGCCTCAAGAATGCCTCGAGCCGCGGAGGGTGTCATTAATGGGTAAGAAACTCTTTCTGCCTTGAGTTCGGGCCTAGTAAAGCAGGCGATTGGTCCGCGGACACGGACGCGCGATTCTGGCGACATTTGCAAATCTCCTGTTGACGCCTAATAACGCAGCAACTACTATAACTTCGACCTCTTGGAAAATCACCAAGCAATGTCCTAAAATACGTCACAAACTAGGGAGCAAACGGCAAAGCCGCTGCCGCGGCTGGATTCCCGACACCTCGTGGCGGCACCACGGGACGGTTTAAGCGCTGAGCCGATTGGGAGGGGGGTCCATACCCTCGCGGTTGCTTCTTGTTTACGTCTCGAATGCTTGGCATATCGCGAACCTATAGTTAATCGCTCCCCGCGAGGGGAGCGCGGGTTGAAATGACCTTTTGGAAAATCATGATCATATCTTTGTTCCTTTAACAGAAACAACTAACGATGCCGTAGTTAGTCACTTAAGTGCATGCGCCTCACACGATCGTTACATCGGGTGGCAAACACGCATCGGGGTCAGGCTGCAGGCCGAATTCGTCGCTGTACCAATCGGCAGCGAACAACGATGTCGGCAAACCAATTGAGTCGTCCGACACCTCGATCAGGCCGCGCGCCGCGACAGCTTCGAAATACCTTCTGTTGACTTGGACGAGGTAGGGCTGCAGAGCGCGGGCAGTTTCGCGGCACGGGTTGTCACGATAGCCATCTGCCCGCTCGCGGCCCTCGCCCCACGGCACGACGATTGGGCACATGCCTTGGTCGGCGATCATCTGAAATTGCTCTGCGGCCGTCGCGAAGTTGAGTCCGCTCAAAGCCGTCAGAATATGCTTCTCGTCCAACTGGTTGGTGGCGTAAAAATACTCAAAGAAAAGCAATGCATGGCGGGGGTTCAGGAGGTCGAGTCCGCCGGCAAGACCGGGATCGCTGTATTGCAGTTTGAACAGCATGTGTGTTGTTTGCATCGCTTTCTTGAGCGTTTCGCCTGGCGGATCTGTTGGCGCCCGGAACACAATAAACCGACCTGCTGGTTTGCCAGCTCCTTGCGTTCTCAGGCCCTCCCGATCACAGCGACCAGCTGACTGTGCCAGGCTGTCTAGCCCCGCCAAGGCGCGGTAGACTACCGGAAAATCAACATCGACTCCTGCTTCGATCAATTGCGTCGAAACAACATGGCACGTCCCACCGCTGCCTAATTCTTGTCCAATTACGCGGATGCGCTCTAAACGATGTGCCGGGCACATCAGCGCGGAAAGATGAAACCGGCTCCCCTCCGGCAACAATTGGCATAGGTCGCGGGCATCCTGGCGACGGTGAACGATTGCCAACACCTGCGACTCAGAAGTCATTTCCGCGGCGAGCTGCTCGTATGGCGTCACCTCGTCAATTCGCCATTCCACTTCGACCCGTCGAGCCGCAGGGCTTGCGAACAGCCGTTCGGGTTCTGGAATAATCGGCTGTATCTGCGTGAGCCCTTGTGGCAATGAGGCCCTCTTTTCGAGCGCGGGAGGAGTTGCAGTACTAAGTACGACCGAGCATTTGTAATCCGTAGCCAGTTCCCGTAATGCTTCCAGAATCGGCAGCAACAGCGCCGGTGGCACCGTTTGCACTTCATCCAAAATGACCACGCTACGAGCAATGCGGTGGAGCTTCCGACAGCGGGACGGATGGTTGCTGAACAGCGATTCGAAGAACTGAACCGTTGTGGTGACGATAATCGGAGCATCCCAATTCTCTGCCGCCGTTTGGCGGAGCAGCTCCTGCTCCGTGTTTTCCTCTTGGCGTTTCTGCTGGTCAATCGCACTGTGATGTTCCAGCACATTGTGGTCATCTGGAGCCGCGCCGTCAGGGCTCAAGGCTTCCGTATATCGCTTCGAGTTCTGTTCGATAATGCTGGTAAATGGAATGACGACGATCACCCGATCAAGTTCCCACTGGGTAGCATGTCGAAGGGCGAAGCTCATTCCCGACAGCGTCTTGCCGCCGCCGGTCGGCACAGTCAGTGCGAACACGCCTGGACTCTTCGAGGCGGCTACGCGGCACGCAGCAAGTACGTCCCAGCGAAGCCGATTAACTGGCGTCGGATCGCTTCCCGCCACCTTGTCGTCGATATGAGCATCTAGTCGATCACGTAACGTGATAAGCGATTCGTATTGAAGTCGTTCATGGTCTGCGTCGCGGCCTTCGGCACGGGCGTAAAAGATAGCCGTTTTCAGTCGATCCGCATCGACTAGAGCGGAGAACAACATCCGCGTGAAGAATGCCAAACGTCGCATCCCGGCGGGCACATCGATATCCTTAACCGCTCGTTCAAGCCATGAGGGAAACGATGAGATCGGCACGGCGCAAATCTGGCCGGCGACGATTGGGATGATCGCATCAAGAAGGGGCAGGTTATCCCGGAGGACTTCCTTTAGAGGAGTAGGTCTGATTGATGAGTCTATAAGATTCGCTAGGCCGGTATGATGTCCCGCTATAGCGAACGCGACGAACTGACCGACTTGCGCATTCTGTTTATATGCCAAAGCCGCCCCGATACCCGCGTGCGGAGCGTGAATTGAGCTATCCGTCAGCCGCTGCTGAAACTCTGGCCGATATTTCCCCACGTCATGCCAAAGCCCGGCAACGCGGCCCCATTCGGCCGCGCCGAATTTCTCTGCAAACTTGCCGGCCAGATCGGACACCGCTTGAAGATGATCCTCTAGCGGCTCCCACTCTTCGATGGGTCGTCCAGGCAACGAGTGCGCGAAGTAGCGGCTCACGAGATAATCCCCGCTGCTGATGAGACCAACGTCACAGGGGAAGAGCAGGCACGCAATTTAATGGGCATACTGAACCCATGTCAACCACTCGCCTGGAAAAAAGCGCTAAGCCGGAGTCTATTGGCCAGTTCCGTGCTGGATATTCGAATGCCGGCCGTTAACCAATTTCCAACAACGGACTAAGAGCATATCCCAGAGCCGTCCGCGGAGAGGGGGACCATCCGCGGCGGATGGTGCCCGGCACATTTTGCTCCGAAGACTCCGCAAAATGAGCCAGTCCCCGACTGTTCTGGAAGCGCTGCAATTTGCTGCAGAACCGCCGCCAAGTTAGCATGAGAGGCATCGTCTTCTACCGTTCTCTGAATCCGGACTTTTGCGATGTGGCGAACACCGTTGGGCAATCGAACGCTTGTCGGCGCCGAGGCTGAGCTGATTCGCGAGTCGGTCGCAAACATGGCCGAAATGCTCCGGGAGGAGGCCGACGGGCTGGCCGACGAATGGCCATGCGGCGTGAATTTGTTCGACGAATTGTCATGGCAGCAGCGGCTTGCCCTCTTAGCCCGCGTCGCCGGTGCCCTGCTCAAGCCCGACGTTCCCGCGCCAAAGCTCTCGGCCGTCAACGAGGCGGCCGTGGCGGCAATTTTCGCGCAGATTCACCGCAATCTAATCATCGAATTGGATACAGCGAGCGAACCCC
>JBBDWY010000079.1:0-2236 GCA_040902605.1 Pirellulales bacterium | reverse complement strand
TCGATGCCGTGCAGCAGCATGTTGGTGACGCATAGCATGTGCGGGAGCTGTTTCTTTTCCACTGCACGCAGCGCCTGCTGCATCTTCTGCTCCTGCTTTGCGGTCTTCACGTAGTGCTTGCGCATGTGGTCGATGGCGCAAGTAAGGAAGCCGCCGGTGCCGCAGGCAGGATCGAAGAGAACCTGACCGGGCTTTGGGTCGATGCGATGCACCATGAAGGCGGTCACCGCGCGCGGGGTGTAGAACTCCCCCGCGTTGCCGGCGCTTTGCAGGTCGTTAAGAATCTGTTCGTAGATATCGCCGAAGTGCTGCCGCTCCTTGAGGTTATTGAAGTCGATGGCGCTGATCTTGTTGACCACCTGCCGCATGAGATGGCCGGACTTCATGTAGTTGTAGGCGTCCTCAAACACGTCGCGAACGACGCGGCGACGACCGTCGGCGGCAGCGCCGGGCAGTTCTTTCAGCTTCGGGAACAGCTCGTCATTGACGAAGCCGATGAGCTCATCGCCGGTAACGCCCTCGGCATCCGCGGCCCAGGTGCGCCACTGGAACCGCTTGGGGATCGGCGAGCGGTAGCCATCCTGCATCTGCTCCAGTTCCTGGTCCTGATCGTCGATGATCTTGAGGAAGAACATCCAGCAGAGTTGGGAGATGCGCTGGGCGTCGCCATCGACGCCGACGTCCTTCCACATGATGTCCTGAATGGACTTGACGGTATTGCGGACAGACATGGGGTTCAGGCCGCCTTATCGTAAAGAGCGCTTTGGAGTTCGTGGACGGCTTTTTCGAAGCCGTTTCTGCCGCCGAATCCCTTGAGCAGTTCGACTGGCGTGCCCATGGCGTCGAAGGGCGCGATTTTCAGGATGCGCGGATCGTCCAGACCGGTGACGCCTTCGTCCTGGTACTTCTGCAGCAGGGCTTCGAGGACGGCACGGGTTTGCGCCCCATACCGGGTGAACACGTCGCGCTTGCGCACGTTGTCGGCGCGCTCGCGCCGAGTGAGCGGCGGCTGGTCGAAGGCCACGTGGCAGATGAGGTCGAAGGGGTCGAAGTCCTTGCCCACCTCATCGGCGAGCGGATCGAGCAGCAAACCCTCGGCGGCGAGCTCCTCGATGATCGCCTGCTTGCGCTCGGCGCCCTTCCAGCGCCTGAGGAAATCGTCGAGGCTGGCAAAGCGCTCTTTCAGCGCGTTCTTCGAGTAGTCACGCAGGCTTTCGGTGATCAGCTTGCCGTTCTCGTCGAGGTATTCGACGCGCTCGGCGACAACGCTGACGGGCTTGCCCTTGATGTAGTACTTGCGCGACTGCTCGACGCCTGGGGTGATGTTGATATCGGGCGACAGCGGATCGACGACGATTTGCTCGTCGCCGCCGGGTTTGGGCGGAATGACTTCGTCGCCATCGTCGGACGGCGGAACATTGTCCGGCGGCGTGACCGGGTCGTACTCGCCCGGCTCGTAGATCTGGACCGGCTCGCCGTCGAAGTCCGGATCGGCGAAGTGATTGGTCGCCTTTCGAAAGTCGAGCAAGGTGAAGTAGTACTTCTTGGTCTCTTCGTGGACGCGGGTGCCGCGTCCCATGATCTGCTTGAACTCGGTCATCGAGCCGACTTCGCGGTCAAGCACGATCAGCCGGCAGGTCTGGGCGTCTACTCCGGTGGAAAGCAGGCGCGAGGTGGTGACGATGACCGGATATTTTGCTTCCGGGTCGATGAAGTTTCCGATCTGGGCGCAGCCTTCGGCGTCATCGCCGGTGATTCGCATGACGTAGCGTTCGTTTTGCTTCACCAGGTCCGGATTTTCGTTGATGAGGGCTTGGCGCATGCGCGCTGCGTGCTCGGTATCCACGCAGAAGACGATCGTTTTCTGAAAGCGGTCGCCGCTTTCCTTCAGGAATTCGGTCACCTTGCGGGCGACGCGCCTGGTTCGTTCGTCAATGACAAGATTGCGATCGAAGTCCTTCTGATTGTAGATGCGGTCCTCGATCTCATAGCCGTACTTGTCTGTCTCGTTCTTCGCCGGGCGGTAACCCTCCACATCGACATCGAGGTGGACCTTCACCACTTTGTAGGGAGCAAGGAAGCCGTCGCGAATGCCTTCCTTGAGTGAATAGGTGTAAACAGGTTTGCCGAAATAATGGATGTTGGAGACGTATTCGGTCTCCTTCGGCGTGGCGGTGAGCCCGATCTGCGTGGCGGAGGAGAAGTAGTCGAGGATCTCCCGCCACGCGGAATCTTC
>JBBDWY010000078.1:0-81190 GCA_040902605.1 Pirellulales bacterium | reverse complement strand
AATCAGCCACAGGAGTCATCAACCATTTTCAACTACGAGCGGGACATCATCCGGCAGCGCGTCGCACATGGATTTCTTCGTCACCCCTACCGCTTTTAAGTAGTTCTGAAACGAAGCTCCTCTCAACCTTCGCGAGTTCATCGCAAAGCTCTTCAAAACTCATTTCTTTGACGCGAGCGGTAATTTCCGCCAGCCTTCTTGCGAGATCCTGCCAATTTGTACCAGGGACTTCATGCATTCTGCATCGATTCACTCAGCCTTTTTGAAGTTCCAATAATCACACCGAATTCTTGTGCCGGGAAGCTTTAGTGGAAAGGGGTCAGAACTATTATTCAAAAACAGTTCTGCCCGTTTTACCTCCCGGCAGCACCTGTAGCCGCACTCTGTGACCCAGCAGAACTTGGCACAAAAAGATGCCAGTTCCATCGCTGATAATCCGGTCCTGCGTTTACGTCCTTTTTCGTGTCTTTTCGTGCCTTTTCGTGGCAATTGAATCGCTCGCGCTTTCCCTGCTTCCTCATCCCCGTACCCGGCCAAAACATCTTATGGACAAACGTACAACAACAGGTTATATTATCGCCGGCAGCGAGCGCCAATGACCCGATGCGGATGCGTACATTTGGTCATTAGAATTGGTTACTGGAGTTTACGTGGTGCTCGTCGTGCCGTCGTGGTGTAGCTCCCCTGTTCTTTGACATCCCGAACATCCTTGTTTGTCGTCCACAATCCTGTGGCGTGCGCTCGACGTGCGCGCCGACCGAAAGCCGGCTAGCCTCCGCCGTAGATGCGCAAAACCCCGGGGGGGAGTTTTGCGCATCTACGGCAGTTTCGCGGGAAATTCGATCTGGGGTTCTGTGCACTGCCCCCCGACTGGCGTCGAAAACAGATGCGCAAAACCCCGGGGGGGAATTATGCGCATCTGTCCCGTTTCCCGGCAAATTTGCCCAAAAACGCCCCAAGCGGATTCGCCAGACCGATTATCCGGCGGCCAGCTCCCACCCGCGCCGATACTCCTTGCTCAGCCGAGCGGTGGCGTCGGCATGATGCGTGAAGCGGCCGGCGCCCGAATCCCACAGCAGTTGCTCGCGCGGGAACCGTAGCGCGATGACGCCGAGCAGAACCGCTTCCGTGAGTGGGCCGGCGTAGCCGAAGTGCGATGTGGTTTGGCCGTCGCCCAGACACGCATCGACCCAGCTCGTGAAGTGGTTCGCATCTTCGAGCATCGGCAGCGAATAGTCGCGGAACTTCGCCTCGGGAAACAATTGCGGCTGTGACCAATGCGGGACGACCATCGTCCCGCTCTCGCCGACCAGCACGGATCCGGCGTGCGGCAACTCGTACGTATCGGGTAGCCCCAGCCCGGCACGCTCCGGCTTGTGCCCTTCCCCGTCGTACCATGTGACTGGCAGCACTTCGCCGGCAGTCCGCGACGTGCCGGGAAACTGGTACGAAACGCGGCACCGCGGCGCCCAAACTTCCTCGTTCAGCGGCGGCGCTTCCGCCTCAATCGTGGCGGGCGCGACGAGCTCCAACGCCATGAACACGGGATCCAAAATGTGGCAGCCAAAATCGCCCAGCTGGCCGCTGCCAAAATCCTGCCACGCCCGCCAGTTCTTCGGATGATAAAGCGCCCGCTTGTACGGCCGCTGCGGCGCCACGCCCAACCACAAATCCCAATCGAGGTGCTTGGGCGCCGGATCCGAGTCCGGCGGCCGGCGGTCCGCAAGCAGCCACTCCATGTTCCCGCTCTGCCACGAATGGACCTCGCGCACTTTGCCAATCGCGCCGTCGTGCACCAGCTTCACGGCCGCGCGATACGCGCTATGCGACTGAATTTGGTTGCACATTTGCGTCACCACGCCATGCCGTTCGGCCGCCTCTCGCAATCGCCTCGCCTCATCGACCGTGTGCGTCAGCGGCTTTTGGCAGAAGACGTGCTTACGCATCGCCATCGCCGGCAGCGCGATCGGCGCGTGCATGTGGTCAGGCGTCGAAACAATGACCGCGTCGAACAGATCGGGCTTATCGAACAAGCGGCGAAAGTCGGTGAACCGGGCCGCCTGTGGAAACTGCTCCGCGGCCCCCCCGAGGTGCGCCGGCGACTGGTCCACGTCACAGAGCGCGACGACTTCCACCCGCGGACTTGCCGCCACGCTCAGCAAATCGTCCCGGCCCCGGTTTCCCGTGCCGATCGCCGCCACGCGCAGCTTGCCGTTCAAGTCGAATGCCCGCGCGTAGGGCGCCGTCGCCAGATAGGCCGCACCAACTGCCGAGGAGCGCAAAAAATCCCGCCGATCGAGCCGCCCATTCATGATGCTGTCCTCCGCGTTCTAATCTACTCAGGCATGCGGGTCATTGGCAACCAGCCGACGTGACCCGTAGGGCGGACAATCCTGTCGGCCAACTCGCCAGTGACGCACACGATTGTCCGTCCCACAAATAAACCTACCCACCACCCGACGACTCCCGCCTGGCCTTTCGCGTCGTTACAATCAGTACTTCGATGCCATATCCGACATCCTCGACTCAACTCCAGGTAAACACCATGCGACACTCGATCGAGTCCCGCCGCCGCTTGCCGTTCGGCCCCGAGCTCACGGCCGAGGGGCGGCTTTGCGCCACCCTGATTCTTATTGCGTTGCATTTTCCATGGCTGCCGATCGCGGCGGCCCAGGAAAACAACCAGCCGCCCGAGGGTTTCAAGGCCCTCTTCAATGGCCGCGACATCGATCATTGGACCGGCGGCTTGACGCGCGACCCACGAGAAATCGCCGCCCTGCCCGCCGATGAGCGCGCCGCCTGGGATGCCGAAATGCGGCGCGGCATTCGCGAGCACTGGCGCGTCGAAGACGGCGTGCTTGTCAGCGATGGAAAAGATCCATTCCTGGCCACCACCGAAGATTACGGCGATTTCGAGATGTGGGTCGATTGGAAGATCGGTCCTCGCGGCGACAGCGGCATTTACCTGCGCGGAACGCCGCAGGTGCAAATCTGGGATCCGTCCGACCCCAACGTCCAGTCGCACGGCGCCGGCAAAGGCTCGGGCGGCCTCTGGAACAATAAACAGCACGAGCGGTTTCCCACTGAGCTCGTCGACCGCCCGATCGGTGAGTGGAATCACATGCACATCCGCATGGTCGGTCCGTATGTCTCTGTCGTGCTGAACGACAAGCAAGTCGTCGACAACGTCGTGATGGAAAACTATTACGACCCCAAAATTCCCGTTTTCATGCGCGGGCCGATCTATCTGCAAACACACGGTGCTGAAACTCGATTCCGCAATGTGTTTGTCCGGGAGATTCCCGCGGAAGAATCAAACCGCACTCTTGCCGAAATCGGCGGCGAAGACGGCTTCGAGCCGCTCTTCAACGGCAAAGACCTTTCCGGCTGGACCGGGGCGGTGGACGACTATCAAATCGCCGATGGCGCGATTCAGTGCAAGCCGGCGCGCGGCGGGAATCTATTGACTAAAGACACGTTCGACAACTTCGTCGTGCGGCTGGAGTTCAAGCTGCCCCCCGACGGAAACAACGGGCTCGCCATTCGCGCTCCAGTAAGCAACGACGACTTGGCCTATCTCGGCATGGAACTGCAAGTGCTCGACGATTCGGCCGCAAAATACAACGACTTGCACGATTACCAATTCCACGGCAGCCTGTACGGCCTGGCCCCCGCCACCCGCGGCTACCTGCGGCCCGTTGGCGAGTGGAATCAGCAGGAAGTCACCCTCGATGGCGACCACCTGACGGTTCATCTCAACGGCTTCGAAATACTTAATGTGAACGTCGACGAACTCCGCGAAAAACCGCTCGACGGCAAAGAGCACCCGGGCGCATTTCGCACGAGTGGCCACCTCGGATTCTGCGGCCACAGCGACCCAGTGGCCTACCGCAACATCCGGATCAAACGGCTGCCGACCAATTAACAATCGGCCGCTTGCCATTCGGCCCCGAGCTCATGGCCGAGGGGCGGCTTAGCGCCACCGCGGCGAATGAATTGGCAGAGCACTGCAACACCGGTCCAGAGCATCCAGGCAGCGGGCTCTGGCGCGCTGATCGAATCGCCAGCCGCTGCCGCTGTTGCACCGCCGCCCGGCGCCGTATTGCCGAAGTTGGCCCGCCAGACGTTGTAATCGGCCCCGTCGATGACCCAGGTGCTGGCTGCTGTCTTGTTGCCGTTGGCACGCAGGTCGGTCGTGGAGCCGAGCGTCTGGCGCCAGATGATGTAGTCGGTCGCATCGACGGCCGAGTCGCCGTTGTAATCGCCCGGCGGCGGCACTTTCGCCAGCGGCAGGTCTTCCAGGAACTCGCCGATGTAGCGCAAATGCTCGAGGTGCGCGTCGCCGTCGGTGCCCGTTGCGCCCCACAATTGGAAATTCCCGCTTTGCGCCTTGCGATAAAAGTTCAGCGTCCCAAGTCCGTTCGTGTTGATCGCGCTGGCCGAAATCCCCAGATGCTGCATCAGCTCGTTGCCGGTCTCCATCGTGCTCTCGTACGTGAACGTGGGCACCTGCGAATGGCTGAACAGAAACGTCTTGGCACCGTTCTTGGCCGACATTGCGAACGTCTTGTAATCGACCATCTGCGAATCGAGCGGAGTGCCGTCCCCTGCGGTTGTCGCATACAGCGAATCGGCCGCGAGCAGGGCGTCAATCTCATTGCGGTAGGTCGCGCTTTTGAGAATCTCGCGCACTGCCCCATACCCTGCGCTGAACGACGAAACGCCCAGCTTGTCCCACTGCAATATGTCTGGAATATCCGTCTCCAGCCGCACCTTCGCGAGGGCTTCGTTCAACAGTGATTGAAACAACGACGCATTAGAAAACGGCGTCGAATACGCGCTCGATAACCCGCTGTAGTTCACCGTAACGACGACGGCGTTGAGATTCGCGTACTTCGCATTGTTCCAAACGGTCTGCGGATCGCCATGAAAGTGGACGAGAAGATCAGCCACATTGCCCGGCCGCTGATGATACGTGCTGGGAATAAACATCTTCCATGCCGAGTTGCTCATGCTGATCTGCCGTCCCGTAGCCGTCGGAAGCTGCGCTCCGGCGCGCCCACCGGCCACTAGCGCCACGCTCACCAGCACGCCAACAGTCCAGCCAATCCGCATCGCTACGCATCCCCAGCTTCGGCCTCGAGCCTTCCGCCATTGTACCACCACTCACGAATGTAGCGACGAAACCGGCTCTTTGTTGCCCCCACAAATTACGGTTGTTCATACAGACACGCATCGAGGACGCTCAAGACTTCATCCAGCACCTCCCGCGAGGCTTTTGCTATGAATTTCACCTTGCGGCGCGCGAAATCGACACTCTTAATGTGCTCGACCATGATGTAGCCCGTCAGGGACGACTGAGTCGGGATAGCGACGTGGAAGGGGAAATTCCGAAACGTGTTCGTGATGGGGCACGCCATCGCCATGCCCGTATGTCGATTGAACAGGGTGTTGCTGACGACCAGCGCCGGCCGGCGCCCTTTTTGTTCGCGGCCCGCCTGAGGATCAAAGCTCAGGACGACAAAGTCGCCTTGCTTAGGAATGTACCGGCCCACTTACCAGGCTTCCTTTCCCACCGGCGCACCCCAATCGATTTCCTCGGCGCGGTAGCCCTTCGGGATTCGCGCAACGAGCTTTTTGAGATCGTATTTACCCCGCACTTTCGACACCGGCTCCAGGATAATTCGTCCCCTTCGAACGACGATTCGCACCTCATCCCCGACGCCAATTTGCGCCTCCTCAAGGACCGCCTTTGGGACGCGAAGTCCCTGGCTATTTCCCCACTTCTGAACTTTCGTGACCATTTTGTGACTCCGATCGTCGCATATCCAATGTATAGCCCAGAGCGGAATGTCGGACAAGCGCGAAAGTAAATTGCGCGACCGACCGTGATTGCATCCGCGGTCCTGAACGGGGGCGAGATCGACCGGGATTCGCAAATGGGGTAGAATTTCGCGCATGCCCGAAGATCAAAACCACGTGCCGCCACCTGCCCCTGCGCCGCCAACTGGTTCGGGAGCCGAGGGCGCGGCGCCAGGCGAAACAGGCATATCGCGCGAGGTACTCAAGAGTGCGTACAACGCCTTCAAGAAGCGTTGGAAACTGACGCGGCTCGATTACGAGTCGCGAATCGGCCGTGGACCATTGAGCTCCGGTTCGAAATCAGCGATCGTCGGCATCGCGGCCCCCAAGGAGTTTCCGCGGGCCGTGTGGGAAGAGCTCGTCAAGCAGGGCCGACTCAAACACGCGGGCGGGGGCCTCTACGCGATGCCGTAATCGGCCGTAAGCGGAATTCGGTCCAGCGACGACATCAGGAACCTTGCTCGCAGAATTACGAAGAAGAATACGATGCTCGATGATCCTTCGCCTATCTCAAAAACTTGCCAAGAAGATTAAGGTTATTCCGACACGGGTTCTCCCGCCCAATCCGAATGCGTTTGCTGACTGGTCTGCTCACCTTTTCACCGCCGACCGTACACAATTCGCCATCCTCACGAACACTGGATCGCTCTACTCAGTTCTGATGTTTGCTCGGGGGATTTCGACTGACAGCCAGTTTCTTGATCGAGGGCTGAGTTGCATTCGCGAGGTCATGATTGAGGACGGTCTGGAGTTCATTCATGCTCAGTTTGTCGCACCTTCCACTCGATCGATCGAATTCTCCAAGTCGCTAAACCGTTCCGTCACCGGTTCAATGAATGATCTCGTCCACTGTGCGAGAGTGTGGCTGACCGAAGGCGATCTGTCGCCCCACGACACCTCCTGCAAACTGAACGAAATGCCCATGTCGGCACTCCGTTACGCCAATCCACGAGAGGCGATGACATCGGCCCAAAATTCGCCGACCAGCATTCATGGATCAGCGGACGGTGCTTGTTGAGACCGAAGATACCGCCAGTTTTTGATGAACCCGATGAGGTCCGCCATGTCTTGCGGCGGAATGTTTTTTTCCAGCCCATCGGCCATGAACGAGACGCCGTCGGAACGAAGTTGCTCGATCTCGTCGCGCCGGAACGTGACCGACTTGCCTTCGGCTTGCTTCAGTGTGACGGACGTCGATGTCTCGGCGGCCAGCACGCCAGTGTGAACCAGACCATCCACGGTCACTGCCGTATAGCTGAAGTAATTCGAGTCGATGGCGCGGTTCGGCTGGATGATGTCGGTCAGCAGCTGCTCGGCCGTCTTCTCTCGGGAATCGGAGATGTCCGGCGCAAATTGAATTCCCATGCCGTCGATCTGGTGGCACGTGGCGCAGTGCTTTTCAAAAACGCCTCGGCCGCGAGCTGGATCGGACTTCATGGTCAACACAGTCCGATATTCGGCCAGCGCCTGCTCGCGATCGGCAGGCAGAACTAAAAGTTCTTCCGCACGGCTTTTGATCGCGGCGTCGCTATTGTTTAACAACAACTTCGTGTAGTTCGCATCCAGCTCCGTCGGCTTGATCCGGCCCGCGGCAATCTCATCCACAAGCAGCGAAGTGCGGGCCGCAGTGGCAATCACTCCGTCGAGTATCGCCCGTTGAACCGCCGGCGTCTCGCCGGAAAAGCCGTCCAGCAACTGTCGCCACGGCTCGATATCCTGGTTTCTCCTCAAGGCTGCGATGGCCTTCAATCGAACCGGCTGACGGGGGTCGCCGAGGGCCAGCGGCAACAGCGTGTCCGTTGCGTCACCGAGGGTGGCCAGAAGATCAATCGCCTCGCAACGAACCGATTCGTCCTGATCGACGTTCGCCGCATCAGCGCGGGCGTCGGCAAATGCCCGATTGAGTTCTCCCCGGCTCGTGTCATCCAGCTTCGATAGCAAGGAGTCGAGCGACATACCGCGTGGCGCCTCTGCAAGCAGACCAGTGAATCCGACTCGTGAATATTCGGAGCTGCCGGCCAGCGCTTTTACCGCGGCCGCCCACTGCCGATCGTCCCGCGATGCCGCCGCCAGCCGTGCCAAATCGGCAATGAACCGCTTTGGTTCGCCCACGTTTTTCGCGATCGCGGCCGGCTGCTGCAGCATGCCCTCCAACACGGCGCCGCCGCGCTGGCCGGCTGCGATCAACATCGCATCGAGCTCCCAACGGTCGGCCGGAAATGCTGGCGCCGACGGCATGGGACGCGCCGTGACGAGCGCCTGAAATCGCACGCGTGCGTCCTCACGTCTTGCAAGTTGCGAAATGCTGAATCGCAATTCGTCCGATTCATCAAGACGCGACTCGGCCGCGATGATTGCCTGCTCCAGCACGCGGGGATGCGAGTCATCCAACAATCGACGAATGACTTCAATACGCAACAGGCCCAAGCCTTCCAGCAGTCGAAGCGCATAAATCCGGGCGATGTGCGAATCGTGGTCGATAGCGACACGTTCCAATTGCGACCTAACGCCCTTGTCCTCGCGCTCCAATAGGAGCCGGGCCGCTGTTTCTCGCCACCAGGCGTTCGGATGCGCAAGCAGCTCAACGAGCGATGTGCTCGACATCGCCGACAGGCGCGGCGCCGCTGGAGCGCTGAAGTTTTCGGGCACGATTCGATAAATCCGACCGAGGTCATTGCCGAGCATGAGGTCCGGCCGCTGGCGAAGCTCGGTCGGCATCCAATGCGGATGCTCGATCACCGCCCGATACATGTCGGCGACATACAGCGCACCATCGGGACCAACTTCAAGATTGACAGGGCTCCACCATTCGTCGTGCGACGCGAAAAACTCCACACCCCCCTCCCCAATCTGGGGAGGGGCCGGGGGAGGGACTGGCGCCGACGCGAACGTCACGCCGAGCGGTTTCATGATCTCGCGATGAACGACATGCGCGGTCGGGTCGCAAACAAAAATATTTCCATAAAACTCGCGGGGCAGCGCGTCGCCGCGATAGATGTGCACGCCGCATGCCGCCGTGAATTGGCCCGCGTGCAAGTGCGACGTCGTCCACGAGCGGCCAATCGCATAAATGCGCGAATCGCCGCCGGCCTTGGCAACATCCGTCGCCACCGCCGACACCGCCACTAGGGGGTTCTTCTTGAGATGGCGGTCCTCCAGCACCACGTGAATCGCCGGATTGCGGTTCGAGCACACAAACCGATTGCCATAGTCGTCAAACGTCAAACCGAACTGGCCCACGCCGGAAACCGCTTCACAGGCGCCCGTGTGCGGATCGAATCGAAAATCCATGCCGCTGATTGATACCGGCTTGGCATCGGGATGACGAGCGTCAACGACTTCTCCGCCGCGCAATCCGTTGGCGACGTAAATGTGATTGTCGAGCGCCAATTGCGGATGGTTGGCCCGCAGTTGCGTATTCTTTTCGGCGAAGCCGGTGTACCACGTCTCCATGAGGTCGGCCTTGTCGTCGCCATTGGTGTCCTTCAGGTAGGCGACTTCGCCGGCCATCGTCACGAAGACGCCGCCCTTCCACGGCTGCACGCCTGTGGCGTAGCGCAAGTTGTCGGCGAACACAGTTGCCGTTTCAAAAAAGCCGTCGCCGTCTCGGTCGCTCAGGATCGAGATTCTCGATCGTGCCTGGTTGCCTTTTGTGGACGCCGTTGGGTAATCGCGCATCTGGACGACCCACATCCGGCCGTCTTCATCAAAACGAATGGCAACCGGATCGATTACCTCCGGCTCGTACGCGACAAGCTCCACCTTCAGGCCAGTGGGAACGAAAAGATGCTTGAGCGAATCCGCCGGCGAAACTGGGCTGTGAACCGCAGGCGGCTCAGCCGCAATCAGGTACCGCGCTACCAATCCGTGAATTGCAATCGCTGCCAAAATCCACGCCGGCCAGGCGAACGAGGAGAGCTTCATTCGAGCTCCTTGAGCAAACCGATCGCGGCTTCCACGAGCCGTTCGCCGCTGCCTGGCTTAACCCGCGAATTCACAGTCTCATAGCTGCCTTCCGCAAACGCCTTTCTGGTCGGAATGTATCCCAGCGAATCATTGGCCAGCTCGACGACCAACGTAGTTTTGAACGGCGATGCGGCTTTGATCGCCAGACCCAGCTCGACGAATATCTCGGCGGGCAGGGTAACGATCGCCGTGTCGCGACCCAAGAGAAAGGCCTGCACTTCCAGCGGCACGGTGTCGCCCTTCCACCGCTGGAGGTCCGTGATTTTGTACGCCTCCACTTGGCCAAGAAACCCCAGCTCGCGGGTGCCAATCAAATTCATGTGATCGCGCGCCTGAGCGATCTCATCTTCTCGGTACGACTGCAGCGGCGCATCGATCTTGGCGCTGCGCGCGGCCAACGCCGGCTCAACATTCGACCATAGCCCTGGCTGCTGAATCGCTTGCTCGATGGTCTCCGCCAGCATGCCGCCGAGTTGCTCCGTTTTGCGCCGCTCTTTGGTCGTCACATCGATGTGATTGATGTCGCCGCAGGTGCCCGCGCCGAACAATAATGTGAAATCCGGCCCCAGTGCTGTACGCAGTCGATCCTCAATGAACTTCGGATAGTCGGCCGAGTACTCCGTGCCGCTGAGCGTGTCGAGGTGCATGGCGAACGAGACGATGGCCGCCGAAGGGCGGTTTTCTTTTAACCGCTTCAGAAGCACGATGCCGACCTGAGGATCGATCGGCCCCGCCGGTCGGACAATGTCCGGATTCAACTCGCCCGGGTTGAATCGCACGGATCCGTCCTTCATGTGGAAGCGGCGGTTGAACGAAATGCGGTCTTCACGAGCGAAGCCGGCCGCCAACTCGACTGGCTGCGACGCAGAGTGGGCGTCGACAATCGCCGCCACGATTTTGGCGATCAGCCCCGCCTTGTACTTGGTCGAATCGTAGGGATCATCACCATTCCGAGCGACATTGCGGGCGTGAAAATGGTCGTTCAAAGCGCCGAAGTACAACGGCCCCGTGTGGGAATGCGTGGCGGCAACCGCAATGTGCTCCACCGGAATGCCGGTCACCTCGCTGGCCCGGTTACGCGCGGCAGAAGACACTTCCAGTGGAATTCCCACCACGTCGCAAAACACCAGCGCCGCCGACTCGTCGCCGTGCTTGAACACCACCGCCTTGGCTTGAAGCGGGGCCTTCGTGCCCGTGCTGAGCCGCTCCATGAAGTAACCGCTCATGCGGAACGGAATCGGCGGCGTGATATCCACCACGGCCACGCCGGCGTGCATCGGCTCGCCGGCAACCATTTGGCTGAATGCCAGAACCACGGCCATACAAACCAACCATCGAATGCGGATCATCGGCGCTAACCCCTCCGTAAACTACTGCTTTGCTCGTTCGGGTTTCGGCGCTTTGCCGAGGGGCCACAATTCCCAGCGGCGAAAGTAGATTTCCGCCAGTTCCGATTGCAACTGCAGCCGCCCTGCACGCGGCGATGCATCGAACGCTTCGTTCGCCTTCGTGCCGTTGACATAAATCTCGATGTGCCCACCATCGCACAGCACGTCGAGCCGCGTCCATTCGCCGAGCGGGCTGTCGAGGTCTTGCGGGCCGCGAAAATTCTTGGCGTCTTTCCAATCCGGATCGCGGCCGTACCAATTGACGCGCTTCAAGTTGCCGCGGCGAAACGTTTCTTGCGAACCCTTCGCGTCCCAAATCACTTCGTCATCTCGGTCGCGGCCCACGTTGCACGTATAGGCGATAGGAACCGGCTGGCCGTTTTCATCTCGGCCGGGCACGGGGACGATGTCGCCCACGCCGCCTTCGATGATTTGCACCTCGATCGACGGCATCCAGTTGCCGTCGTAGCCGCCGTCGATCCCATTGCTATGGATCAACAGGCCCGAATCGCGAGCGGCCTTCTCGCGGCCGTGCCAGGTACGATCGCCCCACTTGAATTCGAGCACCAAGTGATAATCGCGATACCGTTTGTTCGTCAGAATGCCGCCCAATCCGTCGCCGGTCACGTGCAGCATGCCGTCGGTGACGCGAAACACTTGCCGCGGATCGTCGCGCTTCGTGTCCTTCAACCAGGTGTAACAGTCGCCCAAGGTCTTGCCATCGAACAGGCGGATGACATCGTCGGTGGGCGCGATCGCTGCCTCGTTGGAGGATTTCTCGGCCAGCACATCAGAGCGTGAGTGCAGCGTCCAAAAAAAAGCGATCCCAATCAGTGGCCACATTGTTGTGCGTGTGCTTGACATATTGAGTATTCGACTCCCTGTTCCCTGCCCCCTGCCCCCCGCTCCCCGCTCAATGCATCTCGGCTTCGACTGAGCCAATCCCGCCGCGGTAATAACTGAATTTCACCTGCGGATGCTCGGCCAGCAGCGACATCGGCACGCTGCTATCGGGCACGCGCTTGCTGATCATCAGCGCCGTCAGGCGGATGCCGAACGGGTTGTCGTGATGACCGGGATGCCAAATCGAAACGCAATCCGCTTTCCAAGTTTCGAAAGGACCCACCGTGGCAGCTCGAGTGGGCACTTGCGGCACGTACCCGCCGCCGGAAGTGCGGGCGTTTTGAATGACCGTCATCGGATGCAAGTCGGTGATCCGCGTCCTGAGCTGCCGGTACACGGAAGGCGGCGGCGGTTCGTGCTGCCACTGGCCTTCGCGCTTGGGCGGATCATTGAACGCCCAATGCTTCACTTCCCCCTGCCCGCCTTGCATCACCAGGCAGCGAACCTGGTCGTAGCTTTTCGAATAGGCGTCGAGGTCCGTTGGAAAATGAATGTTCGCGTCCGGCATCCGCAGCTCGCGGCGAATGCGGTTGAAGCACAGCTCCATGTCGGCCTTGGCGAACGAAAGCGGGTGATCCAGCGAAACCGGCCGATCGTTCTCAATCCACTCGTCCATGCCCCAGAAGTGCGCATGCTGCAGCTTCACGTCCAGCGCGTTCACGATGCGGGCCACCAGCGGCAATTGCTCGGTGGGACCGATCGGCCCGCAAATGCCGACCGGATTATCCGCCGTCGCCTGCTGCCACACGCGCACATACTCCAGCGCCTCCGCGCAGTAAAACTCTTCGAGCGTGTCGTAGATGGTCACCTCGAACCCGTCGCGCGAGAGTTGCAACAGGTCATCCGGCGTGAGCCTGGCCGCGTCGGCCAAGAGCGCCGAGTCGAGCGTCGTGTAATCCCACCACGCCGGCGCCACTTTGCTGATCGCCCTTGCCATTCACTTCTCTCCCAGGATTTCTGCCAGCAGATCGACTTGGGGAAACGGATGCCCGCGATGTTGCACGAACGCCTCGGCATACGCGGCGCCAATCTGCTGTCCGCGCTCGGCGCTGTGCCGCGTCATGGAATCAATATATTCGTCCATGCCGTGGTGCGCCCGCAGCCAATCGCGCTGCGAAGCGTGGCAGGCGAGCATCTCGATCTTGCGCTCCATCTGGCCGCTGACATCCACGTACGTCGTCGGCTCGACCAGCCCACACGTGTAGGGATCGCGGGCCTCTACCGGATCACAATAGTATAGCCAAGGAATCGCCGAGCCGGGAACCAGCGGCAACGTCGAGGCGTTCGGGATCGGATAGCTGAACGCCGCCGCTCGCGCCAGCATATGAACGTGCTCATGGTCGAGCATATAATCGTGCCGCGGATGCGTGAACAATAGCGTGGGGGCGACCCGGCGCAGCAGGTCGATTGCCTTGCGATTGGTCTCTTTGTCGAACACGACTTGGATGTCCGGCTCCTCGAGACAGTGATATGTGGCGTTGATCTTGCCCGCCGCGGCGACGCCTTCACGCTTTCGCAGCGCGGCAATTTCGGGGCGGCTCAGCGTCGTGGACCCGCAATCGCCGGCCGCGACCGTCGCAATGTGAATCTCCCAACCGGCGTCGGCCAGCCGAATCAGCGTGCCGGCGCAGAAAAACTCGGCATCGTCCGGATGCGCAAGCAGCGTGAGTGCGACACGGCGTTGGAGATCGGCAAGCATTGGCTGAAACTATCTCTGAAGAAGATCTCACGCAAAGGCGCTAAGGCGCTAAGGCGCAAAGGTCGCAAATCGACCTGAGTTCAAAACGTATTTTATCTATAGCGTCCTTTGCGACTTTGCGCCTTTGCGTGAGACGTTTTTTTGTCTTCGTCGGTCGCCGTCACCTCCGCCCCACAACGGCGGCACGTTCGACGCATTCCATTTGTCCCACGCGGCTTGTAGCGATTTGGCCCGCTCGGGTTCCTTTTCGATTACGTTGTTTCTTTCGCCGATGTCGTCGGCGAGATTGTAGAGCTTCGGCTCGGTCGCGGCGCCCTCGAGGCCGTCGATCACCGGATCGTAGCGCACCAGCTTCCAATCGCCCTGGCGGATTGCCATTTGCTGGCCGAATCGCCAGTAGAGCTGATCGTGCGGCTTACCGCTGTTGTCGCCGCGCAGATACGGCAACAAGTTGACGCCGTCGATCATTGTATCGGACGGGATCTCGATATTGGCCGCCGCCAGCGCAGTGGGCAGGATGTCGAGCTGGATCACCGGCTCATCATACAGTCGGCCGGCCGGCAAGCGCCCGGGCCACTTCACGAAGAACGGCACGCGCACTCCGCCCTCCAGCGTCGTGCGCTTCGAGCCGCGCAGTGGCGCATTGCTCGAGCCGTTTATAGTTGTGCCCCGCAGCATGGGCCCCCCATTGTCGCTGATGAAAAACACCAGCGTCTTTTCCTCCAGCTGCGCGTCGCGCAATTTCGCCAGCACCGCACCGATCGCGTCATCCATCGCCGACATCATGGCGGCATACGTGCGGCGCTTTTCATCGGCGATGTTCTCGAACTTGGCGAGCCGCGCATCGTCGGCGTGCATCGGTGTATGCACGGCATTGAAACACAGATACAGAAAGAACGGCCGATCGGCGTGGCGATCGATGAACGATTCAGCCTCGCGGCCAATTGCATCGGTGAGATACTCCTGTTCGTCGACCGCCTCGGTGCCGCGGAGAATTGGCGCGCCCTCGCCTGGGAAGTAAGCATGCGCGCCGCCTAAAAAGCCGAAGAATTCGTCGAATCCACGCCGCTGTGGATGGAACCGGTCGGCGCTGCCCAAGTGCCACTTGCCAATGAGGCCAGTAATGTATCCGGCCTCCTTGAGCCGATTGGCCATTGTTATTTCGGAGACAGGCAACCCAATGATTGCGCCGCCGCGTTGTCGCTCCTCGCGCTGGGCTTGTTGACCTTGTCGTTGTCGCTGCCGTTTTTGACCGCCGCCCGGATTGAATTCGTGACCGAACCGAGTCTGATAGCGCCCGGTCAACAGCCCGGCGCGTGTCGGCGAGCAATAGGGCCCCGACACGTACCCATTCGTGCAGCGAACCCCGCTCGCGGCCAGCTCGTCGATGTGAGGCGTCGGAATATCCTTGCAGCCGTGCACGCCGATATCGGCGTATCCCATGTCGTCGCCGACGATCACGACGATGTTCGGCTTGACAGGCTCATCAGCCCGAGTTGACGAATAGAAAAACGCATGCGAAACGAGCGCCGCAATGCAAGTCCGAACAGCTATGTTACACATCATTCGTCTTTGGCTCCAAATATCAAATGCATGTTCGCAAATGCTAACGTAGTCGAACAGCGCGCGGTGTCAAGTACGAGATACGACGAGGGCTCCGTGAATCTCTGTCAGTTCCCGCAGCGCTAGCCTTGAAGAGATGATTGTAGTTGGTCCAGAAAAGGCCCCTGGCTCTCGAGGATTTTTTCCCGCGCGGTCTCCAGATCGAACCACTCCGCGCGGTCGACCTCCGGGAACTCTTTCGTCTTGCCCGAGCGCGGCGGCCACTCGAGCGAGAATGTGTTGCTCTTTACCTCACCCGGTTCAAAGTCCGCTTCCACGAGCCAGGCATGAACGATCTTGCCGCCGCGCTGTCGAATTGGTTCGAGCGGCACGAACCGGCCCTCGACGCTCAGCCCTGTTTCCTCGTGAAGCTCGCGCTTAGCGATTTCCAGCGGATCCTCGCCTGCCGCGATTTCACCTTTGGGTATCGACCAGGCGCCGAGATCCTTTTTTTGCCAGAACGGCCCGCCCGGGTGAACGAGAAACACCTCGATGCGTCCATCGCATCGCCTGTAGATCAGCAGTCCCGCGCTTTGTTTAAGCATAACGTGTTAACGGATGACGCCGCATCCAGCCGCAACGCGGCGTCCCTAATCACTTCTATTCACGCATCGGACTTCAAGAACACCGCGCCCAAGGGCGGCAGCGTCAGTGTGAGCGAGTGCATCCGGCCGAAGCAAGGGATCGGCGAGGCTTCCACGCCGCCCAAGTTCCCGTGTCCGCTGCCGCCGTGCTCGCTGGCGTCGCTGTTCAATAGCTCGCGCCAATAGCCGCCGCGCGGGGCACCGATGCGATAGTTGTATCGGGGCACCGGCGTGAAATTACAGACCACGGCAATCTGCTCGCGCCCGCCCGGCGACTTGCGCAGGAAGCTGATGACACTCCGTTCCGCGTCGTTGGTGTCGATCCATTCAAATCCGCTGGGGTCGCAATCGAGCGCGTGCAATGCCGGCTCGTTGTGATAAGCCACGTTGAGCGCGGTCAGCCAGCGTTCGAACGCCCGCCGCTGTGGATCGTCCAGCAAGTGCCACGGCAACTCGGCGTCGTGACGCCATTCGTCCCACGGCGCGAGCTCGGTTCCCATGAACAACAGCTTCTTGCCGGGCGACGCATACATGTACCCCAACAATAGCCGCAGGTTCGCAAACTTCTGCCACTCGTCGCCGGGCATCTTCGCCAGCAGCGAGCCCTTGCCGTGCACCACCTCATCGTGCGACAGCGGCAACGCGAAGTTTTCGTTGAATGCATAAATCATGCGGAACGTGAGCTGGCCGTGGTGATAATTGCGATGGATCGGATCCTGCTGCATATAGGCCAGCGTATCGTGCATCCAGCCCATGTCCCACTTCAGCCCGAAGCCCAGGCCGCCGACATGGGCGGGCCGCGTCACCATCGGCCAAGCCGTAGATTCCTCCGCGATCGTCTGCACATCGGGCCGGCGGGCATAAACGGCCGAATTGAATTGCCGCAGGAAGTCGATCGCGTCGATATTCTCGCGGCCACCGTATTTGTTAGGAATCCACTCGCCCGTCTGACGCGAGTAGTCGAGATACAGCATGCTGGCCACCGCGTCGACACGTAGTCCGTCGGTATGGTGCTCCTCCAGCCAGTGCATCGCGCTGCTGATCAGGAAGCTGCGGACTTCGTTGCGCCCGTAATTGAAGACGTAACTGTTCCAATCGGGCTGCACGCGCTGCCGCGGATCGGCGTGCTCATACAGATGCGTGCCGTCGAAGTAGGCCAGGCCGTGCTCATCGCTGGGGAAATGCGAAGGGACCCAATCGAGAATCACGCCGATCCCCTGCTGGTGCAAGTGATCGACGAGGAACTTGAAATCCTGGGGCGTGCCGTAGCGGCTCGTCGGAGCGAAGTAGCCCGTGGTTTGATAGCCCCAGGAACCAAAGAACGGGTGCTCCATCACCGGCAGGAACTCGACGTGCGTATATCCTAGCCGCCGAACGTGGTCGGCCAGATCGAACGCCAGCTCGCGATAGGTGAGCGAGCGGTTTTCTTCTTGCGGGTTGCGCCGCCACGAGCCGACATGAACCTCGTAGATCGAAATAGGGGACTCGAGCCGATTGCGGTCGCGGCGCGAATTCATCCATCCCTGATCATTCCAATCGTAATCGAGCTCCCATACGACGGAGGCTCGTCCGTGCGATCGTTCTTGCCGAAAAGCGAACGGATCGGCCTTGTCTACAGCATAGCCGCCGCCGCGACGAACGATGTGGTACTTGTAGCGTGCGCCCTGTTCAATATTCGGCACAAAACCTTGCCAAATACCCGAGCTGCGGAGCGGTCGAAGCGGATGCGACTCTTTGTTCCACTCGTTGAAGTCGCCGATTACGGAGACCCACTCCGCGTTGGGCGCCCACACGGCGAAGAACGTGCCGACGTCACCGTCGCGGCGGATCACGTGAGAGCCCAGCTTCTTCCAAAGATCGTAGTGCGTGCCCTCATTGAACAGGTGCAAGTCGTCGTCGGTCAGCAGGCTCACGTCATACAGGACCGGGCTGCTCGATGCAAAAGCGGTGCTCATCTCGCGCTCCTCAATCTTCCAAATACATCAACGTCTCATGGCGCCGGTTGAAGTTCCACTGGTTGCTCGGAGAAGTCGCTGCACAAGTGGCGGACGCCTTCCAGCGGGATGGTCACCCAATCCGGCCGGTTATTCAGCTCATACCGCACTTCGTAGAGCGCCTTTTCCAGCAAGTAAGCGCCGAGCAAGATTCGAAGTTGCGCTCGCTCCTGCGGAAGGAAGCCGCCGGCCCGAGCTTCCGACAAGTAACCGCGCAGGAAAGCGGCGGACACCCACGCATTCCAGAAAGCGGCCCAGCGCTCGATCGGAATGGCTACGTTCTGGATGAACAGCGCCGGCGCCTGCCCGCGCAGCGCGGCATGAGCCGCGTAATGAAACGAGCGCAGCATCCCCGCCACGTCGCGCAACGGCGAGGTCTTGATCCGCCGCTCGCTCACCGGCCGCTCCGGCTCACCCTCGAAATCGATGATCACAAAATCCTTTCCGGTATACAGCACCTGGCCGAGATGCAAATCGCCGTGGCAGCGGATGCGCCGGGCGTGAATCGGTCCCTGCAGCAGCTGGCCGATGCGCGCGAACACGCACCGCTGCTGCTCTAACGCTTCCTCCGCCATGTGGCGCGCCTCCTCATTGAGCCGCGGTAAATGGGTTCGCAATACGTCGAACGTCGCCCGGGCCTGGCTCCGCATCGATTGATACAAACTGCGTTGGTACAAGCGCGAGAACGGCTCCGGCGCGAACGCGGGACCGCCCGCGGTTCGCGCCAGCGCGACGTGCAGCTCGCCGACGCGCTGTCCGAGTAACTCCGCCGAATAGAGATAGCCGCCAATCGTCTCCTGCGCGAGCTGCGGCGGATCCATGTCAGCCAGGTCCAGCAGCGCCCCCTGCGATTTCGCCGTTCGATCGAGCTCCTGTTCCGTCCCTAGGGTGGGCGGCTTGACCGGGCACGACCCAGCCGCCGCGACCGTTTCCACTGCTGCCTCAGGCACTCCGGCCTCTGGCGTGTACGACTGGGCGCGCTCGAAGTAACGAACCAGCTCATCGAGCGTATACGTCCATGCGTCGCCGACATTCGGCACATATTCGTGAAGCACGGCAAGTGTCAGCGGCTGTCCGGACTCGCTGCGGTATTCCAGCGCGCCGGCCACCTGAGGCACGTGCGGGAATTTCTCTCGCTCCGTGAGCTGCCGCCCGGTCTCGAAATCCGGATTGACGCCCGGCGTCACGCGGCGGAAGAGTTTTAAAATCAGTCGCCCATCAAACAACGCCGAAGTGTTGCTTTGCTCGCCGCCGTGCACACTCGGGGCGACCTCCGCCAGCGAATCGTCCCACAGCCGTGCAAACGCTTCGGTGCGAATTCCGGAAATCGATCCACGCTGGCCGCGCAACCGGCGGCTCTCGCGCATCGCGGCCAGCAGCTCTTGCCAGAATCGCACGTTTGAAGTTGCTTCGCACAGCATTAAAGTTTGGCGCTCGCCTGTCACCTCGACACGGATGATGCCGGCCGCAGGCTGCCTCACCAGCAGCTCGCTCGCAGAATCCTCGTCCAGCAGAGCGACGGGAAGAAGATAGTTATCCGGCTCGCCCTCGGCATATCGGGCCGACACCAAAAGCAGCTTCGGTTCCGGCTCTCCGGCCGATGAGGAGAGCGAAAACACGTCCACGATGTCAGTCGACTGCAGCGTGCGCGCTTTTCCGGCAAACCAGCGGTGCCGCCGCAGGTACGGCTCGAGCGCCTCGCGGAGAGTTTTCTGCGCTCGACCTTGAAGCAAGTCGTCCCAACCGGTGCGCACGCGTACCGTCGGAAGATCGGCCGCGTCTCCGACGTCGCCCGCTTCTTCCTCGCGGCAGCCAATGCAGAACCAGTAGAAACTGTGCGGGCCCATGGAAAGCAGATAAGGCGCGTCGCCGATCGTCGGAAACGACGTGCGGCCAAACAACTCGGTGGGCGTGCGGCCGCGGAAACGCGACAGGTCAAGCTCGACGTATTGCGAGAACCGCGAAAGGTTTGCCACCACCAGCAGATGCTCTTCGTCGGTCTCACGGAGAAATGCATACACCTTGGGATTGCTTGAGCTTAATGCCTCGTAACTGCCGTGGCCGAAAACTGGATACTGTTTGCGCAGATCGAGGATGCGCCTCGTCCACCACAGCAGCGAATGCGGATTGGCGTGCTGCACTTCGACGTTCCGCAGCTCGTAGTGGTATTCGGGATCGATAATCACCGGCAGATACAGGCTCTGCGGGTTGGCCCGCGAAAAGCCGGCGTTGCGATCGCCGCTCCACTGCATCGGCGTGCGCACGCCGTTGCGGTCGCCGAGATAGTAATTGTCGCCCATGGCAATCTCGTCGCCGTAGTACAGGATCGGCGTGCCGGGCAGCGACAACAGCAGCGCGTTCATGAGCTCGATCTTGCGGCGGTTGTCGCCCATCAGCGGCGCGAGCCGGCGGCGGATCCCGAGGTTGATCCGGGCGCGTGCATCCACCGCATAGGTGCGATACATGTAATCGCGTTCTTCGTCGGTGACCATTTCCAGCGTCAGCTCGTCGTGATTGCGCAAGAAGATCGCCCACTGGCTGGTCGGAGGCACGAGCGGCGTCTGCTCCAGAATGTCGACGATCGGCGAGCGATCTTCCCGTTCCACCGCCATGAACAAGCGGGGCATCACCGGGAAGTTGAAGTTCATGTGGCATTCATCGCCGTCGCCGAAGTACGCGGCGGCATCTTCCGGCCACTGGTTCGCCTCGGCCAGCAACATCTTGCCTGTGAACCGCTCATCGATGTGCGCCCGCAGATCGCGGAGAAACGCGTGCGTCTCCGGCAGGTTCTCGCAATTGGTGCCCTCGCGCTCGAACAGATACGGCACCGCATCGAGCCGCAGCCCGTCGACGCCCATCTCCAGCCAATGATCCACGGCGTCGAACATCGCATTGCAGACTTCAGGATTGTCGAAGTTGAGGTCGGGCTGATGACAATAGAATCGGTGCCAGAAGTACGCGCCGGCCAGCGGGTCCCAGCTCCAGTTCGACGACTCGAAATCCTGAAAAATAATCCGTGCTTCCTGGTACCGCTCCGGCGTGTCGCTCCACACGTACCAATCACGCCACCGCGAACCCGGCCCGGCGAGGCGCGAGCGTTGAAACCATTCGTGCTGGTCGGAGGTGTGGTTCATCACCAGCTCGGTGATGACTTTCAATTCGCGGCGGTGGGCTTCCTCGAGAAAGGCTTGAAAGTCGTCCAACGTGCCGTATTGGGGATTGACCGTGGTGTAATCGGCGATGTCGTAGCCGTCATCTTTAAGAGGCGAGGGAAAGAACGGCAGCACCCAGACCGCCGTGACGCCGAGGTCCTGGATGTAATCGAGCCGCTCCGTGAGGCCGCGAAAATCGCCGATGCCGTCGCCGTTGCTGTCGCGGAACGCGCGGACGTGCAACTGATAGATAATGGCGTCCTTGTACCACAGGCTTTCCTCAGCCGTTGGCGCGAGCGCTTTTCGCGTTGCTAGTTCGGCCGTTGCCATTTTTCTCTCCACGTAGCCGTCAGCCGCCAGCCATCAGCCGTCAGTAGGACGGATTGCTGAAGGCTGAAGGCTGACGGCTCACAAGTAATACTCAAAATCTCTCTCGCTCCGCGTCCGTCGCCGGATGCGGAAGATGTGGGCCGGGCTGGTTGCCGGGTCCAGTTCGATGTAATTGCGATTTCCGTGCCATAAATAGCGGGCGTCGGTCAGCAAATCATGCATCTGGTAAGGTCGATTCGCCGGCAGGTCGAACTTATCGAGCGGCAGCTCGATCCATGCCGACTGCCGGTAGTTTGGATCGAGATTGACGATCACCAGCACGATGTCCGTCCGATCGGGCGTGGTCCGGCTGTAGCAGATGATTTGCTCATTCTCCGCGCGGTGGAACACGAGCTCGCCCGAGTGCGCGATCGCGGGGCTGGCGCGGCGGATCGTATTCACCCGGGCAATGAAATGCCGCAGGCTGTCGGGCCGTTCGAGGTCGTGGTGATGCACCTGGTATTTCTCGGAATGCAAGTACTCTTCGCTGCCCAGCTCACGCGGCATCGACCAGCCGTGCTCAAACGGCGGTCCGTAGATTCCATAGTTGCCCGACAGCGTGGCTGCCAGCACGATCCGGCTCATGAAGGCCGCCCGGCCACCCACCTGCAACGACTCCGGCAAAATGTCGGGCGTGTTCGGCCACAGGTTGGGCCGAAAAAATTCCCGCACTTCGCTTCGCGTCAGCTCCGTGAAATACTCCATAATCTCGTGTTTCGTGTCGCGCCAGGCGAAGTACGTGTACGACTGGCTGAATCCGACTTTTGCCAATCGATACATGACCTTCGGCCGAGTGAACGCCTCCGAAAGAAAGATCAAGTCGGGATGTTCGCGGTGCAACTCCCCCAGGACCCACTGCCAGAACGAAAACGGCTTCGTGTGCGGGTTATCCACGCGAAAGATGCGCACGCCTTCCTCGACCCAGAACAGGAAAATGCTCTTGAGCTCGCGCCATAACGATTGCCACGCTTCGGTCTCGAAGTTGAACGGATAAATATCCTGATACTTCTTCGGCGGGTTCTCGGCGTATTGAATCATGCCGTCCGGCCGCTTGCGGAACCACTCGGGGTGCTCGCGCACGTACGGATGATCGGGTGACGACTGAAACGCGACGTCGAGCGCCAGTTCGATCCCATGCTTCTCGGCGGCTCGAGTGAGCGAGCGAAAATCTGCAATCGTTCCCAACTTCGGGTGGATCGATTTGTGCCCGCCCTCATCGCTGCCGATGGCCCACGGGCTGCCCACGTCCTCCGCTTGTGCTTCGGGCGCATTATCGCGCCCTTTGCGATGCGAGCGCCCGATTGGATGAATGGGCGGCAGATACAATACGTCGAAGCCCATCGAGGCGACATACGGCAAGCGGGCTTCGACGTCCTGGAGCGTCCCGTGGCGACGCTCGCCTGCCGCCGAACGGGGAAACATTTCATACCATGCGCTGAAGCTGGCGCGCGGCCGATCGACCGTGACGCGCAATTCGGGCCCGCGCGTGATCGGCGCGACCGGCCGGGACCATCGGGCCATCAATTCGGCCAATTCGGGCTCATCGACAATCGTTGGTCGCTGCCGCGCTTCATCACCGCGGAGCGCTTGTTCAAAACGCTTCAACCGCTCCCGATCAGCGCCTTCTGCCCGCTCGGCGGCCTGCGCAACCAAGTCGGCGCCAATTAACAAGTCGACCGCCACGTCTTGCCGCGCTTCAACTCGCTTGCGCAGGTCGCGTTGCCAGGTGGTGAAATGGTCGACCCAGCCGGCGACAGAATAGCGGTACTCACCCAGGTGCTGGACTTGGAACTCGCCGGCCCAGCGGTCATTTCCCAGCGGCCGCATCGCTGTTTGCGACCGCTCCTGCTGGCCCTCAAAGCGATATTGCAGGGCCGCGGTCACGGCATCGTGACCATCGGCAAACACGTCGGCCTTGACAACGACGGTATCGCCGACGACGCGCTTGATGGGAAATTCGCCGCAATCGACTTGCGGCTGAATGTTTTCGATGACGACGCGGGATCGTCCGTCTTGCATACCGGCCAATCATTCGGTTCAAGATACAGGAATCGTCTACGCATAGATTGCTGCTGGTAATCGGGGCAAACGGTGTGCCCGGCGCCGCTGAGAACGCCGGCGCGCGAAGAGTTTAGGACAAATCGACCGACTCGCCGCAGCTTGAACCGCGATCCCGGTTCAGCCTGCGCAATGCTGGCGCAATAGTAACCAGGATGGAAACGCGGCGATCATGCCGCCTTCGCCGTCAGCCCGCTGAGAAGGACCAGGACTTCGCGTTCCAGATGGGCGATCGTCGCATCCGGCGCCGAGCAGTCGAGGTCGTGCACGTGCCAGTACTCGACGCGGTGCCGCCAGCTCGAGAAACGTGCTTCGACAATCGGCCGATGCTCGGATTCCTTTACGGCGACGACGCGATCGGCCGCTGCAAAATCGGGCTCAGTCACCGGCAACGGCTCGCGAAGATATTCGGCCCAGGAGATGCCACGTGCCGCGAGATGCGATACCGTGTAGCGCGACATGGGCCCGGCATTGCGGCCGTCGAGCGCCAAGCCGCGCGACTCGGCACGCCAGCCGAGCCCGCGCTCGCTCGCGTGCCAGTTGAATAAGACTTCGGCAAAGCGACTGCGGTAATAATTGCCGCTGCAAAGAAACAAAATCCGTTTCATCTCTTTTCAAACGAGTGCTTGGCGATACGCTAGGTGGGAAGATAAACTTGTTTGATGCCTCGCTGTGACGGAGACTCGGCACGAGGCCCGCACAAAAGCGCAGCGCGGCCGGCACTCCCGTCCCCATTCATCCGCGAAGGTTACACGGCGTGTCGCATTTAGCATAGGTCAAAAAAACCATACCACATCAGGAGATAACGCGATGGCTAACACTCGGTTTGCACAGCTAACGGCTGACGCGAAAAGCCGCGTGCGGGAAGTCTCGCCCGTCGAGGCCAGCAAGCAGCACGCGCAGGGCGCGGTCCTGATCGACGTGCGAGAACGCGAGGAATTCGAGCAGGGCCACGCGCCCGGCGCCGTTCATCTCAGCAAGGGCGTGCTCGAGCTGAGAATTGAAGAAGCGATCCCCGATCCCGCCACACCGATCATCTGCTACTGCGGCGGCGGCAGCCGCTCGGCACTCGCCGCCGACAACCTTCAGAAGATGGGCTATACGAACGTGGCGTCGCTCGCCGGCGGCCTCAAGGCCTGGAGAAACGAAGGGTTGCCGATCTCGTAGAGTGCTTTTCACACCGCGATCAACAGGCGGGCGGGCTCCTCGATCGTTTCTTTAATTCGGCGCAGAAATGTGACCGCCTCGCGGCCGTCGACGATGCGATGATCGTAGGTCAGCGCGACGTACATCATCGGGCGGATGACGACGTGATCGTTGACGGCGACCGGCCGGTTCTGGATTGCGTGCATTCCCAGCACGCCGCTCTGCGGTGGATTGACGATCGGCGTCGAAAGCAGCGAGCCAAAGACGCCGCCGTTGGTGATGGTGAACGTTCCTCCTTGCAGCTCATCAACTTTCAGCTCCCCGGCCCGCGCGCGCGCGGCAAAGTCGTCGATCGCTTTTTCGATTTCGGCGAAGCTCAAACGGTCGGCATCGCGCAGCACTGGAACCACCAAACCCCGATCCGTACTGATCGCCACGCCGATATCGAAGTATCGGCGATAGACGATCTCATCACCATCGATCATCGCGTTGAGTTCCGGTAGCTGCTGCAGTGCGTCGATCGTGGCCTTGACGAAAAACGACATGAAACCGAGGCGGATGCCGTGGCGTTGCTGGAACGTTTCGCCCAACTGCGCGCGCAGCTCCTTCACTGCTGTCATGTCGATTTCATTGAACGTGGTGAGCAGCGCGGCGTTTTGCTGGGCTTCCACCAACCGCATGGCAATCCGGCGCCGCACGGGGCTCATCGGCACACGCTCCTCGCGCCGCGTCGGCTCAACGCGCTGCTCGACTTCCTCGGCTGTCTCTTTCGCCGGCAATTCTTCCTGAGAAACGCTTTCGGAAGCCTGCGAGCCGGCAGGTTTATCCCGCCGGGACAAGCCCGGCGGCTCGCCGGATATTTTTTCCTTTCGCTCCTTGGCTTCCGGTTCTTCCTGTTTCTTTGTCGCCGGCTTCTCTTCAAGGGCGGCCTTTGGCCGCTCTTCTGTTTTCGGTTTTTGCTCGAGCTTGGGCTGCGACTCACCCTTCTCGCGGGGCTTTTTTCCGTCGGTCTCTTCGATCCGCCCGATGACCTCGCCCACTTCGGCCGCGTCGCCCGTCTTCTTAAGAATTTTCGCGAGCACTCCCGCAGCGGGCGCACGCAGGTCGAGCGTTGCTTTCTCAGATTCCAGCTCAACCACTTGCTCGTCCTGATCGACCTTGTCGCCTTCCGACTTGTACCACTTGCCGATGTAGACTTCGTTTACCGATTCGCCTACTTCAGGAACTTTCAACTCAACCGACATCGTGGTAGCCCTTTTTCAAACAAGTGATATCACGCAGAGGCGCTGGGTTCGCAGTGGGTTTCTCATCTCTGCGAACTCTGTGCCTCTGCATGAAACCTCCGGTCATATCAGTCGCTCTTAGGTTTCACGCCCAACGCCCGCTCAATGAGCTGCCGCTGTTCTCGATTGTGTGCGGTCTTCGAGCCAGTGGCCGGACTGGCGGAAGCGGGCCGCGAGATGCACTCGAGCGGCCGCTCCGCAAAATGCCTCGGCCAAGCGGCGTGCAAGAAACGCCAGGCGCCCATGTTTTCGGGCTCCTCTTGCACCCAAACGATTGGCATGTCGGCTGGAAAATCTGCTAAGACAGCCTGCAGCTCGTCCACGGGCAGCGGGTAGAGTTGCTCGACGCGAATGATGGCGGCCACATTATTTTCGCTTTCGCGTCTTCGCTCTTGCAGTTCGTAGTAGATCTCACCCGAGCACAGCAGCACGCGGCCGTCCCGCTTCTTGGGCGCGGCCTCCAGGTCGGGCAGCACACAACGAAAACGACCGCGTGAGAGCTCGTCCATGGCCGACACGCACTCGCGGTGCCGAATCAAGCCTTTGGGCGTCATCATCACGAGCGGCTTGCGCCAGCGGCGGAGCACCTGCCGCCGCAGGCAATGGAAGTACTGCGCCGGCGTGGTGGGATTAACTACCTGGATGTTATCTTCCGCGGCCAGCGTCAAGAACCGTTCCAGACGGGCGCTCGAGTGTTCGGGCCCCTGTCCTTCGAAGCCGTGCGGCAGCAGCAAAACCAGCCCACTCAATCGACGCCACTTGGCCTCGGCACTGGCAATGAATTGATCGATCACCACCTGGCCGGCGTTCACGAAATCGCCGAACTGCGCCTCCCACGCCACAAACCCGTCAGGCCAATCGAGGCTGTAGCCGTATTCGAACCCCATCACGCCTGCCTCGGACAACGGGCTGTTGATGATTTCGACGGGAGCCTGGTCGGGCGCGAGGTGATTGAGCGGCATGTAAGTTTTGCCATTCTCGACGTCGTGCAGCACCGCATGCCGCTGGCTGAACGTGCCGCGCTCTGTGTCTTGGCCGCTCATGCGAGTACGGAAGCCCTCGACGGCGAGTGACGCGATTGCCAGCGCCTCGCCGGCCGACCAATCGAGCGGCCGTTTGCCGGCCGCCATTTCGCGTCGCCGCTCGACGGCCCGCTGCAGCTTCGGATGAAGATGAAAATCACTCGGGAAGCGCGTCTGCCGTTCCAGCAGCTCGCTTAATTTTTCCAAGCTGACGCCGGTTTCGACGTCAGTCGCCTCGCTGGCCGGGCCGCCGTGGTATTTCGCCCAGACTCCCGTCGGCGTTGGGTTTGAGAGCTGAAAATCGCGGCTCTGAGCGGCCTTGAATTCCTGTTCCAGCTTGGCGCGGCAGCGGGCTTCGATCTTGTCCGCCTCCTCGCGCGTGATCCCCTTTAGCTGCAGCAGCCGCTCCAAGTACCCGTCGCGCACCGAGCGCTGTTGGGCGATTGTTTTGTACATCAGCGGCTGCGTGTACGACGGCTCGTCGCCCTCGTTGTGGCCACGCAGCCGATAGCTGTACATGTCAATCACTGAGTCGCGCTGAAATTCTTTGCGAAAATCGAGCGCGAGGCGCACGACCTGCGCCACAGCCTCGGGGTCCTCGCCGTTGACATGAAAAATCGGAATCTGCAGCATCTTGGCCACGTCGCTGCAATAGACGCTCGACTGCGCTTCTTCAGGCAGCGTGGTGAAGCCGATCTGGTTATTGACGATCACATGGAGCGTTCCGCCGACGCGATAGCCGGGCAGCTCGCTCAGATTGAGTGTTTCCTGAACAACGCCCTCGCCGATGAACGCCGCGTCGCCGTGGATCAAGATCACCAGGCCGCGGTTGCGCTTCACGTCATCGTAGCGATCCTGTTTGGCACGCATCCGCCCCACCGCCACCGGATTGACGAACTCGAGGTGGCTGGGGTTGAAGCATAGCGAGAGATGGACCTTGCGGCCGGCGGAGGTCGTCCAGTCGCTGGAATAACCCAAGTGATACTTGACATCGCCGGGGCCGGTGCGGCCGGGCGATTCAAGGTCCTGAAACTCGCGGAGGATTTCGCGCGGCTTTTTGCCGATGACGTTGGCCAGCACGTTCAGCCGGCCGCGGTGCGCCATCGCGAGCACAACTTCTTCGACGCCGTCCCCGCCGGCTTTTTCGATGGCGAGGTCCAGCAGCGGGATGAGGCTTTCCGCGCCCGCCAGAGAAAAACTTTTCGCGCCGGTGAACTTCGTCTCCAAAAAACTTTCAAACACCGTGGCCGCGGTGAGCCGCTCCAAAATCCTCAGTTGTTCCTCGCGGCTGAGCTGGAGGTGATTCTCGGTCGCCTCCATGCGGTCCTGCAGCCACTCGCGGACGACATGATCGTCGATGTGCATGTATTGCACGCCGATCGTGCGGCAATACGTGCATCGCAACCAGCGGAGTATTTCGCGCAGGGTTCGCTGCCGCGCGCCCTGACCGGTGCGCGTAACAAACGGCCGTTCGTAATCGGCATCTGTAAAACCATAGTAACCAGGATCCAGCTCGGGCGGCTGGGGGCGCCGCCGATCGAGCGGATCGAGATCGGCGATGATGTGGCCGCGCACGCGATGGTTGCGAATCAGCTGATCCACGCGCTCCTGTCGGGCCGCGGGTTCACCATCGGGAGAGATTGGCTGGCCGTCGGCTTCGCCGGCGCTGGGATGATCCTTGAGTGAATGGCGTAGGTCTCGCTGTGGCGCCTTGGCACTTGCGCCAGCGGATTCTTTCCCATTGGCTAACGCGCCAAAAAATTGACGCCAGTCGCCGGGCACCGAAGTCGGGTCGCTCGCGTAGTCGGCAAACAAACGCTCGACAAAATCGAGGCTCTGGCTGTTCAGCTCGACGGGGGGGCCGCCGGCGTTAGCTTCTGAAATGGCCATGGGTTAATGCATCGCGCGGCAGGGCTCGGAACGCTTGAAGCAAATTGCGTGCCGCGCTATTTCCACTATAATCAACCGCGCTGTCGGCGGCGACTATGCCCCCTTCCGACAGGCCGGAAAGTGGCGTCTAGCACACGGCAGAATCCGTGCCTTGCTCGACGTTGACTCATTGACGCGCACGGTCGCCCGGCTAAGACTATCTGGTGTCTGCGCCGTGCCGACACGACGCAATTGGTTGTTTCCATCAACTCGAGGTGGATCGTTTCTTTCCCTTTTTTTGCCATGCCGCGCTCCTCTCAAGGCGCCGGCATTGCGGAGGTCACTTGTGAGATGTCGAGAAGTCAATTGACAACTGGGTTTGTCTGTGTTGCAGCTCTTGTGGTGCTGGTGGTCGGAATCAGAACGGCCTACGCGCATTGCGGCAAGTGCTTGACGGACGCGAAGTACTTTGGCAGCGAGATGGACAAAAGCAAAATGACGCTGGCCAAAGCCGCCGACGCTGCCGAAAAGGACACCAAGGGCCGCGCGGTCCACGCCACTGTTCAGCGGATCGATAACGCTGAAGGCATTATTGTCGAGGTGCACGTACTGGCCGACGGCAAGATCACGGCGGTTCTGGTCGACGGGAAGACCGGCAAAGTGCTCAAGAAGAAGCAAGTCGACGACCTTGAAGGCCACGCGGCTTAATGCGAGAAGCTCAGGTTGGACGGCCGCTTGCGGCTTAGCTCTAAGCCGTAAGCGGCCACCATGCGGCCGCGCGCAATTACCATTCGTAGGTAATCTGATTGAAGAATCCGTGCGCTGAATTGCCGGTGCCGCCTTCGTCCAAGTCGTAGTCCAGTGCGTACGAATATTCGAACGCGACTCTCAGGCCGGGCAACACCCATTCCCCCATGCCCACGGAAAGTCGCTTCGCCGGGACAAACCCAACTCTAACTGGCGTCGGCGGTATCGGAGGGGCAGCAAGGGGATCGCCCCCAATCAATCGCGTCGCCCCGGCGAGGTCCGAACTTTCAGAATAGCCGATCGTGAAATACGTCCCCTCTGCACCGATGACTTCCACGGATGGATTCCAATCGAATTGATAGCCCAAAGCGATTTGCCAGGCCTGCGGCCGTATCGCGAAGAGCGCCCCGGTATCGTCAACGAATTCCGCTTCGGTCATGGCTCCATTCCATTCGGCAACAATCCCGATCGGGCCATAATTGGTTTTCGCGTGCGCGGCCATACCGGGGACAAAGCCGATCTGATCGAGAAATGCCCGGTACTCGTACTGTAAGAAGTCGCTGTCAAAAACCGAGCTATTGACATCGCAGTCGATATCGATCGACCAAGGAATGCCCCCGCGGCGGGTAAGCCCTTTCCTGCGCCAGCCTAGCGTGCCGCCCATGTGTTCGATGTGATCCTCCTCCAAAGGCCCCTCCACGGTATCGCCATTGTAAAAATAGATGGCGCCGGTGAGCGGCGGAACGCAGATCGCGGGGACGGCAACGGGAGGTTTTGGCGGAGTCGGTGGCACACCACAATATCGGCACATGCTGTTAGCGAAACGGCGCACGAACGGATTGATCAATATCGGCTGCGGCGGCAGCGGCGCCGGCGCCGCGCCGGGTGAAACCGGCGGCGGCGGAGGTGGCGTGGGCCACTCGAACCCGATCAAGATGAAATCCTCGCGCGTCTCGAACACCTCCACGGTCAGCGGATCGACGATACTCAACACGTCCGTGACCGGGTCACCCGTTGAGATGCCGAACGGGACGACGGCCCGGCCAAAGGTGCTAAAGAGCGGATACCTCGTCGTATCGCCGATCGTAATGATTCCTTGACGCACAACAAGCCTGTCAACCGCAACTTCGTCCTCTTCCGTCGTGGGAAAGAAAAAATCGGTGCCGTCGAAATACTCGATGACAAGACTTCCCACCGACCAACTGTTCATGGTGATTTCAAAGTCGAGCTCGGCCGTATCCAGAACAATGTCGCTCTCGGCGACGTCGTCGAAATCGTTCGCCCAGAAGGTCAGCACTTCGAGCGTGCCGCCGAAGACCACGTAGTCGTTGATGTTGGAGCCCCGCTCGGCGAACGACTGTCTGATGATCGTGCGCGTCGCGTCCTCGTGGGCCTTCCTCGCTGTGTCCAACTCGTCGATCCGCTCATTGAGCCGCTTTAGCTCTTCTTCAACCGACCATGCCGAGTCCTCGGAATCGAGAAACGGCCGTGGGAGTTGTTCATCCGTTTCCGGTTGGGCAAACTCGGCGGGCGTGACTGGCGAGTCCTGGTTGTGCTGTGGAGCGCGATCAATGTCGCGCCATAAGGACATGTCTCCGTAGGCCGCAATGGCATCCGTGCCGGCAACGCCATCGTCCGAGAACGACGGCTCGGCGCCGTTGCTTGAGTCAGCCCCGCCGCAGAACAAACACACGAACAATACAACACGCAGAACCGCGCCGTATTTCGCCAGACCAGTTAAGGCGGGCGCAAGGCGAGACAATATTGACGCACGTTGGGCGGTCGCGAAAATCGACATTGAATCGCTTTTCCCGAAGATGTCTCGTAAGTTGGTTAGTCCTAACGTGCCTGACGTTAAGTCTATACGGTTATTTCGGCCGATCTTTTCGATAAGCCCGAAAGATTCCTTGCCGATAGCATGGTGGGCAATCGTGTCATAACCGTGTCCTTGGAAAGAAGTGCTACAAAACCAAAAGGCCAATGTCGAGCAGTAGCGGGAATAATCGTTAATGCCGACCACCAGGGCCCATAAGGTGCTCGCCAAATGGCTCCGTCACGGCGGCGAGGGCGAGCCCGAATAACCGATACCATCGGAACAATTTAACCGTTTCGAACCGCTTCCACAGGCTCGAGACGGGCGGCACGCATGGCCGGGTAGGCGCCGGACAACAAGCCAATCGCGGCCCCGATGAATGGCGCCACCAGCGGCGCCGCCGGATCCAGCACGGGCGTCCAAATCTGGTATGCGGAGACGGCAACCACAACGATCACTCCCAGGCTGGCGCCGAGAATACCGCCAATCACTCCCATCGATGCGCTCTCGAACAGGAACTGTGCCGCGATGTGTCCGCGCGTCGCGCCGATCGCACGGCGGAGGCCGATCTCGCCAGTTCGCTCCATTACCGAGACGAGCGTAATGTTGGCGATGCCGATCGCGCCTACGACGAGCGACAAACCGCCAAGCAGCACGAACATGACATTCACGTCGGTCTGCACTTCGTCCCGCACTCGCCGAGGCTCTTGAGGAACCTCGACCTTCAGGGTGCGTGGATCGTCGGGACGAAGCGCGGTCGGCGACTGATCGGCGATGAGGTAGGCCGCGCCGATCTGGGTTTCGAGAACCACGGTGCCGGGGCCGACGAGGCCGAAGTCGTGGCGTGCGGTGCCTTCGGGAATGATCACCGACCCAAGAAGCTCGGGCTTGCGCTCCACATCGCGCAAGATGCCGATGACGAGGTAAATGTGATCGCCTATGGAAATCGCCGGCAGCGTCTCCAGGCTGGTTATGCCGAGGCGCTGCGCCGCATCAGGCCCGAGAACGGCAACGCGGTCCGCCCGCTCGGAGTGCCCCAGATCGGGCAGACGACCGGCTTGCAAATCGGCCCGCACGGCGCGAAACAAATCGGGCGACGCGGCGTGAACCGACAGTCTGAAGGCGGTCTGTTTCACCGGATCTTTGATCGGCGACGAACTCACGAGCGCGTTGCGGACATCAACCTCGCTCATCGTGCCCACCGCCACCACGCCGTTCAAACGCTGCAGCCGCGTCGGCGCATCCCACGGGATGGCTTTTGGATCAATCATCCCGGTTATGCCCGGCCTGGCGGTAACAAAGAGCTCGGTCGCCGCGACGAGGTCGAACTGGCTCACGATGCGGTTGCCGGCGGTCCGCGACAACCCTAAAGTGGCCACGAGGGCCGTTAAACCGATGACGACACCCAACACGGTGAGCATCATGCGGCCAGGACGAGCAAACATCCCGGCCAGCGATTCATTTAAGAGGTCACGGAGTGACATCCGGGACCGTGCTACCGCAGCGGCTGGCTGCGTGACGTCTGACGAAGTCGACGACGGCCTGCTATTTTCGCCGAGGGTTAGATCAGTCAGCCTTCCATCAATGATGTGCACGCGACGGCCGGCCCTTTCCGCGACATTCTCATCGTGTGTTACGACCACCAGCGTCAGACCCTGCTGGTTCAATATCTCCAGGAGGTCGAGAAGCTCGGCGGAAGTTTTCGAATCCAGGTTTCCTGTCGGCTCATCACACAGCAGCAAGCTCGGAGAGCCGATCAGGGCGCGGGCAATCGCGACGCGTTGCTGTTCGCCCCCGGAGAGCTTCGTCGGATAGAAGTCGACGCGATGACTCAGCCCGACCATCATCAACGCCGCTCGCGCGCGAGCTTCACGTTGCCGGTAGGGCTGATGGCGATAGACCTCCGCTAACATTACGTTTTCCAACACTGTCCGATAGGGCAGCAGGTGAAACGATTGAAACACAAACCCGATGCGTTGGCTGCGCAAACCTGCCCGCTCCTTGTCGGAGAGGCGGGCGGTGTCGATGCCGTCGAAGAAGTATTTGCCACCGGTTGGCCGATCGAGACAACCGATGATATTCAGCAGGGTTGATTTTCCAGCGCCGGACGGCCCCGTAACCGCCAGCCATTCGCCCCGCTCCAGCGTCAGATCGACGTCGACCAGCGCGTCGACGGCGGGCTCGCTACCGTATCGCTTTCCCACGTTGACCAGCTCGAGCACTCGCGCGCTTGTGGCCGTATTGGTACAAGGCTCGTGCGAGGTGTTCGTTTGTGACCGCCGAAGCTCACTGCCACTCGTCGTGCCGCGGCCGGCTACAGCCGTCTCAGGATCGGTCGGAATCATGGTTGTTCTACGGTTCTGTCTTCTTTTCCGTTGCCGACGACCACGAGTTGGCCGGCCTTGAGCTGCTCGCTAACGGGCGTCACCTCGACGTATCCATCCGCGGCTAATCCCGGCTCAACCGCAACGTACGCCAGCCCACCGTCCTTCTCAACTTGAATTCGCGAAGTGCCGTCGGCTGCCAAAGACAAAGCGCTCACCGGCACGGCAAGCACTGCTCCCTTCGTGGATTTGACCGGCATTGTCAGTCGCAACGAGAAGCCTTGCAGCGGTGCCGGCGTCTCATCAACGCGAACGGCGAAGTAAAAATGATACCCGTCCACCCCTTGCGTGCCCGGTGTTTCGGATACCGTGTTTACGATTCCTTTCGCTTTGATGCCCACCGCCGGCTCATCGATCGCGACTACCATGCCAGGCTTCACAAGCGAGGCCGCATCGAGCGGCAGCGACGAATCGATCACGATTTGATTGTCCGTCACCAACATCACCGGACCGCTGGGAGCGGTGCCGACAATGCCCAGCACTTCCTCCACGCGGACCGGCAGCTTCGCGATGAATACAATCTCATCCAACGGCACCTGCACGCCGAGCTTCTGTTTGGCCGCCTGCAATTCAGCGGCGAGTTGATCGGCTCGCCCAGACATTAGTGGGACGTCAAACTCGGCCAATTTCTGGGCGTCGACCGCGGTGCGCACGGCCATTTCGCCATCGAGCTCGGCAGCACGCACGGACGCTCGAGCCAATTCGAGATTGGCGTCCGCCGCCTCTCGGGCCGTTTGCAACGCGCGCGGATCCAGCACCACCAGGGCACGATCGGAAATCTTGACCGCAATGTCGGCCCGCGCGGTCTTGTAGGCATGTTCTGCTCTGACCCGCGCTGCTTGCACGGCCAGCTCCGCCGTCGAGGAGGCGGCGACCGCCGCGAGCTTGGCTTTCGCCGAATCGCCCCACGCCACTTCGAGAGTTCGCAGATTCAGAAGCTGGTCCGGGGTGGGACCGAATGATTCGTAACCCGTCGAGCGGTACCAGCTCGCGACGGCCGCTGCGGTATGCTCGTCGTACACGCCATCCACGGCGCCGGGATCGTAGCCGAGTCGCTTCAATCCCTCCTCCAACTGGCGCACGTCCTGTCCGGAATTTCCGGGGACGATATCACGGTAAGCGGGGATCGCGCCCTCGAGCAGGAACACGGGGCGGCCCGACGTCGTCAGCAGCACATCGCCTTCCTTGAATTGCGCGTTCTTCACGGGCATCGTCGTGAGCAATCCGGCTAGGTTCGCTTTGAGCGTGGATGGAGGGACCGAGATCGGTTGCGGCAATCCGAAGCGGGCAGTGCCGCGAGTCACGATTTCGGTGCTCAATATTCGTTCTTCGATGGGCACAAGAATCGGCGACGGCGTGGGCGGCGCCGTGCGGGCGGCCGCCTCTGCCGGCGACATGATGCCAGCCCCCGCCACCCAAGCACCAGCCGCAACAACGGCCACCACGGCCAGCACGCAGATCAGCACGAAGATTCGATTTTTGCTCATGTCAGACTCCCACCCGACGCGCGGGATATTGCGGGGGCGCGCCCGAAGACAAGCGACGATCAGGCGCCGAGGCTTAACATGGCGGCGCCGATGTCGGGTGGCGGCACTCCCCTATTTCACTTCGCGTGCGAACAACTCCTTCTCGATCTCTTCCTCCACAGGATCGAAAATTTCCTCCGCCAGCTCGAAGTCGATCACGGTGACACGACGCTCGTATTCCTGGAGCTTCTTGAGCGCGACCTGCTGTTCCGGCGGTAGTTTGTCGACGGGGATCGTACCACCGTCAGTGATCGCGTACAGCCGCTCCCTGATGTCCGGCTCGACTTCATCCGGATGATTGTAGTCGAAGCCGGCGTCGCGCATCGCCTCGGCATATTTCCGCAGAGCGGTTCGCATCCGCGGATCCTTGTTGATGAGTGCATTGAGAGGGTTATAGTACGTCGATTTCAATTGCTGGGGCGTGAAAACCTGTTCGATTGCCTTGAGCGTGCAACCGCCGCATCGCGAGAAGTTTTCCAGCTCGAACCCTACGGCGAATGTCGCATCGGTGTTGTCGCCCAATAGCGCGCGATTGTAAGCGACCTGGTCGGCAGGAGACAAGTTTTTGAAAATTTGCACGTTCCGGTCGCCCAGGCCGATCTTGCCCGGACTGTAGCCCTCCGCCAGTTGCGGAGAGAGCCCGGTGTAGAGCGTCGAGATGCCGTATCCGTACTTGTCGATGAACTCTTCCTCGCTAAGCCCGGGAAGCGACTTGTCAGCGCTCATCCCGCGCTTCACGGTGATGAAATCGGCGGGGACGTACTCAAAGCCCTGTTCGCGCATGCACTCCGCGATCAGCGCTTCGACTTTCTCGATCGACTGCACGAGCTGCTTCCGATTCAAGCCAAACTCCTCGGTACCTGGAACGTCGCTTGGCGGGTTTGCGCCGCAGGCAAAAACGAGGATGGCTGCCACCGTCAAGAATCGCCGACACACGGTCCCCATGTCATAGCTCCTTTGCATCAAACGTTGCCGAAACGGAAATTCCTAACGCTTCTGCGCCTGTGCATGAACACGATTTTCCGCGACAAACTGCGCCTGAGAACTACGTCTCGAAGCCACGCACTTCGCCAGTCTCCATATCGATAATGACGTCGGTTTCAACTCCGGTGTCAGCTTGAACCTCGACGACGATGCTCAGCTTGCCAAGTTTTCTCTCCAAGCCGACGTGCGTGACCTCGCCAGGCACTTTCTTGAGCGCGATCTCAACCGCTTTCTCATCGCTAATTTTTCGATTCGGAAGCTGGCTCACGGTCGTCTGCCGAGTGGCCGACGGGTGTCCTGCAATCGGTTCAATGTCGGGCATGACGCGGCCCTTTAATACCCCTTTATCGCGGTCGAAGACGTCATAGCCATAGGCGACTAGTTCCAGAGTCTCTTCTCCGATTAGCCCGATTCCCGGCGCGTGCGTCTTGGGAGTTTCGGCACCTTGCGGTTCGCTCCAGTTAGTTTCACGAACGCGAATGCAGTTCTTAAAGGTGCCTGCGGGAGTCTTGACCGTCAGCCCCATCTCCACATTTTCTGCGCGCTCCATGGAATTGCCTTCGGCCAACTGCTGATAGTACTTCGCTCCCAAGAGAAATGTGCCGGGCATGAAGATACCAGGCCAGGCCAAACCGTTTTCATCAGGCTGCCCTGCCCGCCAGCCGCCCTCATGGCTGACTACCGTCTTGCCATCATCGCCGAAGATGTCGGTTTCGTCTCCGAAATCGTAGACGTTGCCGGTCTTTTTATCGATTGCAAAGAAGGTTGTCGACGTCTCTTTTGGGATACCATTGGCCCATTCCTTTTCCTCGATGACTCTTGTCGATACCCAACCGATTTCGGGAATCAAGATCTTCTTGGTTTGGTCAGTCACGGTAATTGCCAAGGTGATGTGTTCTCCATCCTCAGGTCCTTCAAGGATCAACTGGTAGCCCGGCCTGAGGATGTAGTAGGGATTTTCTCCCTCGTCGACGAATTCGCATTCTTTATACTGATAGGTGTCCGTATAGCCGGACTCTGTGTCCTTCTCCGGCCCTCCCTCCTTCACCGGCGCTGCCGTAACCAAGCCGCTGGCCAAACTGAGCCAGGCAAACGTTACAGCCATCGCGGATAGAGGCGACATGGCAGTCAGTATTCGTTGCCGAGTCATGCGTTGCGATTTCATCGTTACCTTTACCTTTCGTCGTTCGTGAGAGCTAATCGACCAATCCTCCAACACTGTTGCTCGACCTTGAGTTTATCATCCGGCTGCTGCAGCGGAACGAGCTCGTTGAGAATAAACGCAACGACATCCAGCGGCTTGCCTGAATCGGCGTGGCCTTAATGGCTAGGATGTGCTCTCCGGCGCATCAGGCGGCCAGCAACCGCCAGCCATCCAATTCCCTGCAGCGTATCCTCGAAGTGCAGTACCTCCCAGCACCTCGCTGATATGTGTTTATGGTGATCGCAGCGGCGGCCAATTTCAAGTACTGTCGCCGCAAATCTGGTCCTGCACGGCACTTGATTTAACGCTTTTGATGCGAGACGCGATTCTTACAGGGCGTTACGCGGGCGAGCGGAAGGACTCCCGAGTCGGCATAAACGGCGCAACTCTTTCGGCCGTGTCAGCGCACCACCACTCGGCAGGCACGCTAATGGCTCAAAAAGTGACGCGAAGCTAAGCGGTGGCCCTTGGCTTCATGCTCGAGAACCCGGCTAAAATGGGTGCACTATAACCTGGCAATTCAGTCTTGCTGCCTGCCCGCCGCACGGGCCGCGGGCCGCCCGATTGGAGTTCATAATGCGAATACTTGTCGCCTGGTCATTCCTGCTGGGAACTGTGTTGGCCAATATCGGGACGGCGGAGCCTGAACGGCCGAACGTTCTAGTGATCCTGGCCGACGACTTGGGCTTTTCGGATCTGGGTTGTTACGGCGGCGAAATCGAAACACCGAATCTCGATTCGTTGGCTGCTGGCGGCTTGCGCTACACGCAGTTCTACAACACGGCCCGCTGCTGGCCGACGCGCGCCGCCCTGCTCACCGGCTACTATCCACAGCAGGTCGGGTTCGACGCGCTGCCTGGCATTGCGAAGAGCGACCGACGCCAGCGGCCGCGCTGGGCGCGACTGCTGCCTGAATATCTGCGTCCGCTCGGCTATCGCTCCTACCATTCTGGCAAGTGGCACCTCGACGGCGGGCAAATCGCGGGCGGATTCGATCGCTCCTATTCGCTCGACGATCAGGACCGCTATTTTTCGCCACGGAAGCACACGCTCGACGATCGGCCGTTGCCGGCGGCCGAGCGGGACAGCCGATATTATGCCTCGACCGCGATTGCCGATCATGCGATCGCGTGCTTGAAGGAACATGCGCAGGAGCACGGCGACGCGCCCTTCTTCCAGTACATCGCATTCACTGCGCCGCACTTTCCATTGCATGCGCTGCCGGGGGATATTGCGCGTTACCAGGATCGGTACCGAGCCGGCTGGGATGCGATTCGCGGTGAGCGCTGGCAGCGGATTGAAGAAAAGCTTCGTCTGCCGGGCCAGCTCTCGCCGCTGGAGGAAAAAATTGGACCGCCGTATGCATTTGCTCGGACGAGTGAGATTCTCGGACCACGCGAAGTGTACCGCGAGCTGGCCTGGAGCACGCTGTCACCGGAGCAACAAGCGTATCAGGCCGCGAAGATGGCGATCCATGCGGCGATGGTGCACCGCATGGACGAGGAGATCGGCCGCGTAGTGGAGCAGATTCGTGTCATGGGGGCGCTCGAGAACACGCTGGTCTTTTTCTTCTCCGACAACGGCGCGAGCGCCGAGATCATGGTCCGCGGCGACGGGCATGATTCGGCGGCGCCGCCAGGATCGGCCGACACGTTCCTCTGTGTCGGACCGGGCTGGTCACGGGCGGCCAACACGCCGTTCCGCCGGCATAAGACGTGGGTCCACGAGGGCGGCATTGCCACGCCGCTTATCGTGCACTGGCCCGCCCGAATTTCAGACCACGGCGCGCTGCGCAACGCGGTTGGTCACGTCATCGATCTCGCGCCGACAATCCTTCGGCTGGCTGGCGGAGTTTGGCCGACGTCCTATCAAGAGTTGCCAGTCTCGACTCCGCCCGGGCGCGATCTGGCGGGCACGTTCGATGCGGACGTGGGAATTGATCGCGACATGCTGTGGTGGCTGCACCAAGGCAACCGTGCGATCCGGGTGGGCGACTGGAAGCTCGTCGCCGCGCGGGATGAGCCGTGGGAGCTTTACGACCTGCAGCAAGACCGCACGGAGAATCAAAACCTGGGGGCCGAGCAGCCGGAGCGAATAAAAAAGCTTGCCGAACGCTGGCAATCCACCACGCAATCGTTTCAGGAACTCGCAGCGCACGAGTCCCAATGACTCGATAGCGACGAGGTCGGCGCCGCGGCGCATTTATGAAAATTGTGTTAATACGCCATGAGATTATCCTGTGCCGCGCAATGTTTCGCCAGATTAAGACCCCTTCAGCCGATACGAATAATGCGCTGAGAGTCTAGAATGGAATTGGCAGGACATCGAAACCGGCGGTTGGCAGCCGGCCGTATTGGTGAAAGTTTTTTACGGTATTTGCGGCGAAGGGCTGGGCCACAGTGGTCGGGCGATCGCGCTGATTGAGCGGCTGACCGCCCTCGGCCATCGCGTCATCATCTTCACTTTCGCCGATGCGTATCAACTCATGGCCCGCTCGGGCTACGATGCGCAGCGCATCGCCGGCCTGCAATTCGCGGTGTCGGCGGACGGCAGCGTCAATTTATTGGGAACGGTTCGGAAATTTTCGCGCTATCTGCAAAGTCGTCGGCAGTCGCTCGACATGATCCGGCAGATGGCGCTCGCCGAGAGACCCGATTTATTCATCACCGATTTCGAGCCGCTCACCAGCCTGGCTGCCGCTTCGCTTCGCATCCCGTGCATCAGCGTCGATAGCCAGCATCGATTCTGTCATCCTCTGAGGTGCGAGTTGCCGCTGCACCTGCGGGCGTACGCGCGATTGGCCGGCGAATTCGTGGGGCGATGGATCAAAGCGCCACAGCTCTCGATCGTGGCCGTGTTTCACGATTGTTCGGCTAGTCGCCACTACCGCCGAGTGGAGGCGTTGCAGCGCGATCGGATCGCCCGTCTGCGGCCGTGCGACGGCGACCACGTGGTGCTGTATGGGCGCGGCGAAATCGGCCGGCGGATGGCGCAAATCGCCAGCTCCGTTCCAGAACGATTTATTGCCTACGGCTTCAACGGCATGACCGCGCCGAACATCGAATACATGCAAGCCAGTTACGAGCAGTTCGCCGCGGATCTGGCGTCGTGCAAGGCAGTCGTCTCGACGGCCGGGCAGCAGTTGATTGGCGAGGCGCGCTACTTCGGCAAACCGCTGCTCGCCGTGCCCATTCGCAAACAGTACGAGCAGGAGATCAACGCGCGGCTTGTCCGCACGGAGGGTATCGGCGACTTCTGCCCGATTGATCGGCTTTCGGCCGAGCGGATTCAACAATTTCTTCAGCGGCGGTTCGCCCGCTCTCGGCCGGCGAACGGCTTGGACCAGGCCCTCGAATTGATGAGGATCGGCTATGGATGAATCACTGCGCAAACGCGTGCGGACTATTTTTGTCTCCGACGTCCATCTCGGCTGCCGGCATAGCAAAGCCGATTTTCTGCTGTCGTTTCTCAAGCAATACTCGTGCGACTATCTGTACCTTGTGGGCGACATCATCGACGGCTGGAAACTGCACCGCGGCTTCCATTGGAACGACACTTACACGCTCGTCGTTCGCCGCATCTTGGGCATGGTGAAGCACGGCACTGTTGTCCGGTACGTGGCCGGCAATCACGATGAGTTTCTGCGAAATTACATGGATGAGCTGCAAACCGCGCTCACCGGTCACATTGAATTCGCCGACGAGTTCTTGCACCGAACCGCCGACGGCCGCGAATTGCTGATCATTCATGGCGACAAGTTCGACGGCGTGTCGCTCAACATGCCGTGGCTGGCCAAGTTAGGCGATCGGGCCTATTCGCTGCTGCTGGCCGTCAACTCCATTTGCAACTGGGGCCGCCGCAGGCTCGGACTCAAATACAAGTCGTACAGCCAGTTGATGAAGCAGAACGTCAAGCGCGCGGTCAATTACGTCAACAACTTCGAGGAGCTGATGGCCTTGCATACGCGCAAGCGGCGTTGTGAAGGCGTGGTCTGCGGCCATATTCACACGCCGGCAGTCAAGTTGCTCGGCGAGCTGACTTATTACAACTGCGGCGATTGGGTCGAAAGCTGCACGGCACTATTGGAGCATGACAACGGAGAAATGGAGCTTGTCCGTTACCACGAAGATGTCGCCGAAGGGCCTGCCCTGCGAGAGCTGTCACTGTCGGCTTAGCGCGGCGCCACTATTTCACTTGTCCCGCCGAGTGCTCTGGCCGGGTAGCGTCATGGTCAGGATTTGGCGTCGGCATCTGTGCGCCGACAGACCGTCGCCATGCATGCAGCTCTTCTCGTAATTCATCGACCAGTTGTGGACTCGTTGCGGCGAGGTTCTGTTGCTCGCCGATGTCGCCGCGCACGTTGTAAAGCTCGACGCGAAAGTCGTCGTAAAACTCGATGAGATTGTGATCGCCGCGGCGGATCGCCCCGTAGGGTGTCGTGCCGCCTTGTTGATAATGCTGATAGTGCGGATAGTGCCAGAAGAGTGGCCGCTCGGGTATTGTCCCGTTCTGGCGAATTAGCGGCGCGATGCTCACGCCGTCGCAGCCGGCGGCGTTTGTATGCGAATGACCCGCCATTTCGAGAATCGTCGGGTAAAGGTCCATCGTAATGACGGGCACGTCGCAATTGCTTCCCGGCTCGGTCACCATCGGCCAATAGACAATCAGCGGCACGCGAACGCCGCCTTCGTAACAAGAGCCTTTCCCTGCCCGCAGCGGCGCGTTGGATGTTGTCGGAATCCGGCCGCCGTTGTCCGAGGTGAACAGAATGATCGTGCGGTCGGCAATACCCAACTCGTCGAGCGTCTGGCGGATGCGCCCGACCGACTGGTCCAAACTGTCGATCATCGCGGCGTAGGCGGCGTTGTTGTGCCGCCTGAGCTCTTTGTCACGACGACGGCTTTCATAACGGCCGATCAGTTGTTTCTTCGCTTGAATGGGCGTGTGGACGGCGAAGTGAGGCAGGTAGAGAAAGAACGGCTTACCGTGATGTTCGCGGATAAATCGAACTGCTTCCTCGGTGAGCCGATCGGTGATGTATTCGCCCGCCGGTCCTTGCGCGATTGTTTCGATGTCGTATGGCGCGAAATAGCCAGGGCGCGGCTGTGGCGCCTCCGTTCCGGCGATGTTCACGTCGAAGCCGTGCTGCTCGGGATACGACGCCCGCCCGCCGAGGTGCCACTTGCCGATGGAAGCGGTCGCGTAACCGGCATCGCGCAGGATTTCAGGAAGTGTGACTTCTTCAATGGGAAGATGCTTGGTGAAGTCCGGCACGATCAGCTTCGGGTTTTCCGGCGGCTGGCCCGGAATCCAATCGGTGACGTGCAATCGAGCCGGGTACTTGCCGGTCAAGAGCGCGGCGCGTGTCGGCGAACAGACGGTGCAGGCCGAGTAATTCGCCGTGAAGCGCATGCCGCCACGCGCCAGCCGATCGATGTGCGGCGATTCGTAGAAATCGCTGCCGTAGCATCCCAGGTCGGTCCAGCCCAAGTCATCCGCCAGGACGACAATGATGTTCGGCGCCGCGGCGAGTTCTTCAGCGCGCGCCGAACCGAAGATGATAACGATCAAAAAGCCGATGGTGCCAACAATGCGAGCCATTGAGACTTCCTTTCCGCTATCCCGCAGATTAATCGCAAGGCGCCAGAGAGAAAAGCCCCGGCACGATCAGCTAGCGCCGGCCAGCTCTCGGCGCCTGCTATCGGGATGGCCGGTGACCGCGTTGAGCAACAGGTCGCGGAGGTGTCCATAACTGTCGGGCAGCGTGGCAGTTTCGGCAAACGGCTCGAAGATTTCGCGATTCTCTTGATCGGCGATGATCACAGACCTGTTCCATCCACCAGGACTGGCGAATCGGCCAATTGCCGCGCTCAGGCAATTGATGATTGCCACGTCGTCGAGATGTTGCAGCTTTCCAGTGGAGCATTGTTTCGGTTTCAGGCCCATCGACGGAAGCAATTCCGCCAGCAAATCATCACCGTTTTCTGACAGGTTGCAAAAAGGAACGGTCCGTTCAGCGGCAGGCTCGGCCGAGCGCGGATGCGGCTCGCGGCCGCCCGGATGAAAACTGGCGAGCTTGCTTAAATCCGACCTGCATTGTTCGATGATTCGCCCGACATTGGCCACGCGCAAACGTTTCAGCAAGCGCGGACTGGGCAATTCGACCAGGTCCCAAGTTTCCCAACGGCCCACCGCCAACCGTCCGAGCACAATGGCGACTTTCACTAACTCAGTCTTAGTGCGCAGCGGCTCTGAGAGCCGGCCCAGCACAGAAAAATCGTCCATCGAATATTTGAGCGGCGCGAACACATCCGACGATATCCGCCAACTCGCGAGCAGATGGGCCATGATCTCCGGATGATTGGTCGGAAACATCTGCCGCTCTTGCTCGCGGAGCGGCTCTCCGGTCCGCTTGCACTGTTCCGTCATTGTCCCGTAGTGATTTGGAAACAGTATTCCCAGCACGACTCGTCCCAGCGGATGCATGATCGCGCTGAGCAGCAAGCCCTCCTCTATAGCTTCGTGTCCCCCACGCTCGATAAGGGATTCGATCGCGATGCCCGCCGCAATGCTTCGTTTCCACGTCAGCTCCAAGTCCATCCATGGAAGAAGATCTGGCGTGAGCGCAGCGAGGACGTTGGCCGACAGCGCCAGCTCGCCGACCCGTTGCTGGCCGATACGGAGGAGGGCCTCTTCCAAGCAAATGATTCGCCGACCGGACGCGTTGTAGAAGGAACTATTCGCCAGCCGCAGGACCTCGGTGGTCAGCGATGCATCGCGCTGAATGGCAGCTGCGATCTGCGGAATTTCCCAGTTGTCGCCATGGGTCATCTCGTACACATCGAGCGCGGCATTGGATACGGGGAGGACCGTGGAAATCTCGGCAAGCTTGTAGTTCAGTTGCGAGAGACTGACCGGCCTGTCTGCCGCTTCCTCATCGACGACGACGTGCTGCAAAGGTTCCGGAGATTGCCGGGCGGAATTGGCCTTTTCGTCGTTTGATCGTACGGCACGCTCAACCAGAGACTTTACTTTGGTCGCCAGGACGCGGAAATCGGTCGGCTTGAAAATCAGGTCGTCAACGCCGCGCAGCAACAAATCATTGGCCAACTTCGGTTCCATGACGCCCGTATGAACGACAACCAACGGGCGATTCGGCTGGCGAAGTATATCTGTTGCGAAGGCGTGGCCGTTGCGGTTCGGCATTTTCAGATCGGTAACAACGACATCGTAGCGCGAGGAAGCCGCCATTTGCGCGGCCTGTTCGCCGTCGTTGGCCATGTCGCATTCGAAACCCTGATTGCGGAGCGCGTTAGCCGAGAGCTGTCGAATTGCGGGCTCGTCGTCCACCACGAGCACACGGTATTGATCCGACGCCATTTCACATGCCCCTATTCGGAAAAAAGGGAACAAATCAGGGCCCAGACAAGTTTAGCTCAATAGTCCAGCGCGCAGCCGGTGTCCACATTTAACTGCTACGACAAGAAGTCGTGATCGGCATGATCCACAAATGCAGCAATATCGCGCTGTGCAATTAAATGCGCCCTGCCCTAAGTTTTCACGCACTTTCTGAGAAATTGCATCTGACATCGATGGTTTCTGAAGCATTGGAACGCCCGCACTGAGAAGGCGCGCTCGCGCCTTGCAGGTCGCGCGGCAGGTAGATTTCAAACTTCGTGCCGCGCTGGGGCCCGCTGTGCACGGCGATATGCCCGCCGCTCTGCTTGACGATTCCATACACCATGGATAATCCGAGGCCGGACCCCAGCTCCCCCTTCGTGCTGAAAAATGGCTCGAAAATGCGGGCCAAGGTCGCCCGGTCCATGCCGCAGCCCGTGTCGCTGACCCTCACCAGCACGTACTCGCCGGGCCTGGCGTCCGGCTGCTCGGCCACTTGAACCGCATCCAGCGCAACATTTCGCGTTTCCATCGTCAGCGTTCCGCCTTGTGACATGGCGTCGCGCGAGTTGACGATCACGTTCATGATGGTCTGTTCGATTTGGCCTGGGTCGACGCAGACGTGCCACAAGTTATCGCTCGGCAAGAAGACGAAGTCGATGTCTTCACCGATCAGTCGGCCCAACTTGTTCTTCATGTCGTTCACAAGCGCGTTCATGTCCAAGCTAATGGGTGAAAGCATTTGCTTGCGGCTGAACGCCAGAAGCTGGCGCGTGAGGTCGGCGGCACGATTTGCGGCATCTTCGATTTGCTGGATGAACTCTTGGAGCGGATCGCCGCTGCGCAAACTTTGCTTCAGCACGTCGCTATAGCCCAGGATGATTGTCAGCAAGTTGCTGAAATCGTGGGCAAGGTCGCCGGCAAGCTTGCCGGTCGCCTCCATCTGGAGGAGCTTATCTCTTTCGGCGGCAAATTGGCGCTGCTCGGCCAGCTCACGTTCCAAGTCGGCCAAGCGGCGATTTAATTTCTGCACTTCGCCGCGAAGCGCGTCGGAGCTCGTCAAATCGGCGGACATGGTCTGACATCCTTGATGGGCCATTGGCAAGGAAAAGCAGCGAAGTTTATCAAGATCCCAAGAAGGGTGCTATCTCAATGCGGAGAGTGTGTGTTCGCTAATCGCTCTCAACGACCCCAACCAGTAGTCGCCCGTCCGTATGCCACGGATCGCCGCCGCCGTTGCGGCCTTCGAGATGGGTGTGGAAGTTATCCACGGCATAGAAATCAGCTAGCTCGCCGGCAGATTTCAGGTTGTTAAAAAGGTGGTCCCGCTCGGCGTCGACGTCGGGCGCGATGTGGTGAGTGATCTGGCCCGTTGTATGGCTAATGCCGACGCGCCGGTCGTATGATGCGGCGCCGATCCACACCGGACGTCCGTCGCCGTCAACTTTTTCGGTGCGCCAGAAACGTACGTGATGCCGCTGGCGCGGGTTGTTGCCGACGGGTTGCTCAAAGGCAAGGTCTTCCTTGCGGCCGAAGAGATACAACCGGCTGACCGGCGCTTCGTCGTCGGGACGCGAGAGCACGGTGTCGGCGGCAATTTTGAGGTCGCTGCGCAGGCCGAGCGCCGCGGCCGGGTACCAGCCGGCCGCGCGCATCGCCCCGTTCAGTTGCGGCTCAGTGCCGATCAGGGCCATATTGAGCGGGTCGCCGGGATGGCCGTCGCCGGTTTGCGTGATCCGCGGATTGTCGTCGAACGAAGGATGCCGGCGCTCATAACCTTCCCAGGCGAGCGGCACGAGGAGATACGCGGCCACGGCATAAACCAGGACGAACGCGCTCGCGAAGTATGCCCATTTCCTCGCGCGCTTGAACCAACTTCGCGACGGGTGGTGCTGGTCGACGGTCATGGATGGATTGTTTTGGTGGTGGAGCTAAACCGCAAGCGGTTCGATAAATGTTTTGGATCTCCTTTCTTATGCTGGTGGCTGACGGCTGAGGGCTGATGGCTTGTAAAAAAAATGATGGGCCCATTGGGGCTCGGCGTTCGGGCGGCGGTGCGGGACAATTGCCGCCAACACGCGCCGCCCTGGCAAACCTCCACCCGTCGGGGCGCACAAGCTGCACCAAATGGACCGGAATAACGCGTGCTTTCGTCGTTTCGCGTCAGGAGGAAGGCCCGTTCATGAACAAGCCTGTGCAAGCGCGAGCGAATCGTTGCGACGCGGTCCCGGCGAGCGCTCTGTTTTTGCAGCCGCGCCCGGACGGTCATTTCTATGACGCCACCCTAGCACAAGTCGTGGCACAATTTCTACTAGCAGTTTTGGCCACTCGCATTGGCCAAAAATCGGTACTTGACAGCTAGGATTGCGTTGTCGCCGAGAGCGCCGGTTCGAGCGCGGGTTGCGGCGCGGGGGCGATGAGGCGCTCGACGGTTTCGATGGCGGGGAGTGGGCTCGGCGCGCGGGCGGCCGCCCAGGAGCGGGCGTAGAGATACGCGCCGCGGATGGTGCTGACGATCGTCAGCGCAAAGAACAGGCCGAAGACGATGTGTGCGGCCATCAATAAGCCGTAGACGATTGCGACCGATGCACCGAAGAGGATTTGGCTGCGCGCGTTGCCTGGCGTCGTGGGCGGGTCGGTCACCATGTAGAACGTGTAGAGGATGAAGGCCACGCCGCTCATGGGCATCAGCGCGCCGCCGAGCGAGGCGCCGAGCGTCCAGTGGCGGACGTACGCTTGCAGCACGAACGTGGTGAGCCAGGCGACGATCAGCGCGAGCCGCTTGGTGTAGCGCGTGTTGAGGAACGTGCCGGAGCAGATGATGACCGCGGGCAGGACCCAGTCGCCGTAGCCGGTGAGGTTCTCAGTGAAATGGTATGGCGGGGCGATGCCGACCCAAGGAAATAAGAGCAGCGTCGCGGTGATGCCGAGGTTGGAGGGGTTGTAGAAATGGCGGGCGCCCTTGCCAACCTGAACGCAAAGCAAGTGCTTCGATGCGATGCCGACGGCGGCGGCGAGCGCGATGGGGCCGAGCCGCTCGTTCGAGTAGAGCAACATTGAACATGCCAGGCCGGTGATGTGCGCTGGGAGGAAGAAATCGATGAAGGGCACGAGTCCGCCCAGAAACCGTGGGCGGCGGCCGGCCAGGCGGCACTCGACGAATTCCATCCACACTTCCATGGAATAGGCGGCGGCCAGCCCGACGAACGGCTGCAACCACGATTGCTCGAACCCCAGCCACGTGTGACCGAGGATGTTGAGCAGCGTGATCGCGAACGCGAACCGCCGCAGGCCGCCGAGGCGGTTGGAGCGGTACCATTTCTCGGCGACGGGGTCGCCTTGGATGGCCAGCACGCTTTTATCGCAGGCTAATGTCATTTAATGTTCGAATCGATTTGAACCACGACGACACGACGGACACGACGAGAAAATGACCAATGACCAAATCCCAATGACCAAAACAGCCTCAAGTTCGTGCTAATTAGCATTGGTCGTTTGCTCGTCGTGTCCTTTGTGTCGTCGTGGTTCATTTTGTATTTTCATCATCTAACAAAACGGTTTGCCAACCGGGGTTCATTTGGCGTGTTTCGTCGTGCACGCGGCCTTGGCGGTCGCGCCATTGGAGTTGAACGTTTAGCACGGCATCTGACGGCAAAGCGCCCAGGCCGAAGTGCAGTTCGGGGGCGCGGACGCCGGAGTGGCCGTTGCCGCTGTCGACCTGGCCGACGAGGCGCTGGCCGTTTGGTAGATGGACGGTGGCGGCGGCGCCGATGGCGGGCGTGGCCGGGGGCGCCGGGGTCGGGGACGACCCGGCTCGCTCAGATGCGGTGATAGGGAGCAGCAGGCGCAAGCCCAGGAAGGTGCCGGGGCGAGGGCAGTCGTTGCGATAGAATCGCGACTGCTGCCATTGGTTGCCCGTGGCGAAATCGAGGTCGCCGTCGCCATCGACGTCGGCGATCGCGATGCCGCGGGAGACTTGCGGCTCGGCCATGCCGAGCTCGGGCGCGACGTCGTAAAACCGCCCGTCGGCTGCGCGGACGAAGAACGGGTTGTAATTGTTACGGCCACTGACGTCGTCGCCAACTTGGAAACGGTGCCAATGTTGCGGGCCGGAGAGCCATTGATCGTTGCCCATGCCGACTTCGTGCAGCTCGGGCCAGCGATTCGTCTCGCCGAGCATGAAGCCGAGGGCCTGCACGGCCTCGAGCGCGCCGTCGTTGTCGAAGTCGGCGAGTCGCGAGTCCCAGCCCCAGCCGCTGCGCGACAGGCCGAGACGCTCGCCCTCATCGGTGTAGGGCGCGATGCCGCGCTTCATAGCGCCCGGGCGGCCATTGCTGACCCACACGAAATGGCTTTCTTCGAGGGCGTATTCGTCGGCGATGTTGCTGACGTACATGTCGAGCATCCCGTCGCCGTTGAGATCGGCGAAATCGACGCCCATGCCTTTGAACGAGTCGTGACCGAGGACTTTACTTTTCGGAACGCTCATCGTTCGCTCGCCGGGAAGCAACGCGAAGCGGGGCTTGCCGGGCTCGCTGCGATTGTGCAGCAAGCGGTCGGGACCGAAATCGTTGCCGAAATAAAGCTCGGGCAGCAAGTCGCCGTCGAGGTCGGCGGCGCCGATGGCGAGCGTCCATTGCGTGCCGACCGGCACGCCGTCGAACTTTTCGAGTGCCTCGGAGGCATCGCGGAACTGGACCGTGGGATGATCGCCGCCGGTTCCGCCGGCCCACAGCAGCAGTCGGTTTCGTCCGCCGTTGGAAGCGAGCGACATCGAGCTGTGCATTGATTCAGCGCCGTCGACGTACGGATCGAGAATCCGCGCGCCATCGGCGAAGTAGTTGCCGACGATGATATCGACATGGCCGTCGCCATCGACGTCGGCCCGACACAGCGCGTCGGTGTAGATCCGCTCGCCGCCGGGAAGTATCTCCGTGGGCAGAAAACTATCGGCATTCAAGCCCGGGGCGCGGCGCAGAAACGCGATCGGCGTACGGCCCCAATAGGAAACGACCACATCCATGAGGCCGTCCTCGTTCAGGTCGCCGGGCACGCAGTTCATGGGCGCCATCGTGGCACGATCGTAGAGTGGACCCGGGTCGAGCGCGAATGGGGCGAAGCGATCGCCCGTTCCCGGCGCCGGCGTGACGATCACCTGGTCGGTCCGCGTATCGACGTAGCAAACATCGTTCGGCAACTGGTCGCTGTCGAGGTCGGTGAGCGCGACGGCGGCCCCGACGGCGGAAATCCAGGCGGCAATGTGATCCAAGCTTGGATGCACGGGCCGGACAAACCGTTGCTCCGGGCCAGCCACCTCTGGCAACGGCGACCACTCGAAATGAAACCGGCTGGCTAATTGCTGCCGCTCATCCGGCGAAACGCTCGGCAGCCGGGCAGACCAATAAATGGCCAGCAGCGGCAACAGGGCCGCACAGCATTTCACGCAAGAAGGCCCGAGACGGAACATTAGCGACGCCTTGCCGAGTTGGGAATCCAAACGAGATTATGGCCGCCCCGGGAGCGAGTTGCAAGGAAATTGGGCGGAAAACGCGGATTACTCCGGTAGCGATTGGGTGGCTGGGGCAGAGTCCGCGACGCCCCAGTCGGCAAGGCTCTGGGGCATCGCGGACTCTGCCCCAGGCACACGTGCGGTTCAGACCCTTGCTTGCGCGGCGGGCCCCTAGGAAGGTGACAAGAGAGGCGTGTTGACGGCGTGAATTCGCGTTCGGTCGGTGATGCCGCGGAGCAGTGTGACGAGGGCGTGGAAGCGGCCAATGTCGACGATGTGCGATGAGTGGGGTCGCGAAGACGCAAGCGAGATGGAGTCGTGTGAGGATATGTTGACGGTAACCATGCCGTCGTCGTAGCGATATCCGCCGCTGGGCAATTCGTTCAAGCGGTAGAGGCGGCCTTGGATTCGACATGCGAGCGAGAGGCCGTCGGGGGATTGTTCCAACAGGAAGCCGTCGTGCGGGGCGCCGGCCTCGAAAGCTCGGCGGCTGCCGTAGAAGTTCGGCTTTTTGAGGTAGGGGCCGTCGTACTCGGGGCAGAATGTATCGCAGTTGCCGCAGTGGTTGCAGTAGTCGGCGAAGTTGGCGATCTGGTCGGCCTTTTCGAGCGCGAAGGTCCGCTCCTCACCCACGGGCGTGACGCTGCCGCCGGGACCGACTTCGACATCACGGTACGTGAGCCGCAGCTCGCCCGTGTGGTAGGAAAAGTTTGCATCGTTGGGACAGACCGGGATGCACTTGTCGCAAGTGATGCAATCGAACGTGACGAGGTGCGAATCGATTTTCTTGGGCACCGCGCGGTTTTGGGCGGCGCGGTAGCGCGGGTCGGCCTGCGTTTCAGCCACGATAAGCGGCGTGTTCAGAAAGCCGGCCTGGACCGAGTCGCCAGCGGCGGCTGAGCGCTGGCCGCGGTAGTCGAGGATGAAGTCATCGATTGTGCGAGTGCCGATGCGGTCCATTTGCTGCCGCAGCTCGTGCAGGTACGGGGGCAAGCGGCCGTAACCGCCGGTCTTCAACAGGTCAGTGCACGTGGTGATTGGCACGAAGCCGCAGGCCACGAGGTTGGCGAAATTCTTGCGATCGACGCCCGCGGAAAACGAAATCGGAAACTCGGCGCCCATCGCCTGGCGGAATTCATTGGCCAGCGTGAGCGTGATCACGTGCAGCGGCGCGCCCGACAGGTACATGATCTTCTCGCTGGGCTGGAAGAAATCGCGACGGTTTTCCACCTCCAGCGTGTTGGAGAATTTGGCGCCGAATCGCAGGCCGCGCGACGCGGCCAGTCGGCGAAGTCGGCCGCAGATTTCCAGCGACTCGTCGAATTGCAGGCCGGATGTGTAGGCCTTTTCGTTCACGCGGATGTCGGCGTAACCCATCACGTCGTAGAGCAGGTGCTCGAGCCGTTCGCGGCCAAGCATGGGCGGGTTCATCTTGACGATGACATGAACGTTGAGCTCGGTGAGCAGGAATTGGCAAATCCGCTCGATCTCGCCGGCCGGGCAGCCGTGAAACGTCGAAAGCGTAATGCTGCGGCTGAGCGCGGGGGGATAATCGAGGTCGCGCAGCGGAGCCAGCCAGCGGGGGATTTCATAGCGCAGCCGCTCGACGCTGGCACGCGCCGTCGTCATGCCGCGGATGAACTCAACGACCTTCGGCGTCTGGATCCCGGCGAGGTCGTAGCCGATCGATATGTCGTAAATGGTCTCGCCGATGGTGCCGGCCATTGAGACGTCGCGGAACGGGTTGCCGAACACCTCGGGCGCGTGGCGAAGCATGTGGATCAGCATTGCGCCTTGGACGTACTGGTCGAGCGAATCGGCGACGCGAAGTTCTTGCGACCACTCGACGTTGTAGCCGATGTTGGCTGCGTCGATGCAGGGGCGGGAAATTTTCAGCTCGTCGTTGACCTGGACCGTTTTGAGCTCCATGATCCGCCCGCCCGCGAGCCAGGAGAGGACGAGGTTTTGGGCCATCTGGGTCTGCGGGCCCGAGGCAGGCCCGGAGGCGTTTCCCGCGACCCAGTCGTGAAATCGCACCGATAAATCGGGCGAGCTTTGTTCGGACGGCGGGACGTACCACTTGCGTGCCGGCAAGTCGAAGATGCTCTGCTGATTGTCATACTCCAGCCGCATCCGCTGGATTAGATCGGCGAACGGAGTGCAGAAGAGATCGACCATGTGACGTGCGCGGCTGAGGGTGCAGGATGCGGGATGCAGGGGGCAGGGGGCAGAAAGTTTTGGCTTTCCCCTGCACCCCGCATCCTGCATCCTGCATCCTTGCATGGCTGTTGTAATCCACGATTATAACGTGCACTTTGTGCTCTGGCTTCCCTTGCGCTGGCAAGATACATTCGATTGTGAAAGGCAAATTAGCCATGGCGTGTTGCGTTACTGAATTGACTTGCATCCACTGCGGGGCGACGTTTCCGGGCGCGAATTTGGCGACGGCCGAGGCCACGTGGATGGTTTGTCCGAGCTGCGGACCGGCACACGGCATTCTCGATATTGGCTACGATTTGGAGCGAGTGCAGGCGGCGTGGAAAAAAAATCCGCTCGAGGGCCGGCCACGCAATCAGTGGCGGTATGCCGAGCTGTTGCCGCTGGAGGCCGCCGCAGTTCGCCGCGATTGGCCGGTCGGGTTCACGCCGATCGTGGACGCGCCGCGGCTGGCGCGCCATCTGGGTATTCGGCAAATCGTGTTGAAGGATGAAGGCCGCAATCCGACCGGGTCGTTCAAAGACCGATCGAGTGCCGTCGGCGTGGCCCATGCGCTGCAAGTCGGCGCGCAGACGATCGCCTGCGCTTCGACCGGCAACGCGGCGAGCAGCCTGGCGGGGCACGCGGCGCTGGCCGGTTTGCCGGCGGTGATTTTCGTGCCGGAAACCGCGCCGGAACCGAAAGTCGCCCAGTTGCAGGTGTTCGGGGCGACGGTGTTTGCGGTGAAGTCGTCGTACGACGAGGCGTACGACTTGTGCACGAAGGCTTGCCGCGAGTTTGGCTGGTACAATCGCAATTGCGCGATCAATCCGGTGCTCGTGGAGGGCAAGAAAACGGCCGGGCTCGAAATCGGCGAGCAAGCGGCCGGTTTCGGCGGCGTGCCAGATTGGGTGGCCGTCAGCGTCGGCGACGGCTGCACGATCGCCGGCATCTGGAAGGGCCTGCGACAAATGCATGAGCTGGGCATGATCGTTCGGCTGCCCCGGTTGTTGGGCGTGCAGGCCCAGCACGTGAATCCGATCGAGTATGCCATGGAGCACGACGAGTTGCCGAAACAGGTCGCCGGCAAAACGATCGCCGACAGCATCGACGTGCATGTGCCGCGCAATTGGCGGAAAGCGGTTCGGGCGATTCGCGATGCTGACGGAAAGCTCGTCACGGCCAGCGATGAGGCAATTTTGGACGCGATCCGGCTGGGCGGCCACCACGGCATCTTCGCCGAGCCGGCGGCCGCGGCAGCGCTGGCCGGCGTGGTGGCCGCGATCGACTCGAAAACGATTTCGCCCCACGAGCGCGTGCTGGTGATGATCACGGGCAGCGGGCTCAAAGACACGCGCAGTGCGATCCGCGCGGCGGGGCGACCGATCGCGATTGAGCCAACCGTCGCGGCCCTAGAAAGTGCTTTGGATATCTCACGCAAAGGCGCAAAGGCGCAAAGTTCGTAATTCTCCACATCCTTTGCGCCTTCGCGCCTTTGCGTGAGTCGATCTTTTAGATTCGCTAGACAAGAAATCCATGCAAACTGACGAACACGTTTTGTCGCGCACCATTGAGCGGTTTCGCGAGCGGCGGGTTTTGTTGCCGACCTTTGCTCAGATGCGCGATCCGAACGGTGTGCCGGAGAAGGTGAAGCGGCGGCTTAAGGACGTCGGGATGTGGGACGTCGATCCAATCAACCTGTTTCGCATCACCTGGAAGAATGAACCGGTCGAGCACGGCGGGCTGTTTAACGAGGGCAATTGGATCGAGTTTCCACCGGCATTGACCGGCGTCGAGACGCGGATCATCGGGCTGGTGGGCAAGTTTTTTCCGACGGGTGCGCACAAGGTGGGGGCGGCGTTTGGGTGCCTCGTGCCGAAGTTGGTGAGCGGGCAGTTTGATCCCACGCGGCACAAGGCAGTTTGGCCGAGCACGGGAAACTTCTGCCGCGGGGGGGCGTTTGATTCGGCGCTGGTCGGCTGCACCGCCGTCGCCATTTTGCCCGAGGAGATGAGCCGCGAGCGGTTCGCGTGGCTCAAGGAGATTGGGGCCGAGGTGATTCCCACGCCGGGCTGCGAATCGAATGTGAAAGAGATCTACGACAAATGCTGGGAGATTCGCCGCACGCGGCCCGACTGCGTGATCTTCAATCAGTTCGAAGAGTTTGGCAATGCGGTTTGGCATTACCATGTGACGGGGAAAACGATCGAGGAGATTTTTCGGGGGCTGGATGGGAATTCGCGGTTGGCCGGTTACGTATCGGCGACCGGCAGCGCCGGCACGATCGCGGCCGGTGATTATCTGCGGACGGCCTATCCTCAAATTCGCGTCGTCGCGACTGAAGCGCTGCAGTGCCCGACGCTGTATCAGCTCGGCTTCGGCGGCCATCGCATTGAAGGCATCGGCGACAAGCACGTGCCGTGGATCCACAACGTGCGAAACACCGACATGGTCGCCGCGATCGACGACGAGCAGTGCCTGGCGCTGTTTCGATTGTTCAACGAGCCGGCGGGGCACAAGCAGCTCATTAACACCGTGCCGCGCGAATTAATCCAGCAGTTGCCGTTATTGGGGATCTCCGGCATCTGCAATCTCGTCGCTGCGATCAAAACGGCCAAGTACTACGACATGGATGGACGCGATGTGGTCTTCACGTGTCTCACCGACTCGGCCGGCTTGTACGCGAGCAGGTTGCAAGAGTTGGCGGCGCAGCATGGCGCTTACTCGGCGGAGCGCGCGACGTACGACAGGGCCCGTTACCTCGATGGCGTCGCGACCGACCACCTGCGTGAGCTGACGTACCACGACCGCAAGGCGCTGCACAATTTCAAGTATTTCACCTGGGTCGAGCAGCAAGGCCGCTCGGCGGACGAGCTGCGAGAATTGTGGGAGCCGGAATTCTGGGAGCGGACCTTTGCGCAGGCGGACGAGTGGGACGAGCAGATCGAGGCGTTCAACGAGCGCACCGGCGTGCTGGATTTGCTCTGATTGGGCTTTCCTTTTTTTTACCACGAAGGTCACGAAGGACACGAAGGAAAGACGCGGAGCTACAGGATTTTATTAAACCACTAATTTCACGCTGTTGGATTGGTGATATCACCGACTGGATTCATTGGCGACGACTAGAGTTTATTAGCGGTTTCTTTCTGATTATGCCTCTTCGTGTCCTTCGTGTCTTCGTGGTTAAATAACCCAGCATGGCCACGTTTTTTCGCGATGCGTTGTTGGTGCAGCTTGATCCGCCGCGGGTGGAAGCGGGGAATTTACGCCTGGCGGACGGGCTGATTGCACGCGTGGGCGCGGATGTGGTTGCGGACGCTGGCGACGAGGTCGTCGATTGCGGGGGCGCGGTGTTGATGCCGGGGTTGGTGAATGGGCATACGCATTTGTACTCTGCGCTGGCGGCCGGGATGCCGCCGCCGCCGCGCCGGCCGCGGAACTTTCATGAGATCCTGCAATTCATCTGGTGGCGGCTGGATCGGGCGCACACGCTGGAAAGCGTCGAGGTGAGCGGGCAGATCGGCGCGCTAGTGGCGCTGCGCTGCGGCACGACGACACTCATCGATCACCATGCGTCGCCGAACGCGATTGAGGGCAGCCTCTCAGCCCTCGAAGCGGGGATTGCCGCGGTGGGCTGCCGCGGCGTGTTGTGTTATGAAACCACCTGCCGTAACCGGCCCACGGAAGCCGGTGAAGGGCTGGCAGAAAACGAGCGTTACATTCGGCTCTGCCAGCAAAGGCGCGACGGGCGTTTTGCCGGCTTGGTCGGCGCGCATGCCAGCTTCACACTCGATGACGAGGCCTTGGCCGGCTGCGCCGATCTGGCCGATCGGCTAAAGACAGGCGTGCATATCCACGTCGCTGAAGACCCGATCGATGAACAACTAACGCGAGAGCGCTATCACGGCCGGATTCTTGACCGATTCGGTCTGAACGGCCTCATGGAAGGGCAACATATTTTCGCCCACGGCACGCACCTCAGCGAAGAGGACATTGCCCGCATCAACGAAGCGAGGGGCATCGTCATTGCCCACAATCCGCGCTCGAATATGAACAACGGCGTCGGTTACGCGCCGGTGCGAGAATTTGAGAATGTGATGCTCGGCACAGACGGCATCGGCGCCGACATGTGGAACGAGGCCCGCACCGCCGTGTTCAAGGGCAACGATGCTGGTCGACCGCTTCCATATTCGCGGCCATTGCAAATGCTCCAGAAGTCGGCGCGGCTGGTCTCATCGTTTTTGGGAGTCAAGGTCGGCGTGCTCGAACCGGGCTCGGCGGCAGATCTGGTGCTTACCGATTATCGCCAGGCGACGCCGCTGACAACGGAGAATCTCGCCGGACATTTTCTTTACGCTATGGGACCCGAATATGTACGGCATGTGATGATTGCGGGCCGATGGTGTTTGAAAGATCGTGAGGTAATTACCTGCGACGAAGCAGTCATCCGCGGTCGGTCGGTCGAAGTCGCGCGGGAACTGCACGAGCGGATGGTGGACATTTCGTAAACCGCGGATGAACGCAGATGAACGCAAACTAAGAATAAATCTGCGTTCATCTGCGGTTTAAATCAGTCGCGCACGATTCGCGTTCCGCTTTGGGCGTCGAGGGCGGCGGCGAAGCGGTTCAGGTGGGCGATGATCGCGGCGGCGTCTGCGTGGGGCGAGTGGCGGAGGAAGTCGATGGCGGTTTCGATTTTTGGTCGCATCGAGCCGGCGCCGAAGTGGCCGGCCTTCAGATGCAATTCGGCTTCGTCGACAGTGATTTGTTCGAGACGCCGCTCGTCCGGTTTGCCGTAGTTGAGGCACGCGTGTTCGACCGCGGTGAGGATGACGAGCGTGGGCGCTTGAATATGGCGGGCTAACAGGCCGGTGGTGCGGTCCTTGTCGATCACGGCGGCGACGCCGCGGACGCGGCCCAGCGAGTCAACGGCGACCGGAATTCCTCCGCCGCCGCAGCAAACGACGATCTGCCCCGCGTCGACGAGCCGCTCGATGGCCGGCATCTCGATAATCTTTCGCGGCGACGGCGACGGGACGACGCGGCGAAAGCGGCCGCCGCCTTCGTCGCGGATTTGCCAGCCGTCGTTGGCGCGATGCGCTTCGGCCTCGGCGGCAGTGAACGGCGAGCCAATCGCCTTGGTGGGTTCATGCAAGGCCGGGTCGTCGGCGTTCACGAGCACCGTTGTGACCACGGCCGTCACGTCGCACGTGAGATTCCGCCGGTTCATCGCGTTGGAAAGGCACTGGGCGATCATGTAGCCCATGCCGGCCTGCGTGTCGGCCACGCAGACTTCCAACGGAAGCGGGTAAAGCTCGCTGCGTGCCAGTTCGGCCCGCCGCAGCACGTTGCCCACTTGCGGGCCGTTGCCGTGGGTAATGATGAGCTGATAGCCGCGCTCGATCACGTCGCAGAGGAGCTCGGCCGTCTCGCTCACTTGCGCGAATTGCTCATCGATATCGCCGACCTTGCCGGGGGCACTGATGGCGTTGCCACCGAGAGCGACGACGAGGCGTTTGCGAGTGTCAGACATAGGTATCGGGAGGATGCAGGATGCAGGATGCGGGGGGCAGGGAAACAAACACCCCTGCATCCTGCATCCTGCATCCTGCCCCCTCACTGAAACGGTCGTTCGCGCATGGTGCTGGCCATGATGGCTTTGGCGGTGTGGAGGCGGTTTTCGGCTTCCTGGAAGACGATGGATTGCGGGCCGTCGATGACGGAGTCGGTGACCTCGGAACCGCGGTCGGCGGGGAGACAATGCATATACACGGCCGACTTCTTGGCCAGCTTCATCCGCCGCTCGTCGCAAATCCAGTTTTTGTACTTGGCGTTGATGGCGAGGCAGGCGGCTTGGTTCTTGGCGACTTCTTCCTTCGTTTTCGCGTTCTGCCGTTCGAGCATGAGGTCGTAGACGCCCCAGCTTTTGGGATAGACGATGTCGGCGTCCTTGAACGCGGCGTCCATGTCGTCGAGAAGCTCGAACTTGCCGCCGCCCTTGGCCGCGTTCGACCGGGCCGCTTCGACCGTGCGGTCGATGAGCTTGTAGCCTGGCGGGTGGGCGAGCGACACGTGCATGCCGAAGCGGGTCATCAGCGTGATGAGCCCTTGCGGCACGCTCAGCGGCTTGGCGTACGAGGGCGCGAACGCCCAGCTCACGGCGATTTTGAGGCCGTTCAGGTTGGTGCCGAACTTTTCGCGAATGGTCATGAGGTCGGCGAGCGTCTGCGTCGGGTGGTCGACGTCGCACTGCATGTTGATGATCGGCACGTTGGCGGCCTCGGCCATGCGGCGCATGTAGGTGTTGCCTTCGCCCAGCACCAGGTCGTGCCGGATGCAGATGCCGTGGCCCATCGCGGCGAGGATTTTTCCCGTGTCCTCGGGCGTCTCGCCATGGCTGATTTGCGTGGCGTCGGAATCGAGAAAATGGGCGTGCCCGCCGAGCTGCGTCATGCCGGCCTCGAAGGCATTCCGCGTGCGCGTCGATTTATCGAAGAAGAGCAGGAAGGCCGTCTGGTGCGGCAAGAGCAGCGTGGGCTCACCACAGTGGTATTTTTCTTTCAGCTCGGTGGAGGTGGCGAGAAGCAGTTGGAGCTCGTCGTCGGATAGATCCTGCGTCTCAATGTAGTCTTTGCCTTTCAAATTGGGCATGTCTCTCTCGTCGGATCAGGAGGAGTCTCACGCAAAGGCGCTAAGGCGCAAAGAGCATGTGCGATGCAATTGCTTTGCGCCTTAGCGCCTTTGCGTGAGATACTTATGTTACATTTTGGCGCGTTTGAATTTCAGGCGTTTGCCGTTGGTGCGGGCGGCGGCGAGGTCGCAGTAGGCGGGGGCGAAGGCGGCGTAGAAGGCGGCGCAGTTTATGAGGTGCTCGATGGGCACTGAGTCGTTCACGGTGTGGGCTACGCTTTCCGGCGCCGGGCCGAAGCCGACGCAGGGGATGCCGAACATGCCCGCGATGGAGACGGCGTTGGTGCTGAACGTCCAGCGGTGCACCGTCGGCATTTTGCCCAAGACTTCATGGTAAGTCTTCACCGCCGACTGCACGCTCAGCGAATCCTCAGGCTCGCACCACATCGGAAAATACTTTTCTGTTTCGTAAACGAGGCCGGTGTAGCTGGGCCGCGAGTAGCGAAGCACTTCGACCTTCGCGTCGACGCCGGCGCGCTTCACGGCGTCCTTCACCTCGGCGACGGCAGATTTTTTCGTATCGCCCACGGTGAGCCGGCGGTCGAGGTGGATATAAGCCTGGCCCGGCACGGCGCACAGGCTAGGCGTTTTGCAGTCGATGTAGCTGACCGTGATTGTGCCCTTGCCCAGGAACTCGTCGCCGCGGAGCCGCTCGTTGAGCTTCTCGATTTCACGCACGACCTTGGCGATTTTGTAGACGGCGTTGTCGCCCTTCTCTGGCATCGAGCCGTGGCACGAGCGGCCCAGGCACGTGACGCCGATCTCCATGCGGCCGCGTTGGCCGCGGAGGATTTTGCAATCGGTGGAATCTGTGACCACGACCACGTCGGGACGAATCTTGTCTTCGTTGACGATGTATTGCCAGCAGAGGCCGTCGCAGTCCTCCTCCATCACCGTGAACGTGAGCAGGAGCGAAAAGTCCGACATGTCGACGTTGAGGTCGCGGAGGATTTTTGCGGCGTACACCATGGCGGGAATGGCGCCCTCCTGGTCCCCTGCCCCGCGGCCCCACACCTTGCCGTCGGCAACTTTGCCTTTGTAAGGATCGTGCTTCCACTCAGAGCGCTCGCCGACGCCGACGGTGTCGACGTGGGCGTCGATCGCAACGAGTTTTTTGCCGCGGCCCGGTTTGCCGACCTGGCCTAAAAGGTTGCCCAGGCCATCGGTCCAGATCCGGTCGAACGCGCCGACCGCCTGCATTTCCTGTTTGATACGCTCGATCACCGGCCCTTCTTCGGCCGACTCCGAAGGAATCGCAACCAGCTCGCGAAGGAAGCGGACCATCGGCTTTTCGTACTTGCGGGCGGCGTCGAGGAATGGATTGTACCGGGTCATGCTCATAAAGCCGGCGATGCGTGGCTGGGGCAGAGCAGACCACGGCTGCGCCGCGGTGCCCTCAATGCCCCAGGGGCGTGGTGATCTGGGGCGTCGCGGACTCCGCCCCAGGCACCCAATCAAGAACACTTGAAAGAGGGCAAATTCTATGCGAAACTTTATAGCGGTGGAAGGAGAGTCTGGGCCGCACGATCGCGGCTTATTCCAGGCATGAGTTGGCCACCACGCCGAGGCGGCAAGCCATTTGCTCCCTCTGCTTCCTTCTATCTCAAAACGAGGCCAACTGCCATGGCGGCGACGACCGAACCAGTTTCTGCGATTCGTCCGCTATCGTGCCAGGTCAACGGCGAGCCGATCCAGATCGAAGTGCCGGATGACGACGGGCTCACGCTGCTCGACGTGCTGCGCGACTTTTTGGGCCTCACGTCGCCCAAAAATGGCTGCCAGCCACAGGCTCAATGCGGCTGTTGCACGGTGCTGATGGACGGCAAGCCGGTGCTGTCGTGCGCGCTGTCGCCGGCAAAAGCCGAGGGCAAGTCGATCACCACGCTCGAAGGCCTCGATGAGGAGCATCGCCGGCAGATTGCGGAGTCGTTCGTGCGCTGCGGCGGCGTGCAATGCGGGTTCTGCATTCCGGGCATGGCGATGCGGGGCGTCGGGCTGTGCGAGAAGAATTCCGCCCCGAGTCGCGAGGAGATCGCCACGGCGCTCAAGCCACACCTTTGTCGCTGCACGGGCTATGCGCAGATTGTAGACAGCGTCGAGCTGTATAGCCGGCTGCGGCGGGGCGAGGCGATGCCGGAAACCTCGGACGCTGATAGGTCGGGGCGCGTCGGCACGGATTTGCCGCGCTACACAGGTCTCGACGCCGTGCTGGGCGATCGTAAGTTTATCGACGACATGACAGTGCCGGGCATGCTCTACGGCGCGGTGCGGTTGGCCGATCATCCGCGAGCCAAAGTGCAGTCGATTGACGCGAGCCGGGCGCTGGCTTTGCCCGGCGTACATCGGGTGGTGACAGCTGCCGACGTACCGGGAAACCGCTACGTCGGGCTGATCGAAAGCGACTGGCCGGTGTTCGTGGCGATCGGCGAAGAGACCCGCTGCACGGGCGACATCATCGCCGGCGTGGTGGCCGACACGCAGCGGCTGGCGCGGAAGGCGGCTGAGCTGATCGACATCCAATATGAAGTTCTCGACCCGGTAACCGATCCGAACGAGGCGCTCAAACCGGGCGCGCCGCTCGTGCATCCGCAGCGCGGGACGAACCTGTTGAGTAAATCGGTGTTGAAGCGCGGCGATGTCGAGGAAGGTTTTCGGCGGGCGGCGCACATCATTGAGGACACCTACTACACGCAGCGGATTGAGCATTTGTTTTTGGAGCCGGAGGCGTGTATTGCGGTGCCCAAATTGCGGAATGGGGAGTGTGGAGTGGGGAGTGGGGATACCAATGGACAAGCCGAAATCCGAAATCCGAAATCCGAAATCGAATCGATTTTCGTCTACACTCAAGGCCAGGGCGTCTTCGACGACCAGCGGCAGATTGCGTCGGTGCTGGGGGTGGACCGGGATCGGGTGCAGACGGAGCTGGTCAGCAATGGGGGTGCGTTCGGCGGCAAGGAGGATATGTCGATTCAGGCGCAAACGGCGCTGATGGCGTGGCTCACGGGGCGGCCAGTGAAACTGACGCTGACGCGGGTGGAGAGTTTCCATATTCATCCGAAGCGGCATCCGATCGAGCTCAAATACAAAATCGGCTGCGACGCGGACGGGCGCATTACCGCGGTGCAGGCTCGCATAATCGGCGACAAGGGGGCGTATGCCTCCGTGGGCGCGAAGGTGCTGGAGCGGGCCGGGGGCCATTGCACGGGGCCGTACCGAGTGCCGGCGATCGACATGGAGTCGCTCGCCGTCTACACGAACAACCCGCCGTGCGGCGCGATGCGCGGATTCGGCGCCAACCAGTCGGCGTTCGCCATCGAAGGCCTGCTCGATCGGCTGGCCGAGCGAGTGGGCATCGACGGTTACGACATCCGCGACCGCAATATCCTGGAACCGGGTGAGGCGTTCGCGACCGGCCAGCGGCTCGACAAGCCGTTCGGTCTGCGCAAAACGCTCGAAGCAGTACGAGATCAATACAAAGCGGCAAAGTACGCCGGCATTGCGTGCGGCATCAAGAACGTCGGCATCGGGAACGGGATGCCGGATATCGGGCGGTCCGCCCTCACTGTCGAGGACGAGCGAACGGTTCACATTCGCACTGGCTTCACGGAGATGGGTCAGGGGCTGTTCACAATTTGCATTCAGTTTGCCGTGGAGGCGACCGGATTGCCGCCGAGTATGTTCAAGGTCTCCGCCGACACGAAGCTCATGCTCGACTGTGGTCAAACCACCGCGAGCCGGGCGACCGTGCTGGCCGGCAATTCGATTGCCGAAGCGGGAAAAGCAGTCAAGGCGCAGTTGGATGCCGGCAAAACACTGGCGGATTTGGTCGGCCAGACGTTTCACGGCGAGTGGATTTGCAATTACACGTCGAAGCTCGGTAAAGACCTCGACAAGCCGGGTGGGCCGAAGACGCATCTCACGTACGGATTCGCCACGCAAGTGGCGATCCTGGATGATGCGGGCCGACTGGTAAAGATGATCGCGGCGCACGATGTTGGACGCGTGATCAACCCCACGCAGCTCGCCGGGCAGATGTACGGTTCGCTGCACATGGGCATCGGCTACGCATTGACGGAGGATTTTGACGCGGACGGCGGCATCATCCGCGCGAAGAAAATGAACGACTGCGGCGTGTTGCGCTCGCATCAGATGCCGGAGATGGCGCTCATCTTCATCGAGGAAGAGGACCCGGAATGCCCGTTCGGCGCCCGCGGCGTCGGCGAGATCGGGCTGGTGCCGACGGCGCCGGCGATTGCCGGGGCGCTCTATCGGTACGACGGCACGGTCCGCACGCGGCTGCCGATGCGGGAGTCGCCAGCGGCGCAGGCAATCATCAAGCCAAACGTGCGGCACTCGCCATAGATAGGGATTTTTAACCGCAGATGAACGCAGATGGACGCAGATAACATACAGATTGATGCGTGCATTCATGATCCTCTTTTCTCATCTGCGTTTATCTGCGTTCATCTGCGGATAACTTTGTTTCGATGATGCGTCGCATTGGTTTGATTCTGGCTGCGGGGCGGGGGCGGCGGATGGGGCGGACGAAGCAGCTTGTGCCCTGGCCCGGCGAGAAGGGAGCGAAGCCGCTGGTTTGCGCCGCTTACGATGCGATCCGGCCGATCTGCGACGAGATGATTGTGGTGCTCGGTCATGATGCCGAGGCGGTGACGGCGGCACTGGGCGAACGGCCATTTCAGCCGGTGTACAGCGAGCCGGATGGGCCGATGTTCGAGTCGATTCGGGCCGGACTGAAAGCGGCGCAACGCAGCGATGCGAAAGCGACTGTTGTGTTGCAGCCGGGCGATCAGCCCGAAGTGGCGGCGGCGACGCTGGAGGTGTTGCGGGACTGGTCGCTGAAGCGAGCGGTCCGAACGATTATTCCGGAGTATCGTGGCAAGGGCGGGCATCCGGTCCTAATCCCCGCGAGCGTCGTCGCAGTGCTGGCGGACGCGGATTGCCCGAGCGGGCTTGGGGATTTCTGGATCGAACGGCCGGAGCTGTGTCATCGGGTGCCTGTGGAGGATGCGGGTGTGCTGCGAGACATCGACACGCTCGGCGATCTGCGGGAGTGATTTCATCCGGCGCGATGGGCGTGTTAGAATGGCGGCCGCGTGGGGGCTGGTCGGCAGTGCGTTCGGCCTGGCGGCCGACGCTAAAGACCTAAAACTGGATTATCGAATTGACCTATGCCACCCGCTCCCTCAAAGCCCTCCGCCCATTACGATCGGCCCGACTGCATGGTCAAACTTGGTTTGTTGCCGCCGTATACCGCAGAGGATGTTGAGAAAGCATATTTGGGCAAGATCAAAGATATCCGGCCTGATCTGGGCGGAGATCGCGAGGCGTTTTACGACGTGCAGAACGCCTACATGCAGGCCAAGGAGTACGTGAAGTTTCGCGGCGACCGGCGGGGCTGGATCGCCAAGCGGATGGACGAGTATCTGGCCGTGCAGGAAGTTATCGAGCGGCTGAAGCGGTACGGCGCGGAAGTTGAAACGGACGCGCTCGACTGGCTGGAAAAATCATTCGGCGATTTCGCCGAGCTCAGCGAATCGATCATCGCCCTCCGACTCAATGGGGCAGCCAACGGCGACGAAGTGATCGAGTACATGGTGATCCACCACCCGCAACTCATGGAGCTTAGAAGGCTCGACTTGTCCGGCTCGGTGGTGTCCGACGCGGCGGTGCGGCAACTGAGCGTGTTCCGCCGGCTCGCGGAGCTGGATTTGAGCCGCACGCCGGTGACTTGGGAAGCGCTGCACCTCGTCCACTGGCTGCCGGAGCTGCAAACGGTGCGCGTTGAGGGGACCGGTTTGAAATGGTTTACCCGACGACGCCTCGCCGCCCTGCTCCGCCACAACCGCCGATCGGCTGCGGCCATCCGCGCGCTTCATCCCACGACTGTGCGGTAATCCTGATAGGGCAGTTAAAGAGACGCAATGGGATAGTCCTCCTCTAAAAGCCTCTCTTCTTTCATCGCAAGCCAGAAGGCGTCCGGCACTTTGGTGACCACCGATTCGACGTTCTCCGCCACGCGATTGGGACGCGAGGTGTCGAGTGCCACGGCGACGACGCCCGGCGCCGAGAGGGCGAACTGGATGCAGGCATGAGAGAGCCGCACGCTGTGGCCGTGGCACAGCGCGGTGAATGCTTTCCGCCATGCGAGTAAGGAGCTGTCGGCCGGATCGTTGACGTTCACAGCGCGGTTGTTGAATTGCGAAGCGCCCACCAAAAAACCGCCGTGAAACACGGCTGAATTGATAATGGCAATGCGCCGCTCCGCTAAATCGGACATGAACTGGCGTAATTCCGGCGGATGTCGCATCACAGTGAAGCTGCCGGCGAGCTGCACCCAGTCGAGGTTTATGGCGGCGACCAGATCTTTCAGCAAGCGCCAGTCCTGCGCTACCGCGCCGATGCCGGCGACCGTGCCAGCCGCCTTTAATTCTTCGAGTGCACTATGCGCCTCCAGAAAATCGGAGACGTCGATCGCAATGAGTTGTGGTCGGTAGTCATCGCCTAGCGGTTGGCAGGTCTCGTTCCAGGCGGCAAGCACTGTATCCCGATTGATGCGGCCATTTTTCCAACCCAGTTTGGCCGCGATCACCATTTCTTCCGGCGCAATTTCGAGCCGCCGCAGTGCGCGGCGAAGTCCTTTTAGCGCCATGCCGTCGCCGTGTTGGTTCGACGTCTCGATGAAGACCGGCGGGGCGACGTGCCGGAACCAATCGCCGCAGATTTCGAGCTTCGTTTGCTCGGGGATCACGCGGCGGACGTTGCCCAATGCACAACTGCCGAACAGGATCGGCGGGACGCGAAGGCCTGTGCTGCCGAAGGGTCGATGCTGGTCGGCGGAGATCTTCATCGACGGTTATGCTTGGAGTTTCAGTCTAATGCCCGGTGGCGGATTCTGTCCAACAGAACGGCGACGATGATGATGCCGCCGATCATCGCCTCCTGCCGCCAGTTTCGCCAACCCAATTGGTGTCCGCCCATATAGAGGATCGTGATGATGAGCGCGCCGATCATGCTGCCGAGAATCGAGCCTTCGCCGCCGAGCAGGCTGCCGCCGCCGATGACCACGGCCGCAATCACGAACAATTCATAGGAAATACCGGTCGTTGGCTGCCCGATGCCGCTGATGAACGCAAACTGCAAGACGCCGGCCAGTCCGGCGAAAAAGCCCGCCAGCATATAGACGACGATCTTCGTCCGCTCGACCGGCACGCCGCACAACCGGGCCGTGTTTTCATTCGATCCGATGGCAAAGATGTGTCGCCCCAAGCGGGTGTAGCGCAGCACGATCGCGGCAATGGCCGCCGCCACAATGAGCATCCAAATCCCCGGCGGCAGCAGCATCCAGCTTCGCGAGGCATCGCGGCTGGTGAGAGTCGGGTCCATGATGCTGTTGAGCCAGGTCTCCTCCGGCGGATAGATGTCTTTTTCGTTGGCTAACCCCTTCGCCAACGCGCGCCAGATCATCATCGTGCCCAGCGTCACAATAAACGGCACCAAGCGCAAACGAACCACCAGCAATCCGTTGATCGCCCCGGCTGCGGTTGCGACGAGAATTCCCGAACCAAGGGCGAGCAGCGGCAATAGTGCGGGCCACTGATCAATGAGGTATCGTGATTCGCGGGCTGCCGCGGCTGGCACATCGTTCGCCGGTAAGTTTAAAACCCAGGCGATGACCACTGTCGTAAGCGCGATGATGGAGCCGGCCGAAAGATCGATGCCGCCCGCGATGACGACCAGCGTCATACCGAGCGCGGCCGTGGCATAGACGGCGCTTTGCCGGGCAACATTCTCTAAATTACGCAGCGAGTAAAACTTGCCGCCCTCGACCATGAAAGCGAACAACGAAAAGATGACGACGAGCGCCATGAATTGGCCCAAAGTGTGGACCCAGCCCGATTGCCAGATCGATGCGCGAGCCGTCTTGCGCGAAGCGTCGTTCATTGAGTCGGCCGTCATTGCGTTTACTCTTTGCCAATGGCCGCAAGCATTAATTGATGTTCATTCCACTGAGCGACTGGCCGCGCCGGACCGAGCCGGCCCTTGGCCATGACGGCAATTTCGTCGCAGACGCCCAGCAGCTCCGGTAAATAGCTGCTGATGACCAGCACAGCTTTCGCCGGTCGGCCTGCGGCCGGGTCGCCCGCGGCTAATTCATCGATGAGGCGATAAATCTGGGCTTTTGATCCGACGTCGATGCCGCGTGTCGGCTCGTCCAAGAGCAGTACGTCGACATCCGCGTGCAACAACCGGGCAATCGCCACCTTTTGCTGATTTCCGCCGGAAAGCGCGGCCACGCGCTGCGCGGGTGACGCGCACTTGATGGAGAATCGGTTCACCCACTTCGCCGCGGCCGCGCGCTCTCGCGACGGCAAGACGAATCGAGCCGGACCCAGGCCGTCGAGCCGCGGCAACGTGATATTATCGGCCACGGTGAGGCCAATCGCGAGCCCTTCTTGCTTGCGGTCCTCGCTGACCATGCCTACGCCTTGCGCCCAGCGAGACATAGGCGAGCGCGTACCCGTATAGCCACCGACGCGGATCTCGCCGCTGGTGACCGGCTGAAGGCCAAAAATGGCTCGCATCAATTCCGTGCGGCCGGCGCCCATCAAGCCGGCGATGCCGAGCACTCGGCCGCGCCGCAGTCGCAGGCTGGCAGATCGCGGCTTATCGGCGCAAGTGAGATCGCGAATCTCCACAACGACCTCGCCGGCGTCGCCGCGAGTGGAATGCGGATACAGCTCCTCGACTTCGCGTCCGACCATGAGCGCAACGATCTTTTCGACCGGCGTCCCGGCGGTCGGGCCTTCGCCCACCAATTCGCCGTCTCGCAAAACGGCGTAGCGGTCGCTGATCTCCTGCACCTCTTCCAGGAAATGTGAGATATAGACGATGCCGACGCCGCGCTGGCGAAGCGAGCGGATGAGCGCGAACAACCGGTCGATATCGCCGCGCGATAAGCTGCTCGTGGGCTCGTCCAACACGAGCACGCGACTTTCCAGCGCCACGGCCCGGGCAATTTCCACGATTTGCTGCTGCGCGATAGACAGCCGATTCACGGGCATATCGGGCCGCAAATCGCCCATGCCGATTTCGCGCAGCGCCGCGGCGGCGCGCCGCCGCATTTCCGACCAACGGATGAGAGGCCCTGCGGTCGGCTCGATGCCGAGCAGAATATTCTCCATCACCGACAAATGTGGAGCGAGCGACAGCTCTTGATAAATCATCGCGATGCCGCGCTGGCGGGCGTCCAGCGGATTGCGTGGCCGAAAGAGCTCGCCGTCGAGCCACATCTGGCCTTCATCCGGCGCAATCGCGCCGGAGAGCACTTTCATGAGCGTGCTCTTGCCCGCGCCGTTTTCGCCGACGAGCGCCAGGACTTCGCCCGGCCGGAGCTGCAAATCGACACGATGCAAGGCGCGCGTTGCGCCAAAGCGCTTCGATACGCCGCGCATTTCCAGTCGAGGTGTAAACACGCCTACCATTGACTCAAAATGTAAGAAATGTCTCACGCAAAGACGCAAAGGCGCAAAGAATGCAGGCGAAGAAGAGAGCTTTGGCTGGCCATCCGTCTTCTGCCGTTCAAGAGCGGATGTATTCGTGATACTGGAAGCCTCAATTGCGGTCTTTGCGCCTTAGCGCCTTTGCGTGAGTTCCATCGTGTAACTATTCCAAGCCGACGAGCTTGCGAACCGCCGGGTCGTCGAGCCGCTCGCGCGTGACTAGCTCCGCGCCCGTGTCGATCACCGGCTCAATCGGCTCCCCGCGCAGATGCTTGACGAGCGTTTCTACGGCCAGGTATCCCATGCGCTCCGGATGCTGCGACACGAGCGCATCGATCTTGCCTTGCTGAAGGTCTTGAATAAGAGGCGGCGATGTATCGAAACCGACGAATACCACCTGGGTCTCGACGCCGGATTGCCGCAGGTCCTCGAGCGCTGTCAGCATTCCCATGGTTGAGAAAAGGTTTGTGGCAAAGATGCCGTCGACCTGGAGCTTGCCGTCTTTGACGAATCGCTCCAAGGAATTGGTGGCGGTTTTGATTGCGCCGGCCACCGTGGCGTCGTCGGAATACGGGTCGCCCAAGACTTCGAAGCCGGCGGCCTTTGCCGTGTCAAGAAATCCCACAGATCGTTGCTCGGTGCTGGCCGTGCCTTGAATATAGCGCAACAGGAATAATCGCTTCTTGTTCGGGCCGAGCCGATCGATGAGGTACTGCGCTGCGAGCGCCCCGCCGGCGGTATTATCCGTGGCCACGTAACTCACATGCGCGTCGCCATCCACGGCCGAATCGAAGATGACGACCGGTATGCCGGCGGCCACAACGTTCTCTACGGGCTTCCGCATCACGCGGTTGTTGAGGGGCGCGAGTGCCATGCCGTCGACGCCCAAGTTGACCATGCTTTCGATGATTTTGTTTTGCTCGGCTAAATCGGTTTCGTGGTGCGCGCCTTCCCACTTGATCTCGACGCCCAATTCGCTGCCGGCCGCCCGAGCTCCCATTTCAACCGTCTCCCAGAATTCGCCACCCGTGCTCTTTGGAATCACGGCCACCGTCAGTCGCTGAGCGGCGCGCTCGCCGACCTGTGCCGAATCCGCGCCGGAGCCGGACGTGTTTTGCTCTGACCGGCTGCAGCCTATTGCGACCATCATCGACGCGAAAAGTGGCGCAACGAATACGTAACGGAATACTTTGCACATCGTGCGACTTCCAAGACGTTCGAGAACGCGATCTACGGGTTACCGGGACTGCACCAGCTAGTCTAACACGCTGATCGTCTCAGAGTTAAGGCACTTTTCGTCTGGCCAGCGTGACTGGAAGCACATCGGACCTGACGCTCCCTTGGAAGTCAATTAAGATAGATTCGTACGCCGTTTCACTGTTTAGCCGCAATCCATTGCAATCCGGCCTCACAGAGGCCGGCTATATATCCGAGCCGGGCGGTCGGTCAGTGCGGAGTCGTCTATGGCCAAAGGCGGCAAGCCGAAAGTTAATCCGGGCAAGTCGGCTCGCGGCAAAGAACTGGCCGAGGAGCCGCTCAAGGATCAAAGCGAGTGGCTCCGGGTTACGCTTTCGAGCATCGGCGATGCCGTGATTACCACCGATAGCGAGGGGCGAGTAATTTTCCTCAACCCAGTTGCGGAAGCATTGACGGGCTGGAAGGCAAGCGAGGCAACCGGCCGGCCGCTCAACGAAATCTTTCGGATCGTCAACGAGCACACCCGGCAGGCGGTCGAAAACCCAGCCCATCGCGTCCTACGCGAAGGGTTTGTGGCGGGCCTGGCCAACCACACGCTGCTCATCGCCAAGGACGGCCGGGAAATACCGATCAACGATAGCGGCGCGCCGATCCGCACCACCGCTGGAGAGATCGCGGGGGTAGTGCTCATTTTCCGGGACGTGACCGCGGAGCGGCGGGCGGAGGTAGCGCAACGCCGGCTGGCGGCAATCGTCGAGTCGTCGGATGATGCGATCTTCAGCAAAACGCTCGAAGGCATCGTCACCAGTTGGAACAAGGGAGCGGAACGCATCTACGGCTACACCGCCGAAGAGATGGTCGGGCAGTCTGTCTTGCTGATCATTCCGCCGGAGCGTGCGGACGAACTGGCCTTCATCATGGACAAGATCAAACGGCGCGAGGTGACCGACCATTTCGAGACGGTGCGTCGGCGAAAAGACGGCGCGTTGATCGATGTGTCGGTCAGTATCTCGCCGATTACCGACGCGGCGGGACAGCTCATCGGCGCTTCAGCGATTGCCCGCGATATTTCCAGCAGAACACAGGTCGAGCGGGAACTGCGCGAGAGCGAGGCGCGAAAGACCGGCATTGTCAACACGGCTCTCGATTGCATCATCACGATCGACCACGTAGGCCGGATCGTCGAGTTCAATCCGGCTGCTGAGCGGACATTTGGTTATCGCAAAGAGGAAGTGCTGGGCCGTGGGATGGCCGAATTGATTGTGCCGCCGGCGTACCGGGAACTGCACTATCGGGGCCTGGCCCACTACCTGAGCACCGGCGCAGGCCCTGTTCTGGGCCGGCGCATTGAGATGCCCGCACGCCGAGCGGACGGCAGCGAGTTCCCGGTCGAACTGGCGATTACCGCCATCCGTCAAGACGGCCCACCGGTGTTCACCGCTTATCTTCGGGACCTCACCGAGTCGAAACGGACCGAGCGCCGCCGCGCCGCCCGGCTTGCCGTTACACAGATCCTGGCCGAAGCAGCCACGCTCAACGAGGCGGCGCCCCAGCTGCTGAAGAGCGTTTGCGAAGGCCTGGGATGGGAAGTGGGCAGCTTCTGGCAACCCGCTCACGACGCGGGTGTGTTGCGCTGCTTCGAAGTCTGGCATCTGCCGTCCGCACAGGTCCCGCAGTTCGAGGCAATCACGCGGCAGCGGACCTTCGCGCGGGGCATTGGATTGCCGGGGCGCATCTGGGCGAGTGGCAAGCCCGCCTGGATTCCGGACGTCGTGCAGGACGCCAACTTTCCACGCGCGCCGATTGCCGATCGAGAGGGGCTGCATGGGGCGTTTGGTTTTCCGGTGATGCTCGGCTCAGAATTTTTGGGGGTGATGGAGTTCTTCAGCCACGAAATTCGCGAGCCGGACGCCGAGCTCTTGGAAATGATGGGCACGATCGGCGGACAGATCGGTCAATTCATCGAGCGGCGGCGGGCCGAAGCCGAGCTCAAAAGGGCCGAGGCCGACGCCCGCTTCGTCGCCGACGCGAGCGCCGCGCTGGCGACCATCGTGGATTACAAAAGCACGTTGCAGAAAGTGGCCCAGTTGGCGGTGCCGTCGTTCGCCGACTGGTGTGCGGTGGACATGCTGGAGGACGGCGGCGCGCTCGAACGGCTGGCGGTCGCCCACGTCGACCCGGCGAAAGTCGAGCTGGCCCATGACGTGCAGCGTCGATTCCCGCCCGATCCCAGCGCACCGCAGGGGGCGTGGAACATTGTCCGCACGGGACAGTCCGAGCTAGTCGCGGAGATTTCCGATGAGCTTCTCGAGGCCAGTGTCAAGGATCCCGAGCTGCTGGGCATCTTGCGCGAGCTCGGCTTGAAGTCGTACATCGGCGTGCCGCTGAGCGTGCGCGGCAAAGTGCTGGGCGTGTTGACGTTTATCACGGCCGAATCGGGACGCCGGTACGACGCCGACGACCTCAAGGTGGCCGAGGACCTGGCCCACCGAGCTGCGGTGGCAATCGAGAACGCAAACCTCTATCACGCACTGCGCGAGTCCGACCGCCGCAAAGATGAGTTCCTCGCCCTGCTCGGGCATGAACTTCGCAATCCGCTCGCGCCGATTTGCAATGCATTGCACGTGTTGCGGCTACCGCAGGCCGACAATGTCACCAGAGACCGCGCACGCGAGATGCTGGAGCGACAGGTGCAGCACATGGTCCGACTTGTGGACGATCTATTGGACGTGTCGCGGATCATGCGCGGCAAGGTCGAATTGCGGCAGCAGGCAATCGAGCTGGCCACCGTGGTTGCGCGTGCCGTCGAAACAGTGCAGCCGGTGATCGACGCCGAGGGCCATGAGCTCGTGTTGTCTCTCTCGCTGGAGCCGCTGTGGGTCCACGGCGATCTGCTGCGACTGGCGCAAGTGGTCGCCAACCTTTTGAACAACGCGGCCAAGTACACGGAAAGGGGCGGGAGAATCACGCTGACGACCGCCCGTGAGAACGGCCAGGCCGTCGTGCGCGTGCGAGACACTGGCATCGGCCTGACGGCGGAGATGCTGCCACGGATCTTCGACATGTTCTTTCAAGCCCATCGCCGCACGAAGGATGCGCAGGGCGGGCTGGGCATTGGCCTGTCGCTGGTGCGTGGTCTCGTGGAGTCGCATGGCGGCAGCGTCGAGGCGCACAGTGCGGGACCCGACCGCGGAAGCGAGTTCGTCGTGCGGCTGCCATTAATGGAGCGCACAGCCGTCGGTGGCGTGAAGCAGCGGCAGGAGGCTGCCGCCGCGCCATTGGCGACGCGCCGGGTACTCGTCGTGGATGACAATACCGACGCGGCCGACACCCTCGCCATGCTGTTGCGATTGTTGGGCCAGGACGTGACGATTGCCTACGACGGGCCATCAGCGTTGGCACAAGCGGAGAGCAATCCGCCAGCCGTTGCCTTCTTGGACCTCGGCATGCCGAGAATGGATGGATACGATCTGGCGCAGCGCTTCCGATCGCACCCGGCGCTCAAGAACGTGGTCCTCGTGGCCGTCACGGGCTGGGGCCAGCCGGAGGACCGCCAGCGGACGCGGCAGACGGGATTCGACCACCACCTGGTCAAGCCGGTCGATGCCGAAGCATTGCGCGCGCTGCTTCGCGAACAGAAATAGGGACTCGAAGTGACACGATAGCGCGGATATGGTCCCTTCAACCCACTTGTCTATTGCTTGCGCAGCGGTTATCCGGTCCCGCAACTTACTGAGGTTGCGCGGCTCCGACAAGTGCGGGGTTCTTTGGCGCTGCAAGACATTCGCGGCCCGTATCCAGATCACATATAAGATGTGTCCAGACGTCAAGACGTTTCGATGTGAGCAGCGGCAGCAAGGCTTTCGTCTTGAGCATTTTACACTTACTGCAGGGCGCCGCGCACAGGACAACATATTTTTTCTCTTTGACCCTGCGGCGCATGTCTTTCAAATCATCCACGTCCAAGAGTGTCACGGGCCGCACATACCGCAATGGCAATAGGGAACTATCGGCGTACGGCGTAAATTGGACGTCTCCTTTCCAGCCTGAGTCTTTCATCCGCTCCAATTCTCCCGCGGGCCCCACATCGCTCAGATATCGAGCCAGCATGCATTCCGGATCCGTGGGATTACCAAGGCTCGTCAAAACTATATCGAGTTCCTTCGCCAGCGCAAACGCTCGTGCAACGTCCGGCTCCTTCTTCAGTCGGGCAAAGCCACGGGGGCTGACAAACGGCGTCGTAAACAACCCGACATACTCGATGTCTTCCTTGACTCCCTCAAAGAAACGGAAGTACGTAACAGGCGCATCGAGCGGATTCAATGAGAACCCCGACGTTAGTGCATGAATGGCTAACTTCGAGCCCACTTTCTCATGTCGTAAGAGTTCGCCCAAGGTCCGAATAACCCACATTGCCGTTTGACCGGCGCCAAGTCCGATTCTGACCGGCTCCTTGCCTGACTTCGCCGTGGCCACATCCTTGATCAAATTCAGCACAACTGCGGCAGCGGCCCGCGCCACGTGCTGCGTCAAAGAAATCGCGGGGCGTTCTGTTGTACCGCTGTGATGGTTCGTCAATTCCTCAATGGAGCTCTGACGGTCACCGTCGAATGGCGAAGTCCGCAGGTCGTGCGCGTCGACGTCGGCATCCACGAGTCCGACATTAACGACCTGGACATCCTTGTCATCCGTGATAACGTCGTCGAATTTGAGCCTAAGAGCTTTCGCCAGATTTCCATCAAGCGGCGCATGGACGCTAATCCATTCACGCTGAATGGCTTCTCGGACGATGTGCACGATTGACTCGTTGGTAAGCCGGAAATCGCGCCATTCATACTCGAACTTATGCCGAAGGAGCCGATCGATATCACTCGCTCCGATGCCTTGCTCAACGTATAGGTGCGCAACTTCATAGACGACGCGATCGCTAAGACGCTGGTATTTCTTGTGTTGTGCCATGTGCCGACCTCCACACTTGACACCGAGATCGTTGAACTGTGCGTATTTTACCCGGTGCTCGGAAGGAACGCGATAGTTTGCCATTACGCATAGTGACTTGTCGCCTCTGCGGGCACAAGTTGCGGGACACAGTTGCCATGTGCAAGCGTCCCATACCAACAATTGCGATAGTTAGCGTAAATCGAATTGATTCGCGAATTCACGTGAGACGTGATATCTTCGGGATCGCGTTCGGTTCTTTTTTTCTTCCCCAGGCAGGAGACTTATCGATGGCCATTAGCACAGAAAGTCGCCAATTTAACGATGAATATGCCAAGCCAGACGGCATTGTGCAGATCAATCGCGACCTTCGATTTGTTTTCGGAAAGTTTCCAGTGAAATCCCTCGTCCACTTTCAGGAAAACCGCCACCGCTTGATTCGAGGCAAGTACTCGGATGGCGACGGAGGCTGTCTGTTCTTTTTGCTGAGCGAGCCGCTCGCTGCGGAGAATCGGATCGCTTCTCGAAGCAAGCTCACGGAGTTCTTTACCGGCGGTTCGGGCGAGCCGTACCGCGAGTATCCGGCGTACCAGCCGGCGCGGCGATTGGTTCGGGCGATCGACGGTATGTGTCCCCTGTATTACGACGGCGTGCCGCGGCTGAGTTGGGCTCTGGTCTTCAATGTGCTCGACGATTGTATCCAAGAGCGAACGCAGTCGGAGTCGCAATCGACGCAGGGCATTGCACTGCAGTTGCAACCTCAACAGCGTGGGTCGGCCAGCCGGTCTCGGATCCGGCGTTGCTCGCCCGAACCTGAAATTGGGATGGAGCAGACGGCCACGAAGCGGATCCGACCCGCTTTATCGCGTCGGCGGCAGGCGGATCAGATCCATCAGCACGCGGCGCGTCGAATGCCCGCCGTTTGCCAGGCCGTTTGATAAGCTCAATCGATTCGAATTCACTCACTTCATCAGCAGCATAAGGAGAACCATCATGTTAGAAGAGCGTCGGCGACAGCTAAAGGATGAGTTTGCCAAGGGAGTGGCCAACCGGGAGAAGATCAATCTTCTATTAAACTTGAGCCGCGCGAACGTCGAGGACGACCTCCGCGCGGTTGTTGCGCTAGCCGATACGATGGCACTGCGGTTGCTTCGCATGAAGCTTCGACACCATCAAGTCGTGCGACGAAGGTACCGAGGGCCGCTTGGAACCGGATGTTTGACGCACTACCTGCTGGGCTTCACGTCCAACGACGATCTGCTGAACTTTCCTTACGAGTCCGAGTCGGTGCTCGATAGTGCGTGCCGCACGGTGCGCGCGTGGGACTACGGCCAGCTCGACGAGGAGTCCGTGCTGCGGATTTTGAGTGAGACGATCCGCGGGCGTCTCGAGCTCAACGCGCTCGAAGATGCGGCGGTTCGACGCTCTGCAGACCAAACGGCGTTCAGCCCGTAACGGTAAGCTAACCGTTTAGCCCGAATTAATCGGCTGCCAAAAAGCTAATCCCGTCAGCGGTCGTTCAGAACCGCTGGCGGGATTTGTTGTTAAGCGAGCTGGGGAACTAGGATTTGAACCTAGACTAACAGGTTCAGAGCCTGTCGTGCTACCGTTACACTATTCCCCAAGAGGTCAAATTCCGGTACGTCGGACCGACCAATTGACGCCATGCGCTACGTTACGCCGCCGCGGCAGACGGGTCAAGACCGGCGGCGGCGGCGAGGGGCATCTGTTGGATGAAGGGTGGCTGGGGCAGAACGGTAGTGATGCCCCGGCGTTACCATCTGGGGCGTCGCGGAAGAGCGCCCCAGGCACCCGCGCGCAGGCGAGCGCGCCGTGGCGCGGTGGACGGCATGCGCTCCGCCAACCACAGCGTGGTGCCCGGTCGCGGCTAACGGTGTTCCGGCAAATAGTTGACGCTCGGCGGAGGCGGGGCCTAGAATAGCAGCTTGCCATTTGTTTCGTTCCGCAGGGATTCCAATCGCATCTTGTAGGCGGCCGAGGCGAGTGGCAGGCATTCTGCGCTGTCTGACAGCCAAGAATGGCTGCCCCACGCGAGGCTGGCTATGGGCGATTGGGGCGGTGAAGTTATCATGGCGTTCTTGGAGATTGTTAAAGGATCGTCCCCCGGGACGAGGTTCGAGCTCGACGGCGAGAAGGCGATCATCGGGCGGAGCACGGAGTGCGAAGTGCCGATTGAGACGCCGGCCGTCAGCCGCCGCCACGCCGCGATCGTGCGGGAAAACTCCAGCTATTACGTCGAAGACCTGAAGAGCCGCAACGGCACCTTTCTCAACGACCAGCGAATCGTGGATCGCACTCCGATCCGCGACGGCGATCTGCTGGTGATTTGCGACCAGGAGTTTCGCTTTTACAGCGGCCGCGGTCCGCTCGACGGCACGACGGGGCGGGAGGAATCCAGCGTCGCGGAACTAGTGGATGACACCAAGGATGCCGGCCGGGCCAGCGTGATGGCGACATTCGACGTCGGCGGCGGCTCGGCGAGTTGGGGATTGTCGGCCAAACCTGAAGTGAAGCTGGCCGCATTGTTGGAGATTTCCAACAACCTGGCCAAGACGCTGACGGTGGAGGACATTCTGCCGAAAGTGCTCGACAGCCTGTTCAAGATTTTCGTGCAGGCCGATCGAGGGTTCGTGGTGATGCGGCCGAGGCCAAATGGGCCGCTCGTACCGGTGGCGACCAAAACGCGCCGCGCGGGGGACGAACAACGGATGCGGATCAGCCGCACGATCGTCGAGGAAGCGATGAACGCCCGCAAGGCGATCCTTTCGGCGGACGCGGCCAGCGATGAACGGTTCGGCATGGCACAAAGCATCGCCGATGTTTCGATCCGCTCGATGGTGTGTGCGCCAATGATCAGCACGGACGGTCAGCCGCTCGGCGTGATACAGATCGACACGTTGAATCAAAAGGCCCGCTTCACGGACGAAGATCTGGAAGTGCTGGCGGGCGTCGCGAGCCAGGCGGCCGTGGCGATCGACAACGCGAAGATGCACGAGCAAGTGGTCGAGCAGCGGGCGTTTCAGCACGATCTGGAGCTGGCGCGGCAGGTGCAGCGGTCGCTGTTGCCGTCGCAGCCGCCGCAAGTGCCTGGTTACTTTTTCTTCGACTATTACCAGGCAGCGCGGCAAGTTGGAGGCGACTATTACGATTACGTTCAATTGCCCGGCGGACGCTATGCGGTGATCGTCGGCGATGTGGCCGGCAAAGGCATGTCGGCGGCGCTGCTCATGGCCCGATTGTCGGCGGACGTGCGGTTCTCGCTGGCGAGCGAGCCGGACACCGCCAAGGCGGTGCGGCAAATCAACGAAGGCTTTGCGCATCGTGATTGGCAGGACCGGTTCGTGACAATGATCGCAGCAGTGCTCAATCCACGCACGCACGAACTGATCATGGTCAACGCGGGCCACATGGCGCCCCTGCTGCGGCGGCGGGGCGGAAATGTCGAGGAAATTGGCGAGGCGGCAGCCGGACTGCCGCTGGGGGTCGCGCAAGGGTACGAGTATCAATCGTACACGCACACGCTCGAGCCCGGCGACGTCGTCACGATGTTTACCGACGGCTTCAGCGAGGCGATGAACGGCGACCGGGAGCTGTATGGGTTAGAGCGACTCAAGGATCAGATTAAATCGCCGGCAGTGAGCGTGGTCGATTTTGGCCAGGAAATTCTGGAGGATGTCCGCCGATTTGTGGACGGCGTCGACCAGAGCGATGACATGTGCCTGGTGTGCTTTGGCCGGGTGGAGAGCTGAGTGAAAGCTGTCAGCTATTAGCTGTTAGCTGTTAGCCAGTCGAATCGACGCTCGACAGGTTCGTAGGGCCGGTTGTGCCGACCGTAATAACATAGCGACGAATCTATCGACTCGATTCGCTGATCTCATCTTGGGACATAGCGAAATCCTCGGAAGGGGACAAAGGGGACACGTTTAGTGTGTGCCCCTTTGCGAGATTGGCGCGCAAAAATGCGCAGGTTGGCCTGGCGCGCACTGGTAGCGCAGGAACAGGTCACCATGACGAGCAATCCCGTCCGGCTGATAGCTAAGAGCTGACAGCTTTCTTCCAAATTATCAAAGAGCGGCTGCGATGCAGCGTGGCGTCAGCATAGCATATAGTGTACATATTTTCCAGATCAGTTTTGGCCAGTGTGGCAGTAGGGATGTTTGTGGAAGCGGGGTGGGGAGAGTGCATTTTTTCACGCTGCAGGGCTTCCGCAACCGCGATCTGCGGCCGCTCCTCTTCGACGCCGCCCAGGTCTCTCCCGAGGAAGCTCGCCGCCAGTCGGCCAAAATAACGCGGCAACTGCGTATGCTCCGCGCTCACGGCTTGATTCTCAAAGTTCCCCACACGCATCGGTATCAACTCACGGCTCGTGGCCAAAAAATCCTCGCCGCCCTTCAAGCTGCCCACCAAGCCAATGCAGAACAATTGGCCAAACTCGCCGCCTGAACAGCTACTTCACTTCAAATCTTCGCGCCGTTCCAAGAAGTGAAAGGTTATTGGTAAAGAGCGGACGCTTCGGCGAGCTTGACCCGAGCCGGAATCCGGCGTACGGGCGAGTATACCGGTTGTTTGAACAAATGTATAGTATGGATTTGGCCACTGGTGAGAGGCAAAGGGGGAGGGGGGGAAGGGGGAGGGCGGAATTTCAGAACTCCCCACTCCGCCTTCCGCCTTCCCCCTTCCGCCTTCCCCGTTTGAGAGAGCGCCCCCGGCAGGACTTGAACCTGCGACACGCAGTTTAGGAAACATCGGAAGCAGCGTACAGTATAGCGTTTTTTGACGTGTGATACTGTGGTGATACCTTCCTAAACTTGGAGACCGCAACTATGAGACTCGCATTTCTGCTGCTGTTGTTACTGCCCGTGACCGCCAGTGCTGATACCGTCGTTCGGTGGCCCGATGGGCGACGTGTGTACGTGGTCGATGCTCGGAACATTGGCCCCTATGGGCAGATTACCAAACCGAAGGGCATCGACGTTGTTGTAGTGCGGAAGGGCAACCGCTGGGGCGTGCTGCCGTCCAGTGCGTACCGCAGTCCGTACAGAATCGGTAACTAGACGGTCCCTTAGAAACGAGTGAAGCCCACTGGCCAAAATCCAGTGGGCTTTTTCGTTGGTATTAAGCCGGTATAATCCTCAAATGAGCGATTCTTGTCGGCCGAAATCTTCGCCACCTAAGTACCGGAACATGCTGCGAGACGACGTGCGTAGACGAATCTTCTACGTGATGCAGCAATGGGCCGACGACCTATCGAGCGGCACTAGTTTCGACAAGATGCTGTCGGAAATTGGTCCAAAGTTGCTCGTCAAATACGGTGGGTTGGATGGCTCGATGTACGAGGCCGCACGAGTCAGCCACAACCCGATAATCGACCACTTTTTCTTGTGCAGCGAACAACGTGCATTGGAATTCATTGAAATTGCTTTTACCACGATGGGGTGGTGTGGGCAGCAAGGCACGGTTGACAAGATCAACGAGATTTTTCTGGATTCCGAGACGGGCTACGAGCTAACGCCGTTTGTTATGACGATGGGTAAGCCAACCGTAAATAAATACGGCGGGGCCGGTCCAACGCCAGTAGACATACAATTCCCGAAAGCGATTGAGCGTGGATCGCAATTCCTGCATACCGAAGCTGTTCAGCCGGCATTTACTCTCTTGGCGGACAACCGATTCAAAGGGGCCAATGACGAGTTCTTGAAGGCTCACGAATACTTCAAGAATGGTGATTACCCAGCGTGCTTAAACGAATGCCTCAAAGCATTTGAAAGCACGATGAAGATAATCTGTCACCACAAATCGTGGCCATACAGGCAAGAAGATACCGCGAGCAAGCTGGTCAAAACGTGCTTAGACAATGGCTTACTGCCCACTTACAGTGAACAACAGTTGAACACGCTCGCACAATCACTGACGACCACGATTCCGACACCCCGAAACAAGCAGAGCGGGCACGGGCAAGGCGTAAAACAGAACGTCGTGACGGCGGAAACGGCAAAGTTTTCACTAAACTCCACTGCGACCACAATCGTTTTTCTAATTGAGTCCGCCAAGTTGTAGCAGCATCGCCCCGCCCTTTTAGTTAGTAAATAGACGTGCCTAGGTCGCCTTGACGAGGATGTCCCTGGTTTAGTTGAAAAGGTGGTGGCTCCTTCTCCCGGAAGTTAC
>JBBDWY010000077.1:0-15618 GCA_040902605.1 Pirellulales bacterium | reverse complement strand
TGCTTGCCCTTGATCATGTCGGTCAGCGACTTGAGCGGGCGGTTCGACGAGCCGAGCACCGGCCGCTTGCAGCGGTTGTTGTCGAACAGCGCATCGACCGATTGCTGCAACATCCGTTTTTCGTTGCGAATGATCACTTCCGGCGCGTTGAGGTCGACCAGCTTCTTGAGCCGGTTGTTGCGGTTGATGATCCGGCGGTAAAGGTCGTTGAGGTCGCTGGTGGCGAAATTGCCGCTATCCAAGAGGACCAACGGACGCAAGTCGGGCGGAATCACCGGGATGACGTCCAGCACCATCCACTCCGGCTTGTTGTCCGAGTCGCGGATGGCCTCGACGGTCTTGAGCCGATTGATGAGGTCCTTGGCCTTTTGCTTCGAGCCGGTTTCCTTGAGGTCCTCGCGCAGCTCCTGCGACAGCTTCACCAGATCGAGCTGCTGCAGCAGCTTGCGGACCGCCTCGGCGCCCATGGAGGCCTCAAACGCGTTCTCGCCAAATTGCTCCCGGGCCTGGCGATACTCTTCTTCCGTCAACAGCTGTTGCGGCTTGAGCGACGTGTCGCCCGGATTGATCACCACGTAATCCTGGAAGTAGATGATCTTCTCGAGGCTCGTGGTCTTCATGGCCAGCAGGCTGCCGAGCCGGCTGGGCATCGCCTTGAAGAACCAGATGTGCACGACGGGCGCGGCCAGCTCGATGTGGCCCATCCGCTTGCGGCGCACGCGGCTATGCGTGACCTTCACGCCGCAGCGGTCGCAGATCATGCCCTTGTACTTCATGCCGCGGTACTTGCCGCAGGCGCATTCCCAGTCCTTTTCCGGGCCGAAAATACGCTCGCAGAACAGACCGTCCTTCTCCGGCCGGTACGTGCGGTAGTTGATCGTCTCCGGCTTCTTCACCTCGCCGAACGACCAGCTACGAATGTCGTGCGGCCGAGCCAGACTGATCTTCACCGCTGCATAGTCGTTGATGCGATCGTAATTGGCGGTATCCAGGATATTGCTCATATTTCTCTTGCTCCCTTTCGGAAATTGCAAATTGCAAAATGAAAATTGCAAATTGCAAATTTAAGAGCCATGATGCTCTGCGTCTTCGTTATTTTTTGCGGTTCGTCTGACAGTGGCTATGGACTGGCCGATAATTCTCGCAAGCTGGTCGGCTTCGTCGATCAAATCCGCTAACCGCACGGCGGGCAACATATTTCGTCGGGCGGTTAAGCGCAACCATGCGCGTGATTCCCTCACTTCTTTAAGACAAATGCCAAGCTTATGCGCGAAATCGTTTTTGCTTTCGGCAGCACAAGCCTCTTCGTAATTTCCCCATGGTGAAGTTCCGCTACGCAGCAACTGATCGGCGATACGACGACCTATGCGCGTGTCTGGCAGGGCTTCAACGACGCTGCAAGTGCGGTCGGCGAAACCGAGAAATCGCTCACACAAGTCTCCGGGCGTCATCGATCTCGGGCCGATTACGTCGGGACGCGCGGTGCGCGTCTCGGCCTCCGCAATTTGCAATTTGCAATTTTCATTTTGCGATTTGCAATCTCCTGCTTTAAATCCGTCGCTTCTCGAGCTGCATATTCAGACCGAGGCCGCGGATCTCGTTCGTCAAAACATCAAAACTCGCCGGCGTGCCGGCTTCGAGCGTGTTCTCGCCTTTGACCATCGATTCGTAAATCTTGGTACGGCCTTCCACGTCGTCGCTCTTCACCGTGAGCAGCTCCTGCAGGATGTACGCGGCGCCGTACGCTTCCAGTGCCCACACTTCCATCTCGCCGAACCGCTGTCCGCCGAACCGCGCCTTGCCGCCCAGCGGTTGCTGAGTGATGAGCGAGTACGGGCCCGTGCTGCGGGCATGGACCTTGTCGTCCACCAAGTGGTGCAGCTTGAGCATGTAGATGAAGCCGACCGTAGTTTCCTGCTCGAACGGCTCGCCCGTGCGGCCGTCGTACAGGCGTGCCTTGCCGTGCCGAGGCAATCCTGCTTCGTCTAAAGCCGTGTTGATGTGGCTTTCGTCCGCGCCATCGAACACCGGCGTTATGGCACGGAAGCCAAGCTTTGCGCCGGCCCAGCCGAGGTGCGTCTCCAGAATCTGACCTACGTTCATACGGCTGGGCACGCCCAGCGGGTTCAGCATGATCTGCACCGGGGTGCCGTCCTCGAGGTACGGCATGTCCTCGACCGGCAGGATCTTCGAAATCACGCCCTTGTTGCCGTGCCGGCCGGCCATTTTGTCGCCCACCGAGATGACTCGCTTCGTGGCGATGTACACCTTCACCATCTGCAACACGCCGCTGCGCAATTCGTCGCCTCGCTTCATCGAGTTGAGCCGGCGGTCGCGGGCGTCGATCGCCTCCTCAACGTTCGGCCAAAGCTGCTTGAACACACGCTCGGCGTCCTTCTTGCGCTGCGGGCTGCGCAAGTCGAGCGAATCAATTTTAAAGTTTGAGGCCCGCTCAGCGACGTAGGCCGGGTCCTGCCCATGGACAACCGGATTGCCGTCCTCATCCGTCACTTTGCGGCCAATGATCTTCTCGATTTCGGCGATCAATTCCCCAAACACGGCCGCGATCCGCTCATTGCCTTCCTTCTCGGCCGCTTTGAGCGAGCGCTCGAATTCTTTACGCTGGTCTTCCGTGAGGCTCATGCGGCGGGAGAACCGCTGCGTGTCGATGACGATGCCCTCGACGCCGGACGGCACCTCGAGCGAGTCGTTCTTCACGTCCTCGCCGGCCCGGCCGAAGATCGCGTGCAGCAGCTTTTCTTCCGGCGTCAGCTCGGTCTTGCTCTTGGGCGAGACCTTGCCCACCAAGATGTCGCCGGGGGAAACGAATGTGCCGATCTGCACGATGCCGTTCTCGTCCAGATTGCGAAGCATCTTCTCGCTGACGTTCGGAATGTCGCGCGTGAACTCCTCACGGCCGAGCTTCGTCTCGCGGATTTCCACATCGAATTCCTCGATATGGAGCGACGTGTAAGTGTCGTTCTTCACGAGCTCCTCGCTGATGATGATCGCGTCCTCGAAGTTGAAGCCTTCCCACGACATGAACGCCACGAGCACGTTCCGGCCCAGCGCTAATTCGCCCTGATACGTGGCCGCGCCATCGGCGATCACCTGGCCCTTCTCGACCTTGTCGCCGACTTTCACAATCGGCTTCTGGTTCTGGCACGTCCGCTCATTGAGACCGACGAACTTCCGCAGCCGGTGCACTTCCGGACCGATCTCGATCCGGTCGGCGTCGGCATACGTGACAGTCCCCTTGTGGCCGGCTCGCACAATCATGCCGGAATGCAGCGCGACGTCGCGCTCCAAGCCGGTGCCCACGATCGGCGGCTCGGTCACCAACAGCGGCACGGCCTGGCGCTGCATGTTGGAGCCCATGAGCGCTCGGTTCGCGTCGTCGTGCTCCAGGAATGGAATCAAGCCGGCGGAGACGCCGATCATCTGGCTCGGCGTTACGTCGATGTACTGAATCTGCTCCACGGGAATCATCACGAAGTCGGCCCGATGGCGTGCGACAATGGTTTCGCCTTGAATCTTGTTGTCCACGATCGGCGCATCGGCGGAGGCCACAAATGCTTCCGACTCTTCATCGGCCCGCAGCCAGACCACTTCATCGGTCAGCTTCCCTTTGTTCACTTTGCGGTAGGGCGTGATCAAGAAGCCGTATTCATCTACCGAGGCGTACATTGCCAGGCTGGAGATGAGCCCGATGTTCGTGCCTTCCGGCGTCTCAATCGGACAGATGCGGCCGTAGTGCGAGATGTGCACGTCGCGGACTTCGAAACCGGCCCGCTTGCGATTAAGACCGCCCGGCCCGAGCGCACTCAGCCGCCGCTCGTGCGTAAGCATCGACAGCGGATTCGTCTGATCCACCACCTGCGACAGCTCGCCGCGGCCGAAGAAGTATTCGATCGCCGCCGAAATGCTCTTCGGGTTGATCAGGCTGCGGGGCGTCATATCCTCGATGTCCTTGAGGCTCATCCGTTCCTGCACGGTACGACGCAGCTTCAAGAACCCTTTGCGCATTTCATCGGATGCCAACTCATCGATGGTCCGCAGCCGCCGATTGCCCAAGTGGTCGATGTCGTCGACGTGCGCGTCCGAATCGCCCGTCACCAGGCCCATGAGGTACTTCACGGCGTAGATGATGTCCTCCGGGCGCAGCACCATTTCATCCTCGGGCACCGTGAGGCCCAATTTGCGATTGATGCGGAAGCGGCCGACGCGGCCGAGCCGGTAGCGGTTCGTGTCGTAAAACTTCTCGTGGAACAGCGCCTTGGCCTTCTCCAATTGCGGCGGATTGCCCGGCCGCAGCCGCTGGTAGATTCGCAGCAGCGCCTCTTCATGGCTCGACGTGCCGTCGTCGGCCAGTGCATTGAGCAATAGCGGCGTTGCGGGCGACTCCATGATTTCGATCAGCTTCAGGCCGGACGTGCAGATCGCTTCCGCCGCCGTCTTGGTAATCTTCTGGCCGCTCTCGACGATAATCTCGCCGGCGCGGTCGCTGCCCACCGGATAGACGATGTCGCCCACCGCAATACGGCCTTCGATCTTGTTTGCGCTGCGGCCGTCGGAGATCTTCTGCTTGATGGTGTCGTAGAAAGTGCGCAGGATGTCCGCGTCGAGACTGAACTTTGGGTCCATCGCCCGCAGCAGCGTCATGACGGAAAACTTGCCGCTCTGGTCGATGCGAACCGTGATGCTTTCTTTCTTGGTGGTGTTGATTTCGATCCAGCTGCCGCGCTCGGGAATGACGCGGCAACTGTGGAGCCGCCGCTCGCCAGCTTCCATCTCCGAAACGAAGTCGATGCCGGGGCTGCGGTGCAATTGACTGACCACGACGCGCTCGGCGCCGTTGATGATGAATTCGCCGCCGCCCAGCATGATCGGCAAATCGCCCAGGTACACCTCTTCCTCGATCGGCTGCTCCTTATTCAGCCGGAGCCAGATGCGGAACGGCCGGCCGAAGGTCAGCCGCAACTGGCGGCATTCATCCGGCTCGTAGCGGGGCTTGCCCAGCTCGTACCGCAGATACTCGAGCTTCAGCTTCTTGTCGTAGCTTTCGATCGGAAAGATTTCGCGCAACACCGCTTCCAGACCTTCGTCCTTGCGCTTATCGAGCGGAGTCTCGTATTGCAGAAACCGCGCATAGCTCCTCGTCTGGATCTCGGTGAGATCCGGAATCGCGTAGGCCTCGCGGCCGCTGCCGAAGCGTCGTGTGGTGGTGGTGTCTAAACGTCGTCGTGCTGTGACTGCCATAGCAGAAGTTGCTCCACGTTATTCTGAGCGCAATGTGGCCGGCACGTGTGAGGACGAGCGCGCATTCGCCGCGCACCCGCCGCAGCGCGGCGTCGACCGACATGCGGTACTAAGAAACAAGCGATCGGGGAGGCTCATGCAAACCGACTGTCAAAATCGGCCAGCCAACCCGCCGGGAGGCGGGCCAGCGGCGCCGGAGGAAAATTTGCCACACCGGGTGCCTGGGGCAACGCCCCAAGTTTCGTCACTGGGGCGTTGCCCCAGCCACCCCGCGCGACGCTTCGATTACTTGATCGAAACGGTCGCGCCGGCTTCCTCCAATTCCTTCTTGAGCTTTTCAGCGTCTGCCTTCGAGAGGCCTTCCTTAACCTTGCCGGGCACGCCTTCGACCAGGTCCTTGGCCTCTTTGAGGCCCAGACCGGTCGCCTGGCGGACCACTTTGATGACGCCAATCTTTTTGTCGCCAAAGCCTTCCAACACGACATCGAATTCGGTCTTCTCGGCCGCCGCGGCCGCGCCGCCGCCTTCGCCGCCGCCGGCCGGCGCCATCATCACCGCCCCGCCCGCCGCCGGCTCAATGCCGTGCACCTCTTTCAAGTAGTCGCTCAATTCCTTGGCCTCTTTCAGCGTGAGGCCGACGATCTGATCACCCAATTTCTTGGTGGTGTCAGCAAATTCCATCGTCGCGGTTGCCATCGGTCGGTTTCCCTTTCTCGTAACTGGGTCGCGTGGATGCTGGTTGACTTGATTGGTGATGCACCTTAGCGCCGGCGGCAACGCCGGACCGGCACGAAAACCGGCGTTGCCGCCGGCGCTAACTTACTCGCCTTCTTCACTTTTCTTGTTAATCTGGCTCGCCAACTTCGCACCGGCCCCCAGCAATTGCGACGACAACGCTGCTCCCGGGCTGAGAATTTGACCAACCAGAATGCTGAGCTGTTCTTGCCGCGTAGGCCATTTGCTAACGGCTTTGACCTGATCCGCGCCGAGCGGCTGGCCGTCCATTACGCCGCCCTTCGGCTTGAATTTTTCGAACTCCTTGTCGGCGGCGATTTTGACGACCTCTTTGGCCAGCGCGATGATGTCCTCGCCGCCCCATACCAACGCCATCGTGCCTTCGGCGGTCTCAAACGCCGGCGCCAATCGAGTACCCTCGGTCGCCCGGCGCGCCAGGCTGTTCTTCACCACCAACAGGTGGATATTCTTCTGACGCAGCCGCTGCCGCAACGCGACGTTCTTGTTGTTTTCCAGCCCGATCACATCGACCAACAGTACGTCCTCGACGCCGTCGAGCCGCTTGCGAAGGTCCTTGGTGATCAGCTCTTTAACGAATTTGCTCATGATCGTGTCTTGTGCTGAGTGAGCCGCCGGGTTCATCCCGGCGGGGATAAACCCCGCCGCTCAACAATTGTTTACACTGCCAACCGCACACTCGGGCTCATCGTCGCGCTAATGTGCGCACTCTTGATATATGTGCCTTTGACCGCGGAGGGCTTGAGGCTTGCCACTTTGTCCAAAAACATCTGAATATTCTGCGCGAGCTTGGGTTCGTCGAAACTCAATTTGCCGACGACCGCCTGTACAATTCCGGCTTTGTCGTTGCGGAATTCCACTTTGCCCGCCTTGTACTCGCGGACCGTCTTGCCGACGTCCGGCGTTACCGTCCCTGCCCTCGGAGACGGCATAAGACCGCGCGGCCCCAGCACTTTGCCCAACGGCCCCACCAGTTTCATCATGTCCGGCGCGGCGATGCAGGCGTCGAACTCCGTCCAACCACCCTTGATCTTTTCCGCCAAATCTTCCTCGCCGACAAAATCGGCGCCGGCCTCCCGTGCTTCGTCCGCCTTGGCCCCCTTCGCGAACACCACCACCCGCTGCTGTTTGCCGATGCCGTGCGGCAACACGATTGAGCCGCGGACCAACTGTTCAGCCTGGGTGTGGTCGATTCCCAGCCGGATCGCGATCTCGACCGACTGATCGAACTTCGTGCCCTCGAATGACTTGAGGGTTTTCACCGCCTCAGCCACCGGCAACGGATCGACGACTTTGCGCTTCTCTGCCAGTGAGCGGTATCGTTTGGATTGTTTTGCCATGTTTGGTGACTCGCATCTTTTCGCGTCACCGCGACCAACGGTCGCGGCTTTATGTGTCTGGCTCTTGACTCTCGACCCTTGACTCTCGACTATCCTTTCACTTCCAACCCCATGCTCCGCGCGGTGCCTTCGACCATCCGGACCGCGTGACCCAGGTCGCTCGCATTGAGGTCGGCCATTTTCGTTTTGGCGATCTCTTCCATTGCCGCGCGCGTCACCGTGCCGACTTTCTCTTTGTTTGGCACCGGCGAGCCTTTGGCGATATTCGCCGCTTTCTTGAGCAGCACCGCGGCCGGAGGGCTTTTGGTGATGAATTCGAATGAGCGGTCGTTATAGACGCTCACGACCACGGGGATCATCATCCCGCCCGCTTCCTTCGTGCGTTCGTTGAACTGCTGCACGAACTGGCCCAGGTTGATGCCGTATTTACCGAGCGAAGTGCCCACCGGCGGGGCCGGCGTCGCCTGCCCGCCCGGGATCTGAAACTTCGCCACGCCTGCCAGTTGTTTTGCCATTGCATTGAGCCGTCAGCCGTCAGCCGTCAGCCATCAGTCAGACAGAATTACCTTGGACTGATGGCTGATGGCTGATGGCTGATGGCTTTCTCCTTAAACTGCCTCGATTTGCCAGTATTCCAATTCCACCGGTGTGCTGCGGCCGAAAATGTTGATCATCACCGTGACGCGGCCGCTGGCCTCGTCAATTGAGCCCACTTCGCCTTCAAAACTCTCGAAGTTGCCTTCTTTCACCTTCACTTTGTCGCCGGCGGCGAAGCGGATATCGAGCTTCGGCGCTTCGGTCGCTTCCTCTTCCTCGGTTTGGATGATCCGCGCCACTTCGTGCGGCAGCATCGCCGTTGGCTTTCCACCTGCCCCCGTGAAATCGCCCACGCCCGATGTCTCACGGACCGCAAACCACGTGTCGTCGTTGATATGCATGTGGACGACGATGTAGCCCGGGTATAACTTCCGCTCGACGACCTTCTTTTTTCCGGCCTTGAACTCGGTCACTTTCTCGGTCGGCACAATGGCCTGATCGAAGTAACGATCGAGTCCTTCAATCTTCATCTTCCGCTCGAGCGCTTCGGAAATCGACCGTTCGCGGTTGCTCTGCACCTTGAGGATGTACCAATCCATGCGGATCTCTTCCTCAGGTTCCGGCTCCATCATCTCCACCTTAGGCGACGTGGGGACCCCGGCGGTAGGCAGCGAATCGGTGGCCTCAGCTTCAACCGCTTCCTCGCTCTCGCTGGCTTCGGCGCCCGCCTCGTCCTCGACTGGCGGCTCGTCGGCATGCTCCCCTCGCTCATCGCCGCGCTCGGATTGAGCATCTTCATCGTCGGCCGGTTCCGCGGGCGACCAGTTGCGATCCCGCGAAACAGCGACATCGGCCTCGTCCAATGCAGTGTCGTCGCTGCGGTTGCTCACGGCATCGTCCGCAAACGAACGACCGTCATCGGCCGCCGCTTTTTCCAGGTGAGTGTTTCGTTCATCCGCCATGGGATGAATCCTCGCTTTAGCCGGCATTGCAAGCGGGCTGGTTTAACCAAATATCGCAGTGACTATTCGCTCGAGGCCGTGACGGAGATACTCAAGCGCCAAGTCGTAAAAAAACAACAACGCCGCCAAGAAGAAGATGACCACCATCACGACGATCGAAGCGCGAAACAGCTCGCTCCGCGCCGGCCACGACACTTTGTTCATCTCCCCTTCGACCGAAATCAAAAAATCGGCGAAAGCCGGCATCTGCACGATGCGGAAGCTGGCCCATAAGCCGACCGCCAACAACGCCAGCGGCATGTAGTAATGCAGCTCCGGACCACGGTCCCGGTAGTATTCGCTCAAGCTCAAAGCTCCCAGCGCCACAATCGCCGCCAAGGCCCCGAAGGTGACCTGCCGGGCAATGCGTCCCTGAGTGCGCTTGTAAATGCTTACGCGAAATAATTCCTGGAAAATCCCGCCCACGCCGCTCTACCTTTCCGCAACGTGCTGTAATGGCAGGGGTGGTGGGATTCGAACTCACAACCCCCGGTTTTGGAGACCGGTGCTCTGCCAATTGAGCTACACCCCTGTAGCAAATGACGAATGCGGAAATGACGAATGACGAATGTGAAAAAGTTGCGTCCGCATCTTCCATTCGTCAATCCGTCATTCGTCATTCGTCATTCTGCAATTACTCGCTGATTTTCGTAACAACCCCCGAGCCCACCGTCTTGCCGCCTTCGCGGATGGCGAACCGCACGCCCTCGTCCATGGCGATCGGCTTCGAGAGCTCAACGGCTATCCGCGCGTTGTCGCCTGGCATGCACATCTCCGCGCCGCCCAGCAAATTCGCTGCGCCGGTGACATCGGTCGTGCGGAAGTAGAACTGAGGCCGATAGCCGCTGAAGAACGGCGTGTGCCGGCCACCTTCCTCCTTCGAGAGCACGTACACTTCCGCCTCGAACTTCGTGTGCGGCGTGATCGAGCCCGGCTTGGCCAGCACCTGGCCGCGCTGGATCTCCTCGCGCTTGACGCCACGCAGCAGGCAGCCGACGTTGTCGCCCGCCTGGCCCTGGTCGAGCGTCTTGTTGAACATTTCGACGCCCGTGCAGGTTGTCGACTTGGGCGCTGCCTCGAGCCCGATGATATCGACCGTGTCGCCGACCTTGACGATCCCGCGCTCGATCCGGCCTGTGGCCACCGTGCCGCGGCCTTCAATCGAGAACACGTCTTCGATCGCCATCAAGAACGGCTTGTCGACCTCACGGACCGGCTCAGGAATGTACGAGTCGATGGCGTCCATCAGCTCGGCGATGGGCTTGTTGGCCTCCGGATCGGTCGGATTCTCGTATGCCGCCTTGGCGGCGCCACGGATGATCGGGATTTCGTCGCCCGGAAAATCATACTTGGAGAGCAGCTCGCGGACTTCGAGCTCGACGAGGTCCAGCAGCTCTTCGTCGTCCACAAGATCACACTTGTTGAGGAACACGACGATGCGCGGTACGCCCACTTGGCGGGCGAGCAGAATGTGCTCTCGCGTTTGAGGCATTGGCCCGTCGGCCGCCGAAACCACCAGGATGGCGCCGTCCATCTGCGCGGCGCCGGTGATCATGTTCTTGATGAAGTCCGCGTGCCCGGGACAGTCGATATGGGCGTAGTGCCGCTTTGCGGTTTCGTACTCCACGTGCGCTACGGCGATCGTGACCGTCTTCGTCTCGTCGCGCACCGTGCCGCCCTTGGCGATGTCGGCGTACGACTTGAAGTTGGCCATCCCCTTTTTGGATTGAACCGCCAGAATTGCACCGGTGAGCGTCGTCTTGCCATGATCGATGTGACCGATCGTGCCTACGTTGACGTGAGGCTTTTTACGTTGAAATGTGTCCTTTGCCATGTTAGTTCCTGAGTAACTTCAAATTGGGAATCAAAAAAACGGGTATTGGTTTATGGTTAAGCTCGCACCGGCGAGCCAGAGCTGCTGAAGAGACTTGAACTCTTGACCTCGTCCTTACCAAGGACGCGCTCTACCGACTGAGCTACAGCAGCGGGGTGAAGCCGTCAGCTTTCAGCCATCAGCCGTCAGCTTGGATTATCGAGGTCTCCTGTTGTGTCTTGTTCTGGCTGAAGGCTGACGGTTGACAGCTTTCAGAGCGGGTGAAGGGAATCGAACCCTCGTCATCAGCTTGGAAGGCTGTTGCTCTACCATTGAGCTACACCCGCCAACTTGGTCGAGGGCGGAGGGTCGAGAGTCGAGGGCCAGAATTATCCGGCACTCGACTCTCGACCCTTGACTCTCGACCACTTTCACTGGGGAGTGCAGGATTCGAACCTGCGAAGGCAGAGCCATCAGATTTACAGTCTGACCCGTTTGACCGCTTCGGTAACTCCCCGCGTCATCAGCAACTCCGTGCCGAGCCGCCACGCCGAGGACCGAACGCGCCACCGCATCACAAGTCGCCGCTCGCCGCCAATCGTCACCGATCAGTCGAGAGAACGACCTGCCTGCCGCGTCCGCGAGTCGTGATGGTCCACACCCTTCGCAGGCCACATTGGGCAATGTCGCCTGCCGATGCCTGGAATTCGATCCCGAAAACCCGCCGCACGACCCACATACCATGGGCCACGTATCTACGAGCTAGCGGAGGGACTTGAACCCACAACCTGCTGATTACAAATCAGCTGCTCTACCAATTGAGCTACGCTAGCCGAGTGGTGGCAAACTCGTGCGAATCAGTTAATATAACGCTCTTGCCGGCTGCTGCAAGGGCGGCTGACAACCGAATTCTCACGGCTGGCCCGTGTTTTGCTGTGGCGTGCCGTCGCCGTCGGGCGGCCGACGTCTCACTCATCCGTTTGCCGCCATCTGGACAGCTTATCGCAGGGCTGCCTCGCCAACTGTCAATAAAATCCCGCCGACTTTCTTCAAAAATAACTACGCCGGCAGATTTGCCGAACAATCGGGCGTTGCCAGGCCGCCCTGCTGTGACTCGCTGGCCGTTACTCGAGCGTATCCAGCAAAATCTTTTCCTCTTTGGCGGCTTGGCGAAGCTTCGTCAACGCCCGCGCCTCAATCTGGCGAATCCGTTCCTTCGTCACGCCCAGCGAGGCACCGACTTCCTTCAGTGTTTGCGGCTCCTGGGCATGATCCAGACCGAATCGACCGATGATGATCTTCTGCTCGCGCTCGTCCAGCTTGCGCAAAATCCGTTCGATCTGCGCCTCGCGCGTGTGCTGCGCGCTTTCTTCGACCAGCGGGCTGCCGCGATGCTCTTGCGTCGCCGCGAACAGCTCGTCCTGGCTGGTGCGGAACCGGTCGCGGTGCTTGAACTCGCCCGGAATCGTGCGGGCAAAGTTTTTCATAATGGCCCAGCTCGCGTAGGTGCTGAACTTATTGCCCCGCGCGAAGTCGAACTTTTCGATCGCCCGCAACAGCGACATGTTGCCGTCGCTCACGAGCTCGAAGAAGTTCTGGTCCGGCGTCACATGCCGCTTGGCGATCGAAACTACCAGCCGCAGATTGGCCCGGGCGATTTCGTTCTTGATTGCCACGGCTTCCTGGTGCAGGTTCTCGATCTCGTCCATCAGGCTCGACTTCGGCTGCGCCGGATCGAGCTGCTCGCGGAGCTTCGACGCCTTGTACTTCAGGTAGTTGTACTTGCGGAACAGGTGTGCTTCTTGCTCGCGCGTGAGCAGCGGCATCTCGTACAGGCTGGCCAGGTACGGCGGCAACCCGGACGGGCGTCGCGCTTTCTTGGTCGGCGTTTCACTTTCGGGCAGCGGCCCCAAAATCGCCTTGTCGGCGCCCTTGCGCGAAAACCGCGGATTGGGAATGAAGTCGAGCGGCAACTCCACGATTCGCTGCGCGCGGACCTCGTTGATCACCCGGTAGATCGTCGTTTTCGTGCGGCCGAATTGCTTGGTCAGCTTGTCGACCGACGCCCCGCGCTTGAACGCCTGGTAAATTCGCGTCTTTTGGACCTCGGTCAGCGGACCGCTCATGTCCGGAAAGATGGCCATTTCCGGATGCTGCTTGTCGAACTGCCGGATCGTCGAGCGGATCGTCTCCACGCTCCGCCCGGCGCGCTTCGCCAATCGGCGAGAAACCTCCGACTGTCCGCCGCCCGCGCTCGCCAGCCGGCGGGCCCGATCGATAATGTCCTGCCGCTGCTCGTCGGTCAGCTGGCTGAAACGGGCGCCGCGCGCAACCCGCTCCTGGTTCTTCCGCACAAAGCGGTCGACGCTGCTGCGCAAAAAGCCCACGCGCTTGCGGCCGTCAAAGACCAGCCGCCGGCTCACCAGCCCCAGCTCCCGCCAACGAGAAATCGTCTTCGTCGACACGTTGAACTGCCTGGCCAGCTCCTCGACCGTGAGCACCTGCTCGCCGATATTCTCGGCCGACATGTCGGCCGAATCGGAAAGATCCTCGACGAACAGCCGCAAATCGTGCAGCAATTCCGCGCCTTGGATCTTCGTCTGCGCCGCATCTTCCGGACGAAAACCGGTAATGCGGAAGCAGATGTAGTCGTACGGGTAGTCCTTCTGCGGATCGATTTCGCTGATCAGCCGCTCGGCCGCCTCGACCTGTTGCAGCTTTTTCACTCGCGGCGCAAAGCGAATCTGTTGATCGCAAAGATCGCTGATAATTGGGCTCTGATAATCGCGTTGCATAGTTCCACCTCTTCTCTGCTACCGGACATCCTCGGCCGCTGTGGTGTTCCATGCGACTCCGTCGCCCACGGCAGTGCCGCCCTGTTTGCCAGGCGGCCTGCCACCTAATCAGTAGCAATCGCTAATCCCTTTTTCCCAGCTGCTCAGGCTTTTGACGCTTAATACCACAAACCCGCATTGGCAGCGGCCTGCTGCCAGAATTGCAGCCTACCATGAGATGAGCAATTCCGGTGCCGCCAGGCACGTTTATGGCCCTGCCTGTCCCGCCAATAGACGTGCGCCGCGGCAAGTCAAGCCTTTAATGCCAGCAGCAAGCTCTCATGTTGTACGCAATTAAGTCGAGATGGGTCGAGAGAAAGTTCGCGCATTTTTGACGACGATCTGTTTTGGCAGGGTGCCGGCCGGCTGGGAACCATCCTCCTAAACGTATTCCCGCCAAAGAGTTACAGCGAATTGACGGTGGCTTGGCTACAACATCGGTTCGCGGGTGACCACCCACGGCGGGAAAACCCCTTCCCTAGCCGCATTTTACGCACGACGGCAATTTGGCCGGGCTCGTCGTTTTGCGATGGACAGTCGGTCGATTGCTGGACGATTTAGGCGACATCCAACCAAAACGACAATCTAGCCGTGGAAGCCCTCCTTCAGAGGTAGCCATATGTTGCAAAATGCTCTATCTGCATGCCTTTTTCTTCTCCTGGTGCCGGTTCTTGGAGTCGCCGCGACAGAGCAGATTGATTTGTCGGCACGCCCTGCCGAACACGACCTGGTCGGCGTCTCGATCGAGCTGGAAGCAGGGGGCCATAATCTCGTGCGCGTCGATGCGGATGGCAAAACGCCAGCGGCCGAGCAAAAGTTGCAGATGAGTGTGTCGGCGCGGTTGAAATACGAAGAGCTTCGCCTGGCCCCGTCAGCTTCTGATGCAAAGAACAATCGCCCGGTCCTCGCCGTGCGGTACTACGACAAAGCCGAAGCGGTGCTCAAAGTCGACGAAACGGGCCGTTCGCCGCGACTTGCCGAAGACCGGCGTCTGATCGCGGTGGAAAGCGACCACGGCCGGACCATGCTGTACTCACCCGATGGTCCACTGCCTCGCGAGCAACTCGATCTGATCGACGTGGTCGGGAATTCATTCTTCGCGGAGCAGTTGCTGCCCACTCAACCCGTCGCGAACGGTGACAGCTGGAGCCATGATTCGACCGTTATGGCTTCGTTTTTGGCGCTCGACTCGGTAGCCGTCTGCGAAGTGCAGAGCGTGCTGGACAGCTACAACGCAAATTTCGCCAAGGTGCGGCTGGCCGGGGTCGTGCATGGGATGTCGGATGGCGCCGCCACGGAGCTGGAAGTCCGCGCCTTGTACCTCTTCGACCGCCGCTTGCGCCGCGTCACGCGGCTCAATTTGGCGATCCGCGAAAAGCGATCGATCGGGGAGGCCACGCCCGGACTGGATGCGGTCGCCAAGCTGCAAATAAAGGTTGAACCGCTCAAGTCCTCTACTCGGCTCACGGCGGACGTGTCGACGAAAGTAGCGACTTCTGGCCGCACACCGAATCACGATGTTGTTTACGAAGCGGCGCCGCTCGGTTTTCGCTTCCGGCATGACCGTCAGTGGTTTGTCACGGGCGAACAGCGGGAATCGGTGACGCTGCGCCGCGTCGATCGCGGCGACCTGGTGGCCCAATGCACGCTTACGGCCCTGCCGCCTAAATCCGCCGGCCGACAGGTGACGCTGGATCAATTCGAGAAAGATGTCACCTACTCGCTAGGCAAAAGCTTCGGCGAGCTGGTGTCGAGCCGCCAATGGCAAAACACGGCGGGTAACTACTGCTACGAACTGGTCGCTCGTGGGCACGTGGAAGAAGTGCCCGTCGAGTGGCACTACTATCTCGTCGCGCCGGAGAGCGGCCACCGTGTGTCAATTGCCGTGACGATCGAGAAGCCCATGGTCGAACGCTTGGCCAATATCGACCGCGAACTCGTCGAGTCGGTGGAGCTGTTTCCAAAAATGCCGGCCACTCAGACTGCCGCTCGAGCGAAAGCTAAAGATACGGCGGTCAAATAGCCCACTAGTTCTTTGTCACACCTAGAAACTGGGGTTGGTGGAATAGCCCATGTTGTAT
>JBBDWY010000076.1:0-286166 GCA_040902605.1 Pirellulales bacterium | reverse complement strand
CAATCAGCCACAGGAGTCATCAACCATTTTCAACTACGAGCGGGACATCATCGGCAAATATATTTCATCGCTTCTCAACCGTTGAAAAGCTACTAGAGATATGGCCTTTGCTGCTGCAAACACCAACTTGTATTTTATGCGGCCAATGAACTGAGAATGTGGGCGGAGTACGCAAGCGGGTGAACTACCCGCCCACGATGGCAGTCAGAATGGCGTAGACACATTGTGTCATTGGAATGCGCAACAAGCTCTACCGCAACACTGTCGTACTAGCGCGTTACACGGAAAGACTTTTAGAAGCTGTATCGAGACCTCCCTGTCCCTCCGGGAGAGGGCTGGGGGGGTGAGGGCGAAATGCCGCAACGCAAGGCACCCTCACCCTACCCTCTCCCAAGGGAGAGGGTTTTGGCGTGACGGCTAGTCTCCGTGCGGCGCGGCCCGGCGGACCTACCTGAGAAGCATGGGCATTAGCCACGCCAGCAGCGATCCGACCATGGCGCCGGCCACAAAGCTGCAGACAGCTACAACGGCGTTTCTGCGTTGCAAGGCAGCCAGCGAACGCTCGAGGTCAACGAGCGCCCGATGCGAGCCATAAAGCGCATGGTTGACAAAAGCGAGGACATCCTGGCGCATGCTGGGATCCAGCTCCATCGCCTGCCCCACGTCATGCGCGCGGACGGCGTTTGCGCTGGCTTTTGAGAAGCCGTCGAAATCTTTGGGCGGCCGCCGCAAATTGGTAACGGCTTTGGCCAATTGAGTGGCAATCCGTGGTCGATCCGCGGATGACTTCTCGCCAATGGCCTGGGCGCGTTCTGCCGGCTGTTGTTCTTCGGTTGGCTTGCCGTCCTCGATTCGTGTCTCGAACGCGCGACGGTCTGCGATTACCAGCACCTGCTTCGCCAACACATCGTAATGGACCGGCTTGAAGAAAATCTCTTGGACGCCGCGGAGCTTGAGATCATTGGCGAGCCGGGGCTCCATGATCCCGGTCAGGATGACGATCTCGGGTCGGTCCGGCATGCCCAGCAAGTCGACGGCGAGCTGATGCCCGTTCGCATCCGGCATTCGCAAGTCGGTAACGACGACGTCGTACCTGGTCTGACGGGCCATTTCCAATGCCACAGCACCATCGGCGGCGGCCTCGCAACGAAAGCCCACGCGCGACAACGCGCGCATTGTCGCCTGCCGGACCAAGGGCTCATCGTCCACGACGAGCACGCAATATTGCATTGCCATTTCAGTCATTGATAACAGTCGCCAATTGGAAGCGGTTGTCGCGGGTAACGGCAGGAAAACTCGACGGTTGACTTCCTGCAATACATTCTTCAGGCAAATCAGGATTCGATGCGGCAATCGCGCGGATCTGTTCCAGGACGCTGAAGAACAGGCCAAGCAGGCCAGGATCGAAATGCGTTCCTTGGCCTGCGCGCATTTTCTCAAGCACTATGTCTTCGGGCAAAGCCGGCCGATAAACCCGGTCGTGGCTGAGCGCATCATAGACGTCCACGATGGCCACGATTCGCGCCGCTTCTGGAATCGCCTCTCCGGCCAGTCCCTGTGGATAGCCGGTCCCGTCCCAGCGCTCGTGGTGGCTGAGCGCAATTTTCTCAGCCAGCTGCAGCACGGGCGACGCGGAGCCGGCCAGCATGCGGGCGGCAATCGTCGTATGCTCCTTCATGCGCTCGTATTCCAGCGCCGTAAGTTTGCCAGGTTTCTGGAGAATGGCATCGGGGATGCCAATTTTGCCGACGTCGTGCATCGGGGCGGCCATGCGAAGTTGCTCGGCTTCGGTTGCGGACCAGCCGGCGACCAGGGCCAACACCTCGCTGAACAGGCCGGTGCGGCGGATGTGAGCGCCGGTTTCCTCGTCGCGGCAACCCGCGGCGGTGACGAGCCGATGTATGGTTTCTTCGTGGGCCAGCCGGATGGCGAGGGTCTGCTCCTGGACGCGCCGTTCCAAGGTCCGGAGATACTCTCGGCGTTCGTGGATCAACTGACGCCGCTCGGCAGTTTGCCGAACGCGGAAGATAAATTCGTCCCGCTGGATCGGCTTGAGCAGGTAGCCGGATGCTCCGCGGGTCAGGGCGTCGATGGCCGTGCGCGTATCGTCCGAACCCGTCAGCATGAGGACCGACGTTTCTCGAAAGCGGTTCGTAACTTGCTCCAGCAGCCACAGTCCGGAGCAGCCCGGCATATGGATGTCGGCAACCACGATTTGCACGTCGGCACTCTGGAGCCGGGCGAGCGCATTCTCCGCGCTATCCGCCTGCAAACATTCCCATCCCTCGCCGGCTAGCCAGCGGGAAAGAAGCTCGCGCATCTGGGCTTCGTCGTCAACGACCAGAATTGTTTTCTGGTCCGAAGCGGGATGAATTAGACCGTCGCGGTGCATGGCTGGTTGTCCAGAATTTCTCGAATCGTGGCCAGCAATAATTCGGGAACAAACGGCTTTTGAATCAGCCGCAGGTCGTCGTCCACTACGAACCCGACTTGTGCCATTTGCGGATCGTACCCGCTGCAGAATATGGCTTGGACGTTCGGGTTGAGCGCCTTCATTTTTTCAAACGCCTCGCGGCCGCCGAGCCGAGGCATGACGACATCTAGCAGGGCCAAAGGAATTCGATCGATGTTTCGTTCAAACTGCCGCACCGCTTCCTCGCCATCGGCGGCGGTGATGGTTTGATAGCCGGCGCGCTCGAGCATGCGAACTGCCAATTGCCGGACCAGCGGGTCGTCTTCGGCAATCAGAATGGTTTCGCTCCCGCTAGACGCAACTTCTTGAACCGGAGCGGCGGACGCGGCGACGGACGCATGGTCCATCGTCGGCAGGTAAATTCGGAAAGTGGTTCCCGCGCCAAGCTCGCTGTAGACGTGGATGGTTCCTTGATGTCGTTGCGCCACGCCATAAACCATGGCCAGGCCCAAGCCGGTTCCCTTGCCGACTCCTTTGGTCGTGAAGAACGGCTCGAAGATATGATCCTTCACCTCGGCTGTCATCCCGCATCCGGAGTCGGCGACGTCGAGCACCAGATAGCGGCCTGGTTTGACGTCCGGATGATACTCGCAATAAGCGTCCGTGAGCACAAGATTTTCTGTTTTGATGACGAGCTGGCCGCCCTCGGGCATGGCGTCGCGGGCGTTCACGCACAGGTTCATGAGCAGTTGCTGAATGTGGCCGGCATCGGCATGGATGATGCCGACATCTTCATCCAAGCTGAGGTCGAGCTTGATATGCTCGCCGATCAACGGCCGCATCATCTTCACCAGATCGCGCACCAGCGAATTGGGCTCAATGTCGGTAAGTTGCAGCATTTCTCGGCGGCCGAAGCCCAACAATTGTCGTGTCAGGTCGGCGGCACGATCGCTGGCGTGGATCACTTGCTCGAGGTCCTTGCGGCGCTCGTCTTCGGGGTCCAAGCCTTCGATGGCGTAGCGCGTATAGCCTTGGATCGCCTGCAGCAGGTTGTTGAATTCGTGGGCCACGCCGCCGGCCAGCGTGCCAATCGCTTCCATTTTTTGGGCTTGGCGAAGTTGCTTATCCGACTCGGCGAGGCGATTTTCCAAGCGAATCTGCACCAGCACGCGCTCGACGGCTAGCGGTAAATACTGCAGATACTCATCCGACTTGGTGACGAAGTCGCGCACTCCGGCCCGCAGCGCCTTGACGACGGTCGTCTCATCGCGGAAACCGGTGACCATGACAACCGGCTGGTTATAGCCGGCCGCCTTGAAGTCGGCATACAGATCGAGGCCGGTCCGCTCGCCCGGAAGCCGATAATCGAGAATGATCAGATCGACATCGTTGTGTGCCAGGTATGCCAGGGCCTTCGCCTCGGAATCTGCGCAGAGCACTAGATAGCCCGCCCGCTCGAGTGTTTGACGCTGCAAGTAGGCGATGCCCTCGTCGTCTTCGACGATCAAAACCGTCTCTTTTGCACGATCGACCATAAACAATCCTCAAGCTACCTGGACCTCGCCCGGGACCTGCACAACTTGGAGCAGAAGCCCCAGCCGTTTCACGGCTTCAACAAAGTCGTTGTACTCCACCGGCTTCGTGATATAGACGTTGCAGCCGAGCTGATAGCAGCGCTCGATCTCGCGGGGATCATCGGTCGTGGTCAACATGATGACAGGCAATTTCTGGGTAACGTCGGCCGATTTGATTCGCGTGAGCACTTCCACGCCATCCACGCGCGGCATGTTGATATCGAGCACGAGCAACAACGGGCCATCCGGCTCGCGGTTCGTATAGGGGCCCTCGCGGCGAATGTAATCCAGCGCCGCCTGACCATCGGCGACGTGGATGATGCGATTCGCTACGCCGGCTCGCTCCAGATTGCGCTGGACGAGAAACGCGTGCCCCTCGTCATCTTCGGCCAACAAAATCTCCAACGCTTCGGCGCTCATGCTCGACTCTCCTGTCCTGGTTCGACCAACGCACCTTGTCAGTCACTTCGCGATCAACAGGCGCATTCGGCAGGTTTACAAAAAAGGTAGTTCCCACACCGGCGGCTGATTCAAAGCGGATTGTTCCGCCATGGCGCTCGACAATGCGGCGTACGATGGCCAGGCCAATCCCCTCGCCTTTGGCCGCTTCGGGATGAAGCCGCTTGAGGGCTTGGAATACTTTGCCGTGGTAGGCTTCGGGAATGCCCAAGCCGTTGTCGCGAACGTAGTAGGTGACGGAAGGTCGCAAGTCATGGGTCGACTGATCCGACTCAACGATGCCGACTTGGATTCTTCCGGGCCGGCCCGGATCGAGATAGTTGACCGCGTTGTTGATCAGATTCGCAAAGACTTGCTCCAATGCCGTGGCGTCGCCCCAGGCGTTGGGCAGCTCGCCAATTTCCACGGAGGCGCCACGGTCGTAAATCGTGGCCGACATTGCTTCGACGATCCGACCTACAACTGCCCTGATGTTCACGATCTCCGGCTGGTATTCCACGCGGCCGGCGCGCGAGAGCCGCAGCAAGGCGTCGATAATATTGCTCAAACGGCTGACCGCCGTTTGGATAAAGCGAATGGAGCGCAGCATTTCGTCATCGACAAGATGGATCGCGCGCTGCTGGAGCTCCGCGGGCAGGGCGGCGGAGCCGAGCAAGTCTCTGATGTTTTCTGAAACGGTCATGAGCTCGTTACTAAAGCCCTGCAGGTTCACGAGCGGCGAGCGCAAATCGTGCGAGACGCTGTAGACGAACAGCTCGTTCTCTCGATTTTTTTGCACCAGGTCCGCGTTGGTGACTGCCAGCTCCTCCGTTCGCTCCTTCACCCGTTGCTCTAATCGCTCGTTTATTTGGCGCACGGCTTGTTCAGCGCGCCGCAGCTCTTGCATGGTGTATTTCCGCTCCTCGTCGGCCCGATTCAATGCGGCGGCGATCCAGCCCATTGCGATCAAGAACAGCACAACGGTAATTGCTACCATCAGGGCTGCACCGAACTCGGTGTCGTAATAGTTCATGCGCTGTCCGAGAATGCGCAGCCAACCGAGGATAATTGGGATGCCCACGATCGCCGGTAGGAGCCGGCGTGCCATCACGCCGCCGGGACCATCGTGCAACAGGACGGCGACGAGACCGCGATCCGGACGCGATATTAGGATGCCGAGCGACAATATCTGGAAGGCGGCGGCCGTATTGAGAGCCATCGGAATAAAAGAGGCGATATGATAGAGCGATTCGGCGCCGTAACCGTATCCCACGAGCGACACAAGCGCAATCATGGCGACACCGGAAGCCAGAAACTGCGCCGGCCAAAATCCACGACGCGTTGCGACGTCGAGCAGCAGCAAGGAGAGGCCGGAGAGCAGCAAGCAAAACGCAGTATTGGGCGCCATGCGGTTGTCGCCGAGCGACGCCGCGAAGAGCAGCCGGTCCACGTCAAAGCCGTGGGAAAAAATGTACGCGCTTAGCCGCAGGCCACCGATCGCCGCCACTGCCAGCGCGGCGCTGTGGGCCACAACGCGGCGTCGCCGGCTAATAGGGGGGTCGCGCAACAGCAAAAGCGAACCACCGGCCAGCATAAAACAGGTGGCCGTGAGCGGATTCATCGCGACCAGGCCGGGGATGACGCTTTTAAGCCAGACAATATCGGCGCACCATCCAACCAGCACGAAGCAGCCCGTCAAAACGGCAAACAGACCGCAGGCAGTCGCGAATTTCGCCGTCCGGCCATGGTTCATCGGCAGTGCCCCCATACTGCTGCCGCCGGCAGAATTGCGAGCGAAAGCAACTCTCGAATTTCGGGTGATTCTTTCGACCCGTTGGAAGAGTAGTTCGGCGACTAGACGGCGTCAAAACAGAGGCCGGCAGTTGAGTCGCGTTGTGAGGATCGAAGCGATTTGCGCGGCAAATTGCGATGGGTTAATAACGCCGGCGCCCACTATTGTTGGGGGGGGTGGGCGGAAGCCTCGGTCAGAACGAATCGGCCGCCGCGTAGGCGTCAATCACCGCCTGCTCACCATCCTTTCCACCGCGGCTGTTGCCGTGCTCCATGCCGACGACACCTTGAAAGCCTTTGTTGTGGATGTGGCGGAACACATTGCGGTAGTTGATCTCGCCCGTGCCCGGCTCGTTTCGTCCCGGATTGTCGCCGACCTGGAAGTAGGCGACTTCTTCCCACGCCCGATCGATGTTGGGAATGAGGTTGCCTTCGGTGATCTGCTGGTGATAGATGTCGAACAGGATTTTGCAGGCCGGGCTGCCGACCGCGCGACAAATCTGGTAGGCCTGCGGAATCTTGTGCAGGAACACGCCTGGGTGGTCGGTCCACCAGTTGAGCGGCTCGAGCACCATCACCAGGCCGAGCGGCTCGAGAATCTCGCAGCAGCGCTTCAACAGCTCGATGCAGTTGGCGGTTTGGTAATCCCATTCGAGGCCCTGGTGATACCGGCCCGGAACCACGGTCATCCATTTCGCCCGAACGCGTTTGGCTACGTCGATGCTGTCGCGGATGTCCTTCAAGACCGCGTCCTTTGCGGACTGGTCATCGCCCGCGAAGGTGACTTTATCGAACGAGCCGGTAGCCACGAACACGCCCATCGTGATGCCGAGTTGTTCCATCGTGCGGCCGACTTCTTCTTGGGTTTCAACCGGCCGGCCCTTCATGCCGTTATCTTCCCAGGCGGTAAAGCCCTGGTCGGCGGCGAAGCGCAGCTGATCGGTGAGACTTTCGCCTGCCGAGTGTTGAAACATGCCGAAGTGGGGGCCGTATTTCAGCTTGAACGAACGCTTCGGCGTTGCAGCGGAGGATTCGGCGGCATGAACGACGGCTGAATTCGTCACGGCGCCCGCAAGCGTTGCACTGCCAATCGCTAAAAAGTTGCGGCGATGCATGGTGGTGGTTTCCGAAAGTACAACGAACCTGAAACGGACGACAGGCTACCAGTTTGACTACCAAATCGCCGGACCGCAACTATCTGGCAGTGCACAAGCGTACCGCGAATGAATATAATTGCTGCCTATGGCACTATCCCTATTTCATCCGGTAGTGGCGGGCTGGTTCGCAGGGCGGTTTCGCGAGCCGACAGAGGCTCAGCAGCAGAGTTGGCCGCGGATCGTGGCAGGCGAGCATACGCTCGTGGCCGCGCCGACCGGTTCGGGCAAGACTCTGGCCGCGTTTCTCGTGTCGATCGACAGCCTGCTGCGGCAAGCCGTCGACAAGAATTTGCGTGATGAAACGCAGGTCCTCTACGTCTCGCCGCTCAAGGCGCTGAGCAACGACATCCACCGGAACCTGCAGGTGCCGCTGCAGGAGATTCACGCAGCCGCGGCTGCAGCGGGGTTGGAACCGCAGGAGATCCGCGTCGCCGTGCGGACGGGCGACACGCCGCCAAGCGAGCGGCAGGCGATGTTGCGCAAGGCCCCGCACATCCTGGTCACGACGCCGGAATCCCTTTACCTGTTGCTGACCGGCTCCAAAAGCCGCGAGATGCTCCGCAACGTGCGGACCGTGATCGTGGACGAAATTCATGCGCTTGCCCGCGACAAGCGCGGCTCGCATCTGTCGCTTTCGCTGGCGCGGCTCGATCGGCTGCGCGGCGCGCCGCCGACGCGAGTCGGATTGTCAGCGACCCAGCGGCCAATTGATGAGATCGCCCGGTTCCTGGTCGGCTCCGAGATATGCAGTCCTCACGCTTCGGGTGAGGAACACTTCTCGCGGAGCGAGAAGGCTACACTTTGCCACATTATTGACACCGGGCATGTCCGGCAACTCGATCTGGCGATCGAAGTGCCGACGAGCGAGCTATCGGCCGTGTGTTCGAATGAAACTTGGGACGAGATTTACGCCCGGCTTAGTGAATTGATTCGCGAGCATCGCAGCACGCTGGTGTTCGTGAACACGCGCCGGCTGGCCGAACGTGTCTGCCATTATCTGGAGGAGCAGCTTGGCGAGGGCCAGGTGGCGAGTCATCACGGCAGCTTATCGCGCGAAATCCGGCTGCAAGCTGAAGAGAAGCTCAAAACGGGCCAGTTGAAGGCCATCGTGGCGACCGCGTCGCTGGAACTCGGAATTGACATCGGCTACATCGATCTGGTGTGCCAGATCGGTTCGCCGCGCGCCATTGCGACGTTTCTCCAGCGCGTGGGCCGCGCGGGGCACGCGCTGGGGCGAATACCAAAAGGGCGCTTGTTCGTGCTCACGCGCGATGAGCTGCTCGAGTCGCTGGCGCTGGTCCGCGCGGTGCGGGCAGGGAAGCTGGATCGCATCGAAATGCCAGTTGCGCCGCTGGATATCCTGGCCCAGCAAATCGTGGCCTCCGTCGCGTGCGAGGACTGGGAGGAAGATGAGCTTTACCAGCTGTGCCGGCAGGCGCGGCCCTATCACGACCTCGAGCGGCGTGATTTCGACGCAATCATCCAAATGCTCAGCGATGGCATCGCTCCCGGCAATCGCACCGGCGCGTACCTGCATCGCGATCGAATTCATAACCGGCTCCGCGCCCGCCGCGCGGCCCGCATCACCGCGATCACTTCCGGCGGGGCCATCCCTGAAGTGGCCGATTATCGTGTCGTGACCGAGGGCGAGCGGACATTCGTCGGCACGCTCAATGAGGACTTCGCGCTGGAGAGCCAGTCCGGCAACGTGTTTCAGCTCGGCAATTCGTCGTGGCGGATTTTGTATGTCCGCGGCGGCGAGGTCACCGTGGCCGACGCCCACGGCGCGCCGGCGACCATTCCGTTCTGGCTGGGAGAAGCGCCGGCCCGCACCGCCGAGCTATCTACGGAACTTTCGGACCTTCGCCAGGAGATTTGGCGCCACTGCAGCGAGTTGCCCGCCGGTCCCCCTCCCCGCTCTGGGGAGCAGCTAGGGGAGGGGCGGGGACTGTCGCTCGAACAGGCCCGAGTGTGGCTACAAGCAGAAACCGGCGCCGACGATTGGGCCGCTTGCCAGGCCGTGAACTACGTGGCCGCCCAAGGCGCTGCGATCGGCCTCATTCCCACGCAGCGCCAAGTCGTTTTCGAACGGTTCTTCGACGAGTCGGGCGGCATGCAGCTGGTTGTTCACGCGCCGTTCGGTGCGCGGATCAATCGCGCGTGGGGGCTCACGCTGCGAAAATGCTTCTGCCGCACCTTCGACTTCGAGCTGCAGGCCAGCGCCGACGACAACGGCATCGTGCTCTCGATCGGCCCACAGCATAGCTTTCCACTGGAGCAGATGTTTACGCTCATCGATTCGGCCAGCGCCCAAGCGCTGTTGATCCAAGCCCTGTTGGCGGTGCCGATGTTTCAAGTTCGCTGGCGGTGGAACATCACGCGCGCATTGGCCGTATTGCGTTTTCGCGGGGGCAAGAAGGTGCCGCCGGAGCTGCAGCGGTTTCGCGCCGATGATCTGCTCACCGCCGTGTTTCCCGCTCAGACCCAGTGCTTCGAGCACCGCACAGGCGACCTCGAGCCGCCGGATCATCCGATCGTGAACCAATCGATTCACGACTGCCTGCACGAAGTGATGGACCTGCCCGGCTGGCGGAAAATTTTGACCGAAATCGAGGCGGGCAGCATTGAGCTGGTGGGCCGCGATACTCGCGAGCCTTCCCCATTCAGCCACCAGCTTCTCAATGCGAATCCGTATGCATTCCTGGATGACGCCCCGCTGGAAGAGCGGCGAACGCGAGCCGTGGCCACGCGGCGATCGTTCGCCGTGGATGACGTCAGCGATTTGGGGCGGCTCGATCCCGACGCGATCGCACTGGTCCGCGCTCAAGCCTGGCCGGTGGTCCGCGATGCCGAGGAGTTGCACGACACGCTGCTCTCCGTAGGGGCGCTCGCGGAAAGCGAGGCGTCGGAATGGCGCAGCTATTTCGATGAGCTTGTCGAACAAGGCAGGGCGGCACGCTGCCAAGTGGTCGACGGGCCGGTCTTGTGGATCGCCGTCGAGCAATGGCCGGCGGTCCGTATGGCGGTAAGTCTTGCCGAAAGCACACCGCCCGCCTCGTTGCCCGAATCGCTCCAGCGCGAGGTGTCGCTCGACGAAGGACGACAGCTTGTCGTGCGCGGGCGGCTAGAGATCAGCGGACCAACCACTGCCGAACGAATCGCTCGACAGTTGGGCATGAACTCGACGGCCGTTCAGACCGCCTTGGAACAATTGGAGCTGAGCGGCTTTGTGCTGCGCGGCCGATTCACGGGTGGGACGGATGAAGTCGAATGGTGCGAGCGCCGACTGTTGGCCCGAATTCATCGACTGACTTTGGACGGATTGCGCCGACAGGTCGCGCCGGTCGACCCGGCCGGCTTGATGCGTTTCCTGCTGGCCCGCCACGGCATATCGGAACGATTGCGTCCGAGCGGTCGTCCCGGGCTTCAGCATGCGATCCGACTGTTGGAGGGCTTCGAGGCTTCGGCGGCCGCCTGGGAGCACGACTTGTTTCCGGTGCGAATACCGGAGTATGACCACCAGTGGCTCGACCAGTTGTTCGCGTCGGGCGAGGTCGTGTGGGGTCGGCTCCAGCCGCCGCGGCTCACGGAAGAACGGCGCGGCCACGTGCTGACGCGTGTGTCGGCAATCTCGCTGGCGCCGCGGGCCGACCTCGCATGGCTGCTGCCGCTCGATCGGCAACCGCCGATTGCCGCCGCACGCTGGGACGCGCAAACGGCGTACGAAGCACTGACGACGCATGGCGCGTTGTTTTTCGATGACTTGCTCGCGGTCACCTCGCTGCTGCCATCGCAGTTGGAGGACGCGCTGCGCGAATTGGCGGCGTTGGGGCTGGTGACTTCCGACGGCTTTGCGGCCATTCGGGCGCTGGTCGCAAAGCGGCGCGAAAGTTTGGGCCGCCGCGCCGCCCGCCGGCTGAAACTCCGCCGTCAAACCGCGTATGCGCGTGGCGGCCGCTGGTCCCGATTTCCTCCCTTCGTGCAGCCCCAAACCAGTCAGGAGCGCGCGGAGCAATGGGCATGGCTGCTGCTCGAGCGCTACGGCGTCATGTTCCGCGACCTGTTGGCGCGCGAATCGGTCGCCCCAGCCTGGCGCGAGCTGTTGCCCGTGTACCGGCGGTTGGAGATGCGCGGCGAGATTCGCGGCGGGCGGTTCGTGGCCGGCGTGGCCGGCGAACAGTTCGCGCTCAGCGACGCCGTCGAACAGTTGCGGAAGCTGCGCGACGAGCCGGAGAATGATAGCTGGACCGTCGTCTCAGCATCCGACCCGCTAAACCTGGTCGGTATTGTCATGGCCGGACCGCGGGTGCCGGCCAAGCGGGCAAATCGCGTGTTGTATCTCAACGGCCGTCCCCTGGCCTCACGGGAGGCCGGCGAAATTCGCTGGCTAGCGGACGTGGAGGACAAGCAGATCCGCGTGCGCGCACTGCGAATGCTCACTGCACCGGGTGCGTTGCGCCGCGAGGAGCTATCGGCGGTGAATGGCCCGCTCGCGGCCGCGTCGCTGGTGGGTCAGCAGGAATCGAGCAATGGGCGGAATGGAAGCGCGGCGCAACTCGATTTGAGCTTCTAGTCGCTTTTCAGATTGATGCGTCCGCCGTGTGCCACTGCTCGCGGCGCAACAAAGGGCGTGGTCGTCGGGTGCGGCACTGCTTGCCTCCAACGGCACGTCTTATCTTACCAGCGAGCAGTGCGCTCTTAGCGTGTCGGCGCGGATCGATGCACCGCAAGCAGTGGCACACGAACCTGAGAAACGTATTAGTCGGCGACACTTCGCGCGTCGCCGCTAGGCCCGCATCACTTCCGTTTTTCCCGGCACGGCAACCGGATAATAGCCGTCCCCGTTCGGCACCACGGGCGGCGTGGCGGCGAAGTCGTATGCTGCCGGCGACAAGTCGATGCCCGAGCGAAGCGCTTCGTCCCACCGAATCACCTTGCCGGAGTAGGTCGCCATCCGGCCGACGATGGCGGTCATCGTCGAGTTGGCCCCGTAGTCGCCTTCGTTGTAGATGTCGCCGCGGCGCAGCGCGGCGAACATATCGTGGTGCTCTTGGTGATGGTTGTCGACCTTCCGTGCCCTGCTCCGCCATCTGCCGTCCGGGCCGACAATGATGGGGCCGCCGCCGTCGTCGAGGTGGGCCATCCCCTTCGTGCCGTGGGCATGCTCGGCAACTTCCGACGCGCAGCCGTCGATGTGCCGGCATTGGCTGTACATCTTCGTGCCATCGGCGTACGTGAACTCAACGAAGTGATGGTCGAAGATCTCGCCGTACTCCTTGCCGGTGCGGACCTGTCGCCCACCCATGCCTTGCACTTCGACAGGGTGGATGTCGCCACGGACCCAATTGCCGATGTCCATGTTGTGGATGTGCTGCTCGACAATATGGTCGCCGCACAGCCAGTTGAAGTAGTACCAGTTGCGCATCTGGTACTCCATCTCCGTCTGCTGGGGTTGCCGCGGCCGCACCCATAAACCGCCGCTGTTCCAGTAAACCCGGGTAAACAAGATATCGCCGATCGCGCCGTCGTGGAGCCGCTTGATCGCTTCGACGTAGCGCGGATCGTGACGCCGCTGCAAGCCCACGGCCACCATCAAATTCTTCTGCTTCGCCTGTTCGTTGGCGGACAGGAAACGGCGGATGCCGGGGGTGTCAACCGCCAGCGGCTTTTCGGTGAAGATGTGCTTGCCCGCGTTGACCGCCGCCTCGAAATGGATCGGCCGAAAGCCGGGCGGCGTGGCCAGGATGATCAAGTCGGCCCCGCTGTCGATCGCTTGTTTGTATGCATCGAAGCCGACGAACTGCCGTTCCGCCGGCACGTCGACACGGCTGTCACTCAATAGTGGATCGCCGTCGCTTTGACCGCGTTCGACTTGCCGCTTGATGGTTTCCAAGCACGCCTGCTGGTTGTCGGCGAACGCATCGGCCATCGCCCACAGCGTCACCGGACCTTCGGTCGCCAACGCTTGATATGCCGCGCCCGTGCCGCGCCCGCCGCACCCAATGAGCGCGACCTTGATTGCATCGCTACTTCCAGGGTGCGAGGCACGAGCGATCCGCGCGCTCGCGCCCAATGCCGCGCCGCCCACAAGCGCCGAAGTCGTCTTCAAAAATTGTCGCCTCGATTCACTGCCGCGATCGTCGTTGCTGCTGCCCTCAGACATTTTTCGAGTCCTCGCAAGAAACGGTAAAGACGGGCAAGTGTCGCCCTTGCCCAGCCGTCCAATATAACCAAACCGTTCAATCAAGCGAAGAGTGGGGCTCTCCGCCCGGTGAACATTTTTGTTCGCCGGACGTCTGGAATTGGCTGAAATCGTCGAACCATGCTGAATGTTGATTTTGCATGAGGGCCAACCCGATGTACCTGCGTTTTGTCGAGGGTGGTGATGCGGAGGACGGCCGTTGGCTGACTGGGGTCGTGACGGCTGCGGGGGTCCTGCGCGATGCCGGGCATCTTGAGCCGTATCAGATCGATGTCGTCGAGACAACCTTTGAGTGGTTGAACGAGAACCTGCCCTGCCCACCGTTTCAGCAGAATCTTCGCTGCGGCAAATGGTCGCCGGATGCGGTCGCCTGGTTTCTGCCCAGCGCGGCCGAACCGATTTCGCGAATGTGGGACCTGTTCGCGATCTTAATCGACCACGGGGTGCCAGTGCGTGTGATCCGCACCGCGAACCCAGGCATGATCGTGTATCGCGACGAATACCAAGTCGTGGCGGAAACTCCGACTCGTCGCTAATCACCGGTGGGCAATGCTCACCCTAACGCTGCCAGTACCAGCCCGTTGACGAGGTTGAATGATCCGCGCGGGTGCTGGCCAGCTCGTCGGCGACTTCCGTGCGGTCGGCGACTTGCCACGGGAAGATTTGCACCCCGCCGGAGACGCTGATGATCCATTGGCGGCCGGCCTTCACGAAGCTCGCTTGCGACGGAACCATGCGTGGAGCCGGGTACTCGTCGAGCGGCTGGTCGTTCATGAGGTTCGGGGCCTCGAGGCCGGAACGCTCAATCAATCGCTCTTTGATCAACAGCGCCGCGACGACGGCCAGGTCCATGACATTGCGCAGAGCGCCGAAGGAAGAATCTTCGTGGGCGAGCTCTTCAAATTTTTCCGTGAAGGAATCGGCCCACTTTTGTGCGGTGAGATCGGCATCGCCAGCCTTTTGTTTTTGCCCCGCGTCGTTGAGAAACTCTTGCTCGGTAAGGCAGCGCACTCCCTGGCCGCGAAGCTCCCACGCCAGGCCCTCAGCGTCGCGCTGCAATGGATCGTACATCGGCGCGAGCCACCACCGCGGCATGGCGTTCTGCAGCCCGCCGCGCCGGCTGCGGGCCAATTGCAGGAAGCTTGGCATGCCGTCGACCGCCGCGGGCTCGAAATTCATCGCCAGCCGCTTCATGCGGAAGTCAGCGGCGACGATCACGCGGGCGAAATGGCTGGTAGCCGGCACTCCGGTCACGGTAATCGTCTGCGGCCCTACCGCTTCCTCCATCTGCCGCCCGGCCGCTTGCGGACCGCTGCGTGCTGACAACTGTCCCGTGAGCTGCTGCATCCGCTGCAAGCCTTCGGGCGTCGGATCGATTGAGCAACTGATCCCCATGCGGTTCGACGATTCAGCCGTCCGCATCGCCACCATGAGATCGTCGAGCAGCAGCACCGGCCGGCCGGTCGTCGCGCCGACGACATTGCCCGTCGTATCGACGCGCCAGCCTTCGGCGGGGCCGGCCAGCACGATGTCCTGCCGGTCAGGATACACGAGCACATACCGGACGCGCTGCAACCCGGCGAGAAAGCGAACCGGGTCCGGCAATGGTGCATTGGCGGCGCGGGCTTTGGCAATTTCCCTTTCCAACTGTCGCAGCGACACGAACCGCAAATCGGTCCAAGCTTCCAAATCGGCGGGAACCTCCTGCAGACCTCGCTGCCACGTCGCTTGGAGCTCTTTCAGCTCCCTGACTTCGGGGTTTGAGACGACACCATCTGCGTCGATCGCCACACCGCCGACGGCGCGGGCGAAAATCTGCGCCTGGGCCGAACGGACGTGCAGGCTTAGCACGATGACGGCCGCCACGACCGCGATCGAGCGACAAAACTTCGATATACAGACCCAGACCATACGAGAGGCCTCCGGCGCCGAAGCGTAATTGGTATAAGAGCTGGCCGGCGGCAGAAGCTCAGCCGCGGCGGTCGTAAAACCGTTCCTATCCTCCAGCCTAATTGCTAACCCTTGTCGTTTCAACAGTTTTGGTGGAATGGCAGGCGTACGGCGAGGGTGCCTGCCACCTCCAATTTGACGCTGTGCTAAGCAGCCGCCGCCGCCAATCGCAAACCGCCTGTCAAACCACTCGCTTGGTCGGCCGTGTTGCCGTAAATCCCGGCCAGTAGAGTGGTTCTGCGCCAAATGACTTGAACATTCACCCCCATCGGGAATAAGTTGTAATATGGGACTTGGTGGGAGCGGGCCGCACGGATCGGCAGCTTGGACTGCGCTGGCGCTTTAGCTGCGGTCTGCCCTGCGCGGAGGAACCGCCCCCCGGTCGCCGCTCTCTTTTCTCGGCACTCTCTGGTATTCGATGACAGCGTACCTCGTTATTCGAGAAGGCTCGAAATGGACCGACGTGTTCCGTCTGGTTGACGGTGAGTCGGTGACGATCGGCCGGGCGCCTACGAACGCGATTGTCGTCAAGGACGAGCGCTGCAGCCGGAACCATGCCGAAGTGTTCCAAGCCCAGGGGCAATGGACGCTCCGCGATCTGGACAGCCGCAACGGCACGCTCGTGGACGGCCAGCGAATTCAACACGATTACGGGCTGCAGGCGGGCGACATCGTCCGCATCGGCAATTCACACCTGGCGTTCGTTCACGATTTGTCGCAGGCCTTTCCCGACTCGCATTCGGTGCTGCGCACGGCTCAGGCAGTCCAGCAAGAGGAAAGCGGCGACTTAACGGTTGGTCCGACCGATGATGAAAGCGTCTTGGAGACGCATGAGCCGACGACGATCACCCACCGCCGCGGTCAGAGCCGGTTTCTCAGAACGCCGGAAGAAGAAGACGTCGACGTTTCGCTGCCCAAGGTGGGCCGGGCGGCCGCCAATCTGTGCCGCATCGCCTTCGAACTGGCCAAGGCGACCGACGTCGTGACGCTGGCCAACGTCGCGCTCGACGGCTTGTTCGAGGGCACGCAGGTCGATGCGGGCGCGGTATTGCTCCAGGCGCGGCGGCCTTCACCCAAAGGCCCCATCGATAATCTCGAGGTCATCGCCTCGCGGAGCGATTCGGCACACCGCTACCACCGTGTGTCGCAATTCCTTTCCACCACCGTGATGCGCGAAGGCCAGGCTGTGCTCGCCCGCAATGTGATGGACGACAGCCAACTGGGCAGCCGCGACAGCAAGGGCGAGATTCTGGCCACCAGCGTGATCTGCGCGCCGATCCGACGCGAGGGCAAGGTGATTGGCGTGATCCATCTCTATTCGACCGATGCCGGGCGGGCGACCGATCCGGACGACCTCGAATTCACGCTGGCGGTGGCCGACACGGTGGCCGTCGCGCTGGAGAATCTCAGCCGCCAACAGGAGCTGGCCGAGAACCTCAATCAAATTCGCGACGAGAATGTGCAGCTTCGCGAGCGGCTGGGCGCGGAGAGCGAGATCGTCGGCGCCAGCGAAGTGATGAACCAGGTGGCCCGCGAGATTGCCCGCGCGGCGCCGAGCCGGGCGACCGTGCTGATTCGCGGCGAGAGCGGCGTCGGCAAGGAGCTCGTCGCGCGGGCCGTGCATTTCTCCGGCCCCCGCCGCAAAGGTCCGTTCGTGTGCCTGAACTGCGCCGCGCTTTCCGAAACCCTGTTGGAAAGCGAGCTCTTCGGCCACGAGAAGGGCGCGTTCACGGGAGCCACCGAACGGAAGATCGGCAAGTTCGAGGCCGCCGACAAGGGCACGCTCATGCTCGACGAAATCGGCGAGATGAGCCCGAAGACGCAAGCCAAGTTCTTGCGCGTGCTGGAAGGCCATCCCTTCGAGCGCGTGGGCGGCAGCGATGCGATCAAGGTCGACGTCCGCGTAATCGCCGCCACCAACCGCGACCTCGAAAAGGACGTCGCCGAAGGCACATTCCGCCGCGACCTGTACTTCCGACTGCACGTGTTGGAGATCGTGGTCCCCGCCCTCCGCAAGCGGCCCGAAGACATCCCCGAGCTGGCCGAATACTTTTTGCACCGCTTCGTCGCGGAGACGGGAAGTAAAATCAAGGGCTTCACACCGCGGGCGATGGAAGAGCTGCTCCGCTATCGCTGGCCGGGTAACATCCGCGAGTTGAAAAACGTCATCGAACGCGCTGTCGTGCTCACTCGCAGCCAGTACATCGATCACGATGACCTGGTCCTCACGCGGCTCCGCACGGCCGGCGACACCGATATGGGCATCTCGGATGGTCTGGACGCCCGCTCGGAACCAGCCTCGCTGGCCGATATGGAACGGCAGCATATCTTAGACACGCTCAACCAGACCGGCTGGAACAAGAGCCGCGCGGCCATCATCCTCGGCATCGAGCGCTCGACGCTGGACCGCAAAATCCGCCGCTACGATTTAGTCGAAGAGCGTGCGCAGTGATACATAAAGCCGCGACCGTTGGTCGCGGGATTTACGCGGCGCGATCGCGGTAAACTTCGCCACCCCGCCCTCGCTTAAGCTCTCAATGCAAACACGCTACAAAACCGCCCTTGCGATTCTGCACGTCATGGCGTGTCTCAGCGCCGCCGCTGCCGGCGACGACTCCGCTCCCGCGCCGATCTATCCCAAAGCGCTCGCTCCCGGCGACACAATCATGTTCGTCGCGCCGGCCAAGTACCTCGACAAAGCCAGCGTGTCCCTCGCCAAACAGCGGCTGGAGGAGATGGGATTCAAAGTCCGCACACCCGACACGCTGTTTCGCAAGAAGGGTTTTCTAGCCGGCTCGGACAGCGAGCGGGCGGCGGAGCTCATGGCGGCCTTTGCCGACCCCGAGGTCGACGCGATCTTCCCCGGCACCGGCGGATACGGCACGACGCGCATCGTCGACAAGCTCGACTACGACGTGATCCGCCGCAACCCGAAGATTTTCATCGGCTTCTCCGACATCACCGCTCTCCACATTGCAATCAATCAGCGCACGGGCCTCATCACGTTTCATTCCCCGAATCCCGAATACGGCCTGGGCGACGACACGAATCTCTCGCCGTTCGCCGCGAAATGGTTCTGGCGGGCGCTCGTCGCAGAAAAATACGGCGATGCCTTCCCCCATCCTCAGCGAGCCGGGTCGTCCTCGACCCCGGCGGGCTACACAATCAAAACCAAACCCGCAAACCCCGTCAAATCCGACCAAGTCTCAATCTTCGACGGTGTCCCACCACCCCAAACTTTCCGCGAAGGCCAAGCTCGCGGCCGGCTGATCGGCGGCAACCTCTCCGTCGTCCACGCGCTGATGGGCACGCCCTACGAAATCGAAACCGACGGCAAGATTCTGTTCCTCGAAGACGTCGGCGAAGCGCCTTACCGCGTCGATCGCATGCTCAGCACGCTGCGTCTGGCCGGCAAGTTCGATCGCGTGGCGGGCGTCATCCTCGGCGCATTCACCGCCCGCAAAGGCGAAACTGCCTGGGGCGACGACGCCACCATCGACGACGTGCTGCGCGATTATTTTGCCGACCTCGGCGTCCCCGTCCTCGCGCACTTCCCCGTCGGCCACGTCCGCTACAACGCCACGCTGCCCATCGGCGCGCTCGTCGAGCTTGACGCTACTGGGCAAACGCTCCGCCTGCGCGAAAACCCCGCCACTCCATAAAGCCGCCGTTGGTCGCGGTGACCAGGCTGGCTCGAGAGAAGCAAAAAGGGGACGCAGCTCTTTTTTTCTCGCGCAGCCACTGCCCTGCCCACCCACCTAGCTCAAGCTGGTCAACACTCCACAAACCGAAGCCGAGCTCGACGCCGTACGCAAGGCCATCCGACGCGGCAGCCCACTCGGCGGCGAATGATGGCAACAGCGCGTCGCCAAACGACTCGGCCTCGAATCAACGCTCCGCCCCCGCGGACGGCCACGCAAAGCAGAGAAATGAGCTGCGACCCAGAAGAGAGCTGCGTCCCCTTTTGTCACGCGGAGTTCCCACGGCCGGGAGAACCAAAAATAGTTCTGACCCCTTTTCCACCCTGACCCCTTTTCCACCCCTTTTCCACCCCCCCGGGGCTACAACGATGAGAAGGCAACTTGCCGCCCAAAGGCCGACTGACGCCGGTTCGCCAACGACGCGGACCGCAGAACCTGCCGCAATGATCGACGTATACAATCCTCCGCAGCACGCCGAACGATCGAGATTTATCGTCGAAGGAAATAAAGGCGGAGATTCAATAGTTTGTGAGAACTGGAACGAAGCCATCGGAAGCACCGTAAGTGAGCCTATGTCAATTATTTGCCCAAGTCGCTCAAAGTCTCCGTGAAAGACCAGTAAATCGAATAGTCCCGCATGATTGTCGGTGAAATCCACATTTCCATTTCCCGAAAAAAGGAGTTCGTCTCCGCCGAGTACGAAACGCGCCTCGTCAACGTCAAATGCAGCAAATTCCACATTTGCATCCAACAAGTCAGATGCAGTGCTTGAAACAGCGAGGTCCAACGCAAATGGTTGGCCTTGTTCGCCAATCTGCCAAGGGTCATCCTCGCCTGATGGTACTAGCTGTCCCGACCACGAGTACCGAATTGTATTAGCAAATACAGTTAAAAACTGTAATTGTAAAGCGACAATCGTGCCTGCAGACAAAATCGCAAGTTGGAATTGACCGTGCTTCATGAGTTCCACCTCCATGTTCGATTTGGGAATTTGCGCGTCCTTCGTCATTCGACCATAACAGCGAATATGCGATAAGTAGAACTCGCGCATTGGATCAGAAACAGTCTCATTACTAGATCGAGTCCTCGGCCACTACAATCAGCGCGATCGAGCTGGGCTCGGGGGATCACAAACGTCGTGATATCCCAAGCCAAGTCAGCACCCGCCGGCCTGTATTCTCGAAAGCTAAAAAGGGCTAAAAAGGGGACGCAGCTCTTTTTTTCTCGCGCAGCCACTGCCCTGCCCACCCACCTAGCTCAAGCTGGTCAACACTCCACAAACCGAAGCCGAGCTCGACGCCGTACGCAAGGCCATCCGACGCGGCAGCCCACTCGGCGGCGAATGATGGCAACAGCGCGTCGCCAAACGACTCGGCCTCGAATCAACGCTCCGCCCCCGCGGACGGCCACGCAAAGCAGAGAAATGAGCTGCGACCCAGAAGAGAGCTGCGTCCCCTTTTGTCACGCGGAGTTCCCACGGCCGGGAGAACCAAAAATAGTTCTGACCCCTTTTTCACCTGGGGAGAACCAAAAATAGTTCTGACCCCTTTTCCAACCTGACCCCTTTTCCAACCCTTTTCCACGCCCGTTTCGTTCTCCCAATCCCACGCGAAAACGTTCACCAACCGCTGGCGGTTTAGCTCAAGATGCATCCCCATCAGCGAAAATCAGCGTCCATCCGCGGCTATTCCCTGCAGCTACGATTCATCGCCGGCGCGAAGCCACGGCGTGATCGTCGGCTCGTAGGCGCAGATTTCCGCGTCGCGGAAGTAGAGCGCGATTTCGCGGGCCGCCGCTGCGGGGCCATCCGAGCCGTGGACCAAATTCATCTGCCGGCTCGAGCTGAAGTCGCCGCGCACGGTGCCGGGCGCCGCCTCGAGGCCGCTCGTTGCGCCGAGCATTTCGCGGACCACGCGGATCGCTTCCAAACCTTCGACGACTGCTGCCACAATTGGGCCGCCCGTGATGAACGATTCAAGCGCAGGATACCAATCCTTCTTGACGTGCTCCGCATAATGCTTTTTCGCCAGCTCCGGAGTCACGCGCATCATTTTCATCGCGATGATGTTGAGCCCCTTGTCCTCAAATCGGGCAATCACCCGCCCCATGAGCCGGCGCTGGACGCAATCGGGTTTCAGAAGGATGAGCGTTCGTTCCATGTGCGGAGTCGAGAGCGGATGGTCAAGAGTCGAGAGCCGGACGGACGAATTGTACGCCGAAGGTTTCCGTATCTCAAGGCGGGAGTGCGCAGTCGCCAATCGGCGCCAACGTTTCGGCCCGGAGCAATGAGCGAGGGGCTACCAGCCAAGTTGAGTAGTTATTTCCAAACCGCTGATCCCTGCGGTAATTTCATCGTCCTCAGTCCACTCAACGTGCCGGCCATTATCATCGGTGTGACGGGCAGTGCGAAATATCAGACGGCGATGACAGGCCCACCAGTCGCTCCATTCGCGCGGGAGGATCTCGACGTAAACGCGGTCGATTGGCCCCAATTTGTCGCTCAACACTCCGGCGGACGACCAGATTCGCCAATCGTCCTCGCGCAACAACTCATGAACGGTTTCAAAGTCGCCCCGCTCTGTCGCAGCGATGAAGCGCTCGGCCAAGACATTTGGTCGGACAATCGTCACGTAAAAAGCGATACTCACAATCGTAAAAACAATGAACAATGCACGTATGGAAAATCGAAGTCGCACGGCAGCTCGCCTTTCTTAATTCGACCGTCGGATTATGCGCATCATGCGATTGCCGTACATTGTTGTCAATTCGGGATGTTTGCGCTACGATTCTAGACTTATGGCAATTCTGGGTGCACATCAATCGATTGCGGGCGGTTACTACAAGGCCGTCGAGCTTGCGCATCAGCTGAAATGCGATTGCGTGCAACTCTTCACACAGAACCATCCAAATTGGGAGATGAGAAATCCCAGAGAATCTGGTCTTTTAGCAGTGTGAAAGCGTTGCGCCCTTTGCGATTCGTCTTGAGCGGACGGGATGGCTTCTTACTTCGCGGCTTAAACTCTTTGCCCCAGTAAAGTGTAACAGTTTTGAAGATGCGACGCAATGCTTCGCCCTTCTCGCGCTGCTCCAGTGCGGGCCACTCTTTCAACAGCGACGTATGTTTTTCATGCAACTCGGCGCTAGCCTGGTATATTTCGTTCAACCGTTCCGAAACTGTTTTGATTCGTTCCCGCCACACTTCCATTTCGGCCTCGATTGCTTTCGCTTGGCCCGTCAACTTCGCTCGCATTAGATCAGTGATATCGGCCCAACCGGACGTTAGTTTGGTGTGATCCTTTTCGAGCTTCGCCAGCTTGGCCTTCGCCGCTGCCACGTCGTCGGCCTCGGTCTTGCGCACGATCTCGCGGAATTGCTTTGTAAATAGTTTTCGATCCCGGTAAACCAGTGATCCATATTGCATGTTTGTGGCTTGCTCGAATCGCTGCCAGGCTTTGGCGGACGACTTACCGTAGTGCTCTTTGTAATAGGCTAGCAGCGCTTTGACACCCTCCTCGACCAACTGCTGCTCTCGTTCCGCGTTTTGGAGGTCTGCGATGTCGAGGTCTGCAAATCTGCCAACGAGGGCATTCTGAGTGGTGGCACTTCCCAGTTCGTCGTGTTCCACCTTTAGCTCTTTCAACTTGTCGAGCAGCATTTGCTCGGCTACGTCGTGCCTTATCCGGTATGCACCGCATTTCACCTTTTGGCCGTTACTTCGGCCCGCAATGTAACTGGAGCAAAAGTAGACGGGAACCATCTCGCCATTCGAGTCCTTTTCGGGCCGACCACTCATACTCTTGCCACAGTGACCGCAAACGAGGATTTGATGCAGATAATACTGTGGATTACGAGGTGGATGGCTCGTCCGCTTTTCTGCATCCTCGATCTTGTCCTGAGCAAGGTTCCAAGTTTTGCGGTCGATCAACCCCTTGTGCGTGTTCTGGCTGACTAGCTGCTCCTCAATATCGCGTGGCAGTGCACGGTGCTTCTCTCCAGGCACCCAAGACTCGTCGTCCGGCTCCTCGATGGGTATTACATTCGCGTCGGAGTCGAACGAATAGTAACTGGCCGACAGCATCTTGCCGTAGTGCGTGTCGCCGACATACGCAGGATTGCGAAGAATCTCGCGGACGAGGCCGTGAGTAAATGGCTTGTCGTAGAACTTTCGAGCGTTCTCGTTGAGCCACTTGGAGATTGCGCGGTACGACAACCCCTTGTAAACGTACAGGTCGAAAATGATCTCAACGGTTTTGACGAAATCCTTGTTGGTGCTTTTGACGAGTTTCGTCACCAACCGCTTCCTCGGTTCCTTCCGGGGGACTCCCACGTTCTTCGGTCCAGCCTTTAGCTTCCCCTTTCCAGCCGGGAAAAATAGTTGGCCGGTTGTTCGAGTTGTCGGCTGCCATTCCCACAGGAGCGTCTTGCCATCGGCCTCGTAGCAGCGCTTGCCGAACCCAAAAGGCTGAACCCCCGAGGGCCACGATCCTGAATCCGTGAAGAATTCAACCCTCTTCCGCATTACTCGGTAAGAGAGATCACGCCGTTCCTTGGATGATTTGAGAGCGTTGATGAACGCCTGCATCAACGTCGCATCGTCCTTCTGCGTTAAATCCATTTTGCCGCGAAGATCGTAAAGTCGGGTGCGATGGTCACGCAGAGTTTTGACCATTGCAAAGAACTCGACTGGGTCATCTGTGCCGAAACGATCCTGCATCTCGACATAGATAGTTCTTACGGCGTTGGACTCAACCAACTGCATCAACCGCTTGAAGTCGGCATTGCCTGCAACGTCTTTTCGCGGGACCGTGCAGGAGAACCAATCCTCGTCATCCACGGTGACGCCTTCGGCCGCGAGCATCTTCCCAACATTTGTCGCCTGCGCTTGTTCGTCTTGCTGGCTGCCGCTCTTGCGGATCATCACGACATCAAGGCGTTTGCCGATTTGTCGGTTAGCTGGCTTCGAGCGCTTCGCCGCTCCGTTCCTGGCGGCTCGCCCGTTCGTGGTCGCCGTGGCCATAGATTCCCGATCCTTTCCCTGATCCCTGCACCGGGGGATGAAAATGGGCGGCCCTGGCCTGTGTAAGGATCAGGTGAACCACGGCCCCGGCCGTCGCCGGTGGGCCGCCGCTGGTCGATTATAACGGGATGCCGTTTAGCATTTTTATCATTTTCATAATTCTTTTTGCTTGAATACAGCCATTTCCTTAAGCCGATTGGCCGCACGGGTTTGCATCGGCCATCGTCTGGCTGACCGCACCACGGCGAGCAGCAGCCCCATACACGCGATCCAAGCGACATCGACGGCCCCGAATACCAGCCAGCGTCGCCGGCTGCGAGCCGGCCAGCCATTTGCCCGGCCAACCCCGCCAATTTGGCGGGGTATGGCGTCCGGCCACCACGGGACCGGCCGAACCGGCCGCGACAAGCGACCGGCCAGCACGACCCCGCCTTCAATCGCGGTCGGCCGGCAAACGGGCGCGATCAGCGTAACATCGCAGCGCGACTTGGAGATAAACCATCGCGTCACAACAACTCGCGATCAAGCGCCCGCCCCAGTCACAGCGCTACAGAGGATGATGCAGTGTGGTCACCCTCGTAACGACAGCGACTTTGCACGACGACTGCTGGAGACGCCGTGGCCGGCCTTTGCTTCATCTACTTAATGGGCGTGCGGTGCTTGGTGGTATTAAATGCTCCTCCGAATCGTGTTGTCGATTGATCGTCGGCACTTCTCGTTGATCGTCCTTGCGGAAGTTCATCGTCGGAAGCGGCAGATGATCTTCCTCATTGTCAGTCATCCGCTGTTGTCTACAGTGAGGGCACTCCCCATCGGGGCAATTCGCATTGAGCGCTGGGTTCTGCCTGTTAAGCACAGCTTGTTGGATTTTCTCCAAACTCACCCACTCGTTTTTGCCGACGTGGACGTGGCCATCTGCTGAAACTTGAATGTTCATAAAATCTCTCCTCTGGTTAAAGGTCGATTGATTCGACACTATCCAAGAACTGTCTGGCTCTTGCCGCGGACTCGATTTCGGCCTGCTCACGCTCATTAAGCCAGAAAGGTGTGTGTGCCTTCACCTCCCGGTTAGCTTTAAGAAACTTGGCCCTCATACGTTTGGCTTGTGTTTGCAAGTGGCGCAAGTGAGCGAGCCGGTCTTCCTCGGTGTATAGACGCGCCCACTCATCTTCACGCTTGCCTGTCCCCTTTAAATACAGTTTGTACGCCTCAAACGCTTCGGTCGCGGCATCGGCAACGATCTGCCAGTGGCGAGCGACGAGTTTCGCTTTTTCCCACTCATCCTGTGGTGGGTCGATGAGCCGACCTAATCCGGTTATCGAGTTTTCATCAACAGCGCCGTCGGCGAAAATGACTGGTCCCTCGGGCGTTGTCACAAACGGCGAGTGCTCCTCGTAAAATCGTGTTCGCTGGATGGCAAGGTCGTTTATCACTTTGTTTTCTCCTTTAATTGAATCTGAAGGCGCCGGCAATGAGGCGCTTCGCCGAGGCCAGATGAGCGACCCCCGCGACGGCGTTACTAAGGTCATCGTGGGCCTTGGGTGGATGGTCGATCACATCCTTGCCGCCGGCTCTGGTTCGTCGTTCGAGGGTGGATAATTGCTTCACTAGCCGGTCGTGGTCCAGGAGCTCAATGTCACCAGCACACAGCACAGGCAACAGGTCCGCATAAAGCGCTGACTTGGTTTTTTCGCATTTCGTGTAGAGCACGCCTTTGTTGCTGAACGCCGATGCCGCGAACTCAGCAGAATAGGCGTCGCCAACCACACGCCTGACGCCAAATTCCTGTAAGCGCTCGGCCATCGCCGCCACGACCTCGAACGGATTATGGGGCGACGGATGGTAGTCGAGCGCATCGAGCACAACTTTTGATCCCTGTTTGTGTGCGATGGCGAGCGCTGAAGCGTCGCCTCGTCCCCCCGATAGGTCAACAAAAGCGAAGTATTTGTTGCCCGCTCGCGGCATGTTCTCCTTGCGGTGCTTGACCACCAAGCGTTCAACTAATTCCAGCGGAACAAAAGTTGAAACATCGTCCCTCCATTCAGCCAGGTATTCTGACTTCGCTGCTGCTAAATCCTCCTGCATGGCCCGATTAATAATCCTTTGGGGCAAGGTCGGGTTGAGTGTGCGACTGGCTGCATTGATTACGAGTACGTCTTGGGAATTGTCGTTGCCAAAGTGTTTTTGCCACGTGCGATACGCCCAACCAGTTTTGCCGTACGGCGACGAAATGCAGATCATCTTGCCATTGGTTGTCGCCAATGCCGGACTGAGTGATTCGACGAGCTGTTGATCGGTACGCACTCGGCTAGAGGAATCAAGTCCCATGAAGCAGATTTCATCGACCACCACTGCAAGCAGGGTGAAGCCTCTCACCGACCGATAATCAGACGCCAGCAGTTCCAAGCGATTCCCCGAACGCAGTTGAAAGGCATCGTTGGTCCGCTCTTGCACGATCTCCTGGCGAAGCATTGGCTCGTTGTATAGGGCACGGATATAGTTGCGGACGATTCGACCTTGAACGCGGGTTGGACTGACGACCGCGATTAGGCCCTGTTCTCCTGGTGCCAACTTGGATTCCAAACCAGCAAGCGCTGCGCTGTAGGCCGAGATGACAGCCGCAATCCGACTTTTACCTGATCGTCTGCCACAGAGTAGCAAAGAAGTTTGATAACCGTCTGGATTCAACTTGGCGGGATCGCGGCCGGTAACGTCGCGGATCACCTGCCCACCGAACCTAGAGCGTATGGGCAGACCGTAGATTGCCCTGAGAATTACCAGCCACTTGCGCCATGTACTTAAATCGCCATCGAAGAATGACAGGAAGAGGTTCGGGTCGCGGATCGCGTCAATGATGCTGAGTGTGGAGGTACGATTTCGTGGTTTAGTGGAAGAAGTCTTTCGTGGTTTAGTCGTGGTTGCTGCCATTCTTCGATTTCTTGGCGTCCAGTACGTAGTCGCGCAGCCGCTTCGTTGTCTTGCGTTCCGGATCGAGGCCCAAGCGCCGGAGAAGGTCGGATAAAACTTTTGTCGCGCGACAATACTCTGCCCAGTTAATCTTTTTGCCCGTCACTGCGTCGTACTCAAGCGATTCCAGCCGAGCCACAACGAACACCGCACGGGCTGCCAACCAATCGCGTTGAATGGTCGTACAACCGGCATCCTCCCGCAACTGCTCCAATCGGCGACGTAGCTCCTTAACGATTGCAAACCGCTGATCCGCAGATTCTAAAGTGCGCAGCGCAAAGCCCTTGTCGCTCTTTCGACGGCGGTAGCTAGGCACCGGCAATCGCGGTTCACGTTTCGAGTACAGTCGGGGTTTTTTCGTCATTGCGCATCTCTGCGGTATGGCTGCTGTTGTACGGCGGTAATCCATTCTACCGGGTTTAGTGTACACTTGTCAACCTAAGCCGGGTAGCTACTTTTGGCTAGCGTGGTCCGCCAAGCACTTGTAAACCGTGGGCCGTGACAAGCCAACCGCTTTGGCGATGTTCACAATCGTTTCCCCTTCAGCCTTCATGCGCATTATCATCTTCGACTGTGTATCCGTAGCTTTTCGTCTGCCTTTCGTCGAGCCGCCCCAGCGCACCCCGTTGGCCCGTGCCGCAGCTTGACCAGCAAGTACACGCTCGGCCCGTAATTCCGACTCAAACTCCGCCATCGCCGCAATCACGTTGGCCATCATCCGACCTGCTGGCGTGGCGAAATCAATGTGCTCCCGGAGGGATACCAGGTTAACCTTTCGCTCCCGCAATTCGTCGAATAACGTCACGAGACCTTTGCATGTTCGACCCAAGCGGTCCAATCGCCAAACAACTATTGTCGAGACACGTCCCTCCTGCATGGCAGTTTCCAGTTTGTTCCAACCGGGCCGATCCATAGTGCGACCAGTGAATTTGTCGTGGTAAAACTTCACGGGTTGATCCTGCGATGCAGCCCAACGCTTGAGATCGGGCAACTGGGAATGGAGGTTCTGCTTTTTGGAACTAACGCGAACGTAAATGGCGATGTGCTTTTTCATGGTTTTACTCGGTTTGGTTAATTGGTGAAAAAACTCGTAGTGGTTAATTGGTCAAAAAACTCGCTGTGTAGTGTGGGGGTCCCTTCATTACTTATTAAGGTTTAGGGCTCCGCTAACTTGCGCAGCTAATTAGCAACCCTCCTAACACGAGGACGCTTGCCGGCCTTGTACTTAGCAACGTAGAACCTGCGAGCCGCGTAGTGATCCGTGAACACCTTGCGAGCACGTTTGCGGCGATAGTCGTATTCGATTGCGATAGGTTCAACTGGTCTTGGGTTGATGTTCGACTTCATCGTGTCACCTCATCACGATTTGCTTGCCGCAGCGCGTGCACACCAACACAGTTTTCATAGCCCAGAACCCTTCTTGTACTTTTATTGGTTTCATGTTGTGTCCGAGCCGGTCACACGGCGATTGATCCGCCTTGCTCAGGATCGCAAGCGCTTTTCGTTTCTCGGCCGGTGTCAACGAGTTGAATATATCGGCGGCAGACATTCTGGTACTCATTTCCTGTGCTCCGTTCTGAAAACGAAACCGGGCCGCGCTGATCCATTCAGCAACGGCCCGATGATTGGTTGATTGTCACAACTCTATGCGCTCTTGCGGCGACGGATGCGCTTTACGACTTCGATTCGTTTTTTGCCGTGCAACGTGAGGAGCTTCTGTCCCAACTCGTTATTGCCGCTGTAGCCGTGGTCCGTCCCCGTCGCCTTGAAACCGGCAATCGTCCAATCGCCTCTCTCGACGAACTTTGCGAGCCGACCCAAACCGAATGTAGAGTACCGCTCGTGGACCTGAGCGACGGTGAGCGGTTTCTTTTTCTCGGCTGCATCCTCGATAGCGTCGATGATCTCGCGGCGAGATACTTTCGGCTCGTCCGCTGGTTGCTCGACTTGCTCTGGCTTGCGCTTTGGTGTTTTCGTCGGCTTGGTCTTGGTCGTGCGCTTGGCTTTCGACTGACGGGTTTTGGTTGCGGTTGCCATGATTGGTCTCCTTGTGAAACGGGGTGAAACGGGGGCACTAAAAATGGCCCCCACTTGTCTACGTCCATTATACCCCACTGCAAGGGGGGTGTCAAGCATCATTTATAGCGGTTTTTTGACACGGCTGGCGGGATGGCTCGGCAAAAGCCGTGTAAAGAAACGGCTGGAATTACAGCGTTTTCTTGAGGCTAGGAATCGTGTTTTTTCGGATACCGATTGTTTACACGATGAGCGGCGATACGCCACCCATAATGCCTCGAAAATCAGCCAGTAATTTGGGTTGCGAGATGGAGTGATGTACCTGATCCCGTCAGGTGGTCCTTGCCTGAACTAGCTAAGGAAGGCCATTTCCAGAATGAGTTTCGAGACGGATTGCGTCTGAATCAGAAACTGGCAACTGATCGGCGCGCAGAACGGGGTTGTAGATAGAGCAGAAACGGGGCTACTTCAAGCAGGGTAAGTGTTTGTTTTGCTCTGTGTTTTATGGGAACTTTGGTGATCCTGGGGTTGTTTGCGTTTTTCGGCTCGACTGGGATGCGGAACGGGGAGGGTAGATGGAAGTTGGTGGCCTGCGTTTCCTTTTTTCTGCGTAGGATGGGTGGCTGGAACTGGGGTTTGCAACGGGGTGGTACTGCGCTGGTATTTGCGGCGTAGTGGTGGCGCTACTTCGTTGGTGTTTTGCGAGGCGCTATGGTCAGGTTTTCAATGTGACGACACGAATGGGTTCCTGCTCGCCGTTAGTCGCACTCAAAGCCGCCGCAGTCGCGGCTTCCGGTTTGGGCTTTGCCTTCCTCTTTTTGCTCTTACGTATGCGAAGTGGCCCCATTTCGTCGCGAGCTTCCTGAGAAAACATATTGTGAACTGCGACTGCTAAGTCTTCGGGGTCAATCAATACGTCACAGAGGCTGCGAAGCTCTCGACGCAGAATCCTCAATACATTTTCGTGGAATATGGCTTTGCCCAGAGATGCCGCACAGAGGGCAGATTTTCGGTCCCAGAACCGATCTAACTCATTCTTGGCAACCGCCCCGCGATGTAGGATGGCTAGCTTCTCCGCTGCCTCATTGAGATCGTTCTCGTCCGCTATCGACACAGCGAACGCAGGCGTATACTCGATACCCTCCTCTTCGACATAAGACACATGATATAGGTTCCACTCCACACCGTTGGTAAGGAGGACCCAATCATAGCCGTTCTCCGAGGCATAGTGTTTTGCTTGGTCGATCTGTCGGGTACGCAGTTGTACGGCTGCCGCTTTAGCCTCAACTAGCATGAAGATGTTGCCACCGACCTTTAGGCACAGATCAACGTACTTGCCCTTCATTTCTGATTCACCGGATATTTCCGTTATACGGTCATAGCCGAGCACCTCTTCAAAGAAGTGGCGCAGACGAGCCACCGTGTTGGCCTCGTTTGCCTTTTCGCCGCGTAGGTCGTTGAAGTAACGAGAGAACTTCTTTAGCTTTGGCTTAATGTTTTGAGCCATGAGTGTGTCCTCCAAGAATCCCCCAAGAAAAGAAGCCAGGCCGGCCACTGAAACGCCTCGATTGTACTATTAGCTCGTGCACCAGCCAAGCGGGTGGGTTACTTTGGCCGGCGTCGAGGTTTCTTGCGCGCGGGCCGAATAGTCGTTTTCAACTTCGTTGGTTTCGTGGCGAGGACCAAGCGCCTAGTGGGTCGTCCCCCTTGTTTGCCCGCTGGAACAGTGCGCCATTTTGCTAGTTTGTGCTGAGCTAGGTCTGTAAGTGCGGCAGTTGCTTTTTGCTCTGTGTTGTAGCGGGAACTCTTTCGCATCAACTCCCGTGCCGTAACGTTGCCGTGGTTGCGGTGGATTAGTTCGACCAGGCTGCGGCGTTCGGTTTCCGCCGGGGTCTCCTTCAGCAGCGCATAGACCTTTGTGGCTTCTGACTTGAACCATTCGACCAGCTCAATCGCCTCTGTGAGTGCTACTGCTGAGATGACCACGCGCTGACCGGACGAACTCTTTTTGCGTGCCGAATGGACCATTTGGAAGATCAGCGCTATTCGGGCAGCGTAAGCGCCGAGTTTTACATAAGCGGCTGCTAAGTCGGGGTCTTTGTCTTTCAACCGATAGGTTTGCCTATTATGGCGGTTGTAAAAGTCCACCCAAATCTGTTTGGTAAACCCGTTAGCGAAATCAATTGGTCTGGGCCGCACGTGTTTCTTATCCGTCTCCTCATCGGAGGGCAGCGCCAGTAAGCGATTAAACAACTGCTGCATCTGACGTTTGGTTTTGAGTAAAATCCGTTTGTTGGTCCACTTTACTGGCTGTGCCTGAGTCTGGTAGGTAAGCAAAAAGCGGGCGCACAGGCCATCTTGTAAATGGCGTTCCTTGAGGATTGCATCTTTGAACGTGGCGGGTTGGATCCCTCCGACGATGCTCACAGCCGCCCTGGGAATCTTGAGTGGTTTCTTGTTACCGCGATGAACTCGCAGCGCTTCGGCGGACCAGCACGACAGCCAATGTCCTTTCTTCATGGACTGGCTGCCTCTGCCCAAGCTATACAGAATCTCGGCTAACTCATCCGGCATGAGCAGCATACGACTATCGGCCTGATCTGCCAAACAATCCCGAAATCCGGCAAAAGTTGCGTCGTCACTAATGTATTTAAGCTCGTCCTCATCTTCATCTCGGTCGAGGAACTGTTTGACCACTCGCCGAGCCGGCGACTTGTGCTCTCCCCTCTCGGCGATAATCGCACCCCAGATGACGGCTGGCTCAGTCCAATCGCGCTTAAGTCGAATTACTCGTTTGTTGCCAATAACGGCCGCCAGATTCGCCAACAACGGCAACGCCACATAACCCGGATGACAGCCGATGGAGGCGGAAGCCTCACGAATAAATTCACGTAGGATTGGTGGAAACGCAGTCAGCGGAAACGGTTTCGATGGTTGCATTGACAGAACCCTTGTTTTCTCGGAGTTTATCTACGTTGTGTCAATAAGCAGCATGAAATCCTAGCAGGCTTCCCACTGGTTCTACAACGGGTCAAAAGTAAGAAAAACAAGGGAAAGCAGAACACATAATTTTGGGACGCTTACAGCGTATTGAAACTTGGTTTTGGGCGTAGTTTGGTATGGGTTTTAGCCGTTTTTGCGCTCAACATTTTCCCCGTAGCCCCGTTTTGCAGATAAGTGCTTGTTTTCCAGCGTAGAACGATCAATTCTCACTGTTTTGCAGCAGAAAATGGCGACCCCAGTATTTCCTGTATCGTTCTCGCCACCTACGAACGTTGGATTCCTGTCTAACTGGCATGTCCAGCGCTCTGCAAATCTCGCAGTTGTTGAGCCCTTGTTTAATCAGGCGAATGACACGCAACTTCAAGCGCTTCCGTCGCCGTTTTTTCTTCGGTGGGCGTCCTGGCTTAGCTGCCTTGGCTTTGTGCCCTCGGATGGTGTCGCTACTGCGATCTTCATGCTGATCCGGGGGTAAGATCGTCGCCAGCCTCACATTCCCAACTAGGGTAATCAACCGCTCGAAGTCAGCCACGGTGGGCAATGTACCGTTCCGATAGGAGTAGTTATTGCGAACGAACCGACTGGTATTGAGAGCCACCAGCACGGCGTTTTTGTCCCCTGCCAGCTTGGCGGCCTTTAGCAACTCGGGTCGTTTGCTTTTCCACAACTTCCAGCCAGATACTTCCTCGTCGAATTCGCCGATGATATCGACCGTGACCCCATAGTGCTTGGCTAGCTTCTCTGCGCGTCGGCGTACATCGGCGAGTTGGGGCTGGATGTTGCCATTCCGGCGTTGGTGGCCTCTCGACACCCTGGCATACAGCACGAGTGGTAGCGTGCCGCTGGCCTCACGCATGATCCGCTTGAGGTGGGCGATGTACTTACGGGGGTTGCCGGGACGAGTATCGCGAGTGGGCCGATGCTCAACTTCGTCGTCGTGGTGGGGTGAACGTCTTGATGAAAGAGTTTTTTGGGATTGGAGTTTCATGTTTGCGCTTTGCCTCTCACCGCTTGGGCGATGGGTTGCTAGAGGATGATGGGTTACTTTCTTCGATACGTCTTGATGATCTCGGCTGCCACTTTTGGATTTGTCCGCTCGCATTCCTTGGCTGCGGTCCAACCTTCAGCCCACAACTCGGCTGACAACGAGCCGTCATGGTAAGGATTGGTTGTGACCTTTTTGCCGAGCCAATAGGCCCGTTTGCCTTTTTTGTATTCGGCTTGCGCTTTGTGGGGGTTTTTGCCTGGCTCCGGCTTGAGGAGATGGCGTCGCCGGTGCTCGGCCGCCTGCTGGCTGTCGTCTCTGTCGCCTGCTGGGGTCAGGTATCGTTCGAGCCGCCTCATAAATGGTTTGTCGGACATTATTCGTTGCTCTAATTTCGCCTCGTTGGCCGGATTTTGTAGCAGCAGGTCATACAGCAATTCACGGCTCGCCAGCACGTAGCGGGACGCAAATTCCTTTTCCTCCGCGGTGAGTGCCGTCGCCGTGGGGGGTTTGCGGCCGTTCCGTAAGTTGGCTTTCAAGTTTGGCAATCGTTTGCGACCGTTCGCTAGGTCATCGACGAAGTCAATTTGCTGTTGGACGCGCTGCATCACCCGGCTGCACTCTTTTTGTGCTACTGTGCCGTCACGGCGTTCCTTGATGTCATAGTCGAGCACCTTGTCGAAGTACCTCAAGCGCTGGCCAGCGAGCCTATTCATCGCCGCTTCGACCGAATCGAACTTCGAGCGAAACGACTCGGCGTTGCCCACCATCGGGACGAACAGCGCACCTATGCCGTGGTCACAGTACCACTCAAGCACTTTCTCAATCCGGTTCCGGTCGCCCACGTCCGCCTCCAGCTCCTCGAACTGCTCCGCCCATTCGTCGATTGTGCTGGCGGGCCTGGACCATGTTTGCTGCTTTGCGAGCAGGGCTTGATAGACTTGATTGGCTTGTCGTTTGTGACGTGTTTTCATATCGTCTCCTTTCGCTATCGCTTGTCGATTCTGGTGGTTGTGCCTACCATTGCTGACTATGCCCATCCTTGGTGCTCATCAATCCATTGCCGGTGGTCACTTTCGCGCTGTTGAACGTGCCCACGAACTCGGTTGTGATTGCGTTCAGATGTTTACTGGCTCCAATCGTTCGTGGCCAATCCCAACAGCCCGTACAGTCTCCCAATCTGGACGGTTCTCGACCAAAAACAACAACCAGTGGCGGGCTAAGGAGCTTACGGATGATGACGTCAAGCAGTTCCGCGCCAAATTGAAGGAGCGTGGCGTCACGCATCCGCTGGCCCACGATTCGTATCTCATCAATCTGGCCAGCCCGGATCGCGACTTATGGAAGAAATCAGTCGACTCGTTTGTGACGGAGATGCTGCGCGCGGATCGGCTGGGAATTCCATATCTCGTGACGCATCCCGGGGCGTATACCACCAGCAGCGAGGAGGCCGGCATCGCCGCGGTCGTGCGGGCGCTCGACGAAACTCATCGGCAAACGCGCGGCATAAAAACAAAGGTATTGCTAGAGACCACGGCCGGGCAAGGTTCGTGCCTCGGCTGCCGGTTCGAGCAGCTTGCGGAGATGATCGCGCGAGTGCAAGACCCCGATCGGCTTGGCGTGTGCGTCGACACGTGCCACATCTTCGCGGCCGGCTATTCAATCAGCTCCGAGAAGGAATATACGGCTACAATGCGCGAATTCGACAAAACGGTCGGCATTAAACTCGTGCGTGCGATTCATCTCAACGATAGCCTCAAGCCGCTCGGCTCGCACGTGGATCGACACGCGCACATCGGCCGCGGCATGATCGGCAAACAAGGCTTTCGGCTGCTGGTGAACGACCGCCGCTTCCGCAAGGTGCCGATGTACCTCGAAACACCCAAAGGAATCGAGAAAGGCAAAAACCTCGACGCCATTAACCTGCGCACGCTGCGACAGCTTATCAACCACGAAGACACGAACGACACCAAGAATAAGTGACGGGTTTTATTGCTCGCGATCTGAAACGGCGCTTTAAAAAAGGAACAGCGACAAATAACAAATCTGCAAGGACGAATTGCCTTGTTCCTTCTTCGTGTCCTTCGTGTCTCCGTGGTTAATTACTTCCCGAATTCGGTATCTTGCGGCCGTGGGGGTCCTGATGAGCATCTTCAAGTTCTTTTTGAAGTTCCTCGCGCAATGGTTGACCGATGAAGTGCTCGACGCGGTCGGCGGGGGCATGAACGTGGTCGAGCGGCAGGCCGAGGTGCTTCACGAGATAGGCTTCCCACAGGCGATGGCCGCGCACCAGCCGGGCGGCGCGCCAACGGCCGTCGTCGGTCATGTGCAGCCGGCCATCGCGAAGCTCGATGCGGCCGCGACGACGCAGCATCGCCAGCGCCCAACGGGCCAGCCATCCGCCGCCCACGGCTGCCACGGCGACGCTGGGCTGCATGCGCTTGGTCGGATCGATTTCCTCGACCCGGTAGAGCATCAGGAGCAGGTCCTCGCGGAGAATCCGCAGGCTCGTCTGCAGGTTGCGGATCAACGTGCTGAGGATGCCATATTGCGGCGCAAACAGAACGGCGAGCCCGTACATTCCGCCGGCAACAACCGACATCGCGCCGGCCGGCGCCACGTTCCAGCGCACGGCCAGCCAATAGCCAAACACGGCCGAAAGGATCGCGAAGACGCAAGCGAAAAGTACCATACGTCCCAGGCGGTCGCACAGGAGTTGCGCGGTAGCTGGCGGGACGATAAGCATGGCGACGACCAGAATCGATCCGACGGCTTCGAACGACGCGACCGTCGTTACAGCAACAAGCGCCATCACAAGGTAATGCATCAGCGTGGCAGAAAATCCCATCGACGACGACAGCTCAGGATCGAACGAGCTGATCTTCAACTCTTTCCACAGCATAAGGATTATCGCCACGTTGAGCAGCACGACGGGGAGCACCGTGCGAAGCTGTCGCGGCAACTCCCAGCCAGCGAATTGGAACGTGTCGAGCGCGGCTTGCGAAAGCGAACCTTCGTACACGCACGCGACGTCGAAATGAACGCCCGTGATATACCGCTTCAACAACACAACCCCCAGTGCGAAAAGCGACGTGAAAACAACTCCCATGCTGGCGTCGGTGGGCACGCGCCCGTATTGGTGCAGCGTCTGGGTGAGGAAAGTCGTCAGCAATCCAACGGCGGCAGCGCCGAGAAACAGTGGGAGGATGTTCATGCTGCCTGAAAAAACAAAAGCGAGAACCAAGCCGGGCAGCACGGCATGGGCAATCGCGTCGCCCATGAGGCTCATCCGCCGCAGCACGAGGTAGCAGCCGATCAGTGCGCAGGCGACATTGGTCAGCGCACCAACAAGGATAATCCGGCCGGCCACCGCGGAGCCGAACGGCTGCCACCAATCGAGCTGGGCAAGAATGAGGTGCATTGGGATATTGGGTAATGTCATCATAAAAGCTCGTGCGGCGATCCGGGTACCCGCTGCGGCGCCGTTGGCAAGCGACCGGCGCCGGCCAGACGCTCTTCCAAATCGCGAATCAGCGGCGCTGGCAGCATGTGTTCGACGTCGTCGGCGTCGCGATCGACGTGGTCGCTTGCGATGCCTGCGCTCTCGACGAGAAATAGCTCCCACAAGCGATGGGTACGCGTCACATCCGCCGCAGCCGCAAAACCGGCCGCTGTCAGCCGCACTCGGTGATCATCAAGCTCCAGGTATCCGCGCGCAGCCAGCCGGCCGAGCCACCAATTCAGCAACCACTCGCTCCAGTGGCGCTGGGCGAGAAGCTGATCGCGATCGATGTAGGGCCGCTGCGGTTGTTGCGGCTCGCTCAACTCATACAGGGCGCGGAGCAGATGTTCGCGCGCGATACGAACGCGGAGCCGCAGCTCGGCCACGGCGCGGGCGACGATGCCACGCTGCGGAGCGAACAGCAGCGAAATCAGGAAGAACACGGCGGCCGTGAGGACAATCAACGGCCCCGGCGGCAGCTTGGTGGCATCCAGCAAATCAGTCCCAAACAACCTTTGTGGCAGCGGCGACGCCAGGAATGTGCCGAGGCCGCCCGCCGACGCTCCGGCTAGCGCAGCAATCACAAGCATGCGGCCTAACCGATCCGTCCAGAAGCGCGCGGCCGCACCGGGGATGATCACCAGCGCCGCCATCAGGATGACCCCACAAATCGGCAAGCCGACAATCGTGACGATCGCGAGCGTGCCCATCATCCATAAATCGAGCCTCAGGGTCGGCCAACCTTGGGCGGTGGCGAAGTCCGGGTCGAACGACAATAGCTTAAATTCCTTGTATAGCAGGCTCACCACGATCAGGCACAAAACGGCCACGCCCGCGATCAGCTGGACATCGCGCCGGGTGATGCCGGCCGTTTCGCCGAACAAGTACGAATGCAGGCCGGCCTGGTTGCCGGTCGGCTGTTGCTGGATGATTGAGAGCAGCACGACGCCGGCGCCAAAAAACGTGCTCAGCACGATGCCAATGGCCGCGTCCTCTTTGGTTCGCGTCCAGCGGCGCAGCACCGTCATCACGGCAATGCCCGCGAGGCCCGAAGCCAGCGCCCCGAGCGAAAGGGTCAGCAGATCGCGGCTCTGTGTGATGAGAAAGGCAACGCAAATTCCGGGCAGCGCGGCGTGCGAAAGCATGTCGCTCACGAGCGCTCTGCGGCGCAGCACTGCGAACGTGCCGATCACGCCGGCAGTGGCCCCTAGCAGCGCGGTGCCGAGCATGACGTTGGTGGTGATCGATGCGGCGATCATCGGATCGGCTCGCGTTTGCGGACGGCCTCCGCCGCCTCATCGAGGATGGTCAGCCGGCCGCCGTACGTTTTGTGCAAGTTGGCGGGAGTGAAGGTAGTTTCGGTCGGCCCATAGGCCACCAACCGCATATTGAGAAGGATCACGTAATCGAAGTAACTTCGCACTGTTTGCAGGTCATGATGAACCACGAACACCGTCTTGCCGGCGGACCGGAGCTTTTGCAGCAGCTCAATGATGGCAGCTTCGGTGGCGGCATCGACGCCCGAAAACGGCTCGTCCATGAAATAAATCATCGCGTCTTGCGCCAGCGCACGGGCGAGAAAGACCCGCTGCTGCTGGCCCCCCGAAAGCTGGCGAATTTGGCGGTTCGCGAAGTCACTCATGCCGACTTGGGCCAGGCAGCGCTCGGCAATTTCGCGTTCCGCGGCCCCCGGCCGCCAAATCCAACCGACGCGGCCGTATGTGCCCATCAGCACGACATCGTTAACAGTAACCGGGAAGTCCCAGTCGACACTCTCGCGCTGCGGCACATAGCCGATGAGGCTGCGCTGCTCATCGTAGGGCTTGCCATAGATCAGCACCTTTCCGCTTGCCAACGGGAGCAAACCCAGCACCGCCTTGATGAGCGTGGTCTTGCCGGCGCCGTTCGGCCCGACGATACCGACCAGCTTCCCCTCGGGGACCGCCAGGTCGATATCCCACAAGACCGGCTTGCGGTGGTAGGCCACCGTCATGTCGTGGATTTCGAGCGCTGGCGCGGTTGCCCGGGCGGTGGACGGCGTTGATTGGGATTCAGCAATCATTGGAATATGCTGAGTCAATATCGGCCTGGCGGCCGACGCTAATGGCAGCTACTTCAGGGCCGAAACGATCGTGTCGACATTCGCTTTAATCATGCCCAGATAGTTGTCCGCGCCGGATGCTGGCGAGCCGAGGGCGTCGGCATACAGCTCGCCGCCGATACGAACTTCGTGGCCGTGTTCGCGACACGGCTCGATCAGCGCTCGAACGATCTGCGGCGCAGTGGCCGATTCCACGAACACCGCTTTGATTTTTTGTTTGACCAGGAAGGCGACCACCTCGTCCATTCTACCAATCGTCACTTCGTCTTCCGTGCTGACTCCCTTGAGCGGCATCGAAGTCAGGCCATAGGCAATGCAGAAGTACCCGAAAGCATCGTGAGCGGACACCAAGACCCGCTGGTCCGCGGGGATCGTTTCCAATCGCTCGCGACAATAGCGGTCCGCCTCGTCGAGCTCTTTGAGATAAGCATCTCGGTTGCGCGAGTACTCGTCTTGGTGACTTGGATCAAACTCGCTGAGAACTTGCGCGGCATACTTGACACACTCGGCCCACAAGCGCGGATCGTGCCACACATGGGGATCGTAGTAGCCTTCAAACTCGGGCGGCTTGCGAAGACGCCGATCCTTGACTTCGACGAGCGCGTGCGTCACGGCAAACGTCGCCTTCCGCGCCGCAAGCTGCTCGAACAAATCCGCCATCCGGCCTTCCAGGTGCAGGCCGTTGTAAAAGATCATGTCGGCCGCGGAGAGCCGCTCGATGTCGGCTGGCACCGCCCGATACAGATGCGGATCGACCCCCGGCCCCATCAGCCCCGTCACCTCAAGGTGCTCGCCGCCGAGCTTGCGGAGCATGTCCGTCACCGGGCCGGTCGTGCAGACCACGTCGATGGGATGCTGACCCAAAAAGGTCCGAGCTACGGCAGCATTGGTCGGCGGGGCTGCTTCGTTGCGGCAGCCAGCCATCGTACCGGCCCAGACGCATAGAAAAGCGATGCGCCACACCATTTGAAGTTGTAACATCTTATTTTCCAAACACTTATCACCGTGCCCCTGCAAACTTCATCGCAGCACCGGGCTGCGTTTTTGATTCATCAAAATTTTCAGAAGTTCGAGGTCGGATGTCAAGGTTAAGTTGGCAGCGCCAGCCCGGCCGACCTCCGGAAACTCCACGCGGCCAATTGCAACCATCGATACAGCATGGCCGCTGTGCGCCGCATGCGAAGTAAAACCATCAACGACCGCCGTCCGTAGGCGCGATCGGCAAACAGCCCAAGATGTCTCGTCCTCTCGACGTAACTCCTTTCGTCCCATTCACAAAAGTTTGACGAGGTCCAGACCAGGCGGTACATTTACAGGGGCAATTTGCGGCATAAGTTCTCCATGGATGCTGGGTGCCGACTCCGATGAGCGTCAGCTATTTCAAACGCTTCCGGATGGAGTTGGACCTGCGCGGCAGGCGGTTTCTGCCGGTCTACGTGCCAACGGGTTATCGGCTCCTCGCGTGGCAGCCGGAATTGCTCGACGAACACGCCGCCGCGAAGTTCGAGAGCTTTCGGCACGAAATCGATGCCGACGTGTTCGATTGTCTCGGCGACCTGGCAGGCTGCCGGCGGCTGATGCAGGAGATCTCACACAAGGACGGCTTTCTGCCGGAGGCGACCTGGTTGGCGGTCTATACGACCGGCGGCCAGCCCGACTACTGCGGCACGATCCAAGGCGTTCGCGCCACGCCTAAGTACGGCGCCATTCAAAACGTCGGCATCACGCCGCAGCATCGCGGCCGTGGCGTCGGCACAGCTTTGATCCATGCGGCACTTGTTGGATTCCAGCAAATTGGCTTGTCGCGGGCGTATTTAGAAGTAACCGCACAAAACGACCGAGCCGTGCGGCTTTACAAGCGCCTCGGATTCCACCGCACCAAGACGCTATTCAAGGCGGTAGAACTGGCCTATTCTTAAAAAGCCACATGCTGCCTCGTTCCCTTGCAGAGCATGGGAACGCTAGGTTGCGACGCCGCCGTCGCGTCCTGGCAGCAGGATTTGTGAACTGACCAACCGCGCCGCAGAGTGGTGGGCGTATTGTGTTTCCACGCGGCTCACGTGGGAACAAGAAGCATATGTCTAGCGTTATTCTTTCACACCAATTGGCCAACGGAATGGTGCTCGTCGGCGAGCCGATTCAATCGTTTGAGTCGGCCGCATTCAGCTTCTTGCTGCCTGCCGGCTGTTGTCATGATCCTTCGAATCGCGCCGGTCTGGCTGCATTGACGAGCGAGATGATGCTTCGCGGCGCCGGTCCGCGCGATAGCCGCACGTGGGTCTCGGATCTCGAAAATCTGGGCGTCGAGCGCGGCGAATCGGTGGGCGTTGCGCACACTACATTCTACGGCGCCACGTTGCGAGACAATCTCGCCCCCGCCCTGGGCCTGTTCGCAGATTTGATTCGCCGGCCTCATTTGCCTGCCGATCAGCTCGATGCCGGCCGCAACGCTTGCTTGCAAGAGCTCCGCACGATCGACGACGAGCCAAGCCACAAGCTGATGATCGAGCTTCGCCGCCGCCGCTATCCCGATCCTTGGGGGCGCTCCAGCCACGGAGAGGAGCCGTCGCTGAGGGCGACGACGATCGAGGACGTGCGACGGTTCTACGAGCGACACTATCGCCCGGGCGGCGCGATTCTTGCCGTGGCGGGCAACTTCGACTGGCGGCGGCTCGTTGACCTCGTCGAGCAGTTGTTCGGCGACTGGCAGCCCAACGATATCGTCGAGCCCGCCGGCACCAATGGCCGACTGGCCGGCAATCATATTCCGTTTCAATCAAGCCAGTCGCATGTCGGGATCGCGTATCCGACGATCCCCTACAAGCATCCTGATTACTTTCAAGCGTGGGCCGCAGTGGGTGTGCTATCGAGCGGTTCCAGCTCGCGGCTGTTCACGGAAGTGCGCGAGCGGCGCGGGCTGTGCTACACCGTTTACGCGTCGCTCCACACGCAGCGCGATCGGGCCAGTGTGCTGTGCTACGCGGGCACGACCGCGCAACGAGCGCAAGAAACGCTCGACGTCACCATCAGCGAGCTGGTGCGGCTCGGCGAGGGCATCGAGCAGAGCGAATTGGATCGACTCAAAGCGCGGATCAAGAGCTCGCTCATCATGCAGCAGGAATCGACGAGCGCCCGCAGCGGCGCGCTGGCCCGCGACTGGTACCACTTGGGCCGGGCACGCTCGCTCGATGAGGTCAGCGTCTTGGTGGATCAATTGTCGGCAGAGAGCATCAACACGTTTTTGGGCAAGAACCCGCCGCGCGACTTGCTGGTCGTTACACTCGGCCCCGAGCCGCTGGAGGTGCCCGTTGGAATTTCGTAGTCATCGGCTGGAAAACGGCCTGGAAATCGTCGCCGAAACGAACGGCGACGCGCATTCGATGGGCGTCGCCTTCCTGGTTCGCGCCGGCTCGCGCGATGAATCGGATGAAGTGGCCGGCGTCAGCCATTTCCTCGAGCACATGTGCTTCAAAGGTACGCCGCGGCGCTCGGCCGACGACGTGAACCGCGAGTTCGACGAAATTGGCGCGCATTACAACGCATTCACGAGCGAGGAATGCACCGCCTACTACGCCTCCGTGCTGCCGGAGTACCAGGAGCAAAGCGTCGACTTGCTGGCCGACATCTTGCGGCCCAGCCTTCGCCCCGATGACTTCGACATGGAGAAGAAGGTCATTCTGGAAGAAATCCAGATGTATCTCGACCAGCCGCCGTTCGGCATGGACGATCGAATCAAGATGCTGCACCTCGGCGGCCATCCGCTGGCGCGCAGCGTGCTGGGCACGAGCGGCAGCATCACCGATCTGACGCCGCAGCAGATGCGCGATTATTTTTCCTCGCGGTACAGCGCCGACAACGTGTTCGTGGCCGCGGCCGGAAAGGTGGATTTCGACGCGCTGGTCAAGCAGGTGGCCGCGCGGTGTGGAGACTGGCAGCCGGCGGCGCCTGCGCGGCAAATCTCGTCCGCCGTTTCAGAGACCCGGTTCGAGGTGGTTCACCGCCCCACCGCAACTCAGCAGTATGTGCTCAGCTTGGCCGATGCGCCGGCCGCCGAAGACGCCGACCGTTACGCGGCCAAGCTGCTGGCGACGATTGTCGGCGACGATTCGGGCAGCCGGATGTACTGGGAGCTCATCGACCCGGGCTTGGCCGAAACCGCAAGCCTCGGGCATTACGAGTATTTGGGCGTCGGTATGTTTTACACCTGGCTCGCCTGCGAGCCCGATCTTGTCGAGGCGAACCTCGCTCGGCTGCACCGTATCTTTCATCAAGCTGACGCCGATGGCATCACGGTGGACGAACTTCGGCAGGCCAAGAACAAGGTCAAGGCGCGGGTCGTTCTGAGCAGCGAACGGCCGCAAAGCCGGTTGTTCAACGTCGGCGGCAACTGGCTGCAGCGCCGCGAGTACCGCACCGTGGCCGACGACCTCAAATCGCTGGACGACGTGACGCTGGATGATCTGCACGCGGTTCTGCGGAAGTTTCCGCTTTCGCGATATTCGACGATCACCATTGGTCCACGCCAGGAAGTGCGGCGGCCGGGGTAGCTAAACCGCAAGCGATGGGCAAACCCGATTACACCCTCGGCGCGAACGATCCCCAGCTTGGCGTGATTCTCGTCGATCATGGGTCGCGACGCGACGAGAGCAACGCGATGCTGCTTGACGTGGTGCAAAATTTTGCTGAAGCGACGGGTTTGCCGATTGTTGAACCGGCCCACATGGAGCTGGCGGAGCCCTCGATTGCCACCGCGTTTGCGCAGTGCGTCGAACGAGGCGCGAAGACGGTCGTGGTGTTCCCCTATTTTCTTTTGCCCGGCCGGCATTGGAACGAGGACATCCCCCGGCTAGCAGCGGCCGCCTCGCGCCAGCATCCCGGCATCCGCTATCTGGTCACCGCGCCATTTGGTTTGCATCCACTCATGGCGGAAGTAATCCGACAGCGGATCGAGCATTGCCTCGCGCATACGCAAGGCCAGGCCGACGCGTGCGAGCTGTGTGCTGGCACGGATCGATGCCAGCTAAAGCCAGACGCTTCGTAGCCCAAACGCTGCTGAATCGGCGCGGCGGCGCGTCCGATATTACTGATTAGGACGAATTTGCAGTGCAGCGCGCTCACGGTGTTGCTAGCTGGCTGCCGCGTCCGCTCGTCTGATCATGTCTGGAGTTTCCAAGGAAGGGAATTACGATGAACCGTTCTATCTGCGCCGCCGCGCTGGTTTTTTTGTCGTTGGTTGCTGCCTCGACTTCACAAGCATTGGCGGGGACGCCGTTCGTACCCGGCACGGGTGAGTTCCTCGCCAAATGCTGCGATGATTTCGAAGACCCCAACTGGAGCTACCGCTACAACCATCCGAAGAGTAGCCATGAGCAAGACGACAACCAGCGCAGCCCCGGTGGAATGTCGGGCAACGGACTGTGGCACGAAGGCGGCAAGCGCGGCACGCCCGACATCGTGAAGCGCGTCGAGACGCCCGCCGGCGGCATCCCGGGAAGCACCGGTGCCCTGCTGTTCGCCACGAAGAACTCCGGCATCCCCGGCCGGATCAGCAACGAGCAACAGCAGGATGACCTGTTGATGATGTTCAATCGCAAGCTGGGTCGTTCGATCCCCATCTCCTGGGAGCCAAGCTGCACGGCGCGCGTGTATCTTCCGCCGTTCGAAGAGTGGGAGAATCGCACCGGCGCACAATTCGGGATGCGAACCGATTGGCAGGGCCGCAATCCGAACGGCAGCGTCGAAGAGTATTGGCCCGGCATGTTCTTTTTGTTCCGCAGCGAGACCAGCCGCAATACCAAAAACGACTATGCCAAGCTGACCATCCGTGCCGATCAGCGCGGCCACGATGTGCGGAGCCTCGACATCAAGGAGCCGGGTTGGTGGACCCTCGGCCTGTCGTTCACCTCCGACGGCCAGGTGCATTATTATGCCAGCCCTGGCGTCGACGACCTGACCGAGGAGGATTACTTGATGTCGAACTTCCCGTACCGGATGCGGGCGGTGACGTTCAACAATTTCTTCTTCAATGTCGCCAACTGGGAAAACGGCCGGACCTGGTCGACGCAATGGATCATCGACGATCCGAAAATCTTCGTAATTCCACCACCGGGGCAGACCGCGGCGAATTTATACCGTGTCAAGAAGCGGCCACAACAGGCGCGTCAGCAGTCCACGCGCAGCAGCACCGCGCGCACTACGAAGACCAATTCGCGTTCGACCTCCATGTCGCGCGGACGGACGCAGCGGTAACTCACTGTAGCAGGCACACGGAGTGTGCCTGCTACTTTGATGCGTTAAAATGCGGCGATGGCCGCAGACCGCTGGGAATTTTGGATCGACGTCGGGGGAACCTTTACCGATTGCCTGGCCAGGCGCCCCGATGGATCGATTCGGCGGCAAAAACTGCTCAGTTCCGGCGTAACGAAGGGCCGCGTCGGCGACGGTTCGACGCGGAACGCGATCGTCGATTCCGCGCGGCAAGTCGATCCGCCCCATTTCTGGATCGATTGGCAACTGTCGATTCTGGGACGCGACGGTAAGGAAATCGACCGCGCGACGGTAACCGACTTCGACGCGCAAAGCGGCCGCTTGCGTCTTCGCGGACTCGCGAAAGCCCCGGCTTCAGGCTTGCCGTATGAATTGCGTTGCAATGAAGAAGCCCCTGTCATCGCGATCCGTTACTTGCTTGGCCTGCCACTGGCAGAGCCAGTGCCACCGGTCGCATTGCGGCTAGGCACAACCCGTGGCACCAACGCCCTGATCACGCGCAGCGGAGCGCGGACAGCACTCGTCACCACGCGCGGCTTCGGCGACGTGCTGGAAATCGGCTACCAGGCGCGGCCGCGGCTGTTCGAGCTGACCATTCGCAAACCGCCGCCGCTCACGACTGCCGTCGCTGAAATCGACGAGCGCATGACTCACGACGGTCAGGTGCTCGCCGCGCCGCAAGAGGCGGCAATTCGGCAGCAGTTGCAATCCTTGAGCGATGCCGGCATCGAATCGCTGGCGATTTGTCTGCTGCATGCCGACCGCCACCCTGAGCACGAGCAGCTGGCGTCACGGATTGCGCGGCAGGTCGGCTTCCGCGAGATCAGCGCGTCGCACACCGTCGCGCCATTGCCGAAGCTGGTCGCCCGCGCCGACACGACCGTGGTCGACGCTTATTTGAATCCCGTGCTGCGCGACTACGTGGACCGGCTGATGGCGGCGCTGCCGGCGAGCCGGTTGCGGCTTCTCACGTCGGCCGGCGGGTTAGTGTCGGGCGCGAATTTTTCTGGGAAGGACAGCGTTCTTTCCGGCCCGGCGGGCGGCGTGGTCGGTTTCTCGCGCGTCGCACAAGCGGTTGGCTTCTCGCGCGCGATCGGCTTCGACATGGGAGGCACAAGCACCGATGTCTCGCGGTTCGACGGCCGATTCGAGCTGGAATATGAAACCGAGAAAGCCGGCGTGCGGCTCGTCGCGCCGACGATGGCGATCGAAACGGTCGCGGCCGGCGGCGGCTCGATCTGTCGCTTCGACGGCGTGAAGCTCGTCGTCGGACCGGAAAGCGCGGGTGCCGAACCGGGGCCGGCCTGTTACGGCCGCGGCGGGCCGCTCACTGTGACCGACGTGAATTTTTACTTGGGGCGGATTGTCGAGGAGCGATTTCCTTTTCCGCTTGATCGCGCAGCGACCGAGCGGCGGCTCGAACAACTGGCCACTGAAGTGGCCGGTCCGACGGGGATGAATTATTCGCTGGAAGAATTGGCGAGCGGGCTGTTGCGGATTGCCAATGCGAATATGGCGGCGGCCATTCGGCGGGTGACGATCGCCAAAGGAGCGGACCCGGCCGATTATGTGCTCGTAGCTTTCGGGGCGGCTGCGCCACAGCATGCGTGCGCGATCGCGCGCGACCTTGGCATCCGTCAGGTGCTCATTCATCCGGATGCGGGCGTGCTGAGCGCCCTGGGCATCGGCCTGGCGGATGTCGTGCGTCACGGCTCGCGCGGCCTCGAACGGCCGTTGGACGATTCGTCTTTGGCATTCGCTCGACAGCAGCTCGAAGAAATGCAGCATGAGGCCGCACAGGAAGTATGCAGCGAAGGTGTGCCGGCGGAGCAAATTGCAGCCACCCGCTCGCTCGATCTGCGTTATCAAGGCGTTGACAGCTATCTCACCATTGCCTGGCCGGATGACGGCGATTTCGCAACCGCCTTCGCCGCGGCGCATCGCCAGCGCTACGGCTATACCCATGATGATCGTCCGCTGGAAATCCTGGCGGCGCGGGTCGAAGTGGTCGGCCGCGTCGCTAATGATTTGCCGCCGAGCGAACGGCGAGCGGTGCAATCGCCGAAGCCGAAACGATCCTCAGTCACCTACTTCGACAGCGAGCGCTTGAGCGTGCCGGTATTCGAGCGCACTGAACTCGTTGCCGGTGACCGCATCGCCGGCCCGGCCATCGTGACGGAAGACATCTCGACGACGATTATTGACGCCGGTTGGGAAGCGGAAGTGCTAACTGGCGGCGAGCTGCTACTGATACACGTGGAACCTGGTGCCACTGGCTCTGCCAGTGCTTCTAACCAAATTGCCGAGCAGCACTGGCGGAGCCAGTGGCACAGAATGGCCGACCCTGTTTTCCTCGAGGTTTTCAACAATCTGCTAGTGAGCATCGCCCAACAAATGGGCGTCACGTTGCGCAACACGGCCAGCAGCGTGAACGTCAAAGAGCGGCTTGATTTCAGTTGTGCAATCTTTACTGCGGACGGCCGGCTCGTGGCCAACGCGCCCCATGTGCCTGTCCATCTCGGCGCGATGGAAGAAACCGTGCGTCATACCATCGCCGCAAATCCTAACCTTCAGCCGGGCGACGTGATCGCCACCAACGATCCATTCGCCGGCGGCTCGCACCTGCCGGATATCACCGTGCTGACGCCCGTGTTCGACGGGACGTCAGGCGAACGGCTGTTATTCACCGCCAGCCGGGCTCATCATGCGGAGATCGGTGGCATGGCGCCCGGCTCGATGCCGCCGCTTTCCAAAAACCTCGGCCAAGAGGGTGTGCTGATTCGAAACCTGAAAATTGTCGCCGCGGGGCAGTCGCGATTCGATCAACTTCATGACGCGCTTTCTTCCGGTCCGTATCCGTCCCGCGACGTGGCCGCCAATCTGGCCGACATCGCCGCTCAGGTGGCCGCGAACCGACAAGGCGCGCACGATTTGCTGGCGCTTGTCGAGCGATTCACCTGGCCTGTCGTGCGCCGGTACATGGATTCCGTGCAGGACGCGGCCGAGAAAAAGGTCCGCCTCGCACTCTCGCGTCTTCCCGCCGGCGCGCACACTTTCACCGACTATCTGGAAACCGCCGACGGCACGAGCATTCCCGTCAACGTGCAATTTACAATTCACTCCGCTATCCCCTCCCCAAGCGGGGAGGGGCCAGGGGAGGGGCTGGCCGCGACGATTGATTTCAACGGCACGGCTCCCGTCGTTGACGGTAACCTCAACGCGAACCGGGCGATCGTCATGGCAGCCGTAATTTACGTTTTGCGCCTGCTCGTGGACGAAGATATTCCGCTCAATCACGGCGTGCTGCGGGCCATCGAATTTATCCTGCCGCAGTCTCTTCTCAACCCGGCGGCCGGACCCACTCCCGAAACCACGCCGGCCGTGGCCGGTGGCAATGTCGAAACCTCTCAGCGCGTCGTCGACGTGCTGCTGGGTGCGCTTGGCATCGCCGCGGCCAGCCAGGGCACGATGAACAACGTTGTCTTCGGCGACGCAACGTTCGGCTATTACGAAACGATCTGCGGCGGCAGCGGCGCGACTGCCGAAGGTCCCGGCGCCAGCGCAGTGCAAGTCCACATGACCAACACACGACTGACAGATCCGGAAATCCTTGAGCGACGCTACCCGGTGCGCGTGCGCGAGTTTTCCATACGGCGTGGATCGGGTGGCTCGGGGCGGCATCGCGGCGGCGACGGCGTCGTGCGTCGCCTCGAATTCCTGCGGACGCTCACCCTTTCGCTGCTAACCCAGCGCCGCGGGTCGCACCCGCCCTACGGTGCAGTAGGCGGCGAGCCAGGCATGGTGGGTTGCAATTCGTTGATTCGCCGTGATGGCGCGCACATTTCATTGCCGGGAATCGCGGAAGTTGAGGTCCAGCCCGGCGACGTTCTGGTGATCGAAACTCCCGGCGGCGGCGGATTTGGAAGAAGTGTCTAATAAGAAAACCCCACGCAAAGGCGCCAAGTCGCAAAGAGAAGACTTCAATACATCAACTGTCTCGGCGCTCTTTGCGCCTGCGCGCCTTTGCGTGAGATCATATTTCAGTTCAAATGACTAAGTCGGCCGAACATTGTGCCGGGTGAATTATGATTCGACGCGAGATTACTTCACCGGACGGCACAAAACTGTGGCTCTTGATTTCGCAGGTCGAGCACGCGCGCGTCAGCGGCGAGCTGACACGGAATTGGCACGAGGAATTTACCGAAGACGTGATCGAAGCCGTCACGCATCACGATGACGGCTGGGCCGCCTGGGAGACCGAGCCGAAGCTCAATCCCGAAATCGGAGCACCATTCTCCTTTCTCGAAATGCCGCTCCCCGCCGCGCTAGTGATCTGGGATCACTCGATCGCCGCCGTCGCCAGGTTCGGGCCGCTCGCGAGTTACATGGTGGCGGGCCACTTTTACAAGCTCTTGAGCGAGTCGGAGCAGGCCAACAAACCGCTGGCCGCCGCCTGGCTCGCAGCCAAGCGAAAGCAGCGCACTGCGTGGCTCGACCAATGGGTCCGCGCCGATTCCTCGCACACACTGGAGTACGCGAAGCGGGCCCAGCACATGCTCTTGGTGGCCGATTTATTCAGCCTCTGGTTGTGCTGCGACGCTCCGGTTGCGGCCGGGCAAGAAAGCATTCTCCGGCAATCGGCTATGAAGCTTCGAACCGATACGTTGCTCAATCAATACGACTTCGCCGTGCCGGAATTCAAAACGCACCAGCGGCCGGACGGCAATCGCATCGGCAGGCTGACATGGTCCGTGGCCGCACGCCCCTACCCTTGCAAAACGGCGCCGCTCGAGCTGTCGGCCCAGTCGCTTGCCGCCCCCGCGAAGCGGTACGCCAGTTGGGACGAGTTCAAGGCCGCAAGCTGGCCTCTTACGCTCGAATGGCGGCTGGTTGAAGGGACATCCCCGGCCGGACCCGCAGCTTGAACGATCTTGCCCAAATGCCGCGAATGGCGATAATCCAGGGCGCTAACGGCAGGGTTCGACGGCGGGAACGTTTTCCCCATTCGGCTCGGCGTTCCTCTTTTTTCGACACAACGGCCAGGTGCAGCATGCCACGCAACAAGACCTTCGATAACGTCGCTCAGGCGATCGGCGATACGCCGATGATCCGGATTAATCGGCTGATCCCACCAGGTCAGGCGACCGTATTTGCGAAATTAGAATTCTTCCAACCGCTCAACAGCGTGAAAGATCGTATCGGTGTCGCGATGATCGAGGCCGGCGAGCGCGAGGGAAAAGTAAAAAAGAACACCGTGATCGTCGAACCCACCAGCGGCAACACGGGCATCGCGCTCGCGTTTGTCTGCGCGGCCAAGGGCTACAAGCTGATTCTCACCATGCCCGAGTCGATGTCCGTCGAGCGGCGCGCGCTGCTGCGGTTCATGGGCGCGGAGCTGGTTCTAACGCCGTCGGCCGAAGGCATGAAAGGCGCGATCGCCAAAGCGGCGGAGCTCGTCGAGACCACGCCCAACGCCTGGATGCCGCAGCAATTCGACAACCCGGCTAATCCTGCCATTCACGAGAAAACCACCGGCCCGGAAATTTGGGAAGACTCCGGCCGCAACATCGACGCGATCGTCGCCGGCGTCGGCACCGGCGGCACACTTACTGGCGTGTGCCGCTACATCAAGCCGAAAAATCCCAACTTCAAAGGTATTGCGGTGGAGCCCGTCGATTCGGCAGTGATCTCCGGCGGCAAGCCGGGCCCGCACAAGATTCAAGGCATCGGCGCCGGCTTCATCCCGAAAAACCTGGATACCGCGCTTGTGGATGAAGTGATTACGGTCACGAACGAAGAATCGTTTGCCTGGTCGCGCCGCTTGGCCAAGGAGGAGGGCATTGTCGGCGGCATCTCGAGCGGCGCCAACATGTGCGCCGCCGCGAAGGTCGCCGCCCGGCCGGAATACAAAGGGAAGCGCATCTGCGTCATCGTCCCCAGCTTGGGCGAGCGGTACTTGTCCACGCCGCTGTTTGAAGGCCTCACCGGTTAGCTAAACCGCAAGCGTGGCATCCCGAAAGCGCAGCCGTTTCCTTTTCGTCCGTCCGCCGCTAGCATTGCTATGGCGGCTGATGCGTGCTGAAATCGTGATGCGCGCCCGCCATTGGTCCGCTGGCAGGTTTCCGCTACACTCTTGCGGCTTGTGCTGGCACACAATCTCAACTTAGGTCATCGACTTCATTGAACGCCACCCTGCCGATCATCGACAACGCGACTCCCGCGCGGCCGCGACTGCCGGGCTGGCTACGCGTCAACCTGCCAGCGGGGCCGCGGCTCACCGTTCTCAATGCGACGCATCATGCCATTGATCAGCATGGTCTGCACACGGTCTGCGAAGAGGCCCGCTGCCCGAATCTCAACGATTGCTGGTCTCGAGGCACGGCCACGTTCATGGTCGCGGGCAAAGAATGCACGCGCGGCTGCCGCTTCTGCAGCGTCGAAACGAGCCGCAATCCCGAACGGCCCGACCCGCGCGAGCCGCAAGAGCTGGCTGCCGCGGTGGAGCGGATGGGCCTGACGCATGTCGTGATTACCGTGGTCAACCGCGACGACCTGCCGGATGGCGGCGCCGGTCATTACAAGCGCTGCGTCGAGGCGGTTCATCATCGGCTGCCGCACGTCACGGTCGAGCTATTGTCGAGCGATCTGGCGGGCAATGAAACCGCTTTAGGCGATTTACTCAAGGGCATCCCGCTGGCCGTCTTCGCGCACAACGTTGAATGCGTTCCGCGGCTCGATCGGCTGGTCCGCGACCCACGCGCATCGTTCGCACAAAGTGTGCGTGTACTTCGCCTGGCAAAGAAATTGCGCCCGGACCTGTGGACCAAAAGCAGCATCATGGTCGGCCTGGGTGAGACGAACGAGGAAATAAGCGACGCCATGCGCCGCCTGCGCGCGGTGGATGTCGATATGTTGACGCTCGGGCAATACCTGGCGCCGGGCCGGCCGGGCGAGCGTTATTTGGCCGTGAATCGTTACGTGCCCCCGGAGCAGTTCGCGGTGTGGGCCGACGAGGCGCGATCGATCGGCTTTCGCGCCGTCGCGTCCGGACCGCTCGTGCGCAGCTCGTACCGAGCCGGCCTGTTATTGAATGAAGCGCGAAAAACAGCGCGATGATTAGGACCATAAAGCCGCGACCGCTGGTCGCGGTCGTATGCTCAGCGACCACCGGTCGCGCCTTTTTGGGAAACGAGTCATGGAAGACTCCTCATCGCTGGTCGGCAAAGCGCATCCCTTTGCCGCAATGGAGCCGGAGCCGCTGCGAGATCCGCTTCCACTCGTGCTTCATGTTCCGACCGCGCCACACCGGCCCGGCGACACACCCTGCTTTGCCCCGTTGCCGAATCAACCGGGCGATCTGCCGCGGCCCGATACTCTCGCACCCTTTGGCGAGCTGCGCGAACACGCTGTCGGCCTGATCCGCGTATTAGGCGACGACGGCACCGCCGCCGGACCGTGGCAACCGCAGCTCACCCCGTCGCAACTTCGCAGCGGCCTGGAAATGATGCTCCGCGCACGGCACCTCGACGCCCGCATGATCGCCATGCAGCGGCAAGGCCGATTGTCGTTCTATGTCTCTGGCAACGGTGAGGAAGCGGCGGCCGTGGCCGGCGCGATGCCATTCGCACAGCACGATCTGTTGTTTCCCAGCTATCGGCAGGCCGGCTTGCTGCTGGTGCGCGGCATGCCGCTCCTCACGATCATGGGACAGACGCTCGGCAATAAATGCGACAATACCCACGGCCGGCAGATGCCGATGCATTACAGTTGGCGGGCCGGGAATGTCGTGTCGATCTCCAGCCCGGTGGGTACGCAATTTCCACAGGCTGTGGGGGCGGCAATGGCGTTCGCGTACCGCGGTGAGCGGCGAGTCGCTGGCGCCTGGATCGGCGACGGCACCGCTGCACAAGGCGACTTCCATTATGCTTTGAACTTTGCCTCGGTGTTTCGCCCGCCGTGCGTGCTGCACGTGGTCGACAATCAATGGGCGATCAGCACGCACCGCAGCCTGTCGACGGGTGGCGCGACGCTCGCCGCTCGGGCCGACGCCTACAGCGTGCCCGGCCTCCGCGTCGATGGCAACGACTTTTTGGCCGTGTACGCGGCTGAGGCGTGGGCCATTGAGCGGGCCCGCCGCGGCGGCGGAACCACACTTATCGAACTTGTCACCTACCGTCGCGACGCGCATTCCACCAGCGATGATCCGACTCAGTACCGCGCGGCCGATGAATTCGAGCATTGGCCGGGTGGCGATCCGATCGAACGGCTCAAACGCTATTTGATCCAGATCGGGCAGTGGACCGAGGACGCGCACCGCGAGTTGCGCTCGGCCCTGGAACACGAAGTGGCCGCCACCTTCGAGCGAGCGGAAGCCTTCGGCTCTGTGGCGCATGGTCTCGCCTACCCGCCCGAAGCGATGTTTGGTGACGTGTATGTGGAATTGCCGGCGCATCTGCGACAGCAATTGAACGAATTGAAATCCGAGGCCGCGCCTCCCGAGGCCAAGTGCTCGATCCTTCCGTTCGAAGATCAAAACCGCCGCGCCGCGGGGTGAAACAGTAGCCGACGCCATGCCTACGATGAACATGATCCAGGCCATCCGCTCCGGCCTCGAGGTGATGCTCGAGCGCGATGCGACGGTCTGCGTGTTCGGCGAGGACGTGGGCTACTTCGGCGGCGTCTTCCGGGCGACGCAAGGCTTGCAGCAGCGTTTCGGGCCACAGCGGGTGTTCGACACGCCGCTGGCCGAGGGCGGCATCGTCGCCGTGGCCATCGGCATGGGAATGAACGGCCTGCGGCCCGTGCCAGAGATCCAGTTTTCCGATTACATGTATCCCGGCTTCGATCAGATCACCAACGAGCTGGCCAAGCTGCGCTATCGCAGCGGCGGAGAATGGACGGCGCCGCTGACGATCCGCGCTCCCAGCGGCGGCGGCATTCGCGGCGGCCTGTACCACAGCCAATCGCCCGAGGCCTACTACACGCACACGCCGGGCCTGTGCGTCGTCATGCCGTCCAACCCCTACGATGCGAAGGGGTTATTGATCAGCAGTATCGAGAGCGACGACCCGGTCATTTTTTTCGAGCCGAAGCGGCTGTATCACGGCCCGTTCTTGGGCGATCCCGAACACATGTTGCCGTGGCGCGGCCAGCCCGAGGCTGAAGTGCCGGCGGGCTACTACCGCACGCCGCTCGGTCAGGCCGCGGTTGTGCGGCCTGGCGAGGAAGTGACCATTGTCACCTGGGGTACGATGGTGCATGTGGCGGCGGCCGCGGTGCAGGAGACGGGCGTCGATGCGGAATTGATCGACCTGAGAACGCTCGTTCCGCTCGACTTGGCCACCATCGTGGCCTCGGTGGAAAAAACGGGCCGCTGCATCGTCGTCCACGAAGCGCCGCGGACCTGCGGGTTCGGCGCCGAGGTCGTCGCGCTCGTGCAGCAACATTGCTTTTACAGCCTGGAAGCGCCGCTCCTGCGGGTGACCGGTTGGGACACGCCATTCCCGCATGCCCAGGAGTGGCAGTACATGCCGAGCCGCGAGCGGATCGCCAGCGCGATGCGCACCTCGCTCGCGGCGTGATCACCCGAACTTTGTGTGCCACTGCTCGCGGAAGAGGTTACCGCATCGAGTATGAAAAAAGCACTGCTTGCTCCTCAATGTCCGTCGTCGATTAACGGCGAGCAGTGCATGTGGGGACATTGATGCGTGTTAATATTCCGCAAGCAGTGGCACACGCCGAACAACAATTCTCGTGGAAATTACTATGCAATCCGTCGTTTTCAAGCTCCCGGACTTGGGCGAAGGCGTCGTTGAGGCGGAAATTGTCGCCTGGCACGTGCGGCCCGGCGAAGAAGTTCGCGTCGATCAGCCGCTGGTCGATGTCATGACCGACAAGGCGACGGTGACAATTCCAAGCGGCCTGGTGGGCCGCGTCGTGCGCACGCACGGCAACGTCGGCGAAACGGTTTCGGTCGGCGCGGAGCTGGTAAGCTTCGACACGGGGCCGCAAGCCAATTCCCCCGCGACGGGCGTAGCAACCCCTGAGCGGCCGACGAGCGCGCCGCGCACGGCCGTCGTGCCGGACCCCCCGGCGACCGTAGCCTTGGTCCAACGGACGGTGTGTCCAAGCGAAGTCGTATCGCCAACGCCGTCGACACAAGCTAGTCCGGCCGTGCGTCGACGCGCTCGCGAGCTGCAAGTCGATTTGCAGCACGTTCAGGGGAGTGGTCCCAACGGCCGCATCACTCACGCCGATGTCGACGTCTACCTGCGCAGCGAACCTTCGCCTTCGCTGCCGCGCACCTACGGCACGCACACGACCGAGATTCAAATGGTCGGACTGCGGCGGCGCATTGCCGAGAAGATGGTCGTCAGCAACACCCAGATACCACACTTCTCGTACATCGAAGAAGTCGACATCACCGAGCTCGAGTCACTGCGCGACCATCTCAATAGTAGTCGCACCGACGGCCAGCCGAAACTTACGTACCTGCCGTTCATCATGCTCTCGGTGTCGCGGGCGCTGTGCCGGTTCCCGCAGCTCAATGCGCATTATGACGTGAAGCGTGAAGTCATTACCCGCTTTGAGGCAGTACATTTGGGCATCGCGACGCAGACCGAACGCGGCCTATGCGTGCCGGTAGTGCGGCATGCTGAGGCGATGGACTTGTGGCAGGCCGCGCGGGAAATGCGACGCATCACCGAGGCGGCACGCAACCACTCGATCTCGCGCGACGAGCTGGCCGGGTCCACGTTCACGGCCACGAGCCTCGGCCGCATGGGCGGCTTGGCCGCGACGCCAATTATCAACCATCCCGAAGTCGCCATCCTCGGCATCAACAAGGCTTCGGATCGCCCGGTCGTCCACCACGGTCAGATCGCCATTCGCCGCATCCTTCACCTGTCGGGTTCTTTCGACCATCGCGTGGTTGACGGGGCCGACGGCGCGACATTCATCCAATGCGTGAAGGATTACCTCGAGCACCCCGCCACGATTTTCATCTAGCAAAAAGCCGCGACCGCTGGTCGCGGTTGTCTATTCGGGTGGCTGGGGCAGAGTCCGCGACGCCCCGGATGGACGCGCCGATTCAGCCCATAGCGATGCTCTAGACGCATAGCGCGGCTGGGGCTTCGCAGACTCTGCCCCAGCCACCCTTGACTCGCCCGCCATAATTCAGCATGGCGATCGAGCCCTTTCGCGCGAGGTATCAACCATGCGACCTACGATTTCAGACCGCAATCGAACTTTGCAATTCATCAACGCTCCACAAGATCAAAACACGGGCGCTCCGCAGCCGGTGAACCGACAAGCCGATGCCGATGCCGATCTGCTCGACGCCTATTCGCAGGCCGTCATCCGGGTGGTTGAGAGCGTCTCGCCAGCCGTCATTAGCGTGTCGGGGCGTGACGCCCGCGGCCGCGGTGGCGCGGGTTCCGGCTTTATTGTTACACCCGACGGCTATGCGATCACAAACAGCCACGTAGTCGAGGAGCGGCCGCAGCTCGAGGCCGAAACTGCCGAGGGCGACCGGTTGCGCGCGGAGCTGGTCGGCGATGATCCGGCAACCGACGTCGCCGTGGTCCGCCTGGCCGCTAGTGGTTTGCCGTACGCGCAGCTCGGCGACAGCGATGCGCTCCGCGTCGGCCAACTGGTGATCGCGATGGGCAGCCCGCTGGGATTGCAGTCGACCGTATCCACGGGCGTCGTGAGCGCGCTGGGCCGCAGCATGCGCGCTCGCGACGGCCGGCTTATCGAGAACATCATCCAACATGCCGCGCCGATCAATCCGGGCAACTCCGGCGGCCCGCTCGTCGATTCGCGTGGCTTGGTGGTCGGCATCAACACAGCGATCATCGCGCTGGCCCAAGGTTTGGGCTTCGCGATCCCCTCCGCGACGGCCGAATGGGTATTGCAGGAGATTCTCGGGCACGGCCAAGTTCGCCGGCGGCAACTCGGCATTGTCGCGCAGGTCACGCGCCTGCCGCGCTCCCTGGTTCGATCGCTCGATTTGCTGGCAGACCAGGGCGTCGAAGTCCGCGAGGTCGCCGACCGCGGTGTTGCCAGCCAGGCTGGCATTCATGCGGGCGACTTAATTGTGGCCCTGGCCGGTAGGCTCGTCACGTCAATCGATGATCTACATCGGCTGCTCATGACCGTTCCAGCCGATCAAGACTTCGATCTCACGGTCATCCGCGGTGGAGCTCTGCGCATCGTTCACGTCCCGGCACAATAGCCCGAAGCGCAAGCAAGGGTAGCCCGCGTAACCCCCCCGCGCGCTTCCGGCAGTGTAAGGCGGCATCTGCTAGCGGTGCGTGAATAGCTAAACCGCCAGCGGATGCGGGGACTGTCGCTGGGCCCAATCTGGCCTTGCGAGGTGCGGCGGCCATTATTACCATCCCGCCGCCCATCGTCTCGGTGAGGCAACTGCTTCTACCTTTTCTGTTAACAGACTTTTCGTTTTTGCCATTCAGGCGTGGAGCGCCGCGGCGCTCGAGCCGGTTCGCCCCAGGGTTTGAGCGGAACAGATTGCGCCTCGGCGCGCCCCGTGCGTCCGACTCGTAGTCACCCCGCTCGCGCGCCGGCGCGCAAGTGCGACGCTCACGGAGTAGCATTGCTATGCCACAACATCTGGTTGCAAATTGCAAATTGACGTCGGCGAGCTCAGACTTCGACGAGCTCGACTCGACTGAGCTCGCCGAAGTCAGTCGAGTCGTCGAGCCGAAAAATGCAAAATGCAATTCGTCGACTGCGATTAGCCGCCGTCCGGGCAGTGCGTTATCGGCAATTTGCATCGCGACGTTGTGGCTCATCACAGCCGGCCTGGCAATGGGCCAGGATATGGTGATGCCCGGTATCGAGTCGAACGGAATGGATCACGGCGCGGCGCCCATGTCCGATTTCGGCAGTGCGAGCTTCTATTCGCAAGAGCTCGGTACGATTCTCCGGCTCCGCTACAACACCGAAAGCTACGGCCAAAACGACCACGGAAACTTCGACCTCGGCACGATGCAGGTGCTCACGTTCGACGATTCGATCCTGTTCGTCGACGGCCAGGTAACGATGAACGACGTCCAGGGCGTTGGCTTCAACGTCGGCACAGGATTCCGCTGGTTGAGTTTCCCACCCTACTCACTCGACACGGGACGCGTCGAAGGCGTGAGCATCTGGGCCGACGGCACCCACACTGACGCCGGCAACTTCTTCCCGCAAATCGGTCTGTCTTACGAATCGCTCGGCGAATTGTGGGACTTCCGCACTAACAGCTACATTCCGGTTGGCGAACAAGACCAAGTCGGAAATTTCTTCGAAACCGGCGTGACCGGTTTTCAAGGCAATTCAATTGCCGCGCTCACCGAAGCCGTCGTCGATTCATCGTTTTACGCCTCAGAGGTGGAAGTGGCCCGCCGGCTCGGCTCAGAGCGCGACGCCTGGGCGTTCGCCGGTCCGTATTTCCTGGCCAATGACAACGACGACACGGTGGGTTACCGCGCCGGTTTGCGCGGTTACGCCTACCCTGACCTGCTACTTCAGATGACGGTCAGTAACGATGAGATTTTCGATACCAACGCGACATTCTCGGTCGTCTGGTTCGTCGGCCGCACGCGCACCGATTACCGCCCGGCCTGCGGAGTGCCGGATCGGTTCCGCGAGCCGGTGCTGCGCAACGATTATGTGGTGCTGGCCCAGAGCACTGCCCAGGGCGGCATTCCGCTCACCCAGCCCGACGGCACAGTGCTGCGCATCGTGCACGTCGACAGCACTGCGGCCCCTGGCGGCGACGGCACATTTGAGAACCCGTTCGACATGCTCAGCGACGTCAACGGCGCCGGCAGCCAGGAAGACGACATCATCCTGGCCCACGCCCAAAGTGTCTTCAACGGCGACACATCCGCCATCTTGAAAGACAATCAGCGATTGCTCGGCGAAGGCGCAGGCCTGGTGCACACAGTCTTAACATTCGAAGACGGCTCAATCCCCATTCCCGAAACGGCCCCCGGCGCGCGCGATGCGGCCCGGCCGATGATTCTGGCCGCTCTGGGCGATGCCATCGTTTTGGACCTAGGCAACGAAGTTGCGGGCTTCGACATCGACGGCCAAAGCGTCACGATGCGCGCGATTGTGGGCACCGATTTGGTTTCCGGCACGACCAATCTTCATGACTTGGATATACGCAACACAACCACCTCCGGTCTGAGCATTCTCGGCAACTCGGACGGCACGGTCACCGTCGCAAATACGGTGTCGTTCACCGACATCGCCGGCATCGCAGTGCAAATTGACGGTGACGTCGGCGGGGCAACTGATCAGATTAACGGCACGATCACAGTCAACAGCGCGATCACCAACAACACTGCGGCGGGACGAAGCGTGTCGGTGCAAGACCTTGGCGCCGGCGCCAACGTCGATTTCACGGGGGCCATCGTTGATAACGGCACGGGCATTCGTGTCAACTCGAACACAACCGGCGCCACAATCGACTTCACCGGTCCGATCACGTTGAGCACAGGCGTCAACGACGCCTTTGAGGCAATCGAAGCCGGCACGCTGGCCGTGAGCAACACCGGCAACAGCATCAGCACCACGACAGGCCGGATCCTGAACATCACCGACACGACGATTGCCGCGACCGGCGTCAATTTCGCCGACATCAACAGAAACACGGCCGGCGCCGCAACGAGCGCCGTCGAGCTCCGTAACAACCTCGGCGCCTCAGTCACTTTGGGCGTGCCCGGCGATGACGCCGGCGAAGGTGGCACCATTGCCGGCGGCACGGCGGATGCTATCGTGATCGACAACTCCAACGCCACCGTGAGCGGCGTGAGGGTCAACAATACGAGCGCCGTCAGCGGCATCTTGGTCAACAAGACCACCGCGGAAACTCAGACTGTCAACCTGAACGATCTAGAGACCAACGGTGGCGACATCGGTGTCGAAGTGACCGGCAACGGCACTGGAACTCTCAACATGACCGTCAACGACTCGTCGATCAACGATCCGACGGCATTTGGCCTGTCATTCGACAACATCGACACCGGTACAATTGTAGTGGACAACACAACAATCGACGGTGATCCCGCCATCGCAAACGCCGTGGGCGTCCGCATCCTGAACAGCAATGCCAACTTCACCTTCGACTCCGCTCCGGCGACCGACAACACATTAATTCAAAACTTCGACGGCGCAGATTTCGTGGTGGATGGCGGCTCGGCCGGTACGATTACCTTTGCGGGCCGAATCGTGAACGCCTCCGCGACCAATGCCACCGACGATGATGGACGGTCGGTGGAAATCCGTAACCGCAGTGGCGGCAGCGTGAACTTCACCACAACCAGCGAAATCACCGATGATAATCTCGGCGTCATCGTCCAGAACAACAGCGGTACAGCGGTCGTCAACTTCCAAGGTGTCGCCGGCAACTATGACTTTGACACCGCAGGAGCCACGGCCCTGACCGTCACCGGCAACACGGGTGGAACTTACACCTTCAACAATTTCGACATCACGACGACGACGGGCACAGGTGTTTCCATTAACGGAAACGCCGCCGCCGCCACAATCAACTTCACTGGATTGGATATCGTCTCCACAGGCACCGGCCAGGCATTCGACGCCACCGGCCCCGGTACGCTCTCGGTCAGCGGCGCCGGCAATACGCTTATGACCAACACCGGTGTTGCTTTGGATATTCGCAACATGACGATTGGTGGTGCCGGCGTACAGTTCGAATCGGTGAATGTCACCAATGGCAGCACCAACGGCATCTTTCTCGAAAACCTGACTGGAACCGGCCTGGTGCTCATCGGCAACCCGGCCGGCGTCGCAGATTCTGGCGGAACGTTGACCACGGCCAATGAAGCGATCGTGCTAAGAAATGTTGCCAACGTGGACTTGAACAACATGCGCGTCGCCGCTGCCGGCAACAATGCTGTGCTCATCGAGCACCAAGCCGCTGCTACGACGGCGATGGATGTCACGATCAACGCATTGAATCTCGACTCGACCACCGGAACCGGCATCAACGTTGTTCACGATGACACCACAGCGTTTAATCTGCGGCTTAACGACAGCCTCCTCGACAACAATGTGGCGATCAGCAGCACGGGTTCGGGCGCGTTCGGTTTGCTGCTCGACAGCACCACGATCACGACGACTGGCACCGACATCGCCTTCTCGCTCGCGTTCAGCGGTTCAGCGACGGACGGCGACGTGACCATCCGCAATGGCAGCATTTTCACCGCGGCCGACGCAAATGCCTTTAACACGACGGTCAATGGCACGAACGCCGACATTGAGTTCTCGATGGACGACAGCATGTTTAACAACGCTAGCGCCACGGCCGAGACGGCCGAGTTCTTCGTTGATGGCGGCGCCACCTTGGATGCCAACGTGGTCAACAATACCTTCACCAACACGCTCGCCGCGGAGGAATTCTTCATGACGAGCGACGGTTCCACCACCCGGATTAATCTCAACCTGGACAATAACACGACCACGGGCGTGTACCACCTGCAGACGCTGAATCAAGGTGTTCCAATGGTGGACTTCAATTTCGGCGTCGTCGAACGGGATACCGCGGATGCCCGCAATGGCGGCACGGTAACCTTCGATCCAAACATCAACGAGTTTGAAGACATCTCCAATGTCGAGGCGCCAACCGTGCCCTAACGGGAGCAGTGTTCGGCGCACTGAAAGTCGGGATGGCTGGGCGTCTTTAACCCGCCTCGGTTACTGCCCGCGAGATCGGCGAAAGAGCAACACGTAGCCCAGGCCGACCGCGGCCATGATGAAGCTCGCCGGTTCCGGGACTGTGGCGGACAAGAGTGGCGACAAACTCGATGCGCCGCCGGCACCGGCGCTCGACGCCGAAAGCGCCATCGTGGCCTGCACGCCGGCTGTCGCCCGCGCAATCGTCAGCGGATCACCTACGACGAACGCCCGCTTGATAAACACCTGAAAGCCGTCCGCCATGATCGGCACTTCCGTAAACGTCAGGTTGGTGGGATCAGCCCCGAACAATGGCACCTTCGCCGGGTCCGTAAGATCACGTGTCGAGAGCGCCATGATTTGATTGACCACGGTCATGTCCGAGATGGCCGCGAAAACCGTAAAACTCTGATCCAAAAAGTTGTTGCTGGCCAGGTTCACGAAGAAGCTGCTGGTCCCGCCATTGGGATTCGAGCCCGGGAGTGCTAGTGAGACCGTCCCAACGGTGTTGGAAAGCCCCGAAATCATCGGCTGGCCCGTAACCGGGGCAAATGCGGCAACCGGCCGCGTGCTGTCGATTGTCATCGGCGTTCGCTTCGTGTGCGAAAAGAAGCCGCCCATCTGTAGAACGAAGTTTTCGCCCGTTTCGGTTTCGCCGGCCCGGTTGATCCAACTGCCGTTGTAGTTGCCGTTCTCAACGTAATGCACCATGTTATCGACGTGGCCTTGCAACAGTGCGTTATTCGTGGGGTTGAGCACCATGTCGAAATTGCCCGCGGTGGTCTCAAACCGCACCACCTGGGCCGACGCCGTTGCCGCCATGCCCAAACAGATCGCCAGCGCGATGCCGAGTCTCAATGCCATGCCTCTACCTGCCGTTCTTGTCGTCGAAGGATGATCAAAGTGGCCGAAACCTTTAGCCTAATCGGCCTCGACAATTCCGTCAAAAGACTTGCGCATGTATCGATTTTGACGCGGTAGCAAGAGTAAATAGCCGCGACCCGGGCACCACGAAGTGGTCGTGGTCGCCGGAACTGCGGCGGCTAGGGCGTCCCCAGCAGCTTCAAGAATTCCCGAATCCAAGCTGGGTGCGCCGGCCAGGCAGGGGCCGTGACGAGATTGCCATCCACGCACGCGCTGTCCAGGCCGGCCGACGGCTCGTCCCAGACTCCGCCGGCTTGCACGAGCTCCGGTTTCACCGCCGGATAGGCCTGGCAGCGTCGGCCTTCCACCACGCCCGCCGCCGCCAAAATTTGCAAGCCATGGCAAATCGCGGCAATCGGTTTTTCCGCTCTCGCGAAGTGACTGACGATCTCCAGCACCCGCTCGTTGAGGCGAAGATACTCGGGCGCCCGCCCACCGGGTAGAACCAGCGCGTCGTAACTGGCCGGCTCGACGTCGTCGAACGACCAATTCAGCCGGAACCGATGGCCGGGTTTTTCGCTGTAAGTTTGATGTCCTTCGAAATCATGGATCGCTGTGGCGACAAACTCCCCCGCCTTCTTGCCGGGGCAGACGGCATGGACCTCGTGCCCGACGGTGAGCAGAGTTTGGAACGGGACCATCACTTCGTAGTCTTCCACGAAATCGCCCACGATGAGCAGGATCTTCTTGGCTTTCATTAGTTGACTCCGACCAGTTGTGGGAGGCGTCTCCGACGCCGATGTTCTTCACGATCGCGACGCCAAATCGGCGTCGGAGACGCCTCCCACAATTTAACCGAGCGAGTTCCGTCGTCGCTAGGCTGGACTGTGGCGCTTGGCGCGAACAGAATGATCGTGACTGAATCCGCGATATTTCCGAAATTTAACTATTGAGAGTTCGCGATGAAACGCACCAAATCGGCAGCGCGTTGTTGGTGTCTTGTATCGGTGGGGATTTTATGCTTGACGCCGCAGCGGGAGATCGTCGCTGCCGACTCGGCCGACTCGAGCACGATTCGCGTGGCGATCTACGCCGATGCGGGCGCCAGTCGAAAAGGTTCGCCTCAAGTGCAGCGCTGCCTGCCGGCAGAGTTGAACTTCGAGATCAAGCCCGTTACAGCCGAGGACATTCGCGGCGGTGCACTCAATGAATTTGATGTCTTGATCCATCCTGGCGGCAGCGGATCAAAGCAGGCCCAGACGCTCGGCGAGGTCGGCCGCGAGCGAGTGCGCGAGTTCGTGAAAGAGGGCGGCGGATTCATTGGGATTTGTGCGGGGGCCTATCTGGCCTCGGCCAATTATCCCTGGTCGCTCAATTTGATAGATGCCCGCGTTGTCGACAGCGAGCACTGGGCCCGCGGCAAGGGCGAAGTCCAGCTCCGCCTGCCGCCGGCCGGCCGGGTTGCCTTGCAAATCGATCAAGAGCTTGTCGCCATTCATTACAACCAAGGCCCGCTGCTCGCGCCAGGCGACAAGCAAGAGCTTCCCGACTACGAACTTTTGGCCGCCTTCGAGACGGAGATCGCCGAAAACGGCGCGCCCGCCGGCGTCATGAAGGGCACCACCGCCATCGCCCGCGGCAACCTCGGCAAAGGCCGCGTCGTCTGCTTCAGCCCCCACCCGGAAAAAACCCGCGGCCGCGACGCGTTCCTCCGCGCGGCCATACAGTGGGCCGCCGGCCAACCACAAAACGCCGATGGTAAAACCGAATCTCCGCCAAGCCAGCCGCAAAGCGGCGAAAGTCAATAGCCAGGCGGCGTAAGCCCCTGGTTTGAGGCCGGTAACTAGATCGTTAAGCCCCAGCCGGGCGACAGAATCAACTTACGGCCGACCTGGAGGTTGCATCGAGCAGAAACTCCGGCAATCGTTGCACGTGGCCGTGGCGGTCGACGCAGGCGAGCGTGCTTTCCGCTTCCGCCAAGACCTCTTTGCCGCGCAGCAGGCGGTACTCGTGGTCGATTCTTGCCCCCCGCGCTCGGACCGTGCGGATTTGCAGGCGCAGCGTATCGCCGAACTTGCACGGCCGGTGGTATTTGCAGGCAATCTTGTTCACCACCAGGATGATGCCCTCCCGCTCCAGCTGGGCATAGTCGTGGCCCAGCGCCAGCAATTGCTCGACCCGCGCCAGCTCAAAATACTGAAAGTAGTTCGCGTGGTGGACGAAACCCTGCGCGTCGGTCTCGTAGTAGCGGACCCGGAACTCGATTTCGTGGTCAGGCAGCATCAGTTGGTCGCCGAGATGGGTTCACAAAAGCGATTTCAGCTTACACCTGCCACGGCAGGGGCTTTCAGCGGGCCGCCTCTTATCGTAATGCTTCACGGCGATCGCTCCAATGTCGGTAGCGAGTTGCAAATCGCCCATAAATGCTTATATTTACGGGACAGCGGGATTCTGGACGATCCAGCTGGCAACAGCGGAGCGATGGTGCTCCAGATAGCTTTAGAGGAAGGGTTCCGCAATGAGTACTGGTGAAGGAGTAGGAGCGGGAACCGAATTCTCCACCATGCGCGGCCGCGACTATCCGTCGATCCGCCAGTTCACCGTCTTTCTAGAAAACCGCGTGGGCCAGTTGATGGACGTGGTCCGGCGGTTCGAGGGGAGCAACGTTCGAATTGTGGCCCTCACCATTTCCGATTCCACGGAATGCGCGCTGGTGCGGTTTTTGCTCAGTGATCCGGAATCCGGCCGGGAGATTCTCGAACGAGCCGGCCTGGCCATCGTGGAATCCGACCTCATCGGCGTCGAGCTGCCCGACTCGCAACAGCCGATGCTGCAGATCTGCACCGCGCTGCTGGCCGCCGAGGTGAACATTACGCAAATCTATCCACTGTTGATTCGGCCGACCGGCCGGCCCGCCGTGGCGCTGATGGTCGACAATATCGAAATCGCCATCGATACGCTCCGCTCCAAAGGCTTCCACGCCATCAACGAAGACGAGCTCAAGGAAACGTAGGGAAGAGCGGCAGTGGAGTAGTGGAGTAGAGGAGTAGCGGCTCGACAACTACTGCTCTACTCCACTACTCCACTACTGCTCTCTGCCACTCCATGCCGATCAACGTCACCTGCCCCGGCTGCATGAAGCGCTTCAGCGTGGCCGACAAATTTGCCGGTCAGAAAGGGCCCTGCCCGAAGTGCAAGACGATCATCACCATCCCCAAGAAAGAGGAGGAGGTGATCATCCATGCGCCGGAACATTCTGAGGCGGGAGCAATCGGCGCGGGTGGCCGACACACGCTCAAGACGTATCGGCGGAAGGACGCGAAGTTCCAGCCGCTGGTGTTCACCGGCGTCGTGGCTTTCATGCTCGTGGCGCTGTTGGTCGCGCTAGTGCTCCGCAGCATGGGGCAGGTCGACAGCTGGGTATTGGCAGCCGGCGCGATCGTCTTGGGACCGCCGCTTGCCTGGGCTGGTTACCCGTTTCTCCGCGACCTGGAGCTCGAAGGCTATCAGGGCGTTGGGCTGATGATCCGAACGACCGCCTGCGGCCTGGTCTATGCATTGCTGTGGGGACTGTACGTTTTTGTCGGCGCTCAGTTGTGGGGAGCCGACGCGTTCACGAAGGGCATGGAGATTTACCAGCTCGTCATCATGGTCGCGGCGGTGCTTGGCATTGGCACCTTCGCCGCATACGTATCGCTCGATCTGGACCCAGGCAGCGCCTTCTTTCATTGCGCCCTGTATTTCGCGGTAACAGTCGTCCTGCGGTTGGTCATCGGCCTGCCGGCGCTGCCGGGGCTGGGAGCCGGATCATGAACGCGAATATAGCACACTTATTTCGCCAGTGAGCACGATTTACGAAATTCCCGAGGTCAGCCGCTGGCGCGGCGCAGGCGGATTGGTGCGAATTCCGCCGGGCGTCGATGTGCCGCTCACGAACCGCGTCCGCCGGCTGATCGACACCGCGCCGTTTCGCCGTCTAGCAAAGATCAGTCAAGTAGGCCTGGTGAGCCTCGTTTACCCGGCTGCGAACCACACTCGGCACGAACACTCGCTCGGCGTTTTCCTGGCCGCCATCGAATACCTCGACCGTCTTGCCGCCGACGAACGCTTCGCTGCTGCGGTGTCGCCAAAAGACGCCGAGCTGCTGCTCGCCGCCGCACTATTGCACGACATCGGCCACTGGCCGTTCGGCCATCCGATTGAGGACTTGCACTTGCCTCAAGTGACCGGACACGAAGCGCGCGCTCGCCAATACATTGTTACAGGCGAATTAGCCGACGTGTTGCGCGATGCTTGGCAGCTCGACCCAGCCGATGTCGCGGACCTTGTATCCGGCGACGTGCAAAGCCGCACCCAGCGAATCCTGCGCAGCATCCTCTCCAGCCCCATCGACGTCGACAAGATCGATTACCTGATGCGCGATAGCTTCCACGCCGGCGTGCCTTACGGACAAAACTTCGACCGCCGGCGATTGATAAACAGCCTGTGCCTCAACCAGGCCGGCGACGCACTGGCAATCACCGACAAAGGCAAAACGGCCGCCGAAATGATGGTCTTTGCCCGCTACGTCATGTTCAGCGAAGTCTACTGGCATCATGCCGTGCGCTCGGCCACGGCGATGCTGCAGCGAGCCTTTTATCTGCTGATTGATTCGCTGAAGTCGAGCGGCGAACTTGACCGCTTGTTGGCAATGGATGAACCGACGTTAACTACTTTTCTGGTGGCGCTGGATCCTAAAAATGGCCCCGCGTCGGCGTTGCTGGGCGGCATTCTTGGTTCCAGACGAGAGCTCTACAAGCGGCTCGCGCAGTACAGCTATTTCGAACAGCCGGAAATGTACCGCCTCATAGCTCGCCGGCCTTACCCGGAACTTGTCAGCGTGTCCGAACGAATCGCCAACATGTTGGAAAAGACGCTCGGGCACCCCGTTTCGCCGCACGAAGTGCTCGTCGACGCGCCGCCAACCGAGCTGGAAGTCGACTTCGACGTCGACGTGTACTTTCCGAAGCAAGCCGTGTATCGCCGGCTAGGCGACATCTCGCCCGTGGTCCGCACATTGGCTCGCGAGCAGTTCGACGATTACGTCAAACGCGTGCGCATTTTCGTTCACCCACGAATCGCGGTCGAAGCGCAGCGACTGCCTGAGCTGAGCGAGCGTCTGGCGGACGCCATCAAGGCTGCAAAATAGTTCGTGTGCCACTGCTTGCGGCATTTGGAAAGCGCTCGAACGCCGTTCGCACTGCTCGCCGTTAATCGTGACGCAACGTGAGTGGGCAAGCAGTGCGGCCTTGAAGTGCTGACGGCCCTTTGCTGCTCCGCGAGCAGTGGCACACCGTCCATACCCGCTTAGACAGCCGTAACGGCCTCACCTGACCGCGTGGCGTCTTTGCCGCGTGGACCCGGTACGAGCGTTGCCGCAGCCCGTTGGGGCCGCATCAGCCACTGGCGATACGCCGCCATCTCTGTGGACAGCTGGCTCTCGCTCAGCACCCCCTGCACGACCAGAATCTCAGCGATCGTTCGCTTTCGATCCCCCTGAATCATGAGCAGCCGCATGACGTCGTCGCGCGTCAAGAGACCCATTTCGATGGCCAGATCGCCGAAGCGCTCGTTGGGCGAGTCGCTCTGCGCCCTCAGGATCTCGAAGATGTCGCGTGCCGAGATCGCGCCCTCTTCAAGCGCCAGCTGCCCGATCGGCACGAGTGTGTTCATCTGCACTTCCAGTGCGGCCACCAACTGCTCGGCCGAAATGATTCCTTTGTTCTTCAAATAAAGTCCGAAGTGCATGTCAGCTCCCTGATTGAAGTTCCCGTTGACGGCGGTTCCGAGTCTGCGCCAGACCTGATGAAATTTACGTTAGGCACGCGCAAAGTGCCGGCGGGGTGCGGTTATGACGATTATGCGGAAACAGATCGCCCAAGCCGCCGACTTGTCGGCCCCCGACCGACGGCAAGCCGTCGGCTTGGGGTGAGTAAGTAAATCATCGCGCATTCGCCGCTGTTAATCTGAACTGCATTCGGTCAGTTTGCCGATAGCAGAAGATGATCGGACTGCGGAGACCGATCGGCTTGCATTGGAGGTAGGCCGCCGCCCTTTTGCCCGTAGGACGGAGCCGGGGCCAGAATGTGAGTTTGCGCCCATCCTGAAGCGCATACTCACGGCCGAGCCACAGCCGACATGCCAGCGCCAAGTCCGCACTTTGTGCTTTTTTCGGATGCATCCGTTAGCGGTGACCGCCGACCGCGCTGGAAGTTCGTCCTGCAGTCGGTCGGCGGCGACGACCGTTTCGTAGCGGCCGACACCGAGCCAGAGACTCGCGCCACCCGGCTTGAACTGCTGGCCGTGGTCCGTGGTCTTGAAGCGCTCGACCAGCCGTCGCGCGTGACGCTCGTAACGCGCAGCCGCTACGTCCGCCGCGGCATTCGTCGCGAGCTGAACCACTGGCGCGATCGGCGCTGGCGGTGGGAACGGTTTGGCCAGCTCGTGCCGATTCGCGACCACGATCTGTGGCAACGCGTGGATCGCGCCCTGGAGTTTCACCAAGTCGACTGCTGCGGGTGGGAAAGTGACGACGTCGCGTCACCACTGCCCGCCGAAGCGCCCTTGGCCTCCGACGAGCCGGCATTGCTAGTCGTCCGCCGTCCGGCGCCCCATCGGTCCCGCCGTTGGTCGCTCGCCGGCACACTGAACCGCCTGCGTCACGGCGTTTTGTCACCACTTTCGGCCATTTGGCGCCCGGCGTTTACCAGGGCCGCCTGACCGCACACAATAAGACCCGTGACAGGCGGCCCCAGGGACGGGGCGGGTGCCACTGGCTCTGCCAGTGAAACCCAGATTGCGAAATATACACTGGCAAAGCCAGTGGCACACGGCAAACAAGCCGTCACCCACGAGAGGAGAACAGCCGTGCAGACGCAAGTCGCCTTGCAGGCCATCGGGCCGGTGATCCATGGCTATCATGAGAACCCCTTCGAAGTTCTGGGCCCGCATCAAATCGTGCAAAACGGCCGACGGGCGCTCGCTGTGCGGGCCTACCTGCCCGAGGCACGGCGCGCCTGGGTGCTCGATCCGGCCCACGGCGCCGCGCGGCCGATGCGCCGAATCCACCCCGCCGGCCTGTACGAAGCGGTCGTTGAGGAACGAGGAGCGAGGAGCGAGGACCGAGATACATCGCTCGCCCAGTCCTCGCCCCTCGATCCTCGCTCCTCGCTCCTCGCCCCTTCCTACCAGCTTCGCGTGACGTATAAATCTGGCGAGACGCACACCATGCACGACCCTTACGCCTTCGCCCCCATGCTTACCGATTACGACTTGCATTTGCTCGGCGAAGGAACGCATTGGCGGAGCTACGAGCGCCTCGGCGCTCACTTGCGCACTGTGGACGGTGTTTCCGGCGTGAACTTCGCCGTTTGGGCGCCGAACGCCGAGAGCATCGCGGTGGTTGGCGACTTTAACCTCTGGGATCGCCGCAGCCACATGATGCGTAAGCACATTCCGAGCGGCATTTGGGAATTGTTTGTCCCGGGTGTCGGAGTGGGCGGACATTACAAATTTGCAGTGAAGTACCGGGGCGGCCATGTCGTCGAGAAGTGCGACCCCTACGGCTTCTTCGCCGAAGTGCCGCCGCGCACCGCCAACATCGTTACCAACCTGGACGCCTATCAGTGGAACGACGCCGAGTGGGTCGGCCGCCGGCCCGAACACAACGCCCTCGACGCCCCCATGGCGATCTATGAAGTCCATCTCGGCAGCTGGCGGCGCGACCCCGGTGAGCCGGATCGCTGGCTCAGCTACCGCGAGATCGCCCCGCAATTGGTCGAATACTGCCGGCAGATGGGCTTCACGCACATCCAATTGATGCCCGTCAGCGAGCACCCCTTCACCGGCAGTTGGGGCTACCAGACGACCGGCTATTTCGCGGCCACGAGCCGCTACGGCACGCCGCAGGAATTCATGTATCTCGTCGATCTATGCCACCAAAACGACATTGGCGTCATCATCGATTGGGTGCCGGCCCACTTCCCCAAAGATGACCACGGCCTCCGCTGGTTCGACGGCACCGCGCTCTACGAGCACGCCGACCCCCGCAAGGGCGAGCATCCCGACTGGGGCACTCTCATTTTCAACTACGGCCGCACCGAGGTTCGCAACTTCCTGCTCTCCAATGCCCTGTTCTGGCTCGATAAGTACCATATCGACGGCCTGCGCGTCGACGCAGTCGCCTCGATGCTCTATCTCGATTACAGCCGCAAGGAAGGCGAGTGGGAGCCCAATTGCTTCGGCGGCCGCGAGAATCTCGAGGCGATCGATTTCCTCAAGAAGTTCAACGAGGAAGTCCATCTGCAATACCCGGGCGTGCTGACGATCGCTGAAGAGTCCACGGCGTGGACCGGCGTCTCACGCCCCACCTACCTCGGCGGCCTCGGTTTCTCGCTCAAGTGGAACATGGGCTGGATGAACGATACCCGCGAGTACATGCACAAAGAACCGATCCACCGCAAGTACCATCACGACGAGCTGACGTTCTCGCTGATCTACGCGTTCACCGAAAACTTCTGCCTGCCGCTCTCACACGACGAAGTCGTCCACGGCAAAGGCTCGCTCTTGGACCAGATGCCCGGCGACCTGTGGCAGAAGTTCGCCAACCTCCGCCTCATGTACGGCTACATGTGGACCCACCCTGGCAAGAAGCTCCTGTTCATGGGCGGCGACTTCGGCCAGTGGAACGAGTGGAACTACAACGAATCGCTGCAGTGGCACCTGCTGCAATGGAACTCGCACCAGGGCGTCCAGCGCTACCTCGGCGACCTCAACGCCCTCTACCGCCGCGAGCCAGCTCTGCACCAGGTCGATTTCGAGTGGTTCGGCTTCGAGTGGATCGATTGCCACAACTGGCAAGACAGCATCGTCGCGTTCATCCGCAAGGCCCGCGACCCGCTGGACTACGTCATCATCTGCTGCAACTTCACCCCGGTCCCGCGAATTGGCTACAAGATCGGCGTGCCCGAGGCCTGCTGGTTCGAAGAGATTTCGAACAGCGACTCGACGTTCTACGGTGGCAGCGACCTCGGCAACGGCGGCGGAATCCAGGCCGTCCCCCTGGAAAGTCACGGCCGCCCCGCCTCGATGGAAGTCACCCTCCCGCCCCTGGCCGCCGTGGTGTTCAAGCCGCGACGCTAATTGGATTTCCCTCCCCTTCGATGGGGAGGGATTAAGGGAGGGGTGACTGTAGCAGGCTCACTTCGTCAGCCGTCCGCCCCAGTGCAGCCGCTTTGCTCGCTTCCGTATGCGGCTTTGTATTCCTTCGCCGCGCCGATAAAATAGAGTTGACCATCCCACTAGAACCAGTTTCAGAACCGCGGGGACTGGCTCATTTTGCGCAGTCTTCGGAGCAAAATGTGCCTGTCCCCTTTTCCAGGCGCGCGAACAATTAAAGGCGCTATCGAAAATTACAAAGCGAATGAAACCGCGCGCGTTGTCCAAGGAAGATTCGTCAACTATTGCGGACTTTCTTAAATAGCACTCGCTGGCCGGCCCCAAAACACGGGGTCAATTCCCAATTCATACATTGCGCAAATGAGGCAGCAGATATTGTGGCAGAGAATCTTGGCCAACACTTCGTTGCGCATGGCCACTTCCGTTTTGCTGCGAACGCCGTCGCCAAACTTGGCCTTGAACATGGCGAACGTGCTTTCGAAGCGAAAATAGAGCCTCCTATTTGCGCTTACGCGGTTTCCGCTTAGGGGGAGTTTTCCCTTCCTCTACCGGCGGCGGCGGGGGAGGCTGTTCCGGTGCCTGTGCTTGCTCCCCGCCCTTTGCAACTAGCTGCGCCATGAAGTCGTCCAGAAAACGGTTCGATTCTTCCATTGCCGTCTCCTGTGCTTGGCGCATTCGCTGAAATGCATCCTCCAATCCACCCACAATTGGCTCGTGGAAATTAGAAAAGCCCCTATCCGCAACAAAGAAAAGATCGGTGTCCCTGCCCACTCCCGGCGCGACTTCGGCGCGTTTTTTTGCCGTATAGGTGAGCATTAAGGCATGCGACATCAGCGTCCGCGGCGTATATCGTGCGAACATAAACTGCGATAGCGCATGATTGGCCCCGTCACCAATAGCGGTAAAGCCTGTCGAGTTGTTGCACGATGACCGCCCGTCCGGCTCGACCGTGTAAATCTGCGCAACGCGGCTAACATCGACACCGCAAATAATCGTTTCAATTTCCGCCCGCTCTTGGCGCATGTCATACCGAATCTGTTCAGCGAAATCTGGCGACATGCGCTGCTGGTCTTGCAGAAAAGATTCCATCGTTAACCCAAGCGGGGCGAGGACAATTTGCTCGGCTTGTCTTTTGTTGAATTCGCCAAGCTCACGACAATAAAATCGCACCGCCTCGCGGACGCTTTGCGGTTGGCGATACCAGACACAATCGCAGATTTCCTTTTGGGCTGCCAAGTCTCCGGCCATCAATCCAATAATTCCCCCGTGAGAATTGAAGTAATAGATTTTCTGCGTGTCTGGCTCAAATTGAATGTCGCCTGCCGTAACTTTGTGATCGGCCGCCCCGATAACTATTTGCTGTTCAATTGATATTTGGCAGATTGCAGCGATGCAGACTGTCACGGGATGGCTCCTAGGTTTGCGATCATTAGCGTGATCGTCTCTGCGCCAAGAGTCAAGAAAATCTGTATCGAGCGGCGGGGCGCTCCTCTAAAACGCGGCGAATGCTGCGACGTCTGTCTCGACGCGGCTCCTGATTATTTGGGCAACTTAGTTCTTTTTTGGGCATACGGTCTTTTATAGGCAAAGCCATACCCGTGTGATGTCTTTTTTGGCCACCGACTTTTAAACGAATGCCGTTGATCTGGAAGGCAGTTCAGGGGCGGCGCGGGGAAAAACAACCCGGTTGCGGCACTACGGGAGCGATGCTTTTTTTGCGGCCGCTTCACCTTCCTTGATTAGCTGCGAGATGTCCGCGCTCGTGAACTTCGTGATATCGATAACGAGGTTCTTTTCCGGCCGAATCACCGTCGTTGGAATATAGCGCTTGCCCTTGAATGGGCCGCTAGCAACTGGCGTGCCGCTTTTCGGACAATGCAGATTGATCCACTCCAGCGTCGTCAAATCATTCTGCAGTATTTCATCAGTGAGAATTTCAATCACGCGCTCCAGCAGCGCCACGGGATTCCCGGGGTTGAACGTCTTCGCCTCGAGCTTCTTTGCCTGACAAGCGATCACGACGATTCTGCTCGCGTCTGCGTCGATGGCATGCCTTAAAGGCGCAATATCCCTGACTCCACCATCCGCCAGCCACGTGGTGCCCTGCTTCACTAACGGCATGGTCACCGGAATCGACGTGCTTGCGATGATGTGATCGAGCAGCTTCGCCGTCGTCAGGTCCGCGTTGAAATAACTGCCTTCGATCAGGTCGACAACGCCCGCAGCGTAACCGCAAGGCGATTGTACTAGATACTTCTCGTCGAGAGTTCTTCTTACGAGAGTTTGAAGCTTGGTCGTATCGAGCAGCCCGTTGAAACTGCCCCACAAGCTGGGTACCAAAGGAAAGATCCTTTTGGTAACAAGATCGTCCGGCTTTGTTACATTTGTCTGCCAAAACGTTTTTAAATCATCTCCAATGTGGTGCCAATTCGGAGTCAGTCCCGTCGAGGCGGCTCTGCCCGCCCGATCAACGAGAAACGCCCCATTCAATGCGCCAATCGAAACGCCCCAAATGTACTCGGGCACGTAGCCCTTACTAAAAACTACCGGCAGGGCACCGGCCTGAAACGCCCCCTTTACAGACCCGCCGCTGAGCACTAGCGCGTTCAAGCGGACCTCCCATAGACGCAACGCGGTGGAAGAATAGATGCGACCTGTCGCCCCTACAGAAAACCACCCAGTCTGGCGACACCGTAGTATTGTTGAGGGCGCGGAATGAAGCAATATGCTCCTAAGGCGGCGAGCTTAATACAGCTAACTGCTCAAGCGCACTGAGCAGGAACGCGACAGGCGTGCCTTAACCTGCCTCTTCTTCGTCCTGCGCGGGCTGGTCGAACGGCCGTTCCCAGGTCAGGCCGGCGCTCGTCACGATGTCGTTCACCAGGTGGGCCGCGGCGACTCGCGCGTGCGTGCCGGTCATGATCCGCAGGCCGGGCCAGCTATTGGCTTCCGACAGATACGCGCTGCGCAGCTCGTCCGGCGAGTCCTGGTGCTCGACGATCCGAACCACGTAGGCAACCGAGTGGTCGTGATTCAACACCGCGCCGATCTCGCCGTCTTTCAGTTCAGACACGCGCTGCAGAAAATCGGGCCCGGGGGCCACGACGCCGTCCGGTTCGCTGAGCCGGAACGGCTCCTGCTGATACTGGCCGTTGACGAACGCCACGTCGCCGCCCGTGTAGTGAGAGAATGGATCGGTCCGCAGGATCTCCACCGATTCCTGGCCGGCAAAGAAATCGGCCAGCGTCGAGCTCGACTCCTGCGCTTTCTTGGCCTGCTCCTCCGCGTACTTGCGCGCCAGCTCGGCGGCTTGCTCGCGCTTCCAGGCCCGCACGACCTCCTCCTTCACCTCGGCCAAATCCGGCACGCGGCCCGGCGTGTCGCTGGTCTTCATGGCGAGAAAGCGATTGCCGTCCACGTCGACCGTAATGATCGGCTGATAGAGCTCCCAATCGCGGTTGAGAAACAAATCCTGCCACAAAGCGACGCCCGTATCGCTGTTTCCCGATTTGCCCACCACCAAGTCCCGCAATTCCAATAACGACACGGGACCGGTTTTGCCATGTTCAAGCCCGTGTTTCTTCGCTAACGGCTCCAGATCCGCCAGCGCTGGTGGCGGCGAGGGGGGCGCTTTTTCTTCCGCCTGAGCATTCAGCACCTGGCCAAAGTACGTGTTGAATTCGGAATTGAGTTCGCTGGCCAATTGATTCATCAGCTCATTCAATTGCTCGGCCGCCCGTCGCCCGGCGAGTTCGCGGCGGATCACATCGCGGACTTCCTCCAGCGGCTGAAACTCCTTCGGCTTTTCCTCAGCGGCTGGCGTGGCAGCCGGAGTTTCGGCCGCGGGCTCCGCGGCATCAGCTTTCTCGGCCGGCGGTTCAGCACTGGCCGACGGAGCGCTCTCTGAAGTGGGCGCGGCGGCATCGGCTGAGGCGTTTTCGGCGACATCGGCCGCTGGATCGGCCGCCTCGGTTTCACCCGGCGGCGCATTTTCCGCATCCGCTTCTTGTAAAAAGGCAGCCAGCCGAAACAGTTTGCCATTCGAGCGCATCTTACGCGACGACTGGTCGCCTTCGTTTGGCGCGGCTTCGGCGCCGGGCCCGTCCGAGGGAGCAGTTTCCTCCGGCATTGGCGGCGGGGTTTGCCCGTCTGTTTGCTCGGCATCTGACGTTTCAACGGAATCGTTCGTCTCTGTGTCAATCGCGCCCTCTTCTCCGCTCGTCTCGTCCGTCGTTTCGCCGGACGGCGTCTGGCCTGGCGCTTCCTCCGCGGCTTCCTCGGTCTTCGCGTCACTTTCGCGTTGTGCGTCTTCGTCCTCACTCGATGCGTCAATCAGGCCCGTGTCGGCCTTGATGAACAGGGGGTCTTTGTTTTCGTCGTAATACTTCTGGACTTCCTCGTCGCGGATCTCGCCCTCGAGCTTCGACAGGTACTGATCATAGTTCGCCCGAATGAACTGCACGTCGATCTTGCGCGGAACGCGGAAGCCGGGCGTTGCGGAGGGCAGCTCCATCTGTCCGATAAAATCGGGCTGCGGCTCACGGTTCTTGTGTTTGTCGAAGAACGCCACGAGCTCGGCGTCCGTCGGTTCCGGCACGTCGACCAGGAACCGCTCCATCGGGATCGCCGCCGCCTCGATGACGACGCGATCGTTGACGCTCAGCCAATCTTCCCACCGCTGTTGCGGCGTGACGGTGTCGAACGCGAACTGGTGACTGGCGATGAAGTTGCGGGCCAGCATCTCCTCGCGCAGGGCTTCGATCACGTAATCGATCGACGCGCCCGATCCTCCCGATTGCATGCGGCTGAGCATCGCCCGCATGTCATCTCGCGTCACCCTGCCGCGGCCCAGCTCATCGAGATACTGAACAATCGTGTCGTCGCTGATCCGCATGCCAGCCTTGCGCGCCGCCTCGGCAAACAGCCGCGTTTGCACGACAGAGCGTTCGACCCCTTGTTGCGGCGTTTCGGGTCCGAGAATCGGCTCGACGCGCAGGTTCCGCGGCTCGATCCCCGCCTCGAACGCGGCGCGCCGTCCTTCGAATTCGACGCCCTGGATAAACCCGTTGAGAATCCCCCGCCGCATCACCAGGTTATGCAACTGGCGATTCGTGAGGCTGTCGTCGTCCCAGTGCACGGCAACTGCGTCCGCGTCGATCGTCGCGTCGCCGCGCCCACGCCGGGATCCGCCCAGGTATCCGACCAGCGCGTCGCCGATCACGAACACAAACATCAAGATGACGCCGGCGACGACCAACAGCGTCTTCTGGTACTTCCGAAAAATGCGAAATGGACTGGCCATGCGGCGGAGGGTCAGGGGTCAGGGATCAGGGGTCAGGGCAGACAAAGAACAGCGGTAAGGCGGCGGACCGTCTTGACACCTGTACCGGCCCGCAAGTAATCATGGACGGCTTGGCCGCGTCCCGGGAAGCCCGTGATTCTATGCTGAATCGACGTAAATGCAATCCCAACAGGGAGTGTCGTCCAGAATGACAAGTCTCAGCGGACGCCAATTACCGCTCCGGCTGGCTTGCCATAAAAGGTCCGCATGAAAAGAATACGCCGGTTTTGCACTACAGTTCGATCGCACCGGAACTCGCGGACATTCCGTTAACGGCAACGTAGAACAGAGACGACAGACGAATTCATCCAAACGAACAACCTATTTTTCCTAGGCATCGCAGTTTTAAGCCGATTTGCATACGAGTATGGCAAAACGTAAGGCATCCAAACCGGCGTCCGCGGACCAAGGCCACGCCCTGGTGATTGTTGAATCACCAGCCAAAGCGCGGACTATCGGCAAATTATTGGGCCGCGGCTTCACGGTCGAAGCCAGCATTGGCCACGTCCGCGATTTGCCGCAGGGCGCAAGTCAGATACCCGAAAAATACAAGGACGAGCCCTGGAAGAACCTCGGCGTGAACGTCTACGACAACTTCACGCCGATTTACATCATTCCGCCCGGCAAGAGCAAGCAAATCAAGCTCCTCAAAGAGCGGCTTAAAACGGCCGACGCCTTGTATCTGGCCACCGACGAGGATCGCGAGGGCGAGGCCATCAGTTGGCATCTCCTCGAGATCCTCAAGCCCAAAGTGCCCGTCCACCGGCTCGTGTTCCACGAAATCACGAAGGACGCGATCCAGGAGGCACTCAATTCGCCCCGCGACGTGGATGACGGCCTGGTCCGCGCCCAGGAAACGCGGCGGATCCTCGACCGGCTGTTCGGTTACGAAGTCTCGCCGCTGTTGTGGCGCAAGGTGCGGCCAAAGCTCTCGGCCGGACGCGTGCAGAGCGTCGCCGTGCGGATGCTCGTCGAGCGCGAACGCGAGCGGATGGCCTTCGTCTCCGCAACCTGGTGGGACTTAATCGGACAATTCGCAAAATCCAACGGCCAAGAGCTCAAGGCGGAACTCGTTTCGGTAGACGGCCGCCGCATCCCCGCCGGCAAGGATTTTGACCCCTCGACGGGCAAGCTGAAGAACGCCGAGCTGATGCTGCTTGATGGCCCGGCCGCAGCGGCGCTCGCCGAACGGATTCGCCGCGGCCAGTTCCGCGTGGGGAATGTCGAAGAAAAACCATACACGTCGCGGCCGTATCCGCCGTTCACGACCAGCACGCTTCAGCAGGAAGCGAATCGCAAGCTTGGCTTCACCGCCCGCCGCACCATGCAGGTCGCGCAGAGCCTATACGAGAACGGCCACATCACGTACATGCGGACCGATTCGACGAACCTGGCCAAGGTCGCGGTCGAGGACGCGCGGCGGCTGGTGGCCGAAGAATACGGCAACGAATATTTGCCGGCCGAGCCCCGCACCTATAAATCGACTGTCAAAAACGCGCAGGAAGCACATGAAGGCATTCGCCCCGCCGGTCATCCCTTCGAGCTGCCGGGCATCCTGCGCAACGAGCTGAACGCGGACGAGTTCAAGATCTTTGAGCTGATCTGGAAGCGCACCATGGCGAGCCAGATGGCCGATGCCCGCGGCCGCCGCATCACCGTCACCATCGAAGGCGAGGGCTGCGTCTTCCAGGTGAGCGGCAAGACGATCGACTTCCCCGGTTATCTGCGGGCCTACGTCGAAGGCAGCGATTCGCCGGAGGCCGAGCTGGCCGATCAGGAGATCGTTTTGCCGCACGTGGACGTCGGCGAGTTGCTCAAGTGCCTCGACATGACGGCGAAGGAACACACGACCCAGGCCCCCGGCCGGTACACGGAAGCCGCGCTTACCAAAGCGCTCGAAGAACGCGGCATCGGCCGGCCGAGCACTTACGCCTCGATCATCGACACCATCCAGAACCGCAACTACGCCTTCAAAAAAGGCGGCGCGCTCGTGCCCACCTGGGTGGCGTTCTCCGTGGTGCAGTTGCTGGAGCAGCACCTTGCCAATTTGGTCGATTACCGATTCACGGCCAAAATGGAAGACGATCTCGATGCGATCAGCCGCGGCGAGCAGGAATGCGTTGACTATCTCAGTGCGTTCTACTTCGGCAACGGCTCGCCCGGCCTCAAGCCGCAACTGGAGCACAAAGGCGAACAGATCGACGCCCGCGATGTGAGTCGCATCTGGATCGGCACGCCGGAAGGCGGCGAACCCGTGTACGTGCGCGTCGGCCGATATTCGCCGTTCATCGAGCAAGGCGATCGCACGGCCTCGCTCCCCGAAGAAACGCCGCCCGATGAAGTAACGCTCGAGGTGGCCCTGAGCCTGCTCGACCAGGCACAGCAGGGCGAAGAGCCGCTGGGAACCGACCCACAAACGGGCAAGCCCGTGTATCTGAAGGTTGGCCGGTTTGGCCCGTACGTGCAGCTCGGAAGTCCCGATGACGAAGAGAAGCCCAAGAACGCATCGCTCTTGAAGGGCATGAACCCGGCGGACGTCGATTTGCCAACGGCGTTGAAGCTGCTGTCGCTGCCGCGCAACTTGGGCAGTCATCCGCAAACGGGCGAACCGGTGATGGCCCACAACGGCCGTTTCGGGCCGTACGTGAAATCCGGCGAGGAAACGCGGTCGCTGCCCGCCGACGTGTCGCCGCTCGACGTCACGCTCGAACAGGCGGTCCACCTGCTCGCCCAACCCAAGACCCACGGCCGCGGCCGTGCCGGAGCCAAACGCGAGCCGCTCAAGGTGTTCGACGCCTCGCCCATCAGCGGCCAAAAAGTGCAGCTCCTCGATGGCCGCTATGGCCCGTACGTCACCGACGGCGAGACCAACGCCTCGCTTCCCAAAGGCACTTCGCCCGAAGAACTTACGTTCCAAGAAGCGCTCGACCTTTTAGCCGCCCGTGCCGCCGCCGGCCCGCCGAAACGCAAATCGGCGAAGAGAAAAACCGCCAAGGCCGCCTCTGCAGCGCCGAAGAAATCGGCCACTAAACGCCGCACGGCCAAATCCGCGGCCAAATCGCCGAAAAAGAAGGCGTCGAGTCCTTAGTGAAATGCGGCGGCCATCGGGAATAGCCGGTTTAATCGGCCAGTCTCTCGCGCCAGTAACCGGGGCGTCGTTTCAAGTGCGCGACTGCCATCCCAATGATTCAATCAGCTCGCTCGATATATACCAAGGCGTATGGGAAACGATCCAGTTTGAAGCATCGCGTGCCATGCAGATAAGGAGTCCACGACTGTGGATGGCGAGTCACCGATTGACGTGCGCGGCGAAGCTCTTGCCAAAAGTCTTCGGCGGCTGTTTCACTGCGTTCATCGTACCAGTCGAAAGCTTCCCAAGCTTCTTTGATCGCCTCGGGGGTGATATTCAAATATCTGGGCGGGCATCGCCTCGAATCATCCGTTCGGCCTCTTCGGCGGGGATTGTTTTGACTCGGCCCGAGTCAATATCTGCGATGCGGCGGGCGATCTCCTCGCTCCACGCAGCTTCCACTTTGTCCGCAGGTTCCTCTGGACCGTGATCGATCGTTTCGTCGTTGAGGCTTTCCTGCAAGGCTTCGACGATCCGTTCGCGCTCAGCTAAAGGCAACTGTAGTGCCGAGGCAATTATCTCATGAGACGATAGATTAGCGGCCATCGCGATTCACTCCCTAATAGAACTCGTCTATCTTACCAGTTTATCTGTCATCGAGTCAAAAACGAAGCCGTCAATTCTACTCCTCGCCTTCGGCCACGACGTACGCCACCGCGAAGCTCCGGCAGTGGGATATAGTGATGTGCAGGCGGGCGATGTGAGCGGCTTCCATCACGTCGCGAGCGCCGCCACGCAGCTTCACCGTGGGCGCCCCGCTGTCGTCATTGCGGATTTCGATGTCGCGCCAACTGATGCCGCGGCGCCAGCCCGTGCCGAGCGCTTTTAAGACCGCTTCCTTGGCGGCCCAGCGGCCCGCATAGTGCTGCGTCGCCGCCTTGCGCCCGCTGCAGTATTCGATCTCGTGATCCGTGTAGACGCGCGTAATGAACAGCTCGCCGTGGCGCTCGATCATCTGCGCGATCCGCAGACATTCCACGATGTCGATGCCGGTGCCGAGGATGGGCATGGCGAGTAGGTTCAGGGTTCAGCAATATTAGCGTCGGCCGCAAGGCCGAATTCACGGTCGCTTGCGCTCCAACATCGCAATGGCGCCCACCGCGGCGGTGACGATAAGCGCCGCATCAACACACCATAACACGACCCGCTGCGGCGACACTTCATGCGAGAAATACTCGCGTGGCGACCACGGCGATTCGGGCCGGAATAGCGCCACCTCCGGCGATCTCGCCCGCGCCTCGTGCCATTGTCGTCTGAAATCGCCGTAGAGCCAAGCGTGTTGGGCCAGGACGGTGACGAGGGCCAAAACAACAGTGCCGACGACGTGCCGCCTGTGGCCGGCGACCCGCAGGGTCGCGGCTAGAACGTGCAGTGCTGCGCCCAAAGCCAAGCCGACGCCGAGCGAAACGATGCCGACCGGCGCGTACCCCGAAAGCTGAAGCAGCGCCGCGACCCAGGCGATTGCAAAGGACACGACCAACCCGGCAACGTACCAAAGGAGCGCGTTCACGCGGTGGCTTTAAGTGCTTGGGCCAGGTCGGCGATGAGGTCATCCGCGTTTTCGATGCCGCATGCCAGCCGGATCATGTTGTCGGTGATGCCGTAAGCGCGGCGATCCTCCGGCGTGCACTGGTAGTAGCTCATCACCAGCGGCTGCTCGATCAGCGACTCGACGCCGCCCAGGCTCGGAGCGATTCGCGGAATCCGCACCGCATCCACGATGTCGGCCGTGGCCCGCCAATCGGCGTCCTTGATGAGGAATGTCACGAGGCCGCCATAGCCGCGCATCTGCCGGCGTGCGAGGTCGTGGTACACATGCGACTTCAGGCCAGGATAGTAAACCTTCTCCACGCGCGGATGCGACGCCAGGTACTCGGCCACGCGCTGGCCGTTTTCGTTGTGCCGCTGCATCCGCAGCTCAAAGGTCTTCAGGCCACGACAAAGTAAATAACAGTTTTGCGGACTGTTCACCGCGCCCATGATCCCGCGCAAGTTTCGGATCGGTTCCATCTTTTTCGCCGAACCGATCACGACTCCGGCCAACAGGTCATTGTGCCCCGCCAGGTACTTGGTCACGGAATGCAGCACGTAATCGACTCCGTACTCGATCGGCCGCAGGTTGTACGGCGTGGCCAGCGTGGCGTCGATAAGTGTCTCGATCCCGTGGTTGCGGCCGATCGCGCCGAAACGCTCCAGATCGACAATGCTGAGGTGCGGATTCGTAGGCGACTCGCTGATCAAAAGCCGCGTCTTGGGCGTGATGGCCGCCTCCATCGCGTCGTAATCGCACGCGCGCACCTGCAGCGTCGTCACGCCGAATCGCGACAGGTGCTTGGCGCAAAACTCGCGGCTGCGGTGATAACACTCGTCAAAAAAAATCACCTCATCGCCGGCATTGAGCTTGGCCATCAAGAGGCCGACGATCGCCGCCATGCCGCTGGAAAATAGCACCGCCGATTCGCCGCCTTCCAGAGCGGCCAGCTTCCGCTCGGCCACCCGCTCGCCCGGATTGCCGTAGCGTCCGTACTCCTCCCGCGGCTGCCGCTCCTCGATGTAATCGATCACCGACTGCGTGTCGGCGAACGTGTAGGTCGATGCGCAGAAGATCGGGTCGGTGATCGAGTCGCCGGGCTTGTGCCGGAGCTCACCACCGTGGACGCTCAACGTCGAGAACTGCGGTGCTTGCGCGTCGGCCGTTGAATCCGGCAGCGCCTGATCGTCGGTAGGTTTGGTCATTTGCGTAATACTCATCTATAAACTCCGAACGGCGGAGGTCGTATTCTGTAGCCGGGGGCTGTGACCCCGGTCATACAGGCCGGCCTCACAGAGGCCGGCTACAGCCCTCGGCGCAACAAAAAACCGCAGCACCGATGCCTCGGCGATTGCGGTTCGTTGCGTCCTGGTTGTGCGAAAGACGTGCGATGGGCTTCTCAGGCAAGCGCCCGCGTCGCGACGTTGGCTCTTTAGCAGGTTCGGCTGCAAGCGGCCACAAATCCCGAGTGTCCTCAATTCTACTACTGGCACCTGCCCCACACAAGCACCGGTCGTGTAAATCTTCAAGTGACACTTGTGCCGCCTGCGAATTGCGTAAAGTCGTCAGAGTGGCCGGGCCGGGCATGGTGACGTACCATAAGGCGAAGGTCCGACCTGCTCCCATCGCAATCCGCCACTTGCCCTTGGTTTACCGTGCCTTCATTCCATCGCCTCTCTGATATTCGCCACTCGGCCGCAGCCCATGCCGGGCGACGCCTGCTGGCCAGTTGCTGCTTGCTATCGGTCATCACATTTGCGTTCTTTGCGCCCCAACCCGCGTCAGGCCAGGAAACCGCGGAGAAGATCGCTCAGCCATCGGCTCAATCGAGCGAAACCGCCGCCGCGTTTGAATTCCCCACCACGGAGCAACTCGATCGGTGGATCGCCGAACTGAGCCACGACGCGTTCACAATTCGTCAGGCGGCGGCCTCTCGGTTGTTGGCGGCCGGCATGTCGGCCCGGGCACCGCTCGTGGCTGTTGCGGAGGGGCCAGACCCGGAAACCCGCGCGGCCGCTCGGCGACTGGTATCCCTGATCGATCAAAGCGAGTTCCACCGCCGCCTGGAAGCCTTCGCCGCCGACACCGACGGCCGCCGCGGCCTGACGCTTCCCGGCTGGGAAAAATATCGCGCGTCGGTTGGCGGCGATTCGGCTGCCCGCGCGCTGTTCGTCGAAATGCAGCGCCACGAGGGACCGCTCCTTTCGACCGTTTTTGGCGTGTCCACCCAGTCGCCGGAACAAATTTGGGAGGATCGCTTGATGCGGCTCGTGCAGTGGCCAACCACAGCCGCTGAGCGCAGCGCTCCGCCGCTGGGCAGTTGTGCGGCGATGCTTTTTTTGGGAACAGCGGCGGACATGAACGTTTCCGACCGTGGCGCGATGCTTGTCGAAAACTTGATCCAACGACCGCCCATTCGCGAGACGCTGGCAGGCGGCGGCACACAGAACACGGTCCGCCGGCTGGTCAGCAATTGGATTCTTCACTGCCCCAACAAAAGCGAGCTTATTCTCGCCCGGCGATTGAATCTCGCCTCGATGATCGATCTAAAAGAGGCCTTGCCGCTGGCATTGGCCGTGGCAAGCGACGATCCAAAATACGTGAGCGTCCCGCCACCTACTCGCGCCTTTGCCGTGCTGTTCGTCGGGCAGTTTGGCCAGCGAGAGCACGTACAGCGATTAGAACCGCTGCTTGAGGACACAGCCGTTTGCCTGCCAATCCAAGGCCAGGTGCCGGGCCAACCGGCGGCCAGCGTGCAGCTTCGCGACGTCGCCCTCGTTGTCATGCTCCATCTCACCGGGCAGCGCCCGGCCGATTATGGTTACGTCCACGCACGGCTGCAGCCCCAGCGGACCTTTCAGTTGCAGACACTCCATCGCGAGAGCGACGAGCAGCGGGCCGCGGCCGTCGCCAAATGGCGCACCTGGCGCGCAGCGGAGAAGAGTCGAGAGCCAGAGGATCCAGATCCCAAATAGCCTTAGCGTCGGCTGCCAAGCCGAACTAGTGCCGCTCGCCGTGTAGTCGTCGAATCCCACCATTCTCGCCCGCTAGCAGCATGCATCGCGGCGATTTCTCTTGACGGCGAAATCGCCCGCTGCGACGATCTGCGGCCACTTTCACCTCCCCCGCACAGGCCGCCACTTCCCGCGCTGGCAGGCCGTCGTTCCTGCCCACGGCATGGACGGAACCAACCAATGCTGAGTGATTTCGCTCTCAAGATCTGCGTTCGCAGCTACGTTGCCTGTTGTCTTCTCACCGCCATCGCCGGCTGCCAGTCGCCCTACTACGCCGATCAAGGCGCGTTGGCCGGTGGACTGACCGGTGCGGGCGTCGGAGCGCTCATCGGCGACGCGGTGGGTGAAACCGCCGGCGGAGCGGCCATTGGCGCCGGCATCGGTGCGCTCACGGGCGGAGCGATCGGCGGCGCCCTGGACGACATCGAAGCCCGCAACCGCGCCGAGATCGCCGCACAACTCGGCAGGCCTGTTGCGCAAGGCCAGGCGACCGTCGGCGAAGTGGTGGCCATGAGCCGTGCCGGCGTCGATCCCCGACTCATCGCCAACTACGTGAATAATTCCGGAATGGCGCAGCCAGTCACCGCGCAGGATGTGATCTACTTGACGCAACAAGGCGTCGCGAGCGACGTAATTCAATCCATGCAGGCGCCGCGCGTGGCCCAGGCCCCCACGCGCGTCGTCGCCCCGCCGACTGGGCCGGTCATCATTGAGGAATACCACTACGGCCCGCCCTACTACTACCCGCCGCCGCACTTCCACTACCACCATCGCCACCATCACCACGGCCCGCGCGTCGGGTGGGGTATCTCTTTCTCCGGGTAGTCTCCGCCCACATCACCCCTGGGCGTGGCGGTTCTGCCAAGCGAGAATCAAGCAGAAGGGCCAATAACCCAGCGATGCGTAGCATCGTGGCTAAAAGCCCTGTTCCTCGATCCTCGTTCCTCGCTCCTTTCCCGATCATGCGTGCCGAGATCATTGCCATTGGCGACGAGCTGACCAGTGGCCAAAGCCTCGATACAAACACCCAATGGCTCAGCCTGCGGCTGGGTGAGCTGGGAGTGCCTGTCGCCTTTCACACCACGGTGGGCGACGACCTGGAGACGAACGTCGCCGCATTCCGCACGGCCATCAATCGTGCCGACTTAGTGGTCAGTACTGGTGGCCTCGGCCCAACGGCCGACGATCTCACTCGCGAAGCGATTGCCGTGGCGGCGGGCGTCGATCTTGTTCAGGACGAGGCCGCACTGACGCACATCCGCAACCTGTTTGCCCGCCGCCGCCGCTCAATGCCGGAACAAAATGTCCGGCAAGCCCAATTCCCGCACGGCGCGCGAGTGGTGCCCAATCCACACGGCACCGCGCCGGGGATTGACCTCTCCGTGCCACGCTCGTGCTGCCCGCCATGCCGTGTCTTCGCTTTGCCGGGCGTTCCCGCTGAGATGTTCCAGATGTGGCAGGCGACGGTGGGACCGGCCATTGCAGCCGCCGTGCCGTCTGGCCGCATTATTTGCCACCGGCGGATCAAATGCTTCGGCGCCGGCGAAAGCGACATCGAAGCCATGCTGCCCGACATGATCCGCCGCAAACGCGAGCCGCTCGTAGGCATCACCGTGAGCGACGCGACCATCACGCTCCGCATCACGGCCAGCGGACCGAACGAGGCGACTTGCCTGCGGGCAATCGCGCCAACTGTCGCTCAGATTCGCGAGATACTCGGCGTCATGGTGTTCGGCGAGGAGGATGACGAGATCGAGCACGCGGTAGTGCGCTTGCTCAAAGAGCGGCGCCAGACTGTAGCAGTCGCCGAGTGGGCAACCGATGGTCTCGTGTCGCAATGGCTGTCCGAGGCAGCCACCGGCAGCAATTGTTTTGGCGGCGGGGTCATCGTCCGCGATGTCGCCATGCTGAAGAACATTTTGAACATTGAGCTAGCGCCCACAGCCTTTGCGACGGCGGAAATGGCGTCGGCGATGGCCACCTCCGTTCGTGAAAAAATCGGTGCCGATTATGGGCTGGGCATTGCGGCGTTTCCCGATGGCGATCCACAACTGCCCGACGCCGCTCCTGGCCCGCATGGCAGGGAAATGACCGGTACACTCCACGTAGCACTCGCCAGAAGCGACAATGTAAGAGTGAAGGGCTTTCCATTGGCAAGCCATCCGGCGATCACCAAAACTCGATCGGCAAAGCAGGCACTCAATCTGCTGCGGCTGGCAATGCTAAATCGCGACACATGAATCGAATACGTTTAGGCGCCGCGGCGTTGAACCAGACGCCGATGGCTTGGGACACCAACTGCCGGAATATTCGCGGCGCAATTGCTGCTGCGCGCCAAGCCGGCGTCGGCATTCTCTGCCTGCCGGAGTTGTGCATCACCGGCTACGGTTGTGAGGACATGTTCTTCTCCGCCGGCGTGCAGCAGAGGGCGCTGGAGCTGCTTGAGGAGCTGCTGCCGGAGACGGCCCAAATGGTCGCCTGCCTGGGCCTGCCCGTCTTTTTCGAGGGCGCGGTGTACAACGCCGCAGCCGTGGCGTGCGACGGCCGGCTGCTGGGCATCGTGGCCAAACAGCACCTGGCGGGCGACGGCATTCACTACGAGCCCCGCTGGTTTCGACGCTGGCCGGCTGGTGAAGTCGGCTCGCTCGAAATCGCCGGCCAACAATGCCCGATCGGCGACTTGCTGTTCGACTGCGGCGGCGTGCGAGTCGGCCTGGAAATCTGCCGCGATGCCTGGGTCGCCGACCGCACGGGCGCACGCCTGGCGCAGCGCGGCGCCGACGTGATCCTCAATCCCAGCGCCAGCCATTTCGCGTTCGCCAAGCAACTGATTCGCGAGCGGTTCGTGCTCGAAGGCTCGCGGGCATTCTGCGTCAGCTACGCTTATTGCAACCTGCTCGGCAACGAGGCCGGCCGCTCGATCTACGACGGCGGCACGCTGCTGGCGATGGGCGGCAAAATGCTGGCCCGCGGCCCGCGGTTCTCCTTCGCCGACTGGCTGCTCACCACGGCCGTCGTCGATGTCACCAGCACGCGCCGGGCCAAAGCCGAGAGCTTTCCCGAAGTCAGCACACGACCATCGAGCGACGACGAACTTGGATTGGTTGTGGCGCCGTTCGACTATCCCGACGCCGCTGAGCCGGTGGGCAGCGTGACCGTCCAAGCGGCGGCGGACACGGCCTCGTCACTATCGGTTGCCGTGCGCGTTCCAGGGCACCCGGAGTGGGAGACCGGCCCGCATCAGAAGGAAGAAGAGTTCGCCCGCTCGGTGCCGCTCGCCCTATTCGATTACTTGCGGAAGAGCCGCACACGGGGCTTCGTCGTCTCGCTGAGCGGCGGCGCCGACTCATCCGCCGTCGTCGTGCTAATTCATCTCATGGTTCAACTTGGTGGGCTGGAACTCGGACTTGAGGCGCTGGCGAAGAAACTGTCGCACATTCGCTTCACGCCGGACGTTTTGCCGGGAGCTAGGGGCCAAGATTCAGCACGCATGCGAGAGGCCGCCCGTACGTTGGTCGGACGCCTGCTAACCTGCGTGTACCAATCGACGCGCAACAGCGGCCCGGAGACGCTTGCCGCGGCCCGCGCGGCGGCCAACGCCGTGGGCGCAAAGTTTTTCGAGTGGAACGTCGATTCGCTCGTGGACGGCTATGTCGAGACCGTCTCCAAGGCCGTCGGCCGCGAGCTCAACTGGCAAGAGGACGATCTGGCACTGCAAAACATCCAGGCCCGGGCCCGCGGACCCGGCGCGTGGTTATTGGCCAATTTGCGGCACGCACTGTTGCTGACCACCAGCAACCGCAGCGAGGCCGCCGCGGGCTACGCCACGATGGACGGCGACACTTGCGGCGGACTGGCACCGATCGCCGGCATCGATAAGGCGTTCCTGTTGGATTGGCTGAAGTGGATGGAGACAGTAGGCCCGGCCGGCGTCGGCCCGCTGCCCGCGTTGTCCGTCGTCAACAACTTGCGGCCGACGGCCGAGCTTCGCCCACTCGCCGCCAGCCAGACCGACGAGGCCGATCTCATGCCCTACCGCGTGCTGGACGCCATCGAGCGGGCCGCCATCCGTGATAAGCTCCTGCCTGTCGAGGTGTTCGACACCGTGCGGCCGCTGTTCACGCAATACGATGCGCGGCAAATGGGCGCCTGGATCGAGCGCTTCTTCCAACTATGGTGCCGCAATCAATGGAAGCGCGAGCGGTACGCCCCCTCATTTCACGTCGATGATGAGAATCTCGACCCCAAAACATGGTGCCGCTTCCCGATTCTCAACAGCGGCTTTGAGCGGGAACTCGCCGAGCTCCGCGAACATGTAAAGCAAAATCTAACTGTGGGAGGCGTCTCTGACGCCGAAATCGCGCTAGACTGGTGACCGTTATCGGCGTCGGAGACGCCTCCTACAGCAGGTTTCGACGCGTGTAGGCTTATTCGAAGACTTCTTCCAGCACGTGGCTCAGCCTCCGCCAACGGCGGCTAACGTCCTCCTTGTCGCCGTATTGAAACTTCTTCACCCGCGCGTCTTCGCGCGTGTAGTGAAACGCGCTGATTTCCTCGCCCCTGCCCGCAATGGCGGCGAACACGAAGCCTACGTGACGCATCGTGTCGTCGGCATAAACGATGGCGTCCACGTCGACCGTCGCCCGGTGCAGAATCGTCAGCAGCATCGCGCCCTTGGCTTGCCCGGCAGTCATCATGATGCCGTTGGCGTAGCTGATTGGCCGCGGGTCCGTCAGGCGAAATGCAGTGATTTCCTGCCGCGTGAGCCCGTCGGCTTCCGGCTCGTCGAGATCGTAGGGCAAGTATTGGCCGCCCGGTACATCACCAACCGGCAGCGCCGATTTCGAAAAGTCGTAACCGTTGCGATTGAGCTCGCGCTCCGCGGCGACTCGAAACTCATCGCCTCGCGATGTCAGCACCAACGTGCGAACGCCGCGGCCTTGCAGTCGGCTGATCAACGCCGGCAAGTTCTTCTGCGGTGGATGCATCCGTCCGAGGTTGTAAAGCAGCCCCTGCGCTTCAAGCAATCCCTCGAACGATTCGGCCACCAGATCTCGCGACCGCGGCTCCTGCTCTTGGAGGTAGCGCTGCCACTCGAACCACTGGTCGCTGCCCAAGGGTTGATTCATGGCGAGCAGCGTATTGTCGATGTCGAGCACGACCAACACCCGCTCCGGCCCGACTTTGTCGGCATAATCCATCGTCGCAGTGGCCACGTCGGCGAAGTCGTCGGTGTCGCTGATCTGGCTGGCCGGTGCGGCGGCCGGACCGACACTCAAAACGATCATCGCGGCGACACACCGGACCATCGTGGCACGGCGGGCGCACGTCAACAAAATCTTGCTCATCGGATGCCGAATCAATGTGGGTGTTGTCGCGAAGAGTCTACCGCTTTAGGATACTTACCGCACCGGCAAATCGCCACTACCGAATGGCTGCTAAAGGGTTGCGATGGACAGGTTCTTGCAAATGGCGATCGATGAGGCCCGCCAGGGGCTTGCCGAGGGCGGCATTCCGATCGGCTCGGTGTTAGTGATCGATGGCGCGGTCGCCGGCCGCGGCCACAATCGCCGCCTGCAAAACTCCAGTGCCATCCTCCATGCCGAGATGGATTGCCTCGAGAACGCAGGGCGGCTGCGACCAGCAGATTACCGTCGGGCCGTACTCTACTCGACCCTCTCTCCTTGCGACATGTGCAGCGGCACCGCCTTGCTCTACCGCATTCCGCGGATCGTCATCGGCGAGAACCGCACCTTCCAAGGCCCGGAAGACTACGTTCGATCCCGCGGGGTTATTATCGAAGTCGTCGACAACAAAGAATGCTACCGCATCATGCAAGATTTCATCGCTGCGCATCCCGAGCTCTGGAACGAAGACATCGGCGAGACTTGAGGAGCGAGGAGCGAGGACCGAGGAGTGAGAATCAAAGAGCAGACGGACCCCGCTACAGGCGGCAGGGCGGCTCGCCGGTACAGAATCGCTTGTACCGCGTGATTCCCGCGCCCCGGCTCACTCGAATCTCCACGACCGCGCCGCAGTGCGGGCAATATTCCGGCTCATCCGCCAGTTGGCCTGTCTCAGCCTTCCCCTGGCATGCCGCGCAGCGCTTCGTATCCGGGACGGCCTCGAGTCGTTCGGGCGGAATTGGCGCCCGGCAAACTTCGCACAGCACGGCCGCCTGCCAGTCGCCATCGTCGCCAGCATCAGCCGGCGATGCGGAGAGCCTTTTTTCCTTGCAGATCGGGCAACTCATCCGCGGCGCAGCCTCGACCAGCAGCACAGCAACCAGGTCGTCGTCCGGATCCGGCTCGCGCCGCAACAGACCGATGAGTTGCAGCCTGGCAACCGCATCGTCGCGACCGCAGATCGTCCGCCATCCGCACCGGCGACATTTCAGCTCGTACGAGAACACGCGACGTGGGCGCAAAAATGAGCGGCCCGGCGTCCACGCTCCATGTGGCGCCAGGCCGCGTCTGATCAGACCGGCGATAATGATTCATGCTAGGCCACAAGGCGCATCGCCGACGCCGATTCCTTCACGGCCTCGACGAACTCCTCAAACACGCGCAGATCGAGGGCCGAAGCCGTGTCGGCTTCCGGGTGGAATTGCGTGCCGATGGCGAACCAATCGGGGTTCTGGCTCTCGATGGCCTCCACGATACCATCCGGGCAGCGGGCTGTCACGTGGAAACCGCGCGCCACTTCGTCGACCGCCATGTGGTGCATGCTGTTGACGCGCAGCTCACCATCGCCATAGACGCGTTCCATCAGCGAGCCGGGCGTCAGCTCCAGCGTGTGCCGATGGGCCGGGTCGATTGGATCGTGATGCGGCAGCGCAGTGGGGCGATCCTCGGCGATATGCAGCAGCAGATTGCCGCCCATCGTGACATTTAAGAGTTGCATGCCGGCGCCGATTCCGAATACCGGCGTGCGACGGTCGGCGATGATCCGCATCAGGCGTCGATCGAACGATTCACGACGCGCAGCCAACGGGCGAATCGTCGGATGCAGCATCCAACCGTCGCGCCGCGGATCGAGATCCGCGCCCCCTACCAAGACAACTCCGTGCACCTGGTCGAGTATTTGCTCCAGGTCGTGGTCATCTTCGACCGGCGGAATGATGAGTGGTATTCCACCCGCCTTGCTGATCGCGTCGTAGTAGCCCGACGCCACGAAGGTAAACGCCGGCTTGTCCCCCGCTGCGTTGACGAAATCGGCGTTCAAACCAATGAGCGGCTTCAACATGACATTGCACTCCCTTGTTTGGCGTCGCGCGAGACGCGTCCTTAGAATTCATCCACGCTGAGTCGGCCTTCCGGCCCGCGAACTGCCCGCATAGCACGACCAGAAAAGCATCGCGCGTGCTGGAATCGGCCGGTTGGCTGATACGTGCTCCGGGCTAGCACCCGGAAGCCGGAAATCCCTTTCACCCGGCCAGTAGAACTCCTTTTCGTTCGGCCGTGTCAAGCGGCCAGTGGAAATGCAAGTTGGCGATAGATTAAGACTTGATTAAGCACTTGACAAGTTAACCGCTCATTTTGGGCAACTAGCATTGCTAGCACACAACATGCGGTAGAACTTGGGCGGCGAAAGTGCAAAACGGCCAGTTGGATAAAGAAAGCCGCTCACGTTGCGACGATCATTGCTTCGCGCACCAGATCGTAGCCGACCCAAAAAATGCCCGCGTCGATCAGCAAGTGGCTCAGCCAGGGGCCGAACAGCGAGCCCGTTCGCTCGTACAGCCAGGCCCAAAACACGCCTCCGATCGCGACAGCGGCCGAAAATAGCCAGGCCAGCCACAGCGTTTCCTCGAAAAACTTGCCGAGCACCACGACGTGATGGCCCATGAATCCCAGCGCAGAAATAAACACCGCCGGCCACACCGGCACAAGCCGCCGCAATTGCCGAAACACAAACCAGCGCCAGTAATACTCTTCCAACAGTGAGTGGAACAACGAGTAAAAGCCGGCAAGCACGGCGTATTTCCAAATGGAATCGACGCCAAACCCGCCGATCTTTTCATGAATTAACGCCGCCGCGCCGGAAAAAGCATTCGCATCGCGCAGCACGCCTTCAAACAACAGCCAGCCGGCCCCGACGACAATCACGCTGAACCCCGCGCCGAGCAAAAGACCCTGCGCGGTCGGCCGGCCGGTGCGCAGCGGCTCTCGCAACACGGCCCACACCCAAAGCAGCGGAATCCCGAATTGAACACTTTTCACGGCGAGATACGTGGCTTGCTGCGCAGCGGTCGAATAGCGACCCGCCAGCACAAAGTAACCCCACGTGATGATCGTGGGAAACACCAGGGCGAACACGACACCGCCCCACCGTAACTTGGCGCGCTGCAGATTCGATGCGTCGCTGGCCGACGGGTTGTCTTGCTCCAGCCTCATGACGCTCCAGCATAACGAAGCGGCACAGCGAACGCAGCGTCATTTTGCACCGTTTACGCTGGCGAAAACCTGCGGTATCTTCAGGAATTCTTGGCGCACCGAGGGACCAACCTTCCGCTAACCTGCAATCTTCAATCTTAAATCGACAATCTTCCATGCATTACCGCCGCGTCTGCCTTGAGTCGTTCGGCTACATGCTGCCCGACGAGATCGTCACCACCGCCGAAATCGAACGGCGGCTCGCGCCTTTGTATGAGCGGTTGCGACTGCCTGAAGGGCGGCTCGAACTCATGACGGGCATCCGCGAGCGGCGATTTTTTCCCGCTGGAACGCGGCCCAGCACGTTCAGCATCGAGTCGGCCCGCCGGGCAATCGAGGCCAGTGGAATTGACGCCCGTTTCTTCGGCGCGCTCGTCCACGGCTCGGTCTGCCGCGACTTCCTCGAGCCGGCCACCGCTTGCCGTGTCCACAACGGACTCGATCTGCCAGCGGATGCGACGATTTACGATGTCTCCAATGCCTGCCTCGGCCTCTTGAACGGCATCGTTCACGTGGCCAACATGATCGAGCTCGGCCAGATTCGCGCCGGCATCGTGGTCGGCACTGAGTGCGGACGTGAATTGGTGGAGAACACCATTGCACAGCTCAACGCCGATCTTTCGTTAACGCGCGAATCGGTGAAAGACTACATCGCGTCGTTGACGATTGGCTCGGCCAGCGCGGCGATCGTTCTCTGCGACGACGAGCTCAGCCAGAGCGGCAATCGCCTCACCACGGCGATGGTCCGCTGCGATACCAGCCAGCACGACCTATGCCGCAGCCGCGGGCTGGAGACGTTCATGCAAACCGACAGCGAGATGCTCCTGCGGCAAGGCATTGCCGCGGGCGTGGAGACGTTCGAGCGCTTCCTGGCCGCAGCCGGTTGGGAACCGGACGACATCGATCGCACATTTTGCCATCAAGTCGGCGTGGCCCATCGCAAGTTGATGTTCGAGTCGCTCAAGCTCGATCCGGCGATCGATTTCACCACGGTCGAAACGCTTGGCAACACGGGGGCTGTGGCGCTGCCGGTCACGATGGCGCTGGGCGTCGAACAAGGCCGCCTGCGCGCTGGCGATCGAATTGTCATGCTGGGAATCGGCTCGGGCATCAACTGCCTGATGCTGGCGGTCCAGTGGCAGCGGAGTCGGCAGCATCAACCAGACGTGCGCTCGTGTGCCACTGCTTGCGGCTTACCAGTGGACGCGAACGTGGCCAACGGCACTGCTCGCCACGACACGATACGTTAGCTGAGCAGGCAAGCAGTGCTTCCGTCGGACTTGACGTCTCCACACCCGCCGCGAGCAGTGGCACACCGCTGCTAGAGCTGGCGCAGCACGAAGAAGAGCAGGACCAGCGCGACGAGAACCGCCGCACCGACCCCAATCCACAGTCCCCATGGCGTGGCCTGCGTCGGCGGCACATAGCCGGGCGGTTGCAGCGGATTGAACTGGGCCCGTTGAGCAACCTTGCGTTTAATCTGTTCCAATTCCGCGTCGTGCAGCTCTTCTTCGATCAGCGATCGGGCCTTCCCGGAGCCCGATCCGGAACCAGATTTCTTCACGTCGCTCGACGTTGCCAGATCGCTGGGCGAGGTAGGGATCTTGTTCGGCTTATCCGACTCGCCCGGCCGCTTCGCCGCCTTCCGATTGGCAACGCCCAGCACATCTTCGTCGTCCAACGGCGCCAGATTGAGCTCTTCCTCCACTCCAGCCGTGCTGCCGGCTTGGTCCAACCGCTTCGTGTCGCGATCGGAGACCGAAATGGTGCGGCTGCTGCCGGAGGGCGCTTTGCCCGGCGGCGGTGTCGGGGTGCCCAGTGCAAAGCGGCTGAACACGCCGCTGCCGACGCCGCTATCGTGGTCCCGCGGTTCGATATGGCCCCCGCCTAGTGTTCGTCCACGGTCCGCCAGCCAGCTCTTGAGGTGCTCCGCCACCTCACCGGCCGATTGAAACCGCTCATCCGGCTTCTTGGCCATCATCGTTTCGCAAATGTCGACCAACGACGGCGGTGCATCGGGCCGACTTCTGAAGATTGTTTCGGGCCGGGACGTCTGATGCTTCAACAGCCGCTCGGAAATCGAACCCTCCGGAAACGGCGGGCCACCCGTGAGCAAAAAATAGAGTGTGCAGCCCAGGCTGTAGACGTCGGAACGGCTATCCGCTTCGTGACTGTTCAGCGCCTGCTCGGGCGCCAGATAGTCGGCCGTGCCCAGCACGTTTTCCTCGTTCGCCATCGTGAGCGATGCTTGATCATCCTCGGTCAGCTTCGCCAGTCCCAGGTCCAACAACTTAACCGTGCTGTGGCGATCGACCAGGCAGTTGGCCGGCTTGATGTCGCGGTGCACCAGGCCCATTTCGTGGGCGTGCTGCAAACCGTTCGCGACCTGGGCGATGTAGTCGGCGGCCATATCGAAATCCAACGGCCCTTGGCCCATCACGATCTGATGAAGGTCCTGGCCGTCGACATATTCCATCACGATATAATGGACGTCGCCCTCGTTATCGATGTCGTAGGCCCGGACAATGTTCGGGTCGTCGAGCTTGGCAACAGCTCTCGCTTCGAGCCGAAAACGTTCCAGGTACGACGAGTCGTTGACGCGATTGCGGGGCAGCACCTTGATCGCCACGCGGCGCTTCATCAGCTCGTGCTCGGCCAGGTACACGCTGCTCATGCCGCCCTTGCCGATTTGGCCCAGTAGCTTGTACTTGCCCAGGCGAAAACCTTTGTGCTTGCCGGCGAGAAGCTTGTCGGCCTGCCACCGGGTGATGAGACCCCCCTCGATCATCAGCCCGGCCAGACGTTCCTGATCCTCGAGGATGCTCTCGCCCTGATCCAGCGTCGTCTTAGACAGAAACGATGTCAGCCGCCCCTCGTCGACCAAGGCGCTGCGCCTTACCAGATCCAAAAATTTGCTGGTCGTCACCTTGGTCATGGTCTGGAAGAAAAACGCGGTACAGCGACCCGATAACTCGCCAGCCGAGTTATCGTCGTCACGCGGCCTCGATCCGTATTACGATACTGTTCGCTGAACTGCGACAAGATGAGTAATTGCCTAATTGTTCTGTTCCGCCTGGATCCATCCCTGCCCAACTCACCCACGAACGGGGCCCAACGAACGATTCTATCTCCTAGACCAAAAGTTCCTGGTATGCCTCGCTGGCGGCATGAGGCGGCGCGAACGCCTGCACTCTTCAACATATCATGGCTACTACCCAGAGACCAGCAGTTTTTTCCATTTTTGCCCGCTTCCACCCGGCTTCCCGGGATGCAGGATGCAGGGGCAGGGACTCGTGCGTCGGCCCCTGCATCCCGCATCCTGCACCCTTCGAAGAGTAAGTGCCACGCCTTCGGACCCCAGCATCGCCTCCGCTTGCCACTCGACCTATTGGCCGCTCAGGGCCGACCGCACCAGCTCGGCGTCGAAATAATTCGTGCTCATGCCGGCGTCGACCACGATCCGCTGGGAATTGATTCCGCTGGAACGGGGGCTCAGCAAAAACGCCGCCACGTTGGCCACTTCCTCGGTCCGAACCGCCTGTTTGCGAAGCGTTGCCTGCTCGGCATAGAGGTAGGAATCGACATAGCCGGGAATGCCGGCCGAGGCGGAAGTCTTTAGAAGACCAGGAGCTACGGCGTTGAACCGCACCTTGGAAAACCGGCTGAACGACTTGGCCAGGAACGCCAGCGATGAATCGAGCGCCGCCTTGATCGGGGCCATGTAGCCGTAGTTCTCGCTGGCCATCCGGGTCGTCGAGATCGAGATCGTCACCACGGAAGCGTCCGGGGCTAACAGATTTTTTAACGCGTTCGACACCGCCACCAGCGAGAAGCACGAAATATCGAACGCCCGCAGGAAGTCGCGCTTCGGCGTTTCGTGGAACGGCTTAACCGTTTCTTCATAATCGGCAAACGCGATCGAGTGGACGAAGCCGTGGAGCGAGTCGTACCGCTCGGTTAATTCGCGGGCCAGCCGATCGATCTGGTCCTCGAACTCGACATCACACACGAACACGGGCGCCTCGCCGACAAGCTGCTGCACCTGCTCGCGGCGGGCCTCATTTCGCACCGCATACACAACCTCCGCCCCCGCCTCTACCAGCACGCGGCTGATGTACCAAGCCACGCTCTTGTGATTGGCCATGCCCATCACCAGGATGCGCTTGCCGGCAAGTTGTAGAAAATCAGTCGGCATAGGGGACAGGATGCAGGATGCGGGATGCAGGGTCGGGTTCCCTGCCCCCCGCATCCTGCATCCCGCATCCTTTCAGTCTACTTGGGCCATTTTGCAGGCGAAGTCGAATGTGACCGCCGTCTTGTCCCCAACCGTGACTTTGGCGTTCAAGAAAAACGCCCCCGCCAGTTGCTCGGTCAGCTCCACTTCCAGATCGACCGTGTCGCCCGGCCGGACCATTGACTTGAACTTCACGTTGTTCATCCGCGTCGCCACCGGCACGCCTGGCGTCCCGGCCACGTATTTTGCGAGCAGCACCGCCCCGGCCTGCATCGCAGCTTCGCACAAGAGCACGCCCGGCGTGAGCGGAATCTCCGGATAATGCCCGCGATACCAAAACTCGTCCCCAGTGAACCGCTTCCGGCACAAGATGCGCTTGTCCGATTGCTCGACGATCTCATCGACGAGCAAAAACGGCTCGCGGTGCGGAATGGCTCTCTTAATTGCGTCAATTGACATTTGTGTTTCAGACCGCGGATGAACACAGATAAACGCGGATATTATCTGCGTTCATCCGCGTCCATCTGCGGTTACTTACGAAACTGTCGCGACGGATTTCGTTGTTGTCCCGGCGCTATGCATTAACTGGCTATCGACCTCGTTGGCCACGATAACGCCGTAGTTCATCGCACCCAGCCAGCCCGACATGATAATCCCGACGCTGCCGGCATGGTACAGGCCGGTGATTTGTTGCGGCAAGGCGCGGCTCACGGCGAGTCCCTCGAACTTCGTGCCGAAGCTCGCGCCATGGACGTGCTTCGTGTAGTGCTGGAACGTGACAGGGGTCGAGGCCTCGACGTGATCCAGGCGCTCCCGGACGTTCGGCACGTATTTGTCGAGGGCATTGAGCGTCGTTTCGATGAGGTCGCGCTTGCTGTCCTCGTATGCTTCGCGATTGAGCCTCGCCCAATCGTCGTAATTGGCGTTCGTGCTGGAAACAATCAGGCAACGCGGGCGGCCTTCGGGACGGGTGCGGGGATAATAGAACGAATAGGTGCGGCTGGTGATCTCGCGGCTCAATAGCAGCTCCGTGCGGAACAGCGGGGCCGTCGAGCTGAACAGTAAGTCGCCCGTCGATTCCTCGATCAGCTCCTCCGGCTTGAGCGCCATGTAGACCTGCGTGCTCGAGTTGTTGAGCCGCACCGCACGCGCATCATCCACAAAGCCGCGATCAAAGAACTCCTCGCCGATGAGCTGGAAAATCGTCGCGTTGAGATTGGCATTCGAGACGACGGCCCGCGTGCGAATCGTGCGGCCGTTTACTTCGACAGCCCACACCCGCCCGCCGCGACAATCGATGCGCGTCACGTCGGCCTTGATGCAGATGTCGACGCCGTTCTTCCGCAGCTCGTGCTCCATCAGGCCGATGAGCTTGTCCGTGCCACCCGCAAAGGTGAACACGCCCTTCGACATAAAATTCGAGAACACAATGCCGTAGCTGATCGCCGGATCTTCGAGCGTGCTGCCGTTGGCGTAGGTGATCGGCTCCATCAACAAGCGGATGACATCCTCGCGGCCAGGAAAGAACTTATCGAAAAGCTCTCGCGTCGTCATTGACTGCTCGTCGTAAAAATTCATGCCGCGGGCCGTGTCGAAGAAGGCCGTGGCCGCAGCCGGATCAACCTTGAAGTCCTCCATCAACAGCCGCGTGAAGTCGTCGCGGTTGAACGTCGTAGTGAGCGAGAACATCGGGTTATCGAACCGGATGTGCTTCAACTGCACGATCGAGTCGGCGATCTCCTGCGTCCAATACCGCCGGCAGCTTTTCGCCATGCCGTAGGGGAAACCGTGCAGCGAGATATCGAAAATATGCCCGCCCGGCCGCTTGAACCACGTCGCCATGCCGCCCAGCTTGTAGTGCTGCTCCAACAGCAGCACGCTCCGCCCGGCCCGCGCGAGCACATTCGCCGCCGTCAACCCAGCCAACCCGCTGCCGATGACAACGACGTCGTACTGGTCCTTGGCTACTTTGAGAAAATCGCGGGGCATTTGTCAATTTTGCGGTTGTTTCTGAATCGGCACAAGCCAAATCATAAATCCATCGCCGGGCTTATCATAATCGGAATTGTCTTCCATTCTGCTATAGCGACAGCGGACTAGTTCAAGGGTCTGTCCTGGCGCAAACACCTCGGTGGTCGTTTGGACGCCGTCGATTTCACCCGTTCGGTTTTTCCCAATCCAACTCTGTTCCGACCCCATGAATGTGCCTTGCTGCGTGACCAGCTGACTCATCCGTTTTGCAGAATCGGAATCCTTCCGGATCCGGTGCCCAATCCACTGCTCATCCGGACCATGAAGAGTTAAAATTGGCTGCCCCTCTGGCAAACCGCGTCGCGGAATATCTTCGGTTATGTACCGCAGCTCGTAAACCTGGCCATCTGGAATCCAGACTCGCCAATTCCAAGTGAATGAGGGGTGCGAATCCAGGCGAATGGCATGGCACTTAGTTGGGTCCTCAATCGTCAAGGCGCCGAACTTGTCGCGAAGATGCTTCAACTCGGCCCGCAGCGGCCCCACCTCCCGCCACAAAAGCGCGATGACGAGCGCCATGCCAACGATGGTCATCAGCACCAATGCCGACAGGAGCGAGATTCGCGGGCGGAAGCGGCGCATAGCGGAATCATGACGGAATTGCGGTTGGCCTCAGAACAGTTTTGTCCAATCGCGGCTTCCATCGACGACGCGGAGCACGTCGATACCGTGTGCAGCGTGACGAAAAACGATAACCCACCGCTTCCATGACGTTACTCGGATATCATCGCCCAAGTCCAGCCGCGGTCCCCGAGTGCGGAAAACGCGCGAGATGGTCGCAATGGTTGCGAATCTCTCGCATGATCTTTGCAGCGATTGATGGGCGATGCTGTTGCCGGCCGATATAGCGGCCGATTTCTTTGAGGTCCTCGCGCGCCGGGTCGCTCCAGATGGCCTTTTGCATGAAATGTTCCGGGGAGGCTCTATTCCGTGATGCCCTCCGCCGCCAAGTCCCGCACGACTTCGTTAATCGCTTGCTCGAGGTCCAGTGGTCCGGATCGACCCCCAGCGATCGCCTCCTCGGCCTCGCGGATCATGCCGCGCATGGTTTCACGCTGCCGCAGATACTCGGGAAAGTCGGCCAGTATCTGCTGAACAGGAACTTTGCGATCACCCTGCTGCAGCCGCAGCCCCATGTAGAAATGAAGCAATTCCGCCGTAGTCATTTCGCTTTTTGCGTCAGTCGCCATGACAGCGTTTCTCCGGCTTCAGTATACGCGGTGGAGGAGTGGAAACCAATATCGTAAGTCGCCTCCGGACAGGAATGTGAGTCACTTCAAGCAGTGTCGGTTCGCCATCGCGATGCCGCTGGTGATGCTGCCGATGATGCCGACGAAGCCTTGATCCGTGCCGCAGACGAAGAGATTTTCGAGGTGCGTTCGGCCGTCGAGCTGCTTCTCAGGCGCGCCGTAGACCGCGCCGTTGTCGTGGCCCGTGTAACGCACGATCGTGGTGGGCGTGAACATGTCGGTGTCGATGATGTGGCCGCGGTAATCGGGCACGAACCGCACCGCCGAATCGGTGATGCGATCGTACCAGCGAAGCTTTTCGAGGCGGTAGGAATCTTCGTCGAGTGCCCGCCAACGATCGAAATTGGCCAAGGCAGTGATCCGCATGGTGCCGTCATCGAGCGGCAAGTCGTAGGCAAAGTTGTTCGGCGAACAGATGACGCCGCTGCGCACGTCGCACAGCTCTTCAGGCTTTTGCCAGACGAACTTGTCGTGGTCGTTGAAGAACGAGATGGTGTGCTCGTGGCCGAGATCGCGCGGCTGGCCGTCGAGAGTGGCGATCGTTTCGCAAAAGCTGAGCTGGCCGGGCGTGCGGCAAGTTACCACTGGCTGGCCGTCGTCGCACAGCCGCATCGTTTCGCACCAGCCGGCGGAGGAAATTACGTTCCGGGCCTCGAGTTCTTCGTCGTTTTCCAGCACGACCCGCGTCACGCGGCCATCTTCGACCACCAGCCGCTTCACGCTGCTGCGGAGCTTCAATTCGCCGCCGAGCGCGCGAAACTTCCGCACCAGGTGCTTGAGGATCAGCCGCACGCCCGCCGCCGGCCGGCCCAGCCCCTCCAGAAAAATGCTGCGGAACATGATCGAAAACTGCCCCCAATCCATGTCGTGCTCGCGGGCCGAGCCGTAGAACATCAGCGGGCAGAAGAGCATCTCGACCAAGAGCGGTTCGGTGACGATCGAGCTGACCACTGCGCGGGCCGACTGGCTCGCGTGCGTGTTGCTGAGATCGTCGTAGGCGACGATTTCGCGCGTCAGGCGATCGAAATTATCCGCCTGTTGCGGAAAGGCCCACGCGACTTCGTCGCGCAGCGTCTGGGCATCGTTGTCGAACCGCAGCCGCACGCCGGGAAACGCGATCTCGGAGCCGAGCTGCGGCGCGATGGCGAAATCGTCCCAGCGGAGCCTCAATTGGCGCAAAAGCTTGGCCAGCGGGCCCGTCTTGGTGCCTTTCGGCGTGATGTTCGTGAGTGCGTGCAGGCCGACGTCGTAGTCGCGCCCGCGCAAGCGGTAGAACGAGTTCAGCCCGCCGATCGTGTAGTGCCGCTCGAGAATGCACACGCGCTGGTCGTAATACGCCAGCCGAATCCCGGCCGCCAACCCCGACATGCCCGCGCCAATGATGATGGTGTCGTACATGGTCATAAAGCCGCGACCGGTGGTCGCGGTGCGCGGCTCGACCCTTGATCGGACCCGTTACGGTCGCGATCGCGTCGACCGCGACCAGCGGTCGCGGCTTTATGGTCAGACGCTCTCACGCTGGACATCTCGCAATAGCGGCTCGAGATACGCCACCGTGCTGTTCATGCTGGCCAGGTTGATGTAGTCGTCTTCCGGAATCTGGATGCGATGGCGCTTGCGGAGCTCCATGACAATGTCCAGGAAATCCATGCTGTCGAGCTCCAACTGCTCGCGGAAGCGGACCTCATCATCAAGCTGCGAAAGGTCCTCATCCGGCGCGATATCGCGCAAAATATCCAATACTTCTTCGCGTATTTCGGCGGGCGTCATCCCGTTTTCTCCTAAACATCCGAACGAAACAAACGATCACGCAAAGGCGCTAAGGCGCAAAGTATCTGTTTGATCTCTCCTTTGCGCCTTCGCGCTTTTGCGTGAGATTCTCTTACTACACTTTTCCAACAATCACGACCGAGTTGATCCCCAACATACCAAATGAATTGTTGAGGATATAGCGGACGCTTTTTCGTATGCGCGGCTCGTTCAGCGCGAGGCCCTCTAGCTCGCACTGCGGGTCGAGGCGGTCGACGTTGATCGTCGCGTGGCAGATGCCGTCGTCGAAGGCCGACAAATTGCCGGCCAACTCCAGCGCGCCGGCGGCGCCCATGGCGTGGCCGATGAAGCTCTTGGTGTTGTTCACGGCCGGCTGCGCACCGTTGTCAAATACCTTCCGCAGGGCGACGCACTCCTGGATGTCGCCGCTGCCGGTGGACGTGGCGTGCGTGCTCACGAGGTCGATATCGGCGGCGGCGAGCCGGGCGTTGCGCAGGGCCAAGTCCATGCAGCGAGCCTGCTGGGTCGGATTGGGCAACACGAAATCGCTGGCGTCGCTGTTCATCGCGTAGCCGACCAACTCGCCGTAAATCTTCGCGCCGCGGCGGCGGGCGTCGTCGAAGCGTTCCACCACGTAAATGCACCCGCCCTCAGCAACGACGATCCCGTTGCGGTCTATATCGAATGGCCGCGACGCCTTGGTTGGGTCCTCGTGCTTCGCGAGCGCGCCCTGGCTTGCGAAGCCGGCAAAGATTCCGAACGTGCGGACGCTTTCCGAGACGCCGCCGGCCAGCGCCACGTCGCATTCGCCGAGCCGCAACATCTGAGCCGCTTGGATCAGGCCGGCGTTGCCGGCTGCGCAGGCCGCGCCGATCGTGTAATGCGGCCCGGTGATGCCCATGTTCAGCGTGATCTCGCCGGCCGGGTTGTTGGCCACGGTGCGCGGATTGTGGTGGTGCGACCACACCGAGGTGTCGTAATCGTAGCCCTTGATTTCGTAGATTTCGTTTTCCGTCTCGACGTTGCCGTGTTCCGTGACGCCGATGTACACGCCTACCCGCTCGCGATCGATGTTGCCCCAATCAAGGCCGGAGTCCGCCACGGCTTCCTGGGCGCAGTAAATCCCGATGCTTCCTGCCCGCGTGCCGCGGCGAACTTCCTTTTTCTTTTGGTATTTCAGCTCATCAAAGTCGCAGATGCCGGCCAGCGTTTCGCCCACGTAGCGGATTTCGTACTTCCGCACGCCGCTGCGGCCATGGAGCAGCGCATCGCGAAATTCCGGCAGACTGTTGCCGTTCGGCGCCGTCAGTCCAACGCCGGTGATGACAATCCGTTGATGGTCGTCCATGTTGCCGATCATGATCCGTCGTAAGTTCGCCTTTCGGAGGCCGACGACCCTAGACGGTCAGGCCTCGACGCCTGACCTGCAAAGTGAACCCTGAACCTAGCGGTCAAATGGCACTTTGACAAGCGGCTGACGAGCGAGCCAGCGGTCCAGTTTGCCTACAACCCGAGGTGTTTCAGGTACGCCTCGCGCTGTCTATCGCGGCCATGAGCTTCGGTAACCTCGCCCCACCTGACGGACGCTCTTTGCAGTGCCACGTCCGGTGCGACATCGCCGGCTAGCGCCTCTCGAACCGCCTTGTCCAAGGCAGCCATGTACTCATCGACGCCGCGGATGCGCGGGATGAGCAGGCATCCCCGCTCACTTAGTGCGGCTTCGAGTGTCTTGCCAAGCTCGGCGCGCTCGCTTGCCGAGAGGCTCGGATCGTACCACAAAGCCGAAGTAGCCAGCGATCGGCGGACCGGCAATGTGCCGCCACCTGCGCGGGCTAGTTGCGAGCTGGTATCGGGCTGAGCGAGCCACTCGATCAGCTGGAACGCACTTGCCGCGTTATGCGAGGAGCTTGTCACGGCAATGAGGCGGTCGGAATAACCGAGCACAGCAGCCGCACGAGTTTCGCGAGAGCCGACGGCATGACGGTCCTTATTCGATTGTACGAGCTGCGTTAGCGCGTCGACGAACGGCGGTTCGGCGATTCGCGGCCGCATCGTTTCCGAGTCGAAGAGCGCGCCGAGCCGCTCTTTCGACATCGCCTGGGGAGCGGCAAGTGTCAGCAAGGAGATGGCCGGATGATGGCCGCTTCCGGCACCCGTTTCCATCAGGTCGATGCCCAGCGGAAGCGCCATCACCTGGCCACCCCAGTGGATCAGCTCATGGCGTACCGCAGGGAAGAAGTCAGTCGCGTCCAAGTCCTTACTTTCCAGCACGTTTGGCCGGACAGGTCGGATTTGATTGCGAACACAGAGCTCGCCCAGATAGCGCGATGGGAAGATGATTGCGTCGGCGTCGATTTCTTTTGCTGCACTTAAATCCGCCCAAGTCGCGGCAGAAGCGTTCAATTCGCCGCCGGACTGTTCGGCCCATTCACCGCGAAGCCGGTCGATCGCGTCGGTCAGCTCCGGCTCATTCACGACGAGCACCCGCAATGCTACACTTGGCCGCGGCGCGGCGGCCGATGCGGCCTCCTTAGCCGCCTGCGTCGATTGCGGTTCGCTCGGGCAGCCTGTCAGCAGGCCGGTCGCGATTGCGATCGTTAATACGGCAATGCTGAAAACATAGCCCGACCATTTTGGTCGGGTATGAGCAGAACCAATTCCATGTGGTCTATTGTGCATTCGCGGACCGACCCAGGATGGGTCGGCTATGTTTTCTACGCAGCGGGAGTAATTCAACGATGAGCGTTTACTTGGGCATCGACATCGGCACATCGGGCACGAAGACGCTGGCCCTCAACGCGCGCGGCAAAATCCTCGGCCACGCAACGGCCGGCTATCCCTTGTACCATCCCAAACCACTGTGGAGCGAGCAAGACCCGGAGGATTGGTGGAACGCCACGGTGAAAACCGTGCGTGCCGTTGTGAAGCAGACCAGGCTGAAGCCAGGCGATGTGCGGGCGATCGGCCTGTCGGGGCAGATGCATGGCTCCGTGTTTCTCGACAAGAACAATCGCGTGGTGCGTCGGGCGCTGTTGTGGAACGATCAGAGGACGGCCGCCGAGTGTGAAGAAATTGAAAAGCGGGCCGGCGGACGCAGGCGGCTCGTTGAAATGGTGGCGAATCCGGCCCTTACCGGCTTCACGGCGCCGAAAATCCTCTGGCTGCGGAATCACGAGCCGAAAAATTTCGCCAAGACCGTGAAAGTGTTGTTGCCGAAAGACGACATCCGCCGGCGGCTCACCGGCGAGTTTGCCACCGAGGTGAGCGATGCCAGCGGCACGCTGCTGTTGGATGTCGTCCATCGTCGCTGGTCCGAAGCGTTGTTGTCGAAGCTCGAATTGGATGTGAGCCTGCTGCCCCGCTGCCACGAATCCGAGGAAGTCACCGGTCGATTGACTCGCGAGGCCGCCAAAGCGCTCGGCCTTTCGACGGACTGCATGGTCGTCGGCGGCGCGGGCGACTGCGCGGCCGGCGCCGTCGGCAACGGCATCGTGCGGCCCGGCTTGCTTTCGACGTCGATCGGTACATCCGGCGTCGTGTTCGTCCACAGCGATTCACCGCAAGTCGATCCCGAGGGCCGGCTGCACACGTTCTGCCACGCCGTGCGCGGCAAGTGGCACATGATGGGCGTCACGCTCTCGGCCGGCGGCTCGCTGCAGTGGTTCCGCAACGCGCTATGCGAAACCGTGGCCGCGCTCGCCAAGCGGCGCAAGATTGACGTTTACGACGTGCTGACGGAAGAAGCGGCCGTCACTCCGCCCGGCGCCGAAGGACTTTTCTTTCTGCCATACCTGGCGGGCGAACGCACGCCGCACGCCGATCCGAACGCCCGCGGTGCGTTCGTCGGCCTTACGCTGGCACATTCGCGCGGCCACCTCGTTCGCGCGATCATGGAAGGCGTCACCTACTCGCTCCGCGATTGCCTGGCAATCATTGAGGAGTTAAACGTCGCCGTGAAGCAAATCCGCGCATCAGGCGGCGGCGCACGCAGCATGCTGTGGCGACAGATGCAGGCCGACGTGCTCGGCAAGAGCGTGTTCTCGATGGCGGCCGACGAGGGACCAGCGTACGGCGTCGCGCTGCTAGCCGCGGTCGGCGCCGGCGAATTCAAGAGCGTGCCGGAAGCCTGCGATGCCACCGTCAAGACCAAGGGCCAGACGAAACCCAACGTCACCGCCCGACGATACTGTGAAAAGGCTTTTCCAGTCTACCAGCAACTGTACCGATCGCTACGCCAAGATTTCAACAGAATTGCGGAGTTGGGCTAAATGATCCCAGCCTTTGACGAGTTTGGCTATCTGCCACCCGGCATCCATCCGGCGACATTGGATGAAATAGACGCGCGTTTTGGTGGACTATCGGAGCTGCGTCGCGTGCAAATGAAGTCCTTGATATCGCCGTTGTCCGCGCCCGCGCATTTGACGAATGTATTCATGACCTGTTCGCTGCCGACCGGACGGGCAGGCCCAAAGGAATGGTCGAGGTAACTCAATGGACCTGAAAAATCAGCAAGAGCTGATGAACACGCGAAGGAAGCTCCGCAAACTGGATGCTCTCTACCAAGCCGACGAGAAAGAAACCGGCGGCGATAAGGAGTTACGCGAGGCAGAAATGGAATCGCTCAAACGTATGATTAATCAACTCAAAGAGGAAATCGCCCGTTACGAGGCCCGTCAACCAGCGCCGGGATGAGCTCGGGCGATTGCGGAAATGGGATAATCCGCTGCGGAATCCGGCGACATGCTTGCCCGCTTCAGTAGCGCCCGTTGCCCGAAGAGCGGGCAGGGATCGCCACTATTTCAAATCCTCCGCCGGGGGCAGGTCGAAACCCAGCGGCAGCGTGCCGGCGTTGAGAAAACCGAGAACGGGCGATTTCGCCGTGCCTGCGACTTTCGCCCCGGCAGCCGGCGTGGCGTAATGCATGATCAAACCCGTGTGAAGCTGCACGCACTCGACATAGCGCTTGCGGGCAACGTCGTCGCTGAGCAATAGGTTGTCCAGCAGCGACATTTCATCGTCGGTAATTTGCTCGTCGAGCAGTGCCCACGTCAATTCCTGGACACGTTCCACCACGATTGGGTCATTTACCATTGTGGATGCCTCTAGCGGATGCCTGTTCGCAGTATTTCAATACGCACCAAAAATGAATTGGATCGCAGGCACCAAAGTGCAAAATCGGTGCCAAGTGCACCCGCCCGATTTAGGTATCGGTTCCGCAGGCGCACTGTTAGAAGAAATCCAGCGGCTGGGCAAGAGAAATTGGCGAAGTCGTGATGATTTAGGCGTGTGCCACTGGCTTCGCCAGTGATTCTTCTCTGCCCCCTGCCGAGCACTGGCAAAGCCAGTGGCACCCAATCGGAACCGCGCGCTAGCGGTCCGCTAGCGGCACCCACGACCGGCGCTCCGGGCCGGTATAGCGAGCACGTGGCCGGATCAGCCGATTGTTATCGTGCTGTTCGATCACATGAGCGCACCAACCGGCGACGCGGCTCAGCACGAACAGCGGAGTGTACAGCTCGATCGGCAGGCCCATGTAGTGGTACAGCCGAGCCGACGGCCAATCGAGGTTCGGCGGCAGTTTCTTTTCGTCCCAGATCACGCGCTGAATCACCTCGGCCATCTCCTCGAACTGTTCGTTGCCGGTTTCTTTGGCGAGCTGGCCGCAGAGTTCTTTCAAATACACGGCCCGAGGATCGCCATCCTTGTACACCCGATGGCCGAAGCCCATGATCTTCTCTTTGCGCCCCAGCGCCGCGCGGATCCACGGCTCGGCATTCTCCTTCGAGCCGACTTCTCGCAGCACGTCCATCACTTTCTCGTTCGCGCCGCCGTGCAGCGGACCTTTCAGCGCGCCAATCGCGCCCGTGATCGCGGAATGCAGATCGGCAAGAGTGGACGCAATCACTCGGGCGGTAAACGTGGATGCATTGTATTCGTGCTCGGCATAGAGAATCAGCGAGACGTCCATGGCTTTGACGTGGCCCGGCGGCGGATCGGCGCGAAACAGCATGTACAAGCAATTCGAAGCCAACGACCGGCCGCTCTCCGCGGGCACCGGTTCCTTACCCTGCTTGAGCCGGTGTCGCGCCGCCATCACCACAGGCAGTTGGGCGATGAGCCGTTCCGACTTGCGGACGTTCGCATCGTGGCTGTTGTCAGCCGCGTCGCGGTCCCAATGGGCCAGCATGCTGGTGGCGGAGCGGAGCACGTCCATGGGCGGCGTGCCGGGCGGCATGTGGCGCAGTGCGTCGATGAGCGGCCGCGGCACTTGCGCCGCCGCTTTCAGCCGCTTGCGAAATTCGTCCAATTGCTCGGCTGTCGGCAGCTCGCCGTACAGCAAGAGATGCGCGACTTCTTCAAATGTCCCGTGGCGAGCCAAATCTTCGATCGCGTATCCGCGATAGCTCAGGCCACCGCTGACGGTGCTGATCGCCGTTTCGCCGGCAATAACGCCTTCCAAGCCGGGACTGTAGATTTCTTCAGGCATGGTTGAGTCACGAGTCGAGAGTCAAGAATCAAGAGTCAAGAATCAAGAGTCGAGAGTCGAGAGCCAGAGTCAAGGGCCGGACGGACAAAGGATGCGGGATGCGGGGGACAGGGTATTCATCGGATGTCTTGTCCCTGCCCCCCGCATCCCGCATCCTGCATCCTGCATCCTGCATCCTTCTCATTTGCCATCCATGTCATAATCCAGCAAGTCGTACAATTCTTGCCGCGTCTGCATCAAATCCAAGAGCTCGCGTTGCGTGCCGTCGGCGGCCAGGAACGATAGCGTCGATTCCACCGCTTTCATGGCGACCCGCAGCAGCGTAACCGGATACAGTACGACGCGGTATCCTATTTCGGAAAGCTCCGTGAAGTCCAGAAGCGGGCTTTTTCCGAACTCCGTCATGTTCGCCACCAGGGGGGTGTCGATAGCTCGAGCGAAGGTCTCAAATTCCTCACGCGTCGCTAGCGCTTCGGGGAAAATCCAATCCGCCCCCGCGTCGACGTACCGTTTGGCCCGCTCGATCGCCGCCTCGAGGCTCTCGACGCCGCGGGCATCCGTGCGTGCGATGATCACCGTCGAATCGTCGGCTCGCGTAGCCGTTGCGGCGTGCAGTTTGCCGCACATCTCGTCCGGTGGAACGAGCGTTTTGCCGGAAAGATGGCCGCAACGTTTGGGAAGCTCCTGGTCCTCCAACTGAATGGCCGCGGCGCCGGCGCGCTCCAATTCGGCAACCGTCCGCTCAACGTTCGCCACGTCGCCGAAGCCGGTGTCGGCATCGACGATGACGGGAATCGTAACTCGGGCGGTGAGGTACTGGACTTGTTGCACCAATTCTGTCAGCGTGAAAAGGCCGATGTCGGGCAGCGCCAAGACGCCGGCCGACAGGGCGGCTCCCGACAAATAAATCGCCGGGAACCCCATCTCCTCGATCAATCGACCTACCAGCGCATTGGGCGCACCAGGCACCTGAATGGCATTCGACGCGATCGTCTCGCGCAGCATCTGGCCATGAGTGATCGCCGGTTCCGCCATCGGATTGGTCCCATTACGTCAAATGTGTCGCTCGAAAATTAGCCGCAACCTACCAAGGTCGCCGGTGAATTCGCCATGAACGATCGAGTGCCGTCGCCACTCGATGATAAGCGGCGTGTGGAATTATCAGCAAGCCTTCCGTGGCGAATCATCTGGTGTGCGAGCGCGAATCCGATTACTCTGGCCGAAAACACCTCCACTTGAGCCGGCGATGGCGATTCCTCTAAAAGCCGATGACATAGCGCGGCGCCAAACGCCGTCCCAGCGGCTGGTGGAAGTGACGCTGATTCTGTTGATGTTCTTTGCCATTGCCGGCGATCCGCCGCCGCACGTCAATGAGGCCCACTACCTATGCAGACTTAAGCACTATTGGAATCCCGAGTGGTGTGCCGGCGACTTGTTCTTGGAGTCGAGGGATGCCCAGCTGGTGTTCGTTTGGAGCTTTGGCTGGGTAACGCGGTTTTTGTCGCTTCCGGCGACGGCGTGGGTCGGCCGCTTCATTGCGTGGACGCTGCTGGCCTGGGCCTGGCAGCGGCTAAGCTGGCGGCTGCTGCCCGTTCCGCTCGCAGCGGTGCTTTCGGCAGCACTTTTTGTCACGCTTAACGAGCGCGCGCATCTGGCCGGAGAATGGATTGTCGGCGGCGTTGAGGCGAAGTGTTTCGCGTACGCTTTCGTGCTGCTCGCGCTCACCGAACTACTTGAACGAGCTTCAACACGAGGCGAGCCGGCCGGTTTATCCCGCCGGGACAAGCCCGGCGGCTCACCATTAGTTAATTCGACTCCACGGCTCAACCGCCGTTGGAACCGAATGTGGCTGCTGCTCGGCGCTGCCACGGCATTTCATCCGGTCGTCGGTGGCTGGAGTGCCGTGGTGTGCGGCGGCATCTGGCTGTGGGATTTTCGCCGCGCGCCAGCGCTGCGATTAGCGCTGCCCGGCCTCGCAGGCTTTGCAATATTGGCGTCGTTCGGCGTCGTGCCGGCGCTGATGCTGACGTGGAACGAGTCGGCCGAAACTGTCGCCGAGGCCAGCCGCATATATGTCTTCGAGCGATTGCCGCACCATCTGGCGTTGCTCACCCTTCCCTCCGATGAAATCGCCCGCCGCTTGGTCCGGCATGGCGCGCTTCTGGCCGCTGTATGGGGGCTCGTGCGTGCCTGGGGTGCCACTGGCTTCGCCAGTGCTTCCTCTGAGCCGCAACCCGGCTCTCAAAATACACTGGCCAAGCCAGTGGCACCCATAAGTTGTGTGGCCCAGTTTGCCTGGGCCGCCGCGCTATTGGCCGTGATCGGTTTCGCGATTGAGCTTGCGCTTTGGAATCAGCCACTCGTCGCCGCCCGGCTGCTGCGCTACTATTGGTTTCGGCTGACGGACTTCGCCGCACCGCTCGCAGCCGCACTATTCCTCACGGCGCTGGTCGCCACGGGAATCGCGCGGCGGCGTGCGTGGGCCGGCTGGCTAGTCATGGGCGTGCTGCTCGTTGCGGGTTGGCACATCGCCAACATCGCGAGAGCGCGCGTGCTCAACCCCGTGCCACCCGCGGATGCCAAAGTGCGCGACTACGCGGCCTGGGTCGAAGCCTGCGAATGGGTCGCGGAAAACACGCCACCTGACGCCTTGTTTCTCACGCCGCGGCTCAATCACACCTTTAAATGGCGCGCCGGCCGCCCGGAGGTTGTCAACCGTAAAGACATACCACAGGATGCACGCAGCATCGTCGAATGGCATCGCCGCATCAAGGATATTTACTACACTGAAATCGCCGGAGTCGAAGAGCCGCTCGATTCGATCGGCATATTGGGCACCGAGCGGGTACGCGAACTAGCAATCAAGTATCGCGCGGATTTTGTCTTGATGGATCGCGGCCAGCTGTTGTCGCTGCCGCGGGAGTTTTGGAACCAGGAATATGTCGTTTACCGAATCCAGGATCGAACCGGCACTGGCGGCCAGTGACCTGCCACAGCGGATCGCTGCAGCGCTTGGCGCGGGACGGCGCGGCGGGGCGGCCCGCGTCCGCATGTCCCCACAGTTGAGCTACGGCCGTCACGCCGGACCTGCTCCACACACCGCCCGCCAGGCGGCCGTGATGCTGCTCTTGTTCCGCCGCGATGGGCGCTGGTTCCTGCCACTCACGGAACGGCCGGCAACACTCGCCCGCCACGGTGGCCAGGTCAGCCTGCCGGGCGGCTCGGTCGACCTGGGCGAGACCTCGAGCCAGGCGGCCCTCCGCGAATTGCGCGAAGAACTAGGAGTCGATGGCCCGGTCGAAATCCTCGGGCGGCTGGCCGATTGTTACGTCTTTGCCAGCGACTTCCTCGTCACGCCCTGGCTAGCAGCCCTTCCTTTCGAGCCTGAGTGGAAACCGCACGCTACCGAGGTGAAAGGTGTCGTCGAATTGCCGCTCGAAGCGCTGCTCGACCAACGTTGCATCGGCCAGATCACGATTAAGCGCGGTCCACTGGCGTTTGAAGCGCCTTGCATTCGTCTCGGTGATGTGTGCATCTGGGGCGCGACGAGCGTGATCCTCAGCGAATTGTCCGATGTGCTAAAAACATGTCTCACGCAAAGGCGCTAAGATGGAAAGGTATGCAAAAGGATTCAGGATGCAGGATACAAGGTGCAGGGACAAGGCATTCGATTGAATTCCCCTGCTCCCTGCATCCAGCATCCTGCATCCTCCCAGAAGACCATGATCAGTGAATCAAAGCTGCAGGCCGTCGTCTTCGATCTCGACGGCCTGCTCGTCAATTCTGAGGATCTCTACGAGCAAGCCGGCGAAACGGTGCTGCGTCGTCGTGGCAAGACGTATGACGCGACTTTGCGCGAGCAGATGATGGGCCGGCCGGTGGTCGACGCGATCCAGCTCATGATCGACTGCCATTCGCTGCCCGACCCGCTCGAGGATCTCATGTACGAATGCCGCGAAGTCCTCGAAGGATTGATGGCGTCCTCGCTCGCGCCGATGTCAGGCGTTGCCCAATTACTTGACGAGTTGCAGGCCATCAACATGCCGATTGCCGTCGCCACCAGCGGCACGCGCGAATACGCCCATCATGTGCTCTCACAAGTGAACCTGAAGCACCTCTTCCGCTTCATCCTGACGGCCGAGGACATCCGCCACGGCAAACCCAACCCTGAAGTATATCTGCTAGCCGCCGACCGGCTCGGGCTCGCTCCGCAGCAGATGATGGTGCTCGAGGACAGCGCGAACGGGTGCCGGTCCGCCGTAGCCGCCGGCGCGTTCGTCGTCGCCGTGCCCAATCGTCACACGCGCGATCACAACTTCGTCGGCGCCATCCTGATCGCCGACACGCTGTCCGACCTCCGCATTCGCCAGGCGCTCAAGATGCCGGCATGAAACCGCGCGTGCCAGCATTGCTTTCGTCCCGACGGCATAAATGGCACAGTTTAGCTCATCGCTAAGCTCGCATCCGGCCGATGGTCTCTCTTACGTCATTCTTCGCGTACCAAGGGAGGCCGCGATGCCGCGATATTGCTTTTTTGTGCTTGGCTTGGTTGCCGCGACCACGCTCTCCGCCGGCGGCTGCCGAAGCTGCTCCAACTGCCACGATTACGACCCGCCGGTTGCCAATTGCGACTGCAATGCCTGCGGCACACACCGAGCCGGTTCGGCCAGCGGCGGACATGTCGGCACCACCTACGCCGAGGCAGAATACGACGAAACCGAAGCAGAAGTCGTCGAGCAGCAGGTCGACGCTCCCAGCCAGGAACAACCGGCTGAGGAGTTCTAGAGTCTCGTTCCCGTGCGGTGTCCTGCTTCGTACTCGCTCCTTACGAGGACGCCGCGCGATGGCCTTATTGGGGCTACAAGAACTGTTCCGATGGCGCCAAAACTGTCTATTGCTGCTCGGAACAGTCGCCGTTATAAGTCTTTCCGCGGGCGGCTGCCGTAGCTGCTCCACCTGCCACGATTACGGTCCGCCGGTTGCCAATTGCGACTGCAATGCTTGCGGCATGCACCGGGCGGGCTCCGCCTCCTGTGGCTGTTCCGGCGAACCTTGCACCACGGGCACCTGCTCGTGTGGCAGTCAAGATGGGACTTACGTCGATGGAACTCTGCAGGACCTATCCTGCACTGACGACGAAGGAGCCTACCCAGTTGACGAGCCATGACTAGGTACACCGCTGGTAAGAGTTCGCAATGTAAGCCGCAACGTGCATGTAAACGCGCTTACATCACCAAGATCGCGCTGGTGATCGCAGTCAGTCCTGGATGCATGTATGTCAATCGACAGTACGTGACGTCCCAGCGTCCCGGCTTAAGCTCCTCGAACATCCCCGTACCAGGTTCCCCTATCCCAGTTCACATAGAACTCGATTATCGGAACAACTTTCGCTTGCGCGACCGGCTGACCGAGCGAATTTATCGCCCAAAAGTCGTTCGAGCTCTGACTGCTACACGCGTATTTGTCGAAGCAGATAAATCGAACAAAACGCAAGCCGGCACACTCCATGTCCAGATCCGCCGCCGACATGAGCCGCGCGAATTTGCACTCGCATTCGGCAGCTCATATCTTACCGGCCTCACGTGGGGTCTGTTCAGCACGGAAGCCAACGATGCTTACGAAATGTCTGCGAAATACACTCCACCGAACGGCGCGGAATGCGTAACTTGGACGGGTACCATCGATCGGCGGATAGTCATCGGAATTCGAGCGTTCAAAAACGAAGGCGGAGCCATCCCTCGTTCCGATCTTGCGGACACGATAGCGAACGACTTAGTCGTCGCCTTTGTGCATGATTTTCAGAGCAACGGGTGTGTGGGCACTCAAATCGCGGCGAGCCCAGTTACACCTACTCCCGTACATGGTTCCCAGAGTTCACCGACGAATGCGTACCCTCCGCGCATTGCGAAAGTTGCTTCCGCTGAGTTTCCGGCCCCTGCACCCGGACAATCGCGGTGGTCGGAATCGAGATCCGCGGACACGACTCAGCGAGAGTCATCTGCCTGGCTTCGGTAGCGTCGGTTGAATATCTCGGCATCGAACTCGTCGCGCGGTTGCCATTTCTCAAGCTGCGCACCGAACCGTAATCGCGGTGCGGTTGGCTCGTATGCTGAAACTGGTTGCTCGTAACTTGTCTTGATCACGCCGTCCATTTTTGGATCGAGCGCTTGATCCATATTCCGTTCGGCTTTGCTGGAATCGGCCGTCTCATCCACCTGATCGCCGTCCGAGCTCGTCGCGTCGGCCGGCTTCGACGAGTCCGATTGAGTGACGAGCGACACCCAATCTACGAGATGCTCAAAGGCTTGCTCCTGGCGGGGGCCAAAGACGGGACTCTCCATGCCGCCATGCGGCTGCCGCGGTACGGTCAAAAGCGGGCTGAGCTGCGGACGCGCTCGATCCACTAGTGCCAGTGTCGCGGATAAGTTAGCTGTGGTCGACCGGCGGTTCGCCAGGCCGTGCAGTAGTGCCCGGTCGAGTTGAAACGGCTGGGCTCCGCCTTGTTGATGGCAGCCCGCGGCCGTGCAGTTATTCACCAGTATTGGCTGAACCCTGCGCGTAAAGCGCTCGACCACATTGGTCGGAACATCGATCACCGCTGGCCGATTCTGCTGCGACGTGTCGATGGGCGACACGGACGCTTTCGCCGACACTTCCGCAGCCGCCGCCTTGCGCGGCTCCTGGCTGGCGAGCGCAAGCCGGCGCTCCAACAGCGCTAGCCTGGCGTGCCGCGCGTCGAGCGCCCGCGCATCGGTCAATTCCCGCCCCGCTTGTGCCACCAGGCCATATCGCAGACACCACTCAGCCACAGCCAGATGAGCTTCGGCGGTTGGGTGTGTCAGGTGCTGGCGGCGATGGTTGTATGCTTCCTCCAGCGTATCGCAGACGAGCATCACCTTAGCCGCGGCAATTCGGAATTGCCCGCCGCCACGCGTAACGACATAGCTCTCGCCCTCTTGCGAAATCCGTCCCGCCAGAACGCCGCCGTCTTGCAGCACCACGATTCGCTGCCGGCTCTGGCCGCTTTGCGGCATCGGCAGCGTGGCTGCATCTTGTGCCGCGGCCGGCCCAGCCGTTAGTGCCACGACGAGCAGCAAAGCAAACCGCGACATGTCAACCATGCGAACAAAACGGCTCATCGCGGCGAACAGTAGGGAATGGGCCGCAATGGGTCAAGGCTGGCATCGCTAGCAGGGCTCCCGTATACTGGGCAGGAGCATCGCATGAGCACGATCACGCCCCAACGCCACACGGTTTACTACGCCGGCCACGTTCAGGGCGTTGGGTTTCGGTACACGGCGCGCTCGATCGCTCGCGGCTACGATATCAGTGGCTTTGTGCGTAACCTGCCGGATGGCCGGGTGGAGCTGGTCGCCGAGGGAAAGCCGCAGGAAGTGGACGCTTTCCTGGGCGAAGTCCACGATCGGTTTTTCAACCAGATTCGCAACGAGCGGAGCGACGTTCAGCCGGCAACCGGCGAGTTCACGGGGTTTGATATCCACCACTGAGCGGGGGCGGCTCACCTACCGCTTGCGGTTTAGCTAAACGGACGCAACGAAATCATGCCTGGTAATTTAAGCATTTGGCTCACGCCGGTTTGGATCTTGTCGCTCGGCATCACGGCCGGTGCCGTTGTTCTTGGGTTGCTGTACGGCGTTTTGTGGCTGGTTTCCCGGCCGACGGCGGCAGCCGTTTTGAGGCTCGTCAAGGAAAGCGTGTTGCAGTGGGTCTCGTACGTCGTGTTGGCATTCGCGGTATTCACGTTCATCGCTGCGCCAATCATGCCGTTGCGACAGGTGCTGCACTCCCTCGGCCGCCTGGCCTCGGTAGGTGCAAGGGAAATTCCCGTGGACGTCCCGGCTCGCACGGACGAATCGGACGAATTCGAAGTGTCCGTCGGGTTTCAGTCGGACGAGTTGCAATCGTATTCCTTCACCAGCGAGCAAGATGTCGTCGTAGGCGTCGAACCGGGAAAGGGGTATTCCAATCCATTGATCCTCGTCGAAGGCGGCGAGCCTTACACGTGGACGCCTAGCGCCAAGCGCGGGCGGCTGTTTGAGGGCACCGTCGAGCGGCTCTACGTCACGAATCAGAGCGACGCACTCTCGCGCCTCACGATCCAATTTACCACCGACGTGCCGCTGGCCGAAGTGCGGCAAATTCCGATCGCGGCCGCTGCCGTCCTCGGTATTTATCTGGTGTATCTGCTGATCCACTGGCGGCTGCACGGCATCTCGACCATTGCGCTGGCAACCGCCAAGGAGGCGATCGCCCAGCCGATTTACCTGCTGGCCATGCTCATCGGCGTCTTCCTGCTGCTGCTTTACATCTACATTCCGTACAACACGTTCGGCGAAGACGTGAAGATGTACAAGGATTCGGGCCTCATGACGATCATGGTGCTCGCAATCCTCGTCGCGTTGTGGACCGCGAGCGTGTCGGTGGCCGACGAGATCGAGGGCCGCACCGCGCTGACGCTGCTGTCGAAGCCCATCAGCCGGCGGCAATTCGTCATCGGCAAGTTTCTCGGCATCGTCTGGCCGGTGCTGCTGATGTTCATCGTCCTCGGCGCTTGGATGCTGATTTGGACATCCTACAAAGTGGTTTACGACGCCCGCGAAACCTCGAATCCCGATCCCAACTGGCAACTCTGCAGCGCCGAAATGATCGGCACCGTGCCCGGCCTTGTGTTGTCGTTCATGGAAGCCGTCGTGCTGACCGCCATCAGCGTAGCCATCTCAACCCGGCTGCCGATGCTTCCCAACCTCTTAATCGTCGGTTCGATCTACGTGCTCGGCCACCTGGGCCCGCTCATCGTGCAATCGTCGGTTGGCCAAAACGAATTCGTCGCCTTCTTCGGCCAACTGATCGCGCTGGTGCTCCCGGTGCTCGACCATTTCAACATCCAGGCAGCCGTCGCCGGCGGCGTCCCCGTGCCGCCCGACTATCTGGCCTGGGCGCTGCTGTACTGCGTGATGTACACCACCGTCGCCATGCTGCTCGCGCTAATCCTGTTCGAGGACCGCGATTTGGCGTAGAAAGGAATCACCTGAACGCCATCGCGAAGTATAATACCGAGAGCAGACTCCTCATCTTCAAACGGAATCGCAACATGCGTCTCAAAGTAGTCCTAGAACCTAGCGACGAAGGCGGATTCACCGTGTACGTCCCTTCGCTCCCTGGCTGCATCAGCGAAGGAGACACCGAAAAGCAAGCACTGGAGAATATCCAGGAGGCGATTAAGCTGTACCTTGAGCCCGTTGACGATGACGGCCCTCTCGAAGAGCGGGCGCTGATCCAGGAGATTGAGGTGTGAGCAAAGTCCCAAGCTTGCCTTACACTCGCATCGTCAAAGCATTAAAGAGAGACGGTTGGATCGTCGTCCGCCAGCGGGGAAGCCATATTCGTCTTCACAAACAGCAAGGCGACGAATTGCTCAAGATCACGGTTCCCGCCCATCGCCCCGTAAAACGCTCCACTCTGTCGCATATCTTGAAGCAAGGTCGCATCACGCTTGAGCGATTTCTCGAGCTGGTTTAATCCACTTCGTCGCGCCTGCCCACTACCACCACCCGGAATTTTTTCTGGTAATCCTCCGGGACTTGGGTTAAGATCGGGTGCGCTGCTTTGACTCGGTGGACCGAGCGGTGTTGTGGCCGGTCTCCCGACCGTGCCAATTGCGCGACCGCAGTTCTCCGCGGTCGATCTATGGGGAGACCTTCGGTCCGCACCTGTGCGGGGTCGGGAGACCCGCGCACAACTGATGAAAGGCGATCCCATGCGGCGCCTCGATGCTACCTGCGTTCGTGCCACTTCGCGCGCGGCAATCGACTGTCTTCGCGCGGCGATCACGCTGGTGCTCGTCGGCCTGCTGTCCGCCACCGGCCAAGCCGGCACCACCTGGGATGGCGGCGGCAGCGACGACAATTGGACCACCGGTGCGAATTGGAATACCACCCTGACGGTCCCACCCCAGATTCCGCCGCCCAACAACGGCACCGCCAACATCGTGATGCCGGCCGTTACCGGGCTGGTACAAACGCCGATCGTCAATGTGCCGTACAGTATCAACTCGTTGACGTTTAATAGCGATGGCGGCAACGGGCGGTTCGTGATCCTTGGCGCAGCGGAGCTGACGATCGGCGCCGGCGGCCTCAGGAACAACGACGCCGACATCCAATCAGTCATTGGCCCAGTGAAGCTATCGGCCAATCAGACGTGGAACGCCGCGGCCGGCAGGCTGCAGATGGATACCGTCGATCTTGGAACGTCTGACTTGGATTTGGCCGGCGCGCATCCGATCGATCTGATCGGCGCGATTTCGGGCTCCGGCCAGGTGGCGACTGACTTTGGCTACACATCCACGGTGACCATGTCAGGCGGCGCAAGTAACACGTACACCGATTCGACGTTTGTCGGAGGCGGAACACTCGTGCTGCAAAAGAGCGGCGGCGCGGTCGCGGTGCTGGGCAGCAGTCTGATCATCGCCAGCGGCGGGACCGTACGGCTGGCGGCCGACGAACAAATCACGCACGCCCCCGGCAGAAACGTGAACGTGAACGCGGGCGCCCTGCTGGACATTAACACGCATACAGAAACACTCGCGATTTTAAACGTCGCGGGCGCGGTCACGATCGCGGCGGGAGGCAAACTCGTCGTCGCCGACGCCAACGTCCTTGGCGACACCGGAAGCTTGACCAGCGGCCAGTACTTGTACGTCGGCGACACCGGCGCCGCCACGCTTGATATCACGCTCGGCGGCGACGTGTCCAGTGTCGCCTCCAGCTTCATCGGCAACGAGGAGGGCTCCGTCGGCGTCGCCACCGTCGACGACATGGGCTCGACGTGGACCAGCAGCAGTTTGTTCGTCGGCGCGCAAGGCAACGGCACGCTGAATATCACCAACCAGGGACGCGTCACCACCAATAGCCAGGGAACCATCGCCTCGGGAGAAGATTCGACGAGCGAAGCTACCGTTGACGGCCTAGCTTCGGGATGGACGACGGGGGAAACTCTGTACGTCGGTAGCAGCGGAACGGGGACGCTGCGCATCAAAAACGGCGGTCAGGTTAGTTCCTCCACCAGCTTCAGCAACGCCGGCATCATCGGCGCTGATGTCGGATCTGTCGGTGTCGCGATCGTCCAGGGCATTCATTCCTCCTGGACCAGCGATGGAGACCTGATCATTGGTGAAGGTGGCGATGGCTCGCTCGATATCTCGGCCGGAGGCCTGGTCACCGTCACAGGCAGCAGCTACATCGGCAACGAAAGTTCGGCCACCGGCGAGGTAAGCGTCGATGGTTTTTCGAGTGCCGCATCGACATGGACCGTTACCAATGATCTCAACGTTGGCATCGACGGCCAAGGTTCGCTCGCCGTCACGAGCGGCGGGCATGTGAGCAGTTTGTATGGTTACCTGGGACGCAACCTCGGCGGTACTGGCGAAGCAACCATTGACGGGGACGGCTCGAAGTGGAGCATCAACAACGATCTCTACGTTGGCTACGACGGCGAAGGCACGCTCGACGTCACAGGCGGCGCAGAGGTTTCCAATTCCTCGGCCGAGATCGGCAACACGCCTGGTTCTGTTGGTACCGCGACGGTAGACGGCACCGGCTCTCTTTGGACCGTTACGAACGATATCGATATCGGCGATGCCGGTGACGGCTCGCTGACCGTTGCCAACGGAGGCGAGGTCCGCAGCCTCACCGGCGACATTGCCGATGCCGGCACCTCCACCGGTTCGGTGACCGTGACCGGCGCCGGTTCCATGTGGACGATGGCCGACGGTGACCTGCGCGTCGGCGAAGATGGCAGCGGCACGCTGAGCGTTGAAGCGGGCGGCCGCGTTTCGAATCGAAACGGCTTCATCGGCTTCGGGCCTGGTTCGACGGGTGCCGCCACGGTGGACGGCGCCGATTCCCAGTGGATTCATTCGAGCGACTTGACAGTCAACAACGGCACCCTCACCGTCACCAGCGGCGGCATGGTCCAGGCGATGGGAGTCCTCGTGACGGCGCCGGGCGAGATTCACGGCGACGGCAGCATCGTCGGCACCGTGCAGAACAACGGCATGGTTGCACCCGGCGCCTCCTCCCCCGGCGCGCTTTCGATTGATGGCGACTTCGCTCAGAATGCGGCCGGCGAACTTGCGATCGAACTATCCTCCGCTTCGACTTACGACCAGTTGCTTGTCACCGACAACGCCACCCTCGCTGGCACCCTCACTGTGAGTCTCATCGACGGCTTCACGCCTGGCATTGGCCAGGTGTTTACAATTCTCACAGCGGATGATGTCGATGAAACCTTCGACACGGAGCTGCTGCCTTCCGTGCCCAATCTTGAATTCAATGTCGTCTATAATGCCCAAAGCGTGGTCCTGACCGTCATATCCGCTCTCGCCGGCGACTACAACAGCGACGGCACCGTCGACGCCGCCGATTACGTCCTCTGGCGCAAGAACGACGGCTCGCAAGAAGGCTACGACACCTGGCGCGCCAACTTCGGCGCGACAATCGCCACCGGTTCGGGTGCCACTGCTGGCTCGTCCAGCAGTGCAGATGCCGCCGTCCCCGAGCCAACCTTGCTCGCATTGCTCTTTCTCACCGCGGCATTTGGCCTGCTGCACCACCTGCGTAGCCGAGTCCGCTGCGGCGGACTCGCAAGCAAGTCTTGGACGTATTCCTGCAAGCCGTTTTGCTGACCGCACCGCTCGCCCTCTTCATCGCAGCCTGCCCCAGGTCATTGTCAGGCAGCTGGAGCAAGCGGGCTACAGTTTTCCACTCAAATGCCCCGCCAATGCCCGCGCCGACGCCTTGCTTTTGGCCACCGCTTCCGCTAGCCTATCTATACGCCAGTATAGTATTCCATCCTCGCCTTCATGGTTGATTCCACGGCGGCTGAGCCGCTCAGGCTATGTCCGCTTTCCGGGACGAGTCGGCGCTACCGGTATGCGCGAATCAGAGAATCGAACTTGCGCACGACAGTACACAATAACCTGTCCACTTATGTCCCCTTCCGAAGAATTTGATGTTTCTAGAAATGAGACAATCGAGTTGCGCTAAATGTGACACAGCTCGAATGAGCGGCGTCAACCTGGCTGGGATTCTCCTCCTTGCCGCGCTGATTGCCATATCACAGCCGAGCTGGGGCGAAGCGGCGCAAAGACCCAATGTGCTCGTCATCCTCACCGACGACCAAGGCTGGGGCGATTTGAGCCTCAACGGCAACACGAATCTAAAGACTCCACACATCGATTCGGTGGCACGCGACGGTGCGAGCTTCAGTCGGTTCTACGTCTGCCCCGTCTGTTCCCCGACGCGGGCCGAGTTTCTCACCGGACGCTATCACCCACGCAGTGGCGTTCGCGGCGTTACCATGGGCGACGAGCGGATGGACCTTGATGAGGTGACGATCGCGGACACGTTCAAGGCCGCCGGCTACGCCACCGGGAACTTCGGCAAATGGCACAACGGCACCCAATACCCGTATCATCCCAACGGCCGCGGTTTCGACGAATTCTACGGCTTCACATCCGGCCATTGGGGCGACTACTTCAGTCCGTCGCTGGACCACAATGGCCGAATCGTGCGCGGCAACGGCTACACGACCGATGACTTCACCGACAAAGCGATCGAGTTCATCGAGCAGCACCGCGACGGACCGTTCTTCGCCTATGTCACGTACAACACGCCGCATTCGCCGATGCAGGTGCCCGACCGTTGGTGGAACCGCGTCGCCGACAAAGAGCTTTCGCTCCGCGGCACGCAGCCCGAGCGCGAAAACATCGATCATACGCGCGCAGCCCTGGCGATGTGCGAAAACATCGATTGGAACGTCGGCCGGATTCTCCAGCGCCTCGATGAGCTGAACATCGCCCGCAATACGATCGTCGTTTACTTCTGCGACAACGGCCCGAACGGCGACCGCTGGAACGGCGGCCTCAAAGGCATCAAGGGCTCGACCGACGAGGGCGGCCTGCGATCGCCACTACTCGTTCGCTGGCCGGGAAAAATCATGGCCGGCAAGCGCATCCCGCAAATCGCCGCCGCAATCGACCTGCTCCCAACGCTGGCCGAGCTGGTCGGTATTCCTCTTAATAACAAGAAACCGCTCGACGGCCGCAGCCTCAAACCATTGCTCGTCACTCCGGAAATTGGCGATGGTGAAACCGTCAGCGTGCCAGCCGAATTGAGCGACCGTGTGATCCTTTCGCACTGGAATGGCCGCGTGAGCGCGTCCACTGGCCGCTTTCGACTCGACCACGCCGGCAACCTTTACGACGTGCTGAAAGATCCCGGACAGCGCACGAACATTTCCCGGCAGCGGCCACAGATCAAGAGCCGTCTCACTGCCGCCCTAAAGGCCTGGAAAAGTGACGTCTTCGCCGATTACGACCATAGCGAACGACCGCTGCTCATCGGTCACCCCGATGTCCCATTCACGCAATTGCCCGCGCGCGATGGCGTGGCGCACGGCAACATCCATCGGTCAAGCCGCCATCCCAATTGCTCATATTTCACCAATTGGACCAGCATCGATGATCGCATCACGTGGGATGCCGAAGTTGGCGCCACCGGAACCTACGAAGTCGAGTTGTACTACACCTGCCCGGCCAGCGACGTAGGCTCCACGATTGAGCTCAGTTGCAACGGAAGCCGCTTACAAGCTGCCGCCACCGAGCCGCACGATCCCCCACTGCGCGGCGCAGAACACGATCGCGTTCAGCGCCAGGAATCCTACGTGAAAGATTTCCGCCCGCTTAAGCTGGGAACCATTCACCTGGAGAAAGGCCGCGGCGAGCTTGCGCTGCGAGCGCTAAAGATTCCCGGCTCCCAAGTCATGGACTTCCAACTCCTGATCCTTGCCCGAGTGGAGGACTAGGTGGAACTCGGGACTGTGCTACAATTCATTGATGAAGGTGCGCGACGTGATCAAACTCATAGAAGCCGATGGCTGGAGTCACGTCCGAACGCGCGGCAGTCATCGCCAGTTCAATCATCCGTCGAAGCGCGGCGTGGTGACGGTTCCTGGAAAACTAAATGATGATTTGGCGCGGGGCACGCTCAACAATATTCTCAAACAGGCTGGCCTGAAATGAAATACCTGATCATCATTGAACCAACTGCTACAGGATTCTCGGCGTATTCTCCTGATTTGCCCGGATGTGCATCTACCGGCGCAAACCGTGAAGAATGCGAGCGGAACATGCACGAAGCCATTGAGTTTCACCTCGACGGCTTGCGGCTGGAAGGCGAACCAATTCCGGAACCGGCCAGTGTCGCAGCGTTTGTGGAAATAACCTAGATTAACCCGCGCGGCGGCGCTCGTGGCGCTCAGAAGCCGGCTGAGTGGTGCCGGCGATGATCGGCAGCGCCGGCATGGCGAACGCGCCATGGCGGCCGGTGGGCGTGCCGTCCCAGGCGTGTTCTTCGATGCGTTCGAGGATCATTTCGGCCACCGCCACGGCGTCGCGGCCGGCCACACCATCGACCCGCGGTGCCCGGCCCTCGCGGATTGCCCGCACGAAATCCCGCTGCTCCTCTTGGATCGCATTCACGGGCGACGTTTCGTACTGCGTGCGAACCAGCAGCTCGTCGAACAGATGTTCCTTCCAATAGGTGCGCTCAACGGCCGAAAGCTGATCGGCGCGGAATTCCCGCCGCAGCACCTCGTCGCGCGGCTTCACGACCGTCGCTTCATGCGTCGCAAAATTCATCGAAGCGGTCCCGCGCGACGTGAAAACGGTCATCGTCCGTCGCTGCTGGAAGCTCACGCGAGACGCCGAGAGCTGGGCCACGCAGCCGCTGGCGAATCTGAGCCGTGCGGTTGCCAGATCCTCGTGTCCGCCCAGCACGGAAATACCCAGCGCTTGCACTTCCTCGACCGGCGACTTCGCCAGCGACAACACGATATCCAAGTCGTGAATCATGACATCCAGCACGACGCCGATATCGGTCGAGCGAAACGTGTAACCGCTGGTCCGCGTGGCCTCGATGTACTTCGGATCGCGAACGTCGGCCGCCACCGCCGCCAGCGCCGGGTTAAATCGCTCCACGTGCCCCACTTGCAGCACAATGCCTTTCTTTCGCGCGAGCGCTACCAGATCGTTGGCTTGCGGCAGGATGGATGCAAGCGGCTTTTCCACCAGCAGCGGCACGCCGCCGCTCAAGAGGTCGGTCCCAATGGCATGGTGGCTGGCCGTCGGCGTCGCGACGATCGCGGCCTCGATTTCGCCGATCACTTCATGGTAGTCGGCCACAGCACGAGTGTTCGCTTCCTGCGCCACGCTGCGCCGCGCCGATTCGACCGGATCGACCACCGCCATCAGCTCGATCTCCTCGAGCGCGGCGGCAATGCGCGCATGAATGCGACCCAGATGGCCCGCGCCGATGACGGCAACACGCAACCGATTCACGCCGCCCTCCTTACCTCTCGACTTCGGCCATGCCGCCCATCCTGCTGACTTCCGACGAACGCCAGCAACTGGTTCACCTGCGGCACCAACTGGCCGTTGCCGCGAAGGATTTCGCGGGCCGGCTCCACCCCAACCTTGGCCCGATAAACCAGGCGATGCGCCTCCGCCAGGCAATCGATCACGTGCGGCGAAAACTCGTGCCGCTTGAGCGCGACGATGTTGATGCAGCGCGGCCGCGCCGGGGCCCCTTCGCAGAGCATGAACGGCGGCACATCGTGCAATACCCGGCTCAAGCCGCCGATGAAGCTATAGCTGCCGATCGTCGTGTAGTGATGCACGGCGACCGCGCCGGAGAGGGAAGCGAAATCATCGATATGCACGTGCCCGCCCAACAAGGAGCCGTTTGCCATGATGATGTGATCGCCCAGCTTGCAATCATGGGCCACGTGGCAGCAGGCCATCAGGAAGTTCCTGTCGCCGACGCGAGTGATGCCGTCCTCTTTTTCGCTGCCACGATTGATCGTCACGCCTTCGCGGATTGTGTTTCCCTCGCCGATCACAACCTGCGTATCGCTGCCGGCGTAGCTGATGTCTTGCGGCTCGCCGCCGATCACCACGTTGGGGTAAATCAAGTTATCACGGCCGATCGTGACGTGGCCCATCACGGTGACCGAATTCAAAATCCGCGTGCCACTCTGGATGCGGACATGCGGCCCAACGACCGAAAACGGGCCAATTTCGACGCCGCCCTCGATTTCCGCCGCTGGATCCACGCACGCCGTTTCAGCAATGCGAGCTGTCATCCCTCATTACTCCGATTTACCGCCATGTCTGGAAGAAAAGATTGTCGAAAAGTTTGCTTATGCGCAGCGGCGCTGGGCAACGTTGGTGAATCCGGTATTGTTTGCGTCCGCTCGCTCCAACAGACGCTTCGCCAATTCGGCATGCAGCTGATGGCCGCACCGGTAGGCGACGACGTGTCCAACGATCTCGCAGCCCGTGAGCGCCAAGTCGCCGACCACGTCCAGCAGTTTGTGCCGCACGCATTCGTCGGGAAAACGCAGCGTGTTATCAATTGGCCCGTGGGCGCCGAAGATCAACAAATCGCGCGGCGTCACGCGTTGGCCGCGGCCTTCGGCAAGCATTGCCTGGGCCACCTCGTCCTGAATGAAGGTGCGGCACGACGCCAGTTCCCGGCGAAAGGAGCCGGGCGTCAAGTCGATTGCATACGTTTGCCGGCCGATGGCCGTGTGCGCGCCATAATCCAGGTCGAACGTGATCGAAAGACCGGCGCTCCGCGGCGGCTGAGCTTCAATCCAGCGATCATTGCCGCCGACTCGCACCGTGGTATCCACCAAGATTTGCCGGACCGCACTCCGTTGCTCAATAATCCCGGCCGCATCGATCGCTTCGACGAAGGCCTGCGCCGAGCCGTCGCAGCCCGGCATTTCGGGTGCATCAACCCATACTTCGCAATTATCCACCCGCAGGCCGGCCAGCGCGGCCAGCACGTGCTCCACCATCTCGACCCGGATGCCGTTCAGCTCCAGATTCGTGCGCCGCGGCGCATCGACGCGCAGCGCGGCCAGAGCGGGAACACGAGCGGCGGGGCCGATATCGTGCCGGACGAAGGTGATGCCGCTGTTTTCGGCGGCCGGCCAGAATTCCACTTGCACGTCCCGACCGCTGAAGTAGCCGAAGCCCGTCACAGAAACAGGCCGGTCAAGCGTGCATTGGCGGCGCGCGACAGACATCGAGTTTGGCTCCCCAAGCGAGGGTTGACGTCCGTGACGGACTTGGTAGGTCAGGCTTCCGCCTGACGGATCCGACTTTTGTCAGGCCAAGCCTGACCTACGCATTCCAATCACCGCGGCGGCAATTGCGACGCCGGTTGTGCGGGCCGCGCGGCTTGCTGCTGGTCGCGGTTTAATAGCAGCAGCACGTCCCCGGTAATATCGATCTGATCCTGCATAACCACGTCTTTGCCGATCTCGCGCATCATTTCATCCGGGCGATTGGGGTCGGCCGACTCGCCGTTAAAACGCAGCACCAATCCAATGTTTTGGCGCTTGGCATAATAGTTCACTGCCTCCACAACCTCGAGATACGATTGGTAAACGGTCCTGGCTCGACGCTCGGCAAATTCCTTTTGCAGCTTCCCCATCTTGAGCTGCAAATCAGCCAACATGCGAGCCATCTGTTCATCGAGCCGCTTGTATTCCTCCGACCCGACATTGTAGGTGTTTCGCTGTTGCTCGAGCTGGGCAATCTTTTCGCGGTCGCCCTTGATTTCGGCGTCGGCCGTCTGCATTTCCTTCTTCATCTCCTCCATCGCGGCTTTTAATCTCGCGTGGCGGTTGAAGATGGCGTTAATGTCGACGACCGCGATTTTGTACTTCGGAGCGTTGGCGCCGAGCGGATGCGGCGACTGAGCACAGAGGAAACCGGATATCGACACGCTCGCGACGATGGCGGATACGAATTGCGATCGCTTGCGGGAAAGAAGCGTTCTCACGTTTCAGCACTCCTTGCTGTTAGTGGGTCGTCCCTGACCGTTCGTGTTACGCCAGGTGCGCGTCATCGAATCCGAATGACACGCAGTGCCATAGAATGCGGGGCGATGTCCTGGCACGAAAATGCGGGGCGTATTCTGGCGAGAAGCGCGCACCGCGTAAAGGTCATTATTTGCCGGTAGTTGTCAGTGATTTTTGGCCCGTTGTCGTTGTGATCGGCGGCGCACCGTCGGCTCTCGCGAGTGCCTCGTGATAGCACTCAACGACCAGCGAACCTGGCGCCGGCGACATTCGCTAACCATTTCGCTTTTGACAAAAATCGCATCGGCCGATACCGTGTGCCCTCTTTGGTTTAAATGGCTGTCCACTGCGTTTAGCCGTTGAGGGAGATTCTCGCTTGGGCGCGCCACCTCGCATCCTGATCGTCGATCGCTCGGCCGAATCGCGCGAAGTCTTGCGGACGATTCTCGAGTGCCGGGGCGCCGCTACGCTGGAGGCCGATCACCCCGAGCAAGCCTTGCAACTGGCCGGGGGGTTCCGGCCAGACCTGATTGTCCTCGACGCGGACAGCGACCAATCGGCAGGCACAGCCACAGATTGTCTTCGCGAAGCCGCCGGCCGGACCGCCACGCCAATCGTCATTCTCGGCACGCTGCGCCGTTCGCAGGGGCATCTTCCTGCGGGCCAAATTGTCGCTAAGCCCTACCATTACGGCCAATTGGTCCGTAAAATAGACGACTTGCTGGCCGCCGCGTGATGGCGACCGGTCAGGCTTTTCCTAAACGGACTCCGGCAGCACGCTGCGCCGGTCGGACGCGCGGAGATCCTCATCTTGCCATCGCTGTTCGTGATCCAAGGCCGCGACCAGGGTAGTCGGTTCCGGCTCGATGATGCCCGCGTGATGATTGGCCGCGGCACGTCGAACGCCGTGCAACTGCACGACACGGAGATCTCGCGCGAACACGCCGAATTGCACCGCAGCGGCAACGTCTTCGTGATCCGCGATTTGGGCAGCTCCAACGGCACCTTTGTCAACGGACAGCAGGTCAAAGAACAGGAGCTGGCCAGCGGCGATCAGCTTCAGCTGGGACGAACGTTGCTGTTGTACACAGGCGTGACCGAGGGCCGCGTCGAAGACCTGGCAGATAAGATCAACATCGTGCCGCGTCACGACGATGATGATGGCTCGCGGATCGTCCACGCCATGCACCAATCGGAGGGCAGCGAAATCCTCGCACCGCCCAGCGACGAGACCGCCTCTCCCTGGCTCGCCCGCGCACGCAGCAACCTGGAGATCATGTATCGCACCGCGCTGGCGGTGAGCCATACGCTCGACATCGACCAACTGCTCGCGCGGATCATGGACATGATCTTCGAGTGGGTCGACGCGGACCGCGGCTGCATCATGCTCAAGGACCTCGACACCGGCCTGTTAGTGCCCAAGGTTCGGCGCCATCGCCGAGGCCTGCAGGAGGAACGAATCACGATCAGCCAGACGATTCTGGATTACGTCGTTGACCGCAGTGAAGGCGTGCTGACGAGCAATGCCCGCGACGATGACCGCTGGGATGCAGCGAAGAGCATCCTTCGCATGGGAGTGCGGGAAGCGATCTGCGTCCCGATGCAGGGCCGTTACGATATGGTCGGCGCCATCTACATCGACACCTCCATTACGCCGCAGCGACTTCTGCAGCAAGGCGCGGTCAACAAATTCACGCAGGAGCATCTCAAGCTGATGATTGCGATCGGCCACCAGGCAGCGCTGGCGGTCGAGGACACGTCGTATTACAAGCTGATGGTGCAGGCGGAGCGGCTGGCCGCCGTCGGGCAAACCATTGCCTCGCTCTCGCACCATATCAAGAACATCCTGCAAGGCGTTCGTGGCGGCAGCTACCTGATCGAAATGGGGATGAAAGATCACGCCAAGGCAATCTCCGACGGCAACATCGATGTGGCCGCGGCGAAAAAAGCCGTCGGGTTCATACGCAAAGGCTGGGGCATTGTTGAGAAGAACCAGGAGCGCATTTCGAAGCTGGTGATGGACATGCTCACTTTCAGCAAAGAGCGCGAACCGATGGCCGAGGCGGCCAATCTGAACGAGCTCACTGCCGACGTCGTCGAGCTGATGAAGGCACGCGCCGGCGAAGAGCACGTCGAGCTCGTCTGGCTCCCGGCGCCCACGATGCCAACGCTCATGTTCGATCCCGAAGCGATGCACCGGGCGATCCTCAATATCATCACCAATGCCATCGACGCCTGTCACGATTGCGAGCAGGGTCGAGTCGAAGTGTCAACGCAGTATAGCCACGCCGAGCGGATGGCGCGCGTGGAGGTGATCGATAATGGCAGCGGCATCGAGGAAGAGGACCGCGAAAAAATATTCGGCGTGTTTGTTTCGCGCAAGGGAGGACGCGGCACGGGCTTGGGCCTGCCGGTCAGCCAAAAGATTCTCCAGGAACACGGCGGCCGCATCCGCGTCGAAAGCAAGATCGGCCAGGGCAGTCGCTTCACGCTCGAATTTCCGGCCACGACGCCACACACCGCGGCCGGCGAAGAGATGCCGCAGGTCCGCGGCAGCACGAACATCGAGCCCGACACCCGGCAGCCGGTTATGCCGGGTGCCGGATCGCCGGCCGACAGCTCGCACGGACGATGATGCGACACTCAGCTTTTAGCGCCGACGAAATTCACGCGGCGACATTCGTCCGATACATCGAAATTCACGATACGCTCGGCTCGACCAACGACCGCGCGGCCGAGCTGGCTGGCGATGCCGACATGGAACTCCCGGCGCTTGTCGTTGCGCGCCATCAAACGGCCGGTCGTGGGCGCGGTGAAAACACCTGGTGGTCCGCCGACGGCGCGCTGACGTTCAGCGTCGTTTTGGACCCTGCCGCCTTGGGAATTCGCACGGCGAGCTGGCCGCAGCTGTCGCTAACCACCGCCGTAGCCGTCTGCGATGCGCTGGCCAGCGAATTAAAACTTGACGATCGGCGAGCCGGGTCGTCCGCGACCCCGGCCGGGCTCGAGGACGAGCCGGCTCGCTACAGTCCCAAACCGCGCATCGGCATTAAATGGCCCAACGATGTCCTCATCGACGGCCGCAAGGTGTGCGGCATCCTCATTGAATCTCCGGGCGGCTCAGCCGTAGCCAACAACCGTCTCATCGTCGGTATCGGCATCAACATCAATAATTCATGGCGCACGCCGCCAGATGGAAATTGGAGCGGCATTGCGCTTTGCGACTTGACCGCGAAACAACATGACTTGCAAGCCGTTTTGGTCGGAACTTTGCAGGCGCTGAAATACCGCGGCGAACAACTGGCTTCTAATGATTCGCGCCTATCCGCTGCATGGCAGCAACTCTGCTGGCTGAGAGAACAATACCTAGAAGTTGTTTCTAACGGTGTTCGGAGGGCGGCTGGAGAGTGCGCCGGTATTGACCGTGACGGTGCGTTGCTCCTGAGAAGCTCCACCGGGACTGAGCGAGTCTACAGTGGCTCAGTTTGCTTCCGGCGAAATACGCATTCGTCCTAAAACTTATACCCGGCAGGCTTGCCGACAAATGGGTTCGTGCGCTTCTCGCGGCCGACTGTCGTTTCGGGGCCGTGACCGGGATAGACGATCGTATCGTCCGGCAATGTGAAGAGCTTGTCGTGAATTGCGCGGCGCAGCGTTTCGAAACTGCCGTCCGGGAAATCGGAGCGGCCAATGCTGCCAGCAAAGAGCACGTCGCCGCCGAAGACGCGCCAGGGCTCGGTTTGCTTGCATACCAGCACGATGTGACCGACGGAATGGCCGGGCGTTTCGAACACGTCGAGTTCGATGCCGGCGGCGGTGAACCGCTCGCCTTCGCGTAGCGTACGATCAGCCGGGGGGCTCGTGAGTGCGAGTCCAAACGCCGCCGACAAATTCAACTCCGGACGGATGAGCTTCTCAGCGTCGCCGGCGCCAATGATAAGGGGGCACGCCGGCCAGCGCTGCTTCAGTGCCCGGTTGCCGGCAATGTGGTCGCTATGGCCATGCGTGCAAACAATGGCAGCCGGTGCAAGCGAGTGCTGAGCCATGTAATCGATGATGGCATCCGGCTCGAAACCGGGGTCAATCACGAGACACTCGTCCCGGCCGGCCCAATGAGCGATGTATGTGTTTTCACCGAACGGCAGCGACTCGACGCAGCCTATTTCCAGGGCGGTTTCCGGCACGCCAATCTCCCTTCCGTCCCAAAGTCGGGTCGTCTAGGATATCTTTGCTGGATGGAGGAGCTGCGGCGAACGCCGTCGCGCCCCCGAACCCATAGGGATTGTATCGCTCTCGCCGCCCGCCTGCGACCAAGGCCAAACGGTCAGCAGCCACAGGCGCGACTGAATGGAGTCATCCCGCCTGATTTCCCGCCCCGCCACTCAGCCGTCGAGCTTCCTGCAGACGCGCTTTTCAGGAGACCTAATCATGACGTCAACTTGTAAGCTGTTCCAATCAAACACCGCGCGCTCCGCCGCAGCTGCCATTGCGGTTCTATTCTGTTGCGCCGTGGCCGGCGCCCAAAGCGATTTGAGCGAGCCGGTATACCGCGTGGCAAATGAGACAGCGGCAGCCCAACCAACCGCGGCCACTCCGGCGTCGGTTCCCGCAGCGCAGCCTGCGGCCGTCGCGGCGTTAGATTTCACGCAGCAGCCGAACGAGCATCCGCTGGCGCCTGTCATCCGCGGACTCAAGACGAGTCAGGAAATCATCGACCAAAACATTCGCGATTACTCGTGCACGCTCGTGAAGCGGGAGCGCGTCGACGGCGAATTGGGCGAATATCAACACATCTTCATGAAGGTCGCCCACGAGCCGTTCAGCGTGTACATGTCGTTCTTGAAGCCTTTCACGGGACGCGAAGTGCTGTATGTCGCCGGGCAGAACAATGGCGAGATGGTCGTGCTGGAAGCCGGATGGAAGCGGACGGTGCTGGGAAAAATGAATCTCGACCCCGAGGGCGTCGTCGCCATGCGGGGTCAAAAGCATCCCATTACGCACGTGGGCATCCGCAACTTGACCGGCGAATTAACCAAGCTGTGGGAAGCCGAGACGCAGTTCGCGGAGTGCGAAGTCAGCACGAACGCCGACACGAAGATCAACGGTCGATCGACGACGATGGTACAGGTCGTGCACCCGATCCCGCGTCAAAACTTTCGGGCGCACATTTCGCGACTATTCTTCGACAACGAGCTGCGGATCCCGATCCACTACGACTCGTATCGCTGGCCGGCTCAGACCGGCGGTGAGCCACCGCTCGAGGAAAGCTACACCTACACGAACTTCAAGGTCAACAACGGCTTCACCGCCCGGGACTTCGACGCGAATAACAACCCAGAGATCTTTAAGCCGTAGGATTGAGGATGCAGGATGCAGGGGACAGGGCCAAAAAAAGTCATCTCCCCCTGCATCCCGCATCCTGCCCCCTGCCTCTCAATACGCGTTTCGCTGCAGCAACACCACGAGCAGCGTCTTGGCCAGTATCTTCACGTCCATCCATAGCGACCATTCGCGGATGTACTGGTGGTCGCAGGCCACGCGCTGCTCCATCTTGTCGAGCGTCTCGGTCTCGCCGCGATAGCCGTTCACCTGGGCGAGGCCGGTGATGCCTGGTTTCACCTTGTGACGCAGCATGTAGCCGTCGATTTGCGAGCGATACAGCTCGTTGTGGGCGCTGGCGTGCGGGCGGGGGCCGACGAGCGACATGCTGCCATCGATTACGTTGAAGAGCTGCGGCAGCTCATCGAGCGAAGTCCGCCTTAGCAACCGGCCGACGCGGGTCACTCGATCATCATCCCGCGTGGCCTGCCGCACGCTCTCGCCATTGTCGCAGCAGGTCATCGTGCGGAATTTCCACACGCGGATTTCGCGTCCATCCAGCCCGTAGCGCCGCTGACGAAAGAATACCGGCCCGGACGACGTGAGCTTGATCATGGCTGCAATAATCAACATTGGCAGCGCGGCAATGGCCAAGGCGGCACCGCCTAGCAGTAAATCGACGCTTCGCTTCGCCAGGCCGTCGACGCCATACAGCGGGTTCTCGAACACGCTCACGGCCGGAAGGCCGTTGACGTTCGTCCAGCGGGCGTGCAGCAATTCAAAGACGAAGAAATCCGGCACGATGTACACGCTGGCGGTCGTGTCGCCCAAACGGACCAGCAAGTCGCGAATCCGCTCCTCAGCGCGCATCGGGAAGGTGATGTAGACGATATCGATCGCCCCCACCCGAGCGCGGTGCACAAGTTCATCGAGATTGCCGACTCGGCTGTGGCTGGGGTCTGAACTGTAGCCGGGGTCTGAGACCCCGGCTACAGGCAATGCGGCCGACCGCTCCGCCGGTCGATCATCAAAAAAACCGCCGAGTTGCAGACCCATTTCGGGGGCGGACTCAATGTTTCGCGCCAGTTGAACGCCGAGCTCATTCAGGCCACAAATCGCGTAACCGCGGGTGTTGAAGCCACGCGCCCGCAGTCGCTGTTGAATTTTGCGCAACACGATCCGGGCCGCGGCAATCGCCGCCGGCGTCGTCACGATCCAGACTAATTTCGAGGCATACGAAAATTCGGCGTTGTACTGCGTCACGAGGCCGACGCCCAGCAATATCGGCACCGTGTACGCCCAAGTCATGAGCACGCAGGCAATTTCCCGCCGCAGCCGCGAGCCCCGCCAACTGCGATACAGCCCGCTTAGCTCGGCCACGATATGGTAAACCATGATCGTCGCCGCCGTGATCGTGAGCAAATCGGGCAATGCGGCTTCGTGAGTGTGGTCGAGTGCAATGCTTACCACGCCGCAGATCACCGCTGCATCTACGAGTCGATGCAAGCTCGCCGCGGCGAGCGATTCATGAAATGAGATGCCGCGAGAAACTGCTGTCATAGGCGATGAGGTTGATCGTCGCGTTGAGCCGAGATGAGTGCGGCCGCGCCGACGCCGCTGCTCGGCGGACCGTTTGCTCCCGGCGTCACTCGCTGCAGGGCCCGTGCCGCTAACGCCACAGGTGCAAAGCCGGTCATTTCGGCCGTTTTTTTCGCAGTCCGAGGCAGTTCTTCACCGCGCTCGCTCAGTCAACGTCGACTTTTTGCAACACGTCCCTCCGGGGGCGCTATCGGCCTGAAACCCCTCCCGACACTGTCCTGGCCGGAACTTTTTCGCCGCCATGACTCGTCGAAGCCCTGCGCCAGGGTGATCTCCGGTAGACCCAACCTCGGCTCACCACGTACAACAGGGAGCATCAAACACACTCTGTTTTGCTTCGCCGAAGGACTTCCAAGATGCTGCGATTTGACCGGAAATTCATGAGTGGCCTCGTCGCCGGCATGACGGTGGTCACCTTGTCGCTGTACGCGGCCGGACAAGTCGAGCCGCCGCCGCTCGATCGCTCGTTGCAATTGCACCGCGATGGAAATTACAAGGAGGCCTATGAGGGCCTGCGCCGCTTTGTGCTATCGAAAGACGCGTCCTCCCGAGAATTACCCAAGGCGCTCGAAACGGCGATCGATTGTTTGCAGCGGCTCAATCGCAGCGAGGAAATTGACGAATTCCGCGACGAGGCCGTCGCGACTCACCCCGATGATTGGCGGCTGCTGGCCGCCGTGGCTCGATCGTATTTTTATGTCGATCACTCGGGCTTCCTCATCGCTGGCGAGTTTCGCCGCGGGCCGCACCGGGGCGGCGGCAAATTCGTTCAGGCCTGGGTCCGCGACCGGGTCCGCGCGTTGCAGCTCTACGTGCGGGCGATGAAAGCCGCCGGAGCGGCAGACGATAAGCACGAACCGGCGGAGATGCTCAAACACTTCGCCAAGGCCATCCAGTACGGCGATGCCTCTGGAGCCTGGCGGCTGCAGTCGCTCACCGATCTTGAGGCGCTGCCGGATTATGAAGAAGGCTGGCGCGATCACGGCGGGGCGCCGCAAGGAGCCCCAGTGGACGACGACGGCAATCCAGTCTTCTACGCCATCCCGAAAAACTGGGATGCCGCAAAGAACGACGGCGAGCGCTGGCGGTGGGTACTCGAAACGATGGTCGAATGGCTCCCTGCGCTGCGAAACGAAGAGCGCATGATCCGCGCGCAATTCCTCCATTCACTGTTTGGCGTCCAGACAATTGCCCAATACGGCATCTGGTTTCGCGAACCTCCGGCAAGTGAAACGGACAAAACCAAGGATGAAACCGGCACGTGGGCGCTCGACGCGCTGGGCGAAGACGAAACAATCGCCCGACTTGCCACGGGCATCAAGCGGTTCAAGCTGCCCGACGAACAGAACTTCATCAAGCTGTACCAAGAGGTAGCCGAGGATTCGCCGCCCAACGACGGGCGCGGGCTCGATGCCATCCGCAATCTGGGCGAGATTTTTCAGAACCGCCGCCAATATCCTCTCGCGGCCGACTATTGGCGGATCGCCGTCGAGCGCAGCGAGGGCGAAACGCGCACCGACTTCGAGCACCGCTTCAATCAAATCGTCGGCAATTGGGGCCAGTTCGAAGGCGTCACGACGCAGCCTGCCGGCCGCGGCGCGTCCGTCGAGTTTCGATTCCGCAACGCGCGGCGCGTCGAGTTCGTCGCGCACGAAATCAACATCCGCAAGCTGCTCGACGACGTGAAGGCCTATCTCAAGTCGAACCCCAAGCAGCTCGATTGGCGGCGGATGAACGTTTCGGAAATCGGCTACCTGCTCGTAACTGAAAACCAAACGAAATACGTCGGCGACGAAGTCGGCAAATGGAGCCTCGACCTCGAGCCCCGCGAAAAGCACTTCGATAAACGAATTACGGTCGCGACGCCGCTCCAAAAGGCTGGCGCGTACCTCGTCACGGCGAATGTTGCCGAGGGAAACACGTCAAAGATCGTGTTGTGGGTCGCCGATACGGCGATCGTCCGCAAGCCGATGTCCGATAAATCGTTCTACTACGTGGCCGACGCCGCTACGGGCGCGCCGATTGCCAAAGCGAATGTCGAATTCTTCGGTTTCCGCCAGCGGCATCTGGACGCCAACAAATACCAGCTCGATACCAAAACGCTCGCCGCCGTTACCGATGCCAACGGCCAGGCGCTGCTGCCCATTCCCGACGACGCCAAGGACCCTGGGCAGCACGACTTCCAATGGATCGTCACGGCCACTACGCCCGACCACCCTTCGGGCGGTGCCCGCCGGCTCGCGTATCTCGGCTTTCACAACGTCTGGCGTGCCGATTATCACGATGCCGAGTACAACGAAGTCAAAACCTTCGCCATTACCGATCGGCCCGTCTATCGCCCAGGTCAAACGGTGGAGTTCAAATTCTGGATTCGCCAGGCGCAGTACGACGTCGAAGACAAGTCGCTGTTCGCCCATCAGTCGTTTGCCGTTGAGATCCATGATCCTAAGGGCGAAAAGGTCTATACCAAGACACTGACATCCGACATTTACGGCGGCATCGCGGACAAGTTTGAATTGCCGAGTGGCGCCACGCTGGGTCAGTACCAGCTGATGGTCGTCAACCACGGCGGCGGGAGCTTCCGCGTGGAGGAGTATAAAAAGCCCGAGTTCGAGGTAACCGTCGAAGCGCCGACCGAGCCGATCATGCTGGGCGAAAAGATTACCGCCAAAATTCGCGCGAAGTATTACTTTGGCTCGCCGGTCACCAGTGCCACGGTGAAGTACAAGGTGATGCGGAGCGAGCACTCGGCACGCTGGTACCCGCCCGGCCCGTGGGATTGGTTGTACGGGCCCGGCTATTGGTGGTTCGCCTCCGACTACGAATGGTACCCGGGCTGGCGCACTTGGGGCTGCCCGCGCCCGACGCCATCGTGGTACTGGCGGCCGACGCCGACGCCCGAAGTCGTTGCCGAGCGCGAAGTATCGATCGGCCTCGATGGCACGGTCGAAGTCGAGATCGATACCTCGCTCGCCAAAGCGATTCATCCCGACCAGGATCACCGCTACTCCATCCAGGCTGAAGTGGTCGATCAATCGCGCCGCACGATCGTCGGGAGTGGCGAAGTGCTCGTTGCCCGCAACCCGTTCGAGGTCTTTGCCTGGGTCGACAACGGTTACTATCGCGTCGGCGACACGATTGCGGCTAGCTTCGCCGCCCGCCGCCTCGATGGCAAGCCGGTGGAAGGCACCGGTAAGTTGCGGCTTCTCAAAATCACGTACGGCGAAGCGCCTGAACGCAAACCAATTGAAGTCGAGGTTCGCGACTGGAAGCTTGCTACGGACTCCAACGGCCAGGCCGAAATCCAGCTCAAGGCCTCCGAAAAGGGCCAATATCGGCTGTCGTATCGCGTCACCGACAAGGCCGGGCACGAGATCGAGGGCGGCTACCTGTTCACGATCATCGGCGAAGGATTCGACGGCAGTGAGTTCCGCTTTAACGCGCTGGAGCTTGTGCCCAATCAGCGGGAATATGCGGCAAACGACAAAGTTCAGTTGCAGGTCAACACGAATCGCGTGGGCTCGACCGTGCTGCTGTTTGTGCGGCCTGCCAACGGCGCGTATCTGCCGCCGAAGCTGCTGCGCATCGCCGGCAAAAGCGCCGTCGTCCAGATCGGCGTCACGCAAAAGGACATGCCGAACTTCTTTGTCGAGGCGGTCACCATCACAAGCGGCAAGGTACACACCGAAGTCCGCGAGATTCACGTCCCGCCCGCCAAGCGGATTCTCAATGTCGAAGTCGTCCCGTCGGCCCAGGAGTACAAGCCGGGCGAGCACGCAAAAGTGACGCTCAAGCTCACCGATGAAGTCGGCAAACCCTACGTCGGCTCCACGGTGTTGTCGATTTTCGACAAGAGCCTGGAATACATTTCCGGCGGCACGAACGTCGCCGACATCAAGGAGTTCTTTTGGAAGTGGCGGCGGCAGCACCGGCCGTATCTGGAAACCAACTTGCAGCGCTGGTTCGCGAACCTGGTGCCGCCGGGCCAGAAAGGGATGGAAAGCGTCGGCGTGTTCGGCCACACGGTTGCCGACGAGGAAGAGTTTCTTGACGACCGGTATTCTCGAAGAGGCGGATTGGGAGGCGGGCAGCAATTGGGCGTCGATATCGTACCGTCGCCGGCTGCGGTGATGGCAGAAGGCAAAATAATGACGGCCGACTTTTCTGCCGGCGCGGCGGCCGCGGAACAGCCGCCATCGGCGGCCGCATTGGCGCAACCGACCATCCGCAGCGAGTTTGCCGACACGGCCTTCTGGGCCGCCGCGCTGGAAACCGACAAAGATGGCCAGGCGGAAGTCGAATTCGACATGCCCGAAAATCTCGCCGCCTGGAGAATTCGCGCCTGGGCCATGGGCCATGGCACGCGAGTCGGCGAGGCTTCCGCCGAGGTGGTGACGCGAAAGAATCTCATCGTGCGGATGCAGGCCCCGCGATTCTTTGTCGAAACCGATGAGGTCGTCCTCAGCGCGAATGTCCACAACTACTTGCCCGCGGCGAAGCAAGTGAAAGTCCGGCTCGAATTGGATGGCGAGACGCTCGCTATAGCCGGCCTCGCAGAGGCCAGCTACAACGCGGAGGAGACGGTCGAGATTCCGGCCGGCGGCGAGCGGCGCGTCGATTGGCGCGTGAAAGTGCAGCGGGAAGGCGATGCCGTGCTGCGCATGCTCGCGCTCACGGACGAAGAGTCCGACGCCGTGCAAATGAAGTTCCCCGTTTACGTCCATGGCATGCTCAAGATGGACAGCTACAGCGGCTCGCTGCGCCCGGAGGACCGCCTCGACGCATTCGAAGTGTCGGTCCCCAGTGAGCGGCGAGCCGAGCAGAGCCGACTCGAAGTTCGCTACTCGCCCACACTGGCCGGGGCCATGGTTGACGCCCTGCCCTACCTCATCGACTATCCGTACGGCTGCACGGAGCAGACGCTGAACCGCTTCTTGCCTGCGGTTATCACCCAGCAGACGCTGTTGAAAATGGGCCTCAACCTCGCGGCCATTCAGAAGAAGCGCACAAATCTTAACGCCCAGGAAATCGGCAATGCCGACGCCCGCGCCATAGATTGGCAGCGCTTCGAGCGCAACCCCGTGTTCGACGAAGCGGAACTGACAAAGATCGTCAACGCGGGCGTCCGTCGGCTCGCCGAAATGCAGCTCTCCGACGGTGGCTGGGGCTGGTTCAGCGGCTGGGGTGAACAATCCACGCCGCACATGACGGCGATTGTCGTCCACGGGCTTCAGATCACCCAACAGAACGACGTGGCACTTCCACCCGGAATGCTCGAGCGAGGCGTTGAATGGCTCAAGGCCTACCAGGAAGAGCAGCTTCGCCGCTTGGCCAACGTCGACGAAGCTGGCAACATCCTCGACAAGAGCAAACCTGCCAAGCACGACGCCGACAACATCGACGCGCTGGTCTACATGGTCCTCGTCGACGCCCAGATCAGCAACGACACGATGCGCGATCACCTTTACAACGATCGCACAAAACTCGCCGTTTACGGCTTAGCAATGTACGGCCTTGCGCTCCATAAGCAACACGAAGCCGACAGGCTGGCGATGGTCATGCGCAACATCGGCCAGTATGTGGTCGAGGACGATGAAAACCAGACCGCGTACTTGAACCTGCCGGAAGGAATCTGGTGGTATTGGTACGGCAGCGAATTCGAGACGCATGCGTATTATCTCAAGCTGCTGGCAGCCACCGAGCCGAACAGCCCGATCGCACCGCGGCTCGTGAAATACCTCGTCAATAATCGCAAGCACGCCTCGTACTGGAACAGCACGCGCGACACGGCTTTGGTGATCGAGGCCCTGGCCGACTACATCCAGGCCAGCGGTGAAGACAAGCCTGATCTCACGGTCGAAGTCTGGCTCGACGGCGAAAAGCGCAAGGACGTGAAAATCAACGCGGAGAATCTGTTCGCCTTCGATAACGCATTGGTCTTGGAAGGCGACGCACTCACGGCCGGCCCGCATACGATCGAGCTCCGCAAGACCGGCACGGGCCCGCTGTATTGGAACGGCTATCTCACGAATTTCACGCTCGAAGACCAAATTCGCCGAGCCGGTTTGGAGTTGAAAGTCGACCGGCGTTACTACAAGCTCACGCCCACCGACAAATCGGTGGAAGTCGCCGGGGCCCGCGGTCAGGTCGTCGATCAGCGCGTCGAAAAGTACGCACGTACAGAAATCCCCAACCTCGGCAGCGTCACCAGCGGCGATCTCATCGAAATCGAGCTCATCATCGAATCGAAGAACGATTATGAGTACATCCTGTTCGAAGACATGAAAGCGGCCGGCTGCGAACCCGTCGCCCTGCAGAGCGGCTATGGTGGAAACGAGTTGGGCGCGTACATGGAGCTCCGCGATAACCGCGTTACTTTCTTCGTCAGCCGCCTGGCGCGTGGCCGCCACAGCCTGAGCTACCGCATGCGTGCCGAAATCCCCGGCCGCTTCAGCGCGTTGCCCACGAAGGCCTCTGCGATGTACGCGCCCGAGCTACGCGGCAACTCGGATGAGCTGAAGCTCGTCATCGAGGACGCGGAAATGCCCGGCGAAGCCACGGCTAGCATCCGCGGCGAGATTCCGTAGAATCAATCGCGTCGCGACTCCCCATTCCTCATTCCCCACTCGCACCGTGTCGCTCGTCGCTGAAGAAAAAATTCTCGTCATCCCCACCGCGTTATTCCACGCGCTGGGTTACTTCCAGGGCTTTTCGGCCGATGTGTCGCGCTACCTCCCGCGATTGCTTGAAGGCGAGCACCTCGAATATCGGCCTCGCGGACAAATGGAAGAAGACCCCAGCTTCAAGCAGCTCATCCCTTACGTGCTGTTTCGCTGGATCGACGAGGCCGGTGCGCCGCACCTGTTCGAGTATCAGCGCGGCAGCGGCCAGGGCGAGCGCCGGCTGCACGCCAAGCGGAGCGTCGGCGTCGGCGGCCACATTTCCACCGTCGACGCCAGTGTAGTCGTCTCGCTCCGCGAGACGAATCATCTCGCGGAGCGAGATGACCACACTGGCGAGTCCGACCACATCCAGCACGTTTATCGCGAAGGCATGCGCCGCGAGCTCGCCGAAGAGGTGACGATCGACGCGACGTTTACTGAAAAAATCGTCGGCCTGATTAATGACGACCAGACGCCCGTTGGCCAGGTTCATTTGGGTGTGGTCCATCTCTGCGATGTCCGGCAGCCGCACGTGCAGCCTCGCGAGGCCGACATTCTCGACGCCCGGTTCCGGCCGGTGGCCGACATCCTGCCCCGGCTCGACCAGTTCGAAAGCTGGTCGGAAATCGCCGTGCGGGCACTATTCAACTAAAGGTGGTGTCACAAGTTGCCCGAAAGATTCTCCCAGTCGGGCACGCGAGTTGAGCTAATTAGCGCGAAGCAGGTATCGCTAGATCATGCGGTTGCCTTCCTAACACGGTTATCGGGCTGCGAAAAATGATGAGTCGCCACCTAGAGCGGCACTTCTCAGGGCGTACCGGCTGGCTGCGAGCAACTGTCTTAGGGGCCAACGATGGAATCGTGTCCATTGCGAGTCTCGTAATCGGCGTGGCCACCGCCGACGCCACACACAAGAACGTGCTTATAGCGGGAGTCGCCGGCCTTGTGTCAGGCGCCATGTCAATGGCCGCAGGCGAATATGTATCCGTCCGTTCGCAAGCGGATACCGAACGGGCGGATCTCAGACGCGAGATGGCAGAACTAGCTGCGAATGAACCTGCTGAAGTACAGGAGTTAGCCGCTATTTACGTTGAACGAGGACTTGAGCCGGAACTGGCTGAAAAGGTTGCGAGACAGCTAATGGCTCACGACGCACTTGGTGCCCATGCAAGAGACGAAATCGGGATTTATGGTACGCTGAGCGCACGTCCGGTTCAGGCTGCCTTCTCGTCAGCAGCCGCATTTGCAATTGGCGCTCTTATGCCGCTTCTGTGCGTTATTTTCGCTTGGGATAAGCAAATCGTTCCTCTGGTCGCGGTCTCATCCCTTATTTTTCTCGCCCTCTTGGGAGCGCTCGCGGCATATGCGGGCGGAGCAAAAGTCTTAGCAGCAGCGGGGCGCGTCACGTTTTGGGGCGCTCTGGCTATGGCTTTAACCGCATGGGTTGGTACGATTTTTGGGACTGCTCCCTAAATGGCGTTTCGGGGTGTGCGCTCTATCCAACGAAGTCCAAATTAGGACAACTCTTCAGCTAAACCGCTGCCGGGAACGGGCGCGTCCGATAGTGTAAAATTCTTAGTAGTCCCGCGGCCCTTCCACTTGCGGTTTAGCTCCTCATGCCTGCTAACCCCAACGGCGTCATCTACATGGACAACCACGCCACGACGCGCGTCGATCCGCGCATAGTCGAGGCGATGCTGCCCTACTTCAACGAGAAGTACGGTAACCCCCACAGCGTTCACGCGGCCGGTCATGAAGCTCGCGACGCGGTTGAGGCGTCACGCCAATCGATCGCTGCCGCCGTCGGTGCGGACGCTAAGGAGATCGTCTTCACCAGCGGCGCGACCGAGAGCAACAACCTCGCGATTCGCGGCGTGGCCGAGCGGGATCGCCGCCGCGGCGACCATGTCGTCAGCGTCACCACCGAGCACAAAGCAGTGCTCGATCCGCTCGCCCGACTTGGCCGGCGCGGTTACGACGTGACGCTGCTTGAGGTCGAGCAGCATCCCAGCCCCCGCGCCGGCCGGCTGGATCCCGAAAATGTGGCGAGCGCACTGCGCGATGACACGTGTCTCGTTTCGGTGATGCTGGCCAACAACGAGATTGGCGTCATCCAGCCGCTGGCCGAGATTGCCGCAGTGTGCAAGGCCCACGGTGTGCTGCTGCACTGTGACGCCACGCAAGCGGTCGGAAAAATACCCGTGAATGTCGAATCGCTCGGCGTTGACCTGATGAGCTTCACCGCCCACAAGATTTATGGACCAAAGGGAATCGGCGCCCTCTACGTCCGCCGGCGCGATCCGATTGTCCGCCTCGAGCCGCAAATTGTTGGCGGCGGGCAGCAGGAAGGCCGGCGCAGCGGCACACTCAATGTGCCTGGCATCGTCGGCTTTGCGGAAGCGATCCGGTTGTGCCTCGATGAATTGCCCAGCGAAATGAAGCGCCTGGCCGCACTACGCGACAAGCTGGCGGCAACGCTCTTCAACGAGCTCGACGACCTATGCCTCTGCGGTCCTGAGCTGACCCAACGCGGCGCCGATGGCTTGCCGCTTCGCCTCCCCGGCAATCTGAACGTGTCCTTCAGCAACGTCGACGGCGAGGCCCTGCTGTTGGCGATGGGCAACCTCGCCGTCAGCAGCGGGGCCGCCTGCACCTCGACCGACCCGGGGCCGAGCCACGTGCTGCGGGCGATGGGCTTTAGTGAAGATGCCGCTCGCAGCAGCCTGCGCTTCGGATTGGGGCGATTCAATACCGAGGCCGACGTCGATTTCGCCGCCGAGCGTGTCGTGCAGGCCGTCCGGGGGCTCCGCAAGCTGACCAGTTGAGTGTAGTCTGCTCGCTCCGGGAGCAGAAATCCTCTCGCGGAGCGAGAGGACTACACTTTTCGCGACTTCGCCGATGACTATAATTGAAATGTAACGTAAACTACTGCTGGACAAGTTAGCCGCGGCCGCCCCGGTGGGTAACCGCCGGTCAGTTTGACTGGATCATTTTTCGAGGAGAGTTTATCAACATGGCCATTACCCTCACCGAACAGGCTGCGAACGAAGTGAAGCGGATCATCGCCGATCAAAAGATCGAGCCGAACATGATGCTCCGCGTCGGCGTCACGGGCGGCGGCTGCAGCGGCTTCTCGTACGCCTTGGGCTTCGACAAGACCTACGATGAGAAGGCCGACTCCAAATTCGAGTATCACGGCGTTCCGGTGGTCGTCGACAAGAAAAGCGCCCTCTACCTCGACGGCACGACCATCGATTTCTATGAAGGCCTCGAAGCACGCGGCTTCAAGTTCGATAATCCGAACGCTGTGAAGTCCTGCGGCTGCGGCAGCTCGTTCCAAGCCTAAGCGCCGTCAAAATCGTTACAGCCGCGCTTGCAATACGCGATTTCTCGCCGACAGAATTGCATTTCGCCTGGCGTAAGGTAGGCTTTTAGCACGGACATAGCCCGTCTGGCTTGCGCGCCATTCCGGCATGTTGAAGTGAAACCCACGCTAGCCAGCAGGCCTTGCTGGAACCACCATGATCGACTTCCTGACAAAACTGCTGCATGAAGAAGAGGGGCCGACAGCAGTCGAATATGCTGTCCTGCTCGCATTGATCGTCGCGGCGTGCATCGGAGCGGTCAACTCGATGGCCGCTACCACGGCCGAAAGTTTCGACACTTCCGCCGCGGAGTTAGCCGGCGTGCTCGGCTGATTGCACGTGCCTTTTCTTTCCTTGGCCTGAAGTGCCGCAGAGCCTCAGCGGCGAAGCTTGCGGTGTGCCAATCTAACGCTTCGCCCCAGCCAGCGGTTTCTCAACATCAGTAAAGTCTAGCTTCTCAGTAGCCGATTGAATGTAATGGGTCTGTCTGCCGCATTCCCGTTCCCTATTGCTTCAGGAGTAACTTAACCGTGCGATATTCGCGCCCCCCGGGCGCGTCAAATCCTATAGCGGCTCTTCTCGCCAAACGGGACTACCTGCCCCAGTCCCCTGAGAAGAGCCGTTTTTTCATGCGCCTTGACGACGGCGACCGAGCAGTCAAACTTCGCCGTCGGCCGACAAATCGCCAGCGGGGAGCTCACCCACCCTCAAATGATCAGCATGGCATCCCCATAGCTGTAAAAGCGGTATTCCTCGTTCATCGCCTGTCGATAGGCCTCGGCCGTTAATTCCCAGCCCGCAAACGTTTGCACCAGCAGTAGCAGCGTTGTTCGCGGGAAATGGAAGTTCGTCAACAGCGCGTCGATCGCGCGATATTCGAATGGGGGGCGGATAAACAGGTCCGTCGTACCCTGCCATGGTGGAATGAGCCTGCCGCCAGACGGGGAGAATGGGAGAGGGGGAGAGGGGGAGACTTCAGCTTGAGGACTTATCTCCCGCTCTCCCACTCTCCCCCTCTCCCACTCCCCTTTTTCCGAGCGGACGGCCGTTTCCAGTAACCGCGCGACCGTCGTGCCGACGGCGATGAGGCGTCCTCCGGCGGCTCGTGTTGCGTTAAGTTCCGCCGCTGCCGCGGCAGTGATCTCGCCCGACTCGCTATGCATGCGATGCTCGTCCAAGGTCTCGGCCTCGATGGGCCGAAATGTGCCTAAGCCGACATGCAGCGTAACCATGGTGTTCGCCACCCCCCGTGCCTCAAGTGCTTTGAGGAGCTCCTTGGTGAAATGCAAGCCAGCGGTGGGAGCGGCGATGGCACCGGGCCGCTCCGCAAAGACGGTTTGGTAATTGGCGACGTCGGCATCGACCATGTTGCCGCCACGGATATAAGGGGGCAGCGGAACCCGCCCCAGTTGGACCAGCAGGGCGTCGGTCGTTTCGTCGCTCTCGGGGTGAACGAGCCAAAGGCCTTCCTCGAGCCGTTCGAGCAGCCAAAGCTTCGCGCCGGGCCGTCCTTCGCGGTCGATCAGCGTGATGGCCTCACCGGCGGTGAGCCGCCCGCGGGTTTTACACAGAATCCGCCAATGCCCCTCCGGCGTGCTTTCGAGAAACAGCCCCTGCCAGCGGCCCCCCGTCTGAGCCCGCCGGCCGGCCAGGTGAGCGGGGATCACTTTCGTGTCGTTGAGCACGAGGCGGTCCCCGTGTGGAAGCAAATGGGGCAGATCGCGGACGTGGTGATGTTCGATTGTTTGTTGACGGCGGTCAACGAACATCAGCCGTGCGTCGGCCCGGTGGCGAAGCGGTTCCTGTGCGACCAGCCGCTTTGGAACTTCGTAATCGAAAAGTAAAGAGTCGTTATGCATCGTGGTTACTTTGGAGGATACAGGCGGACCGGCCGCCCAACCAATCCTTACGCCAGTTCTCGCAAAAAGCCAGACTCCGTAGGGTCCGGCGTTTGGCGGGTGGCGCCAGTCGCCTCCTTACCGCTGCGGCGGGGGTAGTTCGGGCCGCCACCAAAACCTGTTCATCCATACACTGTCAACCGCGATTATTTTTTTACCTTCCCGATTCGGCCGTCCGAAAATGCACCATCCGACCCTGTCGAGAGATACGTCGAAAGTTACTATACATTTGATCAGAACTCGGCTGAAAAACGCAGGTTGACGCCGCCGCCCCAGCGGGTATTTTCGGAAGCAGTGAATTGACCATCAGGCGACGCCGTACCGCCGGCGCGCCCGGCAGAGACATTTTGCTGGAGAGCGGATGGCCACAGGCTCTCCTCCAACCCGGTTCACACCGCCGGCGAGTTGTCTCTGTCCCCCTCTCGTGACCAAGGATGCGTCCGAGATAGCGGTCGGTGGACCCCCATAAGGACACCGGGCGTCGGCAACCCCGTTTTGGCAAACGGATGTGCCTGGGGAACGACGCTTTCCACCGGCGAATAGCCAGCTTCACCTCGCCGTGGCTTTATTCTGCCTGTATGTTGTTAAGCTGGCCCGCTAGCAAGCACCCTACATCGTGGAAACACGCTTGATAGCATACGCTTTGCGCTTGCTGTCGTGGCCGGAAATCTGCTATTTCCCTTCGTCTCGCGCCTTAGCCTGCGATGTCGTCTGGAAAGACCCAGCACGTACCCGTGCTTGCCGAAGAGGTCATCACGTGGCTGCGGCCCGCGGCGGGGCAAACTTTCGTGGACGGCACGTTGGGCGGCGGCGGACATACGCGATTGTTGGCTGAGGCGGTTGGCACACAAGGACGAGTCATCGGGCTCGATCGCGACCCTGCCGCCGTCGAGCGAGCCGGCGCAGAGCTGCGCGAGTTGCCCCTGCAAGCGATTGAGTCGAATTACAGCGACCTGCCGGAGGTGCTCGACGAATTGAAGGTAGATGCGGTGGACGGCATCCTGCTCGACCTGGGGTTGTCCAGCGATCAACTGGCGGATCCGAATCGCGGCTTCAGCTTCCACAGCAGCGGACCGCTCGATTTGCGATTCGACACATCGCGCGGCGAGCCGACGTGGAAGCTTGTGGAACGACTTAGCGCCGAGCACCTGGCCGATTTGATTTATCGTTATGGTGAAGAACGCTACAGCCGCCGAATCGCGCGCCGCATTGTGGACTCGCGGAAAGCCAATCCGATCCGAACGGCGGCGGATCTGGCGCGCGTCGTTCGTGAATCGGTGCCGCGCTCGCGGGACGAACGCATCGACCCGGCCACGCGCACATTCCAAGCCTTGCGGATCGCCGTGAATGAGGAGCTCAAATGGCTGGAAGTCGGGTTGCGACGATTGCCGGATTGCTTGCGGCCCGGCGGCCGGCTCGCGGTGATCAGCTTCCACTCGTTGGAGGACCGGCTCGTGAAGGAAGCGTTTCAGGCCGACGAGCGGTTGCAGGTTTGCACGAGGCGGCCGATTCGGCCAAGCGAGCAGGAAATCGCGGTCAATCCGCGAGCCCGCAGCGCGAAACTCCGCGTTGCCGAACGGAAGGGAATCACAGATCGCCATTAAGCCCCATAGCCGGCTTGATCGACAAGCGCCTCACGGAGGGGGCAACCGCATGAACCACGAACGCAATCTGGGTGTGACCGAAGCGGGACTCGGTTTGGCATTGCTGCTCTGCCTGCTGCTGATACTTGGCTATATGATCCTGCACAATCTCGGTGGCACGGGGAGCGCTCCGGCCGTCGAGGTCCGGCCAGGTTATGTAGCCGAACCGAAAACAGTGCCGGGCGCCGCGACGCCGGACGGTGACGAGCAGCCGCAAGTGTTGACGATCGAAAGCAGCGATGCGCCGGCGCACGCCATCCATACGTCGCCCGGCGATGCGGAGCTGCGTTAGCGCGGCACCGAGTGCGGATGACCGGCGATGGGCGGCAGATAGCGTGTTGGCGCGGCCCCATACGGTGGCGGACCGGCGGCTGGGAAGGGCCGCGTCGGGACGTACCGCGCAGGCGGCACAAACGTCGACGTTCCGAACCCCGGCGAGCGGGCAGTGGCCGGATAATTAAGCTGCGGGCCGACTGGCGGCGCTTGCTGCGGGACGACGCCCGGGGTGGCTGCCGGCGGCGCGCTCGATTCTGCGGTCGGTTGCGACGTTGCCGCCGCAGCGTCCGGTGCATCTTTTCCCTGCAGTTTGGCCAGCGCCACGTGGGCCGATTGCAATTGAGGATTTTGCTCCACGGCGGCATGGAAGTAAGGCGTCGCTTCGGCGGGGCGGCCGCGCTCGACGAGCAGCTGGCCAAGGTTGTAATTCGCATCCGCTGGGCCGTGCACCGCCGCCATGTGGCCGAGCGCCCGCTGGTCCTGCCGCATTTCGACCAGCACCGTCGCTACGTTGTTGCGATACAGCGCCTTTTCCGGACTGATGTTGATCGCTTGCTCGATGGCCTGTACCGACGCCTCCAGCTTGCCTTGGCGCGCCAGGCACAGGCCAAGGTCGTTCAGGGCACCGGCGTGGCGCGGATTGGCGATGACGGCCTGCCGATACAAACTCTCGGCCAATGGGAATTCGCCGACTCGATCTTCCATGCGGGCCGCCTGACGGAGCACTTCGACGTGGCCGGGCCACATCGAGAGCGCTTTGCCATAATGCTGACGGGCCTGGCGGAAGTCGCCTTGCCGCTCCGACATTTGGGCCATCGAAACAAACAGCTCGGGGGTGGGCGGGCCGGGCGCCTTGCTCAATGCGATGGCGTCGTTGTGCTGGCGAGCGGGCGGCATCACGGGATTTGCTGAAGCGTGCGCGTCCGAGCCGATGGGCAGCTCCGACATCGCGGCCGCGAAATATTTGAACGGGTGCTGGGTTGGCGAGATCAGCGAGCTCGGCCGGTACACCTCGCCCTGCGGCGCCGTGGGCCGTGCCGTCACGGCCTGCGCGTTGGACTTCGCCGGCCGGGTGCTGTGGAGAGCCATTCCCGCCGGGCTTGCCACTGCCGATGAGGCGGCCAGGGCGGTCGATGCCGCGGCAATCGTTGTGAGCCAAGCTTTACGCACGAGCCGGTCCTCCTTGACGTCTTCTGCATCGCCGGAATCCCTGCCGGCGAGTCGTTTGGATTTATGCGTGCACAGTTTTACTGGGTACCGGCCCCGCTTCCGACGACCGGCGGCAATACGGGCGGCGGCATGCTTTCCTGAAACCGCACGTTCGTGGCGTCCACGACGGAGGCCGGTCGGCCTTCCGATATCAGGTGGGTCTCGCTGACCTGCGGCGACTGGCCGTCGAGAACCACCTTCGTGGCATATTCGCGGGCAGTGGCCAGGCGCTCGGCCGTCACTTCTGAATCCAGGGCGCGCTCAACATAGATGGTTCGTCGCTGGGGCGGCGCCTGAGTTAACACCCAGTGGACCCGCAGCTCGCCGGCGGTGGTCAACCGGTTGGTGGAATCGAAGTGATGGGGACCGAGCAGGTTCTGCCGGCGCCAGCCGTTGTGGATCATGAGCTCGAACGGTTCGCGCACAGCGACGCGATCGGGGCAAATATACGGCCAAGGCCAAAGCACGTTTTCATGGTAGCCCTGCTTTACGTAGTGCACCGTCTCGTCCACCCAGACGGCCTGGGCGTTGTAGACATAGCCACCGGTGATCATCAGGGCGGCGGCGGCAATGAAGGTACGTCGCATAGGTGGGATCACTCCAAAATGAGCGGGGAGCGGGGAGCGGGGGGCGGGGAGCATGGAGCGGGGAGCATGGAGTAAGGAGGATCAAACTCCCTGCTCTTTCCTCCGTGCTCCCTGCTCAAATCGTCACCGTCGTCAATATCGTCCGGCTCGGGCCGGCAACTGCGCAATCCCTGGATGAACCGGCGCAAGCTGCGCAACCGGCTCGACCGGAACGGAGGGGGTGCTAGCGGAGGCGATCGCCCAGGGAGGCGTGAAGTGTTCAGGAATGCGTTATCGGTGGTCATTGCCATTTCGCAGGGGTCACGATCTTCCAAAGCCAGCAAATCACCGAAAGGGGACAAGTTTCGGCGAGCGAACGTGCGTATTTCCCGAAAGGGGACAAGTTTTTTGAAAGGGGACAAGTTTTTTGATGGGTGCTACGAGCGTCGTTAGTGACGGGCAGGCACTATTAGCGGCAGACCCAGCTAGGCAACGGGGCATAGGTTCGCGGTTAACGCGGTTCGGTGAACGCATGAGCGCGCACGCTGAGCGCGGACGCGGAACAGGTGTACTATACACATGTTTACATAATGTGGCTGAGTCTAGCAGATCGCGGCAGGATTTCAAGAAGCAGTTTTGGCCACCGCGCGGAGAGGGGGAGATAAGGAGACCTTCGGTCGGCGCAGTGTGCGGGGTGGGGCTTGGGCGGTGAGCTCAGCCGAACAGAGAGCGGCGGACAACATGCGAGTTTCGGAGAAACTCGCCTACGTGGAGGAGAACTTGTCGTAGAGGGCGAGGATGTGGTCGGCGGTGCTGGGCGCGTCGGGCAGAAGCGGGGTTCGGGCGTGGATGCCTTTGAAGGTGGAGAGGATGTACTGGGCCTCATCGCGGGAGATGCCGTAGAGCAGGAAGTAGGCGGCGTCGAGCTCCGCCATGAGTGCGGCGCGCTCGGCTTCGTCCCACTTGTGGAGCCGGCCGCCATATTCTTTTTTGAAGCTGCCGCCGGTGAAATCGCAGGCCTCGGCCAGCGGCAGCATGTCCTCAGCCGTGCAGGTGAGTTTCAGCACCCGCTCGCTGATCCAGGTTTCGAGCGTCGTCTTTTTGCGGGACCAGGGGCAGGGCTTCGCGTAAGTATCCGGCGGCAAAGTTGGCAACTGCTCCACAATGAAGAAGTTGAGCGTTACGCCGCCAATTTTCTGACGTGAGCAAAAGTCGTATGCAAATGAGTTGATGTTCGCGAGTAAGCAAAGTTGACGCAAAACGGGGATATCGGATTCAATAAGTACGAAATGATTTGTATATCCGGCTAGTGGGCCGGATGCCGCAATCATTGTGCGTTGATTTGTTGGACTGGTGATGTCCTTGAAACCCAGCGTTCCCCATTTTGGAATATTAACTTCTGCGGTGCTGACCCAAAATCGGGGTAATGCAAGGTATTCGGGATTTTGATAATTAACGAATGAGGGTTTATCGGTTTGACCTTGGCGCATCCAATTCGCCTTGTCCGTCACCACGTTTGCCGCGCGGTGGTCGTAGGCTTGGACCATTTTCGCTTCGTAGAGCGGCAAATAGGTTTGCTTTCCTTTGACCCAGCGGTTTCCTTTGAGCTTGAAACCTTCGCTCTTAAGCGTGTCAGCTTCACGGAATAGCTCGGCGTCGTTCGTTTGGTCGAACATCCGTTTGAAGCTGATGCCCCAGGGGTTGCCGGTGGGACCGGTGCGATTGTTGTCGATGATGATGGGCACGCGGCGGTAGATGGCCTTGGTGATTTCGGCGTCGCGCTGCGTGCGGAAAATCGGGCAGGTGCGGGTGTTGGGATTCAATAGCTTGATGTCGTCGCCCGACAGCTCGATGTGTCGGTTGGGGGCGTCAAGCTCTTCGACGGTGTGGGCGAAGAAAATGAAGTCGGCCGCTTTATGTTTCACGGCTGCGCCGCCGAAGTTGAGGATGCAGAATTTGAATCGGTTATCCACTTCGGGGAAAAACTTCTTGGTGCGGTTCTCAAAGTCATAGAGCCGAATGAGCCGATTCGACTCGGCGATGGCGGCGAAAAAATCCATCGTAGTCTTGTCGGACGCGATTCCCGATGGCGTCAGCAGGCCGACGCGGCCGTGCGGTGCGACGAGCTGATACGCCAACTCCGCGAACACCGCATACGTATTGATGTCGCCTCTGCCGGTGAGTGGGTACTCATCCGACGCGCGGCAGTAAGTCAGCAGCGCATCGGCTGCGGCGAGCGCTTCCTGGTAACGCTCGTACAGCGCAGGGTCGGCCGATTCGAGCTTGGCCACGAGTTTGCGCCGCGTGGCCGCATTGGTGGCCGTGGCGATCTCGGGGGCGGGAATCGAAAAGAATTCGCGTTCTTGGAGCTTGATTCGTTCCCAAGGCGGGTTGCCGATGACGCAGTCGAAGCCCGATTCGCGGAGCCCCTCCCCTAACCCCTCCCCAGGGCGGGGAGGGGGAAATACGTCCGGAAAGCGGTCTCGCCAGTCGAAACCGTCGGGATGGTGCGACTGGTCGTGCACCAGCGAGTTTCCGTGGACGATATTCCGCGAGAGCGTGGCCAGCGTCTGGCCCGGCGTGGCGGAGCGAATCCAGAGAGCCAGTTGGGTGATTTCGACGGCTTCGGGCGAGAGGTCGACGCCGTAGAGGTTTTCGTTGAGGATAAACAGCGGCACCTCATCCGCGAGCTCGTCCGCGTCCGCTGCCTCCGCCTTGTCAAGATGCCCGATGACTTCGAGATAGCGGTGCTCCAGCACGTTGTAGGCCTGGAACAGAAACGCGCCGGAGCCGCAGGCGGGGTCGACGATTTTCAGGTTGCGGAGGATGTCGAGGCAGCCCCGCCAGAATTTCTCGTCATCAGGCATAATCCGGCGGGCGGCGTCCTTCTTGCTGATGCCAAACTTCTCCGCCAGCGCGGCAAACCGCTCGTCAATCAGCTCGCCGACGGTGTACTGCACAATGAGACTGGTCAGCTCCCGGGGCGTGTAGTAGATGCCTAGCTGCTTGCGCTTGACCGACTGCGGCATCGTGGCGTAGCGCTCGGCCTTTTCGGCGTCGCCGAACAGTCCGCCGACTTTCAATTTCTCGAGTTCGGTGATCGATCGCTCGAAGAGATGCCCCAGCACGTCGAGGTTGACTTCGTCGGCGAAATCGTAGGTGCTGATTGAATGGAAAAAGTTGGTCCAGGGTTCATCGGGCAGGTCTAATTCATCAACGTCGTGGTCGGCAAAAAGGCCGCCGTTGTATTTGGGAATATCGTTGCGTTCACTGCCGTGATTGATGAACGTAAACAAGTTCTTGAAATTCTTCCATTTGGGATTCGTGGCCTCATGGAAGCCTGAAACTTTCATGGCTTTTGGAATTGTTTGCTCTGGCAGCAAGCTGCGATCCTCGCAGAAGGCAATGAACATCACGCGGTCGAACAACCGCTGGGCCATCTCAATCGATTCTTCGACGGGATGTTGGAGATCGAAATGAAGGAATCTGATCAGGTTCGTTCGATTCTCAGAGTAATCCTCGTAAAGCCTGTCGCCGACTTCGCGCTGACGGCTGCGTGTTTTTTCGAGCAGGCGGTCGGCCGTCGGCGCAACGCCGGCCGTCCATTCGATCAGTCCCTTGCGGTGAAATAGCGCGTAGAACTGGCGGAAAGTGCGCTTGTCGCGCAGCGATTGGAGCGTGAAGTGCTCGTACACGCGCTTCGTGGAATTTCGCTCGTAGAGCCGGATGCTGATGATGTTCGAGACGATGCCCCAGCGGCAGTCCGGCTCGGTATCCACAAGGTAATCCCAACATTGGTCTACGGGAGTACGACCATTGCGACGGTCGCGGTCGAGATGAACGTCGGAACCTTTAAGCTCGACGATGGCCAGGGGCGTTTTCGGCTTGCCTTGTTCGAATCGTCCTAAGACAGCATCCGGCGTTTGGCCAAGGATGCTGAAGTGCTGCTCCAAATGCCAAACCGGTTGGTTCTCGACGGCGCGAGCGTAACCGAGCGCGTCGCCGAATACTTCGCGGAGAAAATCGCCTTGGAGTTGTGTTTCGGTCAGTTCGGCAAGTCGTCCACTTTTTTCGAAATCGGCCCAGCGGACCAGAATGGCGTAGGCCGGGTCGATATCGGCATCGACCAATTTCTGATCCTCGCCGGCGTCTTTCAAAAAGCGGGCAAGAATGAGCCGGTCGGTTTTAGGTTGTCGGACGGCGAGTGGGGAATCGTCCGTGAACAGCGCGAGTTGCATGATGGGAAGGTTCTAGGACAAGACCTGCGAGCGTCCCATTGGCGTGGCGGGTGCGGAGATTTGGCTCAAGCCCTGAGCAAGGCCCGTGAACGGGCCTCCAGAATGAATAGCTTAGGGCCAGTGTAACCCACCATCAATGTTGGGCCTAGTATAGCGGCGAAGGGGCGGTAAGCGGCGCTAGTGGCGGATCGGGCGGAACAACGCTAACTTATAGCTCCCAAGCTTTGCAAAGTATTTTGAACCGTGTCGAGCGGGTCATGCGTTTCGTCGAAGTCGTTTCTTATGCATTCAGGCAACGATATTTCGCTAAGGCACGCCAGTAGACGCTGTGGGTGGTGGTGTTTAGCGGCTTGGTGCTTGTTGGCGGGTGCGCAGGTTTTCGGGGACGAAGTCCGGGTTGCCTCAGTGCGCGAATTGCAAGCCGTTGTTGCGGATGCCCCGCCCGGAGATAAAGTCGTCGTCGCCGACGGTGTGTACGACAGCACGAGCGCGATCGACATCGCCATTGCCGGGACCGAGCGCCAGCCGATTGAGATTGCGGCGGAGTCGGTCGGCGGAGTTGAGATTAGAGGATCGGCCGGGTTTCGGTTTCGCAGTCCGGCGGCCTACGTGGTGCTGCGAGGGTTTAAGTTCACGCATGATGCAGGAACCGTGACGCTCGATGTGGGGACGCACCACTGCCGAGTGACGCGGAACGTGTTCGAGCTGAAGGTGCTCCGAAGGGCCTCGTACATGACGGTCTCGGGCGACGACCATGAGATCGATCACAACACGTTCCAGAACAAGAACAGCGAGGGGCAGATGCTCGAGGTGCAGGGGCCGCCTGCGCCGGCGATGGCGCAGCGGACCTGGATCCACCACAACTACTTCTACAACTTCGAGAACAGCCGGCGGAATAATTCGTCGGCACTGCATATCGGGCATAGCTCGCGAAGTTTGACGCCGGCCCATAGTCTGGTGGAGCACAACCTGTTCATCCAAACGCGGGGCGAGAACGAAGGGGCGATCTGCAATAAGTCGTGCGACAACGTCTATCGGTTCAACACGATCGGCGAGGGCTGCACTGAGTTGTCGTTGCGGCACGGCAATCGGTGCCTGGTATATGGCAACTTCATCATCGGCACCCGCGGCGGGCTGCGCTTCTACGGCGACGACCATAAAATCTTCAGCAATTACTTCCAGGACAATCGACTCGCCGTGCAGATCGGCAACGGCGGCGCGAACGTGCCGCCCGCCGACCTCAAATCGCACGACCGGCCGGACGGCGTGCAGTTCGTGTTCAACACGCTGGTAGACAACCCGTCGAACGTCGTCATGCGAAACCGCCGGCGAGGGCTCGGCGCCACCAGGCTGGTATTTGCCAACAACATCATTCAGGGCGGCCGCGACGCGGTTGAAATCAACGGTCCGCTTCCCGACGCTACGTGGCAGGGGAATATCGTCGGGGAAACCGAGGCGGGCGATATTCCGGACGGCGGTTACGGCTCGATTGATCCCCAATTGCAGCGGGGTGCGGACGGCCTGTACCGGCTGCGGTCAAAAAGCGCTGCTATCGGACGAGCGATCGGATCGTTTCCTGACGTCGAAATCGATATGGATGGGGATCGGCGCGACAAGCGTCTCGACGTCGGGGCAGACCAATTCTCGTCGTCGCCCCCGGTGAACCGAATGTTGACGCCGGCAGACGTGGGGCCGGATGCGCCGTAATTAGCCTCTTATCGGCACGTTATTTCTTGACTTGTTCCCATCGTGCCCAAGTCGCAATTTCTCCGGTCGAGCCTACTTACTTACCACAGAGGTCACAGAGAACACGGAGAACCGCGATTTCACAGGAGGCAGCAGAGGAAGCAGAGTAATGGCATATGCCACGAAGAATACTCTGCTACCTCTGCTGCCTCCTGTTTAAAAAAGCCCATTTCATTTCCTTCTCTGTGTCGTCTGGTGCCAAAGTGTCGGCCCCGAAATGGAAATTCTTTCCGCATAGCTGTAACAGCTCGGTCGTTGTTCCGTTTGAGAGGGTGGAACGGAGATTTTTCAACCCTCCCACATGAAAGGAACAACGTAATGTCCCGCTACAATCACAAATCGCTGCGGAAGTTCGAAGCCTTGGAAGATCGCCGGATGATGGCCGGCGACATCAGCTTCAACGAAGCCAATGGCATCCTCACGATCACCGGCGCCGGCTTCGACGACGTGGTCGAAGTGCGGTTCGAAGGAGATGAAGTGAAAGTCGACCTGGAAGCAACGGAAGACGACGGCACCGGCACCGACGACGAGTCCCAGACCGAAAACATTGCAGACGTCACCAAGATCGTCTTCAATGGGCTCGCTGGCAATGACAAGCTGACGGTTTTCGTCGACGAGCTGGACGCGGGCGTTACCGTCAATAATGTCGTTCTGGAGTTCAACGGCGGCAACAACGACGACGAGTTGGTCCAAAACGGCGGCGGTATCAAGACCACGGCCCTGGGTGGTTTAGGAAACGACAAGCTCGAAGGAAGTCGCTTCAACGACGTTCTCGACGGCGGCGCCAACAACGACACGTATGTCTATCGGGGCCGTAGCGTTGGGACCGATGAGATTCGCGAAGCGGCCAATGTCGGCGTCGACACGCTCGACTTCAGTGGTTTCGATACCTTCGTCAACGTGAATCTGGCGACGGTGTCCACCGCCGCCAATCCGCAGAGCTTCGCGACAGCATTCATCTCAAATATGCAGTTGCGACAGCTTAATTCCACGGGGATCGAGAATGTGATCGGCTCCGCGTTTACCGACCACATCACGGGCAACTCGCGGCCTAACCACCTTAAGGGCGGCGCCGAAAGCGACAGATTGGCCGGCGCCGGCGGCAACGACATCCTCGAAGGCGAGGCTGGCGGCGACGTTTACGAGTTCTCCGGCACAGGCCTGGGCACCGACGACATCATCGAAGCGGCAAATTCCGAGGTGGATACGCTTCGCTTCGGCGGCATGACCTCGGGTGTGACGGTCGCTATCTCCAGGGCCGGTTCGCAGTTCGCCGTGGATTCGGCGAATCTCCGGCTGAGGTTGTCCAGTGCTACGGCGATTGAAAACGTGTTCGGCACCGCTTTCGGCGACACGATCACCGGCAATAGCCGCGATAACAGGCTGAGCGGCTTGGACGGAGCCGACACGATCGTTGGCGGCATCGGCGCCGACACCCTGCAGGGCGGAGCCGGTATCGACACGCTCCGAAGCGACGCTCTTGACCAGGTCTTTGGCGGCACCGGACGGGACTTCTTCGATGGGATGCTCGAAGTTCTCGGCACCGCGAATCCTCGTCCAGGACGCTACATGGATTGGGGCACACTGTAATCGGCCAAGCGGGCGGCGGCTGACTCTGCGAATCGTGGAGTCAGCCGCTCTTTTTTTCAACATCAGTCATCTCGATAAGGTCCCAACGGTTGCCATACAAGTCTTCGAAAACGGCCACGGTGCCGTACGGCTCAACCTTGGGTTCTCGGACGAACTTTATCCCGCGCGAGACCATCTCGCGATAGTCGCGCGAAAAATCGTCCGTTCTAAGAAAGAAAGAGACGCGGCCGCCGGTCTGGTTGCCGACGAAACCTTTCTGCTCGGGCTTCGACGCACGCGCTAGCAGCAAGCCTGTGCCGGTCGACCTGGGCGGAGCTACCACGACCCAGCGTTTGTCTCGCTCCGGAATGTACGTGTCCGCAACCAGGGTGAAGTGAAGTTTCTGGGTATAAAACGCGATGGCCTCGTCATAGTCACGAACGACCAGAGCCACATGGACGATGGACTGTTGCATAATTTGTGAAACATTGGCCGATTGCGAGCCGCCGGGCTTGTCCCGGCGGGGATAACCCCGGCCGCTCGCATGGCTCTGTTTTCGGGCCCTAAGTTACTGCGATCCGCCGGGCGCGCAAAGCAAACAGTGCGAGCATGCCGAAGGAGAACAGAATCGTGGTGCCAGGTTCGGGAACGAACATCTCGCCGGCGAACCAGGTGTTGACGGTTACCGATGTCGGCTCGCCTCGCAGGGCGGACAGGGTCGGGTCCGTCCAGGTCGTTGAGTACTTCACGAGCAACCACTCGGGCAGGTCGATACCGGGGACGTCGAACCCCATGCTTCCCCCGAAGACGAGCGGGAAATCGGGCACGGACAACAGGAACGTTTTGGGCAGCGAGGGGAAATCCGCGGCGTCGAGGTCGGCCAGCGCCGGTTCCGTGTCGGATTTATAGAACTCCACGCCGCTAAACATGACGGGCGCGATCATGCCCGGATTGTCGATTGAGAACACAACATCAGCCGAGCTGGCCTTGCGATAGGTGATGCTTTGCGGGCCCGGGACATCGAGGGAAGGCACTGGGCCAAAACTGCCGCCGGTGGCGTTCATGCCGGATACCATGGTCAGCTCCGAGTCGACGACGCGGACGTCGTTGCGGTTCCCGGTCGCGGGTGAGCGCGTCACGTTGAATTGTGCTCCGAGGTGGGTTTGGCCCATCAGCGGCCCTGGATTGGTCCAGTCGATGGTGATGCAATCGTCGGGGAAACCAGGCGTGATGGTGACATTTTTGTTTGCGAACACGCCGTCGATTGTCGTTGGCGCCGGGACGTTTTCAATGACGCCCTTGGTGGCCAACTTCAGGTGGGCATCGTGATAGGTGAGGTTGAAGGCCGCGGAGGGACCGTCGGCCGTGCCGACGTCCCAATTGACTTTGACGGTCGCGGTCTGCGCCAGGGCTGGAAGGTGCAGAAGTTGCCATAGCAGCACGACGGCCGACATTGCCATCAGGCGTTTCGAGAAAGACATCTTCATTACGCAGTCTCCTTGGATGCGAGGTGTTGGGGATTGTTAATCAAGGACCTGCTTCGTGAGCAAACTCCGCGCTGCAATCGGCGCGATGAGGACAGCCGCTTATTCCATCGTTGCGTATGCGCGCCCGCGCAGCCGACCATCGCAATACGAACAAAGACACGCTGGTCGACAGAACACCAGCAGCGGTTTGGCGGCGACAGCGTGCCGCGAGCGTCAATTCGGCCAAGTTAGAAATTGCCTTTAGCTCACCCAACCCATCCGCGCGACTCGAGCTGGGAATTCCACTGGGCGGAGGAGGCCATGAGCAAGCATTTTTCTATGAAAAACGATACGCCTTGTCAAGGGGCTGGCCGATGTTCGACCGCGCATCGCGGGTGCACTATTTGTCTTTCGTCTTAGATCTCTTTTACGGCGCCGCAGTGCTCGCACGCAGGGAGGAGTGCGTGACGAGTGTGGCCGCATTGAGCGCAGGCTTCGTAGAGCGGTGTGGCACAGGACGGGCAGGTGTAAGGAGGATCCAAGGCTGCGGACTCGGCGCTGGGGACTAGAGGTTGTGGGACGGAGCGCGGGGGCCAGGGGACGAAGCGCAACGGACCCCGGCGGATCGGGTAGCGGCAGATCGGGCAGAGGAACGATTGGTAGGCCTCGCGATATTGCCGCAATCGCCAGTCGCGGCTGGGGCGGGCCACGAGCCGCAGCAGTCGGTACAGGATCCAGCAAACGGCCGCGATCGCCGCCACGATCAGGATGTACTTGAAATACCGGCGGGGGAAATACTCGTGCATCACCTCGAACGTTTTAAGCACGAGCGCGACGTCGAGGGCGTAAACGAGCGGCGCGTATATGGTGTCGCGATAGCGCAGGAAGAGCCAGGCGCCGAGGGCCCACAAAGGCGCGAGGACCGCGATCTTGATGGCCGCCAGCGTGAGCCGGTGCCGGTCCATCAGGTCGTTGAACTCATCCTGGATCGGCCGGCGCGCTTCTTCGAGGGCGAGCCGGTTTTGCCGCTGTTCTTCTTGGAGCGCGACGAGTCGTTCGTTGAGGGCCGCGCGCGACTCGCTGAGCTCCTGGTCGCGGCGCTGGTTTTCCAGGAACAGCTGCTGGCTTTCGGCAAGGGCAGCCTGCTGCTCGTCGGAGAGCGTGGTCCCCTGCTCGATGCTGAGCCGCTGAATCTCGAGCAGTTGGCCCAGCGTTTGCTGCGCGGCGCGCGTGCTCTCGCGAAGCAGATTCTGGCGCGTGGATTGATTGTTGATTTCGCGTTCGGTGTCGGCGATTTCGAGCGTAAGTCGTTTGGCCGTCTCGCGCAGGACCGGATCGAGTCGCGCGGCTTCGAATTCTTCGTACGTCGGACCTGGAATCGTGCCGATGTCGTCGAGGACGAAGCCCAACAGCCAATAAATAAGCGCGGTGAGGACGACGGTCAGCAGCGCGATGAGGAACCGCTGCCACCAAGTGCCGCGGTGACGAACACGATCCGACGTTGCGTCATTAGAAGACATGATTGGCGGTAGCGTAGCACAAAGTTGGCAATATGTCGTGAGAGGTTTTGAGCAAGCAAGTCCGACGTGGGCGGCGGCTGTGTGCCACTGCTCGCGGTGGGTGGAAAGCGTTGCGACCGGATTCGGCACTGCTTGCCTCCAAGCGCCACCTGGCAACTAATGGCGAGCAGTGGGGCTTCGAATGGGAAGCGGTTTGGTTTGCCGCAAGCAGAGTGGCACACGGTCGTTACTTCAAGATATCGAACAGGCTACTGTGGTTGTCGGTCCAGAGGATGGTGGGGGCATATGGGGCTTGCTCTTCCGCGAAGTGGGAAAGTTCGTCCGCCAGTCGCTCGTTGCGCGTCAGGATCATCCAGTCGGAGCTGTACACGGCGTGTTTGTCATCGTCCTCATCTTCGATGTAGATTGCAAACAGCCCGAAGTGCCGTGCGATGCCGCGGACGACCGGCTCGAGATTCAAGTAGCGGTTGGAGATGTGGACGGCGATCGCGCCGTGCTGGTGGAGCGGTGAAGCGGTCTCGCCGGGCGCGCCATCGGTAGGAGTCGACAGGTGGGCAAGGTAAAGCTCGAATGCCTCGACGGTGAGAAGATGGATGGGAACTGCATCGCCGCTAAAGGCGTCGAGCGCCAGGATGTGGTATTGCTGCGGCGAGGCCGCCCCTGACCCCTCGCCATCAACGTGAGGGGGACTTGAAACCGGCCTTTCGGAGGCCGGGTGCAGTTCACGTTCAAGCGTCAGCCGAGCGTCGCCGAGGTGGACTTCGCACTGGGCGTCGCGGCTGCGACAGTCTTTCAGGAACGTGAACCAGCGGCCGCTTTCGGCGATTTCGATGACGGCCGGGTTGATCTCATAGAACGTGACGGCGTCGCCCTTGTCGGCGTAGGCCGCAAGTGTGCCGGTGCCCAAGCCAACGACGCCAAGATTCATGCGGCCCGATGTGAGCTGCTGGCGAAAGTAGTCGATCGTGCGGGCGGCACCGCTGGTGCGGCCGTAGTAGGTGGTCGGCTCGCGACGCCGTGTTTCGTGCGTGTACTGGGCGCCGTGCGTAATGGCACCGTGCTTGAGGAAGAACATGTGCGTCAGCGGCGTATCGCCGCGATCGAGCACGGCCAGCGTGCCGAAGAAGTTTCGAGTGCGAAGTTTGGCCTGGCCTATCGGAGGCTGCAGGTACTCGCTGAGATCGAGCAGTATGACGGCCGAGGGCAGAAAAACGGCCAGGACGACGCCGGCCAGCAACAGGTACTGCGCCGGTTTGCGCGATGGTTTGTCCTCGCTGCCGAAAATAAAGTTGACTAAGGCGCGGAGGATGAATCCGATGGCCAGCACGCATCCGACGAGCAGCGATAGTTCCCATTCGTAAAACGTCTTGAAGATCTGCGGCGCGACGAGAATGACAAACGCGCCGCCGAGTGCGCCGCCGGCCGCAATCAGCAGGTAATAGGACGTGAGGTAGCGTGGATCGGGCCGCTGCCGGACCAGCTCGCCGTGGCAGAGCATGCAGATGGCGAACATGGCAGTGAAATTGACGACCAGGAATTCCGTTGTGCTGATATGGACCTCCGGTGACTTCTCGGTCGGTGCTAAGAAGAGCGAATAAACGAGGCCCGGCGTGCCGGCGTCAACCACGTCCTTATAGCCGACGCCCAAGCGATGGACGACCGCGGCGGCGTAAATTGCCACGAGCATCAGCGCCGCGACCAGCGTGCTGCGATACCAGGCGGGGCGATCGAACGCGATGATGAACGTCACCAGATACAGCGCCAGCGGCACGATCCAGAGGAACGGAATCGCGGCGATGTCGGTCGTGACCCGGTTGGTGGTCGCCAGCAGCACGACCGAGCCAAATGCGGGCCAGAGGAGCCAGGCCAGTCGGTGGAACCAGCGGGGTGTGGCCCACGTAGGCGAGTCCGCCGCGGCGGACTCGCGACCGCGCGTCGGAGACAGGCTGCTACTTGTCCACAGCCGCCAGGCCCCGTACGCGCAGCAGAGCGCGAACAGCAGAAATCCCGCCGACCAAAGGAGGGCCTGCCGCGGCAAATCGAATGCCCGCTCGAAAACGAACGGGTAACTCACGAGCGCGATGAGCGAGCCGAGGTTCGACAGCGCGTACAGCCGGTAAGGCATCCGGCCAGGAAACGAGCGAGCGAACCAGGCTTGCAGCAGCGGGCCGGTCGCCGAGAGGACGAAGTAAGGCAGGCCGACGCTGACGGCCAGAATGATCAGGATTTGCCGCACCGGGTCGTGGTAACTTCGCGGTTGCCATTGATCGCCGGGCAGCACGCCCAGCATCGCGACCGCTGCCAGAATCAACGCGAGGTGAACGGCGGCTTGCCGCCGCGGAGTGAGCCACGTGTTGGCGGCATGGGCGTAGGCGTACCCGGCAAACAGCAATGTTTGGAAGAACAGCAGGCACGTCGTCCACACCGCCGCGCTGCCGCCGAACCACGGCAAGATGTACTTGCTGATGAGCGGTTGGATTTGGAATAGTAGAAAAGCGCTGATAAAAATGGTCGCGGCGTAGTTGACGGCCAACCAGCGATCGCGAGTCCGGAAATCCATACTTGATCAATGATCTCGCTTTTAGATCGCAAATTACCGTGTACAATATACTCGTTATACTACGACGGCGACGGAGGTCCAAACATGACTATGCAATTTGACGCGATCTATCAGGACGGTGTATTCCTGCCAAAACAACCTGTCGCATTGCCAAATGGGACCGAAGTGCACATTGCCATTCAAACGCGCGACGGCATAGACGATCCCTTAGCAGGAGTGATTGGGATTTGCGATGGTCCCGGTGACGCAGCCGACGCGCATGACGAATACATTTACGGGAAGCGGGAACCGTAATGGTTTTTGTCGACACGTGGGCGTGGATTGCATTAGCAGTGCGCGACGACCAGCATCATGAGGCCGTTAAACGGCAGCAAGCTGAGTTCGTTGCCGCTGGTCAACGTTACGTCACCACGGACTATGTAGTAGCCGAACTTATCACGCAACTCTATCGGCTGACTGGCGCAAGCAAAGCTGAAACATTTGTCGGTGCTCTGCTTGCGGCGATTGAAGCGGGCACCTATCGAATAGAACGCGTATCATCGCAGCGGTTCACGGCGGCGTGGGAACTCCGACGCAATACGCTGACAAGCCAAAGATTTCCTTTGTTGATTTCACATCGTTCGTTACGATGCGCGACATGGGCATTCCGGACGTGTTCACCGGCGACGGACACTTCGAACAGGTAAACATGGGGTTTCGTCTCTGGCCGCGGGCGTCGTAAATACGCGGCAGCGAACCTCACGAGCAATGTTCAGTGTGCCACTGCTCGCGGCGGCTGAAAAGGTCGCTGCGACTTAGAATGGCACTGCTTGCCTTCTTACGATCGTCGTCGTGAAAGAGCGAGCAGTGCGGCATCAGAATTCGACGTTGTGTGGCGTTCCGCAAGCAGTGGCACACGATGAAGCCAAAAAAACAGCCCTCTCCTCCCTCAGGAAAGGGCTGCTAGTGCTCTGCCCCACATCACAAATTCGGCTACGACGTTTGCTTTACGGCGTACCAGCCGATGATGCCGATGGCGGCCAGAGAGATGCCGGACCACTTAAGAAACTTTGACACAGTGTGCGGACGATCATGGGCCGTTTGAAATTCGGCCGAGAGCCGATCGTACTTTGCTTTTAGCTCATCAAATTCCTGCTTTGCAGTGCCACGCTCAGGACCGCTATGCATGCTTGCGCGGTTGCGGGGATCATTGAGGATGAAGCCCAAATTGTGCATTCGGTCCTTGACGTCGGACCATTGGTCGTTTTTTTCAGGCGTCCACATCGAGGTGCCGGGAAACCAGCTCACCCACAGTCCACTTAGAACCAATAGCAAAAAGCCGATACCGATCAGGCCGAAGACGACTGCCAATTTCATTGCGAAAAGACTCCGTCAGGGGCTTCGACCTTCAATGTTTCCTTGGCCCTCATTGATGCTTACCATGCGGGCCATCAGGAATTTGTCGACTTCGTTATTGAGAAAGTTGACGCTGCCATCGACATGGGCCGTGTTTACGCCGCCAGGATGGCTACTTCGCGGAGCCCCCGCCGTCCAAGTCCCATTGTGCACGTCGCAAGGCATGAGTTCGAGTGCAGCGAGATTCCCCTCGGGGCATTCGCGCAAGCGATCGCTGTTGCCGGTCGGATGGCTGTTCGGCGTGAGCGCGTCGATGGCAGGATTCTCTTGGGGCGTATAGGGAGAACTTCGCCTGGTGCCGCACCCAACGCCGGCGGTTCGATCATGCATATCGAACGCGAGCATGCTGGCCGAAGTCAGCGCCGCCGCCCACACGCCGCGCGGATCGGACGTGTGATCGCGGGTTCGAATCTCGGCCAACATCAACGTCTTGCTGGTGCCATCCAAAAAGCGGGGAAGTGGCTGCACTTCATTGATCATCGCGCCTGGAAAGGTGCGCATGCAGATGACATGGATCGGACTGACGTAAGCGGCGTAATTGCCTTTTCCAAAGACGTAGCCTGGTGGAAAACTGCCGCCGCGAGCTGAGGCTGGGGTATAAACTCGATTCTGAGCACCGTCGGACGGACACAGCAAAACACCAGGCTGACTTTCCCAGGGCCGCGGAATGCTGGGCGAAGGTGTAATCGAACTATACCTCGCGCCGAGGTTGAACTGGTCGGCCAGCGCCTGATCTTCGATGAACGGCAATATGTGAACGATCCAACTTGGATCCCCTTCGATTTCGTTGATGTGGCCCCACACCTCGCCGGAACTGGGTTTCGTGATTGCCACCGGCGGAAGGCCTTTGCTATTATCTTCGTAATTCAAAACGGCAACCGCCAGGTTCTTCAGATTGTTCTGACAACTGACGCGACGCGCTGCTTCGCGGGCTGCTTGAATGGCCGGCAACAATAAAGCGACCAAGATGCCGATGATGGCGATGACAACCAGAAGTTCGACAAGTGTGAACGCGCGAGGCTGAGCTGAGGCGGCGACCGGCCGCCGAAATGCGGAACGCATTGCAGGAGACTCCGGGGCAAGAGTGGGATAGCGCCTTCCAACGATTGTATTCGAGAAGTGAACTCTGAAAAGCGCGTTTCGCGGTGTAGAGTCTGCGCAAAGCGCAAGGGATGAGCACGGCAAGTCGGGCGCGCTAAGCCGCAAGCGGCGTGGGAGCGGCGCGATCGAGTTGGCGGCGGCGCGCGATCGGTGGCGGCGAGGCACCGGAATCGCTTTTTATTCAGTTTTTTGCAATTCTTTCACCGCGATGCGCAAAGTCGGCCGGCCGTGCGTCAGTTTTATTGATTTTAATTCGGGTCAAGACTAGATTGGGTGGCGCTTGAGACGACGGGGCAGTCGTAACGAAAGTCTGACCATCCAGGCGTTTTGGGAGCAAGGATTAATGAAAGCCATGCGTGCAATTGCTGCGGGTATTTTTGCGGGAGCCGCCTTGTTGACGGCGACTTCTGGTTACGGGCAGGTAGTGCTCAACGAAATCGTGAAAGAGCAGCGCACTGCCGGCGCCGGTGCGGTAAGCCCCGATACGCGAGAGTTCATCGAGCTTTATAACGCCGGGGGAACGGCCGTTGATCTTTCCACTTATTCTATCTTTACCCAGGTGATGAACACCGGGGGCACGATCGAGGACTTTCTGCCAGCCGCGATGATTGGGCCCGGCGATTATTTCGTGATCGCGGCAGACGGGCGAGGGATCGTGGGAGCCGACCACTATATCTCGATTGGCGCCGCCGATGAGCTATTCCCGGACCTTGCCAATATCCTGATCGAACTCCGCAATTCGGGTGCCACTGTCGATGCAGTGGGGTTTGACACCTTCCGCGCTCCGCAAACTAGTTCGCATTCGGCCACGCAGCTCGCGCAAACGGGGAACGGAATTTGGGGCCAGGCCCAGTCGTACGACATCCCGGAAACGGTTGATTTTAAGCGGCTTTCAAACGCCCGCTATCGCGACGGCCGAGACACGAATGTCAATGGGCGGGATTTCGGTTTCCTACCGATAACCCAGGGTGCTTCCAACAACTTGCCTGAGAACGCGGTTCACACCGTGCCCAATGTGAGCTCGCTGAACCATGGTGCGAACGTACCCGCGTACAACTATGGCTTCGTGCCAGTACGCGCCGTCAATCCAGCGACCGCCGATACGATTAATCCATCGGCCATTTCCGATTCGCCGCGGAATGGCGGGCGCGTCATGGTGATGTGGGATGAAACCGGCGGCGGCAACTCAGCATATTCAAAGGAGCTCGTTAACAAGTTTGATATTTATGCATATCTGGATTCGACTCCGTTGAACATCCCCGGCGACTGGGAAGCTGAATACACGGCGTACGGCATCGGCACGACGGAGCCGTTGTTTGGAACGCCCAATCCCAACCAGTTGATTCCCAGCGGCACTGCCACCACGCTTACGCAAAACTCCACCACGGGCATCGGCTGGCTGTATGAACGCTTCCAGCATCACCCGGACCAAGGTGGTGGTAATGTATTCAAGCTGTCGCTGATCGACTTCGGTCAGGGGGGCAATAGCGTCCCCGGCGGCACGAACACGACGTGGGATATTATCGCGCAATTCGATCTGGCGCCGGAGAACTCCGGTTGGCATCATCTGGGAATCGATTACGATCCCACGACCGGCGAGGTCGTTGCCGTTTTTGACGACCACGTCGAGACGTTCACGACAGCGACGGACCTGTTGGGGACATTCTATGTCGGCTACCGGGAGGCGCTCACGGCCGTACCTGGGGCAAACGTCGGTATAGTCCGCCCCGCGACGTTTGATTTGTTTGTGGAGCCGGGCTTGACCGGCGACTACAACGAGGATGGCAAGGTCGACGCCGCCGACTACGTGGTCTGGCGGAAGAATCCCGGCGCTTTCGGCGGTGCCCAGGGCTATACCGATTGGGCGGCCAACTTTGGCGCGATGTCGGGAGCGGGCGGCGGCGCCAGCGCGGTGCCGGAACCGAGCTCGGTCGCGCTGGTGATGTTGGGGTTGCTGGGCTTTGTGGCACAGCGGGGCCGGCCGCTCCGGTAGCTGGAGCTAACGCGGCAGAATGATCCGCGGCCGTTGGTCACGCGTCGTGCGTGGCGGGCGGTCGCGGTTTTTTGCGCTGGGGGGCGCGCTCCGCTGGCGCATCGCGGCTAACGAAGCCGAGGCATGTGACGGTTATTTCCCGCCGCTCATCGCCGGGAACATTTCGTTGATCATCGTGATGGCGGCCGGGCCGACCAGCACGATGAAGATCGCCGGGAAGATGAACAGCACCAGCGGGAAGATCAGCTTCACCGCGGTCTTGGCCGCCTTTTCCTCGGCCATCTGCCGGCGGCGCGTGCGCATTGAGTCGCTCTGCACGCGCAAGGCCTGCGCGACGCTCGAGCCGAATTTATCGGCTTGAATCAGAATCGCAGAGAGAGCCTTCAAATCGTCGACGCCCGTGCGGGCGCCGAGCTCGTGGAGCACCTCGTTGCGGGCGCGGCCCATTTGCAGCTGCAGGTTGCAGAGGCTGAACTCTTCGGCAATCACGACGTACGTCTTCTTCATTTCCTCGCTGACCTTGCGCATGGCCTGGTCGAGTCCGAGGCCGGCTTCGACGCACACGACCATCAGGTCGAGCGCATCCGGCAGGCCGAAGAAGATGTTGTCCTGACGCGACTTTTTGAAGAACCACAGGATGATATCGGGCAGGTAAAAGCTTATTCCGGCGATCCCTATGGTGTACATGCCGGCTTCGGTGGTCGCGCCTTTGGAGAACCACATCGTGCCGCCGCCCGCGATGAAACCTACCGCCAGGCAGACGGTCTTGAGGCCGAGAAAAATGCTGGGTGCCGCTTCGCTGCGGAAGCCGGCGTAATTGAGCTTCGCCCGGAGCTTGCCGACGTCTTCCGCGCTTTTGGGCTGCAGCGGCCTGGCCATGCGCGGCGAAGCTATTTCGAGCAGCCGCGCCATGCCGTCGGAGCGTTTCGTAACGCCGCGCGCGCCGTCCCGCTCGCCGCGGCGGCGAGTCGGATCGCGCAAATCATCGAGCCGGGCCTCGGCCCGAGGCTTGTTGCGCGATAGCAGATCGAGCATCAGCCAGGCGCCGGCGGCCACCGCGCCGAAAATGGCACACTTGGTCAGCAGCTCGGTACTGATTATGGCAGCGAGGGTGAGCATGGTGGATGTTGGATGTTAGATGTTAGATATTCGATATTGGATTCTCGATGTCTATCTGACATCTAATATCTAACATCCAACATCTAACATCAGATAACGTGGTTTGTTCTATACCCGAATATTCACAATCTTGCGAATCAACAGGGCCCCGAGTAACTGCGAGACGACGCCGGCCACCAGCATCTTTTTTCCTAAATCGTCGGTGAACAGCAGCATCAAATAATCGGGGTTCATGCGATAGACCACCGCGAACAACACGGGGGGCAGCGCCAACAGCACGACGCCGGAGAGTCGGCCTTCGCCGGTGAGTGCTTGCACTTGTCCCCAGATTTGGAATCGTTCGCGGATCAGGTGACCGATCTTGTCCAAGATTTCTGCTAAGTCGCCGCCCGTTTGTCGTTGCAGGATGATCGCGGTGGCGAAGAATTTCAAATCCAAGTTCGGCACGCGCTTCGTGAGGTCTTCGAGCGTTTCGTCGAGCGCTTTGCCGAGGTTTTGCTCTTCAAACGTGCGGCTGAACTCGCCGGCGATCGGGTCGGACGCCTCCTGAGCGACGAGGCTGAATCCCGCCGCCAAACTGTGCCCGGCGCGGAGGGCGCGGGCGATCAATTCGAGTGCTTCAGGCAATTGCGCAGCGAATTTTCTCAGCCGCCGCTTGCGCCGGAACAACAACCAGATGATGGGCAGCACGGCCAGGAAAAGGGCCATCACCGGGGCCAGCGCGACGCTCAGCCCGCCGACGCTTGGCAGGACCAGGCCAACGCCCGCCAGGCCGCCGCAAATCAGCAGGAATTGCGGCACGGAGAGCGCAACGTTGGCTTGCTCGAAGAGCAGGCCCAAATTCAGGTAACGGGAAACAAATTTCTCGAGGGCGCTGCTGCCGTCGTTCCGCACCGCGCGGAGCAGCTCCTGGTATTGCGACGCCTCTGCTTTGCTGCGTGGTTTCTTGCCGCCGGTCAGCGCGCTGAGTCGCTGTTCGACCTCGGCCTCGCGGTCGCCATGCAGCGAGAAGGCGATCGCCCCCACAAAGGCGGCGACGCCCAGGAACACAGCCGTGTAGATGACAATGGCGGACATGGGATGTAAGGTTAGGGGCGAAGGGCTGGGCGCTCGGGGCTGGGGGCTAAACGGCAAGCGGATGGCAATCCATCTGGTAATTCTTACTCCGTGCTCCCTGCTCCCTGCTTGTTAGTCTCTCAACATGATTCGTTCGCGGAACGCGCTGGAGGGCAGGCGCACGCCGCTGGCTTCTAAGCGGGACATGAAAGTGGGACGGATGCCGGTGGCTTCGAAATGGCCGACCGCCCTGCCCCGCTCGTCCACGCCCTCCTGCACGTATTTAAAAATGTCTTGCATCACGATCGTGTCCTGTTCCATGCCGACGATTTCGGTGATGTGGGTCACCTTGCGTGGGCCGCCTTGCAAGCGGTTGGCTTGCACGATCAAGTCCACCGCGTTGGCAATTTGCTGCCTCATCGCCTTGGCCGGCATTTCGAAGCCGGCCATCATGATCATCGTTTCCAGCCGGGCGATGGCGTCGCGCGGCGTGTTGGCGTGGCACGTGGTGAGCGAGCCTTCATGGCCCGTGTTCATGGCTTGCAGCATGTCGAGCGTCTCGGCACCGCGGCATTCGCCGATGATGATCCGGTCCGGCCGCATACGGAGGCTGTTGCGCACGAGGTCGGTGGCCTTGATCGAACCCTTGCCTTCGATATTGGGCGGGCGGGTCTCCAGCCGCACGACATGGTCCTGCTGAAGCTGCAATTCGGCCGCGTCCTCGATCGTCACGATGCGGTCGTCGTTCGAGATGAAGCTGGAGAGCGTGTTGAGCAGTGTCGTTTTACCGGAGCCAGTGCCGCCGGAGATGATGATGTTCAGCTTGGCCTTCATCGCGCCTTCGAGCAGCATCACCATTTCCGGCGTGAGGCTTTTATAGTTGAGCAGGTCTTCGAGCTTGAGCGGATTCGAGCCGAAGCGGCGAATCGTGACGGTCGGACCGTCGAGCGCCAGCGGCGGAATGATCGCGTTGACGCGCGAGCCGTCCGGCAAGCGCGCGTCGCACATCGGGCATACTTCGTCGACGCGCCGGCCAACCTTCGAGACGATGCGGTCGATGATTTGCATCAAGTGCTTGTCGTCGCGGAATTGGCAGGACGTCTTCTCCAACACCCCGGCGCGCTCGACGTACACGTTCTTCGGGCCGTTGATCATGATTTCGCTGATCGACGGCTCCTTGAGCAGCATTTCGAGCGGGCCCAGGCCGAAAGTTTCATCGAGCACTTCCTCGACCAGCCGATCACGCTCGCTGCGGTTGAGGAAGGTATCCTCGGTGTCGCACAGGTGCTCGACCACGAGCCGAATTTCGCGGCGGAGCACCTCGCCTTCGAGCTCGCCGACGCGCGACAGGTCGAGCTTGTCGACAAGCTTGGTATGAATCCGCCGCTTGATGTTTTCGAACTCGAGCTCCTTATCCTTTTGGGACAAGGCGGCGGGGGCGTTGGCAAGTTTCGTCATGGCGTGAATCCATTGTGACGACGCGGTCACGCGTCGATTGTATTGCGAGCGGCGGGGTTCATCCCCGCCCGGTTAGTCAAGGAAAGGCTCGCAAGAAAGGATAGGTTACGCAGCGCGACTGATGCGTAGTCGGCGGAGGGTCGGCCGAAAAGTGCGATTTGCCCGATCGCGCCGATTGTTCCGCCTGAAAGCCATATAGCCGGCGATGGCATCGGTCGCCGCGGCGACGCATACCATGCCCGGCTTTACGCGCCGCTGCGGGCGGGCCAGATGCCGAGCCAGCCGCGGCTTTTCGTGCCGGCGTCGCGCGGCGCGGCCTCTTCATTCCCACCGATTGCCGCCGCAAGCTGGTTGATCGATTGCGTGATCGCGGCACGCGGCGCTTGCTGTATGAGCGGCACGCCGTTGTTGCGGACCTCGACCATCACGCGGAAGTCGTTGGGAACTTGCCAGAAGATGTCGCGGCCAATCGTTTCTTTCGCCTTGCGAAGGCTGATCTGCCCGGTCTCATACCCTGAGCGGTTGACGATAATTTTCACCTTGTCGTCGAACTTGCCCGATTCCTTGAACGACGCCATCAGTCGGACCACGTTTCGCAGGCACGGCAAATCGAGCTGCGTGACCAGGAGCACCACGTCGGCTTCGGCAAGCACTTGCATATCGAGCGTGTTGAAACCCTTGGATGTATCGACGATCACATGCGTGAACGACGCCTTCAGAAGGCCCAGGACCCGAGTTAGTTCCTCATTGTTGATGAGCCGCGCGTCTTCCATTTGCACAGGCCTGGGGAGCAAGTACAAACCGCTGTCGTGCTTGGTGAGCGAGCGCTTCAGTAGCGTGAGATCGAGCCGGCCGATGTTCTGGGCAACGTCGGAGAGCGTGTATTCGGGAATGGTGTCCAGAAACACGTCGGCGTCGCCCAGGCACAGGTCGAGGTCCAACAACACGACGGAATTGGCCTCGTTGGCAGCCAGCGAGCAGCCGATGTTCACCGCTAAGCTGGTCGTCCCCACGCCGCCCGTGGCCCCGGTGACCGCGATGAGCGTGCAACCGCGGGACGATCCGCTTGCGCCGCCCTGGCGCTGGCGCGAAACGCGCTGCAACGCGGCGGCCAGGTCTTCGGCCTTGAGCGGCTGGGTGAGGAATTCTTTCGCCCCCGCACGCATGGTCCGCAATATGAGGTTGCCATCCGTCGAGCTGCTGGTGACCAGCACGGCGCACGTGGGCGCGGACTTGGCCAAGGAAGCGACCAGCTCCAGCGCCTTTTCCGGATTGCTGTCGAGGGCGACGAAGCCAATGTCGGGATTGGTCTGCCCGACGACGTCGCCAAAGAACTCGTAGCGGGAGCACTCAGCTTCGAGCCACACGCTGTCGAGGCCCAGCAACGTCGACTTGAGCGTATCCCGCGACGCATCTTTGGGATCGACAACGGCGATTCGTAGGACGTTGCCCATGAGGCTGAGGGATCAGTGGTCAGAGGTCGGAGGTCAGGGGAGGGAACCAGACCGGCCAAGCCCACCTTCCGCGGCCCGGCCTCTGTATCCTGACCCCTACTCATGGCAAGCGTAGCTCACGCTTGCTACTGCACATCGTATCCGACCGGACCGATGAGACCGGTTTGGCCTTGCCTGGGGGCGGACTGCGGCAGGGCCGGTTGCGGGTTGTGCGGTCTGGATGCGTTGCGCATAAAGACCGGTTGGCGCGGCGGCGTATAGGGACCGGGAGCCGCGTGCGGCGGCATGGCGGCCGACGGCATCAACTGGTACGTCGGCAGCGGTTGAAAACGCGCGCCATCGGGGGCGCCATTGTTCGGCTGTTCTGTTTCGCCCGGCAACGGCAGGTCGTCGGGCACGTTCTTGAGCGGTTGGGGAACGTCGGCCGGAGCGCTGTTGGGCGCCGGCATCGGGGCAGCATTAGCAGGCGTTGGGGCAGGACTATTCGAGACCTGTTCCTGGGGCTGCTGGTCGGTGATGGTCATCGACTCGTCGTAGCCGGTGCCGCCCGGCATCGTCACGCCGTCCGTGATAACGGGCATGTATTCGCCATGTTGGGGACCATTGCCGCCGTTCGCGCAGCCGTTGCAGTCACCGCAATTGCCCTCGCCGCAGGCCGTCATGCCGCTGATCGGGTTGCAATGGGCGGGCACTTCGACATGACCGCCGCAGTAGAGTTGTCGGTTGTTCGGATTCGTGGTCGCGTAACCTGGACCTCCGCAAGGCATTTCGTGGGCATCGATCGGATCAACAAATTCGGGCGTGACGAGGATCAATAGCTCGACCTCTTCGACGTTGTTTTCGGTCCCGCGAAATGGCACGCCAATAATCGGCAGATCTGAAATGTAGGGGAACCCGCTCTTCGACGACACGGTCTTTTCTTGGACTAATCCAGCGATCGCAAACGTCTGGCCGGCTTTCATTTCCACGGCAGTATCGACTTGCCGCACCTTGAGCGCGGGAAGGATGGTGCCGTTGAGGTCGATGGGGATCGAGAAGTCGAGATCGCTGACTCTCGGCCGAACTTCCAGCCGTATGTTGCCGTTGCCCAGTACGATCGGCAGGAAGTCGATCTGCGTTCCGAACGGCTTGTATTCGATGCTGCTGGTTCCCAAGCTTTGCGGAATCACGACAGGAAACTCGCCACCTACGTTGAACTGTGCCGGCCGACCACTGACGGCCACCAGATTTGGCTCCGCCAGAGTCTTGGCAATCCGGTTTTCTTGCAACGCGTCCAAGAAACCCAGGAATCTATCACCGTTGTTCACGATGCCAAACGAGAAGGTATCGTTGTTGTTGGCGACAACTTCGGCGTCGTCAAAACTGAGGATGTCGTTTACGCTATTGAGCGCGAAACCACCATTGGCGCCAACATAAGCCCAGTCCACGTCGAGCCGGCGCAATTTCGTCCGGGAAATTTCCATGACCTTGACTTTGAGCAGAATCTGCTGCACGCCGCCGACGTTGATATTGTTGATCACTTTTGGAGCATAGTCCTCGGCGAGTCGCATAATCGGGCCGACGTGGTCGGGCCGGTCGACGAAGCCGGTCAGCACGAGGCTTTCGCTGTAGCGGTAGACGCGGATCGAGGAGTGCGGGAATTGCGTCTGCAATGCAATGGTTAGCTCGCGGGCGTCGCCGTAGATCAACACGTCGACCGTATGGATGTTGCCGTCCTCGTCCCACAGGTTCACTTGCGTGACGCCGGCCTTCTTGGCCGAAATTTGCACGTCGGTGGCGGAAAGCGGCGTGACGGCCACCAGCTCGGGATTATTGACCTGCACGCGCGGGATGTTCTTGTCGAGCGTGAGGATCCGGCTCGTGTTGGTGGTGAGCTCGAGCTTCTCGGTCCGTCCGCTAATCTTACGGATCACGGACTCGGTGTGGTAATCCTGGGCTACCGCGGGCGAACCGTCCCTGCTTGCAAGGGCAATGAAAAGAGCGGACAGGCCGGTTAAGACGAGACCAGTGCGGGTGTGCCACTGGCTCCGCCAGTGTTTAGGGAAAGCGGCCCTCGTCACCAGGCGGTTTCGAGATGTGGCGCTGGCAATGCCGACGGTAGCACTGGCAAAGCCAGTGGCACCCGTGTGATTGTCGTACATCCTTGTACTTCCTTAGGCGCCAAGGCGCCGGCTGCGTTCACTCACCAAACTAGCGTCGTGCGTTAAAATCGATCGGAAAATCTTCGAGAATCTTGTCGGAGTCGCCGGGGGAATCGCCGGCCGGCGCCCGGGGAGACGTGGAGGGCGTGACCGAAGGACCAGGCACGGAGGAATTCGGCGCCGGCTCACGGATTGGTTTGCCCGTCGCGGCATCGAACAGCATTTCGCGAACGTCCTGCGCTTCGACGATCTCCATGCGGAACGGCGGTACGGCGGGCACCGCGGCGCGAATCGCGCTCAACAGACCTGCACTGTTCGGCTGTTCGGGCCCTTCGTCATCATCGCGGCCTTGCTCCTTCTCGCGGCTGCCCTTGTCGCCGTCGGACAGCAAATCATCGATCGTGTACTCACTCCAATCGGCCGCGGCCTCGTCGTCGGGATTCCGCGGAGTCAGGCTGACCTCGCCGATCTGCTCGGCGAGAGACAATTTGCTGGCCTGCTCGGGCGTGAGCATCAGCGAAACCGTCTTGGCGATGGTGCGTTCCTCGGCGCCATCGGGCGAACGCTGCACGGTTTGATCGACAGCAAACACGCGGATGTTTTGCAGGATGATTTTGGATTTGGCGGCCTCAATGCCGGTCCGCTGGTCCTTGCGGACAAATAGCTGCACGTCGACGCGGTCGCCGGGGCCCAACAAGCCGGCCGCGCTCTTCTCGGCGTCGACCGCGATCGTCTTCAGGCGCATGCCTTTGGGGATCGAGCGGATCGGATCGGCTATTTGTCCGGGCGCCAGCAGCTTGCCTTCGAGGATCGGCTCGCCCTCGAAAATGGCGGTGCGTGGACGGCGGCCCTCCAACTCTTCCAGCTTCGAGATCGCCCCGCGGGGCACTTTGTCCTTCGGCCACTCTTCCAGTGAGAGCATCGCGGCGCCGATCGGATCACCCAGATTAATGTTGTGCAGGGCAATGTAAATGGGCACTGTCTGCAGCTTTGATTGCGGCTTATTATTGCGGTCCATTACCTGGCTGATGCCAATCGAAGCCACCAGGCCGCAGCCCAAAGCGAGAGCCAGCAGCAACAGCGATTTTGGTCGCATGATAATCCCCCTAAGTTCTGCGCGACTCCGCTAGCTTGGTCGCAAACAGAACCTTGTCGGTTTCTTCGGCAAGATCAACATATCCCGTTCAAGCAATTCGCTGCGCCCGCAAGGTCGCCGCAGCTTCACGCGCTGTGAGGCGCGAGGTGCGAGCAGCGAGGCGCGAGATCTCTTATTCTCGCGCCTCGCTGCTCGCTGCTCGCTCCTCCTACTGTGCTATCACAACAGCATGCCGGCGGCCGCGAAATACGCGATGGTGCCGATCGCAATCGGGATACCGTAAGGCAGCAGCATCATCGAGGGCTTTCGCTCGGCCGCGATCGCGGCAAGCTTCTCTGGGTCGCGGACGGTGAGGATTTCGTTGCAGATCATCCAGAACTGCGATCGGTGCTGGAACCACTTGCGTCTGAGAACGACCATCAGCACGGCGATGATGCCGCCGACGATCGCAGAAACGGCAAATGCATAGAGCGTGTCCTTGTACCACACCCAAGCGCCAACGCCGGCCAGCAGCTTGACGTCGCCCGCGCCCATGCCGCCGATGGCGTACGCCGGCAACAAGAGGACCAGGCCGACGATCGTCCCGATGACGCTGTACAACAATCCTTCCCACCACGGATAACCGGCCACGCACGTGGCGCTGTAGACCCACCCCGAGACGATCATCGGGAAGGTGATCCAGTTGGGTACCTTCAGCTTCCAGCCGTCGATGACGGCCGCGACCACGAGCGTTGCGCTGACGACCCAAATCGGCCAGTGATTCTGCAGGCCACGGGTAAGATCTTGAATGTCGAACATGATTGACCCAGTAGGGAATGGGATGTAGGACGGACAATCCTGTCCGTCTCGTTGATCCATCGACGGACATGATTGTCCGTCCTACGTTCTAGCCGCGCGGCGCAAACAGCAGCGTGAGCATCACGCCAAGGGCTGTGCAAAAGTAGCACACCATTTGCACGGCCGTGGCGAGCAGCTCGTGCGACCACAGGGGGATCATGGCGGAGGTCATGTTTTTAACGGCTAGTGGCGGTTTGTGCGGAACCGAACTGTTCTATCTATAAAAAGCCTAGCTCAGAAAATAAGGGGGAAAGCGGAAGGCGGACAAAGACCGAATTCCTTCCGCCTTCCGCCTTCCCCCTTCCGCCTTCCCCCTTCGAACAAAAAAACCCCTCGGCAGCGAGCGGCTGCCGAGGGGTGTGGGTTTTACGTCAGCAAGTAGGGTTGTCCACCTTGCCGGCTGATCGTTTAGCTGCCGAGCTCAGTCGCCACGGCCTCAAACGTGAGGTTCGCGTTCGTTCCGATCGAACGAATGGCGGTCAAGCAGACGATCACGATCAACGCCAGCATCACGGCGTATTCGACCGCGGTCGGTCCGTCTTCCGAGACGAGGAAACGCTGCACCTTCAAAGCAAGACTCTTCATTGCATCCTCCGATTCTCGGTCCTGGCTCTCGCGAGCCAGTCCCTACTTGGTTGACGGGAGCCGTTAAAAAGTTAATTGCTCCCGATAATTGGCCTTCCCGACAGCGAGTCGCCGTGGCGACCGAGCCTGCATGGCGCCGTCGTGAAGGCCTGACAATTACACCTTTCTGCGAAATCAACCTCGCGTTGGCTCGGAAGATCCGATTAATTGTCGTCGCCAACGTGCCGCGCACGTCAACGCTCCGACAGCCAACATCCTTTCGGCAACCAGGCTACCGTTTGCCGTGGCAACCGGCCCTTGGTTTTGCGTCCCAGCCTTACGACTGGTTTGCCCTTTCGAGGATGATGACGCTGCAGGCCCTTGGTACGCGATTCCCTGCCCTTCGCCTTTGGCGCCCGAGTATGAACTAGAACGTTCGGGAGAAGAGAAGTTACGCGCGGCTCACGCCCTTGCGGGCATTCGCCAGGGGCCGACGCTTATCACGTCATGCCTCCGACCAAACCCTATGTCAACTCCGGCCGTTGTCAAATTGCCGACTTGAAGGCACTCCAAAATTTTCCGTTCGTAGCAGCGCACCGGCCGATTGTGCCGCTATTGCCATTTTTGTGGCTTGCGGCGCTTGTTTGGTTCGCTCCTCCACGCTGAAATGGCCGATAAAAAATCTAGTCTCGAGTCAAATCCTACCAATCCCAACGCCATCGGCGCCGGGTATTCCTGTCAGGGTAGCCAGGGAAGTCTCCCACGATGGACTGGACGCTCGATTTGGTCGACAGACTCGCCCGAGTAGTGCCGGGTGGCTACGCTGCGGGTGATGAGGCGACAACCGAGCCAACGGCACTGGCCGGACTCGCCCTTCTCACGCAGGATCGCATTGACGACGCTCAAATCGCCGCCAACTGGCTCGCAAAGCTGCAGGCCGACGGCGGCTCGATTGGCATCAGCCCAGCCCGGCATACTCCCTGCTGGCCGACCAGCCTGGCAATACTGCTGTGGCAGGCCGTCGAGAGGGCAACAGGCCGCGATAAGTACGCCCGCTCGATCGAACGTGCGGTTCAGTGGGCCCTGGCCGAGCGCGGCCGAACGCGCCGGCGCGGGCCGCTTGCTCGTCACGACACAACTTTGGCCGGCTGGTCGTGGGCCGAAAACACTCACTCTTGGGTCGAACCGACCGCCATGTTTGTGCTCGCACTCAAGGCAGTCGGCCACGGCCGCCATCCGCGCACGCGGGAAGCGATTCGTTTGCTTTCCGATCGCCTCCTGCCTACAGGCGGTTGCAATTACGGCAACACGATTGTGCTCGACCAGGTGCTATTGCCTCACGTGCAGCCAACCGGCCTGGCGATGATGGCTTTCGCCGACGATGAACTCGCTGACCCGCGCATTGAGTTATCGTTGAATTATTTGGAACAAGAACTACAGCCAGAGACGACAACGGCATCGTTATGTTTTGGCATCCTCGGCCTGGCCGCGCACAATCGCCATCCCGTCGATGGCTACGCTTGGCTCGAGAACGCTTATCGCCGCGTTCTTGACCAGGGGCCCGGCTGCTACAAGCTGGCGCTCCTGTCGCTTGCCGCCGCTGAGCAATATCCATTGTCCAACGTATTGCCAACGGGGGAGCCAAAATGAAACCGACCAAGCCTGCTAACAGCGGTTCGCCGCGGATCGACCGCCGGGCGATGCTAGTCACCGGCGGCGTGACCGTGGCCGGCCTCGTGGCGGCACCTTGGCTGCGCAACTTTTCACAACCAAAAGCCAAAGTATTTGTCGCCCGGCATCAGCGGTATGACGGCGCGCTCGTCACGACAATCCGCGACGGACTGTTAGCAACCGGTGCTGATCCGCTTCTGTTCCGCGGCAGACGCGTGCTTCTCAAGCCCAACATGGTGGAGCCGTCTCGGAAGGTATCCCACATGACGACCCACCCCGCCGCGATCGTCGCGGCGGGCGAAGTTTTCCGCGGTTGGGGCGCGCACGTTGTTGTCGGCGAAGCCCCGGGCCACGTCCGCGACACAGAAATGGCGCTGATCGAATCGGGCATTGACGCCGCCGTTGCGGATGCCGGCTTACAGTTCGCCGATTTGAATTACGAACCGGTTGAATGGCAACGCAACCGCGGCCAACGCAGCAAGTTGGCCGGCTTCTGGTTCCCGCGCAGCATCATCGAAGCGGACTACGTCGTGTCCATGCCGAAGATGAAAACACACCATTGGATGGGCCTTACGGCTAGTATGAAGAATCTGTACGGAGTGCTGCCGGGACTCGTCTATGGCTGGCCAAAGAATGTTCTCCATCATGCCGGTATTCCGGAAACCGTGTACGACATCAATGCCTCGCTGCCGAAGCTGCTGGCAATTGTCGACGGCATCGAGTGCATGGAGGGCGACGGACCAATTTTAGGGAGCCGCAAACAGATGGGCCTGATCGTGGTCGGTACCAACCTGCCGGCGGTGGACGCGACGATCGCTCGAATCATGGGCCTGGTGCCGGAGCGCGTGCCCTATTTAGCGCTCGCCGGCAAGCGCCTCGGTCCCATTGCCGAGTCGCACATCGAACAACAGGGCGAAGCGTGGCGCGACGTGGCCAGCCCATTCAAAACGCTCGATCAGCCGCATCTGCGACGATTGCTGATCGACGATACCGGACCGGCCGTGACCTAGACGACTCATCGACCACGGGAATTGTTGAGCGATCCGGACCTGTGCAACCCAGCCGCGATGCAATGCGCAGAAAGAAGCCCCATCGTAATGGGGCTGTCTATCAACCATAATCAAAAGTGGAGGATACCGGGCTCGAACCGGTGACCTACAGACTGCCAGCCTGTCGCTCTCCCAACTGAGCTAATCCCCCGCCGGAAAGCAGAGAGCATGGAGCCGGGAGCGAGGAGTATAAATTCATCACTCCCTGCTCCACGCTCCACGCTTACTGAAACGTATCAGTCGTCCATAAGCCTGTCAACCGCGCTGCCCTACTGGGTAATGGAAGCGTTTCAGTGTAGTCTTCACGCTCTGTTCGGCTGAGCTCACGGCCGAAGCCGCGAGAAGAATTCCGCTCGCGGAGCGAGCGGACTACACTGCCATGACTACAACGCCATCGGCAACACGTCGGACAGTTTTGACCGTCGCGAAGCTTGCGTTGGCGGTTACTATTCTCATTTACCTGTTCGCACAGGCCCGCGGTGGTTTCGCGCGGCTCATGGAGCAGCGCGTCTCCTGGCCGCTATTGATGGCCGGCATGCTGTGCACGTTGGCGGCCTCGACGATCAGCTTCGTCCGCTGGCACCTGTTGATTCGCGCGGTCGGAATCCATGTTCGCCTCGTAGATACGTTGCGGCTTGGCGCGCTCGGCTTGGCGCTGAATTTCGTTTCTCCCGGCATGATCGGCGGCGATTTTTTCAAGGCCATTTTTCTTGCCCACGGCCAGCCGGGCCGACGCACCGAAGCGGTGGCCACCGTCGTCGCCGACCGCCTGATCGGCCTGCTCACGATGCTGGTCGTCGCGAGCGTCGGAATTCTCGCCAGCGATCTCATGGAAGCGCAGTCCGCCGCTCTACGGGTGCTTTGCGATGTGATCTTGGTAACTGCCCTGGTGACTTGGGCGCTCGTGGCGTTGTTGCTGTTCGTGCGCCGGCGTTCCGAGCCGCGGCTGATCCGCTGGGCCAAGACGCCCCCGCTAATCGGCGGCACCGTTGCCCGCCTGGTCGGCACCGTGCAAGCTTATCGCAGTCAGAAGCGCACGTTACTGGCTGCATTCGGGCTGAGCACGTTGGTCGCCCTGTTTTTCATCTCATCCTTCTACCTCGTCGCCCGCGGACTGCCGATCGAAGAGCCGCCGTGGAGAGAGCATCTGGTGATTATTCCGGTGGCGGCCCTGGTGGGCGCAATCCCAATCACGCCGAGCGGGCTGGGCACCCTCGAATTGGCCGTCGAGGAGTTGTACCAGGCTGTACCGGGAGGCGTCGCCGTGAAACAGGGCGAAGGCGCGCTGGTCGCCTTGGCCCGCCGCCTGACCGAGATGGCCGTCGCACTCGTGGGGCTGGTATTCTATCTGACGCATCGGCGCGAAGTCGAAGAGGTCTACGCCGAGGCCGAAGAACTCGCGGAGGATGAGGAGCGAGGAGCGAGTGACGAGGAGCGAGATTAAGAATCATCAACCAAAATATTGTCCCCGTTCGACTTCTCGCTCCTCGCTCCTAATACACATGTCGGCATCAACACCAATCACTGCCTCCATCAACGGCCGCTCATTGGAGCTCGTCCTCGGCGACATCACGCAACAAGAGGTCGACGCGATCGTGAACGCCGCGAACAGCCAACTGGCGGGCGGCGGCGGCGTGGACGGCGCCATTCACCGCGCGGGCGGCCCCGCCATCATGGAGGAAACCCGCCGGCGCTACCCCGACGGCTGCCCGACCGGCTCCGCCGTGATAACTGCCGCCGGCGACCTCCGAGCCCGGTATCTCATCCATGCTGTCGGCCCATTCTGGAGCGGCGGCACTCGCGGCGAAGAAGACTTGTTGGCGTCGGCCTATCGAACCGCACTCCAGCTCGCCGCCGACCACGATTGCCGCTCCATCGCCCTGCCCGCGCTCAGCACCGGCGCCTACCGCTATCCCCTCGAGGACGCCAGCCGTGTCGCCGTGCGTACCGCGGCGCAGTTCCTCCGCGAGTTGGACAAGTCGCATTCGCTGGCAGCCGTCCGATTCGTGCTTTTCTCTCCGGACGTTTTGTCAGCCTTCGAGCGGGCAATGGCAAAAGAGCGGTAGAGCAGTAGTGGAGGAGTGGAGCAGAGCCTGGCGCATTACCGATCTACTCCACTACTGCTCTTCCCCAAGCACACCCCAGAGGATTCGAACCTCTAACCTTCGGATTCGTAGTCCGATGCTCTATCCAGTTGAGCTAGGGGTGCGTGAATCTCTAATGATTGCGGAAAGATGGCACGCGGGCAAGGTGGAATGGCGCGTGGGTAGTGGTACGGTTTGCTTGTAGGACGGACAATCCTGTCCGTCTTCCACGATTCGACGGACAGGATTGTCCGTCCTACGGATCGCGCGATGTTCGGCCCACGGAAGTAAACTATACCACTACCTGCGCGTGTCTGTTGGGGCAACGGCTGCACTTTGGTGATTGCGGATTAATCCTGGCGGTCGAGTTGGCCGATCAGTTGCTCGGCATCCGTCGGCGCATCGGGGCGCGGATGTTCCGGCGTAAAGACCAGCAGGGCGTCGCGATCGTGGACCGTCGCGAATGACTCGTCGATCTTGCCGGCGGCGCCGGTGATGCGCGACAGGTCGAGGCCCAGGTGCTTGGCGAGAAACTTGTACATTACCGCGCGCTTCGAGGGGCCGTAGTCGTGCTGCTCGTCGGCGAAATGGGCGTTCTCGACTTGGTCGGCCGCGCCCACGAGCGAGTACACTCGTTGGATGTACGGAAACTCGACGCGCGGCACGTTCTTCGTCCAGTCGGCGCCGCAGGAGATGATTAGTTGCGGCCGCGGCGCCATGCTGGCCGCGATCTCGACGTTGTTGGTCTCATGTTCGGCGCTTTTGTGGATCGGCATGCCGCTCTCGCAAATGCAGCCGCCGTAAAAGTGGGCCGACACCATCACCACGGGCACCGAAACGTCGATCCGCGGATCGACGGCGGCCAGGATGAACGACTGCGTGCCGCCGCCCGATTCGCCCGTCACGGCCAGGCGCCGGTCATCGACATTCCCGAGCGACAGCAGGAAATCGACCGCCCGCATGCTGTTGTACGTTTGCAGTCGCACTGCTTCGCTGTGCCGATGCGGAATCTGCGTTGACTCGCCAAAGCCGACCATGTCGTAAGCGAACACCACCGCACCCATGCGGGCCAGCGCAGCACACCGCTTCTGAGTTTGCTCGAGCATGCGGTTGTCGGCCAGATGTCCGTGCGGACAGAGCACGCCGGGCATCGCTGTTTGCGCTTCGGTCGGAAGATACAGATTGCCGGTGACCCAGAAGCCGGGCAGGCTCTCGAAGGCGACGTTCTCGACGGTGTAACCGTCTTCCCGCTTCACGGAATGCCGAATCGGCTTGAGCGGACAGGCCGGTGGAAGCCGCTGGAGGTTCATCCCGCGCAGCACCCCGGCGCGGATTCGCTCCGCGCGCGCCTGCCATTCGGCCGCATTGTCATATTCGGCGGCGAACTCCGCGAGCTTTTCCGCGGCCTGGGCTTCCGTGAAGCAATCGCCGCGAAACAGCGTTTGGACCTCCGCACGCGCCGGCGACACCGCGGCAGTAAACGCCAGCAGCAAAATCATCCGAAGAGTGAGTTTCATCTCGCAGGCCTCATGAAAACATCGGGTAACTCGCGCTATGGTACGGCAAAACGAAGTTGCCCGCCAGCAGCAAGGTTAGTGTAATCGTCTCGCTCCGCGAGACGAATCTTCCTCTCGCGGAGCGAGAGGACTACACTTTCCCGCAAACTGCACCGGCAACGAACGTTTGGGGTTTTCGATTTCCGCATCAATTGGTCTGATATCCATCATTCTCATAGGCAAGATCCTCATGTGAAGGAGTCTCATATGAAGTTAAAGACTGCGGTACTCGCTACCAGTTCGCTAGCCGCCCTGGTGGCGATGTTTCTCACAAGCCAGGTAGTCCGTTCGCAGCCGGCAGAAGCGAAAACAAAAACGCGCGTGTTCGAAATACGCACTTACACAACTGAGCCCGGAAAGCTGGACGCCCTGCATGCGCGATTCCGCGACCACACGACCAGGCTGTTTGAGAAGCACGGCATGACGAACGTTGGCTATTGGACGCCGGTCGATGAACCGCGCCGCAGCGACACGCTCATATACGTCCTCGCTCACGAGAGCCCCGAGGCGGCCAAGACGAGTTGGGATGGGTTTCGTAACGATCCCGAGTGGCAGAAGGCCCGCGGTGAATCGGAAGCCGCCGGTCCGATCGTCCGCAAGGTGGAATCCGTGTTCGTTACGCCCACCGATTATTCGCCGCTGCAATAGATGACTCGTAAAGACGGTCTCACGCGAAGGCGCAAAGGCGCAAAGAACGCTGAGAGAATCAGCCTTTGGAAAAACAAACTAGGAGACCCGAGTCTCAATAATCGGTCTTTTTCTCTACTCTCCGCGAAAGAAAGCTTTTGCATCTGTATTGCGAACTTTGCGTCTTAGCGCCTTTGCGTGAGTTCTTGTTCATCGTTACAGTTACAGTCGTAAGCAATTCCCTCAAAGACCAGTAGAACTTTTTATCTGCTGAAAGGGGGCCTCTATGGTGATGCCTATTGGCGACGACAATACGGGCCGAACCATTCGACCGTTCGTAAATTATTCGCTCATTGCGGCCAACATCCTGGTTTTCGTGCTCTTCCAGCGAATGGGAGAGAATGAAAAATTCACGTACAGTTTCTCGACCGTGCCGAGGGAAATCGCCACCGGCGAAGATCAAGTGACGCCGGACCGCGAGGTGGAGCATCCGATCACCGGCCAACGGGTTCCCGTGCCAGGCCTGCAGCCGACGCCGATCTCAGTCTATATCACCTTGCTCACGTCGATGTTCATGCACGGTGGCATCGCGCATCTCTTGGGCAACATGCTGTTCTTGTGGATTTTCGGCGACAATGTCGAAGACACGCTCGGCCATTTGCGCTACTTGTTGTTTTATCTGGTATGCGGACTCATCGCGTCGTTGGCCCACGTCTTCACGACGGTCGCCATGAGCGGCGCGGGCAGCGAAGAATCGCTCATTCCGTCGCTAGGAGCTTCCGGTGCAATTTCGGGCGTCTTAGGCGGCTACATCATGCTGCATCCACACCGCCGCGTCACGGTGTTCATGTTCCGAATGATCACGCAGGTTCCCGCCTATGTCGCAATCGGCCTGTGGTTCCTGTTTCAACTATTGAGCGGACTCGGCGCGTTGGGGGAAGGCTCGCAGGCGGGTGGCGTCGCCTATGCAGCCCACATCGGCGGCTTTATCGCAGGCCTGGTGCTGATAAAACCCTTCGGCATCGGTCGGCGAAGCGGCGACGCACGCTTCGGTTAGCTTCCGGTCACCATTCTTTCAGGCGCACCGAAACTCGCCCAATTGACGGCGTCGCTCGCCGGTCGTTGTGCTACAATCTCGGCCATGGCCAGCCGATTGAACTTGAATTTTCTTCGCCGCACCAAGCCGCGGATTCGCCGGCGTACGCCGCCCGGCACGAAGCCGGGCACCGTCTCCATCAGGCCCGACGCGCGTCCGACGACAATTCGCGTGATGGCGTACGACAAAGAGCGCGTCGTGGTACGCACCGTCGACGATCCCCGCGAACTCCAATCGTTGTTGGACCAGTGGTCCGTCGTGTGGATCGACGTTGACGGACTGGGCAGCGAAAACCTGCTCCGCGCGATCGCGGACATATTTCATATCCATCCGCTCGCCCTGGAAGATGTCGTCAATGTTTATCAGCGGGCGAAGGTCGAAGCGTATGATGAGAACGTATTCATCGTCTTGCGGATACCCGACCCATCGAACGAGCAGCTCACCGAGCAGTTCAGCTTGTTCCTGGGGAAAAACTACGTGGTCACGTTTCAGGAGCGGCCGGGGGACAACTTCGATCTCATCCGCGCCGCGTTGCGGCACGAGCAGAGCGTGACGCGGCAAAGCGTTCGACCCGATTATCTTGCCTACCGGCTGATCGACGCGGCGATCGACGCCTACTTTCCCGTTTTGGAGACGATCGGCGACCATCTCGATCGGCTCGACGACCCGACGAGCGTGGCCGAAACCGACCGGGCGTTCGCGGAGTTGCATGCCGTGCGTCGCGAGCTGTTGATGCTCAGACGAGCGATCTGGCCGCTTCGAGATGCCATGGGCGAGCTTCGTTCCGATTTGACGCCGTTTATCACGGACGCGACCCGGCTTTATTTGCGAGATTGTTACGACCACGCGGTGCAACTGATCGACTTGTTGGAATCCTACCGCGACATTGCAGGCGACGTGCGCGATTACTACCTGTCTTCGATCAGCAACCGCATGAACGAGACCATCAAGACGCTCACCGTGATCGCGACGATTTTCTTGCCGTTGAGTTGGATTGCGGGCGTTTACGGCATGAATTTCAATACGAAAGTCTCGCCGTGGAATATGCCGGAGCTGAATTGGCGGTACGGCTATCCCTTTGCACTCGCACTGATGGCGGCGGTCGCGGCCGGAATGTTGTATTACTTCAAGCGTCGCGGTTGGTTGCGCGGGGATTCCAGCCGGGAGGAGCGAGCATCGGAGCAAGACAATCGGTAGCAGCACGGTGCGCCGAAGCGGCGGTTCGAGAGGGGGAGACAAGGAGACAGGGAGAATGGGGTCGGCGCGTGTATCTCCTTGTCTCCCCCTCTCCATGTCTCCTTGTCTAGATCTCGCTCTACAGCACCGGATTCACGATCGCGTGCCCGTCATCGCCGGCGAGGCGGGGGAGCAGGTCCCAGCGGCGATTGCCCAACAGCGCTTCGCGCGGCATCGAGTCGATGAGCTTCAAGCGCGGCAAGAGGCCCATGCGATGGGCCACCTGGATCGCGAGGCCCGGCCGGGCGTTGGCTTCGAGGACCACGGGGCCGATCTTGGCGTCGATCACAAAATCCACGCCGATGTAGCCCATCTCCAGGGCGTCGGACAGTTTCATCGAAGCGGCCAGCAGATCGCGCCAGCCGTGAATCTCGAGGCCGCCGATCAGCTCGCCGGTGTCTGGATGCCGGGCAATCATGCGGTTGTTGCAGACGCCACCGAAGGTGCGGCCGGTGACGAGGTGTACGGCGGCGGCGGCCGCACCCTGGTGCAGGTTGGCCCGGCCTTCGGATTGAATCGTGGGCAGGCGAACCATGGCCATGATGGGCACGTGGCGATAGAGGATCACGCGAACATCGGGCGTGCCGCCGACGGCGATCCGCTCCATGGTCGGGTGCATGATGATTCGCTGCTCAACGATGGCGTTATCAACCTGCCCGCCGAGCGAATAGAGGCCGGACAGGATCGTCGACAGATGATAGTCGAGTTCGCCCTCGGAAATGACGCGGCCACCGGGCGTTTCGTAGTCTTTGCTCTTGCGGCGATTGATGACGATGATGCCCCGGCCTGCGGCGCCGGAGGCCGGCTTCACGACGAACTCGGTGCGATCGCCGATCAGTTTCGGAAACCGCCGCACGTCGCCGTAGCGGCGGATCACCGCGTAGGTCTCTGGGACCGGAATGCCATGGGCGTGGCAAATGCCCTTGGTCACTATTTTGTTATCGACACGCGGATAGAGCGCGCGGGGATTGCTCTCCTGGATAAACGCCAGGTTGCGCTGATTGATGCCCAGCACGCCGCTCTCTTCCAATTCAACGGGCCAGACAAATAGACGGCGACGAGGTGGGTTCATCGGACAGGCTCGCCAGGTTCGACCAGATCCCGGAACCGCCACAGCTCGGTCAGCCGATATCCGGCATACCGCCCCAACAGGATAAACGCGGCAATGGTAAAGAAGTGGACTTCGGGAAACGTGAGCACCCAGTCGCCGACTTCGTCCCAACCCAACACCAGGAAGCACAGCACGGCAACAACCACGGTCCCGATAGTTAGTTGCGACGCGTAGACGAGCCCATCCTCCTCGACGGTGACGTGGAACCGTTCGATCAACATGGTGAGGATGACCATCGGCAGCAGCACGGCGTCGGCAGTGATCGTAGGAAATAGGTAGTGCAACGTTGAAACACCAAAGACGACGCAGAGAATGACCATCGTGAGGATGATGCTCAGGCGCGGCACCAACAGCAAACGCAGCCGCTCCAAGAAGCTCCTGCCCAACAGGCCGATGGTGATGACGATAATCAAGATTAACAAGCCGGTTTTCCACTCGGCATAAATAAAGCTCATGGCCAGCAGGGCGGGCCCGAACGTGCCGAAGGTTTGCATGCCGATCACGTTGCGCATCAGGGCGGTAATCAGCGCCGCAAAGGGCAGCAACAGCAGGATCTTCATCACTGTGTGCATGGGCACGGGGAGCCGCATCAAGTTGAAGATCTGCACCGGATGCTGAATTTCGGCCTTCAGGAGCTCCGGATCGATCGGCAATCGCTTAATCGAATAACTGGCCGTGAGGCCGGAGACATTGGAAGTGACTTCCACGATTTGATCGCCGCCGCGTCGCACCGGCACGTAGTCCATCGGCAAGGTCATCGACCAGCCGTTGGTCGGATCGAACGGCACCCACGCCTGGTTCTGAAAGACCTCGGCCCACACGTGCGGCTGGATATTGGCGCCCATTCGAATTTCGAAACCGGCCACGAGGCGCGCGGGGATGCGCAGCGCGCGACAGAGCGTGACCATCGTCCGCGCTCGTGCAACCGTCGTACCTTGCTTGGTCGTCAATGCGCGATCAACGTCGTCGGACGCGCCTTCGGCGGTCGAATCGATGCCCGAGCAGTATTCAAAAATCCATTGCAGCCGCTCGGCGTCGGTCTCCGCTTCGTCGGGCACCAATCGAATCGTGCTTTGGACGCTAGGGGCCTGTGTCGGCAATGTTTCCTCGGAGCGGGTAAATAATAGCCGTGCATCCTGAGTAAGAGTCTCCAAGGGCTGTTGAGCACCCCGGTCTGGACGAGGGCTGAGGCGCAAGATGAATTTGGCAGAGGCGTCGTAAGTGCCGCTTTGCCAGGTAGTCAGCCATAAACGTTTCGTTCGCGTCGAAGGTATAATTCGTTGCTCGGCGCGGAGGTTGGTGCTGGCAATGTTCCACGGCTGCTGGTCCAAGTTGAGCACCCGGCAGTGGCTCGTGTTGAACGGCATCGCGAGCCGTACCTCGGCAATCTCCTGGGGCCCGGAAATAACCGTCTCGAAACTCGCCTTGTAGGTCAGCTCCCAGCGGTGCACTTCACGAGCCGTCTTAATCCGCTCGAGACGATAATAACGCAACCCCATCAGACCGCTGCCCAACAGCAGGAACCCCACGATGGCGATCGTACTCAAGGTGCGGGAATTCATGGCGGGCAAACTCAATGGCGTAGAAGTGACTATTTTTAGGGCTGGGGCTATGGTTTTCAATTATAGTTCTGAATGGAGCGGCACTTACGGCAGGAAAACCCACCGTCCCAACAGCCCGTTTCCGTTCCATAAATTCGTTGTGGGCGGTAAAATAAGAGCAAAACGATTGTACGTCCGCTCCTCGAACGACCGCCTTGCCTGGAGAGTTTCACCATGTTTTTCGGCGTGATTTCGCGTTTTCCGGCGAATAACTGGAACGGCCCGCCGCCTCGCCGCATAATCGGGCCGACCTTGTTGGCCATGGCCGCTGGAATTTGCGCCTGGGGCGATTCTGTGTCGACAACATCCAAGCAAATCATCGGGGCGACTGCCAAGCTCACCGAAGTCAGCACGGGCATTTCCTTTTCGGCACGCATCGATACGGGTGCGCAATCATGCTCGCTGCATGTCAAGAAGATCAAGATCGATGATAAATCCTCTACGCGAACACGGAACGTCGGCAAGACCATTCGCTTCCTGGTGAGGGATGAGCAAGGAAACGAAAAATGGATGGAGGGCAAAATCGACAAAGCGGTGCGCATCAAGTCACCTTCGTTGAAGAGCGGCGAATTTGACCACCGCTACAAGGTGCTCCTCACGTTTGAGTGGAACGGCGTCCGCAAAGAGGTGCTCGTGACGCTCAATGATCGCACCGCCATGGAGTACCCCCTCTTGATCGGCCGCAACTTCCTTCAGGGCGACTTTCTGGTGGACGTCGACAAGAACGACGGTTAGATCCGCCAAGCGGACGCGGATTTACCGCACCTGCATCAGCTAGCATCCACACTCAAGTTGACCGGCTGGCCGAAATCGCCATACTTACGCTTCCCGCCGTCAGCCTCTTACGCTGACGCGAGCCGCAATAAAGTGCTTCCATCGTCAGGCTCAGCCTGACCTACGGCACGACCCAATCAAGGAAGAGAGGGCGTCATGCTCGCTTGGCAGCGGTTCTCGTTATACATTGCCGCATCGATGCTGGCTGCGAGTTTGGCAGCCGATGCCGCGGCGCAATCGTTTCTGATCGGTCCCAGCCAGGCGAGCCCCGCGGCCAGTGAGCCGCAAGTCCCGACTGAGCCGACAGTCGACAAGCGCGCTGAAAACGCCGAACAACTGCGCCTTGCCTTACGCAAGCTGGAAGCGAATGGTTCGTCCGATACAGCGGCCGCGCAACAGGTGGCGTATCATCAAACGCTCGACGCCGTGCTGGCGCAACAGCAGACGGTTGAGCAACAAATCCGGGAGCTTGAAGCCCGCAAGGCGGAGCTGGATTCGCAGCTGAAGACCCCGCCCGATGAGTCAAAGCAGGCAGCCTTTTCATTCCTCGAGCTGGACGGATTGAAAGACGAACTCGCGGCCGAGCGCGTGCGTGCCACGCTCATAAACGATAAGCTCACCGCTGCCAATGCGGCGTTGGAAAAAGCGCAGCGGGCCTCCGAGGAGAGCGACAAGAAGCTTCGCCAAGCCCAGGAAGCCTTTGAAATTGCCAAGGACGCGCCGAATTCCGGCGAGTTGGCAGCGGCCGCGGACAACGCCCGCCAGGCCTCGCGGCTCGCCAGGGAAACGGTGACGCTACGCGACCGTGAAGTCGACCGCGAAGATCTCGCCCAGGAGGTGCAGCGTCTGGCAGTGCGCGTCTGTCAGGAGCGCGTGACGCGCATGAGCCCGCTTGTTGTCTTTTCGGAAGCGGACTACCAGGCGCAAATCGACGACATCGCCAAGAAGGAGGAATCAGCGAAGAAGCTGCTCTCCAGCCGCGAAGCCAGCCTGCAGAGCGTCTTCGTTCAAATTCACGAGGCCGAGCAACAATTCGCGGCCGAGTCGGGCGACCGGACCCTGCTGACCGAGAAGCTGGCGGCCCATCGGCGAGCGCATGAAAAGCTCTCGGACGAAATCGACTCGCTGACGCAACGATTGCAGCGCCTGGCCCAGTTGCGGGTCGCCTGGAGCCGCCGCTTCCAGATCGCCTCGGCCAATCTGACGGCGGCCGACCAGCAGGCTTGGAACCAGTGGAAGGACTGGCAAAAAGAAACGAAAGGGGCGCTGGACGATTTAGCCGCCGCGCTGCGGAGCCAGATTCTGCGGATGCGCGACCTGCGGAGCACTCTCACGAGCATCAGCAAAAAAGCCGACGCCGCGGAGAACGGCCCACAGGATCTGCTTTGGTTGCTGGATAAGCAGAAGGGCCAGGTCGAAGCGATGCTCAAAATCCGCGAGCGCGACATGGTGAGCATCGAAACCAGCCGCCGGGTAAACGAAAAGCTGCTGGAGGAAATCGGGCTGGGCACTCAGGCACTTACTCCGAAGATGCTGGCCTTCGGGGCCTGGCATCAATTGGAATGGGTGTGGAAATATGAAATCCTCCCGCTCGATGAAAAAAAATCGATCACCGTGGGAAAGATCGTGACGGGGCTGTCACTTTTCGCGGGCGGGTGGATCGTGTCCCGTTTTCTGTCCGTCGTGTTCGCCTACCGTCTGCTCAAACGATTTCGGCTCAGCAAAGACGGAACAGCCGCCATTCGAACGCTGGTTTTTTATATTCTTTTGGCTATCGTGGCGCTCGTGGCACTGAAGACAGTGAACGTGCCACTCACGGCCTTCACGATTCTCGGCGGTGCGCTGGCGATCGGCGTCGGCTTCGGCAGCCAGGCACTCATCAACAATTTCATCGGCGGATTGATCATGCTGGCCGAGCGCCCCGTGCGCTTGGGCGAAACGATCACGTTCGGCAAGCATGAGGGCGTGGTCGAGGATGTCGGTTTTCGTTGCACGAAACTTCGCACATCGACCGATCACCTGGTCACCATTCCGAATTCGATACTCGTCAACGAATCGATCGAGAACGTGGCGCGCCGGCGCACCATCCGGCGGACGATGGATATCACCATCACCTACGACACGCCGCGGGAAAAAATCGCGGCCGCCGTGCAGGCGATCCGCGACATCCTCGAGGAAAAAGATATCCGCGAGCGGATTCACCCCATTGTCGGCTTCGAGGAGTTTCCGCCCCGCGTTTTCTTCAACGACTTCAATGCCGAGAGTCTCAACATCCGCGTCGTATACTGGTACGCGCCAACCGACGGCTGGGCGTACATGGAACACAGTGAGCGCGTCAACTACCGGATCATGGAAGAGTTCGCACGGCTGGGCGTCGAGTTCGCGTTCCCGTCGCGAACCGTGTACGTGAAACATGCAGCGGACCAGACGGCCCTGGAGCCGTCGCCTCTTAGTAGCCCGGCGCGGGCCGCACGGCTGGCCTCGTGAGAAGAACCTGGTAGCACGGTGCCATCTGCATGCGCCTCCCTTGCTTGCGCTGCGCGCCTCGTATCAACTGTCGCTAGCGCTGCCGGCGCCTTGCCGATCGGCACTTGCCGATTTGTCTGAGGCGATAGTCTGTCGCATTCGCAAAATGAGACAATCGCGTGGCTTTGGGCTAGTCAGCGAGAACTTCTGTTAGTCAGCTTCGTATGAACGTGCATCGAGCATTGCGATTGGAGGTGCGACTCTCGTTGGCCGATAAATAGGCAATTACTTCTTATCCGGCTGGCGATTTCCAAGGGGGACGACGTCCCTCATGTCTCTCGATCGTGGCTCGGCGAGCGGATTGGCATACCGCTTGCTGTATAGAGGTGGCTCGCCTCACAGCGTGCTCGTTTGACAACGCGTGTCCGCGAGTCGCGGTTTGTCTAAATAACGCCAGCCGCCCATTTTTTCATGGAGAGCTGCAGTACAGGCAGAGTATTCTTGCAGAAGGAGTTTAAGAAATGCAAGCGGCATTAGCTGAACGCCCAATTGCTAAAACAAGAGATAGAAACGACTTAAGTGCATTGGCGCGTCAGCATTTAGAACGCCACCCTCATTTTCGGGGGCGGATCAGGGGGGTGAACATCAAGCACGAGGGACGGAACCTCTACCTAACGGGCCGGCTGCCTACTTTTTATCTCAAGCAGCTTGTTCAAGAGGCAGTCCGCCACGTGCCGGGCGTCGATTTTATCTACAACGAGATCGACGTCGTGAGCCCCGAGGGCATTAGCAGCGTCCGGTTTTAGAACGGACTCAAAGTGCAGCGAGCCGGCGGGTTTATCCCGCCGGGACGAGCCCGGCGGCTCGCCAAACGCTTCAAAGCCAACGGAAAGTCGTCGCACGATGGCCCGCATCGACGGCCCGTGTTGTTGCTTGTTTCCCCCTGTGGGCCTGGCTAACATCGATTTTGGCCGGCCACTCCGGCACAGGTCGATGGTTCGTTAGTCGGGCTGGGGGCCCCTCTTTTCGCGGTTCTGGGGGCGGCATTCGCACATCTGTCCGGTCACAGTGGTGCGATGCGCCAAGCTGGCCGGTCGGTTTCATGTTTAAAGCGCCCTATGGATTCCACGGTTTGGCAGACGGAATTTGGCGAAGGGCCACTAGTGGCGTGTGCCGCGCATGATGGTCACGAGATCCGACGGGAGGTTGCGGCTTGCCTGCAGCTGGATGACGCCCAGCGGCGCTACGAGGAGGACCCCTACACCGGCGCTTGGACGCAAATCGCTCCCACGCGAATCGTTGCCCGTCGATCGCGGTTCGAGCTCGACTTGAATCGGCCGCGGGAAAAAGCCGTGTACCTCGTGCCGGCCGACGCTTGGGGGCTGGATGTCTGGAAATGCCCGCCGAGCGAACAAGTCGTCAAGCGGTCGCTGACGTTGTACGACGGCTTCTACGCCCATCTGCGGCTGCTGCTCGATCGGCTCGTGGCCCGGCATGGGCGCGTCGTCGTCTTCGACTTGCACAGTTACAATCATATCAGAGAGGGCGGCATGGCGGCCGACCCTGAGCAGAACCCCGAGGTGAACCTAGGCACCGGCACGATGCAGCGCACGTACTGGGCGCCGGTCGTAGAGCGCTGGCTGGCGGAAATGCGGTCGTATGATTATTTTGACCGTCGCCTGGACGTCCGTGAAAACATCAAGTTTTTCGGCGGTCACTTGCCCGGCTGGATTCACCAAAACTATCCAGAAACGGTGTGCGCGCTGGCCGTCGAAGTGAAAAAAATTTTCATGGATGAACGCACGGGCACGCTCGACCGCGAGCAACACGCGAAACTGCAGGAAGCGCTGGCTCAAGGTGCGGCCGGCGTTCTCGAAGAACTGGAGAACACGAAAACGTGACCGCACAGTCGCCTAAATCGGATGTAGCGTCCTTGGCGGCTGGCGCGATGGCCGAACTGGCGGCGGGCAGGCCCGTGCGGCTCGAGCTTGCTGGCGGCGGCCTGCTGCATCTCGATCGCCGGCTCCCTGTGTTGTGCGTCTACCGTCGCAAATCGGACGATGCGGACCTCGGCACCGATCAGTTGCTGGCGAGCGAGCCTTGTTACATGATCGTCCCGGCCGAGCGCAAGCTGGCCAGGCAAGCGCTCCAACTATTGCGCTCCGTCGTCGAGCATCTTGCCGAGTACTTTGGCAGCTACTTGTTGATCGAGACCTGGTCAGCGCCGCTTCCGGAAACGACGACGGGAATCACGCCACTGAACGGCGACGCCCAAGCCGTGCAGTCGCGTTTTGAAATCGGCGCGCCAGCCGCCCGGATTCCGCGGGCCACGGTCGAAGCTCTATCGAAGTCGCTGGGAAAGGAAGTGGTTCCTTTCGGCGGCACGCGAATCGTATTGGCCGGCTACGAATGCACGATGCCGCCGGGCATGAAACCGCTGCTTCGCTTCCGCGACCTCAAGACGTGGAACTGTTTCTCGCTGGGACTGGCCGTGCGGCCCGTCTATCGCGACGAGGCAAATACGAAAGTGAATCCGGCGGTGTTGCGATCGCTTCGTCATCACCTTCACAGCGCCCTGGAGCAGGCGTACTTCGCGTTCACGCGAAACCGGATGTCGTTGCGGCTGCCGCATTATCATGCGCCGGACCGCCGCTCGGTGGTGCAATCGGTGCTGGACGTCGACCGGCAGTTGACCGAAATCGCGCTCTCATTCGATCTCTTGTTGCAGGCGACGCCGGTGAACGCGGAAAGCGCATGGCGGGAGTTCCGCCGCTCGCGCTTCGAAAAGCCGCCAGTCTTTTACTACCGGCCGCTGGCGGTTGACCCCGCACTTCTCAAGCGGCAGCTGTACTTGATCTCGGTCGAGAGGGTCGAAGATCCCACCCTTTCCTATCTGTTCCGGCAAAAACAGGAAGAGCTCGATCGGCAGATCACGCTGCTGACGGATGTCGACTCGACGCGATTTCTGCCCGAAAGCTTGCAAATCTACGGCGGCGTCTCCGAATGGCTGCTCGGGCACGCCAAAGAGCTGCTCGATCGCGTGCCGATCCGCAGCGGCGACGATTCGCACCACGGCCAGCTTAGCGCCGTCGAATTCGCAACACGGGCCCAACAGGAGCTGGGCCACTATCAGCAAAAGTGCGCCGATTTTTGCGCGACGGTCGCCGTGCGCGAGGAAATGTACGCGGGCATGATGGTCTCCGGAAACCAATTGCTGATCGGCGGCAAAACGCGGATTCCGCGCGGCCGCGTCGATGCCTTGCTGCAGCACGAAATCGGCACCCACCTGGTCACCCGCTACAACGGTCACGTTCAGCCGTTTCGACAGTTGGAGGTGGGGCTGGCCGGATACGACGGCCTGCAGGAGGGGCTGGCCGTGCTCGCCGAATACCTGGTCGGCGGTTTGAGCCGGACGCGGATGCGGATTCTGGCGGCGCGCGTGGTGGCGGCTCGACAGCTGCTCGACGGGGCGTCGTTTATCGATACGTTTCGCACGCTGGATCACAATTACGAGTTTTCCCAGCGATCGGCCTACACGATCACGATGCGGATCTACCGTGGCGGCGGCCTGACAAAAGATGCCGTATACTTACGCGGCCTGCTGCAAATCCTCCGCTACTTGCGCGAGGGAGGTGAGCTGGAGCCGCTGTACGTCGGCAAGTTGGCCTCCGCCCACCTGCCTTTGATCTTCGAGCTCAGCCAGCGCGGTATCATCAAACCGCCCGCCCTGCAGCCACGCTACTTGGATAATGCCAAAGCGCAAAAGAAACTCGAGCGGCTCCGCGGCGGAATGAAGGTGCTGGAGCTGTTGCAAAGATAGGGTTCAGGGTGCTGATTCCGCGCCAGAACTCAGAACCTGAACCCCGAACCCTGAACCCTCACCCATGAAAATCGGCTTCGTCGTCAACCAGATCGAAACCGAGCAGGCCAATTACACCACGACCCGGCTGGCCATGGCGGCGGTCAACCGCGGCCATGAGTCGTGGTTGATCGGCACGGGCGATTTAGCGCTCGACCCGGACGACTACGTGCGGGCGCGGGCCCGGGCGGCACCCAAGTCGAAGTACAAGTCGCTCGACACTTTCCTGAACGAGGCGCGCGGCTCAAACGCGCGAACCGAGCGGATCACGGTGGACGACCTCGATGTGCTGCTGCTCCGCAACGACCCGGCCGAGGACATCGGGCGGCGGACTTGGGCCCAGATGGCGGGCATCCTGTTCGGCCGGGCCGCCTTGCGGCGGGGAGTCATCGTGCTCAACGACCCGACGGCTTTGGCGCTAGCGGCCAACAAGATGTACTTCCAGCTCTTCCCGGAAGAGGTGCGGCCGGCGACGCTGATCACCCGCGACCGCAACGAAATCCGCCAATTCGCCAAGGAGCACGGCGGCGACGTGGTGATCAAGCCGCTGCAAGGCTCCGGCGGGCAGGGCGTGTTTCTCGTGCGAAAAAACGACCTGGGAAACCTCAACCAGATGATCGAAGCAGTGAGCCGCGACGGTTATGTGATCGCCCAGGAATACCTTCCCGACGCGGCCGAGGGCGACATGCGGCTATTCGTGATGAACGGCGCCCCGCTGAAATACAAGGGGAAATTCGCGGCATTTCGACGGCTCCGCTCGGGCGACGACATCCGCAGCAACATCCACGCGGGCGGACGGAAGGCTCAAGCCGACGTCGATGACCGGGCCCTGAGAATCGTCGAAATCGTCCGCCCCAAGCTGGTCGCCGACGGCATGTTCCTGGTCGGCTTGGACATCGTCGGCGACAAACTGATGGAAATCAACGTGTTCAGCCCCGGCGGCCTGGGGAGCGCCCAAAGTTTCGAGGGCGTCAACTTCGCCGCGGCAGTTATTATGGCGTTAGAGCGTAAGGTACAGTACATGGGCTATTACCAGCGAAACTTCAATAATATTGATATGGCGACGCTGTGAGAGGGAGGAGGATGCCGGATGCAGGATGCAGGGAAACAATCCCTGCCCCCTGCATCCCGCATCCGGCATCCTTGCCTCGCACTCTTCCATTATTTATCTCCTCCATAGTTTCATAACGTGCTTCGTCCCGGTCAAAAAATCGGCAAATACAAACTGCGCGCGCGGCTTTCGAATGGGCCGTATGCGACGGTGTTTCGCGCGCTGGATACACTCGAGGGCGTGCATGTCGCGCTGAAGATTCCGCACAAGGGTCTGGTGACGAAGGAATCGCTCGACGATTTTTCGCGCGAGGTTCGGCTGGCGGCGAAGCTGGATCATCCCAACATCCTCGGGCTCAAGTCGGCCGACTTCATCGACGGCCACCTGGTGATCGCGTTTCCCTTGGGCGAGGAGTCCTTGGAAGAGCGGCTTGCCCGGCGGCTGTCGCTGCGCACCGCGCTCGATCTGGGCGAGCAGCTGCTGCGGGCGGTCGCGTTTGCGCACGAGCAGCGCGTGATTCATTGCGATGTGAAGCCGGATAATTTATTGCTGTTTCAGGACGGGCGGCTGCGGCTCACGGACTTCGGCATCTCGAAGGTGGCGCATCGCACGATTTCAGCCTCCGGAGCAGGCACAGTGGGTTACATGGCGCCCGAACAGGCGATGGGGCGGCCGTCGCGGCGGAGCGACGTATTTGCCGCGGGGATCGTGCTGTGGCAGATGTTCTCGGGGCGCTTGCCCGAATGGCCGTTTGAATGGCCCATGCTGGGTTACACCAAACTCCGATCGCTGTTGCACCCCGACATGACCGCGGTGTTGAAGCGGGCCTTGGATCTCAAGCCCAGTCGGCGGTTCGCGGACGGCGGGCAGATGCTGGCGGCTTACCTCCGCGCCAAGCCCAAGGTGATCCGCTACGGCTCACGACGACGGCCGAAGAAGGCGAAGCGCACCACGCAGCGCGATTGGAAGCTGATTCGACAGCAGCAGTTTCAACGGCAATTCGGCCGCGTGTTGGAAACGCACTTCAAGTGTGAGCGCTGCCAGGGGCCCGTGTCGGAGCCGATGCAGGCCTGCCCGTGGTGCGGCGCGGGCCGCAGAGTGTTGCCTGATGAAACGACCTTTCCCGCTTCCTGCCCGCGTTGCAATCGAGGCACGAAGCTCGATTGGCTGTATTGCGCGTGGTGCTACGGGCCTGGGTTTGAGGATGTGTCGCAGCGGCAGTTCACCGACCGGCGTTACGAGGCCCGCTGCCGGAACCCGCGCTGCGGCCGCCAGGACTTGATGCCCTTCATGCGCTATTGCCCCTGGTGTCGGACCAAGGTCCGTCAGGCCTGGAAAATCCCCGGGAGCTCAGACACCTGCCGCAAGTGCGGCTGGGGCGTGGTGCGGCATTTCTGGAGCCACTGCCCATGGTGCGCGGCAGCCATAGCTTCCAAATAGCGATGGAAGATGTTTGATGTAAGATCGAAGATGTCAGAAATCATCGGGTCTGACATTGAATGTCTTACATCTCACATCGATCTTCTGCGTGCTATGCTTGTGTAAGGAGACTTCGCCATGCCCGTCCCAAAATTCATTGACGATCCCGCCTTTCGCGATTTGCGTGAACACGACCTCGAGCATTTCAAGCAGCACATCGCCGGCCGCAATCAAGTCGATTTTTCGAGCGCCGATTTGCGCGGCGTCGACTTGCGCGATGTCGACGTGACCAAGCTCATTCTGCGCGACGCTTATTTGCGCGATGCCGACCTAAGGGGGCTCGACTTGCGGAATCTGGACATGGACGGCTGCTCGCTGCACGGCGCTCAAATCAGCGGCACGTATTTCCCGGCCAATCTCTCGGCGCAAGAAATCGCCAACAGCGTCGCGTACGGCACGCGGATGCGGACAAGCTGCTAGAGCTGTAGGACGGACAATCCTGTCCGTCCCCTTCAAAGATATCGAAGTATTCTATGGACGGACAGGATTGTCCGTCCTACGGATCAATCGTCCTGGAAATACCACCCCGCAGCTTCCCAGGAAGGCTGGACCCAACGCCGCCATTGTGGTTTTGGCAACCCGCCTTGGCGCGGATTTCGGCCAATGTATTGTATGACTCGCCAGAGATGCTCTTCGTCACGTACGATCCGATCATAACTCTCATCCTGCCACAGCGAGCCACTACTGCCGATGTGCGCATTCACGCGACGTGCGACAACGCCCTTGATGCCCTGAAGAATGGTCTCGAGCTGGAAATCCCGAAGCGGTCTAATGACCAAGTGGCAGTGGTTTGGCAGGATGACCCAACACGAGATGAAATAGCGATCGTCCTGAAAGTGCAGAAGAGCTTCTTCCAAGCATGCGGCAAGTTTTGGGTCACGGAAGTGGCATGCGCCGTAACCTTCATCAAGCCAAGCCTCCTCCTGTCGAAAAACCTCGCGAGCTAACGTTTCCCACTCTTGCGTGGTGCGGGGTGGTGGATGGGTTCGCTCCCATTGCTCGCGAACTCGCTTCAGATACTCGCGCTTTTCTTGCGGTAGCGAGTCGCCAAGACGGAAGGTGACAAAATAAGTCGCGCCGTCTTGCCGCCAATGAGGCAGGTGTCGGTAATACGCTGTGATCCGCTTGAACGGGTCCAGGCCGCGAAAGTTCGGCGGCGCAGATAAATTGAACATGCTGAGAGTCACGATACGGTTCGGTAGGACGGACAATCCTGTCCGTCCCCTTCAAAGATATCGAATTCAAAGATATCGAAGTATTCTATGGACGGACAGGAATGTCCGTCCTACGGTGAGCCTCATTCGTCACTCTCTAATTTGCTCTTCACGAGCGCGATGAGATCGTCGCGCGATCGTACGCGCGTTCGACTGTCGATGTAAACGCCTTCGACGCCGCTGATGTTCGCATTCACACCAGCCCGCTTGAGCGCGATGTAGGCGTCAATCAGCATCTCGGGGGGGTTGCCCCGCAGCCGCATCCCCAAGATTGACATCATCGAAACCGGCGCGCCGCTCGCCGCAGCGCGCAGCCACGGGCGCATGAGAAAAAGCCCGGACACGCCCACCAAGATGATCGCGAAAAACGCCATCGCTGCGATCGCGGACAGAAAAAGAAGTTGAGGGCCTTCCATCTTCGCACCTCTCTTTTTCAGGAGTTGGCACGACTGGTTCGTCGACCGCGGGGTCAATATTAGCGTAGTCTTTGCGCTCGCCCTTTTGAATGCCGGTGCCGAGCGGCACCTCGAAAGGCCTTCTTCCTTCCACCGCATCGAACACCGTCCCCCCCAACTTCGGGAAACCGTTTCGGCACGCGAGTTGCTAAAATGCGGGCCGCCGGAGCGTGCCGGGAGTCCGTCGCGCCGCGGCATCGTAGTCGCAGCCCGGGCGGCGTTACTTGATTTCCAGACGGAAAAGCCTCATTCTAACAGCCGCCCTGGTTGGTTCATTCAACAGCAAATGAGGACTCTTACATGATCCGCGCACAATCGATCCATTGTCGAATCGTCACTGTTTTTGGCGGGATGGTGGTTGGTCTCTTCGCGGCCACGGCGAACGCTCAGGCGCTCAAACCAGAGCCGGCGAACGAAAACACATACATGCCCGTCGTGCCCACGAAATCTTTCGAGGAGGTCTTTAAGCAGGACACGGCGGACAAAGACAAAGTGATGAACGCGCAGAAAGCGTTGCTCGAAAGCCGCTACGACCTGCGCAATAATCCGTCGAACGTGCAGATGTCGGGCAAGCGCAAAGCCGTTCAGCAGGGGGTGCGCGTAAAGCTGCCTGGCGGCGCGAGCTGGGCCAGCCTGGCTAACATGAAGCCCGAACAGATCAAAAGCCAGAACCTGTTCCCCTACGGGTTACGCCCGCTGCCCCATGTGAAGCATCCGACTGGCGGCATGGTGTTTCCGCAGCAGCAAATCGACACCATTCAGAAAGCGGAAGCTCGCGACTTGAAGCGGTTTGATGTCGATTTCGATCTGCCCGACCACATGACGCCGGAATTCCCGCCGCCGCTGTTTCTCACCACGCGGCCCGATCTTGGCGACGTGTCGCAGGGCGAAGCGCTCACAATCAAGAACTACTATCGCCTGCTGCACGGCAAGGTCACGCCGGTGCAGATGGAAGGCATGCGGCTGCTGCTGACGCCCTTTCCGCAGCAGCAGTTCAACCAGACCGAGGACCGCAAAGTGAAAGACGCGACTCTCGGCGTCACCTGCCTCGACTGCCACGTGAACGGCCACACGAACGCGACGTTCCATCTGAACCCTGACACGCGGCCGCAAGCCGACCGCTTCCGCATCGAAACGGTGAGCCTGCGCGGCATGTTCAATCAGCAAATCCACGGCTCGAAGCGTTCGCTGCGCTCCGTGGAAGATTTTACCGAATTCGAGCAGCGCACGGCTTACTTCGATGGCGATCATGTGACGGCCGCAAAGAAGGGTGTGCACTTGCCCGACCGCTCCAGCCAGGTGGCCATGATGGCACAAATGCAGAACATGATCGATTTCCCGCCGGCGCCGAAGCTGGACAGGGTCGGCCGATTGATTCCCGGCAAAGCCACGGAGCAGGAGCTGGCGGGCGAAAAGGTGTTCTACGGCAAAGGACGCTGCGCCGAGTGCCACCAGCCGCCGTTCTTCCTCGACGACAAGATGCACGACTTGCAGGCAGGGCGGTTCTACGAGGCCGAAACGATCGCCGGCCAGCGGAACATCTCGGACGGGCCGATCAAGACGTTTACGCTCCGCGGCATCAAAGACAGCCCGCCGTTTTTGCACGACGGCCGCTGCCTGACGCTCGACGACACCGTTGAGTTCTTCAACCTCGTGCTCGAGCTGCGGCTAACCCCCGAAGAAAAGGCCAGCCTGGTGGCGTTCATGCGAACGCTGTGAGACTGAGCGCTTCTTCAAGCTGGTGTGCCACTGGCTCCGCCAGTGCCGCGCTACCGATGCGTTGTGAAGCACTGGCGGAGCCAGTGGCACACGACATTAACGCTGGGCAGCAATGTATAGTCCCGACGGCGGCGCGACGTGGTCGCGTCGTTTTGCGACCTCCCGCCGCATTTCGCGGCGTAACCGCCAGCGCTCGAACCACCCGGCCGTGTTGAGCCGCTCGGCGTACTCGCGTTCGACTTCGGCGCGAATTGCCGGCATTGCTGCAGCCCGAGCACGGTCGCATCCGTCACGCACAAAGTGATCGTCGTGTTCTTTAGGCATGGACTACCGTTCACGAATCGCTGTTCGAGTGCAGGGCGATCCGGTTTCCTTCGCTGTCGAGCACAATCGCGCGGAAGCCATGCGGGCCGATGGAATGGGTAGGTTTCACCACAGTCCCGCCGTGGGGGAGGACCTTGCTGACCGCATCGCGGATTCGGCCGTCGACGTTCAGATAGAGCAGGATGCCGCCGGCAGTGATTTGGGTTTCGTCCTTCACGAGACAGCCTCCGTTACCTTCCTTGTGCTTGATGACGCCGATTGACGAGTCGCCGAATGTTTCCTTTTCAACCCGAACTCCCAAAACCGCCGCATAGAACGCGATCGCCCGATCTAAATCGGCGACTGGGATATCGAACCAGACGGCCCGGTTGTACTGGCTATTGAAATCGCCCATCTCTCGCCTCTTTCGCAGTCGCGAGTTTGTGCCGCCACCCATTTTACCTCCACGATGCGCCAAGTCGCAACGTTACTCCCGGCGATGCTGCGGTCAGTTCACCGTCACAGGAGGGCAGGCGCAGTGACCAGCGCGCGCGCATTGGCACTCGGCCACCGCTGGCAACTCTCAAAAATGCTGTAATTCTCGGAAGAAACAGGGTCGACAAGCCTTCGGGCCATAACCTACACTTTCACAGGCCTAGCGCGGGCTTCGCGGGGATGAACGACGTCAGCGCTATTGTGAATTGCTCGCTGCATACGAGACGACAACTGGGAATGATTCTGCAATTCCATTTGCCTCCAACTGCACAACAAGAGGAGACAAAGGACAATGCAACAGTTCGTTAGCTTCCGGTCTGTGAATTTTGCTAGCACAACTGCCCGCAGGATGCGGAGCGCAATGCTATCGGCGATGCTTACGCTCATCGGCGGCGCCTTGGCCGTTGCGGAAGAGGCGGCCGAACCGAAGGAGCCGAGCGTGCGGCTGATCGGCGCGACCACCGTCGTGACCGAGGTCAGCACGGGCGTGCCACTTTCGGCCCGGGTCGACACGGGAGCCACCTCGTGCTCAATCCATTGCGACGCGATGGAAATCAAAGACGCCGATCCGGACCCGAAGGTCAATATTGGCAAGCCGGTACGTTTTCTGATCAAACACAAGGACAGCGACGAAGGCGAGTGGGTGGAAGCGAAGATCGTCGACCATGTGAAAATCCGCACCGCGGAGCGCGAGGACGAGCGGTACAAGGTGAGCCTGAAGCTGCGTTGGGAAGACGTGGAAAAGAAAGTGCACGTCACGCTCAACGACCGGCAAAGCATGAAATACCCGCTCCTGTTGGGCCGCAATTTCTTGCGCGACGACTTCGTCGTGAACGTCAGCCTGAAGACGAAAGATTAGCGAACTCCACTCTTTCCAGGAGCCCGCAGCGCAAGCAAGGGACGAACCCGTCCCTTGCTAGCGCATCGGGCTCCGGACTTCACTAGAGTTCAGCCGCTCCAAATAAGCACGCCACGGCCGCCAGTAATGTTTCGGCCAGCCCTCGGTGACGTCCGCCAGGTCGTGGTCCGGCACGTCGAGATGGACAAGTTCAATTCGACCGCTCGTCGCGTCCGAATGTACGGGCACGAATGAAAGGATGAGCGTCGAGTCCAAGTCATCGGCGTGGAACTTGGTCGAGCGCCACGATTGCACGATCAAATTCGGACGAGCGACTGCCAGAAGCGTCCCGCTCAACTGGCCATCGAACGCGCGAAATGCGCTTCCCGGCTCCGCACCGATCGTTACCGGGCTCCCGGTAATTGCCGAATGTGCCGCCGGATCGAGGTACATCTCGAACAGCGATTCGGCAGCCGCCGACAATGTGACGGATTGTTGAACGACGCTTCTCAACGCGTCAGGCTCCACTTGGTTTGGCGCAGTTGCACTCGCATTACCTGCGCTTCTATCACGTTCCCGGCCCAGTTTTGCGGAGCTACAGACGCTGCCGAATGGCGGCGACGAGCTCGTCTTTATCGGTGATCTGGCCGCGGTCCGGCACGTCGAGCTCCTTGGCGATAGCGCGCAGCTCGTCGATGTTCATGTAATCGAGCTGCGACGGATCGAGCGACGACACGTCGGGCACTTCTGGCTGCACGGCCTCGATTTCCGCTTCGCGCAGCGACTCAGCGGCCTCGTCCATGGCCTCGTCGTCCGGCCCCGCGCCGATTGCGAATTGATTCTGCTCGGCCGCAGCGTCGGCGTGGCGATCGTAATGCGGTGCCATGAGCTAGCTCCTCGTTAGTCGGCCGGTTCGAGATCGACGTTGGAAGGGCCGTTGATGACTTTGCCAAGCTGATCGAACCGCGAACCGTGGCATGGGCAATCCCACGTGCTCTCGGCCGAGTTCCAGTGGACGATGCAGCCGAGGTGTGGGCATACGGCCGACAGCTCGTGCACACGGCCCTCTTCATCGCGATAGACGGCGACTTTCGTGAGCCCGCGCCGCAGCACGGCGCCGCAGCCGGGCTCGATCTCGCGGACCGAATCGACCTCGCCGGGGGTCAGCCAATCGAGATACTGGCCGGCCACGTTGAGGGCCTCCTTGGCGTAGTTGCCCGCGGCGCGCATCGGCTTGCGCGCCGGATCGTAGAGCATCGCCCAGGGGTTGCGGCGGCCAACGATCAAATCGCTGAGCAGCATGCCGGCGATCGTGCCGTGCGTAATGCCCATGCCGGAGTCGCCCGTGGCGATGAACACATTCTCGGCATCCAGCGGGTTGCGGCCGATGTACGCCAGGCCGTCGACCGTCTCCATCACCTGCCCGCCCCAGGTGAACTCCACTTCTTCCATCATGGGGAATCGCGCTCGCGTCCAGCTTTCTAAGCGGGCATGGCGTTGCCAACTGTCGTCGGCCTGGCCGCTCTTGTGGTCTTCGCCGCCAACGATCAAGAGATCGTACTCGTCGTGGCCCGTTGGATCCTCGTCCGCGCTGATCGGCTGCAGCCGGATATAGTGATACGCTTTGAGCGTGTCCCAATAGAGGGCGTCGGTTACAGAGCCTTTTGGCACGCGCCCGCCGATGACATACGTCATGTAGGGCGCTTGTTTGGTGTGAATTGCGACCAGGTCGTTCACCGGCGTATTGGTTGCCACGACGATGGCATTCGCCTGCACGGTGTGATCGCCGACTTCGACTTTGGCGTTCTCGCCGCCTTGAATAGAGTCGGCGTGGCTATTGGTAAAGATTTCGCCGCCGCCTTGCATGATCGCGTGGGCCATGGCCGCCAGGTACTTGAGCGGATGGAACCGCGCCTGGTTCGGAAAGCGAATGGCCGGGCCGGTGTCGTATTCGAGCGGCGCGCGGGGGAGCATCTCCGCCATCAGACCGGCCCGCCGCGCGGCGGCCAATTCACTATCCAACATCCGTTTTTGATCGCCCGGCGCCAGGAACAAGTAACCATCGAGCCGCATGAAGTCGCAGTCCACTGTGATCTCGCCGGCAATCGCCTCGATCCGGTTGATGGCCGCGGTGTGGCTCTCGGCGGCGAGGAATGCGCCGCGTTCGCCGTGCCAGCGTTCGATGTTGGCGAAGCGGTCGTCGATCGCATCCGAAAGGTGCGCCGTCGTCACCTGCGTCATGCCGCTGGCGAGCTCGCCGTCTTCCAGAATGACAACGTGCTTGCCGGCTTTGGTCAGCAGATAGCCGGTCGTGAGCCCGGCGATGCCAGCGCCGACGATACAGACGTCGGCCTTGACGTCGGACGTCAAACGGGGCGCGCGCGGCATTTGGGTGGTCGCCGCCCAAACCGATTCACTCTGCGCTGCAACTGAGCTTAGCGTTTTCATGGCCGTGCCTCATCTCAAAGAGCTTCAGAAGGTTCGAGGCGATAGATGAGCAAATCCCGTACCGACATTGCAGAGCTGCCTATGCCCATTTCGAGCCCAATGTTGCGAGCCCGCCATAAGCGGCGATATGCTACGACTGCATCCTTGCGAATGCGGCGAACTGGTCGGAGGGTTGAGTATGGCACCAGTTGTTCATTTCGCGCTCATGGCGGGCGCCTTCGCGCTCGCCGTGAGTTCCCCCGCCCGGGCTACGCCTGCCGATCCGCCATGGCAGCGCTCCCCTTGGTTCGAAGAGCAATCATTTACGGCCGCGCTCGAGCCCGCCGGTCGGATTCACGTCAACGCGCCGCTCGACAATGCAGGTGGACCGGCCCAAGCCACGCGGATCATTATCTACGCGCTGCCCGTCGGTAACACGATCGAGCAAACGCTCGGCTGCCGCATGGCCGAGGGAATGGATTGGCACTACGACATCCAGCATGTCGCCGCGCAGGTTCGATTGTTGCGATCGCTCGATAGCCACGTGGGCGAGTCTCTCCGAGACTCGCATTCGCGTCCGCCGCGGCGGACGCGGCCACGTGAGCGGATCGTGCTAATCTGTGCCGAGGCGGATGGGCTGAGCTGGCCGAGTTTCCGTGCGTCGCAGCCGGATGCCAACGCAACCATCGCGCGGATGGTAGGCGAATGGCGGCAGCAATTTGGTGCGGGCGATTGCAAAGTCATGCTCACTGGTCACAGCGGCGGCGGCAGCTTCATGTTCGGCGTGATCGAGGGAAATAACGAGATCCCGGCGTACATCGACCGCATCGCGTTCCTCGACGCGAACTATTCCTTCGAGGACAATTTGCACAGAGAAAAACTTGAGCGCTGGCTCGCCGGCGATAGTGCGCGGCGATTGATTGTGCTGGCGTACGACGATCGCGAAATTATGTTGGATGGCAAAAAGGTCGTCGGACCCACCGGCGGCACGTTCCGCGCTACCGGCCGCATGCGCGACTCACTCGGGAAGCGTTTCGACCTCACCGAAGCCGTCAAGCCGCCCTTCCACGAAACGACCGGAATTAACGGTCGCATTCATTTTTACGTTCATCCGAATCCCGACAACAAAATCCTCCACACCGTGTTGGTCGGCGAGATGAACGGCCTTGTGCACGTCGCGACGCTGGGAACGCCGCAGGAAACGACGTGGGGCACCTTCGGCGGGCCGCGGGCTTACACACAGTGGGTGCAACCGGAGCCCGAAGCAGGGAGCACGGAGCAGGGAGCACGGAATAGTAATAAATTACTCCCTGCTACAAGCTCCCCGCTCCCTGCTATCTTTCCGCCGCGACATGCCGACGCAATTGGTGGGAGCGATTTCATCCGCAGCCTCGATGGACTGAGCCTCGACGATCGCGAAGCGGCCATATTGCGCGAAATCACGAGCGGTAACTTTCCGAACTTCTTGCGGAACTTCAAAGCAGTGCCAATCCGCGGCACGCTTGGCAAGGAAAACCAGGACACCGAAATCGCAGCCTCGCTCGAAGTGATGCCCGACTATTTGGCCGTGGGCAGCGATAATGATTTCGTGCGCATGCCGATGACGCCGCAAACGGCCCAGCGAATCGCCGACCGCTTCGGCTGTGTTCTGCCGACGCGAAAGATGGTCGACGCCATCGACGCGCAGGCGGAAGTGCGTCTCGCGCCCCATCCACTGACGCGGGACCGTGAAGCGGTTGCGACTTTCCACGAGCATCATCAGATCATCGAAAAGCAGCGGGCCGGCCAGGCGCTCGGCCTGTTGATCATGGGAATAAAAAAGGACATCGTTCTCACGCCGCAAATCTTCGAGCGGCCCGAGCGGCTGGCGATCTACGGCTGGCGACAGCTCAACGGCGATCCAATCCAGCCGCTCACGATCGTTCATTGGAATCGCTACGTGGACTACAGCCACGGCGCGCGCTTGGTCCGCAACGCGATTCAAATCGACGGCAGTCCGTCGAAGATAACCGACCTGCTCGCCGATCCAAACCGCAGCGCATTAGTCAGCGACGAAGGCCCCATCGACCCGCCCGGATATCCGCTTGATTGAGCGTCTGAATAGGCCAAATTGCTGCCGATGTGATATACTTTTACCAGACACCGGCGGTACAACGAATCGAATAAGTGGGCCATCTAATGGCGCGTGAAAGAGTTCTTAACACCGAAGCCATCAGCGCAATGGAACGACGCGATATCGAGCGTTTGCGGAAGCTCTCGCTGCAAGAGCGGGGCAAGCTATTGATGGCTGCCTGTCGCGCCGCAGCCGAGATCGAGGCGAGCCGTCTGCGGATGGGCTTGCCCCCGACGAGGCCGGCGCCGTGGCCCGAGTCAACGCGCAAATTCCTCGCGGAGGCTGCTCGCCGTGTCCGAGAGGAATAAGCCAATCAGTGACCCAGCCCAAGTCGCGCGCGAGCTTGCTGCGGCGCTCGAAGCGGCCAACTGCGAATACGCTTTGGGCGGCGCCATAGCCCTCGGTTTTTGGGCCGAGCCTCGCGGCACACTCGATGTCGACGTGACTCTCTTTCTACCGCCTGGCCAGCCGACCGCCTGTGTGCGGGTCCTGCAAAAGATCGGATGTGACCTCAGGGCCGACGAAGTCATGCAGTCGTTCGCGCAATACGGCTATTGTGAGGTCAATTTCGGCGGGTTTCGAATCGACGTGTTTCTGCCCACTATTCTGTTCTATGAGCAAGCGCGACAACGGCGCAAGCGGGTGCTGTTGGGCGATCAGCCGGTGATGATCTGGGACGCCGAAACGCTGTGCGTGTTCAAAATGATGTTCTTTCGGCGGAAAGACCTGGCCGACGTCGAGCAAATCCTGCGCATGGCCGGCGAGCAGCTCGATCGAGATTGGGTGCTCAAGCACCTTACGGACCTTTACGGCCAGCGCGACCCGCGGATCTCGCAGTGGCAGGAGTTGACGCGAGAGGTGGGCTAGCTCGGCGACACTTTAAACGCAAACTTGCCTTCGCAGATGATTTGCGCGACCGGCTTTCGATCTGAAGGCTTCTCGCGCTCTTGAAGGTGTGGCGGCAGGTCTTTGGGATCGCCCGGGCGGCCGGCGGCGAACATCGCCGCCACGGCGTAGTCGTCGGGCACTTTGAGCACAGTGCGGGCCTTATCGAAATCGAAACCCTGCATGCCATGCACGACGAGTTTCATCGCCGTGCCTTGCAGCGCGAGGTTCTCGAACGCGCAGCCGCAGTCGAACAGGTGCACGGGGTTCGGCTTGCCGTTTTTCGAGAATACCTTGTGCGCGAGAATCACGACGAGCAAGGCGGCGCGTCGGCACCAAGCCTGGTTGCCTTCCACCAATAGATCGAAGAACACGGGCCACTGAGGCGTCTCGCGGCGGGCGTAGAGGAACCGCCACTCCTGCTCGTTGTAGGTGGAGGGCGCCCACCGCGCGGCCTCGAACAGCGTGAGCATCTCCTCGTCCGTGAGCGGCTCGCCGCTCATCGCTCGCGGCGACCACCGCGCGACAATCAGCGGCTCGACCGGATGATCGGGTTTGCGATAATCGAGTGCGTTGATCATGCGGAATACCTCCCTCCATCGCCAGCACGACCGCGTCCGGGTCCATGATATCCCTTGCGATCGTCCACGGCGAGTGTCGCACACACCGCTTTGGCACTGGATGCGACGCAGTTCGTCGTCAAGCTGGTTCAGGGCCACGCGGCGAAGATTGATGGCGCGAACTTTGGCCAGTTCCCGGCGAACAAAGTCGGGCACGCGTTTTGCACCACTGGGGACCGGCCGCAAGTTCAATTCTTAATCCCTGTCGTACGGCGTCCGATGGCAACGCCGCCCAAAACCCGCCGCCGCCGCCGGACTCCGGCTGTCACCCGCAGCCACGGCAAGCTGGTTGTGATTGCTTCCGCGACTTTTGTCTCCTTGTATCTGTGCTACCGGCTCGCCGTGCCGTTCCTGCCCGCACTGGTGTGGTCGGTGACCGCGGCGGTGGTGACGCAGTCGCTGGTGCGGTGGCTTGGCCGCTGGGTGAAGTCGCCGGCCCGGCGGGCCGCCGCCGCCGTCAGCGTCGTCGCGATCGCACTGTTCGTCCCGGTGATCGGGCTCGTCACTTTTGCGGCGGTCGAGATCAGCCAAGCGGTTCAGAATCTGCAGCCGGCGGAATTCTTTGCGAAATGGCAGGAAGCGATCCAAGGGCAACCGCGCGCGGCCACGGCCTGGGAGACGATTTCCAGCAACCTCGACATCACGCGAGTCGCGGACCAGCTTCTCGCACAGGTGAATTCCGTAGCGACGACAGTCGTCTCCGGTTCCGTGTATTCGCTGGTGATGGCGCTGCTTACGTTGTTCATGCTGTTCTTTCTGTATCGGGACAAGGACCGGGCGATGGCCGCGGTCAGGCAATTATCGCCCTTCACCAACGCCGAAACGGACCGCCTGCTGACGCGCCTCGACGATACCATCCATGCCACGATTTTCGGCATCGTCGTCGTGGCCATGATCCAAGGCACGTTGGGAGGACTCATCTTCTATTTGCTGGGCCTGCCTGCGCCCGTGCTGTGGGGCACTGTGATGGCTTTCCTGTCTGTTATTCCTTATCTGGGCTCGTTCGTGGTCTGGATTCCGACCGCCATCTTTCTTGCTCTCAGCGGCGATTGGTTCAGGGCGACGGTGCTCATCGCGTGGGGCATGATTGTCATCGGCCTGATTGACAACCTGCTGTACCCCATGCTCGTCGGCAACCGTCTGCGGCAACACACCGTGATCGCGTTCATCGCGATCGTCGGCGGGATCGCCGTGTTCGGCGCGTCGGGCGTCGTGCTGGGCCCTGTGGTAATCAGCCTGACATTTTTCTTGCTCGAGGTGTGGCGTCGCCGGACGGCGAACGGGCGGGCCGTAGATATCGGCTAGGACATGTTCGAGAACAGTGTCGTGGCGGGTGGCTGGGGCAACGCCCCAGGTCGGCCGGGAATTACTGGGGCGATGCCCCAGCCACCCGCGGTTGCGCTTGGATCAGGCGCTCTTCGCCTTCACTTGCGCGTACAGCCGCTGGGGCGCTTCGTCGAAATATTTGAACAGCGCCGGGCACAGCCAGCCCTCCAAATCGAATTGTGGGCTGAAATACCAGTTGCCGCCCGACTCTCCGCGCCGCCAGTGAAACTCGTGCTGACTTCCGGGAAACGGGCCGGCCGAAAAGAAAATCGTGACGCCCGACTCCGCATTGGGAATCCCTTCCACCATGCGATCGAGAATGATATCCGCCCCCGCAACGAACGGCTCCTGCACAAGTCCAACACGCGGGTCATCGAACACCCACACGCCGCCGACTTTGTACGGATGAATTACGAGAAGCGAATTCATGGGAAAAGAAGGTCGTGGCGATGTGCCTAAATGAGATCGGCGCTCCCGTAAACGGGATTATTCGCAAAGCGAGTCCTGACGCCCCGGTACAATGACCTCGAAACCGGTACTTGGACCCGAGCTACACCGCCACGACAAGGGTCAATCTACACGCAAGCGATGGCGGTTGCAACCATCGCGGGCCAAAATTGTATGCTGACAGATTCCGCCCGCCTGGGGTATCTTGTAAGGCACTACAAGCAGTTTCAAAACCGCGGGGACTGGCTCATTTTGCGCAGTCTTCGGAGCAAAATGTGCCTGTCCTCTTTTCCGAGGCGGTTTTGAAACTGCTGCTACGGGAAAGTCGCATCGGCCTCGGTGGCCGCTGCCTTTGGAGGACGCGATGATAATTGACATAGATCGGCTCAGCGAAGCGGATCTAGTTGACCTCAATCACCGCATCGTCGAGCGGCTGCGGATGCTGGATCAACTCCGCGCCCACGGCCAGATGCTCGAATTCAGCATTGGCGACCGTGTCGCCTTCACGCCGCAGGGTCGCCCGCCCCTGATGGGCGTCCTGGTCAAGTACAATCGCAAGACAGTGACAGTCGTCGGCGAGGACGGACAGCGGTGGAACGTGGCGCCGGTGCTGCTGAGACATGCCGACGTGGTCGATGCCGTGACAACGCCGCCCTCAGCAATCACACGGAACGACACGTGAGACGCCGCGGCGATCCTCCGAGACGCGCTGTGGGGGCATCAGGAGAAACAAAGGGGACGCAGCTCTTTTTTACTCCTCGAGTTTCCTACAGAGCCAGAATGCCCCCTTGGTTCCCTCTTTTTCCCTTATGGGGTGGCCAAAAAATCGTGCTGAAATTGGCCGGCACTTGTGCTACCTTCATGCTTGCCCCTGTGTACGAGCTCTTTGGCAATTCGATTGACCGCGCGTTCGTTCACCGGCCGTGAACTGCGCTACCCGTGCGCACCCATGTGCAGCCCGTCAAGAAGCGCACCACCGCGGGCGCCGGGCACACATTGTCTCCATCCCGCGACAGGTGCGCAAAACCCCGGAGGGGAATTTTGGACATCTGTTCAATTCTCCGGAAGAACAAAGGGGGCAGAACGGCTCTGTAGAAAACCTCGACAATCACGAGAATCATGTCGTTGTGGGTGAGGACGAGCCAGCAGTCGCGACTTCCACTGGCTTGATGAAAACATCCGCCAACCTAAAATTTCGTTGAATTTCATTTTGCCGAAAGATATAGTGATGGCGCGGACATCACCTTGGCCGGCGGCTGCTCCAAAAAACGCTCCTCGATTTGCGGAGGTAAAGCTCATGAAATGTTCCTCTCGGTTCGTTGCCTGTCTCGCCCTCATTGCAGTGACGTTTTGCGTAGCCCAGCGCGGCGTGAAAGCCTCGGAACTCGAGTCGACCTTCGGTAGCCTGGACATCATCACGCCGCCTGCCTCGTTGAACGAAGGGGACCTGGAAGACACAGACACGGCGGTCATCTTCGCCGAACGTCAGCGAGTTTTGCTGGCCGCTGATCTCTCCGTCGATGCCATTAATTTCGGCGCGGAAGTTCAGGGCAGCACAAACACCGCAGTGGCCGGCGTAATTCCGGCCGGCAGGATGGTCGACTCCTACCTCGTCCACTTCGATCCCGTGGGTCAGCCGACCGATCTCAACGTGACCGTCTCATGGTCGGCTATTTTTGAATTCGGGGATCGCATTCTCGGAGCGATTTACAGCGACGAGTTGCTCGACGCATCCGACTTCCTCGGCGCACCCGGCACCACGTACCCCACCGGCGTCGAGTTTCGCGGCACAACGGGCGACCAGGAGGGCAACGACGGTTTCATCTGGGGACAGATCCGTGTCTTTCAAGGCCTGCAATCCGTCACCGTGGCCGTGGACCAGTTCCGGATCATCCTGCAAGTACCTGAGCCAACGAGCCTCGCAATGGGCGCACCCGTTCTATTCGTCTTGGCGTTTCGACGCCGCCGAATTCTTTAGAGACCCAGTGCAGAGCGTCTCGCAGGTACCGCTCAACATAAATGCCGCGATCCCTCGACTCTGCTCGTAGGTGGAGAACGCTCTGCCGCGCTTGCCGCCTCTTTTGCAAGCCAAGAATAATCGATAGATCCGAACTTTGTCTCGTGTTGAGCGATTGAGTGCGGCGCTCATTCCACCGGTGTGAAACGAGCGCCAGTCTGTGGTATGCTGATCGCCATGCTGGCCAAGCTCCATACCTTTTCGCTGTTGGGCATTGACGCCCTGTCCGTCGAAGTTGAGGTCGATGTTTCGCCCGGTGCGCTGCCGAAGACCGTGCTCGTCGGCCTGCCTGAGCAGGCGGTGAAGGAGAGCACGCATCGCATCGAGCGGGCGATGGTCAATAGCGGCTTCGTGCGGCCGCAGGACAGAGTTGTCATCAATCTTGCACCGGCGGAGCTGCCGAAGAGCGCCGGTTCATTCGATTTGCCGATTGCGGTTGGGATTCTGGCCGGCAGTGGACAGTTCAAGAGTGAGCTGTTCGGCCAGTATGCGATCGTCGGTGAGCTTGCGCTCGACGGCAGCACGCGGCCGGTGAAAGGCGCGCTCTCCATGGCGATGGCGGCAGGTGCGCATTTGGTAGGACGGACAATTCTGTCCGTCGATTCGGCAAAGACGGACAGGATTGTCCGTCCTACACTGCGCGGCATCATCGTGCCCAGCAGCAACGCGGCCGAGGCCGCGGTCGTTGAGGGCCTGGATGTGATCGCCGTCGATAGCCTCGCGCAAACGGTAGCTTTCTTAACCGGTGAGCTCGACATCGAACCAACCCCCTCGCGGCTCGATGAGCTGTTCCAGGAACTCTCGCATTACGACGAAGACTTTGCCGACGTGCGCGGGCAGGAGATGGCGAAGCGGGCCGTCACCATCGCGGCGGCGGGAGGTCATAATTTGCTGATGGTCGGGCCGCCGGGGTCGGGCAAGACGATGTTGGCTAAGCGCATGCCGACGATTCTGCCCGTGCTGTCGGCCGAGGAGTCGATCGAGACGACGCGCATCTACAGCGCGGTTGGCCGGTTACCGGCCGGGCAGCCGCTGTTGGCGCGGCGGCCGTTTCGAGCCCCGCACCACACGATCTCGAACGCCGGTCTCGTCGGAGGCGGCTCCACGCCCACACCGGGCGAAATCAGCCTCGCGCACAACGGCGTGTTGTTTCTCGACGAGCTGCCGGAGTTTAACCGCTCGACGCTGGAAGTGCTCCGCCAACCGCTCGAAGACGGGCACGTCACGATCAGCCGCGCGCTCAACTCGACCACGTTTCCGGCTAATTTTATCCTCATCGCGTCGCTCAATCCGTGCCCCTGCGGCTATCGCAACGACCCGCGACGCGAATGTCACTGCACCATCCCTCAAATCGAACGATACATGGCCAAGATCAGTGGGCCGTTGCTGGACCGCATTGATCTGCACATCGAAGTGCCGGCGGTGCCGTTCAAGGAGCTCAGCGGTCCGCGCGACGGCACCACCAGCGCGGTGATGCGCGACCAGGTGATGTCGGCCCGCGCCGTGCAACAGGCCCGTTTCCTGCAATCCCGGACGCGGCAGAACGCGCTGATGACGACGCGCGAGATCCGCCAGTATTGCCAATTGACCGACGCCGGAACAAACCTGCTGCGAGTGAGCATCCAGGAGCAGGGCCTGTCGGCCAGGGCCCATGACAAAGTTCTCCGCGTGGCACGCACGATCGCCGACCTCGACGGCTGCGCCGAAATCCTGCCGGAGCACGTCAGCGAAGCGGTGAACTATCGCGTGCTCGATCGGCAGTTCTGGAGCTAACGGCCAAACTCCTTGTTGGAGATCGACCCGCGACGGTCGTCATAGTCTTTATGGCTGGTGTTATCGTGGGTGTCGCAGGAAAACGGTGATGCAGCATTTGCAGCGGTCGATTTTTTTGAACCGGCCGTGCAAACCTGCTAGAATGTTTTCCAGCAAGGCACACGGTTTGCTCGCAGCATCCAGGCATCCGACGTTTCAACAGCCGGCTGGGAACCACGCGAGGAGGAGAAGATGCGCACTCGTGGAATCGTCGTTTTGGCAACCCTCGCTATCTTGGCTGTGCCTCGTCCGGCAAGCGCAGCCATCTCGGGCTTGCAACGCGTCGCCAGCGACTTGAGTGCGCCAATATTCGTCACGCACGCGCCGGGTGACCGCGACCGGCTATTCATCGTCGAACGAGGCTCGCCGGCAGAGAGCACCACCGCCAGCGCGGCAATCCGCATTCTCGATCTCAATACGGGCACTGTGAATTCGACGCCCTTTCTAACGATCACCGGCGTCGACAACCGAGGCGAAGGCGGACTATTGGGATTCGCCTTCCATCCCGACTATCAGACGAACGGAAAATTCTACGTGTATGTCACGGCGGGTGACTCGATCGGCGGTACGTTTTTTAGTTCATACATCCGCCAATACACCGTCTCGGCCAATCCGAATGTCGCCAATACGACGTCGACTCCCATACTCACCTGGGGCCAACCGCAGTCGAATCACAACTCCGGCTGGATCGGTTTCAGTCCTAACGATGGGTATCTGTACATCTCATCCGGCGACGGCGGCGGCGGATTCGACGGCGGGGACGGCAGCAGCGGCCACACCGCCGGAACCGGCAACGCCCAGGATATCACCAGCAATCTGCTCGGAAAAATGTTGCGCATCGACGTCAACGGCGACGATTTTCCCGACGCCGCGCGCAATTACGCGATCCCCGACAGCAATCCCTTTGCCGATACGGTCGACGAAATGGGCATGCCCGTCGTCGTCACGGGCGACGACGAAATATGGGCCTACGGCCTGCGCAATCCGTTTCGCGACAGCTTCGATCGCGACACGGGTGACCTGTGGATCGGCGACGTCGGCCAGAATCAACGCGAAGAAATCGACTTTCAACCGGCGTCGAGTCCGGGCGGCGAGAACTACGGCTGGCGATACCGTGAGGGAACCGTTCAGACACAGAACGTTGGCCAACCGTGGATTCCCGCCTATACCCAGCCCGTCTACGATTACAATCGTGACAACGACCAATTCGGCGGCACGGTGGTGACCGGCGGGTACGTCTATCGCGGCCCCGACCCCTCGTTGCAGGGAAAGTACTTCTTTTTGGACTCGCGGAATTCCTTCGGCACGACCGACGACAATTACTGGATGTTCGACCCGGCGAATCCTTATGGCACGGTGGCGAACATCGACTCGCTGTTGACGAAGGACGTTGGCTTGGGTCAGTTTCCCGTCTCCTTTGGGGAGGATGAAGTCGGTAATCTGTACATCGCGTACATTTTCAGCGGCGAAGTGTATCGAATCAACACGAACCAGTTGCTCGCCGGCGACTTCGACGCCGACGGCGACGTCGACGAGATGGATTACAACAGGTGGAAAGAAACATTTGGCACGGTCGGCCGGGACATGTTTCCGCCAGCCGATGGCAACCGCAATGGAACCGTGGACGCCGCCGACTATGTCGTCTGGCGCAAGAATCTCGGCGCCTCAGTGCATGACGGCGCCGGATCGGGCGGGGCCGCGGTGCCCGAGCCCACAATCGCGGTGTATGTCGCACAATTGGCCGTGCTATGCCTGATGGCCTTTCGCTGCAGAACGCCACGATAAATTAATGCGGCCGATCGCGCTTCGTCCGGCGCTTGTGATGACGTATAATATCTTGCGAAGAGTTGCCTGAATTCTCGAAGCCCGCGCGCCGGTCACTGGGCTTACGGCGCATGCTTGATGAATCGTTCGAAATTGCGGCGGCAGATCGCCTGGGAGGCCGCTCGGCTGATGTACGACCGGCAGGAGTCGGAGTACTATACGGCCAAGATGAAAGCGGCCCGGCGGATTTGCCAGGGCTGGGTCAAGCCGGCCGATCTGCCTAGCAATGTCGAAATCCGCGACCAGATCGAGATGCTGGCGCGGCTCTACGAAGGGGCGGCCCGCACCGATCACCTGCTCGCCATGCGGCTGGCCGCGCTCGCGATGATGCGCCGGCTCGCGCCGTTTCGGCCGCGGCTGATCGGCAGCGTGCTCACCGGCCACGTGCGGCAAGGCTCTGACATTGATCTGCACGTCTTCTCCGACACGGCGGAAGCTGTCACGCATCTGCTCGATCACGACGTCCTGACCTACACAGTCGAACGCAAACAAGTTCGCAAACACGGCGCGGAACGGATTTTCACGCACGTCCACCTGGTCGACAACTTTTCATTCGAATTGACGATCTATGCCGCCGACCTGGCGCACCTTGTATTCAAGAGCTCGATCACCGGCAAACCGATTGAGCGGGCCAGCATCGCGGAGCTGGAGCAGTTTTTGGCCAGCGAATATCCCGAGCTTGACCTGGCCGCGGCGACGGCGGATGCCGCGAGCCAGGTCGATCGATTCCAGCTCTTCGAGTCGCTGCTGTTGCCGCTGGAAAACGTCAAAGGCCCGCTCGCCTACCATCCGGAAGGCGATGCGCTGTATCACAGCCTGCAAGTGTTCGACCACGCCCGAGATCGGCTGGCGTATGACGAGGAGTTCTTAACCGCCGCGCTCGTGCACGACGTCGGCAAGGCGATCGACCCGGCCAATCACGTGGCAGCCGCGCTGGAAGCACTCGACGGTTTCATCACCGAGCGGACCTCGTGGCTCATCGAGCATCACATGCTGGCCCACAAAATCGCCGACGGCACGCTCGGCGCCCGCGCGCGCCGTCGGCTCGAACAGTCGGAGCACTTTGAAGAGCTCGTGCAATTGGCCGAATGCGACCGCGCCGGCCGCCAGGCCGGCGTCGCAGCGCCGGAGCTTGACGAAGCGCTCGATTACTTGCGCGAGCTGGGCCAGATGTTCGGCTGAAATGCAATGCCTACATCTTTAGGATGGAATACAACACCAATCCAACAGCCAGCAAACGTACGACAATGCTGAACAGAGAATTGCGAAGTGATACGAATTGTTCCGGAAATTGAATAGGTAGTCGTTCCACCGGGGACGCCCAGGGATTAAACCCAAATTGGTAACAGGACTTTGCCGTCCGCAACTCCAAGATTGTCACGGGAACGAACAGCTGTTTCGCGCGATAGACCGTTCCACCAATGACTTGGGCAAATGGAATCGACCAATTTCCGCATTCAATACGGTCCTCAAATACTTTGAACCAGGCGCGCCGCGCAAACATCCAATTAAGAGAACGCCTGGGAATCCCCGACTCGCAGCTCGTCGCTTTGGTCCAGCACTGATAGAGTGGTCGGGTCATTTGTCGATGACGACCGACTTCGTTTGCGCCCCGGCCGGCGCGACTTCTTCCTCGTCGATCATCATGCGATAGGCATCTCGGATATTCTCCTCAAGTTCCGCGACCGTCTTGCCCTGGCTAAAAACGCCTGGGACTCCTTTAAGTCGACCGACGTACCAGTTGTCGTCCTGCCAGTATTCAAGCACGAATGTTTGAGGCATGGTATCCTCCGATACCAAATATTATAGCCGCGCGAGACGTTCATACGACGGCTCATTCAGCCAACGAGCGGTGCCACGTTCCATTTCCAACAGCCGACGTTTCATTCGCAGGCCGTCGGGGGCGGAATAGCCGCCGAGCTCGCCGCCGGCAGCCAGGACGCGGTGGCACGGCACGATGAGCGGGAAGCGATTCTTCGCCATCACGCTGCCGACGGCGCGAGCCGCGCCCGGCGAGCCGCACTCAGCCGCCAGCTCGCCATACGTTCGCACCTCGCCCCAGTAAATTCGCCGGCATGCCGCCACGACGCGGCGCGCGAACGGCGTGAGATGCTCCAGGGCGAGTGGCACATCGGAAAAATCAACCGCGTCTCCGTCGGCAAACTGTCGCAGCGCATCGACGAGTTCGCGAACCCGATACGGCCCGTCGTTGTCTTGACCTTCCTCAACGAAACAGAAGAATTGGTTGCGTAGTTGAAGCAAGCGGGCAATCGCCGCTTCTGCTAGTCGACGCGACTTGTGCCCGAAAACGATTCCTTGCAACACGTCGTCGCGCCACGCAATCGCCATCCAACCCAACTCCGTCGGGAAAGCGGCAGCGTGAGTTTCTTGATCGCGCCCCCTGCCGCGCAAGCTCCTTCCGGCCGTGACATTGACCCGATTGACTGTCCCAATCATGACGATTACCCTCCTAGCTGATATGTGGGGCGATTCGACACCACTTTGACAACTCGAAAAGGCTCATTCTATACTTGAATCGGGTGGCGTCGAGGGGTGCGGCAGCCTGACTATTCGACTGCAATCGACCGCGAGGAACACCGCAACCGATGAATGCTTATCATTCGCTCGCTGACGATTATTACGTGAGCATGAACCTCAGCACCGAGATGGAGCTGACGGGAGGTCGCGAAGCGATTCTCCACTATTTCGAGCAGATGCAGCGAAAGTTCCCGGAATTGCGGAACTTCTACGCCCGCGAAAAAGGTGATTTCGTGCTGGAAGCCGACAAGGAAGGCGGCAGCTATCGCTGGTGCTCGGTGGAGCCGCGGCGAATTTGCTCCGGCTACGTCAACCCCGATTCGTTTGAATCGGCCCTGGCGCAGCATCGGCACGCGCTGGAGGTGGCACCGTACGGCCTCACGCTCAGCCGGCTCGACTGCGAAGCGCTCGATCTCATGATGGGCTTCGATTTCACCTACCGCGGCAACCAAAATCAGTTGATCGCCGAGGCCCTTGGCGTGTGCCCTGCGTTTGAGAAGCTCACCGGCATGCCGGGCACGAGTTTTATCAGCAACGAGCCGGCGCTCACGTTCGCGCTGGATGAAGAATGCCGCACCCAGTGTCGCTTGAACGTGGAGACGCGCACGAACGCCTATCAAATTCGCACGGGCGAATTTCAGGATGAGCAGGTGAGCGTGTATGTTACCGCCCGGCAATACGGCAGCCTGCCGCCCGACACCACGTATGTCGAGGTGATCGACCGCTTGGCGCGGATCTGCCGCGAAGTGGTGGACGGTTATGTGGTGGACGGCGTATTGCAGCCGCTTGCCCGGGCGATCGCGCTGGAATAGCGCGCTTCAGGGCGCCGCCGCGCTTCCATAACGCAAATAGAACTGGTTCTGAAACAGTTCCTGCGGATCGTATTTGCGCTTGAGCGCAAAGAATTCGTCGGCCTGTGGATACGCGCGGCGGAACTGTTCCGCTGTGGCATGAAGTCGGTACGGCAAATAATATCGGCCGTCGACATCGAGAACCGCGTCGATCAGGGCGCGTGTCATGGCCGCCATTTTGCCGTCGGCATCCTGGTTACGTGGTTGTTGAAACAACATGACGAGCGCGAGCATCGGCTGATCGGCGTAGCGAAGCAGTGTGTCCTCGTCCGTCTCGATGCTACGTACGGTGACGTTCAGTAAATTGCCGGCGTGATGCGGCACAATCTGTCGGACGCGCGCGACAAACGCGTCGAATGCGTGGCGAGGCACGAAATATTCGTGCAGGATGTCGGTCGTTTCGGCCGACCGGTTTTGAAAAATCTCGACCCCCTCGTTGAACAATTGGTTGCGTGAGACGACCTGACCGCCGATTTTCGGCTGCCATTTCAATTCCGCCTGCCAGCGCAGCCGCTTGCCGTATTCGTTTTCCGCGGAGCCGCGAAACACTTGCCGTTTCACCTCCGCGGAATTGGGGGCGCCGATCGGCGGAATGGTTGCATCGTCATTCGGATCGACATACAGAACATACAGGATTGCGTCATCCAGAAAGCGTTCCGCCATAACGTTTAACCGACCATAAACCATTTCGGCTCCCGCACGCGCTGCCACGGCTTCGTCCCATTTGGCAGGCAGCTGCTCGCTGGGCACGACTTGCCGTTCGAGCCGGTAGAGGCGATTGGGCACGACGGCCAGGTCCACGTCGAGGATGATGCCAAACAGCCCATAGCCGCCGAGCACCGCAGAAAACAGTTCCCCGTTCTCCTCGCGACTGCAGCGCACAAACGATCCATCGGCGAGCATCAGCCGCAACGAACGAACCGTCGACGAGATCGGCGGCCGCCCTACTTGCCAGCCATGACAGTTCACGCTGATCGAACCGCCCACAGAGAACGAATTATTCGATTGCATGACTCCGACCGACCGGCCGCGACGATCGAGATAGCCCAGCACGTCGCGCCACACGGCGCCTGCGCCCACGTGCAAGGTGTTCGTCGTTTCATCGAGCGCCAAACGGGAGAGCGGCAGCATGTCGATGACGACGCCACCGGGATAAATGGTGTGACCGCCCATCGATTGCCGCGCGCCGGCGATGGAGATTTTCCAACCTTTTTTGCGTGCCTCGGCCAACAACTCAGCAAGCTGTTTTTCCGTTGCCGCTGGATCGGCGGGCACGGGCACCAATTCGCGCACCGCCGTGAGGTTCATGCGGCTGGCATCGTCAGCAAAGCCAGGTGGCGGCGCTTCGACTCGATCGACGTCCAGCTTCGCCGTCCGCCACAGATGCCAACCTGGGCGTGCAATCATTGCCAATGATACGATCACGGCCACGAATGCGAGCCAAATCAAACGGCGCCGCAGGTGCGTTCGGCCTCGCGGCGGATTTATACCGTCGTGATCCATCAAGGTTCACGGTAGCGCACAAGAAATGAGTAACGCCGCATCTGATGCGGCGAGAGAGTTCCGCGCCGCGTAGCCGCAGCCGTTATTCATCAGCCGTCTCGGCTTCGGCGGATTCGTCCACTTGCGATGCGCCGCCGTTGGGTTGGCTATCGGTCTCTATCGATGCACTTTCCCCGGCCGGTTCGTCGGCTTCATTCGATTCACCCTGCCCTGCATCCTGCTTTTCTGGCGCCTTGTCGGACTCCGAGAGCGCTTCGCTCGCCAGGTCCTTGCCGGCCAGGAGGTCTTCGATATTTTGCGTCAGTAGCGTTCCCAACTCGCTGCTGAAGCCGACGTGGACGACCTGCACTTTGCCGTCCTTGCCGATGAGCACCGTCTGTGGAATTCCATCCACCTGGTACAATTTGCTGATGGTCCCATCGGGGTCCATCGCCACCGGCACATCGAGCTTGCTCTCAGTGAGAAACTCCTTCGCGGTCGCCGCGTCTTCGCCAACGTTCACCGCATAAAACACCAGGCCCCGATCGGCGTACTTCTCGGCAACCGCGTCCACATCCGGCATGGCCTCGACGCACGGCCCGCACCACGTGGCCCAAAAGTCGAGCAGCACGATGCCCTTGCCCAAGTGCTGACTTAAGTCGATCGGCCGGTCCTCGAGATCGACTGTTTCGAACGCAGGCGCGGGCTGACCCAGCAGCGGATGAGGCGGCGGTTCATCGCGTTCGTACAACGATTCGACCTGCCGTGCATCGGCGGGCGGCGTGAATGCAAAATCGGCGTCCGTAAACTTCGGCGCTACATCCCATTCGGAAAATGCCACGGAATATTCCATCTTGGCGTCCTCCAACCTTCCACCCGCGTCCTCAAGCCGCATGGAAAGATCAGGTGCCATCTTGCGGACGAGCGGTTTGTCGCCTGCCTCAATCCAAATGTCCCACTTGTAATCGGTGCGATGCAAGCGACAGTGGTGGCAAAGAACGCCGCCGATCTTATCAGTTCCCACGTACTCCGCCTTCGTCGCGCCGTCCATCAGCTTGTCATAAAACGCTTGGCCTCTATCGGGAATCATCGAGCCGGAAAGCGCCATTGTTGCATAGGCAAAAGCACCCGTCGTATGCCTAAGATCGGAGAAGTCTGCCGGCGCGTCGCTGACAGCGTAGCGGTTCATCATTGGTATGTATTGGACGACTTGTTTGCCATCGCTGACGTAGGTCATTCCCATCATGCCTTCGTTGACGATAATTGCGAGCCGGTTTGGGCGTTCCATGCGAACGGTCCATTTCGTCACCATGCGATTATCCATGGCCTTGGCTTGAATGTGGATCTCTGACTCCACCTTGCAGGAAAACGCCGGCAGATCGCCAAGATATTCTGTCATCTGCTTTAGCAGCTCTTCGGGTTGTGGCGCGGCGCTGGCTTCGTTGCGCCCGGCGGCCGAGCGCTGCCGAGTTCTCTGGTCGCAGCTCAACAGACTGAACGCGGCGCACGCGCATACCACAACGAGGAACGCCGGGGAAACTTTTCGCATGGTGGAATCCTTGTAATCCAAGACCAACGGGTGGCACGCCCTGAGTCCGCGAAGGGCGTGGCCGGAGATCACGACCACGCCCGTCGAAGACTCCGGGCGTGCCACCCAATCAAGTGCTATCCGATCAGCCGTTGCACGCTTTCGATGAGCCGGTCCATCGGAAACGGCTTGCGAATGTAGTCGTCGACGCCGAGCATTTCGGCGTAGGCCTTGTGCCGGCTGCCTTCGTTGGCGGTAATCATGATCACCCGCAGCGGCGTCTCGCGCGTGCGCCGCATTTTTTCCAGCACCAGGAACCCGCTCCGCTTCGGCATCATCATGTCGAGAATCACCAGGTCAGGATTCTCCCGTTCCGAAAGCGCGAGCCCCTGGTTGCCGTCGCGGGCGATGAGGACCGTGTAGCCGTTCGATTCCAATGCCAGGCGAAGAGACTCCACGATTTCCGCATCGTCGTCCACCAAGAGAATTCGCTTGCCCGCCTTTTGAGCGCTGTCTTTTGCCATGAGTTTTGTTAGATTTCTTCGTGAAGCAATTCAATCGATCAATTGCAATTCATCAGTGTATAGGTATTAGCACCAACATTGCAACTGCGGATCGCGCCATGTCGAAGCCGAGCGCACAGAATCGGGTAAAACGCGCAAAGTATCCGCGGCCGCCCAGGGTCGCGGCGCCCGTGCTCCCCTATCGGCCACGCGATCCCAAACGGTATCAACCGGCCATTGCACTCGTGGGCTGCGGCGGAATTACGAAATGGCATCTGACGGCATACAAGAATGCCGGTTACAACGTCGCCGCGCTGTGCGACGTGGACCGGGCACGCGCGGAATTGCGGCGCGACGAGTTTTATCCTGAAGCGTTCGCCACGGACGACTTACAACTGGTGCTATCGCGCGACGATGTCGAGGTGCTGGACATCGCGACTCACCCGCCGGAGCGGCCGCGCTTGATCGAGGCCGCGCTGCGCGTGCGCAAACACGTGCTCAGCCAGAAGCCGTTCGTGATCGACCTGGATGTCGGCGAGCGGCTGGCCGACCTGGCCGACAAGATGGGCGTGCGCCTGGCTGTGAATCAAAACGCCCGCTGGGCGCCGCATTTGAGCTTCATCCGCGAGGCCGTTCGCGCCGGGCTGTTGGGCTCGATCGACGCCATCCATTGCGACGTGCATTGGGACCATAGCTGGGTGAAGGGCACCATCTTTGAATCGATTCGCCATTTGATCCTGTATGATTTTGGCATCCACTGGTTCGACTTCGTCGCGACCGTGATGCACGCATCGCCGGCCCGCCGCGTTTACGCGTCGATGGCGCGGTCCGCCACGCAAACCGTCGCCCCGCCGCTCTTGGCGCAAACCATTATCGAATATGAATCGACGCAAGCGACGCTGATCTTCGACGGCTTTACGCGGTTCGATCGCTTGGACCGCACGCTGGTGGTCGGCAGCCACGGCGCCGTGCGCAGCAGCGGTCCGACAACCGAAGAGCAGCGCGTCGAGCTGGCGACCGCCGAAGGGATCGCCCGGCCGCGGCTGAAAGGCGCGTGGTTTCCGGATGGGTTTCACGGCACGATGGCCGAGCTGCTTGCGGCGATCGCCGAGAAGCGCGAGCCGACGAACAGCGCGCGAAACAATTTGGCGAGCCTCGCGCTGTGTTTCGCCGCCGTCGCCAGCGCCGAGCGCGGCGAACCGGTGCGGCCGGGAAGCGTCCGCCAGTTGCCATCGACACTCGCGTTGTGATTGGCGATTATTGCGAATAGTCTCTAACAGTGGCAGGATGGATTATATGTCTTCAAATGCCCTTTTTCTAATCATTCTTACACTGTCCTTCGTTGGTTCCGTGGCACTCAATGTGGCGTGCATACGGTGGGGCCTGAAATGGGCAAATGTCACTCAGGTATCCTTCGTACGAGCACTCGGGCTGTTCTTGCTGTTCTTGGGCGCAGGATTACTATTTGGAATCTGCATTGGTGTGATTCTGTTTGCACTATCGATTAATCCGTCCGAGCGAGGAATGGATCTCCTTGGGTATGCAGGCCAATTCATTATTACGTGCCTCCTAATCGCAGCGGTTTACAGAGTGCGAGTTTTGAAAGCCGTGCAAGCGGCAATTCCGCACATGCTCGCGACGGTCGCTACGCTGCTGCTCGCGTTTGGCTTGATTCGGCCATTCATGTACGAGGCCTTCGTCATCCCAACGAACGGGATGGCGCCGACTCTACTCGGCCTGCATTGGGAAGCTGCCTGTCCGAGGTGCGGCCAACCAGCGTATGGAAGGCCGCTCGATGCTTGGGAGCGGTTTCCAGCTGAAGGCGTTAAAATGAACTGCAGCGCCGAACGGCAAGCCGTACTTGTTACAGACGTGTCACCAGAAGTTCACAATGGCGATCGCATTTTATCCTGCAAATTCATCACGCCCCGGCGCTGGGATCTGATTACATTCCGATATCCAGAGGACCCGACCGTGATATACGTGATGCGGCTAGTGGGGTTGCCGGACGAGGAATTGTCGATCCACGACGGTGCTGTGTGGATCAACGGCGAGAAACTTGATCCGCCCGATTCGTTGAATGGGATCCATTACTCGCCGACCATCGAAGACCACGGCCGCACGTGGTCGGGGCCGGGCTCCAAACCACTAAAATTGGAGCCCGATGAGTACTATGTTCTCGGCGACTTCCTCGAACAATCGGCTGATTCGCGCTTTTGGGAAAAGGGCGCGCCGGGTTATCCGCCGTACGCTGTGCCAGAGTCTTATATCACCGGCGTTGTAATAAACATCTACTGGCCACCCAGCCGCTGGATTAGCTTTCGCTGACATTTGGCTTCGTTGAACGCGTCGATGCTATGAGGAGCGATGCCGTAAGCACGATGCAAACCACGGCCGCGGCGAGCCATGTTGCAGGCAGGTGCGCCCGTTCTTCGACGTCCCAGCCGCGCGCAACGAGCTCGTCGCGGTAATAACTGGCTGACAGCAACAGGCCGTTGTGCAGCGCGTGGATCACCATGCAGGGGACTACGCTCGAGGTGCGCAGCCGCACCCATCCCAACACGACCCCAAGAAACGTGCTGGCCAGGAATCGGCCGGGCATGAGCACTTCGTGAAAAACGCCGAACAGCAATGCCGAGACGACGACGGTTCGGTCCGGCGCCAGCACGCTGCGCAGCGACGAGAACAGAAACCCTCGAAACGACAACTCTTCAAACACGCTCGGCACGATTGCCATCGTGACGAGGATCAGCCCGAGGGGCAGCTCCTGCCAGGCAACAATCATCGACTCGGCGGCCCGGATTTGCTCCTGGCCGAGCACCGAGAGACCCGCTTGGTGACTGAGCAGAAAAATCTCATGGGCGATGGGCCACAGCACGAGTCCGAGCAGCGCTGCACTGAATACCGTGGCGGCGTTGACGGGTCGGATGCCAAATCCGCTCGACCAGCGGACGCGGCCGATCATGGAGAGCAACAGCGGTATGCCGCCAAACACGACAGCCGTAATCAGGCCGATCACAACCAGCCGCCGGCCCATCGGGAGCTCCGTCGAGCGGGCCAGTCCCGTGCCGAGCACAAAGTAACAGGAAAACATCAACGCGAGGCCGAGCATGGCCAGCGGCAGACTTGCGGCCGGTTGCGGCTCGACAGGCCGGCGCACGAGGTCCGACCATGTAGCGGGGCTCCCGTAGAGGATCGCATCCGTGCCGAAAATCCGCGCGGCCAAAGCGATGGCCGCGGCAACGTAAAAGATCGTCGAGCACACGGCGGCCACGGCGAGGCTCGTGACGACGCTGCCTTCCAACAGATCGCGCGCGAGCATCACGATGTTCACCAGCGGCGTCACTGCCATCCAACCTGTGAACTCGAGGCCGGGCATCAGGCACAGCACGCCGGGCACAAGGCACAGCAGCATCAACGGAATGATGTATGCCTGAGCCTCCTTGAAGCTGCGCGCGTAGCTGGTGAGCGCTAGCAGGATCGCGGAAAAAAACGCCGCGAACAGCGCCAACAGCAACAACACTTTCACCACCACCACCAGCGACATGCCGCCGCCAAACAAGCTGGCCGCCAGGCCGCTGGTGTGCGCCGTGATGGTCATCCCGGCCAGATTCACCAGGGCGGTCAGCAGCGCGACCGTGAGCACCGCAATGTACTTGGCCATCAGCAGTCCCAAGCGTGGAACGGGCGCTGCGATCAGTGTCTCCAAGGTGCCACGCTCGCGTTCACCCGCCGTCAGGTCGATCGCGGGATAGACGGCCCCGGTGACGGTCATCAGCACGAGAATCAACGGGATCAGCGCGGCGAGCGAAAAGACAGGCGCGCCGGAAAAGGCGATGGGGCGCCGCTCGGTCGCCGCCGGCATCGCCGCGGCAACGCCTAACCGCTCGAGCTGCTCGTTGAGCCCGACCTCGTTATAGGCCTGCAATCGGGCCTCGACGAAGTGCAACGCGGCTTCGCTGGATGGCGACCCCGCTCGGTACAGCAGCTGCCATGTCATGGGCGTTTGCAGCCCTTGCTCGGGATCGGCGCTCGGAACGCGTCGTTGCAACACGGCCAAGTGCAGTGCCGAGCCTGCCACGTGCTGAGCGGCTTCTTCCGCGGACACCGCAACGATTGTCAAAAGTGGGTGCTCCTGGTTGCCGCCCTGTTGTTGCGCTGCGGCGAGTGGTGACGTAGACTCAGGGACCTTGACTTGCGTTTCATCGCGCGCCTCCGATTCGTCCACGCGCCGCGTCAACTCCGCGCCGCCTGCCCGTAGCTGCCTTGCCAGAATCTCGCCCGCCAACTCCGTATCAACGCCGATCACATACTCGATGTCCTCCTCCGTGGAAATCGAGGTCAGCAGAAACCGTTGAAACGCGATCGCCAGCAGCGGATAGATCAAGAGCGGCATCACGACCAATGTGATGATCGTGCGACGATCGCGCAAAATTTCGCGCAGCTCCTTGAGCACGAGCCGCCGCAGCCGGCCGAATAATGGGCGCTGGCCGGCGGCGAGCGACAATGGCGGTTCCGATGAGTTCGATGAGGTTCCGCCCATTGAATCGTTATCACGCTGTCGCGCTCGCCGCCGCGGGTTGGAAGAAACTACGAAACATGTCGACGAGCGTCTGGCAGCCGGTGGCGGTGCGCAACTCGGCCAGCGTGCCCTCCATGCGCAATTGACCTTGATGCAACAGGCCGAACCGGTCGCACAGCCGTTCGGCCTCATCCAGTCGGTGCGTGCTTACGATCACTGCTTTGCCTTCATCGCGAAGCCGGCGGACGTAGTCAATCACCACCTGGCTGCCCAACACGTCGAGGCCGCGCGTTGGCTCGTCGAGCAGCATTACAGGCGGTGTGTGGATCAACGCACGAGCGAGCGTGACACGCTGCTTCTGGCCCGTGCTCAACAGCGCGCAGCGGCGATCGAGCAATTGCGTCAAATCGAAAAGCGCGCTTAACTGGCGTAAGTTGTCGCGGGCCTGTCGTGGCGGCACGCCATACAGGTCGGCAAAGAACAACAGCATCTCGCGGACCGATAGCCACGGATAGACGCCGTCGCTCGCCGATACCAGCCCGACGCGCGACTTCACATCGTCCGGCGCGTCGCTGGTGCGAAAGCCAGCCACCTCGGCGTAGCCGTGATCGGGTCGCAACAGGCCGACGATCATGCGGATGGTCGTCGTTTTCCCGGCGCCGTTTGGGCCCAGAAGGCCGTACACCTCGCCCGCCGAGACCACGAACGACAATCGCTCGACCGCCACGATTGGACAACCGCCGCTGTAAAAACGCTTTGTCAGCTCGTGGATGGTGATCATGTGAGGATCATGTGAGGATTGAGGATGCGGGACGCAGGGGGCAGGGTAAGTTAACGTGCGTGTTCGTATTTATTCCCTGCCCCCCGCATCCTGCCCCCTGGCTGTTTGCACCGGGCAGCGCCCACAACTATCCTGAGCGTATCGCGATGGGCGCTGGCCGTCCACGCTGCATTTATCTCACTGCACGACACACTGGCAAACGAATGTCTCTTCCTTGCATTACGCTCGTTCTGGGAGCTTGGGTCATGGCTCAATCTAGCAATGCAATCACAGTTGAGCCGGGCAAGCAGTTGCCACAATCCGTCACGGTCCGCGCTGATGGCAATGACAGCGCCCCAGAAGTGACCATTCACTACATGCTTTTTATTCCAGAGCAATACAAAGCCGACGGCAAGCCGTGGCCGCTGATGTTGTTCCTGCACGGGCTGGGTGAATGCGGCAACAACGAGCTGGAGTTCGTCAAAATTCACGGGCCGCCGAAAATTGTCGAGTCCCGGCCGGACTTCCCGTTCGTGGTCGTCACGCCGCAGCTGCCGCCGCCAAAGGGCGGGATGAAAGACGTTCCCAAAGCGTGGCGGCCCGAACCTCTCATTCGGCTTGTCGACCACGTGATGGAAAACCTGAATGTCGACTCAACGCGCGTGTACGTTACGGGTCTGAGCATGGGCGGCTACGGCACGTGGCGGCTGGTCGCCACGCATCCGGAGCGGTTCGCGGCTGCTGTGCCGATCTGCGGCGGCGGCGAACCGGCGGCGATGGCCTCCTCGCTCCGCCGCGTGCCGATCTGGGCGTTTCACGGGGCGCTGGACAAAACCGTGCCGCTCGCCAGGAGCCAGGAAATGGTCGACGCGGTCCGCTGCGCCGGCGGCGACGTGCGCTTCACCGTGTACCCCGACGTCGCGCACAATTCCTGGGTGCGCGCGTATGACAACCCAGATGTCTATGACTGGCTTCTCTCCCACCGCGGGCCGGTGCGGTAGGAGCGAGGAGCGAGGTGCGAGGTGCGAGTATGCCGATTGCTCTCGCTCCTGGCTCCTCAGCGCGCGTCGATCGTTACGCCGGGCCAATCGTCGGTGCGAAACGGTGTGATCGGCAAGCCGGTTTGGTTGTATAAATTGCAAACCGGGTTATCCGCCCACGCATATCGGACGGCGACCGGCGCCGCGACTTCCTTGCTCGACACGGCGACCTGGTCGGGCGCCACGATCTTCGCGTCGGCCCAGACCCATTTGCGATCGTCGCCCGCGACGGCGAAGCCCTGAACCTCGGCGGCGTCGACCGCGCGCAGCCCGCCCGCGACGTCTTTGAACTTCACGATCACGGCGCCGTCCTTCACTTCGATCGACTCGTACCGTGGGCTTTGGCAGACGAAGTTGCGGCCGTAGTCGCGCGCGAGCGCCCAGCGCGCCAAGCGCTTGGCCACTTCCTGTTTGTTGCGGGGATGAATGTCGGCTCCTTCGCCGATGTCGATGATCACGGCCTGGCCGGTGTGCGGCAGACGGTCCTGCGTCATCGTTTGAGCCTCGCGCAATTCGGCCCAGGCGCTGTCGCCGGGCTGGAGTTTTTCCGCCATAAAATCCGCCAATTGCACCCAATAGAACGGGAAGTCGCCTTGGTCCCAATCCTCGCGCCACGATTGGATCATGAGTGGAAACATTTCGCGATACTGGTAGGCGCGGCCGGCGTTCGACTCGCCCTGATACCAGATAGCGCCGCGAATCGCGTAGCCCAATACTGGCCCCAGCCGCGCGTGGTACAAATTCGCCGGTCGCTGGTTCCCAAAGAGCGGGTCGCGCTTGGCCGGATCCTTCGTTTTTTCGTACTCCGCAGCCAGTTTGTCCCAGTTTGCAAGCTGCGCTTCGTAAAGTGGATTGCCCTCCAGCCGATCGCGGCGAATCCAAGCGTCGCAGGCCGAGCCGCCCCAGGAGTTGTCGATCAGGCCGATCGGCACGTCGAGATGCTGCTGCAGCTCACGGCCAAAGAAATAGCCGACCGCGGAAAAGCCTGGTACAGTTCCCGGCGAACAAACTTGCCAGCCGCCTTCAAAATCTTCGACCGGCGTTTGACTGCCAGGGCCCTTCACGCGAACCAGGCGGATCCGCGGATGATGGGCCGCGGGGATTTCGAGGTCCGCGTTTGCCGATCGCTCGACCGGCCATTCCATGTTCGACTGGCCCGAGCAGAGCCACACTTCGCCGACGAGGATGTCGTTGCGTTCGAGTCGGTTCTTGCCTTCGACGATGAGCTTGAGCGGCTCGCCGACGGAAAGCGGCTGGAGCGTCACGCGCCATTTGCCGTTCGCATCAGCTGTCGCGTTGTGGGTTTGGCCGGCAATGGCCACCGTCACTTCTTCGCCCGGTTCGGCCGAACCCCACACCGGCACTGGCATGTCGCGCTGCAGCACGGCGTGGTCGCTGAAAATGGCCGGCAATTTGACATCGGCTATGGCTGCAAATGGAGTTGCACCTATCACTAAACATAAAATCAGCGCTCGTTTTACCGTCGTCATCTGATACCTCGACGTTGCCGTTATTGTGGGGAAGGAGATGCCAGAAGGCACATTGCAGATTTTCAATTGTCAATTTGCAATTTGCAATCCCTCACGTGAAACGCATTCACCGGCTCGGTAACGTAGCTGGACTCGCAAGATTGCAATCTGCCCTGAATTCTTGCGAATTCAGCTACCATCCGCCGCGCGACGCCAATCGGCTACGTGCATTTCGACGGTGCGGCGGCCGCGGTAGTCGTTGATGACCGGCTTGAAGGCGACGGATAGCGGGCCGCTGGCGTCGATGAGGTCCTGCTCCCAGTCGCCGCCGCCGAACGCGACGCCGCGGAGCGCGACGCCGTGCTGCTCGAGCCGCAGCGCGAGATGGCGGCCGTTGCCGATGCGTCGCGGCGGCTCGGCCAGGTGGATTTCGGACGTGCAGAGCATCGGCCGTTCATTGCCGCAACCGAACGGCGCGAGGTTTTCGATTTGCGTGACGGTTTGGTGCGTGAGCGCGGACAGCGGGGTCTCGGCGTCGACGAATAATTCGGCGATCCGCTCTTCCAGCGAGATGGTCCGCTCGGCATACGCGCAGAAGTCATTGCGAAACGGCTCGATTGAAGCCTCATCGATGGTGATGCCGGCCGCCGCTTCGTGGCCGCCGTGGGCGACCAGGTGTTGGCCGCAGGCAGAGAGAGCGGCGTGTAGATCGAAACCGTTGACGCTGCGGCCGGAGCCCATGGCGGGCTTGGCGCCGAGCTCGTCGAGTGAAATGAGAATCGTGGGCCGGTGGTATTGTTCGGCGAGCCGGCCGGCGACGATGCCGATCACGCCGGCATGCCAACCACGGCCGGCGAGCACCAGGGCCGGCGCCTGGCAGGGTTCGCACGTTTCCTCGGCGAGTTTGTGCGCGGCCCGATAGACGCTGCGCTCGAGCGTTTGGCGTTGGTCGTTGAGGCCGTGAATAAACTCGGCCAGTTTGCGGGCCCGCTCCGTACATTCGGTCATGAGCAATTCAACGGCCAGCGGCGCTTGCCCCAGCCGGCCGGCCGCGTTTAAGCGTGGCGCGATGGTAAATGCGACGTCTTCGCATTCGATGCAGCGTTTCTTGTCGAGGCCCGTGACTTGCTCCAGCGCCAATAGGCCGGGCGTCGGGTAATGGCGGAGGCAGTTGAGGCCGTGGCGCACCAGGATGCGGTTTTCGTCGACCAGCGGCACGACGTCGGCGACGGTGCCGACGGCGGCCAGACCGACGGCACGCATCAAAAACATTCGCATCGCCTCGCCGACGCGCTTCGCTTCGCTCGCCTGCTGACAGAGCGCCCAGGCGAGCTTCAATGCGACGGCGGCGCCGCAGAGGCCGGGGAATGGGTAGGTCGAGTCTTGCAGACCGGGATGGACGATGGCGGCCACCTGGGGCAGTTTAGTGTAGGCCAGTCGCTCCGCGAGTGGCGACTGCGACTCGCGGAGCGAGTCGCCTACACTGGGGCGGTGGTGATCGGTGATGATGAGCGTGAGGCCAAGCTCGCGGGCCGTCTCGGCCTCGGCGACGCTGGTGATGCCGCAGTCGACCGTGACCACGATATCGCCACCTTGGCCGGCGATCGTCCGCAGCGCGTCGTGATTGAGGCCGTAGCCTTCGTCCATGCGGTTGGGAATGTAATAGTCGGCCTTCGCGCCGAGCAGCTTGAGGCAGAGCAAGAGAATGGCGGTGGCGGTCATGCCGTCGGCGTCGTAATCGCCGTAGACGGTGATCCGCCGGCCGGCGCGAATCGCCTCATGCAGCAGCTCGGCCGCGCGGGTTGCGCCGGGCAACGCTTCGGGATCGCGCAGACCGCTGAGGCGGACGTCGAGAAATTGTCGCACGCCGTCGGGATCGCAGATGCCGCGGCCCAAGAGCAGTTGGGCGACCACGTGTGGAATTCCGGCGGCGCGACCCAGCGCGGCCACCCGCGCCTGGTCAAAACTCGCGATGCGCCAACGTTTGGGCATGTCCGTGCCAAGGCGGAAGGGGGAGGGCGGAAGGGGGAAGGCAACCAATGGCAACCTTCCGCCTTCCCCCCTCCGCCTTCCCCCTTACTCCTACTTTTTCTTTTCCGTATGCATCGTGTGCTTGCGGAGGCGGGGGCTGTACTTTTTCAGCTTCAGCTTCTCGCCGCCCATCTTGCGCCGGAGCGTGTAGTTATGGTCGCCCGTCTCCTCGCAGACGAGGAACACGGTCTCGACTTTCTTTTTGCGTTTACCGCCTGCAGCCATGGTGATGTGAGGGGTGAGGGTTCAGGGGTCAGGGGTCGGGGGTCAGGGAAAACCAATTTCGCCATTTAGCCCCCGGTCACTGACCGGGGGCTAAATTCCGCGGGAACGCTTGCATCCTTCGCGTCGCGGATTCCAAGATTGTACGGGGATTTGGCCAATTGCTCCAGGGGTTTTGCAAAAAGACACGACCGCTAATCGGGCAGGTCGTCAATGAACGTTCGAAACGCGTCTAAAACCGGCCCCGGTTTCTCGTCGCCCACGCACTCAGTTAAGGCTCCGTTCGCCAAATCCGCACAAACTAGTCGATAAGATAGGTCCCGCGAGTACTCTACAGCGCGCGAGTCTATTTTTTCTACAGCCTGGATCAGATTTTCAATCACATGCTCAGCCTGCGTCGCGGTGGTACGCTTCCCGATGTAATCGTCGAGAACACCGTGCATCAATTTCTTTATGCGAGCGTTAGACAAATTACTTCCACTCTGGGCGGCGCTTTTCAACGAAGGCGGTGAGGCCTTCTTGGGCGGACTCGGTGGTGCGGGACGTGGCGCTCATGGCGGCGCCGACGGAGAGTTGCGTCGATAAGTGCTCGCCGATCGTTTCGTAGAGCAGGCGCTTGGAGAGCTGCACGGCTTCCGGGGCGCCGGCGGCGCATTCTTCGCCCAACTGCAGGCAGCGGGCCCACAGGCGCGGCTCGTCGATCAGCTCGTGGTAGATGCCGAGGCGGTGCGCTTCGTCGGCGTGGTACAGCGCTGAGGTGAGCACGAGCCGGGCGGCCGTGCCGCCGCCGACGCGAAACGCCAGGAGCGGCGCCACGATGCCTGCGACGAGTCCGTGCCGTGGATCGGGTAGGCCGAATTGTGCGGCGGGAGCGGCGACGACGATGTCGCTGGCCAGCACCAGCCCCGCGCCGCCGGCCACTGCGGGGCCGTTGACCGAGGCGATGATCGGCTTGGGCAGCTCGATCATTTGCGTCACGACGTCGCGATACACTTCGGCCGTGTCGCCCCAATCGCGCTCTTTCTCGGTTTCGGGCAGCGTGGCGGCGGCGTGCATTTCGTGCACGTCCATCCCCGCGCAAAACGCGCTGCCGGCGCCCGTGAGCACGATGGCCCGCACGCGTTTCTCCTGGTGCAAGTCGGCGAGCGCTTCGCCGAGCTGCGCGAGCATGGCACGGGTCAGCGCGTTCCGCCGCTGGGGCCGGTTGAGCACGATCGTGCCGACGGCGCCCGTCACCTTCACGTCAACAGCGTTGCTGGGCATGTACATGGGGCGGGGATGCTCGATGCCGGATGCAGGGGTGAGAAAACCTGCATCCTGCATCCCGCATCCTCAATCCTTATTTAGCGATTGTATGTTTCGCACGCTCGGCGGACGAGGCGGGCGTGTTGCGGTGAAACAACATCGTGGTGGCGGAAACGTTGCGGCGCGGCAACGAACGCGCTGCGTCCCAGTGCTCGATTGCGCCTCGCTTATCGACACAAATCTGGGTTGAGAAACGACTTAGCTGCCGCCTTGCGGACCCGCTGCAGCGGCCGCGGCACTCGGTCTGCATCCAAGCGGCGGCGTAACCCTCTCTTCGACGTGACCACCGCGAGGACTTCTCTGTGCGTCGCACTCGACCGAAACAACCGCTGAATGGTAAACAGGTCCCCAACGGCGTCGCCGCTCGCAACGGCGCGTCGAACCACAAGAAGCATCACGAATCGGATGATGCCGATTTTCCGGGGCACGACGAGGAGCAGCCGGAAGAGCTCGGGGAGGTCGAGCCCGCGGATGAGCTCGAGCACCTTCCTGAGGACGGCAGTGCTGAGTCGCACATCGACGATCCCATTCGAATGTACTTGATGCAGATGGGCGAAATTCCGATGCTGTCGCGGCCCGACGAGATTTCGTCCGCGCGGCAGATTGAGGAAACCCGCACGCGGTTCCGCAATTTGCTGTTGGGCAACGATTTCGTGCTGCACGCGGCGGTGGAGCTGCTGGAAAAAGTGCAGCAAGGCGAATTGCGGCTGGATCGCACGATTGAAATCTCCGTCACGAACACGGCGGAGAAGAAGCGGACACTCAAACGGCTTGCTCCCAACGTCGTCACGATCAAGCACTTGCTGCTGCTGAATCAGACCGACTATCGTATTGCCGTGGATAAGAAGCGGCCGGCGGCGGAAAAGCACGCGGCGTGGCGCCGGCTCGTCGTGCGGCGCAACAAAATCGTGCGGCTGGTCGAGGAGTTGAATCTCCGCCTGGGTAAACTGCTGCCGATCATGCAGCAACTCCACAAGATCAGCCAGCGCATGGTCACGATCAAGCAGCAGCTTGCCGAGCCGGAAAAGCTCATCAGCGACCGGCAGCACGCCGAGCTGCGGCAAGAGTTGCGCTACCTGATGCGAATCACGCTGGAGACGCCGGCCACGCTGGCCCACCTGGTGGCCCGCACGCTGGAAGCGCGCAATCACTACGACGAGGCGAAGCGCGTGCTGTCGGCGGCCAACCTGCGGCTGGTCGTGTCGATCGCCAAGCGATACCGCAACCGCGGGCTCAGCTTCCTGGACTTGATTCAGGAAGGCAACACCGGGCTGATGCGGGCGGTCGACAAGTTCGAGTATAAGCGCGGCTACAAATTCTCGACGTACGCCACTTGGTGGATCCGCCAGGCCATTACCCGTGCGATCGCCGACCAGAGCCGCACTATCCGACTGCCGGTGCACATGATCGACACGATGGGTCGGGTGCGGACGGTGACGGCGGAGTTTATTCAGAAATTTGGCCGCGAGCCCAACCCGGAAGAGGTTGCGGAGCGGGCCGGCATGTCGCTCGAGGACGCCCGCTGCATCATCAAGATGTGCCGTCAGCCGCTGTCGCTCGACCAGCCGGTGGGCGATCACGAAGACAATTTCTTCGGCGAATTCCTGGAAGAAGCGCGCGAGGACGACCCGCTGTACGAGACGAACCTCGAGATGCTCAAGGCGCGGCTCGAGGACGTGATGAACGACCTCTCGTACCGCGAGCGCGAAATCATCCGGCTCCGCTACGGTTTGACGGACGGGTACACGTACACGCTGGAAGAAGTCGGCAAGATTTTCTCCGTCACCCGCGAGCGCGTGCGGCAGATCGAATCGAAGGCGGTGCGCAAACTGCAGCAGCCGTATCGCACGCGGGCTTTGGCCGGGTTTTTGGACGGCGTGGAGATGACAGAGGTTGAAACAACGAGCTAAACCGCCCCTCGGCCGTGAGCTCGGGGCCGAACGGCAAGCGGAGATAACGCCGGTTGCCAAAGAATACATCGAGAACACTCCTAGTTCCTCCCGCCTCCTCCCCCGCGCGTGTGCCACCTGTCTCGTCCCACATCAGGGATAGGTGGCACACTTCTTTTTTGTAGCAGGCACACTCCGTTCGGCTGAGCTCACGGCCGAAGCCGTGTGCCGTCCGCCGGCACTAGTTCAACGCTGTTGTTCGCTTATAATCAGTGTTTTGCGTTCAACGGCTACGGCACGCCGACCCGGCCAAACCGGGTGCCCGGTGCCTGCTACAATTTGCGAGCTGTTCGTGACCACTGCGCATGTCCTCAATATTTCCGACGAGCTTCGCCGCTTGCTGGGCTCCGACCGCGTGCTGGACGCGCATTCCGATTTGGCGGTGTACGAGTGCGACGCATTTGTGATCGAAAAGCACTGCCCGAGCATGGCCGTGTTTCCGCAGTCGACCGGCGAAGTGTCCGCCATCGTGAAGCTGTGCAACGAGGCGGGCGTGCCGTTTGTGCCGCGCGGGGCGGGCACGAGCCTGGCCGGCGGCGGGCTGCCGGTCGGCGGCGGCGTGATGGTCGTGCTCACCCGGATGCGCGAGATCCTGGCGGTGAATCTGCGCGATCGCTACGCGGTCGTCGAGCCGGGCGTGGTGAATGCGGCACTCAATCGGCGGCTGGCGGACACCGGTTTTCACTACGCGCCCGATCCTTCGAGCCAGGGTGCGTGCACGATCGGCGGCAATGTGGCCACGAATGCCGGCGGGCCGCACACGCTCAAGTACGGCGTCACCGTGAATCACGTCCTGGGTCTCGAAATAGTGACGGCGGATGGCGACGTGGTTCAAATCGGCGGGCCGGCCGAAGATTCATTGGGGCCGGGTCTGGTGGGCACGATCGTTGGCGGCGAGGGCACGCTGGGCATCGTCACCAAAATATGCGTCCGCCTCACGCGCAATCCGCAGGGGGTGCGCACGATGCTCGGCGTGTTCGATTCGGTCGATGATGCGACGCAGGCGATCAGCGGGATCATCGGCGCGGGAATCATTCCGGCCGCGCTGGAGATGATGGACCAGGGCATTTTGGTCGCCGTGGAAGCAGCGTTTCACTTCGGCTTTCCGCTCGACGCCGAGGCGATACTGCTCATTGAAGTCGATGGATTGGAAGTGGGCCTTGATGCGCAGCGCGATCGGGTGGCGGAGATCTGCCGGCAGAACGGCGCGCGGGAAGTCCGCTTTGCAGCGGACGCTAAGGAGCGGCTGCAGCTGTGGAAATGCCGCAAGCAGGCGTTCGGGGCGATCGGCCGGCTCAGCCCCAGTTACTGCACGCAAGACGGAGTCGTGCCGCGCACGAAGCTGCCGCACATTCTGCAGCGAATCCGGGCGATTGGCGCGAAGTACGACATAAAGATCGTGAACGTGTTTCACGCGGGCGACGGCAATTTGCACCCGATCCTGCTGTTTGACGAACGCAACGCCGGCGAAATACAGCGCGTGCTGGCGGCTAGCGGCGAAATCCTCGATGAATGCCTGGAGTGCGGGGGCAGCGTGACCGGCGAACATGGCATCGGCCTGGAGAAACTCAGCTTCATGAATCGCATGTTCACGGCCGACGACCTCGACGTGATGGCCCGCCTTCGCGACGCCCTCAACCCGGGTGGCCTATTGAGCCCCGGCAAGTTGCTGCCCACGGCCGGTGCCTGCGGCATGGAACAAGTTCATCCGGGGCGGCGAGCACCGCTTTGAGAAGGGTGTAGGATGCAGGATGCGGGGCGCCGGGATCCCCGCATCCTGCATCCCGCATCCTAGCGTTAAGTGAGTACAGTCGCGACTTCATCGATGAACGCGGACATTCTTTCGCCGGACGATCAAACTGGCGTGGCGGAGGCTGTGCGCGACGCGTACGAAGCGAGCCGAGCGGTTTATCCGCTCGGGGGTGGCACCGCGCAGGACTATGGCGTTGCTCCGACGCGACCTGGGCTGACGTTGGAACTCAGCGGTGTTGCAAAGATCGTTGACTATACGCCGCGGGATATGACAATCCTCGTCGAAGCGGGCGTGCGGATGGTGGATCTCGCGGCGACGCTTTCCGCCGAAGGGCAGCACCTGCCGATCGACGTGCCGCGCGCGAGTGAAGCGACGCTGGGCGGCGTCGTGGCCACGAACTGGAGCGGGCCGCGCCGCTACGGACATGGCACGATCCGTGATTACGTCATCGGCATCCACGCCGTCGATGGCCGCGGTGTGCCGTTCAAAGGCGGCGGGCGGGTCGTGAAAAATGTCGCCGGCTACGACTTCTGCAAGCTCATGTGCGGCTCGCTAGGCACGCTCGGCGTCATCACGCGGCTGGCGCTTAAAGTCACACCGCAGCCCGAGCAATCGGCCGCGATCATCGGCATGTGCGGCGATTTAGCCGCCGCCGAATTGATCTTGAGCCGATTGATCCATTTGCCGGCGCCGCCCGTCGCGATCGATCTACTCGTTGGGTCGGCATGGGATTTGGGCTCCATAATCCGAAATCCGCAATCCGAAATCCGAAATCCAAGCGTCGCGCTCGTCGTCCGCGTCGAAGGCACTGAGCCAGAAGTCGCCTGGCTGGCCGAACAGGTGCAATATGAGCTTTGGTCCGGCGGCGGCAGTGCGGTCAGCCGACTCGAGCCACGGGACGCCGAGGCGCTCTGGACTCGCCAGATTGAGTTCGCGGATCGCGGGGCGGGCGAGGCGGCCGACAATTCGCCGCTGGTCGTAAAGATCGCCGTGCCGTCCAGCGCTGTCGCGCAGATGATCGCCGAGCTTGTCGCGTTCGATCCGGATTGTGCGATTGCGGCCCAAGCCGGGAACGGGATTATTTTCGCGCGGTTCTCGCAATTCGGTCATGCCGATTTGACAAATGTGCTGGTCGGCAAGCTCCGCCCGGCCGCTGTGCAACTGGGAGGCAGCCTTGTTATCGTATCGAGCCGGCTGGAAGGATTGACGCCGCACCTGATTTGGGGCGGGCGCACCGAAGCGACCGTGCTGGCCGAGCGGATCAAACAACAGTTCGACCCGCGCAACATCCTCAATCCGGGCCGGTTCGTGTACGATTAACTTTTTGACAAGATTTACAGGATCAACAGGATGGATACATTCGCAAATCCTGTTCATCCTGTCGATTCCGTCTAATAAATCATTTTTGTGAACAGCTCACTGGAAAACATGAAGCGGGCCAATCCGGGCGACGCGCTCGATTACGAGCTGTTGTTGGATTGCGTCCATTGCGGGCTGTGCACGGCGGCGTGCCCGACTTACGTGGAGACGGGCGATGAGAACGAGAGTCCGCGGGGGCGAATTTATCTCATGCGGGGCGTGACCGACGGCCGGCTCGAGCTGAACGATCGCGTGCGCGGCCATCTCGAATTGTGTCTCGATTGCCGGGCGTGCGAAACGGCCTGCCCTTCCGGGGTGCAGTACGGCAAGCTCATCGAACCGTTTCGCGTTGCGATGGAAGCGGCGGACGACCAGCCGCGCCGCGACGACTGGTTTCACCGCACCATTTTATTCGGCCTGTTTCCCTACTCGGCGAAACTTCGACGGGCGCTGTTGCCGGCGCGGCTGGCTCAGCGGCTCGGCGTGTTGAAACTGCTGGAAGCCACGCGGCTGACGCGGCTGTTGCCCGCGCGACTGCGGCGGATGGTGGAGATGCTGCCGCCGCCGCGGCGCAACGAGGGGCGGCTCCCCGAGTTCCTGCCCGCTATCGGCCGGCGCCGCGCGACGATCGCGTTGTTTACGGGCTGCATCGGCGACGCGATGTTTCGACACGTGAATTGGGCGACGGCGCGCGTGCTGCAGCAGAATGGCTGCGACGTGCACGTGCCGCGGGCACAGGTCTGCTGCGGCGCGATTCATTTTCATGCCGGCTCAAGCGCGCCGGCGCAGGCATTTGCCGACGAGAACCTGGCCGCCTTCCCGCACGAGCGGTTCGACGCGATTGTGAACAACATTGCCGGCTGCGGCTCGATGCTCAAAGACTACGCTCACCACTGGCACGACTCGCGGCAACCGGAACGGGCGGCGTGGTCGGCCAAGGTGCGCGACGTGAACGAATTTCTGGATCAACTCGGCCTCGTGCCGCCGGAAGGCGAAATCCGCACCGTCGCCACGTATCACGACGCCTGCCACCTGCTGCACGCGCAGAAAATCCACGATGCGCCGCGGCGGCTGCTCGCCCAAATCCCCGGGCTGGAACTTCGGGAGCTGCCCGAGTCGGAGCTGTGCTGCGGGGCGGCCGGCACGTACAACCTGACGCAGCCTGAAATGTCGGCCCGCCTCAGCCGTCGCAAGCTGGAAAATATCCACAAGACCGGCGCCCGAGTGGCGATCACCTCGAACGCGGGCTGCGCGTTGCAAATCGCCCGCGAGGCCCGCCAGCAAAACGAGCGGCTGGCGGTCGTCCACCCGATGGAGCTATTGGATTGGAGCTACCGGGGTAAGCAACCCACCTGGTAAGTATGAATTTGGGTGGCTGGGGCCGACCCGGCACCCGGCAAAACCGTGTGCCGGGTGCCCGCGGCGACGCCCCCAGATCGGCACACTTCTGGGGCATCGCAGACTCTGCCCCAGGCACCCCCATTTGCCAAAAACTCGGGGCCAGACGCTTGCAATTCTCTGTCGGACCAATACAATCGGCGGCGTCAAGGCCGCGGCAAAAGGCAGGGGCGTTGCCGTCTACGTGGTCTCAGATTCTCGCGAGACCCACGCGGCCACTTGCTGGTGGATTTGTGGCGATTCCTGGTGCTACATGCGCTTCGGTACCTTTCGTTGTATGCTCTGAAGCCAAAAAAATCGATGGAAGGAAGTGACCCAATGACGAACAAGCTAATTGCGTTTGCCATGCTCGTCGCTGTGATGCTCGTTGCCGCCTTGGTTTTGTGCGTTCCCGCTCATGCGACTGTGCGTACGTATTCTGTGCTGCTTACTGGCCCCTCGGAATTCCCCGTCAATGCATCGCCGGGAACGGGCTCGGGGTCGGTCGTCTACGACGATGTCGCCCACACGCTTGGGTTGCAAGTCGATTTTAGCGGATTGACGGGTACGACGACCGCCTCCCACCTTCACGCCCCGACCGCTATCTCGGGGTTAGGCAGTGAAGCCCAGGCAAGTGCCGCCATGAATGCGGGCGTCGCGACCACCACGCCGTCACTCGTCGGTTTTCCGCTCGGAGTCACCAGCGGTTCTTTTAGCAATACGCTGAATCTGACCCTCGCCTCGTCTTGGAACCCGTCTTATGTCACTGCCAATGGTGGCACGACGGCAGGAGCGGAATCGGCGTTAGCGGCAGCACTTGTTGCCGGTAAGTCCTACTGGAATATCCATACCAATCTCTACCCTGGCGGCGAAATCCGGGGGTTTCCGACGCTCGTACCCGAACCGGCGACGCTTCTACTATGCGGACTGAGTGCCCTGGCACTAGGCGGGATCACACGGAGACGCGGATAAGCCGCTCGCGGCTTAGCGACTCGCGCGGACGGGCTGAGCACGAAATTCGCGCTCCTTACCTTAGCGAAAAGCTTTCGATCTCGAGCCGCACCAGCCGCGTCGCCAGCTCGCGCGCCGAGCCCGGCCGGCGGAGCGGGTCTTTGGCCAACATCGAGTGCACCAGCCCGGCGACAGGTTCGGGCACGTCGGGCCGCACCGCGCGGATGCCGGCCGGCTTGGACTCGCGGTGCAACGTGATCAGCTCGCCGGGATCGTCGCTGTCCCACGGCCGGCGGCCAGTGAGCATTTCGTAAAGCGTCACGCCGAGGCTGTAAATGTCGCTGCGCGGCCCGGCGGCCAGGGTGGACGTGACCATCTCCGGCGCGATATAGGCCAGGGTGCCGGCCAGCGGCCGCGTGGCCCATTCGGTCGCCTCAGCCGGAGTTTGCACAAAGCCGAAATCGATCAGCGTGGCGTGGCCGGTCGGCGATACCAGAATGTTGGCGGGCTTCACGTCGGTGTGAATCATCCCGGTCGCCTCATACAGCGCATCGAGCGCGTCTGCGACCTGCCGGGCGACCCACAGCGCGAGCGGCACGGACAGTCGTTCCTGATGATACAGCAGTTGCGCCAGCGGCACGCCCTCGAGCTTCGGGGTCACCACGTAGAACGGCGGCTCCTGGACGCTGGCCGAGAGCACCGGCAGCAGATTCGGATGCGACAGCTTGCCGCCGACCCAGGCCTCGCGGCGTTGCATCTCAATGGCCTGCGGGTCGCGCCACCACTGGTTTCGCAGCACCTTCACCACGTAAGCCGCGGGTCGCCACGGCGACTCGCCCGCGGCGAGCTGATTCTGCGGACCATCCGCCGGCCGGGCCTGATACACGCGCGTGAAATTGCCTTCGCTCAGCAGCCGCACCAACTGCCACGGCCCGAGCCGGCCGACCAGCGACGGCGTCTCTGATACCAGTGATTCGTGTCGAGTTGTCGCGCGGCTTTGTTCAACAGTCGCCATCGGCTCAATCGAAGAGTGCGCACCTCGACCGACACTTGCCATCGGCATGCGATGAGGCGCTTGAGAAAAGTTATTGGGGCGGCAAACGCCCCGGCAGCAAGAGAAACTGGGTCTGCCGATTGAATCGGACCTGCGGAGAACGAAAATGCAAACGCTCCACGCAAGCCCGCACAGGTTGCCAGGGAATGTCAACCTGGGAGGTTGTCGCCGACTCTGCCGTCGTATCGGTGTGCCACTGCTTGCGGCGCACCGAGCCGTTGTCCAATGGAAGCCGCACTGCTCGCCGTTAATCGCAATTCATCGTTGAGAGGCAAGCAGTGCGCGGATCCCGTCAGAACTCGTTCCACTCTGCCGCAAGCAGTGGCACACAGGCGATTGCTATCACGCGCCGATGTAGCGTGCATGCACCGTGCGTGCGGTGGCGATGTCGTTCGTGCCGCTCACGATCGTGCGGCCATCGGGAAACACCGTGAGCACGTAGCCGTCGACAATCAACCGCAGCAGAAAGGCGTTCCGCTCGACGCGGCCAACGCCGGCGAGCCGCGCGGCCAGATGCTCGAATGACACACTTTCACCGGGCGGCGGGCTGAGCTGCACCGCGTTGCGGCCGCAAAGCACCGCCGACGTATCGCCGCGTTCGCCGGAAAGCCACGCAAATTCGCCCCCCCGGCACACGCGGCAGTCGCCCTGCTCGTGCAATCGCGACAAATCCACTTGACGGACCTGGTTGTCCCAGAGATCGACAATCGTCAGCCGCCGGCTGACCGCTTCGCGACGGCCGCTCAAAATCTTGAGCGCTTCGGCGGCCTCGATCGACGCGATGACGCCAACGATGGGCGCCAGAATACCGGCCGTGTCGCAAGTCGGCGTCGTGCCGGGCGGCGGCGCGTCCGCCATGAGGCATGCCAGGCATGCCGTCTCACCGGGCAAGATCGTCATCGTCTGCCCTTCGGCCCCGATGCAGCCGCCGTAGACCCAGGGCTTGCCGTGCTTCACGGCAAAATCATTGACGAGAAAGCGAACGGCGAAGTTGTCGGTGCCGTCGACGATCACGTCCATGTCGCCGGCCAGCTCGGCAATGTTGCGATAAGTCACGTCGGCAACGACCGGCTCGATCGCCACGTCTGAATTGATCTGCCGCAGCTTGTTGGCCGCGGCGATGGCCTTGGGCAGCCCCGCGGCCACGTCCTGTTCATCGAACAGCACCTGCCGCTGCAGGTTGTTGAGCTCCAAGAAATCGCGATCGACGACGCGCACCAGCCCCACGCCAGCGCGGACCAGCGTCTCGGCGACGACGGAGCCGAGCGCGCCGCAGCCGCACACCAGCGCCTTGCTCTCAGACAAACGCCGCTGTCCTTCATCACCGAGCGGCGCAAATCGCATCTGGCGATCATATCGACTTGGTCGGGCTTCACTCATGTCAGATGCTGCAAACCGAAACTTTCAGATTCAACCGCAGATAAACGCGGATGGACGCGGATCAGAAATATCACGTGCTACCAACGATTATGATCGGCGTTTATCCGCGTTCATCCGCGGTTCCATTTGATACTCATTTGGTATGATTTTGCGTTGCCCGACGCAGGCCGATCGTGCCGTGAAATTCGGCCACCATCCGTTCGCCCTGCCGTGCTTCGACGTCGGCTTGGTACAAATGCGGCAATTCGGCGGACCAGGTGCAGGGATCGGGGACTAGCGCCTCCGCGAGGCCGATTTGCTGCGGACCCAAATCGCGAAACGCAATCTCGGCCGGCAGCGTCCGCGAGCCTGCGCAATAGGGTCCGCGCAGCGTTCCACGCAAAACAATCGGCTCGGCTTCCGCGCGATCCTCCGCCGCCCCGACGTAGCGGGCGAATACTCGCGCCTCCACATCGTTGACGTCACTGACGAAAATCTCAATCGTGTCGGGCATGATTACTGACAATTCTTATTCCAAACATTGAACCACGACGACACGAAGGACACGACGAAGGGGAATCTTAACGTCGTGCTCGTCGTGCCGTTGTGGTTCATTCTTTGACCAATGCCGCGTCGCGGGCAAATTCGCGGGCCAGGATTCGACCTGTCGCCGACTCCGCGCTCTCCGCGACTTCCTCCGGCGTACCGGTGGCAACGACGCGGCCGCCTTCCTCCGCTGCGCCTGGGCCAAGATCGATGAGCCAGTCCGCCGCCTTCATCAGTTGCAGGTTATGCTCCACGATCACCAGCGAATGGCCGACCTCCAGCAGTGCGTCGAAGCAATCGACTAATTGTACAATGTCCGAAAAGTGCAGTCCTGTGGTCGGCTCGTCGAGGATGAAGAGCGTCCGGCCACGCCGCCTGGCCGCGAGGTGGGCGGCGAGCTTGAGCCGCTGGGCCTCGCCGCCGGAAAGCGTGGTGGCCGGTTGGCCGAGGCGCAGGTAATCGAGCCCCACGTCGAGCAGGTGCTTCAGCTTGGCTTGGACTTTTCGCTGGCCGCGGAAAAAAGTGAAGGCCTCGCGGGCCGTCATGTCGAGCACCTCGGCGATGTCGAGGCCGCGGTATTTCACTTCCAATACCTGACGGCGGTAGCGCCGGCCCTGACACTCCGGGCACCGCATGTAGACGTCGGCCATGAATTGCATGTCGATCGCGAGGTAGCCGTCGCCGTGGCAGGTCTCGCAGCGGCCGCCTTCGACGTTGAAGCTGAAGTCGCTCGCGGTGAGGCCGCGGGCCCGCGCCTCCGACTGCTCCGCGAACAGCACCCGGATCGGATCGAATGCTTTCATGTATGTGGCCGGGTTGGATCGCGGAGAGCGGCCGATCGGACTTTGGTCGATGTGGACGACGCTTTCGATTTGCCCGAGCCCCAGCACGTCGTCAAATTCAAGTGGCTGGGGCAACTCGGTCGGATCGCTTTGTTTTTGCAATCGTCGGGCAATCGCCGGGTACAGCGTTCGGTCGACGAGCGTGCTCTTGCCCGCCCCGCTGACGCCGGTCACCAGGCACAACACGCCGAGCGGGAATTCGACGATGACGTTTCGCAAGTTGTTTCCCCGCGCACCGCGGAGCTTGATCCAGCCTTGGGTGGTGGGGCGGCGCCGGCTGGTGTCGAGCCGCCGTCGGCCGGCAAGCCAATCGCCGGTGCGGCTGTCTTTGCAACGCTCCAACGCGGCTGGCGTGCCTTGAAAAACGATCCGTCCCCCATCGTCGCCAGCGGCGGGACCAAATTCCACCACTTCATCGGCGCGACGGATGATTTGCTCTTCGTGTTCCACGACGACCACCGTGTTGCCGCGCCGCTGTAGCTGCCCGATTGCGTCCGCTAACGATTCCACATCGGCCGGATGCAGGCCGACCGACGGCTCGTCGAGCACGTAGAGCATGTCAACGAGGCTGGAGCCGAGCGTTGCCGTAAGTGCAACTCGTTGTGCCTCGCCGCTGCTAACGGTTCGCAGCGGGCGGTCGAGCGCCAGATAGCCGACGCCTACCTGGACGAGGTACGCCAGCCGTGCGCGGACATCCTCGATGAGCGGGCGGGCAATGCGCTCGTGCCACACCGGTAGTTCTAGACTCTGGAAAAACGTCAGCGCGTCGCGGATTTTCATGCGCGAGACGTCGGCGAAGTTCTTGCCGGCGACGCGGACCGACAGTGCCTCCGGCCGCAGCCGGGCGCCGCCGCAGGCCGGGCAGGGAAGGTACGAGCGCCAGCGGCTCAGGAACACGCGCAGGTGCATTTTGTATTTGCGCCGCTCCAGCCAACGGAAAAAGCCATTGAGGCCGCCGAAGTTTCGCTCGGGCACTCCTTCCACGATCAGCCGGCGCTGTTCGTCGGTAAGCTCGGCATAGGGCACGTCGACCGGTATGCCGTAATCGTCGGCCAGGCTGAGCAGCTCTTCCAGCTCATGGGCATACGAGGGCGTGTTCCACGGTGCGATCGCTCCTTTGCGGATCGTCTTCGTGGGATCGGGCACGACGCGGGCCATGTCAGTCGCCACGATGTTGCCGAATCCTTCGCACTCGGGACACGCGCCCAGCGGCCGATTGAAGTTGAACAATTGTGGCTCGGGCTCCGGATAATCGATGCTGCATTGTTCGCAGCGCAGGGCCGTGCTGAACGCCATGCGGCGCCAGGGCTGGCCATCGATCGTGTGCCACTGGCTCTGCCAGTGATTTCGTTCGCCGTGATCAGCACTGGCGGAGCCAGTGGCACCTGTGTGCTGACCTCGATCAACGGATTCACTGGCGGAGCCAGTGGCACCCGCCGCACCCGTGGCGTCATCCTCGGCCAATACGACGGCGGTGCCCTGCCCTGCCGCGAATGCACCTTCGAGGGAGTCGCGGAGCCTCTCTGCAGAGACGTCACCAGTTTTGATCCGATCGGTGATGACGGTCAGCGAATCGCCGGTCGCCAGCCGCTGGGAGAGCGAAGACTCAATCGCTCCAGTGCGGCCATCGACGATCGCCCGCACATAACCCGATTCCACAAGGTGGGCCAGCCAGTGCTCGTCAGGGTCCTCGCCGGGCACGGTCAGCTCGAAGCCGATCATCGCCCGCAGACCGGCGGGCAATTCGGCCAGTGCTTCGGCGGCGCTTTCCGGCGTGTCGCGTCGCACGGGCCGCCCGCAGCGATAGCAGATGACTTCGCCGACGCGGGCAAATAGCAGGCTCAGGTAGTCGTTGACCTCGGTTGTCGTGCCGACGGTGGCCCGGTTCGAGCGGCTGGGATTCTTGTGCGTGACGGCGATGGCGGGCGGGATGCCCTCGATCCGCTCGGCTTGCGGCTTGTCGAGCTGCTCGAGAAACTGCCGCGTGTAGGCGGAGAAGCTTTCGATGTAGCGCCGCTGGCCTTCGGCATACAACGTGTCGAGCGCCATGCTGGTCTTGCCGCTGCCACTCGCGCCGCAAAACACGATCAGCCGGCGGTGCGGCAAATCCAGGTCGACGTGGCGGAGGTTATTCACCGCCACGCCGCGCAGCTCGATATGGCCCTGGCTCACGCTACAAACTCCCTGACGAGACGACGCAGATGCGGCGAACCTTATATCGTACTCCGATCCCCCTGCCGTCGTCACGAGGCGTTCTGGTATAATTGGGGCACGATGAAACGCTCCGACAAATTCGCGAATCCGTTTTATGCCGTGCTGCTGATCGCGGGCATCGCGTTCGCGCTCACCGCGACCGCCTACGGCGTGATGGCGTTCCGCGAGCGGGCCTCGATAGCTGCAACGGCAGTCAGTGCGGCGAGCCAGGATCACCCGCTCATATCGTGGCTGCGGCAGCACGGCGAAGCGGCACTCATGGCCGAGCTGGGGCTATTGGCCGTTGGCACGTTCGCCGCGATCGGGACCGACGATTACTGGCAACGGCGAACAAGGAATCGTTAACCGCGACGCGCAGGCCGCCGAAGCGGAGCGCTTTCTGGGAGAATCAACCATGCGAGTGAAGAATTCCACTGAAGTCGCGGCCAACGATGTGACCATGGAGGGTGCGGCCGGTTGCCGCGTCCGTTGGCTCATCGGCGAGGGCGAGCAGGCCCCTAACTTCGCGATGCGCGAGTTCGAAGTGGCGCCTGGCGGCCACACGCCCAAGCACTTTCACGACTACGAGCACGAGGTGTTTGTGCTGGCCGGCAAAGGCTTGGTGATCGACGGCGACGCGGAGCGCCCGCTCAAGCAGGGCGACGTCGTGTTCGTCGCCCCCAACGACGTCCACCAATTCCGCAACACGGGCAGCGAGCCGATGCGCTTCCTGTGCCTGATCCCCAACTCCGCCACCGGCCGGGCCGTCACCGTTGTGCCTGAATGCGGGGTCGAAGAGTCTAGAAGTGAGCGACAATCCTGAAGGGATTGCATCGGCCGATGATTGGCTGCAACCCTGTCAGCGTTGTGAGAGGATGTTTCGACCGCCAACCCAGGGTAACGGCTGACTTCGACGAGCTCAGTCGAGTCGCGCCGCAACCCCGGTCAGAATCATTAAATCCCTTTGGGATACAATGCGACGCTTGCTACTGCGCGCCGGATACCATCTTCGCACATTGCCTCGCATTGATCGCAAGTGCCGGCGTCCGCGCAAGTCGCGTACTGCGGCGCAGCCTGTGAAGTTCCGAGTCGTCGAGGTCTTGGAACGAATTTAAGAACTGAGATGGCGTCATTGGTAATAAGTTTCAAGCGGCAGAACGACGAAGCTCAGTCGCCGGCCCATGTTTCAGGCCACGCCCTGCTCGAACTCCTCCACGACGACACTCGGAAGGCTCGCAATCTGTTGTGCGTGCTCGATTGTCATGCTTACCAAGTTCCCATCCTTATCCAAATCGACGTAGATATTCTCGTTAATCTCTCGAGTTTCGTTGATCGGATGATCCGAAAACTCAAGCAGTGCCGTGTCGGTGTCACGAAAGTATTTGACGTTCATGGCTTAAAGTTCCGATCAAAAAAGGCGTTGTGCACCGTCTCCCCATCATCGAGCAGGATGACTCGCAGGAACTTCGCTTCCGTGTCAATATATGCCCAGCGGCGGATGCGGCCGTCCAATTGCCGCTCCTCCCGGACAGGATGCTGGACGGCTTGCACAATCCACTCATCAAGTATACGTGCCCGATCAGGTCTCGTCCTGATGTAACGGAAATACTTTGTCGTCTTCAAATGACCTTGCCCCATGGGTACGGCCTAGCTCAATCGCCCGCTCCCAGCCGTACGGGATTGAATAGTATAATCACTGCGGAATAGAAACCAAATTGGCCGCTCGATCGGTGCCTCAACTGCAGCGCCGTGTTAGGCGGGTCGATGTTCCGTTGTGTTCCCACTCAGACCGTGGGAACAAGGTAAAACCACGTGGCCAAGCAATCTGTCGAGCAACAAATCGCGGCGCTTCGCGATGAAATTCGTGAGCATGACCGCCGCTACTACGTCGAAAACGCGCCGACGATCTCCGATCTCGAATACGACAAGCTGCTCGCGCGGCTGAAAGAGCTCGAGGCGACGCATCCCGAGCTTGTTACGCCGGACAGCCCGACGCAGCGGATCGCCGATCAGCCGGTGGCGGAGCTGGGGCACGTGCGGCATCGTGTGCCGATGCTGTCGATGGACAACACGTACAGCGTCGAGGAGCTGCGGCGCTACGGCGAGCGAACCGCGAAACTGCTGCCGGGGGAAGAGACCGAGTGGGTCGTCGAGCTGAAGGTCGATGGCGTCGCGGTCGCGCTGACATACGAGGACGGATTGCTTGTTCGGGGCGCTACTCGCGGCGACGGCTACGTGGGCGACGACATCACGCACAATCTTCGCACGGTGCGGGGCGTGCCGCTGCGGCTGGGGGGCAAAGATGTGCCGCCGAGCGTAGAAATCCGCGGCGAAATCTACATGACTAACACGGACCTGGCCGACATAAACGCGCGCCGGCAGGCCACGGGATTGGTGCTGTATGCCAACACGCGCAACACGGCGGCCGGCGGCATCAAGCTGCTCGATCCGCGGCAATGCGCCGAGCGCCGTTTGAGGTTCTTCGCCCACGGCGTGGGGCACATCGAGGGTCTGCCGACGAATTCGCATTTTGAATTCCTGCAACAGGTCCGCCGGTGGGGCGTGCCGCCGACGCCGCTGGCGCAGCGATTCGAGAGTTTTGGGGCGGCGGTGGACCATTGCGAATCGCTGATCGGCAGGCTGCATGAGTTCGATTTCGAAGTCGACGGACTCGTGCTCAAGGTCGACCGCTTCGACCAACGCAGTCGGCTGGGGGCCACGAGCAAGGCGCCGCGCTGGCTCGTGGCGTACAAGTTTGAAAAGTACGAAGCGACGACGCGGGTCAGAGACATTTTTATCACAGTTGGCAAAAGCGGCGCGCTGACGCCTACCGCGGACTTGGAGCCGGTGCAAATCGCGGGTACCACCGTCAGCCGCGTGGGGCTGCACAACGTTGAGGAAATCGCCCGCAAGGACGTGCGGATCGGCGACACGATCGTCGTCGAGAAGGCGGGCAAAATTATTCCGCACGTGGTTCGGGTGGAGAAACACCTGCGGCCGGAGACGGCGCGCGAATTCGTCTACCCGACTAAATGCCCAGCGTGCGGTACGAAGCTCGAAAAGGATGAAGGCGGCGTTTACATCCGCTGCCCGAATTTCTCTTGCCCGGCTCAACTCGGCGAGCGGCTCATCTATTTTGCCAGCCGGTCGGCGATGGACATCGAAGGCCTGGGCGAAAAGCTCGCGCACCAATTGGTCGAGGCGGGGCTGGTCCACGAATTCGCCGACCTGTACGAACTCACCGAAGAAAAGCTCACCGAGCTGGAGCGGATGGGCCAGAAGTCGGCGCAAAAACTCGTGGCCAACATCGCGGCCAGCAAATCGCGCGGCCTGGCCCGGCTGCTCAACGCGCTCTCGATTCGCCACGTGGGCACGCGCGTGGCGACAGCGATCGCCGAACACTTCGGCTCGATGGAGGAGCTGCTGGCCGCCAACGAAGACGACTTGAGCAACGCGGAAGATGTCGGGCCGGTGATCGCCGAAAGCGTGTACCACTTTCTCCACAGCGAGCATGGCGAGCGGGCGATCCGCCGGCTGCGCGAGGCGGGCGTCGATATGACGGCCCCCAAAAAGGCGCGCACCGCGGCCAGCGCCGGACCGCTTTCCGGCAAAACGCTCGTCGTCACCGGCACGCTGGAAAAATATACCCGCGAAGAAATTGAATTGCTGGTCGAGCAACACGGCGGGCGCGCCACGGCCAGCGTTTCGAAGAGCACCGATTATCTCATCGCCGGCGAGAAAGCCGGCAGCAAGCTCGACAAGGCGCGTAAACTCGGCGTGAAGATCATCAGCGAAGCCGAGTTCGAGAAGCTCATCGGGCAGTAGGTCCCTTCTGCCGGACGGGATCTCAACCAATGTTCGATTTTCATCACAGTGCTGAGATCCCGCTCGGCAAGCGGGACCTACTGTTTTGAATGACGTCTGGCGACAACTTGTCGCGCCCGCAGTGAAAGCCGCGGCATACGAAGTGCATCACGAGCATGCATGGCCGCTGAATGTCGGCGGCTTATCTGCACTCATTCGCTGCGAGGAGAAACTGTCATGAGACGATTCTTTACGTTTGCAATTGCCGCGGCCATTGCTGCCGGCATTAATGCGACTGCCTGGTCGCAAGGCGCTCAAAGTGGCGGCACGTCGGGCGGCACTGGCACGTCGGGCGCCGCGGGGACTTCAGGGACGGCGGGAACGTCAGGGACCGCCGGCACCTCGGGCACGGCGGGGACGGCGGGCACAGCCGGCACTGCTGGCACATCGGCCGGCGTAAGCGCGCAAGGTACGGCGGGCACAACCGGCACTGCGGGAGCGGCGGGCCGGGCGCAAGCGGGCGCCAATGTGCAAGGACAAGTTCAGGGACAAGGTCGCGTGGGCGCCGCCGCGCAGCCCAACGCCAATCTAAACGTCCCACAGCCGTGGTTCGCCATTCCCAGCGTGCGCCAACAGTTGAATCTCAACGATCAGCAGTTCAATCAGCTTAACGACCTCTGGATGAATACGTGGCCCGGGCGAACTGCTCCGCATCAACGCGCTGCAGGCCAAGGGGTGACCAACCGGGGCGCCACCGGCCAAGGGGCGACTGCCCAGGGCATTACTGCCCAGGGCCGCACGACTGCCGAGGCACAACGTCAGCAGCAGTTGCGACAATTCCAGGATCGCTCCAACACAACGGATGGAACTGCCGGCACGAGCACCGCCGCGGCTCAGCGGCAGCAGCGGTTGCAAGGCTTTCAGGATCGCTTCAACACCGACTTCAACGCCGGCGTAGATCGCACGCTCACCGATCCGCAAGTCCGCCGGCGGTTCAACGAGCTCAACCGGCAATTCATGGGGCTGGACGCGTTCAACGATCCGCAAATCCAGCGTCAGCTGAATCTCACGACGGACCAGCGGCGGCAAATAGGCCGGCTCGCCGCCGATTGGCGACGGCAGCTAAACGAGTTTCGCCGCAACTCGGCCACGCAACCGTTAACGCCCCAGCAATGGGCCGCCTTGCGGGCGAAGTTTGAAACCCAATTGAATTCCGTCTTGACGCCCGCGCAACTGCAGGCGTGGAACCAACTGGTGGGTCAACGGTTCGATTTCCCCATGGAGACGTTCCTGGGCACAAACAACACCGCCACGACGGGCGTCTCCGCACAGCAAGGCACACAAGTTGGTGGACGGCAGCCAGTTGTCCCCCAAGGCCGCGCAACCCAGCGCGGGTCAACACAACAGGACTTACGCCGGTAGACGTGTTAGCGATTTGATTGTATCCCTCCCACGAACGGGCTGAATCGCCGCCAGGCGTGCGTCGCCGGCCCGTGACGGGAGGTTAGGGAGGGTCGCGGACGGCGTTCCCGCGCTCGAGAGCGGGAACGCCGTTCTATTTGCGCTCACCGCATGTTATCCTAGCCGAGTCGTGTCGCGGCGGAAGCGCCGTTCGATTGCCTGGCTACAGGTGCCACCGCCGCGATTGAGACTTCGTGCTCCTCCACATCCCTTTTCGCGTCGCCCGACGGCGACCCACTCGAAGGAGATTTGCCCATGGCCCCCGACGACTTCATGAAGCAGCAGTACCTCACCCTCCGCGACGAAATCCGGGAATCCAAGGCCCGCATCTTCTGGCTATTGATCATCGGCATGTTCCTGGTGATGGCCGCCGGCTATCTGGCCGCCGAGCATCCTTCGGCGTTCGCGAACGCCGCCATCCCGTTTCTATTGATCGCTCTCATGCTCTCGTTCGTCTCCGAGCAGAACAACATCGCCCGCGCCGGCCGATATTTGCGCGAAACGGTCGAGCCGACGATTCAAAACATCGTCGGCTGGGAACACTGGCTCGAGAGCAAGCCGAAGCTCCGCGAGGTCGATCACCAGTTCGTGATCGGCTTCACCGTGCTGTTTCTCATTTTTTTCGCGATCACCACGTCGCTCACCCTGACGCAGCTCGACAAACACGCCCACGAAGCGTACGTCTGGGCCGCGGCGATCGCGTACCTGCTCGGCGCGTTTTGCATCACGTACGTGTTCTGGCGTCACTATAGCTCCAGCACCGCCGCCAGTTAGACTTTCCGCCGCAACGAGGCGGCTAGAGCACCAAGCCGCTGGGCTGTCGCCGAACAACAAGCGGCGTGAGAGTAAAATCGGGCATAAAATTGGGGCTAAATCGGCTTTGAATCCACGTTTTATCGACTATGCTGAAATAGTGGGAGGGCCGCCGCGCGATAAGTCATCTGGCCGCGACCCGATCTGTAAATCGCAGCTCACAATCCTGGTTACGTGAGAGTAAACGAAATGGCTCTACACAAATGGTTGACGGCGTTCGCTGTTCTGTTGCTTGTAAGCGGCGTTGGAGCGCGAGTGGCCCAAGCCGCGAAGCCCGGTGCGACGGTCGCATCCGAGCCGGCCGGTGGCGGCGGGGTCGGACTATTTGAGGCCATCGATAGCGGCCAGGCAGAAGCCACGTTCATCGCCAGGAGCGATCATGACGCCCGCTTGCTAATTACGAACAAGACCAATCAGCCGCTCCACCTGCAACTGCCGGCGGCATTTGCGGGCGTGCCGGTGTTGGCTCAATTTGGCGGCGGTGGCGGCGGGCGCGGCGGCGGCGGCGGCGCCCGCGGCGGCGGCGGGGGCGGCGGACAGCAATCGGTGGGCGGCGGTGGTGGAGGTGGACTGGGCGGCGGTGGTGGCGGCGGCGGCGGCGGCTTCTTCAGCGTGCCGCCGGAACAAACCGCCAAGATCAACCTCGCCGTGTTGTGCCTCGATCATGGTTTGCGCGATCCATCTTCATCGAGGCCTTACAAAATCGTGCCAGCCAGCACGCATATTGATCGGCCGGCCGTGATCGAGCTGCTGCAGGCATTTGGTCGCGGCGAGCTGGAGCACGGCGCTGCTCAAGCGGCCGCCTGGCACCTCAACAGCGATCTGGGCTGGGATGAGCTCGCCGCGAAGCTGCAAGGCACGCGGCGAAGCTTTCGTCGTCCACCGTATTTCAGCCGCGAGCAAATCCAAGCCGGCATGGCCTACGCGACCGAAGCGAACCGTCTTGCCGAAGTCAATCGCGAGCAGCACGAACGCGAAATGAAGGCCCAGCGCGAGAAGGCGGATTCGATAAGCAGTGAATCGCGCAGCACCGCCGACGACGAGGCGAACGAACCAGAGAGTTCGAGCGAGGAGTCGGATGCTGGAGCCGCGATCAAGGCGGCGGAGTAACCATTCGTCGCGCGGGTGCCACTGGCTCTGCCAGTGCTGCCTTCGGCTCGGCTAAAACACTGGCGGAGCCAGTGGCACGCCACGGATTAGCACATCGATTGCACCGCGTTACGCTGCGCGGAGCTCTTCGACTTCGATTTCGCGAATGGTAGCGAGCAAGCGGCGAATTTCCGCCTGGTAATCCGTGCGCTCGATGTTCCAGCGCGACTCCATCTGCTCGTAGTGCTGCTGCTGCCGGTCGAGCTCCTGCTCGCGGGCGACAAGGCGGGCAGCCTGCGCTTCGACGTCCGCTTGCCGCCGCTCTGCCCAAGCGGCCAGCTCGTGGCGCTGTGCATCGAGCGCCTGCAACTGCTGGGTAAGGTCTCGCCGCACCGCCTCTAGCTCCTGCGACCGTTGGCCGATTTCATCCAGCGTTCCCCGATAATGATCAGCCAGTTTCGCGCGGACTTGGGCAATGGAACGGGTCAGGCTGGCCGGGGCCAACGCGCCCGACAGCTGCGCCCAGATTTCTTCCGTCGCCAGCCGCATCTCCAGCATCTCGCGCTGGCTCGCTCGCAATTCCGACTGCAACTGGCCAATCGCGTTCTCGCGGGCGTCGATCTCTGCTTCGCGCTGGTCGAGCTGCTGGGAGCGGTGTTGCTGTTCGGTTTGCGCGAGTTGCTGTTGCGCGCCGATTGCCCGGCGTTCGCGCAGCGTCTGCTCTTGCCACTGCCTGCGTTCGTTGGCCAACGCGCGAATCTGGTCGGCCAACTCCGCCTTCTCCTGCGCAAGCTGCGCCTCGGCCTCGTCCAGGTAGCGTCGTCGGGCGGCAAACTTCCGTGCCTCCTCCTGCATCTGCTGCATCCGCTCTTCGGTCACGCCGAGCCGCTCGAACCGTGCCAGCGCCGTTTCGATTTCTTGCTGGCGGTAGCCAAGCTGCCGCTCTGCAGCGTCGAGCTCGGCTTCGCGTCCGGAAAGCTCCGACAGGGCCTTGCGCAGCTCGGCACGCTGGATCTCCAGCTCGCCGGCACGCTCGCGAAGCGCGTCGGCTTGCTGCTCTAATTCGCCGGACTGGGCTTGGAGGCGGGCCTCCCATTCAGCGACTTTTGCTTCGCGTCGCTCGATCTCCGCCACGCGCTCGGCGCCGTGTGCGCGGTCCGCAGAAAATTGTTCGATGTCTTGATAAAGCCGGGCTTGGCGCTGATCTAGCTCGCGATGGCGGGTCTCAATCGCCGCTTCACGTCGTTGAAGTTTCTCTTGCCGATCGTGCCACTCGGCCCGGTCGCGATCCAACGCGGTGAGTCGATTATCGAAGTCGCTGAGATTGCGCTGGAGCTCGGCCTCGCGGGCGGTGAGCCGGCTTTCGCGCTCGGCAAGTGCTTCCTCGCGAACTTGAGTAAGCTGCGTGGCACGCTCTTCGGCCGCAGTTTCGCGCTCGGCAAGCTCCTGTTCGCGGAGAGCCACTGCTTCGGCACGCGCGTCGAGCTCCTGTTGACGCTCCGCCAGCCACTGCCGAGCGGTCTCCCACTTGGCGTCCAGGTCGGCCGCTTGGGCGGCAAGATCTCGTTCGCGGCGGTCCAAGGCGCCTTGTTCCGATTGGAGCCGATCGGCCAATTGGGCCGCGTGCTCGCGAAGTTGCTCCAACGAGTGGGCGACGTTGGTTTCGACCACCGCGGCAGCTTCACCAATGACAGCGCCCACGGGCTGCATTTCGTCGCGCTCTGGCATCAGATGGGATGCGGCACGCGGAATGGCGTGCGGCAGATCGATTCGCATCTCGCCAGCAAAACCGGGTTGTTCGGCACTGTGGGGCTCGTGTTGGCTCGACATCGCTCACGCTCGCATGAGGCGGTTGGGCGCGAACGCCGGCGCGCCAAAGTCGTCTTAAACGGCAAACTTTACTAAGTCCCCATCGGCAACGGCGGCCTAAAAATCCACTACAAATCGCGCAGTCACCCGCCGTGTGGTTAAACGAGTGACTGCGGACGAGATGCGCAAAGGTGCGGCTTTGTGTCTATGCCATCGAAGCTAGCATGGGTGTGAACACCGCGAGATCTGATAGCGAAAACGGGCGCAAAAAAAGGCGGCCCGACTCAATCGTCAGGCCGCATTGATGGCTTCAATCGCTGCCATGCGCCGCGAGCCGGCTCAGGCCTTGGCGTTGTCGATCGCCTCTTGCAGGCGCGACTTCGGCTGGACACCGACAAACCGCTCGATGACTTCGCCGTTCACGAATAGCATCAATGTGGGAATGCTGCTCACGCCGTAATTCTGTGCGCAGTTCGGGGAGCTGTCGACATTGAGCTTGCCGATCTTGATCCCGGTGTTTTCGCCGGCCAGTTGTTCGATAACCGGGGCGATTTGTCGGCAGGGCCCACACCAGGGTGCCCAAAAGTCCACCAACACCGGCCCTTCCGCCTGCAGCACTTCGCTGTCAAAATTCTTGTCGTCAAATTCAGGAACACCCATGGACTCGTTCTCCTTTGCAGCGCCGTCAGACAACTTGGCTGTGAATTATAAGACCGCAGCGGACAGTGTCAACGAGGCGCGCCATTGCCCCGGCGCAAGCGATCGGGAATATTGACAAGGCGGTCGGCAGCCTGGTTCGTGTTTTGGATCGCTGCCGCAAAAGTCGTGAAATTCCATCCATTTGGCCGAATCGACGGAGAATCATCATGGCCCGCACTTCAAGCACGATGTTGCCGGTGGGAACCAAGGCGCCAGACTTCTCGCTGGTAAACGTGGATGGGCAGACCGTCTCGCTCGATGATTTCGCCGACGCGCCGGCGCTGTTGGTGATGTTTATCTGCAATCATTGCCCGTTCGTAAAGCATCTCGCCGACGCGCTGGCCCAGTTCACGGCGGAGTACATGGACAAGGGCGTGGCCGTCGTCGGCATCAATTCGAACGACGCGGCAAGCTACCCGGCCGACTCGCCCGAGCAAATGGTTCGCGAGGCGGAAGAGCGCGGCTACCAGTTTCCCTACTTGTATGATGAGTCGCAGGAAGTAGCGAAAGAATATCGGGCAGCCTGCACACCGGATTTCTTTTTGTTCGATGGGAAGCGCGGGCTGGTGTATCGCGGACAGTTCGACGACAGCCGGCCCGACAATGGCATTCCCATCACGGGCCGCGATCTGCGGGCGGCGATCGATTCCGTGCTGGCCGGCAGGAAGCCGAGCGAAAATCAACGGCCCAGCATCGGCTGCAACATCAAGTGGAAGCCGGGGAACGAGCCGGATTATTTTAAGTAGCCGTTGGCAGCTAGCAGCGCCGGTCGTTTGTGAGGCAGCCATTCTTGGCCGCCGGCAGGCAGGAATGCCTGCCCCACGTTTGCGGACGATCTTTACCTCGGCGGCGGAGGCAGTTTATTCTGCCGCTGCGCAACGCCGCGCATGACTTGCCATTTTGAATCTGCCGGAGGGAACCATGGCTCGATTGTTGACGTGCCGAGCGCGCAACGCCGTATTGTTGATCCTCGCCGCGTGCCTCGCAACCAATGCGACTGCCATCGCGGTCGCAGAAGGGTTTCGAATCGAAACGAGAATCTTCATCGGCGATGAAGAGCAGCCGGCCAGCGAAACGACGACCCTCTTTCTCGAGGGCGCGGTTTACGACTTTCTGGCCCAGCCGCCGCAGATCGCCGTATTCCGCAAAGCAGGCGGCGGCAAGCCGGGTCGATTCATCCTGCTCGATGCCGAGCGCCGCATCCGCACGGAACTTTCGACCGATCAACTCGCCGGCGCCATGGAAAAGTTGCGCGCGTGGGCGGAGCGCCAGCGGGACCCATTCCTGAAGTTCGCGGCCAACCCCGAGTTCGAGGAGTCGTTTGCGGCGGAGAGCGGCAAGCTCGTGCTGGCCAGCCACTTGGAAAACTACACGGTCGCGACGGCGCCCGCCGAACACCCGCAGGCGGTACCCGAATATCGCGAATTCCTGGACTGGTACACGCGGCTCAACACGCTACTCTCCGCCGGTCCACCGCCCGAGCCACGGCTGCGACTGAACGAAGCACTCGCGCGCCACAAGGCCATCCCGCTCAAGGTCGAGCTGACGCGGGCCGGCGAAAAGGAACCGCTGCGGGCCGAGCATCATTTCACCTGGCGGCTGTCGCAGGACGACATGAAACGCATCGACGAGGTGCGCGCGTCACTGGCGAGCTACCGCGTTGTGTCGAACGAGGAGTTCCAGCGCATCGCTAAAAACGCGCAATAACGTGTGGCGATGCCATGACGGCATCTCTAACGCCTACTTGCGTGTAAAATCGTGAGGCCGATCACTTCGTCGCCTTCATACCGAACGATGATGTCATCATCGGTAAGTTCCGAGTCGGTGGCAGTCGCAGGCTTCTTGAAATTCAGGTACAAGACGTCCGCTTCGGGATCATACGTGGACCAGAAGGCACGGTGCGGCGTGCGGAGCAGTGCCGGCACGAGGTCTAAGTAGTCCGCTACGCTTGCGTTGGCCATATTTGCGCTCTCCGTTCAAGGCTCCGAAGCCGTCGTGTTAGAAACGCGGTAATAACGAACTCGTCATCGGCGTTCATCTCTCGATAAACAACTACCAGTGCCTTGCCTGGTTCTATCATTCGAACTGCCATGAGTTCGCCTGCGCTTCCGCTCAGCACGCGCTCACCATTGGTGATGGCTTTTAAAACTTCTTGCCTTAAGCCAGCCAGCTCGGCGTGCTCTTCCATTTTATGCTGCCAACGTTCATCGGTGAGGCGAATGGGCACGCCGTTTCGGGACACAACGATTGGATGGCTCATTCTTGCGTGAGCTTTCGGAACCGCTTTTCGAGATCACAGGTGATGGGGCCGGGTTTGCCGGTGCCGATCCTGCGGCTATCGACCTTCACCACGGGCACAACTTCGGCCGCGGTGCCGGTGAGGAAGCACTCGTCGGCGACGTAGACGTCGTGCTTGGTGAGCGGCACTTCGCGGACTTCGATGCCGGCTTCGCGGGCGATTCCGATAACCGCGTCGCGCGTGATTCCGCCGAGGATGCCGGCTTCCAGCGGCGGCGTGTAGAGAACGCCGCTGCGCACCAGGAAGATGTTGTCGCCGGTACACTCGGCCACTTCGCCCTTGTGGTTGAGCATCAGCGCTTCAATGCAGCCGGCTTGCAAGCCCTCGATTTTGGCCAGGATGTTATTCAGATAGTTGAGCGATTTGATCCGCGGGCTGAGGGCGGCCGGATGATTCCGCTGCACGCTGACGGTAATAATCTCCAGCCCCTTTTCGTAGAGCTCCTTGGGATAAAGTGAGATCGCGTCGGCGATGATGATGATCTGCGGGTCGCTGCAGCGGTTGGGATCGAGACCCAGCGTGCCGGCGCCGCGCGTGACCACCAGGCGGACATAACCATCCTCGATCTTGTTGACTCGGATCGCCTCATTCACCGCGTCGCACATCTCGTCGTGTGAAATGGGAATTTCGAGCCAGATCGCCTTGGCCGATTCGTACAGGCGGACGATGTGCTCGCGCAACCGGAACACGTTGCCACGGTAGCTGCGCAGGCCTTCGAAGACGCCGTCCCCGTACAGCAACCCGTGATCGAAGACGCTGATCTTGGCGTCCTCTTGCGGGACAAACTTGCCGCTGATGTAAACCTGTCGGGACATGGCTACGATTGCGAATCCAGAATTCCTCACGCAAAGGCGCTACGGCGCAAAGGAATCACAAATGTGGTATTTTACAAAACTGGCTGAACGAAACGAACGAAACGACTGAATCTTTGCGCCTTGGCGCCTTTGCGTGAGACGTTTTGATCTGTACGACTAAAATGGGACACAATTGAGGATTGCCGGTTCACTTCTGCGGTTCACGCGGTGGCGACGCGGCCATCGATGAGCATGATCGTGCGGTCGGCCTGGTCGGCGATGTGCTGGTCGTGCGTCACCATGACTATAGTGAGGTTCTGCTCGCGGTTCAACCGACGCAGAATGGCCATGATTTCTTCGCCCGTGTGTTTGTCGAGGTTTCCAGTCGGCTCGTCGGCCAACAGCACGCGTGGCCGCGCCACCAGCGCCCGCGCGATGGCGGTGCGCTGCATTTCGCCGCCGGACAGCTCGCGCGGCTTATGCTTGAGCCGATGACCGAGGCCGACCAGTTCGAGCATTTCGCGCGCCCGGTCGCGGTAACTGCGGCGGCGGCGGCAGTAGCCGAGCACGCCTTCGCCGATCATCGCCGGTGCGAGCACGTTTTCGAGCGTCGTGAACTCGGGCAGCAAGTGGTAGAACTGGAACACCATGCCGAAGTACTTGTTGCGCAAAATGTCGCGGCCGGCGGAAGGCAAGTTGTCGATGCGATGGTTCTCAAAGCAAATTTCGCCTGAGTCGGGCGCGTCGAGCGTACACAGCAGGTGCAGGAGAGTGCTCTTGCCACAGCCGCTGGGGCCGACGACGGCCACAAACTCGCCTTCGTGGATCGCCAGCTCGACGCCTTGCAGCACGGGAATGACGATGGCGGCCTTGCGGTAGCTTTTGCGGACGTAGTGGGCGGCGAGCAGTTCGCGCGTTGGCGCAAACGATCGGTGTGCCACTGGCTCCGCCAGTGCATGTTCTCGGCCGGCGGGCACTGGCGAAGCCAGTGGCATCCATGGGTTCGGCAGCGGCGGCAAGGAAACTTCCGACAGGTTCAGTCCGCCGCGTGCGTACGGTGGTTGGAATGGATAGGACTCACTCATAGCGGAGGGCCTCGACGGGGTGGAGCCGGGCGGCGCGGCGGGCAGGCAGGATGCTGGCCAGGATCGCGATCGCCATCGCCCCCGCGACGATCCACGTTACTGTATGCCACTCGACAATCGTAGGAATCTTTTGGAAGTAATAAATGGACGGGTCAAACACCGGCTGCCCGGTGATGCGGCCCAACAGGTCGGCGATCTCGTTGATGTAATGCACAAACAACAGCCCCAGCCCCATGCCGACGCTCGCGCCCACGACGCCGAGGCTCAAACCGTAGCCGAGGAAGATTCCCATGATGCCGCGGCCGGTGGCGCCGAGCGATTTCAGAATGCCGATGTCGCGGGTCTTTTCCACGACGATCATGTAGAAGATGGCGAGGATGCCGAAGCCAGCCACCGCGATGATGAGAAACAGCAGGACGTTCAGCACGGCCGTTTCCATTTGGACCGCGGCCAGCAGCGCTCCCTCCTTGTCGCGCCACGAGCTGATTTTGAACACTTCCGCCGGGAATTCGCCGCGCAGCAGGTCGCGGACCATGTTCAAATCGACGCCCTCTTTCAGGCGAATCTGGATCGCATTCACATTGGCAATGCCGGTTGTGGGATCGACCATGCCGCGCAGCGCTTGCAGTTTGCGGATGGGAACGAACACGAAGCTGGAGTCGTACTCGTTCATTTTGCTCTCATAGAAGTCGACGACGGTGAACTTCGCGCTGAGAACCTTCGGCGGCTTGGAGGCAGTCGGGTAGCTGATTTCGACGTCGTCGCCGGGAAGTGCGAGAAAGCCGTCGCTGCCCTCGAGCGTGCGATAGGAGCAGAGGCCGATGCCGAGCACGGCCCCGGTATGTTGCTCCTGGGCAGGGTCGAAGTTGGTGCCTTCGTCCGCCGCGACGCCAAATGGATTGCCTTCCAGCGAGCCTTCCGGCACGCGGATCGTTTGGTTGAATTGTGCTTTGCGGCGCCGGTACTGCCAGCCCGCATCCTGCATTTGCGTTCGTGGCTGGATTTTCAAGGGGTCGCTCAGTTGATGGTCAGTCACGTCGTAGCCGCCTTCTTTCAGCTGAAAACCCAGCTTCTTGCGATTCTCAGGGTGCTGCAGGAATTGGCCGAAGTCGCTTACTTCCGCGTACGTGGCCTCGTCGACGCCGATTACGGTGATCTGCCGTGTGACGTACTGCGAGCCTACCGAATAGCCGAGCATGGCCGGGATGTGCACGGTGGGTGACATGCCGGCGATGTGCTGGCCGGCCACTTTGCGGATCTCTGCCATGCGGCGGTCGGCGTCCGGGAAGCCGTCGAGCGATTGGCTTTCGAACACCAGGTCGGAGAGGATGCCGTGAATCCGCTCCTGCATCTCGTGCGTGAAGCCCTCCATCACGGCGTTGACGACAATCATCGTCGCGACGCCCAGCATCACGCTGATGATCGAGGCCAGCGCGATGTAGCGGGTCCGCAAGTAGCGCCAGCAGAGCACGAGTTTGTACATGAATCCCGTCCTTGGGAAGTTGTCAGTTGTCAGTCGTCAGTTGTCAGTTCTCAATATTGGACTGAAAACTGATGACTGAAAACTGAAAACTTACTCGCTTTCTGGTCGCAACAAGGGGAACAAGATCACGTCGCGGATCGATTGCGTGTTAGTGAGCAGCATGACGAGCCGATCGATGCCGAGGCCCAGGCCGCCGGCGGGAGGCATGCCGTGGCGCAGGGCGCGGATGAAATCTTGGTCCATCTTGGCCATCGATTCCTCATCGGCGAGGCCGGCCAACTGCGTTTGGAACAATTGCTCCTGCAAATCCGGATCGTTGAGCTCGGTGTAGGCGTTGGCAATCTCCATGCCGGCAACGATCAGCTCGAACCGCTCGGCAACGGCCGGGTTTTCGGCTTTTCGCTTGGTGAGCGGGCAGATGCTGGCCGGGTAGTCCAGAACGAACGTGGGGCCCGCAATCGCCTTATCGACCTTCGTCTCAAATACTTCGTTCTTGATCACGTCGGGGTGCTTGAACGCGGTTTCGAGGCCGAGCGACTTGGCGATACTGGCGATCGCGGCGGCGTCATGGGGATCGACGTCCAAATGCTCGGCGAAAACTTCGTCGTAGGTCTTGCGGGCAAACGGCGGCGTGAAGTCGATTGTCTCATCGCCCCACGGCAGCGTAAGCGGCTGGCCGGTCGCGCGAATCGCATCCACGATGCAGGCTTCCGTCAGATCCATCATCGAGCGGTAATCGCCGTAGGCCTGGTACGCTTCGAGCATCGTGAATTCGGGATTGTGCTTCTGGCTGATCCCCTCGTTTCGGTAGACGCGGCCCAGCTCATACACGCGCTCCATGCCGCCCACCATCAGCCGCTTGAGGTGCAGCTCCAGCGCGATGCGCAGGTAGAGATCGATGTCGAGCGCGTTATGGTGCGTTTTGAACGGCCGGGCCGCGGCGCCGCCGGCGATCGAATGCAGCGTCGGCCCCTCGACCTCGACGAAGCCCCGGCTATTGAGCGTGTGACGGATCGAGCGGACGATTCGCGTGCGGTTCAGGAACCGCTGCATCACGCCCTCGCCGTAGGTGAGGTCGAGGTAGCGGAGCCGATGGCGGAGCTCGGCATCGGTGAGGCCGTGGTACTTTTCCGGCGGGGCGGCGAGACTTTTGGTGAGCATCGTGAGCCGCTGGGCAAAAATGGAAAGCTCGCCCGTCTTCGTGCGGCGCAATTCGCCGTCCACGCCGATGATGTCGCCCAGATCAAAGCATTGCGCGAGCTGCCAATCGTCGCCCACCTGCTGCTGGCCGACGAACAGCTGGATCTGACCCGTCATGTCGCGGATGTCGATGAACTGCAGCTTGCCCTTGTCACGATGCAACACGATGCGGCCGGCAGCGCGAACTTGCGGCCCGTGCATTTCGCCTGGACCCAGATCGGCGAGCCACTTGCGGAAATCGAAATCGGGCGGTGCCGCTTCGAAATCCGGCAGCGGCACTTCGCGGCCGTTCTGCGAGCGGTACATGATGTCGCGGGCCCGCGCGCGGATGTCGGCGATCGGCATGTGGTCATCGAACCGCGACCCCCAGGGATCGCGGCCCAATTCCGCGATCTTTCGGAGCTTCGCGCGGCGGGCCGACTCCCAGTCGCCGCCAGTCGATGCGTTTGCCGGTTCTTCGGTCACAGTGAGACTCATGCGAAAACTTGTCGGGACCCTATTGCGGCAAGAGACCTTAAGCTACCGGCGATAGCCCCAGCGCAAAAGAGTCTCAACCCGCGAAAACCCGTAAGGACGCAACATTTTAGTGGCTGTTGGTGGGGGGTCAATGTCGGCCGCGTCGCCGTGCTATCGGCCGGCTCGCGTTGACTTGGGGGATAGCGGTTCCTACCATTCCCCGCACGCTGGCCTGCCTGCCCTGCTTCAACTCCGTGCGATCGCCGGAGCGTGCGAGGAACAGTTGATGGCTCGAAGAATTCGCATTGCGGCACTCGGTTCGCTCGCCGCCAGTGTCGTGCTCGTCGTCGTGCTGGCAGGAGCGTATTTCGCTGCCCGGCAGGTCCGGCCGTTTTATGAGCAGGCGCTGCGAATTGAGCCCGAGGAGTTGCAGCGCGGCAGCCGCGAATTGGAAAGTCGGGCAACCGCACTCTACAGCGACGCGCGGCAGCATGGCCAATGGCACGCGCTGTTCACGGCCGAACAAATCAACGGCTGGCTCGCGATCCAGTTGGCGGAGAACCAGGGCAGCAAGCTGCCGACGAATCTGCGCGATCCGCGGGTCGCGATCGCATCCAACCTGTTGACGCTCGGATTTCGCACGACGTCGGGCGGGGTCGATACGGTAATTTCCGTCGATGCCTCCGTTTTTCTGACCGACGAAGGGGCCGTGGCCATCCGGCTGATGTCGGTGCGGGCCGGCGCGCTGCCGTTGCCCGTGCTGCCGTTGGCCGATGAGATCGCGGCGGCATGCAAGGAATTATCGCTGCCAGTTCGCTGGACCCAGCAGGACGGGCTACCCGTCGCGGTAGTCGAAATTCACAGCGACCCGTCCACGGAAAAGCGGCAGTTCTATATCGACTCGATCGAGTTGGCCGAAGGCGAGCTGTATGTGGCCGGCCATACGGAAATCGCGATGTCAGCCGGCCCATCGTCGCCCCGGATTGCCGGGCCTCGTGCCACAGCCGCCCAAGAGATCAAGATGACCGACTATGAGCTGCAGCTTACGCCGAACGACGATCGCTCGGCACTAAAGATCGCCCGGCGGCCCAACACGAAGAGCTCGAAGAAGAATAAGACGCTCAAGCGCTAGCGGCCGCGCTGGTGCACAGTGAGCGTCCATTGTCGATCGGCGGCGGCGGTTTGCTGCAATGTAATCTCACCGCGCCAGTTGTCGCCTTCTAGGACCAGATACCAGCTTCCAGGCAAGTTCTCTTTGCGCTCGTAGGTGCCGTAGTCACTGCGGCTCACTCGGCCGCGGTCGTTACTAAGTGGCCCTTCTTTGTCGAGATAGGCGAGCCGGTGGTTGGCCAGTTGTTCTGCCGTGACTGAATCTTCGTTCGCGAGCGGCGGACATCCCGGGTTGGAAGCGGCGGTACTCGTTTGCAAAGCCCTCCAAGCGTTCGGCAAACGCGCTAGCGCCCATGTCCGCAGGCTTTCGCCCACCTCGAGCATGAGATCCCAATGTGACGGGCGCGGATGGTGCGGCGGGCACTCGTGGTAGAGAAGAACGAAGCGCGGCATGGGAGACCTACCGGGGACAGTGTAGTCCTCCCGTGCTGCGACAGGAATGTCCAATGTGGCTCCGACTCGAGCGTTTTTCAAATTGGCATGCCGTGTGCCACTGGCTTTGCCAGTGATGAGCGCGGGTGGGAGCACTGGCGGAGCCAGTGCCACACCGGGCGAGGAAGTGTCCGCCGTGTGTGTTTCAAGACGAATTATTGTGGTGCGGGTTGCCCCGCGGCGCTCGGCCCGGTTGGCAGCGTTGGCAGGATTTCGACGCATCCTTCGGCGAACGCGGTCACACCACCATCGGCCTTCACGACGGCCCGATTGCAAGCCCGGTTGCTCGGTGTGCGGCACAGCGCCGTGGAGCTGATGGCGCGCCGCTCGCCGGCTTCCAGCCGATCGATTCGCAGCATGATGCCGCCATCGGCCAGTCGCTCATGGCCTGAGGGGGCCTGGTTCGGTTCCAGCGCTGGATCGTAGTGATTGACGATTTCGACATTGGTCGCCGCGACTTCGCCGACGTTTTTCAGGACAATGTTGAACTGCGCGATTTCGCCGACCACGCGCGTTCGCGGCGCCGTGACCGTCACTTCCAACGCCGCCTGGCGTGCGGTGACGCAGCCGCGTTCGCTGACCGGCTCCGCGCCCTCGGCAGTCACGGTTACTTCATGACACTGCGTTCCGCCGGCGAGAATTTGGAAGGTCAGCGGGATGGTAGCCGACTCGTTGGGCGGCAAGTCGCGAACGCCGGGATACTCGACTGCGAACTCGTTCGGCTTTGCGCTAGGGTGTCGCAGGCCGGTGTCGAACCGGTCGCGTAACCGTATGCCGCGGGCGGTGCCGCTGCCGCGGTTGGTGACGGTGACCTCGAAGTTGACGAACTCGCCTACGCCCGCCTGTTCGGGACCAGTGCGGCGCAGCCGCAGTTCCAGTTGCGGCCGGCCGGCGGCCGGTTCGTCGGCGGGCGGCGTGTAAGGATCAGTCGGGCGCGGGGCACTCGGGCTTGTGGGCTGCGGTCCGGTTGGCGGCGGCGACAGCGGCGATGTTGTTACGGGCGCTGGAGTATACGGTGAAGCAGGCTCAGATGGCGCGACCGGGGCCGGCGTGATGGGTGCCGACGGCGGAGCGGGCCCGGCTGCGGCGCCCCAAGTGATCGTGGCGGTTCCGCGGCCAATTTCGAGCCGCGGGGTCGCGTTCGGACCTTGCTGAGGCGGGCGGACAATCGTGATGCCGACATTCGTCGCGCCGCTGCCGGGGCTCATTGGACTTACTTCGACGCTCGCACGACCATTGGCATCGGTCGGCACTTCGGTCGAATTGCCGCCCTCGTAGCCGAGCGAGGCGCCGCTTGCCACCTCGTAGCGGACTAACCAACCGGCTAACGGCGCTCCGTTGGAGCGGCGGACGATCGTCGTGGTCAAAACGTGCGGCCGGCCCGCTTCGACGGAGGCACTTGGCGGATAATACCATTGAGCGTCGAGCCAGTAGATCGTCGCGGTGGCCCGGTTCCAATTGCTCAGTGCCGGCGTATACGCAGTCACGCGGCTCGTGCCTTCGCTGGCCGAGGTGACCGCCGCCCAGGCGTCGCCGCGAACGATCTGCACGTCGTCGTTCGGGTCCGGAGTGCCGCGGGACAAACGAATGGGAATATTCGCGGTGGCGCCGATTGCCGTCCAGGGGTCGATGAGCTGCGGCGCATTCCAACGGCTGAAGGAATACAGGGCCTCCCGCCCAGCGGGCTCGACAAACTGGCCGACGCCGGAGCGGTCCAGCGTCCACTCCACGCGCTGATTCGGGAAAAGGTATCCGTCCGCTCGGCTGACGCCGGCTTTGAGCAGCACTTCACTTCCGATGGGCGCAAGAATGCCGGCGGGCGTGATGCGCAGATAGTTGACGCCGGCCGGAGCCGCAGAGCCCAGCGGCGTGGCTACGTTCGGCATGCCGACCGGCACCACGGGCGTGACAGGCAGCGGCGCAGCCGATGTGACAGTTGGCGGCGGCGCGGGTAACGCGGCGGCCGGGGCGGGCACGGTGACAGCGGGCGGGGCGGGCGTGGTGATGATCGGCGGCGCAGCCGGCGCGGGAATGAACGGACTGGTAACCGGCCCCGCTGGTAACGCGGGATTGAGCGGCACCGCGGGCGGATCGGAATACACGGGCGGGGCTTGCACGTTGCCAAAGGGAGGCGCGATCACAGTCGGCGGGACGGCCGGCACCGCTGGCGGTACGCTGATCACCGGCGGCGCGCTGATCACCGGAGCACCCACCGGTGGCGCCACGAACGGCGACGGCGACGAGATCACCGGAGCCGGCGGTCCGACGAGCGTTGGCGGCGGCGACTCATTCGGCCAGATTAGAAGTCGCTCGCCGGACGGATCGATGCGCGGCAGTTGCCAACTCGCGCAGCCGGCCATCGTCGCCGTGCAGCAACAGAGCGCCAGGACACGGATGCAGGTTATCGACGGAGCGGGCATCAGCACTGGCCTTCCATGCCGGCGCGGTGAATGGGTTTGTGCACGTGCTACGTGGTTCTCTCAAGCCCATTGCAAGCCGCCGGGCTTGTCCCGGCGGGGATAAACCCCGCCGCTCGCACGGTACGGTTACAAAGGCTTTGGGGCTGAAAAATAATTGCGCGGCCGAGCCGGGCACCGGCAACCGGTCGTGGCGAGGGTCGGGTCGGCTCGGCGCGCGCAATCGACCAGCCTGTTAAAACCTACCGCCTGGTGAAGATGTTGTTGTCGTTTCGCAACACCGTTTGTTGGGTTTTCTCACCTTGGCCGTTCCGTATTTGTCGGATGTAGCGGATAAACGGCAGCGCGGGCGTGGACCGTGTGCCATGCCGACGGCTCGGCGTGGGCATGGAAGCAGGCATGGCCACTCCAAGCAGTGGCCATGGCACCCCTGATTGCGGCACGCATCCCTCAGGGCTGCGAAACCGGCTCTTCACGTGGATTTCTTGCGTTGGCCGACTCCCGGAATTAGCATGAAAGGTGCGCAATTTCTCGGACAATCCGGCAACACGCCGGCCGGGGATCACCGCGCGCAACGACCGCACTTTCGCTGATGAGGTAATGTCCATGGCTCGCATCGGCTTGCTTAGACGCGATCACACGCTGCCACGGCTCCAGTGGCTGACCCTGCTCGCGATGTGTCTTTCCTACCCCTTCGTCATTGAGCAAGCAGCGCTCGCGCAATTGGGCGGTGGCGGAGACACGATCGGCGGCGGCTCCACGGCGGGCGTGGCCGTTGACGCCGACGGTGTGTTGCGACGCGTTACGGTCGCCGATCCGACCGGTGAACTCGCCCGGCAACGCGCACAGGAAGCGCTCGGACGGCTCGACCGCGACCTGGCCCGCCGCAGCCCGCTCCGCAAAGTCTCGCTAAGTCGCCTGGAGCGACTCGTGTCGCAGCGACTCGCAGACGGCCGTGGCGTGGATGATGCGATGCAGCACCTGGCTGGAATCACGCGGCTGCAATACGTCTTCTGTTACCCTGAGTCGGGCGACATCGTGATCGCCGGTCCGGCCGAGGCCTGGGCCGAAGCGCCCTCGGGCCGAGCGCTGGGAATCGACTCGGGCCGGCCGGTGCTCGAGCTGCAGGATCTCATCGTCGCGTTGCGCGCCTTTCCGCCAGGGGCCGACAATAAGAAGCCGTTCATCTTTTGTTCGATCGATCCGACCGAAGAAGGACTTTCGCGGATGCACGAGTTCTTGCACGAGCTGGGCCGCCGAATTGGCAACCCGGCCCAGAATCCCGGCCAGGAACAGTTCATCGTCAACGGGCTCCGCGAACGACTGGGCATGCAGGTGATTACCGTCGGCGGCATCTCGCCGAAGACGCATTTCGCGCAGGTGCTCGTTGAGGCCGACTATCGCATGAAGCTCATTGGCATCGGCCTGGAGCAGCCGCCCGTGCGGCTCACGAGCTACGTCGCGCGGGCCAATCCGTCTCAGGTCGCCAGCAACGCGCTGCAGCGCTGGTATTTCGTGCCCGATTATCAGTGCGTGCGTGTGAGCGAGGACTCACTGGCAATGGAGCTTGTCGGTGAGGGCGTTCGTCTGGTGGGCGAAAACGAAGTGGTCGGCAAGGACGGCAGCCGCGGCATTGCGGCCAAAGGCAACCGGGCGAGCGACGCTTTCGTGAAGGCCTTCACGAAGGTCTATCCAAAACTGGCCCAGCGAGCCCCGGTGTACGCGCAACTGCGCAACTGCATCGACCTGGCAGTCGCCGCCGCGTTCATTCAGCACCAGGACTACTATGGCCTGGTGAACTGGAAACCTGAGGCGTTCCACAGCGAGGAGTCGTATCCGGTCGAGACGCTCAATCCACCGCAACAAGTGGAATCGGCGGTCAACAGCCTGTGGCGGGGCAACACGCTGATAACGCCCATCGGCGGCGGCGTCCAGATGCGGCCGACCGAGGCCATCGATCCCACCAACCTGCTCGATGACGAAGACTCGGCGGTGCAAGAGGCCCGCACGGCAATCGACCTCTCGAAGCTCGCGCCGGACCAGTGGTGGTGGGACTAGGCTCGCTGTTGGACGCGAGCGGAAGCTGGGGCGTGAATGCGTGGATCGCAGCGTGCGGGCCCGCTAATCCCTTCGAATGCAGCCTTCTCGTGAGTTTCGTGACCATTTTGGTTGCATTCTGGCCGTGAGTTGATAACATACACGGCACGAAAACCAGCTCAGAACCGGGTTGAATGTTTTGTCAAATTACGTGCGATTCGTCGTTCCAAATTTGGCTCCCAGGAGGGCGCGAGGGACCGTCGATTTCTAAATTGCGATGTCAGATCGTCTCCTTGGCCCAGAGAGCACCGTTCAATCGCAACGGAGGACCCGCACATGACGCTGCTAAAGCGCTTCCCTCGGCCGCAGCGAAGAGCTTCGCCGCTGCCCGACGCTCGTAGAACCCAGGACGTCCGCTGGCCCTATATTTCAGCAGCGCTGCTATTGCTGTTTGCTCCGAACCGTATTCCCGCGCAGGCGGCGGAGCGCGATTTGTTCGTTGTCGATGTGTCTACCGATCGCGTGCTGCAGATTGACGGCGAAACGGGTGCGCTAGTCAGAACAGTGGCCGCGTTCGCACAGTTTGACAACCCCAGGACGCTCTTATTTCAGGGCGGAGATCTGCTGGTTGGACTGGATGGGCTGAGCGCGGCCCGCATCAACCGCTATCGCTTTACAGGCGGGGTTTGGTCCAACCTGGGTGCGCTGGCCACGAGCGTGACGCCGACGGAAATGGCCGCTGGACCTGACGGCTTGATTTATTGGGCCAGCTTTCAGGGAGACAACGTTTGGCGGACAAATCCTGCCAACGGAGCGTCCGGACAGTTCACGCCGTTTCAATCGGGTGGTGTGGATGGCGCCGCATCGGTGCTCTTCGCTCCCAACGGGAGCATGTGGGTCAGCAGCTCGTTCAACAACCGCCTGGTGAAGTTCAACGGACCAACGCAGCCCAGCCCGGCCGCGCCGGCGGGCATGGTCGTCGGCGTGAGTTGTTGCGGCGTGACCAAGTCAGTTGTCGGGCCGGACGGGTTCATCTACCAAACGGGCTTCACGTCGTCCGTCTTTGGAAACGGGGCGATTTTTCGCGTCAATCCGGACACGGGCGCTACCAGTGTGTTTGCCGGGGGCCTCAACTCCCCGGCCAGCCTCACGTTCGGCCCGGATGGCAATCTCTATGCGGGTGACGGCAACATCATCAAAAAATTCGACGGCCTTACCGGTGCCAGCCTGGGTAACTTCTCCGTGTTGTCGACAAGCGTCATGCAGTCTCCGTGGGATCTTACCTTCGCGCCAGGTCCACTGCTGAGCGCGCCGGTGGACGACGGCAACGGCGTTGAGTTTCGTCTTGATGTGACTGAAATCCTGGGCCGTGGCGTCCAAGCGACCAACCTTGGTGCGCTGCACCGCCTCTATGTCGACTCATTCGGAGGAGTCGGCCTCGCTCAGGACAGCAACAGCATCACACGGTCGTTTGTGTTCAGTCGCCAAGACGGCCTATCCGACCCGCAGGTGGTCGGTCTGTTCGGTTCGCTCGAGGGGCTGCTTCACGCCGATTTGGGCGGCAACGTCCTGACCAGCGCCACGATCAGCTTGAAAGATCAGTTCGGCAATCCGATCGCCAGTGATGCGGTATCGATTCCGGTCAGTGCGTCGCTCTCCCAAACGATCGACGTGAATGTCCTCGAGGAACTCAAAGTCAGCGCGATGCTCACTCCTGGCACAACCTATCGACTCACCAGCACGCTTTCGGCCAGCGCCAATGGCGGAGCGACAGGTCGCGGCTTTGCCGACTTCCGCAACACGTTTGAGGTCCAGCTCTCGGGAGTGCCGGAGCCCCCTGCCTCGCTGCTGTTCCTGCTCGGCATTGGGGCTGCTGCCATTTGGCGGCGGCGCGATGGCTAGAGCGGTTTTCAATTTGATGTGTCCGCGGTGTGCCACTGCTCGCGGCGGACGAAGGGGCGCTTCTACTCGACTCCGCACTGCTTGCCTCCCACGGACCGCGATTTCTTAACGGCGAGCAGTGCCGAACTACACAAGAACGCAATTCGGCGCGCCGCAAGCAGTGGCACACCAACCTGAAAAACGCCTTAGACCGGATTCAAACGAGGGTGATTGTGATTGGAACTCTTGGTTGAAGAGGATGGAACACGCGAGACGAGCCGCTCGCTTGGACACGATACCTCCACTACCAACGTCGACCACTTTCGCTCGTCTCCCTGTTCACAACGACGACCCTCAGATCGCAGACGTTGGTTTGCGTGGGGCCGGTGATGAAGAGGCCGCCGGTCGGTTGGAAGAAATGGTAGGCGTCGTTGCGCGCCAAGTAGTCCTGCGGATCGAGTTGCTGCTGGTGAGCAGCGGAAACGACGTCTTCGGTGACAAAAGCCCCCGCCGCGTCGGTGGGGCCGTCTTCGCCGTCGGTGCCGGCCGATAACAGCACCATGTTGTGGCAATCGCCTAGCGCCACTAGCGCCGCCAGCGCGAGCTGCTGATTGCGGCCGCCTTTGCCGCGGCGTGATTCATCGACGAGCTTCACGGTTGGCTCGCCGCCCGAGATCAGGCAATTCGGACCCAGTTCAACGCGCATTCGCAGCGCCATGTCGGCAACGTGACGGCCCACTTCTTCGGCCGAGCCTTCCGGTTTATTCGCGGCGATCATGGCATGCGAATAGCCCATCCGTTCGGCCTCGATACCGGCAGCGTCGACGGCTGTCGTGTTGTTGCCGAGCACCAGATGCGTCAGCACAGGACCACGGTCGCCAGTCGAAAACGACTCCCGCCCCTTTTGCTGTAAATAGCGCACTACGGGCTGAATCGCTGGCTCCGCGATGAGACCGAGCTCTTCCAACACGGCTAGCGCATCCATGGCGGTCGTAGCGCTCGGCACCGTGGGTCCCGATGCAATTGCTTCCAGGGAGTCGCCCAGCACGTCGGAGATCAATAGTGTGAAAAGCCGCCCCGCACGGCAAGCAAGCGCCAGCCCGCCACCTTTCACCCGGCTCAATTGGCGACGCACGATGTTGAGCTGCTCGATGTTAGCGCCGGCTGCGCTCAAGAGCCGCGTGACGAAAATCTTGTCATCGAGCGAAATCTCTGCCACCGGCGCGGGAAGCAGCGCCGAGCCTCCACCGGTTAATAGGCAGAAACACAAATCGGCCGGCCCCAGCGACGAGGCGATTTCCAGGATCCGCTGCGTGCCCTCCACGCCTTCCGGCCGCGGCTCATTGACGCCGGCCGGCCGAGCCGCGTGAAGATGGATGCGCTGGGTGGGCACCACGCAATCGGCGGGCACGTTGACCCAGCCGCTGACGTTTTTCTGAGCGAGCAACCGTGGCCCCAGAACATTCTCCAGTGCCACGGCCATCGCGCCGGCCGCCTTGCCGGCACCCACAATGGCAATGCACTCGATATCACGTAGATCGACGACTTGATCACCCACCACGAGAGAATTGCCATCGACGCGAACCTTCGAACGGATGAGCCGCTCCGGCATGACAGCCGCAACGCCGGCACACCAGATTCGCTCAGCATCGGCACGCAGCTCTGAGGGTCCACGCGGCATGGACATCAGCGTATGAGTTGATTCATTTAACCACGAAGGCACTAAGGGCACTAAGCAAGACAGAAATCGCAGATTGCAATGTGCAGCGCGCCACGACTAAGTTACAGTGCCCAGTGATGTATCTAATTCTCAGTATGCACGTCGCAGTTTACAATCGAATTCTCCGTGTTCTTCGTGCCTTTGTCGTTTATTATTTCAAAGCGCTGCGCTACCGCGATTGCGGCAATGTAGCTGACGGCAGGCGACGGGCGATTGGCTGCTCGAGTGTGCGGACCATGACCGCGTCAATTGCGGCCGAGCCGAGGCCGGAAAGCGCGAAGGTGAGGCGAAGCTCGGTCGATTCGGGGGCCGCTCGCACCATGTGGAATGGCTGCCAGTCGGAAGTTTCTCCGATGGCGAGCGAAAGCTCCGGGCCGCCCAGCGAATCGATGATCGCGAGACCCTGGCCATCGATTCGTTCGTCAACGCGCACCCAGCCGCTGATTTCGATTAACTGACCGTCAACCACGGGCACTGGCGGCGAGACAACCCACACTGTTGCTCGCTCGTCGACGACCAGGTCCGGATTCGTGGCCGTGGCCGTCGACTGTAGCCGCAAGCAATAGCGTCCATGCTTCGGCTCGGTGGCGGAGAGCTCCACGAGCGATTGAACGCCGGGCAGCGGATTCTGAAAATGCCGCCAGCCGAACTGGGTCATTTGCCCCAGGTCTTCAAAGTCGCCACCGTACAGAACGTTATCACCGCTGCGAAATGCGTCGCAGGATTGCTGAAAAGCGGCATAGTCGGCGAGCTGCTCATAGCTCAAGGCAAGCGGATTGCTTTCAAAAGCTCGAGGTGCTGCGATACTGCGGCGCGCGTCCGTCGCAAGTTGTTCGAGCAGAGAATCGACGGAGCTCAGAAGCTCGAACGCCGGCTCCAGTCGGCCACCCGCCAGCAACACATCGACCTGGCGAAGCTGTGCATTGACTGCTGCTCCGCCGCGAGCCGCGGCGTCATTGTTGTGGCCAAGCTGTGTCAAGCGAGCTGCGGTATTCGCCATGAGCGTTGTGCGTTGGGCGGCCAAATCGCGTCGCAGCCGAACAACTTGCGCCCCGTCGCGATGGATGCGCTGGCGAAGGCTGTTGATGACCTGCGGATCTTCGGTGATCACGGCGAGCGCGTCGGCGGCTGACGGCAACACCACTCGGGTGCCGCCTGCCACCCGTTGCAGCGGCAGCGTGCGCAATGCGGCGGCAGAAAATGCGTAGCCTTGGCTCGACTCCGGAATGCCAGGCACCAAAAACATGACGTCTGATGTCGTTCGCGGCGCCGTTGGCGTGGAAACCTGGCTCGCTGTTTCGTCTGCCGCCGCGGGTAGGGGGACCAATAATCGCGCCCGGTCGACGTGCAAGACAACACCGGTCCAGGCCCCGTCGGAGGACGCAACGCGGCCAATCACTTTGCCGCCGGCCAACCATGGCTCGATAAGCTGCAATCGGCGATTAATCAGCTCGAGCGCAGCGGCTCGTGCGCGCGTCGCGGCATCCGGCTCACTGAGCGACGAGTCGGATTGAAAAATGAACCCCCGCACACTGCGCGTGCAAGCGGTCCGCACCAGAGAATCAAGCTGGCTCGCGTCGATTGCTGGCGGCACCAAGGCGCTTGCCGAAAGTGTCGCGATTTGTTGCTGCGCGGCTTCGCCGAATTGTGTCGCGAAAGTTGCCCACAGCGGCGTGCCCGGACGCATCCATCGCGGACGATCCGCCAGCCAGCGGTCAAAATCCGCCGACGATACGCGGCTCAGGACCGGGTGCCGAGCGGCGAGAATATCGGCGGATTTGCCAGCCGCGGTCCAATCGATATCTGGCGCCATGAGGATCGGCCGGCCGGCGACCGCATCGCGCTGGCGAACCAGCTCCACCCAGCGATAGGCATAATTCGGATCCGCCTCGATCGCCTCGTCGTCCAAAAGCCAGGCCAGGATTCGATCGCCACTCCGGCCGATCGCGTCGCGAGTGAGCGCTTGGGGCCGCGGCGCCAGGCACACGAACCACAGGCCATGTCGCTGCGCTTCGCTGATTTGTTCGTCGGTCGGTCGTCCTGGAAGCTTTACTGCATTGAATCCTCGCTCCGCCAGGAACGCGAGAGGTTCGCCTTGCCATTCAATGACTCGTGGAACAAACGGGCGGTCGTCGACCAGCAGCAGATCACCGTGCAATCGAACGGCCGTCGCCTCCCTCACCGCCGCCGCTGGCGGGGCGGCAGCTGGATGGCTTGTCAATTGGATTTGCTCGGCATTGGCCAGCAGGACGCCGTCAACTTCCAACTCATCGGTCAGAACCTCGACGCCTTGCGGCTCGCCGGGAATCACCAACAGCACGGCATTCACAAACGCCTGCCGGGCATCGATCGCCGCACCAGGTGTGGTGCGCATCACGCGGATCCGCGCGGCGAGCAGCTCGGGAATGTCGGTGAGCGTCAATTGCTGCCAGTGGCCGGGCTGTGTGTACGTCGCACCCCGAACGATTGCAGTCGCGGGCAAGCCACTTCCGGGATCGCTGCTCCGCGGCAAGGCAACTTTGGCCGCTAATTGAACGGAGGGTCGATCGGACTTAACCCACAGCCGGATCTGCAGCTCAGGAAGCACCGCGACTCGAGCGATCGGCGCCTCCAGCAGCAACGACTCTCCGGCGGGAGCGGCCGCGACGATTCGCTCCGAACCAGCCTGATCTCGCGCGCCAGCCGCCAAGCTATCCTGCGACAAGATCGTAGCTGGCGTCCCATTGTCGACGAGTTTCCAGATTGTGTCCGGACCGTTGAAGTTGCGCTCAAACGCCAACTGGGCTGGAAGGCGGGTGAACAGCAAGCAACTAAGCGCCGCTGCGAGAACGCCGAAGTGGCCAATCTGCCTCGCAACGGAAAGACGGCTGTGAGGCATGGGGGAGCCGAAGAATCGCGGCGGCAGAATCGTGACAGGCAACGGCGACCGCCAATGTCGCATATAGGCAACATGCCGCGGCCGCCCGATATCGACCTAAACTGGCCTTCTATCAGCATTTGCGACCTGCAGCCAGAGCGATTGTGGCGGCGGGTCAACAAGAGGGCGGCGAGCACGTCGCTCGACACGAGGTTGTTGAATCATTGCAAGTTGTTTCCCTATAATCAGTTAAGCCAGCTACGGGACGCTGGCGCGGCGTGCGGTGGCGCGGCGTGTGCATTTAGGCACGAGCATCACCACCTGGAGAAGCACCGATGGCCCACATGCACCGAGTTTCCGCCGTCCCCAGCGAAGAATTGCCGGCCGACCTGCTGCGGCTGGCGACTTCGATTCGAGCCCTTCCGGACGAGTACTCGCGGGAATTGATTCCAGCGCTGGAGCGCGTTGTCGAAAGCACGAAACGGCGGCGGCGCATCCTGACGCTGGTGCAAGACGCCTTAAGCCAGCTTCGGCTGGATATGAAATACTTGATGTTCGATCTGGAAGCCACCCGGCGCGAGCGCGACGAATATCACGCGAAGTTGCAAGAATTTGAAAGTTGATTGCCCAGCGTCGGGCAATTGGATGATTGCGTGCCATGCCCGACATCAAGACCTCGGAACAATTGGCACAGCGCGCCCAGGACGTCAATGTTCTCGACGACGCGCAACTTCAAAGCGTATGGAGCGAACTGGGTTCCACCACCGCGCCTCTGCGCGCGTTTCAGCAGGTCTTATTGCGCCGCGGGTTGCTGACGCAGTATCAGCTTGAACGGTTGATGCGCAGCGACGCGCGAACCGGCTTCTTTTACGGCGAGTATAAGGTGCTGTACTGCGTCGGCGCCGGCACGTTTGCCCGCGTATTTCGCACGGCGCACAAGACGACCGGCAAGATCTACGCCGTGAAAGTCTTGCGCAGCAGTTTGAGCAACCCCAAGATCATCAATCAAAGGACCCACCGCAGCAACAAGCCAGTCATCGAATTATTCCGCCGCGAGGGCGAAATCGGCAGCAAGCTCAAGCACCAGAACATTGTTGAGATCCACGAGGTTTGTTCGCAGGGCGTGACGCATTACATCGTGATGGATTTTGTGGAGGGACGAAACCTGCGTGAGTTCTACCGTGCGAGAAGGCGGTTCGATCCGCTGGAAGCGGCCCACATCATGGAGGGCGTGATGGCCGGCTTGAACTACGCGTCGCAGCAGGGGATCACGCATCGCGATCTGAAGATGTCGAACGTGCTTTTGTCCAGCGACGGCGAGCCGAAGCTCGTGGATTTCGGGCTGGCCGGGCTGCAGGGCGCGGAAGAAGAAGTGGCGGAAGGGATGAGCCGCCGGACGGTGTTGTACGCCGGCTTGGAGCGCGCCACGGGCGTACGCATGGACGATCAGCGGAGCGACATCTTCTTTGCCGGCACGATTCTTTACCAGATGCTGACGGGCATACCCGCACTCTCCGATACGCGCGACCGCTCTCAGCAAGCCGGCCGATCGCTCTATCGCGACATCAAGCCGATCTTGGACCTGGCCCCCAAGTTGCCGCTCCCCCTGGCGATGGTCGTCAACAAAGCGGTCGAGTTCGATCCGGAGCGCCGCTACCAGACTCCGGCCGACATGTTGGTGGACCTCAAGCTGGCGATCAAGCGCGTGAAGGCGGCTCAAGCGGGCGGCCATGCCGCTGCGCCGGAGCTGCACAGCCATGAAGGGATCGACGCCGACGGCCAGGCGCGCAAGCTGATGATCGTCGAATCCGACGCCAAGATGCAGGATATGCTGCGCGATCTGTTCAAAAAAAATGGCTACCGAGTGCTGGTGCTCAGCGATCCGGAGCGCGCGCTCGGCCGGTTCCTGGACGATTTCCGCGCGGCCGACATCGTGCTATTCACGACCAGCAGCAACGGTCGCGCCGCGTTGGAGATGTTCAACCGATTCGGCCAGGAAGCGGCTACCCGCGATCGGCCGGCCGTGCTGCTGCTCGATCAAACTCATCATGCCTGGGAGGATGAAGCCGAAGTCGCCGATCACCGCGCTGTGGCAAAAATGCCGATCAAAATGCGGGAGCTGCGCGAAGTGCTCCGCGACGTGATGCATAAGAACGGGGCGTAACCCTCGGTGTGCCACTGCTTGCGACCGGGCGAGCTGATCTCACGACACGATTCGCACTGCTCGCCATAAACCGGTATGAACGTGGGGTAGCAAGCAGTGCGGCTGTGAAATTCCAGGGCCCTTTTCTCCGCCGCGAGCAGTGGCACACGGCGCCACGTCGATCGGACGAACTCACGAGCCGATTTTATTCTCCTGCTCAACTTGGCGGATTTTTTCTACCCGGCGTTCGTGCCGGCCGCCTTCGAACTCGGTCTCCATCCAGACCTCGACCAGTCGCTCGGTGATCCGCGAGCTCAATAGATCGCCAGACAAGCAGAGCACGTTGAGGTCGTTGTGCCGACGGCTGAGCTCTGCCGTGACTTCATCGGCGCAGGCGGCGGCGCGGACGCCCGGGAACTTGTTGGCGGTGATGGCCATCCCGATGCCGGTACCGCAAATGAGAATGCCGCGCTCGACCTCGCCGGCGCTCACTTTCCTGGCCACGAGCGCGGCGAAATCAGGATAATCAACGGCGCCCTCACTCGCCGGACCGTCGTCGACGACTGAATGCCCCTTGGCCTTCAGCAGCGCGATCACCTTGTCCTTCAGGTGAAATCCGCGATGATCGCTGGCAATTGCAACTTTCATTACGACCTCTGGTGAACGCTCTGGAGCCTGATGACTTAAAACCGTCAATGTAATTAATTGCCTGACCGTGGACTGGAATATCCCTGCGCTGCGGTAATGCCTAGTTCCTCGCCGAGCCGCTGAGCGTGGTGCTTCACTGCGGCTGAAATCTGCTCCGCGCAATGGCGGTAGGCACCAACCGTCTGGCCGATCGGGTCCGAAACGTCCATCCCCTCCGGCAGCAACATCCGTGTGCGTTCGGCCGCGCTCGGCCAACGCTCGACAATCGATTGCAGGTGACTCTGCGTCATCGTGAGGATCAGGTCGGCGTGGCGCACGAGTTGTTCGGTGAGCGGCTGAGCCTCATGAGGTGCAAGATCCAGGCCGTGTTCACGCATCACTTGCACCGCTTCGGAGGCCGGCGGACAGCCGGGCGCCGCCGCGATGCCGGCCGACACAACGACCACGCCGCGGTCCTCCAGCTCTTCCAACTTGCATTTCAAACACTCCGCCAATTCGGAGCGCATCAATAACTCCGCCATTGGGCTCCGACACGTATTGCCCGTGCAGACGAAGACGACCATCACGCTCGCCAATCGTCGCAGCGTGGCTTCGGCGACAACTCCCTCGCGTAGCACTTCAAAATGGTTATTCTTGATGCGGACTACTGAGGATGGCTGGCCGTAACGGCAGGGACCATCATCCAGCACCATCGCCACGTCGTCGCCAACGGCCTGCACGACTTCAGCCGCCGTGACGGAATCGGGCTGTCCCGTGCGATTCGCGCTCGTGAGCACAATGGGCCCGGTCAACATGCGGAGGATATCCTGAGACATTTCGTTGGCGGGCACGCGCAGACCGACGGTGCCGTTGGGCGTGACGATGTCGCGGACCGCGCGGGGTAGTTGCTGAGTCAAGCCTTCCTTATGTTGATCATCCACGACCAGTGTCACGGGGCCGGGCCAACAGCGTCGCGCCATCCGGCGGGCCAGCGGCGACAAATCGGGGACGAAGTCCGGCGCTTCCTCCGCGCTCTTGATCGCCAGGGCAAACGGCTGACCGCTCGGCCGGCCTTTGGCTTGAATCAACCGCTCCACGGCGTCGACACGGCACGCGCTGGCGGCGAGCCCGTACACCGTCTCCGTGGGCAAGGCGACCAACTGGCCCTCGGCCAAGGCCTGAACCGCACGGTGAACAATGTCTCGGGCATCCTCGGCATTACGAATATCGATGACAAGCGGCGGCATAGACGAAGCATGAGCCACGCGGCAGGAGGGGGCACCGTCACCCGGGGTGGCGCCGAGCGAGGCACCGGTCCTCGGCGGCAGATCATCAACTATACCGCTTTCGGCGAGCGCGGGTCAAGATTCCGCTACTCGGCCGCGCAACACAAATCCTTGGCATAATTGAACTTTCGTGCAGAGTGCCATCACAAACGGTTGGCATCGGCGCCAAAGTCGGCAACATTGAATCATAGCGGCGTGGAGGCTGCCGCCATCACTAATTGCTACGTCTTGTGTGTGCTTAAGCGGATGTCGTCACTTATCGATCGTCGACGTTTCGGCCAGATTGCCGCCGGGGCCGTTCTAACGGCCGCAACCGGCGGCTGCACGAGCCGCTCTACGGCTGAGAGTCCGCCCGAGCGAGTGTGGGGACGATTGGGCGCCGGACCGGGACAGTTCAGCAAGCCGCGGGCCATGGCCATCGACGCCGCCGACCAACTCTACATCGTCGATATGACGGCCCGCATTCAGGTATTCGACGTCGACGGGAAATTCATCCGCGGCTGGCAGACTCCGGAGCACGTGAACGGTCGGCCGACAGGTTTGACGATCGCGCCGGATGGCAACCTGCTCGTGGCCGACACGCACTATTACCGCGTGCTGACCTACACGCCTTACGGTGAGCTGCTGGAAGGTGCGACGCTCGGCGGCACGATGGGCCAGGGGCCTGGCGAATTTGGCTTCGTGACTGACGCCGTTCGCGATATGGGCGGGAATTACTACGTCTCGGAGTACGGTGAATTCGACCGCATCCAGAAATTCTCGCCTGACGGCAAGTTTGTACTCCAGTGGGGCGGCCACGGCTCGGACCCAGGTCACTTCATGCGGCCACAGCACTTGCAGATCGACGCCGATGGTCTGCTGTGGGTTGCCGACGCGTGCAATCATCGAGTCCAAGTGTTCGACGGCGAAGGCAAGCTCATGAAGATGTGGGGCACTCAAGGCACGGAGCCCGGCCAGTTGCACTACCCCTACTGCTTGGCGCTCGACGGCCACGGCCACGTGTACATCTGCGAGTACGGCAACCACCGCGTGCAGAAATTCACGCTCGACGGGGAATCCGTCGCATGGTGGGGCCGCGAAGGCCGCCGCCCCGGCCAGCTATTCAACCCCTGGGCGCTAGTCGTAGACAGCCGCGGCCGCGTGCACGTGCTCGACTCCAACAACCACCGCGTGCAGCGGATTGTGTTATGAGGCACGGTGGCGGCGAGGTGAGACTCGATGCCGGAGCGTTTTAGCCGGGAAATGGCGTAGATGCGCAAAACTCCTCCCCCGGTTTTTGCGCACCTACGTGCCACTTTGGCACATTGACCGCTGCCGGCGCATCGCAGTTTTTGCCGGGAAATGCTACAGATGCGCAAAACTCCCCCCCGGGGTTTTGCGCATCTGTTCGAGAGCTGGCGGGCGGCGCGTACCGGGAGCGCAACTCACGGGCGGTGAGCGACGGTGCGGATGGTCGGGTTGCCAAAGAGCGGGCTGGAGTGCAGCGTGGGCGAGTATAGCAGATAGTGTACGGATGTCAACATCAGATTTTGGCCACCATGTGGCGGGAAGAGTGGAGTCGAGGAGGAGAGGGGGAGACAAAGGGAGACTTTCGGTTGGGAGGTTGTGCGGGGTCGCGAGACCCGCGCACAACGGCGCTTGGCCACGCCGCCGGCATCTACGAACCCTGCTCCCACTGCCACCCGCTGGCACCGGTTACCACCGATCTCGACAGCGCGAATGTTACCCTAACGCAACGCGCTGGTCCGCGCGATTAGACTTATCTGACCAGGCGACTCGTGTTTGCCGCAGTTTCCGGTCGGCGTACGCCAACTTCTCCGGCAGGCTTTCTGGCCGAGGGTATCCTTCGGTATCGCTAGGGCGGCGCTTTAGCCCGCCCCCATCACCGCTCGCAGTGCGACTTAATCAATGGAGGCAAGACGATGTTGCCGTTTCGACGACAGAAGGCGCCGCACGAACTTGGCGAGGATGTGCCAACTGTAATAAGTGAGTTGAAGGCTCGGAAGCATTGGAAGAGTCTTCCGCCAGCGGTGTTTCAGCGATTTACCGACAATGCAAACTATGTCTTCGACGACTCACGTGCAACCGCAGTTGCGCTACGGTGGTTAACTTTCACTTTGGAACTGAAGAGCTTTCGCGGGCGACTTCAAGAGATCGCAAGCGCCGAGTGCTGGAGTGATGAACTATCCACATTGTCGTCGAACTTACACTCTTTTGCGCTCGCGTACGAAAAAGCGGTGATCTCGGCACGGAATGATCGTGACTACGTTGGAGCGCTGCTCATCGTCGTTCGAGCTCTAACATCATCCCTCGTCTGCAATCGATATTCGCTTTGGTCGTACACGACGTTGGCCCGCATAAGTTTGACTTTTCGGGAGAACCGGGAGGATGCAGCCTTATGGTGCGCCCGATACCGAAAAGCCGAAAGCGATCTGCTGACCGTGGATGAATCGACACTAGACGACTACACTCGCGCAGTCAGGGAATTGCTTTACCCCTATAAGGTGAGACAAACTGCCAAGGAGATGCAGCGAGTGCTGCCGAAGCATTCACGTTTGCCAAAACACTTGCTGGACAAATACTTGCCAGACTTAGATTCAGGCCCCTTAACTGCGAGAGAAGACGTGGAGCAAATTGAAGCGATGCTCGGTATCCAACCCGTTATGTAGCCCGGTGATGAAACATACCATGTTCATGTGTGATGCATGTATTGAGCAGCTTCGCGACAAGAGGAGGCAGTGGATTGATTGCCTGGACGGTGACGATGTCAACTCAATCTGTAACCAGTTGTTGCGAATGACCTGGAACATAACCGCCTTTCGAGTGCTGATGGAGGCGGCTTTCGATCTAGCGCCGGACGCAGATGAAGGAGGATGTCCCTGGTTTAGTTGAAAAGGTGGTGGCTCCTTCTCCCGGAAGTTAC
>JBBDWY010000075.1:69923-81839 GCA_040902605.1 Pirellulales bacterium | reverse complement strand
CCAACGCGATTCTCGACGGGGCCGACGCCTGCATGCTCTCGGGCGAGACGGCCGTGGGGCGTTATCCGCTGGAGGCCGTCGAGACGATGAACCGCATCGCGCTGGCGACGGAATCGAGCTTGCAATCGCGGCCGCCGCTCTCGACAGAAGGCGTTTCCTCGCAGTTGCACGTTATCACGCAAGCCGTGGTGCGGGCGGCCGGGCAGATGGCGCATGAGCTGGGGGCGAAGCTCGTGTTCGTGGCCAGCCATTCCGGGCGCACGGCGCTGGCGCTATCGCAGCACCGCAGTTACGTGCCGACGGTGGGCGTCAGCTCGCGCGAGGATACGCTGCGGCAGATGTGCCTGTATTGGGGCGTGATGCCAATCCGCGGAGCGCCGGCCCGCGACATGCAGGAACTCATCAAGCACGCCGACGAGTGGGCTTGCCGCGCCGGTTACGCGGTGAAGGGCGACCGGATCGTGATCGTCGGCGGTTCCCATCTGGCCGCCGGGCCGGACCGCGAGGAGATGGCCGGCGGCGTGCACGACGTGGTGCTGGTGCACGAAGTCGAAGGGCCAGGGGCCGATTGAGTGAGCGTGCAGTGTGCCACTGCTTGCGGCGCGGCGGGAGGCGCCGTAATGCCAGACGGCACTGCTCACAGTTACCGGCTTGCATACGTGGGGAGGCAAGCAGTGGTGCCTTTGTCCCGTTTTAACGCAATCAGCAGTGCCGCGAGCAGTGGCACACGAACGTCTAACGCCGGTTGGTGTGCGTGCGCTGCGACGAGCGACGATTGGTGGAGCGCGAGGGCGTCGTGCGGGTCGCCGGGCCTCGGCTCGTTGTCGATTTCACGGACGGCGTGCCGGCGACTGTCGATTCCGTTTTCAGGAGCTTCTCTTCCATTCGCATGATGTACTGCATGCTGCTCGTGGGACCGGCGAAACCGAGAATGCGTTTGTCGATGTCCATTTGTTGGCCGATCATGCGACCTGCCTTGATATCGAATCGCACTTCGCCCTCCATCAGCCGTTGAACCAACTGGCATTCGATCTCGGCGTCGACCGGCGACAGGACTTGATAAGTTACCTCAATGGTGGCGATGCCGTTGGCCACATTGGTGAGCTTGTGATGGCGGCGGGTCTCGATCGACTTGCTGCCGCCATTTTCGATCGACACCGTCACGTCGAGCGGATCATCCCACGTATCGCCAATGGCCACCGGCTGTTCCGGCAAGCGGACTGCGACCGGGGCGTCCTCATCGAGGTTGTGGCCGCGGAGCTTGGTGTCGCGGCGGACGACTTTGCCCCGCGGCGTGATGCGGACCACGCTCAGCGGCACTCCGACGGCTTTGGCGGCGTCCTCGAAGCCGGGCGGCGGCGTCGTATCCTGCTCGCTGTCGTATTCGGCGGGGTCGTGGTCGGGAAGCTGGTTCACCATGTGGACGCGCTCGACCACGCTCATGAACTCGATCTCGCCCTTGGGCAGTACGTCGGTAACTTTCCAAAGCTTGATGGAATCGGTTTTGGTTTGGGCGGATTGAGTGGACTCATCGATGGTGCTGCGGATCGAAGCGCGATGAACGACGCCATAGCGCAGCACGTCGCCGCGTTTCAGCTTGTATTGCAAGTCGTACTTGGTTGCCTCGGGCTTGTCGAACGCTCGCGCGATCAAGAGCGGACTTTCAATTTCCCCTGTCGCCATTTCGTCTGCCGCTTGTGCCGTTGACTGGACGACACTCATAGCGACAAGCGATAGAAAAATCGAACGCCAGGAGATTGTAAGAGCGGTCATGATCATTGCTTCCTTGCAATTGAGAATGTAGTAGGCACACTCCGTGTGCCGTAACATGCATCAAGAACCAGTGAACGGCACACGGAGTGTGCCTACTACAATTCGTTCATTCGCAGCTGTCCGCCCCAACCGAGCTTGTCGTGGAGCGTGCGATAATAACTCTGCCCGCGGACCTCCACCATCTGAAAACGCGCTTCGGAACGCACAATCCGTACTCGATCATGCGGCTGAAGCGTTCCCAGCACGCGGCCATCGACCACGAGCGACGTGCCTTCATGCGGCTCGGGAACGGCCAGCTCGATCGTGCGGTCCGCCGAATCGACCACCGGCCGATGCGTCAGCGTGTGGGGACTAATCGGCACGACGACAAACGCCTGAATGTCGTAGCGCAAGATCGGCCCACCCGCGGACAGGCTATGCGCCGTGGATCCGACCGGGGTGCTGACGATCAAGCCGTCGCAACTATAGGTAGTCACCAATTCTCCGTCAACGTAAAGCTCGATATCGACCATCGTGAACGGCGGTCCTGCTAGCACGGCGGCCTCGTTGAGCCCAAGCGCCTGGTAAAGCGGCTTGCCGCTGCGCGTAGCGGAGCACTCGATCATGAGGTGCTCGACCACCTGATGCCGTCCGGCCGCGATTTCGGGCAACGCCTGCTCGAGCTGCTCGGGCTGCAGCGCGGCGAGAAAGCCGAGCCGGCCCAGGTTCACGCCGAGGACCGGCCGTTGGCGGTAACCCATCTGGTGCGCGGCGCGGAGGATCGAACCGTCGCCGCCCAGCACGATGGCGAGGTTCGCGTCATGATCATCGAGCGGCGCGGTGAAATCGAACGACACGCCGACGACGGGCAAATGCCGCTCGATCGTCGGCCGCAGCCGATCCACGGCTTCGCGCAATTCCGGCCGCGAGCCGTCGGCAAGAATGATCACCCGCGGTGGTCCGTGTTTGACCATGAATTACACCGCTATGAAGACGAGAGAGTTTAACCGCAGATGGACGCAGATAAACGCGGATAGATGCGGACTTGATTGTTATCTGCGTGCATCTGCGTGCATCTGCGGTTCCTGGTTTGTATTGAATTGGTTGGCTAAACCACGGCATGTCGCCGCGATGCCGGCCGCGTTGAGCCCAAGGTCGGCCAGCAGCTCGCCGCGTTCGCCATGTTCGATGAACTTGTCGGGAATGCCAAGCCGGCGGACGCGGCTGGTATCGAGTCCGGCATCGGCCGCGGCTTCCAGCACGGCGGAGCCAAAGCCGGTCATCAGGGCCGCTTCTTCGACGGTGACCACAAATGCACATTTGCGGACCGCGCGGAGCACGACATCCGTGTCCAATGGTTTCACGAACCGGGCGTTGACCACGCCGACGTTGAGGCCTTCGTCGCGCAGCAATTTAGCCGCTTCAACACATGCCGGCACGAGCGCGCCGCAACATAGGATCATGCCTTCATCGCTCCACGACAGGACCTCGCTCTTGCCCAGCTCGAGCGGCGTTCGCTCGCCATCGATCACAGGCAGCGCGGCCTTCGGGTAGCGGATGGCGCACGGGCCATCTTGCCGCAATGCCAGGTCGAGCATCTGAGACAGGTCGTGCTCTTCGGCAGGCGCCATCACAACGAAATTCGGCAACACGCGCAGGTAGCCGAAATCGAATGCGCCGTGGTGGGTCGGACCATCAGGGCCCGCGAGTCCCGCGCGGTCGAGCATGAAGGTGACGGGCAGATTCTGCAGCGCGACCTCTTGAAAGACCTGGTCGTAGGCGCGCTGGAGGAACGTGCTGTAGATATCGACGATCGGCCGCAAGCCGACTTTGGCCTGGCCGGCCGCCATCGCCACGCCATGGCCTTCGCAAATACCGACGTCAAAGAAGCGGTCCGAACAAGTATCGCGAATGCCCTCAAGGTTGTTGCCTTGGCACATCGCGGCCGTGATGACCGTGACGCGCGGGTTGTCGGTCATTTGCTGAAAGATGGCCGCCGACGCGGCGTGCGTGAAGGTTCGCGCGGAGCTCTTCTTCATTTGCACGACCTGGTCGGCCCGGCGCTCGAATTGGGGCGGCGCGTGGAACAGCACGGGATCGGCGGCGGCGGGCTGGAAGCCGTGGCCCTTTTCGGTGACGACGTGCAGCAGAATCGGCCCCTCCAGATTGCGAACCATCCGCAGGTATTTGCGCAACAGGCCGATGTTGTGGCCGTCGATCGGGCCGAAGTAGCGCAGACCGAGGTCCTCGAACAGCATGCCGCCGTGGAGGCCGGCCTTGGCCGCTTCCTTGACCTGGGCCAAAAATCGCTCCGCCGGATCGCCCAGCAGCGGCACTTTGCCGAGCACTTTGACGATTTCTTCTTTCAAGCCGGAATACATCCGGTTCATCCGCAGACGGTCCAGATAGTCGGCCATACCGCCCACACGCGGGCAGATCGACATCTTGTTGTCGTTGAGGATCACCAGCAGGCGGCGACCTCCGCGGCCAACATTGTTAAGCGCTTCGTACACGATGCCCGAGGGGAACGCGCCGTCACCGATCACCGCGACGTGCCAGCGGCCTTCGTCAGCGCGCAGCAGCTCGTCGCCACTGGCCAGGCCGAGCGCGGTGGAGACGCTGGTCCCGGCGTGGCCCGTCGTGAAGAGGTCGTAGTCGCTTTCTTCCGGGTTCGGGTAGCCCATCAGCCCGCCCTTGGTCCGCATGGTGTGAAACTGCGGGTAGCGGCCGGTGATGAGCTTGTGCGGATAGATCTGGTGGCCGGTGTCCCAGATGAGCCGGTCGCGCTCGAAATCGAACGTCTGATGCAGCGCAAGACAAAGCTCCACGACACCGAGGTTCGAGGCGAAGTGGGCGCTGCGGCAACTCACGAGGTTGCAGAGCACTTCGCGCATTTCGCCGGCGAGCCGCTCGAGCTGCGGCAGCGTGAGCTCGCGGAGGTCATGCGGCGATTGGATCGACGGTAGTATTGGGGCTTTGGTCACGAAGCGGTAGTCAATGTTGAGTGAGCGGCCGGGCCGACCCGGCGGGATAAACCCGCCGGCTCGCTGTGCTATTTACCTATTGCGAGAGGACACGAATCGGGCCAGGGCGCAGAGCGGTTCGGCTTTGGGCCCTAATACTTCGATCATAGCACAGGCGTCCTCCACAAGCTTTTCGGCTCGCCGCCGACTCTCTTCAACTCCCGTCAAGCCGGGGAACGTGAGTTTGCCGTTTCGTGCATCCTTGGCCAGGCGCTTGCCGACGGCGGTTTGGCTGCCAGCGACGTCAAGCAGATCGTCGGTGATTTGGAACGCCAGGCCGAGGTTGCGACCGTAGGCTGCGAGCGCGGCAAGCTGCTCGGGCGCGGCCTGGGCCACGATGCCGCCCAATTCCAACGAAGCGACGAAGAGCGCACCCGTTTTGCGGCGATGGATGGACTCCAGTTGCTGCAAATTGGCCGCCGCATCGTCGCGGCGTTCGGCGGTTTGCAGATCGGCCGCCTGGCCGCCGACCAGCGCGGTCGCGCCGGCGGCTCGTGCCAAGACGGCGGAGCATTGTGCCGCGACCGCGGGGGACTCGAGTTCCGTCGCCAACAGCTCGAACGCCCGCGCCAACAGGGCATCACCGACCAGGATGGCGACCGCTTCGCCGAATGCTTTGTGGCAGGTCGGCCGGCCGCGGCGGAGGTCGTCATCATCCATCGCCGGCAAATCATCGTGGACGAGCGAGTAGGCGTGCACCATCTCGACGGCGCCGGCCGCCGGCAGGGCAGCATCGATGGTTCCGCCGCAGGCCTGGGCGGCCATGAGCACAAGCAGCGGGCGTAAACGTTTGCCCGGGCCCAAGAGGGAGTAGCGGATCGCCTCGACCAGATGCGGCGGGCAGCCGGCATCGAACCGGGCGTATTGGTCGAGCGCATCGTCGATGCGCTTGCGCAGTTGCCCCAGATCAAGTGCGGAATCGACGCCGGTTGCTGAAAAGGTCACAGTTTTTTGCCGGGGCGCTGACAGGGACGCGGAATCGATCGTCAAGCAAGTGCGCCCGCCGATCATTCTAAAACAGCCGGCCCGGGTCGTCTATGTCGCCGTCGCGGACGGGGATTTTGACCGGCGATGCTTTCGCGACGGTGGTGCGCCGCTGGCCGCGGGCGGCCGCTTTGGCTTCCAGCGTTTCGATCTCCGCTTCGTCAAACGGCTGCGTGATTGGATTGCCGTCCGCATCGACGCCGCTCAATAGCTCGACTTTTCGCTCGGCATGCTCGAGCAGCTGCTGACATGCTTTGAGGTGCTTGACGCCTTGCTCGTAGCGCGCCAGCGCATCCGACAGACCGAGCTTGCCGCTCTCCAGCTCGGCGACGATTTTTTCCAATTCCTCGAGCGACTCCTCGAAGGAGGCGACACATTCGTCGCGGGCGGCGGGTTTCTTTTTGGCCATCGTGTGGAACTCCACGTGTTCGAGCTAAACCGCCCCTCGGCCGTGTGCTCGGGGCCGAACGGCAAGCGGCAGTCCGCGTTTTAATCGTTATTCAGGTTTAGTCGCTTCGACTTTGCTGATCGCTTCGCCGGTGGCGAACCGTGTGACGATCGACTGGCCGATGCGCAACTGTTTCGCAGCGCGGATCACGCCGCCACTTATGGTATCCTGCGTAATCGTATAGCCGCGCGCCAGGACGGCCAACGGGCTGAGCGATTCAACTTTCCCAGCCATGGTGGCCAAGCGGCTTTCATAATCGCGCATCTGCCGACGCATGGCGGCGCCGGCGTGCAAGGCCAATTCATCCAGTCGGCGGCTGCGATCATGAACCAGCTCGAATGGGCGGCGGAACGGTCGCTGCCCGGCGAATGCGTCGTAACGGGCGCGCATCAACATGACCCTCCGGTGCACGGCGTGGCGCAGCCGCTGTTGGTATCCGCGGATGCGGGCACTAATCTCGTCGATGGCCGGCACGACGCGCTCGGCCGCTTCGCTCGGAGTTAGAGCCCGCACGTCGGCGGCCAGATCGGCGAGTGTGACGTCGATCTCATGTCCGACGGCCGAGACAGTGGGGATCCGCGAGGCGGCAATCGCGCGGACGACCGGCTCTTCGTTGAATGCCCACATGTCTTCGAGGCTGCCGCCGCCGCGGCCGACGACGAGCACATCCGGCGGCGGCGACAAGCGGTTGGCGAGGCGTATGCCGGCGACGATTTCCTGCGCGGCGCCGTCGCCTTGCACGCGGGCCGGAATCACGAGCACATCGACGCCGCGCCAGCGACGCCGCAAGACTTCGAGAAAATCGCGCACGGCCGCGCCCGTCGGGCTGGTGACGAACGCCAGCCGTCGCGGGAATGCGGGCAGCTTGCGTTTTCGCGCGGGGTCGAACAAGCCCTCGGCGGCGAGCTTTTCGCGCAGCTTCCGCAGCGCTAGCTCCAACGCGCCGACGCCTTTCGGCTGTAACTGATCGACGACCAGCTGGTAGCTGCCGCGCGGGGCGTACACGTCGACGTGGCCGTGGCAGATCACGTCCAAGCCGTCGGCCAGATCGAATTTCAGTCGCGACGCGGCCGAGCGCCACATGACGGCGCGGATTTGCGCCTGGTCGTCCTTCAAGGTGAAATAGGAGTGGCCCGACTGCGGCCGCGAATAGTTCGATATCTCGCCGGCCACCCACACGCTGGGAAACTCGCCTTCCAGCGCATCCTTGATCTGCGCAGTCAGTTGCGAGACGGTGAGAGCCTGCTGGGCGACTTGGGGTGGTGCGGTTGAGGCCATATTCACCGAGGATAACGTAAAGCGAGCAACGTCGGAAGACTGACGGCCGCCACACCGCGGCCGCGAACCTGCTGCATGAAATTGGTTGGCATTGCAGCTAAGTGCCCATTACAATACCAGCGGCCGTTGTTGATTGGCGCGCACGGAGCGGAGTCTTAGCGGTCGAATTCGGAGGACACCTTGATTCCTCAAGCCGTTCGGTTCTCGCTCGCTCTCGCGGCGTTCGCGTTGCTCAGCCTTCTGGCCGGAGGGGCTTCGGCTGCCACGACTAACTGGACCGTGACGAATGGTTACTTCACGTCGGCGGTCCTTTGGGACAACGGGGTACCGGATGCAGGCGACACGGCCGTCATCCGCCGCGGCAACGTCTCGCCTTTTGCGGTCATTTTCCAGACGCTTCCCGATCAAAACCCGATTGATTGGACGATCAACCGACTGATCATCGGCACCAACCCGGTGCATTTCACCGAAACGGACAGCATGCTAACGGTCGCACAAGCGGGGCACCTGGTTCGCTTCGGCGGCGACATGATCATCGGCCAGACTGCCACCGACGTGGCGGTGCTGACCAGCAACTTAGCGAGCCTATCGGTCGACGACGCGACACTGGGTAGCGCGGCCGGCTCCAGCGGCACGCTCCATCTCACGCTCGCCACTGCCACATTCAATGTTATCGAGACCGACGAAGAGTATGATCTCAGTGTCGGCTCCAGCGGCATGGGCGCGATCAACGTCAGCGGCGGTGCCGACGTGACGGTCGCCGGCGACACGGCCTTGGGCGTAAACGCAACTGGCGTTGGCAGCATCAACGTCAGTGGTTCAGGTTCCACGTGGACCAGCGCCGGCGAGCTGTGGATCGGATGGCTTGGCGGAGGCACGCTCGACATCTCGGCCGGTGCCGATGTCACCAATGGTGTTGGCGCCATCGCCACCTACGCCGGCACTAGCGTGGCTACCGTTGACGGCTCGGGCTCCACCTGGACCAACACGGACAATCTCTTTGTGGGGAACAATGGCGACGGCACGCTGAACATCACCAATGGCGGACAAGTGAGCAACGACAACGGCCATGTGGGCAACTTTATCGGCTCCACGGGTGAGGTGAATGTCTTCTCCAATTCGAATTGGACCAATTATTTCGACCTCTACGTCGGCTACGTGGGCAATGGCGCCGTCAACCTCAGCGGCGGTGGAGACGTCCTCAGCGACACCGCCTACATCGGCAATGTGACCGACTCTGTCGGCACAGTGACGGTCTCCGGCGCCGGTTCTGTCTGGTCGAACACGGTCGGCCTGTACGTCGGCAACGCCGGCAATGGCTCACTCGATATCACTACCGGCGGCCGGGTAATCGTCTCCGGCACGAGCTACATCGGCGATGATGCTGGCTCCATGGGTGACGCCATTGTCGAGGGCACGGATTCCACGTGGATCAACACGGGCGATCTCTACGTCGGCAATGCCGGCACCGGGACGTTAACGGTGAGCAACGCTGCTGAAGTCGTTGACAACGGCAGTCTATATGTCGGCAACTCCGGCAGCGGAAACGTGAACGTCACGAGCAGTGGACAGCTCAGCAGCACCACCGGACACATCGGCTACGCAAGCGGCTCCATCGGCGAAGTCAACGTCGATGGCATAGGATCGACCTGGACCAACAGCGGCGATCTGTTTGTCGGCTACAACGGCAATGGCACGCTCGAAATCACGGACGGTGGTAACGTCACCAACTTCATCGGCATCATTGGCAGGTTTACTGGTTCCGCAAGTTCGGTCATCGTCGACGGCAGCGGCTCCACGTGGACCAACAACGGGGGCGCCGCAATCGTTGGTTATGCCGGCGCTGGCACACTCGATGTGACCAACGGCGGACAAGTCACGAGCCGATATTACGGATTCATCGGCGACCCGACTGGTTCCAGTCGCGTAACGGTCGACGGTGCAGGATCCAGTTGGACCATCAGCGACCTTGGCGAACTGGACGTGGGGAGCAACAACGGCTTCGGCACGCTCGAAGTCACCGGCGGCGGCCATGTCACGAATGTAGTCGGTTTCATCGGCAAATACTTCGGGGGCGGCGCAGCCACCGTCGACGGCGTGGGATCGCTGTGGACCAACAGCAGTTATCTATCCGTCGCCGAAGAGAGCGACGCGACGCTCGACATTTCCGGCGGCGGACAGGTCACCAACACCGACGCCTACATTGCCTGGTTGAGCAACAAAACCGGCACGGTGACTGTCAATGGAGCAGGCTCTACCTGGACCAGCACGGGCAACGTGTCGGTAGGCAGCGGCAACGCTCACGGTAAGCTGGAGCTCTCCGCCGGTGGTCAAGCCGCCAGCGCCAGCGCTGTCATCGGCTATGGCGACGGCTCGACCGGCGAAGTTGCCGTCGATGGTATCGGTTCGATGTGGACGATCACCAACGACCTGAATGTCAGCCTCGATTTCGACGGCGGCGACGCGAATCTCACTGTCACCAACGGCGGCGTGGTCAGTGCAGCTAGTGTCATCGTCGGTGAATTCGGCAGCTTACATGGTGACGGCAACATCGTCGGCATTGTGGAAAACGGCGGACTCGTCTCGCCTGGCACCTCGCCTGGCGCGCTCACCATTGACGGCGATTACCTGCAAACCGCCATCGGCGAGCTCGTCATCGAACTCGCCTCCGCCTCCAGCTACGACCAGTTGCTTGTCACCGATAACGCCACTCTCGGCGGCACGCTCACCGTGAACCTCATCGACGGCTTCACGCCGACTATTGGGCAGATGTTTACCATCCTCACGGCTGACGACGTGGACGACACGTTTGACACGCAACTGCTGCCCTCCGTGCCGAATCTGTCCTTTGAGGTGACTTACAACGCCCAGAGCGTCGTGCTGTCCGTTGTCCCTGCGCTGGACGGCGACTACAACGCCGACGGCACTGTCGACGCGGCCGATTACGTCGTGTGGCGTAAGAACGATGGCACCCAAGCCGGTTACGACACGTGGCGGGCGCACTTCGGCGCGACGGCGGGTAGCGGCGCTGCTGCGGCGAATGGCTCGGCAGAAGCCTCGCCTTCCCAAACTGCTGTGCCGGAGCCAAGCAGCATGATTTTGATGTGTGGCAGCGTTCTGCTAGCGCTATTTATTAAGCAGCGCGGGAAGGGGCGAATGTGCGCTGTGTCGGAGCTGGCAGGGAAGTCGGCCGGGCGGCCTGGGGACTGATGGCGAATTCGCCCGCCTTGCGCGTGCCGGCGGTGGCCCACGCTTCGGCTTCGCACGTGAGGCAAGTGAGCAGCCGCTCGACGCGCTCGCGGCAGCGCTCCATGCCGCCGCGGTCGAGATTCGGTGGCAGCATCAGCGGCGGGCCGATGATTGCGCGAGCGCGCGAGAATGGCCGCGGTACCGCGAACTGGTCCCAGCTATTGGCCCGCCACGGCCGATTGTAGCCGAAGCCCGTGGGCACGAGCGGCAACTGCAGCCGCGAGGCCAAATAGATCGGGCCTTGTGCCAAATGCCGACGCGGCCCTCGCGGTCCGTCGGGCGTCATCGTGAGGTGTTGGCTGCCACTCCGCTCCGAGAGCTCCCAGATTGCTCGCGCGCCCCCGCGGTAGGTGGAGCCGCGAACGACGTCGAAGCCAAGGTGATAGGCGACTCGGGCGAGAACGTCGGCATCGCCGTGCTGACTCAAGAGCATCGCGAGGTTGCAGTGCCCGCGCAGATAGAGCGGAATGAGGATGTTCTCGTGCCAGAAGATGTAGATTCGCGGGCCGCCGATGCCAAGCATGGGGTCGATCGTTCGATCATAAAACACCGCCCGGTACTCAAGCGTGCTCATCAATGCTCGAATGCCTTCGGCCGTCAAGAGGCCGCCGAGCTGCATCAGGAAGGCGGGCGTTCGGCGCTTGCGTTTCTTATTGCGTGCCATTGGTTTCGCATCCATGCAATTTAGCCCCCGGTCACTGACCGGGGGCTAACTGTCCTTGTTACTGCTTCCAATTGCCGGTGAAAACTTCCACCGCCGGCCCGGTCATGTAAACGTGATTGTCGGCTTCGTTCCATTCGATGTCGAGGTCGCCGCCACGCAAGTGGATCTGCACGCTTCGACCGGTTCGGCCCGTCAGCACGCCGGCGACGCACACGGCGCAAGCGCCGGTGCCGCAGGCGAGCGTTTCGCCGGAGCCGCGCTCCCAAGTCCGCTGCTGGAGCTCGCGACCGTTCATTACTTTTGCGAACTCAACGTTGACCCGTTTTGGAAAGTGTGGGTCCGCCTCCAATTGCGGTCCGACACCGAGAACCCAGTCATCTGTCGGCTCGTCGACAAATACCACGCAATGTGGATTGCCCATCGAAACACAGGTGACGCGAAACTCGCGGCCGTCCGCCGCTAGCGGCACGTCGACCGCCGGCTGCTCCGGGCGATCCATCGTAGGGCCGGCTGTGCCG
>JBBDWY010000075.1:0-69913 GCA_040902605.1 Pirellulales bacterium | reverse complement strand
CAGCCGGCCCTACTGTTGGCGAGCGGAGTGTCGTGGGAATTTGCGCCGGAATCAAGATCGGCTCGCCCATGTCGACGCGAACCTGGTCGACAACGCCGCGGGAAACTTTCAGGTCCAGCGACAGCACCCGGCCGGCGGATTCGATTTTCAGCGAATCCTTGCGGCGGATGCCGTGGTCATACAAGTATTTGGCGACGCAGCGGATGCCATTGCCACACATCTCGGCCGGCGAGCCGTCGGCATTGAACATCCGCATTTCGGCGTCGGCCCGCTCCGAGGGGCAAATGAGGATCAGCCCGTCGGAGCCGACGCCGAAACGACGCTCCGAAATACGGCGGGCCAATTCAGGAATGTTTGACGGCACAGGCTCGGCAAAGCAATCGACGTACACGTAGTCGTTGCCGGCGCCGTGCATTTTGGTGAAGTGCATTTTCGTGAGTCGTCAATTTTCAGTTTTCAGTTTTCAGTGGTCAGGTCTCATAGTCCGGTGGACACCGCATTGATTGATTGTCGGCTTACAACTGACAACTGACAACTGAAGACTGACGACTTCAGCCAGTCAGGTCGAGTTGGGTGCCGGATTGGCCGGTGGCGTCTTTGCTTTGACGGATTGGTGTGTCGGCAGACTCTTCGTTTTTGCCATCCTTGGCAGCTTGCGCTGGTGCTTCCCAGGGCCGGCGGCCGTCGGCGTCGCGCTCCGAGCTTTCCTGGTCTTGTTCGGTCTGGCCGATTCCGGCGGCCAACTCGGCCCGCTGGTCCGCGTCCACGGTCCGCTGCTGAGCAAGTGAGTCCTTTTGCGCGCGTTCGGTCTCGCCGGCGGTTTGCGAGTGGGGCACGCCGGCCGCGCTGCCCAGGATTCCACCGAGCGGTGCCATGCTCATGGTCGATCTCCTCGTAGTAGGCACGCTCCGCGTGCCGTAACTTCCGGCGGCGAACGGCACACCGACCCGGCACCCGGCTAAACCGGCTGCCGGGTGCCCGGTGCCTGTTACATTTTAGCGGGCAGGCAAAGTCGCGTCCCTCGTGGCCGGGGACGGCGCCATCGTGGCGGCGCTCGCCTGGATTTGCTCCAACACTTGATTGAACGCCGGCAACGTTTGGGGTTGAACCTCGGCCTTTTCCCATGTGCCGACGACTCTCAACTGCAACGCTTGCTGGCTGACCTGGCCGGCGATGGTCTTCCACAACGGGATCGGCAGGTTGGCCGGCTCCGGCAAAGTATAGAACACCAGGTCGAGGCGGCGATCGAAGCCCGACTCGCCTTTGCCGTACAGGCTCACCGCGTCGCCCAGCAAATTGAGCTTTTCGAATTGGAGGCCCTCGCCTTGGATTTTGAACTGCATGTCGCAGCGGTTGAAGGCCGTGGTATCCGGCGTGCGAACCTTCAGCACTTTCAACATGGCAACCAGGAATGGCAATTCATAGATGTTGGCGTCGACCACGCTCAAATCGCCGGAGCCTTGAAGAGTTTGGGTGGAAAGCCCGGCGCCAGAGACGGAGAGCCGACCGGAGACGGTGCCGTTCATATTCTTCGGCCCGCCGAGTCGTTCGTTGGCGAAGCGGGCGAGACTCGCGCCGCCCAGGGCGAGATCAAGTTTGTAGCTCACCGCGGGGTCGTGCTGGACTTCAATGTTCGCGGCAAGACTGCCGCCATAGGCATCGGCGGTAATTCGCCGCGGCGGTTGGGACTGTTTTTGGGCCGCCGTCTCGCCCAGCAAGCTGCGGGCCGGATCAACCCACAGCGGCCCGCGAACATTGGTGAATTGGATGTCTTTCCAAACCAGGGAGTCGAGCGCCAATTCGCCGGTGGAGAACGAGGACTCGCCGTCGTGCCGCCCCACGAGGCGAACGCCGCCGGTGAGGCCCTGCAGCGGCAGCTCGCCGCTCAATTTGGCCTGGTGACAATCCAGATTCGCGTCCCATGAGGCCGCGATGTGATCGGAGTTTCGCGATTTGGCAAAGTTCATGTTGCTGTTGTAGATGCCAAATGTGCCGCTGGGCTGCAAGCGCTCGATCAGTCGCTGCCACCGCGGCGGCAGCGCGACCACCAGGTCGCGATGCGGCGTCAGTCGGTCGGCATTGACGCCCGTGAGGGTCAGCTGCCATCCACCCGGCGCGGGTTGCCACGCGCCGGCCGCGACCGAATAGATAGCGCGATCGTGCCGGCCGATGACATTGCGCAGCTCGACTTGCCCGTCGTGATACGCGGCGACGCCCTCGATCTGCTCGATGCGATACGGAAACTTCGCCGGTTCGATCGAAACGGAGCGGTCCCGCGGCTTGATCACCGCATCGATCCGCGGTTCGGACTGGCCCGGTTCGCAAATCGCATGGACGTCGAAATCGACTCGACCGAGGGGATGGAACTCTTCCCAGGCCTGCTGTGCCGCGGTCGGCAGCGCGAGCTTGAGATTGTCGTCCAGCGCGACGTTCGTGGCTTGCAACGTTATGTCGGTATGGAAATCCTCGCCGCGCGGCGACGTTTGGCCGCGGCATACGACCGCCGTGGAATCGTTCCACCCCCGGCCTTGGACGTCGTGAAGGGTCCAGATTCCGCCGCGCTGCGTCACGAGGCCTTCGACCTGATCCAGCGGGTACGGAAACCGCTCGTAGAGGATCGCGCAATTTTTTAGCCGAATGTCTTGGGTTACTTCCGCGCGGCCCTGGGACAACTGGCTCCACTCGGCGCGAAATTGAAAATCAATGGAGCCCTGCGCCCGCAGCGAGCGCACGAGCCGCCCCGCTTTCTCCGGCAGGGCGGCGATGAGCGGCTCGTGAAGCGGGATATCGGCGCCGCTAACCTGAACCCAGCCGAGCGGATGTCGCCGCGGAGATGGCAACTGGCCGGTTGAAACGCCGTCGCGGTAACTAGCAGTGCGGTTGGTCGGTAGTTCAGCTGCGCTTCGCGTTGCCAGGCCGGCCTCAGTAGCAACGCCAGCCGATTCGGATGGAGCGAGATGCGTCAACTCCGCCTCGACGCGGATCGGCCGCCCTCCGCCGACTCCAGTCAGGTCGAGCCGCAGCTTATCCGGCGCGTCCGTTTGCGACGGCGTGTATTCGATTCGGCCGGTCGTCTGCGCGAGCCGATAGGGAAATTTCGCAGCATCCGTCAACGATAGCCCGCGACAGTTGGCCGAGAGCTGCGGCCGCCACTGCTGGCCGTCGAACGTGGCCCGGACCTCGGCATCCACGAGCCCGGCGGGCTGGAATCGTTGCCAGACTCGCGCGAACGACTCCGGCAAGATTGCGGGCCATCGCTCGTCGAGCGGCAAGTCGACGATTCTCGCGGCCACGGCGAGCGGCGCGCTCGTCGCCCAACCGGCGCGCTCGGCGGCCACCACGATGTTGGCCGGGCCGCATCGACAAGTTAGTCGCTCGACGTGAAGACGGCTCGAATTTGCCTGGCAAGTGAAAGCGACGTCACTGAGCGGTTCCGGCAGCCTGGGGTGGGCAATGCGGCCGCGGTCGAGCTTGACCGCGGCGGACCAGTTCGGCACTCGATCGACCTGCCTCACATGGACCGCAATATCGGCCCGGCCGAATAGATCCGCTCCATTCAGCTCGGGGGCTCCTATGCCACGCAGCGCGGCAATCAGCTGCGAGGTGACCTCCAACCCGGTCACGTTCATGCTCAAGTCAAAGTCGCCGGACGTCGTATCGATTTCTCCCTCGACACGCATCTCGCGAGCCGGCAAACCGCTTGCGGTGCCGGCAACCCGAAATCGCGTCATTGCGCCAGCGGTGGGGGCGTCGTTTAGTTCCACCGGCGTGAGTGTCAGATCGATGCCTTGCACCGTTTGTGCGATCGACTTCCCGCGCGTTGCGTCCTCCACCACGACAGTGGCGTCTTCGACCCTGATCAGAGGTGAGCTGTCACTCAAATCGGGAAACGGCGTCAGGGCGGCGATGTTCCATTTTTGATCTGGCTGACGATGTGCCCGCAGCCTGGCACGGCGGACGACGATCTCGTCAATCTTCAACCGGTCGGAAACCAGCTCCTCGAGGCGCAGCTTCCCGATTAAGTGAAGCTCGTCGATGGTGATCAGCGGGACGGCGTCGCCGCTGGGCTGCGGGTCGAGCAGCGCGACGTCGTAGACGGCGATGCCGTGGTCCGGTTCGAACCGGGCCCGGCCCACGTGGACGCGAAGCTGCGCGTAGTGATCGGCCAGTCGTTTCTCGACCTGCCGGCGAATTTCGTCGTCGAGTCGCAGATACAGATAGCCGCCCACGACGAGTCCAGCAGCGACGCCCAGCAGAAGGCACCACTGGAAAAGCGACCAACAGAAGTTAACGAGTCGAGTGAAAATGGAGGCGGTCCTGAAGGTGACGTCGTAATGCGTAGGACGGACCAATCCTGTCCGTTGTCGGCGACTTTCGGATCGGACCGACAGGATTGTCCGTTCCACGAAGCTGCGCGCAGGCACGAACGCACGCGCAGCACGAGCGCGTGCGCTAAAAATTTGGTGCGGCTGCGCAGTTTGGGGCGATATGGTACGAATGGCCCCACTACAGGGTCAAGCCAAGTCGAGGGGGTCCAGGACAAGAAGATGCCCCTCGCGACAGGCCCTGATATTCCCGGGCAAGTTGATTGCCGGCAAATCGCCGTCACCGTGCACCAGCTCAGCTAGCTGCTGCCACTGGTCGTAGCCCATTGCCTGTTGCGGCCAACGCGCTTCGTTCCACGCATTCTTGCACACTTCTCGAATCACGAGCGAAGGCTGATCCACGAGGGGTCGGCAATCGATTTGGACGCGACGCACTACTGGGGAGCCATCGGCAAGCGGGGGTTTGCAGTACCCCATGGCCACACACTGTCGGGCAAGTTCGCCCGCCAGATCGGTGATCAGCTGCTGCGACTCGCTCGCCTGGGTGGCTAACCGCAGCAGTGCCGCGTCGACATTGGCGTTGTAATGCTCGCGCAGTGTGGGCAGCAATTGGTGTCGCAGTTGATTGCGGGTCCATTGCGGATCGGCGTTCGACGTGTCGATGCGGTAATCCTGCTTGAGGGCGGCTAGGTATTCGAGTAACTCTCGCCGGCGCGCACCCAACAGCGGCCGGACCAATGATACGCTGTTCGACAGCGGCCGAACGCCAGGAATTCCCGCCAGGCCGGCGAGTCCTGTGCCTCGAATGATGTGGTGCAGGATCGTCTCGACGTCGTCATCCGCTGTGTGAGCGGTGGCGACGAACCGTGCCCCGACGCGTTCGGCCGTGCGCGCGAGAAAATCGTAGCGGGCCACACGGGCGGCCGACTCGAGGCCGTCACCAAGCTGGGCGGCGATTTCCGCCACGTCGGCCTTGCCAACCTCCAACGGCAGACTCAACCGCGTGCAGAGTGCTGTAAGCCAAGTTTCATCGATGTCCGCTTCGGTGCCCCGCAGCGCATGATTCAGGTGAGCGACATAGAGCCTGCCGCTGCCGCCGGCCGCCTGTTTGAGTGCCACGGCAGCGCGCAGCATGGCCACGCTATCCGGCCCGGCCGATACGGCGAGCACGACGTGCGAATCGCACCACGAGTGGGCCGGCCAAGCCGCGTTGAAGCGCGATTCCAAGGCATGGTCGTTAAAGGTAGTCGTGATCATTTCCTACAAGCGCTCACGGCGGCTTCGCCGCTTGGGTAAGGACGCAAGACAGTCAAACCCTGCGGATTGAGCAGGCTGGCTCTTCCGCCCCCCGCGCGTCTGCCATGGTTTGTACACCGCGACTGGGTTGCGGCTGGGGGAAGATGTGATAACATATTTCCATTGCCCGGCGGCAAATTACTCCGGGCAATAAGCTGGCTTCAGAATCTTGCGAGCCGGTGAGTTTATCCCGCCGGGACTCGCGGTTGGTTAAGAAACCACTGCTTATCTTCAATTCGGAATTAAATGTGTTGATTCGGCTCGCTGCGGCGGGCCGGGCAGAACGCAACGCTACATACGATTGTTTGTGATGAGTTCAAGTAAGTCGTTGACCATTACTGAATCGCTCGGTTTTCGTGTCCTCGCTTCGGCCATGGCACTGGTCGTCGCCATGGTGACTCGGATCGCTGCGGGGATGCGTAATCGGCGGCACGGTGACAGACGGCAGCCCGGCGCATGGAATGTCGGCCCGCAGCGGTGGGCCTACGCGCCGATCGGCAAGCGGCCGTCTGTGGCCGGAGAACCGGTTTTCTGGTTCGATACCTCGCGAGGGCGTGCCGGCCCACTGACTGGGCCGCAGTCCTTCGTGGCAGTACCTCTCCATGGCCATTGTCCGGCCCGGGCGCATGCGGATCAAGCGCCCGGCATCGGCGGTTCCCGGAGCGGGTCCTGGTCTTGAAACTCACTCGATCGTGTCGCGTCTGCGGCTCGGCGGCAACGTTTCGCTCGTTGCCGTGAACGGACTAGCCTTCGACATCTAGAGGCGCGCGTCCGTGTTTCTTTCTGCCCGGCACATCATTTCAGCGGCTGGCTGATCCGACGAAGGAGCTGCGGCCCGTGTCGCCAGATGTTTCTCTCATCGTGCTCGCTCAGCCGGCGACGGACACCAATCCGTGGCTGATTATTCTCGTCGCATTGGTGGCGGCTTTCATGGGCATGGGCGTCGTGAAGCTGCTCGGTTACTTGCGGAAACGCGATGCGGAGAAAGAGGCCCAGCAGATCATCGAGAAGGCCGAGATCCAGGCCGGCGCGCGGCGCAAGGAGGCGGAGGTCGAGGCCAAGGAGCTGGCACTCGGCGAAAAAGCACGCATCGAAGAACAACTGAACGACAATCGTCAAAAGCTGTTCGAGCGCGAGCGCCATCTCGACAAGCAGCAGGACTTGCTCGAACAACGTGGCGAGCAGCTCCAGAAACAGGAGAAGATGGTTGAAAACAACCAGCGCAAACTCAGCGAAAAGTTGGAGGATGCGAATCGCCGGCAAGCGGAGTTGGACAAGCTGCTCGATATTCAGCGGCAAACGCTGCACCAGATCAGCGGCTTAGGACCGGAGGAGGCCAAGCGCCGGCTGCTCGAGCGACTGGATCAGGAACTGGCCCACGAGCAAGGGGCGCTCATTCTTAGGCACGAAAAAGAGTTGACGGCGGTCTCCGAGCTGAAGGCGAAGGAAATCCTCTTAACGTGTATCCAGCGCTTCGCCGCCGCCCACACGGCCGAAGCCACCACCAGCACGGTCGACATACCGAGCGATGAAATGAAAGGCCGCATCATCGGCCGCGAAGGGCGGAATATTCGCTCGTTCGAAAAGGCTACCGGCGTCGACGTGATCATCGACGACACGCCGGGCGTGGTGATCGTCAGCGCGTTCGATCCCGTGCGCCGCGAAATCGCCCGCAGCTCGCTGAACAAGCTCATCGCCGATGGCCGGATCCACCCGTCGCGGATCGAGGAGCTAGTCGCAGAAACGCAAAAAGAAGTGGAAGTACAGATTCGCCGCTACGGCGAGGAAGCGGTGCAGGAAACTCAAATCCGCGGCCTGAATGAGCGGGTCGTCAACCTCTTGGGCCGGCTGCACTATCGCACCAGCTACAGTCAGAACGTGCTGCGGCATTCGATCGAAGTGGCGTTCGTTTCCGGCATGATTGCCGAGGAAATGGGCTTCGATGCCGACCTGGCGCGGCGGGCCGGATTGCTGCACGACATCGGCAAAGCGGCCGACCACGACATGGAAGGCGGCCACCCGCAAATCGGCTCCGATCTGCTCAAGCGCTACGGCGAGGGGGCCGAAGTGGTCCACGCCGCGCTCGGCCACCACGACGACATTCGGCCGGACATGCCTTACACGGTGCTCGTGGCGGCGGCCGACGCTTGCAGCGCGGCGCGGCCCGGCGCCCGGCGGGAAACGCTCGACCGTTACATCAAGCGGATGCAAGAGCTGGAAACGATTGCCACCGGTTTTCAGGGCGTCGAGCAGGCGTTCGCGATTCAGGCCGGCCGCGAGGTCCGCGTTATCGCCAGCACCAAGCTGACCACCGACGAATCGGCAGCCAAAATCTGCCGCGATATCGCCAAGGCGTTCGAGCAACAGTTGACCTACCCGGGCGAGATCCGCGTCACGATGATCCGCGAAACCCGATTCACTGAAACGGCGAGGTAGTTTGTCCGTCGTCCGTGGTCCGTTGTTCGTTGCAAACGACTTTTATCAGCGACCATCGACAATAGAAGATTGACAACTGACAACTGACAACTGACGACTAACAACCGTGCGCATCCTTTTCATCGGCGATATTGTAGGAAAACCGGGGCGACAAATCGTATGTCGTGCTGTCGAAGCTTTGGCAGCACAACATAATCTTGATCTTATCGTGGCGAATGCAGAGAACGCGGCGGGCGGCTCGGGGCTCACGCCGGCCATTTATCGTGAATTGACGCGGGCCGGCGTGGACGCGATCACGCTCGGCGATCACGTGTATCGCCGCAAGGAAATTTACTCGGTGCTGGAGAGCGAGCCGAACATCGTCAAGCCGGCGAACCTGCCGCCCGAATCGGTGGGCCGCGATTGGGCCGTGGTGACGGCTCGCAACGGAGTGCCGGTGGCGATTGCCTGCTTCCTTGGCCGGTTGTTCATGAAGCCGGTCGATAGCCCCTGGCAGGCGGCCGATCGCGTGTTGGCCGCCATGCCCGGCGAGGTGCCCGTGCGGCTGATCGACTTTCACGCGGAAGCGACCAGCGACATGCAGCTGATGGGCCGATACCTCGACGGCCGGGTCACCGCGGTGCTCGGCACGCACACGCACGTGCCGACGGCCGACGAGTGCATTCTGCCGGGCGGCACGGCGTTTCAGTGCGACGTCGGCATGACGGGGCCGTTCGAGAGCATCATTGGCCGCCGGATCGATCGGGTCATGGAAACGACACTTACCAGCCGACCCACCGAATTCGACGTGGCGACAGGGGACGTGCGCCTGTGCGGCACGATCGTGACCGTGGATCCCGAAACCGGCCGGGCCACCAGCATCGAACGCCTTTGCGTCCGCGAAGCTGACCTGCCCCCCCCAAAATCGGCCGAGAAAACGGCTTGATTTGCAGGTCCGGCCGCATTGCCGGCATTACAGGCGTAATCGAACTGCGACAAAACTTCTTGACATAAATGCGGCGGCCGCTCATCCTAATAGTGTTCGTTCGACCGATTTTGGCGGCTCTCTTAGCGGAGTGTTCTAATTCCATCGGGCAGCATCGGCGCGCGGCCGGGTTCTACGTTCTAACTGCAGAGTTCGTCTCCGGAGCGCCTGTCTTTCTCGATGCTGAATCAATCTATCGCGTGATGGCCTTCAGCCGTTCGCGGCTGGGGTCATCGTTTTTGTTAGGGAACACGCTGGTCGAGTGGGGAATATCTCGATGAATCGCAACTTGATCTTGATGATTGTCGCAATCTTGGCTTTGTCCGGTTACCGGGCGCGGGCCGACGTTGTAACTATTTGGAATGAGACACTCAATGATGCGATTATTGCGACGCCGAGCAAGCACAATCCCGGCAACCCAACTCGTGCGATGGCGATGATGAACGGGGCGATCTACGACGTGTTTCAGGCCATCGATCGCACACACTCCCCATTCAAAGTACGTACATTGGCGCCTGGCGCAAATCTTGACGCAGCTGTGGCGCAAGCGGCGTACGTAGTAATCTCTAATACATATGGCGAGCAACAGGCCACATTGGACAGCGTTTTATCGGCGCGGCTGGGGGCGATTGCCGATAGCCAGGCAAAAACGGCCGGCATTGCGCTGGGGAATCACATTGGCCAGCATTATGTCGACGCGCACGCGAACGACGGTCACAATTTGCCCGACGCGTATACGCCGACCATTGCGCCCGGTCACTGGAGCCCAGATCCAATGATTACACCGGATCAAAAAGGGTGGGGTTCGGACTGGGGTTTCGTGACTCCCTGGGCGATGCCCAATAGCGACCACTTCGATGCGCTAGTCGGTGTTCCGGCCTTCAACGACCAAGAATACGTCGATGCATTCAATCAGGTAAAAGATTATGGCGCGCGCAATAGTGCGGTACGCACTCCCGATCAGACCGCGATCGGCTTGTTCTGGGCGTATGACCGGCCCAACCTTCCCGGCGCACCGGGTGTCGGGCCGCCGCCCGTGTTGTTTTCGGAAAACATGCTCGACATCGCCGAGCAGGCGGGCAACACGCCGGCCGACAATGCTCGGATGTTCGCCATGGCCTCGGTGGCGCAGGCCGATGCCGCGATTGCGGCCTGGGACGTCAAGTATGAAGTAGACTTTTGGCGGCCAATCACGGCGATTCGCGCCGACGCCACCCATGACGACGACAACCCGGCGACCGTCGAGGATCCGAACTGGGTGTATCTGGGCTCACCGGGCTTCGATCACGCGGGCGCGGCCGACGATTTCACGCCGCCGTTCCCGGCGTACACGTCCGGTCACGCCACGATGGGTGGAGCTATCTTCAAAACCTTGGAGCTATTCTACGGGACGAATGACTTCAGCGTCGCCGATGCCTCGATTGGCGCCGATCAAGTCACAACCCAATATGTGCTAGCCTCGAACGAAGCAGGCGGTGGAGGCACGCGGAACTTTGTCAGATTCACCCAGGTTGCTCCATTGGGTCCCGGCATGGAGGACTCGCCTGAAGGCGAAAACGGAATGAGCCGCATTTACCTCGGCGTCCACTGGCTCTTCGACCAGCAAGACGGCATCGCGCTGGGCAATGCTATCGCCGAATACGCGGCCGGGCATTACTTCTACGCCGTGCCGGAACCGGGCAGCGTCGTCATGGCCCTTATGGCAATTGGCTTGGTTGGACTGCGGCCACGCAGTCGCCGCCCATCGACATAAAGCCGGCGATGTCATCGCCGCTCTTATTGAGCTCAACTACTATTTCGCGAGCTGGCCAACGTAGCCCGCGCCGGTGAGCACCGACTCTTTCAGCGGGTCGGTCAGCTTCAGCATGTGGATGGCATCGAAGGCCAGCACGATGAATCGCGTGCCGAATGGGTCCGGGATGGCGCGCTCCAACAGCAATATGTCGCCCTTGGTCATGAAGCTCTTGAACGGCAAGGTTTCGTTGAGCGTGCTGACCAGGACACCGCGACGTGGAATGCTCGCCGGCCAATTCGTGAATACCTCGCGCCAGGTTTCGATTTTGTCTGTTGTCATCTCGCACTAGATCGATCGGGTGTATGTCAGCCGGCCGGCTTTGGTTCGTGTCGAGCGCGGAGCTTCAGGTTCAGCATCTCGACGAAGATGCTGAAGCCCATTGCAAAGTAGATGTATCCGCGCGGAATGTGCTGGCCCAATCCCTCGGCCACGAGAATGACGCCGATCAACAGCAGAAACGCCAGCGCCAACATCTTCACGGTGGGATGACGGTCGATAAACCGGGAAACGGGCGTGATAAACCAGATCATCACCGCCACGGCGGCCAGCACGGCCGTGCTCATAATCGCCATGGCCGGCCAGGGAACGCTGGTGAAGGGCAGGGGCGCCGACGTGAACTTCTCGGGCTCCACCATGCCGACGGCCGTCAGCACCGAGTCGATCGAGAACACCAGGTCCAACAGCAGAATTTGCCCGATGACGTTGGGCACACTCACGCCTTTCTGCCGCGCAGCCGCATCCGCGTGATGGATTTCTCCTTCGAGCGTGTGATGAATCTCCCAGGTCGCCTTGGCCAACAGGAACAGTCCGCCGGCCAGCAGCACGAGATCGCGAATCGTGAGGTCCCATTGGCCGACGTGTATCAGCTTGGATTGCTCGAGCGTGATGACCCACGAGGCCGCAAGCAGCAACACAATCCGCCCCAGCGCGGCCATTGCGAGCCCCAACCGCCGCGCCATCGGCCGATTTTCTGGCGGCAGCCGGTTCGAGAGAATCGCGATGAACACCAGATTGTCGACGCCCAGCACGATCTCGAGTGCGGTCAGCGCGACGAGTGCCAACAACGACGATGCGGTAAGCAGCTCGACCATGGGCAACAGTTTGGCGAACGCCGCGAAAATCGGCAATGGGAGTTAGAGACCTAAGTCGGACGATTACGACGCGAAATCTTCCAAGATTGCCCCGGACTGTCGTGCCTGTTCGCGGAGGATGGGATGCATCTTCGCGTCGCGGAGGTCGACAAGATAAAAATCGACGCCCTCTGCATGGACGTCGCGCAGGTCCGCTCCACGGAGGTTCGCTTTGCGTACTTCCTCCGGCGGCTTGAAGGTCATGTCTTCCAGGTCATCCGTGTAGAAGCCGGTCTTGCTGCCCTCACACGCGATCGGGCTGCCGACTCGTCCGCTGCGTGAAGAGCCCATGTGGAACGTTGCGCGCCGTAAATCGGCGCCGCGCAAATCGGCCTCTTCCCAGTCAATTTCGGCCAGGCCGGCGTCCGTCAGATTTGCGCCGCGAAGGTCGGCCGCCGGCAACGAGGAGCCAGTGAGATGCGCGCCGTTCAGCACGGCATCTCGAAGTTGAGCACCGACGATGCGAACATCCTCCATTTGCGCCTGCGCAAGAACGGCCTGCTCTAAACAGGCCCCATCCAAACGCGCGTTGCGTAAATCGACGCGGGTGAGGTTCGCTTGACGCAACACGGCATCGGTGAAATCGGAGTCGTCAAGGGTCGTTTCCGACATGCAGGCCCGCGACAGGTCAGCCTGCCGGAAGAGAGCGGACGATAAATTGGCTCCTGTGAGGTTTGCCTCCGTGAGCACGGCTTCGCTTAAGTCGGCTGCCGTGAAGTCACTGCGACCGAGTTGTGCTCCGGTCAGATCGGCGCATGCTAAGTTGACTTGGCAGAAAGACGCGTTCGTTCCCGAGGCAGCGATCAGTCTTGCTTTTTGCAAATCCGCGCCGTCAAACCGCGCGCTTTCAAGCAAGGCCTTATCGAGCGCTGCCGCTCTTAAGTCGGCATCACGGAAATTACAAAATGTGAGTTTTGCGCGAGTAAGATCGATGCCCGACCAACGCGCGCTGCTGAAGATCGCCCCGGAAAGACTCCAATCCCGCCGCTTCGGCGGTTTCCATGCGGGATCCGCGGCAACGAGGATGCTCGCGGCCATTGGGTGCGCTGCTTCGCCCCGCTGCGAAGAAAGACGATTGCGCAGGCGATCCAATGCCGGCGTGTCATCGCGGCAGCGCTGGCCGGTGAGTTCCACAAGTTCAGCGGGTACCTGCTGCTCCAAATCACTGAAATCGCCGTTTTTGATCGTGCTGATGAGGCGATCCGAAGCCAGTGGGAGCTGAACCCGCTTGTGCCGCAATAGCTTCCGCACAGAAGGCGGGCAGTCGCTATTAGAAAACGCGGCCGTCGCGGTCTCGAACTCCGGTTCTCTTCGCCGTAGCATCGCCAAGCAAAACCAGTTTGCGGCCGACAGTTGCTTAAGATCGGGTATTCCTTCATATACCTGCTGGAGCAGCGCTATGGTTGCATCATGCAATGACTCGTCGGCAATGAACCGATCCAAAACGATGCAGGCAAGCTCGGGCGGCCATGACCAGTGGGCGGCAGCGCCAAGTCGTTGGATCACGCCCCCGCACGCATCATGATGCTTGACCAGCAGGTACTCGATCAACTCGTCGCGTCCCCATGCCTGTAGGGCCAGCTCTTTTCCGCGGCCACCACCGCGTGGCATGGTGGCGACGACCAATGCGCCGTCTGCGCAATCGTCGATCTCTTCGGGCTTCGGCTCGTCGAGAAAGATGAAGCGATCATCGTGCGAGAACACGGCCGCGAGATGGGCTAAGGCGGTGGACTTCCCGCTGCCCGGTCCACCGGTAATTCGGATAATGCCGGTTGAAAACTCTTCCGCGACTTCCGACATGACATCATCGAGAAGCCGCGACTCGCCGCTGGGATGCTCAATGACGCGTGGCCGGACGGCGGCGAATGCGGGAGAAGCGATCGACATATTGGCGAAGCTCCGATCTGAGACTGCGCTTCGTGCAGCGGACTCCATTATAGGACCCGCTGGCGCGATCATCAGCCGCTCGGATGCAAAACTCGGTTGATACCCTTGAAACAGCGGCGATTGACACGGCTCCATAGAAGCCAAAGAATATCCACGCTGCCGCAAGCACGGAAAATCAGCCTAAGTGCCAAACGCTGGACTAAAATTGGAGGCTTACCGGTAACATTACAACCATTCTGTAGCGGCGCCGCCAAGGCGAAATGCTGGAATACGTTTCTCTTCATTCTGATCGGCAGCGGTCTCGCTCTCAGCGCGTTGCTCGCGGCGAGCTGCGGGTTTTCAGCTTAGAAGAAACCCTCGCCATTATTCAGACCACATCCTGATCGAGGGCGGCGAGTTCTGCGCGAAGTTGAACACGTTCGGGATCGTTCATGTCCAGCAGCGTCGCCGTGGCGCGGCCGAGGTCGGTCAGGCCGACGATGCGATGTTCTACCAGAGTGAAGTGCTCGCTCCAGGTATCGGCCCGGGGATTGAACAGGGGCCTGAGTTCGTCGGTGTCCGGATCGACGGAGGAGAGGTTCGGCCCTTTGCGGGCGTTGCAGCGGCGGCAGGCCAGCGCCAAGTTTTCCGCATCGTCGGAGCCGCCGTGTTGGCGTGCGCGGATGTGCTCAATGTGAAACCTGGCCCAGGGCAGGGCATCTTGTGGAATACGGCAATACTCGCAACGCTGCCCGGCTCGCTGCCGCACGAATTGGCGGATCGCTTCGTCCATGGCTAGCCGCCGTTACGCTGCAGCACGGCACGGGCCTTGGCTTGAAGAATGGCGATGAAGTCGATGGCCCGCACGTAGGCCTCGTACTCCTCGCGCTCGGCGGCGGTCAGCTCGCCCTCGTTGCACTTATCGCCCAACTCGTCGAGCCGGCGCTGGGTTTCTTCATCGGCGCGCCACGCCACCAACCGCCGTGCCGACTCCGGCGTCAGCACCTCGCCCAGCGGATCAAAGATTCGGTCGAGTACCGTTGCAGTAGCCATGCCTCAAGTATATCGCAAAACGGCCCAACTAGGAAGGATCCCGCGGGCCGATCTTGCTTTTCAACTGCTGCAGAGCCTCACACGGCCGGGCGAGGAAGTCATGTCCGAGCCAGTTCGGCGCCGCGCTTCACGGACGAATCGAGGCCCACCGCCGCGGCGAGCTGCGGAGTTCAATCCCGTTGGGATACGTGCCCGCCAAGAATATTCCTATCGCCCGTGTTCCGCCGCCTCGACGGTGAGTTTCAGGCCGACCGCCTTGAGCACCGCTGTCAACGTCGAGAGCCGGGGGTTACCGCGTTCGGAGAGGGCTCGATAGAGGCATTCGCGATTGACGCTCCAATTGCCGCACAAGCGAGTTCCGCCGCCTTCGATTCTCTGCTCCCTCGGCTGCCTCCTGTTCGACAGCAATGGGTGATGCACCGGGGGCGGTGGCCAAAAGTTGTCGGCTTTGCACAAGAAGTGTCGCGAAGTTGCGACTTGCACAATAAGTCGGTAGGCTGCACAAAAAGTCGCTACCAAGAGAGGCAAGTACAATGGACGAAAACCAAGTGATTAAACTGACGCCAGAAGCATCCAAGGAATTCGGCACTGCCATCGAGCAGGCTATTGCAAACGCGGTTAGTGGCCGTTGCGATTCCGAAGGGTCTCAAGCTCCACAAGAATCTCCTCATACTTCTGCGCAAAATCCTCGCGCATCAGAGCAATAACTTCGGTGCCTTGGTAGGCGTGAGCTGTACCGTCAGCATCTCGGATGCCAAGGTTTCCCTTGGTTAATCCAAGCTGACCGAGCGTAAAACCGAACGTGCCGCGATTGTCGGTAATCACTACATATTTCATGGCTGATACCCTCGTTTTTTGGTCGCCCCACGAAATATACAGCCCGGCCAGTGCGTTTCGCCACATTCCAGGTCGAGAATTTTCTTGCTTTTGGCCGCGCGGTTTGGCATCATAACAGACCTGCCAGACCTGCATCCCCGCGAGCCAACTATGACCTGCTGCCTTGGCGCACTTTTTACGGAACCAGATGAATCGGAAGGTATTGTAGTTGCCGCCGATAGGATGGTCTCGACGCAAACGATAGAGTTTGAGCATCCATCATCACGGAAGATTACATCTATCGTTGATACGTGTTCCGCGCTTACTTCTGGCAACGCGCTCGCTCACCGAGAATTGCTCATGGCTGTGCGCGACGAGTTGCTCAAACATAAATTTCCGTCCGTCGAATACATTGTTCGGACAATAAAGGATGCCTATCAGGCGACTCGCCAACAGCAGATTGTAGATCAATATTTGAAGCCACGGTCAATCAACAGCTTTACTGACTATTATCAAATGCATCGAGTGCTGGCCGATAATCTCCTGCTGAACATTCAGGCTGAGATTGAACGCTATGATATGAACTTAGAAATTATGATCGCTGGAATGGCCGGACCGAGGGCGCACATATACACGGTTGCAGACCCCGGTAGGTCATGGTGCTGGGATTCCATTGGTTTTGTGTCGATTGGCTCTGGTGGGCTGCTTGGTATGCATCAACTTATTTCAGGCAGATGCCACCCGGAATTGCGATTGGAAGACGTGTTGATGCAGGTGTTTGAAGCGACACGCATAGCATCTCGTGCGCCGGGCGTGGGCGATTTGTTCGACTTTGGCATCATTGATGGAAGTGGGTCCATCGAGATTCTATGCGACAGAGCGGAACCACTTAAAGCAATCGCGGAGAAACGTAAAGTCGGTGATGATAAATGGTTAAGCGAAGCTAGCGAGTTCATTCGATCTTTACAAAAAGAGCGAAATACTTTACGAAGAAAGACTCTTTTGGAACAATTAGGGGAGGAAGAAGAATCAAATGCACAGCCAACCGACAAAAAAGTCGCAAATGACGGAGGCTGAAATGAAGGCGAGGCTGGCGCAGGCAAGATATGAACAGGCTACCAAGATAGCAATCTACAAACTATCTCAAGCCATTAAAGCAGTCTCGCCCGGCGGGGAGTCCCGTCGCCCTGTTCGATAGCCCGCCCTACCTGTTGATGAACGGTACGCTCTCACCGTTGTCTCTTAGCTCTTTCTTGGCAGCACTTCGCAGTGTATGCCGCACCCACGCTGACACGTCTAGGCCGCTCAGTTCCGCCGCAGCCGCGAAGCCCTCGCGCTCTGTCTCCTGAAGCCGCACTTGCAATAAGTGGCTCTTGGCCGATTCTGCGGGCTTTCGGGGCCGTCCGGCGGGCTTAGCTTTCTTTCTTCCCATGTCGCCATCGTACTGACGAAAACCTTACGTGTCAAGCCGGGATTTTTCCGGCTTCCTATTGACACGTAATGTTTTTGTAATTACACTGAGGCAGACGACTAAACCCCGGCCGTGCGGTAACACGACCGGGGCAGCAGATGCCGTCAGCTTTCAGCCGTCAGCTTTCAGCAATCACGACCAGCCGTCATCAGGCAGCTTTTAGCCCTTAGCTGTTCACGAGAAGCATGCGCGCCATCCACACACAAACGCCTTTCTGTCCCTCGACCCTCGACTCTCATTCGTGCCTCATCGTGTTCTTCGTGGCCATTTCCGACTGACGGCTGACTGCTGAAAGCTGACGGCTCACTTCTGGCCCTCGACTCTCGACCCTCGACTCTTGACCCCACCAAGCCTCTCGCTTTTGGCCACCGCTTCTGCTAGGCTAAGTGTACTAAAGTATACTATGTGCCCAGGTCGCCCTTGCCGGCCGTTTAGTCGGCCGGCGGCTGGCTGCCCGTGCGCGCCGAGCGAATGATCGTTGTCTGTCCCTCAACCCTCGACCCTCGACCCCTCGACAAACGTGACATCTTCGGAAAAACAAGCAGTTTTTGATGACCCGCTGTCATCTTCGAAAAAACAAGCCCGTTTTTCACTCCCAGTCGCAAGCTGTATCCAAACCGCTACAGGTGCGCAAAACCCCGGGGGGAGGATTGTGAGCATCTGTTTTTTGTTGCCGCCGACCAGCGCCAATCAACCCGGATTTCCGTCCAAATATCCAACCATCTGCGTCAATCTGCGTCCATCTGCGGTCCATGTATTTCGGCTCCTGTCCCCCGTCCCCTGTCCCCTGTCCCCCGTCCCCTACACTCATTGCCGACCCGCCGGCTAATCGCCAAAATGCACTCGGCCAAATCCTGTCGAAAGGGAGTGAACGTAATGCGCTTCTTGATCCATTGCGTGTTGTCAGCTGGGCTGATCGGATTGCTCGCGGCGAGCTGGCCGCAATGGCGCGGGCCGCAGCGCGACGGCGTTTCCCAAGAAACCGGGCTGCTTCAGGAATGGTCGGAAGAGGGGCCGCCGCTTGTCTGGCAGCAAACGGACCTGGGCGACGGTTTTTCAACGCCGGCGGTTGTCGGAGATCGCATCTACCTCGTCAGCAGCGAAGGCCTCGAGAATGAGTTTGTTCAGGCACTCAACGTCGAAGATGGCGAGCGGCTATGGGCGACGCGCATTGGCAACGTCGGAGAGCCCGATCAGCAACCGAGCTATCCGGGCGCGCGATCGACGCCCACGATCGACGGCGATCAGATCTATGCCCTCGGCTCCGACGGCGACCTGGCCTGCCTGGAGCGAGCGACCGGCCGGGTCCACTGGCAGAAAAATGTCCGCAGTGAATTCGGCGGCAAGCCGGGCGAATGGGCGTATTCCGAATCGCCGCTCGTGGATGGCGAGCTGGTCGTCGTCACTCCCGGCGGCGAGGAGGCGACGCTCGTTGCGCTGGATAAGAATTCCGGCGAAGTCGTGTGGAAATCGCAAGTGCCCGAGGGGGATGACGCCGGCTACGCCTCGATAGTCATTGTCGAAGCCGGAGGCGTCAAACAATATGTTCAGTTTCTTGCCAAGGGTCTCGTTGGCGTTGACGCGAACACCGGCGAATTCCTCTGGCGCTATGACCGCACTGCGGAGAACAGTCCCGCGAATATTGGCACTCCCGTGGCAAAGGACGGTTATGTCTACAGTGGCAGCCACTATGCCGGCGGTGGAGTAGTTCGGATCACCGCGAACGACGGGATGATCGCAGCCGAGGAAGTGTATTTCGATCGCAAGTTGCCCACCGCCATCGGCGGCGCCGTGCTGGTGGGAGACCACCTTTACGGGACAACTCGCGGGACGATGGCGTGCCTCAATTTCAAGACGGGCGAAGTCAACTGGACTCAAGAGCGCGGCATCGCCCCCGCGTCGTTATGCTATGCAGACGGCCGATTGTATCTGCACGGCGAGAACGACGGCGAAGTGGCACTCGTGGAAGCGACGCCGGAAGAATACCGCGAGCGCGGCCGATTCACGCCGCCAAACATCCCGGACCGCGGCAATGGCAAGGCCTGGGCCTATCCCGTCGTTGCGGATGGCCGGTTCTACATCCACGACTGGGGCACCCTCTGGTGCTACGACGTGAAAGGTTCGGCGGGCGGTCGTTAAATGCGCGGCAAGGTTCTACGTAGCTCAATAAACGAAAAAGCCCCGCGCGGACGTGCGTCCGGCGGGGCATTTCGTATCTTTGCGTATGCCGCCGCAAGGCGCGGCGGTCACGCCGTACTTTTAGAAGATCGAGCCTTTGTCTTCTTCCGGCAGCTCGGTGAGGTCGAGCGGCTCGTCGGTCTGCGACGTGACCGATTCGGTGCCGTCGTAGGTATGCTGCTTGGTCAGCTTGCCGGCTTCGTCCCACCAGCGCCATTCGCCAATGAGGAGGCCGTTCTCATACTTGCCCAGCGCCGACTTCTGACCGTTCTCGTACCACCAGACCCAATTGCCTTCCGGTTGATCGTCGCGAAACTCGCCGGTGGCGGCAACCTGGCCGTTCTCGTGCCAGAACGTGAACGTGCCCGCTTTCTTGCCGTTTTGGTAAACGCCTTCGAACTCGACGTTGCTGTTGGAATACCAGGCTTTGGCCAGGCCGTGACGCAGGTCCGCGCCGTCGGTGCCATACGTGGCCAGCCGGAGAGTCCAGAAGTCGTCAGCCGTTTGTTGAGTCGTCTCAGCGGCCAGATACGTCGTCTCGGTCTTCTTCTGTTTCTGCTGGTTGCCGTAATAGTGAGTCGTGTGGGTGATCAGCTTGCGGCCATCGACGAACGTGGCGACGCGCTCCAGCTCGCCGTTTTTCTTGCTGGCCTCCATCAACTCGCCGACCGGCACCCCATGATCATAGGTTGCCTGGCGATGAATTCGGCCGTTGGCAAGCCAAGTGATGGCCATGCCGTGGCGCTGACCCAGCTTCAGCGAAATCTGGCTCACTTTGCGTTCATTGGAGTCAGTTATGAGCCATTCGCCGTCCATGGCGCCATCGGCGAAGTTGGCCTGCGACATGAACGGGGGCTTGAACTGATTGAATGGGAATTCGCCGAACTGCCGCGCGTCGTTGCGGCCGTGCCAGCGCGTCCACAGGCCCACGCGTCGGCCGAAGTGGAACTGGCCCTCGGCCACCACATCGCCTTTGTTCGTGAACATCTTCCAGGTGCCGTGGTTGACGTAGTTTCCGTCGCGATCGAGCGTCACCTGGCGTTCAATTCTAACGGTGCCATCCTGGAAGCGCTCGCGGATCAACTCGACTTCGCCCATCACGCCAAGGTCGGTCTGTAACTGGGCTGGCTCGTTGGTCGCAGCAGGCACCTCATAGGTCTGCGGCATCCGCAATTGACTGCGCTCGGCGGCTTGGGCGGACAGCGCAATTCCAATTGCAACGACGGTCAATGGCACCGACCCGACAATGAGCCGATGGCGAAGCGGCGAGCGATGCATGCGAGACTCCTTCCATGGAGAATTGGGGTGGGGGGTTCCCGCTGGCCGAATTGCGACTCTGCCGCAAACAGCCAGCGACGCGCCGGGGGGAGCGAGTTCGTTTCCTTTATCATCGCATCGGTCGCATGCAACGATTTCTTTGATGGCAGGTGCCCAAGACGGCGAAGTTACCTCACTTAACGCTTTTTCACCACCACTTACGCTAGCAGCTAGCAGGGCGAAAAATAAAAATTCCCGCCGGATCGCGAGGATCCGACGGGAATTCGCAATTCAACTCGCAACCGTTGGCAATCGCTCGGTTTTACCCAAGCGAAGATCACCGCAGTCGGCTTAGCAACCGTGCCAGCGGCCGGCGTCCGAACGGAAGGCCGTTCACGTTCACATCGGGCGGAATCTCGAAGCCCTGAATCACTTCGTGCGCGATGTTGTTGTCGCTAACGACTTCAAACGTGTCTTCGCCGTCGCCACCAAGCATCACGCCGAGGCGCGCAGCGAGCGCGGAAGTCGTCAGCATGTCGTTTCCAGCTCCGAGCGAGATGCCGAACGCCGCGAAACCCGAATCGCGGATGTCGACGGTGTCGTTGCCCTCGCCAGTGTGGACGCCGAGATGGCTGGCGTGGAGCTCACTCATCTCGACCGCATCCATGCCGCCGTCGGTTATTGCCACGACTGCAACAGCTTTGATCCGACTCGCGTTCAGGGCGTCCTCCCCCGATCCGCCGCGGGCAACGACGCCTCCCCGGACGATGAGCTGGTGCATATTTAACTCATCGTTGCCGGCCCCAAGGTCAACGTGCACGCCCCGCGCACGGACCCTGGCGGACAGGGCGTCGTCGGTGGCCGTTCCCAGCGAGACGGTGTCGTTACCGATTCCGGCGTGAACGCCAAGGTGACCGCCAATCATAGCGTTGTCCACCGACACTTCATCATTGCCGCCGTTCGTGCCGATGGCGACCGATCCGCGAACGCTGACGGATACGTCGCTGGGCAACTGGCCGACGAGCTCAGCGGCGTCGCCGCCGGTGCCCACCAATACACGATCGTCGCCAGCGCCGGTGCGGATTCCCAGGCGGCCGCGGACGTTCGCGCCGACAACGGCGATCAGGTCGTTGCCTTCGCCGAGTGCCGCCCTAATGTTTTTTACCCCGGTGACGGTGACCGGGTCCGTAGTGGCCGGCTGCCCTTCCTCATGGACGGTCGTCGTGTCCAAGCCGGTGATCACAAAAGAGCCGGCCTCGGCGCCGGCGGTGACCATGATCTTGTTGTCCAAGGCGTCGCCCTGGATCGTGAGATTGCCGTCGACGACGTTTAACACGACGTCGCCAGCCAGCAATTGTCTTTGCTCTAGCGATTCAAAACACCCTCGCCGAAGCGCGCATGCACGTGCCATGTTGCACTCTCCTCTCTGCTCCCTCTGGTCGTGCCCCTGCCTTGTCGTCGCAGCGAGTTCGGCCGGACCCGAAGGGGCAGGCCGTCATTCCGACGCTCGACGACCACGGATTTTACACCCGCGGCCAAGCGTTGGTCACTACGACAGTTTTTTTAACCCCGGCTAGCCAGCGCAGGTTCCGCTGATAAATTGTTTTTGACATGGGGGTCCGCTATAAAACTGGTACGAAATAGATATAACCAGATATATTCGGCGACATGCTCTCCGAGCGATCTCATCCGCTGCTGCGAGTCATCGCTTTGGCGCAAGGCTTGTATTTCCTGGCGACCGGCATCTGGCCGTTCGTGAGCCTGCACACGTTTTTGGCCGTAACCGGACCCAAGGCCGATATCTGGTTGGTGAAAACCGTCGCGGCGTTGGTGACGGCAGTCGGACTGGTGTTGCTCGTCGCACAGGCCCGCAGGCCTGTTTCGGACGAAATCGTGTTATTGGGGATTGGCACGGCGGCTGGCCTGGCGGGCATCGATGTGACTTATGTCAGCGTTGGCCGTATTCCGCCCATTTACTTGGTCGATGCCGCTATCGAAGGGCTAATCGTGGTCGCCTGGCTGGCGGCGTGGTGGCTTGGTCGCCGCTAGAAGCAACCGAGCTGCTTTCCCAGCGCCCGTCATTCTCTTGGCACCGGAATTGCTGCCTTACGAAGCGGCCGATGTGCAATGTGCGGCGGCGCGCAGGTAACTTATGCAATACCATGCCTTGGCGGTCGATTACGACGGAACTCTCGCGACCGATGGCCGCGTCGATGAGGACACGATCGGGGCACTGCGCCGCTTGCGTGAATCGGGTCGCCGCATCGTGCTGGTGACGGGTCGCATTGTCGATCAGTTGCTGCAAATCTTCCCACAGATCGGGCTGTGCGACTTAGTCGTCGCCGATAACGGCGCGGTGATTTACGAGCCAGAGACCGAGGAGTGTTGTCCGCAAGCCGATCCGCCGCCGCGCGAATTCATTGAAGAGCTGGCGCGCCGCGGCGTGCCGAACATCGAGGTCGGCGATGTGATCGTCGCCACCTGGGAGCCGCACGAGACGACCGTGCTGGAAACGATTCGCGATCTGGGGCTCGAGCTGCAAATCATCTTCAACAAGGGCGCAGTGATGGTGCTGCCCACGGGCGTCAACAAGGCCACCGGCCTGTGCGCGGCACTCAAGCAACTTGGGCTGTCGCACCACAACGCGGTGGGAGTCGGCGACGCGGAAAATGATGAAGCGTTTTTGAAGCTTTGCGAAGCCTCGGCCGCCGTTGAGAATGCGCTCGAGGTCGTCAAACGGCAAGTCGATATCGTCACCCACGGCGCCCGGGGCGCGGGCGTCACCGAAGTGATCGACCAACTTCTGGCCGACGATTTGGAAAAGCTGCGGCACCGCGCCGACCGCGGAATTGTGATGGGCACCGACCTGGAGGGGCACGAATTTCGCGTTCCGGTCTACGGCACGCGCGTGCTGGTGACGGGTGGGCCTGCCGGCGGCAAATCGAAGTTCGCAGTCGCCATGCTCGAGCAATTGATCGAACACAAATATCAAACCTGCGTCATCGATCCGGAAGGCGATTATCACGGAATGAAGGAGCCGGTGGTGCTGGGGACGATCGAGCAACCGCCCGCAGCGGAAGAAGTCATCGAAGTGCTTAACGATCCCGCGAAGAGCTGTGTCGTGAGCTTGTTCGGCGCTCCGCGGAAAGAGCAGCCGGCGCTGTTTGCCCGGCTGCTGCGTGCTTTAATGGAATATCGCAGCCGGTACGGACGGCCGCATTGGTACCTGATCGACGAGGCGCATTATCCATTGCCGGCTAAATGGGAACCGGTGGACGACCTGCCGCTGGGCGATTTGCGCAGCGTGATGTATATCACGGCATTCATCGACCAGTTGCCGGAAGCGGTGCTGCGCAACGTGGATTTGTTTGTGGCGATCGGCGACGATCCGGTGAAGAGCCTCGCCCAATACTGTGAATTGCTCGGTGAGCCGACGCCGGGGTTGGCGCCGCCCGCCGACCACCAGGAACACCGCGCCATCGCCTGGTGGATCGGGAAGGGGCAGCCAGGCTGGTTTCGGCGTATGCCGCCCCGCAGCGAGCACCACCGTCATCGACACGGGTATTTGGAAGGCGACATGGACGCTGAGGACCGCTTCTATTTTCGCGGCCCAAAGGGCGAGCTCAATCTGGCCGCGCAGAACTTGCGCATGTTCATGCAGGTCGGCGAGGGGGTCGACGACGAAACCTGGCTGCACCATCTCCGAAAAGGCGATTACGCCCGCTGGTTCCGCGACACCATTAAAGATGACGAACTGGCCGAGCGCGCGGAAAAACTCCGCCGTAACGGCGACGTGTCCGCCGAGGAAAGCCGGAAAACTCTCTTCGACTTCATTCGCAACAAGTACGAGCCGGCGGCAGAAGCCTGATTCACTTTGAAAGCGTGGGTGTGGATGGCAATCTACCGCCGTTCACGGCCGCCGCGCGACAATTCCGTTCAATACCCCCCGCGCCGCCAGCTTGCAAGAGGGCTTTGCTCACTGATCCCCTTCCGGGCGAGCGGGTTGCGGTGGCTGCGGTGGTACCGGGGCGGCGCGTCGATTGAGCTCACGCATTTTCATTTCCAGCACAGGCGCGAGGCCATTTTCCAAACCGATCTTCGCCGCCGCCGAAGTCAGTTTCTTAATGTTCGCAGGCGAGATGTCGCAAACGAGATTCGCCAAAACGGCTTCGCGCCCATGTCCCGCAACAATAAAGATTCCCCGAACCGTGCCGTTATCGCGAAGCAGGGAAATGCGAACGCTTTGCTGCTCGTCGCGAACTCGGACCACGTTGTCCCAATTCTGACCCTGGAGCTGCTGGTCAAAATGCGCCGCCAGCGTCTCCGCCTTAACATGTTCTTCCGGCAAGTTGCGATAAGCGCGAACCCGGACTTCTTGAACGACCTCTCGGGCCAACTGGATGATCTGTCGCGCGGCCGCAAGCTGTTCTGCCGCCAGCCGCGTGCCTTCAGCCCCCGGGCTCTGCTCGGCCGACTGCAACAACGTCTCGGCAACGCCGGCGATGGCCGCATCGCCAAGGCCGAACAAATCGCCGAACATTTCGTTGGTGAGGTCCACCTCCACGGTCGCCGCTGGTAAATCGGCAACCTCAAAATCAATGCGGCCGTTGGCCGGCTTGTCGTCTGTCGCAGCCGAAAGAGAGTGTGCGCCGACGGCGACATAAAGCACTGCAGCGGCTACAGCAGCGGGGCCGCGGGCGCGGCGATCCATGAAAGATTGAATCTGGGACATAGCTCCTCCTATTAAACGGTGGGAAAGAGGCCGGCGACCGGAGCCGGCTATGCTGGAATTCGCTCTGGGAGTGTCAATCTTGGCGACGCGGCGGGGGTTTCCTTGCTGAACAGCCGCCGGCGATCGGTTTGCCGTCCGGAATCTCTAACCATTGTTCATCTAAGTGGTTGCGTCGTGCGGCAGGCTGCTGGACCGCCCCGGAGCGGAAAAAAACGCGGTCTCGCTCGGTTTTTGCCATACCGTTTCGGCACTCGGCGCGCCTTACAAAACGTCGGATAGTGTGCGCGGGGCATTCGAACGACCTTGGCGGCGGGAACTCGTGGTGGAGCATCGCGGCAACTTGTCGCTCTCGGAGCGCGAGCGTCGGGACGCGTTCGCGCGGCTCTTCGCCCAGCACGACCGTTGGCTGTTCGCATACCTGGTCTCACTGTTGGGCAACGCGGGCTACGCGGAAGAAGTGTTTCAGGAAGTCTGCGTCGTCCTCTGGCGCGAGTATGAGACGTTCGAGTTGGGAACCAATTTCGTGAAGTGGGTGAGCGTGATCGCGCATCATCAAGTGCAGCGCTTCCGCCGGCAGCAACGGCGCGTCGGCCCGCAGCTGAGCGACGCGGCGGTCGACCTGCTCGCCCAGGATGCCGTGGAGCGCGTGGATTTGCTCGAGTCGCGGCGCGATGCGCTGCGGCGGTGTCTCGAGAAGCTCCCGGACAAAGACCGCCAGCTCGTCAGGCACTGCTATGGCGACAGTCGCGTGACATTCAAAACGGCGGCACAAGCGTTGGGCCGGCCCGTGAACACGGTCTACAAGGCACTCAATCGCATTCGCAAGTCGTTGTACGAATGCATCGAACGCACCTTGGCGGTGGAGGGCGTGCGGTGACAGCCGAATGCCTTAACGACGAGCTTGGCCGCCTGATGGGTGCGCTTTGCGACGGCTCGCTGAATGCTGACGACCTCGCGCGCCTCGATGCTCTCGTGGCGACCGATGAGGCCGCCCGGCGGGCCTACAACAACTATATGTTTTTGCATGCCGAGTTGTATTCTCAGCATGCAACTCTGGTTTCGGTGGAACAGACGCAGCTGCCGGATAATGCACCGAAGATGTCACACCTAAACCGCCAGCGGTATGGTTGGCTGGCCGCTGCGGCAGCGCTTGTCGGCGTGGCAGCGGTTAGCAGTTGGCTTACTTACACGATGACGCGCAACCTTCGCGCCGCTGCCACGCCGCTTGCGTCTTCGCAAGATAGTGAAGAGTCTCGCAGCGCGCTTCACGGTGCCCCGGCAGCAACCGTAGCGCGAATCACGGCCACGCGAAATTGTCTGTGGCAGGCCGCCACCAACGCCGTCGGCTTCGGGTCGCGCTTGCACGCGGGCCAGCGACTGGACCTGGCGGCGGGGCTGGTCGAGATCACATTCGACGACGGCGCGGCGGTCGTGCTGGAAGGTCCGGCAACATTCGACGTCCGCGCTCGTGGCCAGGCGCATCTCCATGAGGGTCGGCTCTCGGCGATCGTACCGCAGCGGGCTGCCGGTTTCGAGGTCGCCACATCGCGGGTCAACGTGATCGACGTGGGGACCGAGTTCGGCCTGATGGCAGCGCCGGAGGGAACGACGGAGATCCACGTCTTCAACGGCTTGGTGAAGGCGCAGTTGCTCGACGAGCGCGGCAACCAGGTCCGCACGATGGAGCTCAATACTTCGGAGGGCGCTCGAATTCAGCCGGCGACGGCGCTGGTTGCCCGCATTCCGGCGCGGCATGAGGAATTTGTGCGCACCCTCTCGGTCGCGGTCGGACCACACGACGGCCTGTACGCTTACGACGGCTTCAACTATCCGGCGGGTCCGCTGGCCGAGCAGAACGGCGGGTTTGGCTGGGCTGGGCCCTGGTTCACGGTCGAGGCCGATGCGCAGGCCGATGCCACGTCCAACGGCGTGGCGGCCGGCAGCCTCGAGCACGAAGGGCTGGTTCCGCTGGGCAATCGAGCCGTGCAAAAAGCGCATCAGAATCGCATCCGTCGCTCGCTCGGCACGTCGGTCGGTGGCGTTTTTGACGCCGCCGGGCTCGTCGAGAACCAGGACGGCATGCGGCTCGTGGGCCGCGACGGCGCGGTGGTTTACTTGAGCTTCTTGCAGCGAGTCGACAAGCCGGCCGACGTGTTTTACGGCGTCGAGCTTCATCGCAGCGATGGGAATGCGAACCGGGTGCTGTGCATCGGCCATGGGGCGGAGGGCACCGGCTACGGCGTGACCTCGAATTTCAACGTGTACGGGCAGCGGAATTTCCCCAAGCTGGGCCAGGAAACCAGCGAGGCGAACTTTTTCGTCGTCCGGATGACCTTCGGGCCGGGAAATCGAGATCGCGTGGAGGTTTTGCGCAACCCTGAGTCACTAATTGATGAAAATGCGTGTATAGTGGATGCTGAACTGGTCGGAAATTTCGCGTTCGACCGGATCAGCCTGGGGAACTTTCACGGGACGAAAGTTCACGAGGTGGATGAGATCCGCGTCGGGACGACGTTCCGCGCGGTGACGGGGCGGCGGAGCCGGGGGCCCGATCGGCTTATGCCGCGGGTCGCGGGGACGGGAGGCCAGGACTCGGGGTTTGTCAGCGAGGGGCTGTTGTTCGATAGAGATTTGGCAATGGTTAGTTGGCTACGGACGGCGAACTAGGGACTGCACCATGGACTAACGTGTTGAGGGGTTAGTTTCTTTCTCGATGGAGGATTGCTCATGAGATTACTTCTGGGTGTTTTGATTCTGGGGATCACGGCCGTACCCACGTGGGCGACCGGGATCGTGGTCGACGGCACGAGGGATGCCTTGTACGGCGGGGCGAAGGCCGTGCAAACCGTCCAAACGGGCTTCGGCGACGCCAGTCCGGACGGTGGTTCCGAATTGGATGCCGGCTACGCGCGTTGTTGCGACGACGGCAAGCTGTACATCATGTTGACCGGCAACATCGAGGCCAACTTCAACAAATTGGAGATCTTCATCGACTCCTATGCGGGTGGCCAAGCGGTGTTCGACAGCTCCGGCAACGATGGCGCGGCTGCCATGGATGGTCTGGTGTTCGACTCAGGCTTTACCGCCGATTACCACTTGATCGTGCGCCGCGGCAACGACGGCGGTAACGACAAGTTCGATCTCGATTTTGCCGATCTCGCCGCCCAGACGGCTAGCTCCTATCAGGATTTCCTGATTGGCGGCGGCAGTACGGGCATCGGCACGACGGGCGTCGGCGTCAATCTGATGCCGATCATGGCTGCCTACGACAACAGCAACACGGCTGGCGTGACGGGTGGAAGCGGTGCGGCGGATCAGAACGCGGCTATGGCCGTGACCACCGGCTTGGAGCTGGGCATCGCACTGAGCGACCTGAATTGGGACGGCAGGGCCATCAACATCATGGCCGGTCAGAACAACCAGGGCCACAATTACTGGTCGAACCAGTTCCTGGCAGGACTTCCGGCACCGCAAGGCAACTTGGGCGGCGATGAGGCGGGTGGTTTCACCGGCGAAGGGGCCATCGACATGACCCACTTCGGCGGCAACCAGTACTTCACGGCCTGTCCCGAGCCGTCAACGGCAGCGCTCGTTACTCTGGCTGTCGTTGGGATGCTGGGCTTCGCCCGGCGGCGGAAGTAAGCCCTTGTTGGGCCTGAGAATTTGCTGAGTTGAGTGTCGGTTAACTGCTTGCCGGCCGTTGGGCCGGCAAGCAGGACCGGTTTTGTAGGTTGCGCTTTCAGCCTGCTGGGTGGCTCCGCAGACTGACAGCCCAATGTACTGGCGGTCTCTTCGTACAGTCATTCGATACTAGGGCGGACTTAGTCGTTCACGAAAGGATGGATTTCATGCAGCGGCCATCTTCTCCCACCACGCGCGTCGCATTCACGCTCGTCGAACTGCTGGTCGTCATCGCCATCATCGGCATTCTCGTGGCGCTCTTGCTACCGGCGATCCAGGCCGCCCGAGAAGCGGCTAGACGGACGAGCTGCTCTAACAACCTCAAAAATATTGGCGTCGCATGCATCAATTACCACGACGTCAAAAAGCATCTTCCAATCAGCATGGGCCAGTGGGCAGAAGAGAGAAATCGCAAAGGCGAGTGGATCGGTCCACCGAAAGGCACACTTGACCCAGACAATGGTGGAAAAGGTTGGAATGCCAAAGGCTGGTTTGTGGAAATCTTGCCCTTTATCGAGGAACAGGCACGATACGATGGCATCATCGCAGGTCTTGACAAGTCGTTCAAAGACGAGGGGACAGGTTTTGGAGCGCGGGCTACCCGCGGTCTCGGCATCGGCTCGATGTTGGTACGGCCTTACATTACGGAACAGCTAAGCTGGATGTCTTGCCCCTCGGACCCGTCGGCGATTCCTTCGGACAGGCAGTTTTGGTGGCTCGGTGCAATGATAGCCACGACCAGTTACAAGGGTTGCACCGGCGACAATGTCGTGAACTCGAGAGGGGTCGACACGCCTTCACCTCCGGGCGACACACCGTTTCCGGATTTTGGCTCGCATCGCGATTGTCATAACACGGCCGATTGCAATGGTCTCATTTGGCGCAATACCTACTTCAAGCCGGTTACTTTTGGCAAAACAACCGATGGCACCAGCAAGACGGCCATGGTCGGTGAGGGCGTGGTGGAGCAGGATTATCACTCAGCCGCGTTTTTCGGCGACGGCGATTGGGCTTCCTGCGGCAGTCCTTTGAACCATTTCGTCATTCCAGCAACCGAAGAAAACTTAACTCAACCACCGCAATGGCAAGCGGCCCGCGGTTTCAAGAGCTACCATCCCGGCGGCGCCCAGTTCGTTTTTGCCGATGGATCGGTGGCATTTATTCAGGAAAGCATCGACCAAAGCGAGTACCGCAGCATGTGTACTCGCAATGAGAACGACTCTGCGACGACTTACCTTAAACCGTGAGCAAATACCCCTGCCGCGTCCCCACGAGAAATGGACAAGTACCGAGCGCTGCGATGAATTTGAAACGACGTTGGATTGCCGGTGGTGAAATCGGCTTGATATTGGTGCTCACGTACGGCTGTGGCGGCCCGGCCTACGAGTACGACTCGGTCGTTACCGGGACCGTAACGATCGACGGTGAGCTGGCCAAATCCGGCACGGTGACTTTTCATCCGGTGAACCAAGGAAAGCCCGCCATCGGGCGGATCCACCCCGACGGCAGCTATTCGCTTCGCACGGGACAAGGCGATTTGAAAGAGCCTGACGGTGGCACGGTCGTGTCCGGCGAATATCTGGTCACGGTCAGCGTCACCGCGCCGCCGGCCAAGGGCGCCACTCTCGGCGAGGGCGGGCCGCCGATCCCGGGACCGTCGTTGATTCACTCAAATTACGCCCAAAAGAGCACGACCGATTTAAGCTTTACGGTCAAACCCGGCAAGCAGGTGATCGTGTTGAACCTTGAGGGACCGGAGCCGGCCCCGCCCGCCGAGGAATCGCCGGAGTCCCCGCCAGGTGAAACGTCCGAAGCTGCTGAGGCACCGGTGGATTCGGAGCCGGCGCCCCCAACCGATTCGCCGCCTGCCAATGGCGTCGAACCAGAGGCGGCGCCGCCGGCACCCGACAATCAAGCTGATAATTTGGAGCAATAGGTGCAATGACGATTCGATGGTCACGATTCTGTGTCGTCGCAGCCACGTTGTGCGTGGTGGCACTGGTTGGCTGCGGTGGTCCGTACGATTCCTCGGTCTCGGGCATGGTAACGCTCGATGGCCAGGCCGTGCCGCGCGGCACCGTTTCGTACCAGCCGAAGGCGGGCGGCCCGGCGGCTTACGCCCGCATTGAGAATGGTTCCTATGTCATGCGCACCGGTCGTGAAGAGGGCTTGCCGTCGGGCGATTATTACGTGACGGTCACCGCGAACGAACCATCGGCGGTCGCCCGCACGGAAGGCGGCGGACCGCCGCCGCCCGGCAAGCCGATCACGCCGATGTGGTACCGCACCAAAGATACTTCGGGGCTGAGTTTTATGGTGGAACCGGGTGATAACGAAATCGACCTGGAGCTCAAGTCGCCGCCGCCGCCGGGTTGGAACCCGCGCGCGCATCGATCGGGATGATGAGAGGCAATGTACGGAACCCGGAGCAAGAGCGGCCGCCATGAAGCGCGGCAACTGATGTCACGCACGGCGCTGGGGCTCTTAGCGGCAGCGGTTGCTCTCGGTGCAACGCCGGCCTTGGCGGTCGATGTTTCTCCGCCGGCCATCCTGCAGATGTTCGAGGCCCGCTGGACCACGATCGAGGACCGAATGGCGGATATTTTTCAGGTCGGTTACGGCCAGATGTGGCTGCCGCCGCCGCAACGGGCCGACACCAGCAGTTTCTCCGTCGGTTACGATCTGTTCGACCGGTTCGATCTGGGCGTTCCGCGGAACGAGACGCTTTACGGCACCGAGACGTCGCTGAAGACCCAGATCGCTGCCGCTCACCATGCGAGCGTCAGCATCTACACCGACTTCATCGCCAACCACAACGGCTTCGGCGATTCGCTTGACGCTCCGTTCGTGGCTCTCGGCGGATACCCGGGCTTTGCCTTGGTGTTACCAAGTGATCAATACGGCGATTTTCACAACCCAAGCGACTCCGGCGACATTCAGGGGCAGCTCGCCGGGCTGGTGGATATCGCCCAGGAAAAGAACCATCAATTCATCCGTCATCCGATCGCGGCGGGCAACCCGAACAACATCCCCGCCGGCACGACGTACAACAAGCCCAACCCGAACAATGCCCGCTTGTATCCGGATCAGGGGCTGGGCGGCCAAGTGCTCAACGATCCCGCGCTCGGCGGCAACTTCACCCGCTACAACTTCAACGCGACGCCGCCGTTAGCGGGCGACCCCACGATGGAAAACGCCATGGGCCTGTTGATGCGCAACGCCCAATGGACGATCGAAGTGATCGGCGTCGACGGGTTTCGCCTCGACGCGGCCAAGCATATGCCGACCTGGGTGCTCAATTATCTCGATCAGGCCGTGTTTCGCGCCAATCCGCGGCTGCAGCACGACGGTTCGATCAAGCCGGCGTTCATGTTTTCCGAAGTTCTCGATGGCAACAAGGGATTCGTGCAAACGTTTATCCGCAAGGATTTGCCGGATCCAGCGGCAATCAGCCCATCGAATACGACGGTCGGCGGAAATCGCGACGTGCTCGACTTTCCGCTCTTTTTTGCGATGCGCGACAACTTGAGCGGCAATGGCCTTGCGAACAATTGGCACGGCATCCGCAACGCCAGCCAGGATACGCAGGATGATGGATTGCGAAATGGCAGTCAGGGCGTGGCGTTCGTCGATAGCCACGACAATCTAGGCGGCGGTTTTCCGCACCTGCACAAGGTCGCTTACGCCTACACGTTGATTAAGCCGGGCAACGCAATCGTGTACTTGAATGCCCAGGAGTTCGGCGACAATCGGGAGTTTCCCCACAATGAAGGCGGCAACACCAACCCGATGAGCAACGATGCGCTCGGCGGCTTCCATGGCGATGCGATTGCCCGGCTCGTCGAAATCCGCAACTCGCACGGCCGCGGCAACTTCCACGAGCGGTGGATCGACGAGGCGTTCGGCGATACGAACGGCGACGGTCAAAAATCGAACGTTTATATCTACGAACGATCGAATTCGGCGATCGTCGGACTCAACAGCCGGCTGGATTCCGGTTACGACGAGCGGACGCCGGTACAAACCGATTTCGCCGCCGCAACCGTGCTCGTCGAGCTGACGGGGAACGCGGCCGATGCGACCGTCGATCCGGGCGGCAACATTCCAGAAGCGATTCGCGTGAATGGCAGCGGACAGGTGACCGTCCGGATTCCCCGCAATGCGTCGCACGGCCGGGGATACGTGGTCTACGGCGTGGCCCCGCCGCAAGGCACGCTTTCGATCAGCAATGTGTCGCAAGTGCTGGCAGGCGCGACGCCGACGCTTGCCAACAACGGCACCGCGCGGCTGGCCGATATCGACGTGATCACCGCCAATTCGTTCAGCGTCGAGCTTGAGACCGATGCCGTCACGCTGCCGGCGCCGATGGGCGAAAGCAACCCGGTTCGCGATTTCGACGCCGACGGCGACCAGGCTCTGCTGCGCATCGACGGCGGCATGAATCTCAACAATCTGCCCGGCATCGACGTGACCAATCCGGCCGACGTCTCCTACGGATTCGAGAACTTTACCGACACGCGCATGCCGGGCTACGTCAGTGACGGAATGGGTGGAAACATCGGGCCGGGCGATGGACTCTACGTTCAAAACATCGACGCGACGCAGCTCGCCGAAGGCCGCCACTACGTGACAGTCCGCGCCTACCGGCATCGGAACTTCAGCGGCACGCCGGTGTTCAGCGACTTCAAGCGCACCATTTACATCGACCGGCTGCCGCCCGAGGCCGCGATCGTGAGCTTCGATCCGTTCGCGTCGAACCCGAACAATCCCAACAACCGTGACATGATCGTTCGCTCTCTCGACGGCACCGCGAACAACATGAACATGTACCTCGATTTGCCGGCGAACTGGACCGACGCGCAAATCCTGGCACTCGTCCAGCAAGGCGTAAACCACGCCGGCCACTACGATCGGGGCGAGTTCGTGTTGGGATTCAGCGGATTGGCGACCGGCAATCACGTGGCCACGCTCGTCACGTTCGAGCCGACCGGCAACTACAGCATTCAGCGCCTCCCGGGCCTGTTCACCGATACGAACATCGGCCTGGGCTTCGGCGACATGTTCACCGGCGACGGCTACACCGTCGGCGACATCCGCTGCGCGAGCCAGTTCTGCAACAACAACTCCGTGGAGGACATTCTCTACAGCCAGAACAACAAGTTCCGAGCGGCATTCGACGTTAACGGGGACGGCCTGGGCGACAACCGCGACCTGTTCACTTTGGGCGACGAGCTGGTTGCCGGCGGAGCAGGCCAGGCCGTCCTCGATTCTTACGTCGATCTGCTGCTCAAGCGCGGCGACGTGAACTCGTCGGGAACGACCAATTCGGCCGACGTGGACCTGCTGTACGGCAATTTTGGCGCGGGCAGTTGGCTTTACGACATGAATGTCGACGGCGTCGTGAACATCGACGATGTGCAAACGATGATTACGGAAGTGTTTCGCACGATGCGGGGCGATTTCAACGTCGACGGGATGATCGACGCCGCCGACTACGTCGCGTGGCGCAAGGGCCTTGGTGCCGGCGGCACCAGGTACACGCAGGGCGACGGCGATCTGGACGGCGACGTCGACGCGACCGATTTGGCCATCTGGCAAAGTGGATTTGGCTTCGCCCGCCAACCGCTCATGGCGGGCAGCGGCGGCGCTGCGCTGGCCGCCGTGCCGGAACCGAGCACGCTGACGCTGGTGGCGCTGGTGTTGACAGTTTTTGGATTAACCACGAAGTCACAAAGAACACAAAGGGGAATCGGCAAATGGATCTGTAGCTGAAGTTGCAAAACTTCAGATGTTCGCTGAATTCTTGCGAATCCAGCTACCTTCGTGTTCTTTGTGCCTTTGTGGTTAAGACTTTTTTTATGTTCGTTCGCTGAAGGAGGATCTGAGATGAACCGATTTTTGTTTGCCGCGATGGCAGTTTTGACGTGGACGGCCGCCGCCTCGGCGCAGCCGACGATCGATGGCAGGGCCGGTGCGGGGGACGGCTACGACGCCTCCCTGTCGGTGCAAAACACCAACACCCAATTTGGCGACGGCACGAACGGTGATCCCATCAACGGCGGCGGCGGCTCCGAAATCGACCAGGTGTATGGCCGGGTTGCCAATGGCCGGCTGTATGTGACCATCGCCGGCAACCTGGAATCGAATTTCAACAAAATGGAGGTCTTCATCGATTCCGTCGCCGGGGGCGTCAATACCATCGACGAGACGGCGTTGCCGGCGGGCGTCGATGCGTTTTGCTGCGGTGGCATCGGCACGACCGACGGCGCGCTACAACGGATGGACGGCCTGACTTTCGACACGGGTTTTGACGCCGACTATCTGTTGTCGTTCACGCACGGTTATGAAACGGTCAATCCAGGCATTGCCGGCGAGCGCAGGTTCTGGGCAATGAGCGCCCACTATGCTGAACTCAACGAGGGCACGAGCGGCGACGTCGTGGCGGCCGGCATGCAGCTGGCCCACCGCGGCTTGCCCAACGTGCTCAGATTTCCTGGCGATTACAACAAAAACGGCAAGGTCGACGCTGCCGACTGGGTCCTCTGGAAAGCAACCGAAGGCGACGCCGTGGCCCGCGGCTCAGGCGCCGACGCCAACGGCAATCAAGTCGTGGATGCGGCCGACAATAACATTTGGTCGGCGCGGTTCGATGCCGATACGAGTCTGGCCGGCTTCCCGTTTACACCCGAAGATCTAGCGAATGGCGTCTCAGAGGCCCTCGTGGGGCCGGCGTTGCCGGGCTTGGGCCAGGGAGAACTGGTCGATCGCACTTACGCCTTGGGCGCCGGCGGATGCGACGACGATACGGGCGCTGGTTGCCTTGCCGCGGAGCTAGAGTTTGCCCTCGACGTTGATCCCGCCGAAACCGGCACGAACCAGAGCAGCCATCGTCGCTTCAACAATACCATCGACTTGGAGCTCGGCTTCGATAACAGCAACGCCGTTGGCGTCAGCGGCGCCGGGCCCTACACCACGCCGACGACAGGCAATTCGCAGGACGTGACCACCGGCATCGAGTTCTCGATTCCTTTGTCGGAGATTGGCAATCCAGGCGGCGACATCAGGCTGATGATTTTCGTGAACGGCACAGGCCATGATTATGCGTCGAATCAATTTGCCGGAGAGGGCATCCTCGAGGCCAACCTGGGCGGAAACGGCTTTGGCGGCTTCACCGGCGATTTATCGGGCGTCAACATGAACGACTTTCTCGGTAATCAGTTTGTGACCGTGATCAATGCCGTCGCAGGTGCGGGGGGGGCCGCCGGCGTGCCCGAGCCCGGTTCACTGATGTTGGCGATGCTTGCGGGTTTCGCGGCCTGTGGGCTCGTGCGTCGCCGGTAAGCCACCTCTCGGCGGAGTTCGTGTACCAGGCCTCGCCCGGCGGCGCCTGCCGCCGGCGAGCGCCGGCTTTGAAATTTCTATCAGCTTGCAACGCTGGTCTTTCGATGCGTTGACAGAGGGATCCAGAAAAATGGCGGGATCAGCGTTTGTGGCTCCATGCGGATCGCACGCAGGTCGGCGGAACACACTTGGCGTGTGGCTTCGTTGCGCAATACTGGCCGTTCTGTATTGCGGCGGCCTGAGCGGGTGTGACGAGCCACCGACGTCTACGCCTGAAGCCCTCGCCGCGCCGGTCGTTTCGGTAGAACAGAGACCGGATCATGACGCTGGGCCCGTTCGCACGGCCGCGCATGTCAGCGAGTCCGAGCCGCCCCAATCGCTTTCCTCGCCGCTGGTTCCGCAGTGGGCGGCCGACGCCATTTTTTATCAGCTCTTTCCCGAGCGGTTTGCCAACGGCGACCGATCGAACGATCCCACGCGCGATTCGCTCGAAGCGCCGGACTACGTGCCGGAAAGCTGGCAAATCTCGCCGTGGACGGCCGACTGGTATGCCCGCGCCGACTGGGAGCAGCAGCTTGGCCCGAACTTCTTTGAAAACGGCGTTTTCCACCGTCGCTACGGCGGCGATCTCGCGGGCGTGATCGACAAGTTGGATTATCTCACCAAGCTCGGCATCAACACGATTTACTTCAATCCGGTGTTCTATGCCCGGTCGCTCCACAAGTACGACGGCAACTCGTTTCACCACGTCGATCCGTATTTTGGCCCGGACCCAAAGGGCGATTTGGCGCTCATGGCCGAGGAGACGAGCGACCCGGCGACCTGGCAATGGACCGCGGCCGATAAGCTGTTTTTGGAGCTGATCCGCGCAGCGCATGCACGAAAGATTCGTGTCGTGATCGACGGCGTATTCAATCATACGGGCCGGGATTTCTTCGCATTTGCCGATCTGCGCAAGCGTCAGAAGGATTCGCCTTATCGCGATTGGTACATCGTGCAGGCGTATGATGACCCCAACACGCCACACAACGAATTTCGCTACAAGGGTTGGTGGGGCGTCGATTCGCTGCCCGAATTTGCGGACAACGATGCGGCGGACAATCTCCACGCGGGACCGAAGCAGTACGTCCTTGACAGCACGGCTCGCTGGATGGATCCCAATGGCGACGGCGATCCGTTCGACGGCATCGACGGCTGGCGGCTCGACGTGGCGAATGAAGTGCCGGCCGGTTTTTGGCGCGAGTGGCACGAGCGTGCGCGGCAAATCAATCCGGAGTGCTACACGGTCGCCGAAGTGTGGGAGGAAGCGCGCCGTTTTCTGGAGGAAGGCCGCTTTTCAGCGACGATGAATTACCATGGCTTCTCTTTCCCGGTGAAAGGTTTTTTGATCGACGAGGTGTTGCCCCCCAGCGGCGCTGCCCGCGAGCTGGATGCACGGCGCAGCGGCTATCCGCGGCCCGTTCAGTACGCGCTACAGAACCTCATGGATTCGCACGACACCGATCGGCTGGCGTCGATGATCGTCAACGCTGGACGGCGGCCATACACGCGTCCCGAGCGCTTCGATTTCGACATCGATGTCTCGCCGCGCTATGTGCCTGATTACGATGTCCGCAAGCCGAACGACCACGAGCGGCGCGTTCAGCGGCTGATCGCGCTGTTGCAGATGACGTACGTTGGGCCGCCGATGATTTATTACGGCACCGAAGCCGGCATGTGGGGCGCCGACGATCCCTGCGACCGCATGCCCATGGTGTGGCCCGACAAGACGTACGAGCTGCAGGCGGCGCACCCGCTTGGCCGCGAGCGGCCGGCGGACGAGGTGAAGTTTGACGAAGCGCTTTTCAATTTTTACCGAGCGGCCATCGCCTTGCGACGCGAAAGCACGGCGTTGCGGCGCGGCGACATCGAGTTCGTCACCGCCGACGATGCCGAAGGGTTTTTGGGCTTCCGCCGAACCGATGGCGACGAGACGCTTCTGGTTGGGTTGAACCGGGGCGACGCGCCGTTTCAGTGGAAAATTCCACTCCCAGAAGACCAAACGCTGTCGCAGGTGTTCACCGCTTCGGGCGAGGTGGATCGGTTTCAGTTCGATAACCGGTCGGACCACGCGGTAGTGACCGTGCCGGCGCTCGACGGCGTGGTGCTGAGAGTGTCGCCCAAGGAGTGATGAAAGCTGTGGAACTCGTGTGCCACTGCTTGCGGCGCACCAGAACGCGCCAATTCTGCGTTAAGCACTGCTCGCACTTAACGGCCTGCGACGAGTTCCAGGCAAGCAGTGCCGCTCTCAAGATTAACCGCCCTCACTTCCGCCGCGAGCAGTGGCACACGTTGAGCGTGATGGCGGCGCTGCTACTTCTTGCGGGCTGCGGCCAGGGCGATACGCGCAAGGTCATCACCATCTGGCACCAATCGCGGCCGGTCGAACGCGAGCTTCTACAGGATGAGATCAAGCGTTTTCAAGAGGCGCATCCGCACGTTCGCGTGCGGGCGCTCTACAAGGAAACCGAAGAGCTTCGCAGCGGCTTTCAAGCCGCGGCCCTTGCACGCGGCGGACCGGAGCTTGTCTATGGCCCGTCGGATGTGCTCGACACGTATCAAACGATGCGCATCTTGCAGGACATGGGCCGCTGGTTTCCGGAGGAATTGCGCGGGGACTTTGTCGAAGGGGCGCTGACGTATCTTCCCGCGCGCACCGATCCCACCCGACGCGAGCTCGTTCAAATCGGCGATCGCTTTGGCAATCACTTGGCGCTCGTCTACAACCGCGACTTTATCCACCAACCGCCGAAGACTACTGCTGAGTTAGTCGACCTGGCGGTGAAGAACACGCTCGACGAAAATCGCGACGGACGCAAAGAACGCTATGGATTGGTGTGGAATTTCACCGAGCCGTTCTTCGCAATTCCGTTCCTTACCGGCCACGGCGCTTGGGTGTTTGCGGAGCCGGCCGCAACTGCAGCGGCAGGCAAGACCAGTGCGCGGCCGGTTCCAGCTCTCGATACGCCCCAAGCGGCCGAGGCATTCCGCTTCATCAAAGCGCTGCGGGACGAGCACGGCGTGATGCCTGCCAATTGCGATTATGAATTGGCCGACGCGCTATTCAAAACCGGCCGCGCGGCGATGATCATCAACGGCGATTGGAGTTGGGCCGACTATGTCAATAACCCAGAAATCGACGCCGCGGTGGCCGTCCTGCCGGTCGTTGACGCGACCGGGTTGCCGATGCGGCCGATGGTCGCGCCGAAGGGCTATTCGCTCAACCGCAATACATCGACGGAGACGGCCGCCGAGGCGATGGCCTTCGTACGGCACATGGTAAGCGACGAAGTGCAGCACCGGATCGTCGAGCGGTTGCGGATGTTGCCCGCTCGCCGCGCGGCGCTAAGCGACCCGCTCTTTGACACCGATCCCACGCTGCAAGCGTCGCTCGCCCAACTTGAGAACGGCCGGCTGATGCCCGTGGAGACGGAGCTACGTGCCGTATGGGACGCGATGCGGCCCTCCTACCAGGCACTGCTCGGCGGTGCGATGACGCCGGAAGCTGCCGCCGCCGCCATGCAGCGCGACGCTCTGCAAAAAATCCAGCAGATCCGCCACGAGGCGCAGCCCGGCGCCTCGCTCCGCGTGATTCAATATGTGGGAGCGATTCTGCTCGCCGCCTGGTTCATCTGGCAACGCGACAGCTTCGTGCAGCTGGTGCGCGATTGGCGCCGCAATCGCCTCGCCTATCTGTTCGTTCTGCCGGCCGTCGTTGCGATCTTCGCGGTCATCATCTTCCCGTTCTTTTACAACATTGTGCTGTCGCTCTCGAACATGTCGCTGGCCAATTTTCAGGATTGGCAAATTGTCGGCCTGCAGAATTACGTCGAGGTCGTTAACGACCCGATTATCTGGGCGTTCTTCCTGAAAACCATTGTGTGGACTGTAGTCAACGTCGCGTTTCACGTCGGGCTGGGATTGCTGCTCGCGGTAGCTTTGAACGGACCGATTGGCGGCAAGTCGCTGTACCGCATCCTGTTGATTATCCCGTGGGCAGTGCCGGCCTATATCACCGCGCTCACCTGGCGTGGCATGTTCGACTACGAGTATGGCGCAGTGAACTTGATGCTCACGGAGCTGGCGCAGTTTCCGCCGGCCCGCTGGCTGCTTGGCTGGATTGGCCTGGCGCCGCCAGTCAACTGGCTGGGCGACATCACGCATGCGTTTCAGGCCTGCATTGTCGCCAATGTCTGGCTCGGCTTCCCCTTCATGATGGTCATCGCCCTGGGCGGCATGCAGGGGATTCCGCACGAGCTGTACGAAGCCGCCCGCATCGATCGCGCCTCGCGCTGGCAGCAATTTCGTCACATTACGCTGCCGCTTTTGAAGCCCGTGCTGTTGCCGGCCATCACGCTTGGCGTCATTTGGACGTTTAACAACCTCAATATCATCTGGCTGGTGTCCAATACGGGCGAGCCGCAGGATTCCACGCACATTCTCGTTTCCTGGGTGTACAAGTCGGTCTTCAACCTGTACCGGTATGGGTATGGGGCCGCGCTCTCGATGTTGATTTTTTGCATGCTGCTGGCGTTCTCGGTGCTGTTCCTGAACCGAACCAGGGCGACCGAAAGCGTGTACGGTTAGCATGATCATGAAAGCCTAGCTATGCGCGAACCAGCCTGGATCACTGCACTTCGTCACGCCGTGCTGCTGGTGTTCGTGGCGATTGCGCTGTACCCGGCGCTCAACGTGCTGTCGATTTCGTTGCGCCCGGACAATCGCCTGCGCTCGACGGATCTATCGATCATTCCGGAAAACTGGACTCTGCAGAGCTACGTCGAGCTCTTCACGGAGCAGCCGTTCTTGCGGTGGATGGGCAACTCGCTGATCGTTGCGACGTTGGTCACGATCACGGGCGTCGCGCTGGCGTCGATTGGCGGATATGCTTTCAGCCGCTTTCGGTTCGTCGGCCGCAAGGCAACGATGCTGGCGATGCTCACGACGCAGATGTTCCCGGCCACGATGCTGTTGCTGCCGCTCTACATTCTCATCGCCAAACTGGGCCTCATCAACACGTACTTGGGCCTGATGGTTTTTTACACCTCGACGGCGCTGCCGTTTTGCGTGTGGCAGATGAAAGGCTTTTACGATACGATTCCGGCGTCGCTCGAGGAGGCGGCCCGGATCGACGGCTGCACCCAAGCGGAGGCGTTCTGGCGCGTGATCCTGCCGCTGGCCGTGCCGGGTCTCGTGATCACCGCCCTGTTCAGCTTCATGGCGGCGTGGAGCGAATACATCGTGGCCGCGCAGGTAATGCAAGACGAGGAAATGTTCACGCTGCCGCTGGGTCTCAAAAGTTTCCAGTCCAGCCTGTCCACGCAATGGGGCCTCTACGCCGCCGCCTCAATCCTCGTCAGCCTGCCAGTAGTCATCGTGTTCTTGATGCTCAGCAAGTTTCTCGTCTCCGGCCTGACGCTGGGCTCCGTAAAAGAGTAAATCAGATTTCAGCGAAGCGTTGTACTTCAATCGGTTTATTGCTGCGCGGGCAGATTGAAGATTTCTACTGGCTTCACCTTGTCCGCCAGTTGGAAGCCGAGGATTCGCGAATAGAAATACAACTCGGACTCATGGGCGCGGATGATATTCTCCGCTTTGCGGAAGCCGTGCTGCTCGCCCGGAAAGGGGACGTACGCGACGGGCACGCCGCGCTTCTTCAGCGACTCGACGATCAATTCGGCCTGGTTCGGCGGCACGATCTTGTCTTCCAGGCCTTGCAGCAGGATGACCGGCTCATTGAACTGGTCCAAGTGAAAGATCGGCGAGCGCTCGCGGTAACGGGCCTCATCTTGCGGATACAGGCCGACCAGCCGATCGAGGTAGCGCGACTCGAACTTGTGCGTATCGCGCACTAGTAAGGCCAGGTCGGCGATGCCGAAGTGACTCGCGCCGCAGCGGAACACGTCGCTGAATGCCAGGCAGGCGAGCGTGGTGTAGCCGCCCGCGCTGCCGCCGCGAATCATCAGCTTGGCGCGGTCGGTTTTGCCTTGGTCTGAAAGAAAGAGTGCCGCATGGATGGAGTCGGCCACATCGACGACGCCCCAGCCATCGCGCAGGCGGTTGCGGTAATCGCGCCCGTAGCCGGTGCTGCCGCCGTAGTTGACGTCGCAAACGGCGATGCCGCGGGACGTCCAATACTGAGTGGTGAGTCGAAATTGGGCGGCGGTCGCCGAAGTTGGCCCGCCGTGCACGAAGACGAGCAGCGGCGCCGCTTTGCCCTGTGGCCCGCGGAAGTCGCGGTTGGCCGGCGGATAGTAAAACGCGTGCGCCGTCTTGCCGCCGTCCGTCGGATACTCGATCGCTTCCGGCACTGAGGTGTAATCGCGGTCGGGCTCGATCGGCGAGCTGCGGCGAATCACTTGTGGTGTGCCCGTTGCGAGATCGATCTCCACCAACGATTCCAATTCCGTCGGCGAGCCCGCCGTGGCATAAGCGCGGGTACCAGACACATACATGCTCGACACACTGGTGTACGGCAAGTCGACCGGCTGGTGCTGACCAGATTTCGGATCGATGCGCGTGACGTGCCACATGCCGCGGCGCGTATAGCGGGCGACGATCTGGCCGGCCGAATCGAACCCATACGTCGTCAAGCCGAAGACCCACTGCGGCGCGCCAAACTCGGCGTCCATCGGCAACACCGGCACAACTTGGCCGTCGCGCTCCGCATAAAGATTCCACCAATTGGTGCGATCGGACACGTAATAGAGCGCGCCATCCGGCGACCAGCTCGGCTGAAAGATCGATTCCTCGCTGCCGCCAGCCACTTTGCGGTGGCTGCCGAGCGATCCATCGCTTTCGAACGCCGCGACAAATAGCTGAGTGCCGTCCCACGGCATATTGGGATGGTTCCACGATAGCCAGGCGAGCTGCCGGCGGGCACCGCCCGAAGGTTGGTCGGGGCTGATGCGCGGGTCCGAGTAAAAATCCGCGCCCTCGACAAGTGGCGTGATTTTGCCATCGGCCAGGCTCACCGCGACGATCCGGTTCGCGGGCTCGTCATCGCCGCTCGTATGGTCTTCGCAGACGGCGATCAGCCGATTGCGCGGCGCGTCGTGAACAAAATCGGCGAAGCGCAGTCGCCCCTCGGCGGTCACCGGCTGCGGCGTTTCGCCCGGCGTCATTCGCCAGATCCGCTGGTCTTCGTAGTTAGTAAAGAAAATTTCTCCGCCGGAAGCCAGCAGAGCGCCGCCGCCATATTCGTGGACCAAGGTCCGCGCACTAAACGGCTTTGGCAACACGTCCTCAATGGTCCCCTCCGCGGTCCGCCGCACCACTGCGTAGCGGCCTTCCTCCTCCGGCCGCAATTCGACCCAGTACAATGTATCGCCGTCGATCGACATATCGCCGAACCGCACCGCTCCCTGCACGAGCATCTGTGTGGAGATCGGCGAGCGCCAGGAGCCGTACGGCGCCTCGATCGGTTCAGACGCGGCCAGTTGCGACGAACCGGCAGAAAACACGGCAAACAACATGGCGAGTGGGATCAAACGATGTTTCATGTTTTAGGTCAGACGTTAGGATAGGACACATGCGACCTGAATCGCAAGGGACGGCAACGACGAATGGCTGTCGTCTTTGCGCGAGATGACAAGGATGGGCGGCCACTGGTTCGCCATGCGGAAATTTCGGAATATAATCGCATCCGCCTTCTAAGACGGCCGGCAAAGAGCTATTTCATGCCAATGTTACACCGTCCATTCCGTTTGTTCCTGACTGCCATCGCCTGCATCGCAAATCAATCTTCCTCGGCGGCTGAGGTGCGAAGCAGCGCGGAACGGCCAGATAAGCCGTGTGCGATTCAAGTGATCGACCGCGAATCCGGCTGGCCGGTGCCGTTGGTCGAATTGCGAACCACGCACAACGTGCGGTTCATCACCGATAACGCGGGCCGGGTGGCGTTCGATTTACCCGAGCTCATGGGTCAGGAAACGTGGTTTTCTGTGATCGCCGACGGCTACGAAGTGCCGGCCGACGGTTTTGGCAATCGCGGCGTGCGTTTGACGCCAGTGCCAGGGGGGAGCTTGACCGTTGAAGTCCATCGCACGAGCATCGCCAGGCGGATCGGACGCATCACCGGCGGCGGGCTGTTTGCCGAGAGCCAGCAGCTGGGGCTTGAAACGGCGGCGCAGGAAAACGGCGTGCTGGGTTGCGATAGCGTGCAAACGGCTGTGCATCGCGGCCGGTTATTCTGGGCCTGGGGCGATACGACGCTGGCCCGCTATCCGCAGGGCATTTTCCACATGACCGGCGCGACAACGGCTCCGCAGCCGCTCGACAAATTTGAGCCGCCGCTGCACATCAAGCCCGCTTACTTCACCGACGCGGCCGGCCGGCCCCGCGGCATTGCCCAGATGCCGGGCGAAGGCCCGACCTGGTTGACCGGTTATGTGAGCCTTCCGGATAAAAGCGGCACAAGCCGGCTGGTCGCGAGCTATGCGAAGATCCGCCCGCCGCTGGAAGCCTATGAATTGGGATTATGTGTGTGGAACGATGAGACGGAGAACTTTGGGCATCTGCGCACTGTGTGGAAAAAATCTGAAGCGACCCCGAAACAGCCGCTTCTGCCGCGCGGCCATGCGGCGATTATTGACGGCGAAAAAGGCGCGAAGTGGGTGCTGTTTGGCGACCCGCTGCCAACGCTGCGATGCCCAGCCACGTTCGAGGAATGGCAAGCCCCCGCAACGTGGGAGTCCCTCACGCCGCAAGAGACTTTTCTGTCGGCCGGCGATCAGTCCGGCATCAAGCCGCATTCGGGCTCGATCGCCTGGAACGTATTTCGCCAACGGTGGGTGACGGTCTTCATGCAAGTGTTCGGCAAACCGTCAGCGTTTGGCGAGATATGGTACGCGGAGGCGGATTCGCCGTACGGCCCCTGGGGATCCGCCGTGAAAGTGTTGTCGCACAAGAACTACACTTTTTATAACCCGCGCCTTCATCCTGAATTCACGCCGCCCGATTCGCCCATCCTGCTGTTCGAAGGGACGTACACGCAGGCGTTTGCCGACCGACCTGAACCGACGCCGCGTTACGATTACAATCAGATTCTGTACCGCCTCGACCTCGATGATCCGAAGCTGGCGCCGGCGCAGCAGACCGCTCGCTGAAGTAATAGTCAAAACCGTGATTGGAGTACGCTCCTCATGCACCGCCGCGTTGTTGTGTCATTGTTGATGATGGTTTTCGGTTCGGCGGCGGCGCGGGGACAGGACGAATTGTTCGTTCGCGTCAATCTGTTTGGTTACCGGCCGGGCGACGTGAAGGTCGCCATTGCACTGGGACGGGGCGCGCTGCCACAGCGCTTTGAAGTCATTGATGCGGCGACGCAACGCACCGCGTTCAAAGGCGATGCCCAGCCGATTGCAGAGTCCTGGGGCGACTTTGCGCATCATGCCGAGCTGGATTTCTCGGCGCTCGATCGAGACGGCGAGTACATCATACGAATTGGCGACGCGGAATCGCCACGGTTTTCGATTCGCGGCAGCGTTTATGCCGAGCTGCCGGATCAACTGTTGGAATTCATGCGTCAGCAGCGGTGCGGCTACAACCCGTGGCTCGACGCGGTGTGCCATTCATTCGACGGCCGCACGGCCGACGGGCCGCTTCCGCCGGGCAGCTACGTCGATGCCCGCGGCGGCTGGCACGACGCCGGCGACCAATTGAAATACCTGCTCACCGGCAGCAACGCCACAGCCCAAATGTTGTTGGCATATCAATTGGTCTCCGATTCGAACGAAGACGAGGGAGATCCGCAAACGTTTGCCGACAGGGTAAACGAACTGGGCCAGCCACATCCCAATGGAATTCCGGATGTGCTCGACGAAGCGCGTTGGGGACTCGATTGGATGCTCCGGCTTCACCCAACCCCGGACCAGCTCTATCACCAGGTCGCCGACGACCGCGACCACGCCGGCTTCCGGCTGCCGCATCAAGAGACGGTTGATTACGGCTGGGGACCAGGAAGCTACCGCGTCGTGTACTCAGCCGACGGCAAGCCGCAAGGACTGAAGCAATACAAGAGCGAATCGGACGGTATCGCGAACCTCGCTGGCCGCTACGCCGCTGCCATGGCGCTCGGCTATCAGATTTGGAAGGATGATGACCGGCTGCGGCCGTACGCACAGCGGTTGCTGCAAGCCGGCAGGGAAGTGTATGCGATGGGCCAGGCGCAGCAAGGCGTGCAGCAGGGCAACTCATACGGCGCGCCCTACCGATATGCCGAGACGACGTGGACCGACGACATGGAATGGGGCGCGGCCGAACTGTTTCGCGCCACAGGCGACCGGCAATACCTTGACGATGCCATTCGTTACGCACAGCTCGCGGCAACCGAGGGCTGGTTCGGCCAGGAAAAAATCGGACACTATCAATACTATCCGTTCATGAACGTGGGCCATTTTCGCCTCTATGAGCGCATCGATAAGCCGCTTCAGGAAAAGCTTGCCGGCTACTACCGCGACGAGATCGAGCACTGCATCAAGCGTAGCGCCGGGAATCCATTTCGCGTGGGAATGCCGTTCATTTGGTGCTCGAACAATCTCAACGTCGCGCTGGCGACGCAGTGCGAGCTCTACGAGCGGATGACCGGCGACACGCGCTATCGATCGTTCGCGGCCAATCACCGCGATTGGCTGGTTGGCCGCAATCCGTGGGGATTCTCGATGTTCACGGAGATCCCGGCGGGCGGCCGGCATCCGACGGACGTTCACTTGTTCGGCATCGCCCTGCTGAAAAAGAGCGTCCGCGGCGGGCTGGTTGATGGTCCGGTCGCCTACAGCGTTTTCAGCAGCCTCAAGGGCGTGCATATTACCGACCCCGATCCGCTCGCGGCCTTTCAAGACGAACGGGCCGTTTATCACGACGACATCCACGACTACTCGACCAACGAGCCGACGATGGATGGCACCGCGTCCGCAATTCTACTGTGGGCCCTGCTGACGCAAGAGCAATGATTGTGTGCCACTGCTCGCGGCAACTGAAGGCGGTTTGAAGTGCAAAACGGCACTGCTTGCTTCTAATGCGTTTTTCAGGTTGGTGTGCCACTGCTTGCGGCGCGCCGAATTGCGTTCTTGTGTAGTTCGGCACTGCTCGCCGTTAAGAAATCGCGGTCCGTGGGAGGCAAGCAGTGCGGAGTCGAGTAGAAGCGCCCCTTCGTCCGCCGCGAGCAGTGGCACACCGCGGACACATCAAATTGAAAACCGCTCTAATGGCCCGCATTCGTTTTCAAGCGAGCAGTGCTTTGCCAGAAAACAAAACTTAATGGGTCCGCCGCAAGCAGTGGCACACAGCGGAAGTGGACCACGCGGCGCTATTCGAATGCCGCCTGAACTTCCCGCGTGATCGATTGCCGCGTGGAAAAAAATCCTTCCCACGGATCGCGGGAAAGCTTATCCAGACGCTTCGGCAGATTGCGGATGTTGTACATGTCGGCCCGCGTACGCGTCGAAAGCTCATCCCACGCCAACGGCGTGGCGACCGGGGCGCCGCTGCGACGGCGCGTGGAGTAGGAGGCGATCGCCGTCGCGCCGCGCTGATTTCGCAAGTAATCAATAAACACTTTGCCGCGCCGCTTGGCTTTGCTCATCGTGGCGAGGTAGCGGTCGGGCGCTTCGCGGGTCATCGTGTCGGCGACATTCTTGGCGAACTGCTTCACTTCGTCCCACGTATTGCGCCGCGCGATCGGCACAACGACGTGTAATCCCTTGCCGCCGGACGTGCGCAGATAGGTCGTCAGGCCGACGCCTTCCAGCCGCTCCCGCACATCCTTGGCGCCTTGCACGACGGCCTTCCACTCGACGCCTTCGCCCGGGTCGAGATCGAACACCATGAAATCGGGCCGCTCCAGCTTGTCCGCGCGGGCCGGCCAGGGGTGCATTTCCAACACGCCCATCTGCACCAGCGCGATGATGCCGGCCAGGTCCCGAACCATGACGTACTCTTCGCTTTTGCCTTTCTCCTTGACCATCACGCCGTCGAGCACATCGGGCATCGAACCGGTGAGGTGTTTCTGGTAAAAGCATTCGCCCGTGTAGCCTTCCGGACAGCGGACCAACGAAAGAGGCCGATCGACGACGTACGGCAGGATCCAATCGGCAATTCGCACGTAGAATTCAGCCAGATCGCGCTTGGTGATGCCATGTTCGGGGTAGAGCACACGATCCGGGTTGGTGAGTCGAACGCCGGCAATGGTCACGCCGTTGTCGGCCTTAGTGGAAGATCCTTTCGATCGCGCTGGCGACTTCTTCTTCGCCGCCCGCTTTTTCGGCGAACCGTTTGGCGATGGGTTTTCCAAGGCGGCGGGCGATTTTGGCTGTTCGCGGGTGATCTCCTCCGGTGGCTTGTCTTCACGCAGACCTTGAAACGATGGTTGCCGCAGCTTGCCGTCCGACGTCCATTCGCTGAATTCCACCTCGGCGACCAGTTCGGGCCGCACCCAGGTCACGCCGCGGCGGCGGAAGCCGGTCGGCGGAACCTTAAACGGCGGTGAATCCGTTTGACGTTTTTTCAACTCCGCCGTGAGCTGCTGCAGCGACTGCGTCGTGAACCCCGTGCCCACGCGCCCGGCGTACTTGAAATCGCCGTTGTCGTAATAGCCCAGCAACAGCGACCCAAAACCAACGCGCGAGCCCTCGGGCTTGGTGTAGCCGCCGATCACGAACTCTTGTCGCTTGAGACACTTCACCTTCAGCCAGCTCGACGAGCGGTATTGCTGGTACGTGCTGTCGGCACGCTTCGATACGATCCCTTCCATGCCGCTGCGGCAGGCATGCTGCAGCACGAGCTCACCTTGTCCCTGGATGTGGTCGCTGTAGCGGATCGTGCCTTCGTTATCCGGGTTAGCCGATAGAAGCAACCGCGCCAGCACCTGTTTGCGCTGGATCAGCGGCGCTTGTGTGAGATCGTAGCCCTGCAGATACGGCACGTCGAACACGTAATAGACCAGCGACTCCACGTTGCCGCGCTTCATGAGGTTCTGAAGCTGCTGAAAATTCGACAGTCCCTGGTCGTCGATCGAGACGACTTCGCCGTCCAGAATGGCGGTCTCAATCGGCAGCTCCTCCAGCGCGTCGGCAACCGAGCGAAAACGAGCCGTCCAGTCGTTTCCCCGCCTGGTGACTAGCCGCACATTTCCCTTGTCAAAGAACGCAAGAAATCGATAGCCGTCCAGCTTGAGCTCGTGCAGCCAGTCGTCGCCTTGGGGGACTTGGCTGGCCAGCGTGGCAAGCTGTGGCTGGAACTTCGCCGGCAGCGGCGCGCGGCGCGCGCCGGGGACATTGGCTAGATATTTGGCGTCAATCGGCGCGCGATCGGCCTCGTTTCGTGCCGCGGCGCGCTTTTTTTTTGACGCCGATTTGACCGTAGGTTTCTTTGCCGCCGACTTCGTGGCGGACTTGCGGGCCGGCTTGCTATTGCTCGACCAGACGCGGTCCGCATCAGATGCGATCTCCTCTATTTTGCGTCCCGAAATCACGCTGCGCTGCTTGCGAGTGACGATTTCCGTCTTCGCGTCGGGCCGCGCCTCGTCGTCACGCAGCTTGATAAGCAACCAATTCTTGCCGTCGTTTCCCGCTTTGCCGGCCATCCGCACGAGCGACCAGCGGCCGCGGAGCTTTTCGCCGTTGAGCCGAAACGTCAGCTTGCCCTGTTTCAGGCCTTTCTCGGGATCGCCCTCCGGTTCCCACGTGCCGCGATCCCAGACCATGACGGTCCCGCCGCCATACTCGCCCTGTGGAATAACGCCTTCAAAATTGGCGTAATCGAGCGGATGATCTTCGACTTGAACCGCGAGCGATTTCACGCCTGGATAGAGACTTGGTCCTTTGGGCACGGCCCAGCTCTTCAGCGTGCCGTCGTGTTCCAGCCGGAAATCGTAATGCAGCCGCCGAGCCACATGCTTCTGGACGACAAACTGCCTCCCCGGGGCGGACTTCCTCCCATCCCCGGATGGTTCGGGCGTTTTCCGGAAATCGCGTTTACGTTTGTATTCTTTGAGACTCATGCAACGAAAGGGTGACTCGGGCCCGCGCCAGGGTGGCTGGGGCAGAGCGATAGCGATGCCCCAGACGGACGATCCTGGGGCGTCGCGGACTCCGCCCCAGCCACCCCCAATTCAGGTTCATTAGCCGGCCCGCGCCTTGCCCGCCCTGCGTCGGCCTCGCGTCGCGGCCTTGGCCTTCGCGCCGCGTGCGCTTTTCGTGCGCCCTTTGGAGGCGTGCTCGACGCTCTTCTTAAGCTGATCCATGAAATTAATCGTGCTCGGAAGCGGCCGTCCCTCCGGCACTTCCTCCTCGATGACTTCAGTCTGGCCGGTATCGATTTTCCTCTGCACCAACTTCATGAGCGCATCGCGGTACTCGTCGTGGAATTTCGACGGGTCCCATTTCGCCGTCATGCCCCCGATCAGCTTGGTCGCCAGCTCGATCTCCTTTTTCGTGACTCCGTATTGCCGCAGATCCCGACCGGGCAGGTCGAATTCGCTCAAATCGATCAACTCCTGCGGATAGCGGAGCAATTCCAATACCAGCGCATTCTCCTGAGCGATCAACGCGGCCAGATACTGGCGGGCACGAATCACGACGCGGGCGATGCCCGCCTTGCCAGCATCGGCGATCGCTTCCCGCAGCAACACGTAACCCTTCTCACCTTTGTTGGCCGGCACCAGCACGTAAGGCCGCTCGAAAAACCGCACGTCAATTTCGTTCAAGTCGACGAACTGCTCGATCTCAATCGTGCGCGTCAACTCCGGCGAGGCATGCTCGAGTTCTTCCTCGCTCAACAGCACGTAGTTGCCGTCCTCGTATTCGTAGCCCTTGATGATCTTGTCCCACGGCACCTCCTCGCCGGTTTCCTCATTCACGCGCTCGTAGCGGATGCGGGCCGTATTGCGACTATCGAGCATCCGGAAGCTGAGGTCCTCACGGCGCTCGGCCGAGAACAGCGTTACTGGCACGTTGACAAGGCCGAAAGAAATGTGACCTTTCCAGATGGGGCGTGGCATGATGTTGCTCCCGAAACGCTCAGCGTGGACCCTCGATGGACATTGCGCCGGGACGCGCCGTCGATTAGCCAAACATGGGGCATTCCAGCTATGACGCCGTGTCGCAGGCCTTAAAGCACGCCTAAATACAGCACGAGCGCGCTTGCTATCAGTGCTAGCAACCGGGATGCCAATCGGGCACCCGTGAAGAGCCACTATCGGCTGGCTGGCCAGCGGCGGAGAAAATGAGCCAGGACCTGCTCTTCTGGGCTGAGGGCTCCTTTGCGGCGCCGTGAGCAGCGCTGAAAGAGTTGCGGCAGTTGGCCCTCAAGGTACGCCTCCAACAGGCCGGCGTGAATGTAATACTTTCGGCAGATTGTGGGCGTGTTGCCGAGGGCGTTCGCTACCGCGGCCACCGTTTTATTCATGCGCCGCTTGCGGGCCGTGAGCTTATCGATATCGCGACGTTCATACAGCATGCCGGCCGCCAGCGCGGAAGCTTTCCAGGTGCAAAAGTCCTTCGCCGTGAACGCGTGCGACGTGCGTTCGCGAAGGTAATCGTTCACGGCCATCGCGTCGGCGCGGTGATGCTGCCCCGCCTCATCGATGTATTGAAACACATGCGCGCCGGGGAGCCGCTTCAGCTCGCTGAGCAGCCGCACGAGTCGGCGATCGTCAATCACCGCTTCGCGCTTGAGGCCGCCCTTGCCGCGGAATTGCAACTTTGCCCGGCCGCCGCTGATGGTGACGTGGCGCGTGCGTAGCGTCGCCAAACCGTACGAATTATTCTTCCGCACGTATTAAATGTACTGCTTGCGCTGACGATCATCGCGGCCGGTGGCCTGCAAGTGGCCATTGGCGAAACGGCAGATCCAAACCTCGGTCCAGGCAGGCGGTATCGCCAATGCTTCGATCCGCGCGACCATGCGACGATTGCGAAGCGGCGTGCCACCACCGTTGAAAAAATGGAATCCACTTCCGTTCTGCTCGCGCGCCAAACCGGGCTGTTCGTCCGTGACATAGCGCAGCCCCGCCAGGCGGGCCAATTCTTCTGGTGTAAACGACTCGATCGGCAGATTCTTGACAGTCATTGAACAGCAATTATGGTGCGACGCCTGCGCGGGGGCACCGGGCTTTTCAGCCGCTTGGCGGCATGGCGCAGGTCTTCGACAAACTCGGCGCGCATTCGGTGCCGGTCCTCCGTTTCCGGTGCGCGAAGGATGGCCGAGGGGTGGTAAGTGGCCATGATCCAGGCCGACCCGGCACCCGGCAAAACCGGCTGCCGGGTGCCCGGCTCGTTTTTAAAAAACTTGCCGCGGTGCTTCGTGATGCGAAAGTCGCGGCCGAGGATCGATTGAGCGGCGGTGGCTCCGAGGCAGACGATGATCTCCGGCTCGAGCACCACGATTTCGGCGTGCAGCCACGGTTTGCAGGCTTCGATCTGGCGCCAGGACGGCTTTTTGTGCAGCCGGCTCTTACCGCGCGGTTCCCAGCGAAAGTGCTTCACGACATTCGTAACGTACACCTCGTTGCGCGAGATCCCGGCCTCCTCGACGGCTTCGTCGAGCAACCGGCCGGCGGGCCCCACGAACGGATGACCTTGCTTGTCCTCCTCGTCGCCCGGCATCTCTCCGAGCATCATCATGGAAGCGTCACCGGGCCCTTCGCCGAAAACCGTCTGCGTGGCATTCTTGTACAGATCGCAGCCCTGACAGCTCTGGGCCGCCTCGCGCAGCGCCTTCAGGTTCAGCCGCGGCGGCAGGAAGTCTTCTGCGGAAGTGCTTTGCGGCATGGCCGACCTCGTTCTGGTTGGTTACTTTATAGACGTGACGCAAAGTATGTGCCAATTAAGCGACACTCAGTAACTACCTCTTTAGACGCGCTGCTAACCTGACGCATCGAAAGCACAAAAGCGAATGCGGTATTGTTTCCTGTATCAACTGGCGTGCATCCTGCTCGCTGCGATCGTCGCAACCGGGTGCCGACGTGATTCCCAACCCGTCGCCGCAACTGAATCGCCGGCGCGCGATGGCCGCTATCCGGCCCATTGGTGGGCGCCGGTGGCGAAGGAGGGCGCGCCGGGCTGGGAGATCTTGCCACAGGAAGCCGGCCCGGGCGAAGTGATCTTGTCCAAACGTCACGAGTTGGGCCTGCTTTCGAACTTTGCCCCCACGCCGTTCGAATTCCATGGCAAGCGTTACGCGAGCCTCGAGGGCTTCTGGCAAATGATGAAATACCCGGAAGGCCCTGACGACGAGCGGGCAAAATTTCCGGACATCAAATGGCCACACACTCGCGAGGAAGTCGCGCAACTTACCGCCTTCGAGGCAAAGCGGGCGGGCGATCTGGCAAGCCAGAACATGCAACGCATCGGCATCGACTGGGTGACATTTGAAGGCCGGAGGATGGAATACCGGCCCGCCCAGCCGGGCGAGCACTACGAGCTCATCGTGGCTGCCACGTGGGAAAAGGTGCGACAGAATCCCGAAGTCGAGCGCGTGCTATTGGCCACCGGCGATCTCGTATTGAAACCGGACCACCACCAGCCGCGTGATGCTCCGGCCGCTTGGCGCTACTATGAAATCCTCATGACGATTCGCAACGCGTTGCAGCAACCAAAGAACAACTAGCACCATGAGCCAGTCCAGCCGCCTCGACCACGATGCATATCTCGTTCAGCCGGGCAAGAAAATCCGGCTGAAAGATTATGCGACCGACTTCACCGGCGAGTTCCGTAACAAGGCCGATGCCAAGGAAGCGCTTCGGGAGGACGTCGCTGAGCTGGCCGCCGCCCAGGATTTATTGTGGGCAAGCAAAGAGCATGCGCTCATCATCATCTTGCAAGCGCTCGACGCCGCGGGCAAGGATAGCATCATCAAGCACGTGATGTCGGGCGTCAACCCGCAAGGCGTCAACGTGTACAGCTTCAAAGCGCCGACCGAGGAAGAGCGCTTGCACCATTTTCTGTGGCGGCCGATGCGGGTGCTGCCTCCGCGGGGACTTATTGCCATCTTCAATCGCTCCTACTACGAGGAGGTTCTGATCGTCCGCGTCCACCCGCGTTTCCTGGAGAACCAGTGGTTGCCCAGCGACCCGCGTGAGAAGGACCTGAAAAAGCTGTGGCAGTTGCGATACGACGAGATCAAGGCGTTTGAAAAAGAGCTGAGCGGCCAGAACCTTCAGCTGCTGAAATTCTTCCTGCACATTTCGAAAAAAGAACAGCGCAAGCGATTTCTCAAGCGGTTGGACGAGCCGGACAAGAATTGGAAGTTTTCAGCCGACGACATTCGCGAGCGGAAGTTCTGGAACGAGTATCAAGAGGCCTACGAGGACATGCTCAATGCGACGAGCACGGAATGGGCACCGTGGCACATCATCCCGGCGGACAAAAAATGGTTTGCCCGCGCGTGCGTGGCCGACATCATCACCGCCGCGATCGCCAGGCTCGATCTGCGTTACCCCGTGCCGAGCGAAACCGAACGTGCCGAACTCGCCGAAGCGCGGCGTGAGCTGGAGCGCGGTGCGGACGATTGAAATCGTTGTAATGGCCGGAAACCGCTAGGAATCGCCATCCGGCCGACCCCCCAAAAACAGCCTATATTTGATTGCCCTGTCGCCGCCCGACAGGCCGGCGTCAAATTCTTCAGTTCTCTCCAGGCCGCGTTTCGGATAACGGCATGTCCTCGTTGCTGCTGATCCAATTCGGCCTGTCGCTGCTGGCGGCATTGCTCGGCGCGGGGGCCGGTTGGTGGCTTCGCGGCCGGCCAACTGCTAAGCCCGCACAGCGCCCTGCCAGTGGTCGCAAAGAAGTCGCCGCGCAGGTTCTGCAAAGCCTTCAGGCGGCGGCCGAAACGGTTCGCGCCTGCGTCGAGCAGCACACCGAGTGCATGCGCACCATTCAGTCGGAGCTCAGTGAAACCACCTCAACTGAGCCGGCCATCATCACGCAGGCGGCCGAGTCGATCATCGCTTCCAACGGGCTCGTTCAGCACCAGTTCAACGACATCCGCACCGCGATCGACGGCAAGCGGCGGGAAATCCACGATAGCCTCGCCAATACCGGAGGATTGCTGTTCACGTTCGCCTCGCTGGATCGGCAAAAGCACATGTACCGGCAAGTGCTGTCCTCGCTCGAAGTGCTCGCGGCCGAACTGGCGGGCGACATCCAAGGGCACGGGCAGCGCCTGCAAAAGATTACGGCCGTTCTGGAAAGCACTCCTCAGAAATCCACCGCCGGCGTCGCCAGCGCGGTGACGCAGATACTCGATGCCACCGACGATGTGCAGCGCCGACTCGCCGGCAAAGAACAGCGCATCGCGGCACAGGCGGAAACGATCCACATGCAGGCGATTCTCACGCACGCCGACCTGTTGACGTCGCTGCCCAATCGGCGCGCCCTCGAAGCCGAGCTGGAGCGCGCCGCCGCACCGGCTGGTGCTCGCCCGTCGCTTTGCACGCTGATATTGATCGATCTCGATGCCTTCTCGCATGTCAACACGGAGTATGGGCACCACGGCGGCGACGTCGTTCTGCGGCAGGCGGCCGGCATCATCAAGCAGTTAGTCCGCGGTCGAGACATGGTGGCCCGATTCGGCGGCGACTCGTTCGCCATGCTGCTGATCCAGACCACGCTGCACGACGCGCTGCCCATCGCGGAGCGCGTCCGGAAGCTGCTCGAGGACACGCAGTTCAGCCACGGAACCCGGCCGCTGCGTGTGACGGCGAGCGTCGGTATTGCGCAATTGACGTCCGAGGAAATGCGCGGCGGGGTCGTTACCCGCGTCGAGGAAGCGCTGTGCGCCGCGCAGCAGGCCGGCGGAAATGTTTGCTACCGCCACGATGGCCAGCACTGCCACCCGGTCTCCTCCGTGTTTCAACAAAAGCAACAGCAAGCCGAGGAGCAATCGCTCTCGTTAGCATCGTTGTGGCGCGACTCGACCAGAGGAAATGGGGGAGGCCCCTCGGAGGCCGAAGCCAGCGGCGGCTCGGCGTCGGCGCCGCCTGAAGCGGAACGGGACCCGAACCTCTCGGGTCGATCGCTGTTCGCCGCTAATTTGAGCAGGCGGTTGGCCGAATGGAAACGCGGCGGCCACAGTGTCTCGGTCGCAGTGTTGCGGGTCGATCAAATGACCGAAATTGTCGACCGCTTCGGCGATCAAGGTCACGCGTTTCTCCGCCAGGTGCTGGGCCGGTTGTTGGAAGCCACCACCCGCGATATGGACGAGCGCTGCGAGTTCGAAGACGGCCTGTTCGCGCTGCTCCTGCCCGGAACCGATGAACCGAACGCCATGGCCGTGGCCGATCGGCTCCGTCACCAGGTGCGGCAATGCAAGCTCCGCATGGGCGACGATCTGTGGGACCTCACGGTCAGCATTGGCGTGGCGCATTGCACGGTGGCGGCACGCGTCATGGACATCATGCTATGCGCGGAAACCGCGATGCACGCGGCCGCCAAGAATGGCGGCGATGCCATCTGCGTCGGCCAGGCGGGTCAAGTGCCGACCGCGGCCGGCACGCCCTAGGATCCGCTCTCGATAGCCGGCCAACCGTTCTCGCCGCCGCCACTCTGTCACGGTTCGGTGGTCGCCGAGTGACGTGTCTTTCCCAAGCCCGGGACCGCTGCGGCGTCAAAAGGCGCAAAAAGAGCGGTCTATGAGGCGTATCGCACTCCCGTTAGCGACTCAATTGCCCGGTACATTTGAGAAGACACCTCTGGTGGCTGCTGAGTCCGAGCGCGACAATTCTTGATAATCTGCAATTTCTGACGGGATGCGAGGTTGACAAGCCACAGCCCGCGCCATTTAATCCTCGCAATCGACACTGTGAAAGGTGTTGGGGCGGCTGAGGGAAGAACGCTGAATTGGACATCAACAGCCAGCCGCATACGGCCACCATTAGCGAGGCCAACGCGACGAGCGCTTCGAGTCGAGCCCCGTCGCGCGTCGTAAGACGACTCCATATGGAGCACCATGGATGAATGGTAGCGTCGACTGCGGTGAGTGCAGTCCAATTGCAACAGATGAGGAACCTCCCGGTCCTTTGGACCTGTCTTCTTCCATCCTTTCCTGCGATCCTCCCCATGATGCAAAAGGCCATTCTGCCGACACCACGGTAAGTTTCGCCCCCGCCTTTGGCCACTCATTCTCGGCCGTCGCGACCGTTCCCGGACCGGCGTCGAGTTCGACGCACAACGGCCACGCTTTCGTTGCGCCGGGCGACGACAGCGCGTTTGGCAGCGGACGGGATAGCGCGCTCTCGTTTCTCAGGCGCACGACGAGCTCGCGGACGCGGGCCTTTCGTCGCCGCCACTTTCCAGACGTGAGCAATCGCGAGTGGAACGACTGGCGGTGGCAGACGCGCCATCGCATCCGGACGCTAGCACAGATCGATTCGATGCTGCGGCTCTCGGAGGAAGAGCGCGAAGCGCTGGTCCAGGGCGGCACGATGCTGCCAGTCGGCATCTCGCCTTACTACATGAGCCTGCTGGATCCGGACAACGCCTGGCATCCGTTGCGACGCACCGTGGTGCCGACGCTCAATGAATTCGTGCGGACCGAGGGCGAGGCGGATGACCCGCTTGGCGAAGACGCTCACAGCCCCGTGCCGGGATTGGTGCACCGCTACCCGGACCGCGTGCTGCTGCTGCCCCTCGACTTCTGCTCCACCTACTGCCGGTACTGCACGCGCTCGCGCGTCGTCGGCCATGGCGAGCTGATGCCGCAGGAGAGCCGACTGATGGCCGCGTTTGATTACTTGCGCCGCACGCCGCAAATTCGCGACGTGCTCATCTCGGGCGGCGATGCGCTGGCACTGGGCGAGGATCGGCTCGAGTGGATCCTGCGACACCTGCGCGCGATTCCCAACATCGAATTCATCCGCATCGGCACGAAAATGCCGGCCGTGTTGCCGCAACGGATCACGCGCGAGCTGTGCCGCATGTTGCGGCGCTACCATCCGATCTGGATGAGCTTGCACTTTATCCATCCCGAGGAGTGCACGCCTGAAGCGGCGCAAGCCTGTGCCAGGCTGGCCGATGCCGGCATGCCGCTCGGCTCGCAGACCGTGCTGCTGAAGGACGTGAACGACGACGTCGAGACAATCCGGCAGCTCATGCACAAACTGCTGCTGATGCGGGTGCGGCCATACTACTTGTATCAATGCGATCCGATCAGTGGCTCTTCTCACTTTCGCACGCCGGTGACCAAAGGCCTGGAGATTATCGAGGGCCTGCGCGGGCACACGACCGGTTACGCCGTGCCGACGTACGTGATCGACGCACCCGGCGGCGGCGGCAAGATTCCGCTGCAGCCCAATAGCGTCATCGGCCGGGACGGCGATTGGCTCCTGCTGCGGAACTACGAGGGGCGTGAGTATCGGTATCACGATCCGCTTTAAAAAATGCACATCGGCTTCACTTACGACCTCCGCTTCGAATACCTCGCTGCCGGGTTTGGCGAGGAAGAGACGGCGGAATTCGACCAGATTGGCACCATCGAAGCAATCGAGGGCGCGCTGCGCGAATTGGGCCATGAAGTGGATCGCATTGGCCATGCGCGAAATCTGATCGAACGTTTGGCCGGCGGCGATAGCTGGGACCTCGTGTTCAATATTTGTGAAGGCCTCCGCGGTTGCGGTCGGGAGGCCCAGGTGCCCGCAATCCTCGACGTCTACGACATTCCGTACACGTTTGCCGATCCCGCCGTCATGGCGGTTTGCCTCGACAAGGCGCTTACGAAAACGGTCTTGCGCGCCCGCGGCCTGCCGACGCCGGACTGGTATGTCGTTCACGACGTCGCGGACGCCGAGCGGTGCGAGCTGCGATTTCCGCTCATTGCAAAACCGCTGGCGGAGGGGACCGGCAAGGGCATCGATGCGGCTTCTAAGATCTCGGACCGAGCTGCGCTGCGAACGAGTTGCCAGCGGCTCCTGCAACAGTTCCAGCAGCCGGCCCTCGTCGAGCAGTTTCTTCCCGGCCGCGAGTTCACGGTCGGTATTTTAGGCACGGCCGACGACGCGGTCGTCGTCGGCACGCTGGAGGTCCTGTTGCAGCCAGGCGCGGAGCAAGACGTCTATTCCTACACGAACAAGGAGCAATGCGAGGCCCTGGTGCAGTTCGGCCTCGTCCAACCGGCCGATCAACACGTCGCCGAAGCCCAGCAAATTGCCTTGGCGGCATGGAGAATCGTCGGCGGTCGTGATGCGGGGCGGATCGATCTGCGCTGCGACGCGGATGGACGACCGCAAATCATGGAAATCAATCCGCTCGCCGGCCTGCACCCCACACATTCCGATTTGCCGATGCTGTGGACCGCGATTGGCCGCGAATATGTGGAGCTGATCGAGCGGATCGTGGAGTCGGCGCGATTGCGGATTTCGGAGTGCGGATTTCGGATTGCGGATTGCAGATCTGCAAAGGTGTGAGTGCCTGCAACCATGCACGTTACGTTTCTTTACAACGAAGCGGCGGAAGACCCGGCAAACATCGCTGAAGATGATCCGCCGGCCAATTCACCGGAGGTTGCCGCACTCGTCCGTCTCGGACACGAGGTCACGTCGATTGCGTGTACGCTCGATTTGGCCGCGGTGCGGCGTCGATTGGACCGGTTGAAACCCGATGTCGCGTTCAATCGAGTGGAATCGCTCGGCGGCAGCGACGCGCTGGCGGCCGCCATCACGCTGCTGCTGGACGCGATGCAAATTCCGTACACCGGCTGCCCGACCAACGCGCTGGTGTCAACCGCCAGCAAACTGGCGGTCAAAGAACGGCTCGTGCGCGCAGGATTACCGACTCCCCGCTGGATCTCTGAGGATTTCAGATTGCGGACTCAAGAAATTTCCGATTCCTCGTTCCTCGCTCCTCGCTCCTCGCTCCTATCCAAATTCATCCTCAAGTCCGTATTCGAGCACGCCTCGTTCGAAATGGATGATGACGCCGTCATCGAGCCTTGCTCGCCCTCCGAAATCGCGCGCGTCGTTCACGAACGATCGACATTGGCCGGCCGGCCGTTCTTTGCTGAGAAGTTCATCGAGGGCCGTGAATTCAACCTCTCTCTGCTCGGCGAGGAGCCGCAGGTGCTGCCGCCCGCCGAGATCGATTTTTCCGCGTTTACGCCGAATAAGCCACGCATCGTCGGCTACGGCGCCAAGTGGGATGCGACGTCGTTCGAGTTTCAAAACACACCGCGGCGATTCGATTTTCCGGCCGCCGACGCGCCGCTCGTGCGGCGGCTGAGTGAACTGGCCGTCGAGTGCTGGCGACTGTTCGATTTGAGCGGCTACGCCCGAATCGATTTCCGCTGCGACGCGGCCGGAGAGCCATGGATCCTGGAAGTCAACGCCAACCCCTGCATTTCCCCCGCCGCAGGCTATGCCGCCGCACTGGACCAGGCCGGCCTCAGCTACGACGACGCCATCCAGCGCATCCTCGACATCGCCCTCCCGCCCAGTGCCCGCTCAGCAACACCGCCCGCCACACACCAGCCACTTCCAATCTGCTAGGCCGGTATCAGCGGACATTCTACTGCTTCAGTCAACGAGCCGTTTGGCGCATGAGGCTGAGTATCGCCGCCATCGCTCGCAGAGTAATATTGCGCAAGGCCCACACCTCCCTCACACAACGCGCCCGTAGCTCAGCTGGATAGAGGAGCGGACTTCTAAGCCAAAATAGCGATTCGACGCTAACCTCGCGCAACAGCAGAAAACATCTTGTTTTCTAAAACCTCGACAGGGAGACTCTCTCTTGCAGGCAGTAAACAGCAACACTTAGCCCGCTCGCCTTCTGGCTTGCCAGCCGCTGCTGCCAGTCCAGCCAATCATCCAGCGTGGCAGCAGGTCTTCCGCTTTTGGCCATCGCTCATCTCCACGAGTAACTGAGACAACGCCTCTCAGACTACCAGCGCTGGCAAGTATGGATTCGGCGGACGCTTACCGCACCGTTGAGTTTTAATATTTTGAATCACGGCATCGGTTTTGGAATGTTGCGGCCCAAGTCCAGGTCGCGCACTGCCTTATCGCTACTCGCGTCATCAAACGAACGTTTTGGCGAAACCCCAGCAGCGCGGCGTCAACGTCTAGTTCCGAAGATTGATTCTTACACGGGCCGCCGATAGCAAGGGACGTCCCCATGGCGGTGATTTTTGCACCGTGTCCCGAGAGAAAAAAGGCAGTAACTGGGGATTGCTCCCGGCCTCCTGGCATCACAAACTGCTACAATTCGATCGACTCGACCTCGCGGACGAATTCTTGGCAACCGCCGGTTCGAATGATAGGCGTCCAATTAGTCGGTTCTCGCCGCTGCTAGCGAGCGATTCAAAGATCAACCATATTGCAATGGCTGCGAGGTAGCGATTGGAGATTGAAAATGGGTTGGTCGAGCGTATGCCGACGCGAGCCAAGTATTCAGTTCTCGCTTCGCCACGAGATATGCCGTATTGGTTGCTTCTTCGGGATTGGTATCGCTATTTGCGGATACGGTTTGGGCGCGGAGTCGCATCAGGCCAGCGGCGTGAAGATCGGAGAAGTTACCGACACGACGGCCATCGCATGGATTCGGTACACCAGAAATTCTGCGCCCAATTCCCGCGGCCCTGTCTTTGACCGCGATGGGGAGAACGACGAGCTTCCCGCGAATAAGATCGGCGACCCAGCCACGTTCAAATGGGCGGCGCCCGGCGCTCCGGGCAAAGTTCACCTGCGCTACAGCATGAAACCCGACGTCACAGACGCCCAGGAAACGGCGTGGGTTGAAGTCGGAGAGCGCGATGATTTTCAGCATCAGTTCCGTCTTACCGAACTCACACCGGGCAGCGAGTATTTTTACGCCAGCGAGACGGCTCCACTCGATGGCTCCAGCGTGCATGCTCCCGTGCGGGGAAGATTCCAGACAGCTCCGCGGCCGGACCAGGCGAGTCCGGTGACTTTCGCTTTGCTCAATTGCCAGATGTTTGCGCATCGCGATCACCCGAACGGCTTTAATATGTATTCCGCCGCGCTAGCGCTCGATCCGCAATTTGTGGTCTTTACCGGCGATAACGTGTATTACGACCGCGACCTTCCGTTTGCCCGCTCGCCCGCGTTGGCGCGCTTCCACTGGCAGCGGATGTATGGCTTGCCGCGCCATGCGGAATTGCTGCGCAGCGTCGGATCCTATTGGATGAAGGACGACCACGACACGCTCGGCGACGACTCTTGGCCAGGCAAAGTGGATCGCCGGCTGACGCCTTTTACTTTCACCGAAGGCCAGCGCATATTCCGTGAACAGGTGCCGATGGGTGAGCGGACCTATCGCACGTTTCGTTGGGGGCGTGATCTGCAAATCTGGCTGATCGAAGGGCGAGACTTTCGCTCGCCAAATCCTGGACCCGATGGTCCGCAAAAGAGTATCCTCGGCTCCGAACAAAAGCATTGGCTGCGCGAGTCCGTTGCTGCGAGCGACGCCACATGGCGAATTCTCATCAGTCCGACGCCATGGGTAGGTCCCGACCGCGGCGGGAATAAGGCAGATAACCATGCCGATCCCAGTTTCCATCACGAGAGCGCGGAAATGCTCGGTTGGTTTCGCGACACACTCGGCGAAAACTTCGCGATTATTTGCGGCGATCGGCATTGGCAGTATCACTCGGTCCATCCTCAATTCGGCGTCCACGAGTTCAGCATCGGCCCGTGCTCGGGCGCGCATGCGCAACACCCGCTTGAAGATCCCGCTTGGCATCGCTTTTTTCGCGACAAGGGCGGATTCGCCTCCGTGAGCGTCGCTCGAGCAGACGCTGTGCCGCGTCTCACAATTCGGCTCCACGAAACGCACGGCATGGTCGTATACCAATGGACCGCTGAGGGGCAGTAACGGGCTGCATTGCCAAATGACGCCGTCAAGACAGGCCTATTTGTCCCCAAGAAACACGGGCCAATGGGTAATCAAGCCCAAGTCCTTTTGTCGAAGGTCGGCTTCGCGGCAGTCAATCAGGAAATTTCCCGCAAAATTTCTCTAAACCTTCTGGTATGACCCTGCATCTAATCCGTACAGGCGTTTCTCATTCGGGCTACCGCGTTCTACTGAAAGTGGCGCGCGGGCCGCTCAAGATATAACGCGAGCGGGTGCCGCGATGCTGGATTCGTGACAACTTGTGAATGGTCTCAACCAGCCACTTAGTCACCGGCAGCCTGTTCGCCTGAAATTGAGTTCCTATCAGTCATGGGCGCACGAACTAGCTCAGCAGACACGCTCGGCATCAGCGCCTTCATCGTTGCCAGTGCCGCGGTCTGTCGCGTGAGTCACATCGTGTGCGTTCTTGTGACAAATTGCTTGTGGTGTTTAAGCTGCGCCGGTGCGGCTGAGCGTGCCTCTTGGGACGAACTGACGGCCGAGCAAGGACTGACGCGATGGCGAACCGAAGCGGCGAATGAGTCGTGGCGCATTGTCGGCAACGTTGCGTTGAATGGCACGGAACGGAAGTCCTTGGTGGCGCGGCCGGGGCACGGCGTGATCGTGAGTCTCCACGGCGACGGCGCCGATCTCATGACAAAGCGTTCCTATGGGGACATCGACGTTCATCTGGAGTTCATGATTCCAAAAGGTTCAAACTCCGGCGTCAAGTTAATGGGACTTTACGAGATTCAAATCTACGACAGTCACGGCGTGACCACGCCTTCCGCCGACGACTGCGGCGGCATTTATCCACGAGCCGAACAGCACCCGAAGTATCATTTGATTGATCGAGGCACAGCGCCGCAGATGAATGCGTCGAAGCCCGCTGGCGAATGGCAAACGCTCGACATCGAGTTCGCCGCTCCGCGGTTCAACGCACACGGTCAGAAGCTATCAAATGCGACGTTCGCCAAAGTCGTTCGCAATCGCCACGTGATTCATGAAGATGTTGAGGTTGCATACCCGACGGGAAAGGCTTGGCGACTGAAACGCGAAGTTCGCCGCGGGCCGCTCCTCCTGCAGGGCGACCACGGCCCGGTCGCGTTTCGGAGCGTACGCGTGCGCGACCGGATGATGCTATGACGTGATTGGATGCTAAAATGGAGCGATTAAGGACGATACCCTCGTGGAATCGGAGGCGTGTGGAGATGAAGCCTTTTATCTCGCGACTGCGCGATTGCCCTGCAAACGCCCACGTCGGCATCAAGAATTGTGGGATGTCGCTGACGGCAATTATTTGCGCGATCGCCCTAATCAGCCTGGTTACGAACCGGGTGGCTGCGAACACGAGATGGACTGGCAACGTGAGTGACAGCTGGTTTGACGCTGGCAACTGGGATAATGGCATCCCTGCCACCAACTTCGCGGTGACTCAACGGGCTCAAATCGAAGGCATAACCGATCTGGCGAACTGGCCGGTGATTAAGAGCGGCGAAACCGTGAACCTGAGCCAGCGATTGTTCCTTCCATTGGCGCCAGTGGGGGCCGAGCCAATTACGTACGCTCGCCTAACCATCGAGAGCGGCGGTACGCTCAACGCGACTTCCGATTTTAGGGCGGGCGAAGATGATGGGAACGAGTTCCAAGTCATGGTTGGCTCCTTGAATGTGGCCGGCATGCTCGTGACAGGAAACAGGACACGTTTCGGCAACAACGATTACATGACGGTTGACGTGGATGTGACCGGCACCATGATACACACGGACATCGAACAGACATTTCGTATTGGCGGCGGTGAGGGCGCGAGCGCTGATTTTCACGTTTCAGGAACCGGGCTCGTATCGGTGGCGGGTCCGTTCGAGCTATTCGAGGGAAGCTTGTTGTCTCTTTCCGACGACGGCACTCTGACTTTGCTTGAGTACGAATATGTGATCGAAGACGAGTTTGGCAATCCCATCGGAACAGCGATCTATACGAAGGCAGAAATCATCGACCTGGTGACAGATTTCGCTACCCAAGGGTTATTCGAAGGTTTGACGGATTCGTACAGTGGGTCCGAGTCGCTGACAGGAATCGGCAATGGCCTGGCGTACTATGAAGGCGGCAACAGCGTGAGCTTTGTGGCTGCCCCCGTGCAAGCATTCGACGGCGATTACAATGAAGATGGGTTCGTCGATGCGGCCGACTATGTTGTCTGGCGCAAGACCCTGGGCTCACAAGAAGCTTATGAAGCGTGGACGCAAAACTTTGGCTCGCCAGTAGGTGTGGGAGGCGGCGCTGTCAGTGATGATATTCGCGGCGTGCCGGAATGCTCGACGCTCAGCTTGTTTGGGTGTGGCTTGTTCTCGTTTTCCCCGCGGCGACTGCGAAGAAGCAAGGCGCTCGCATTTAGCTGATGAGCCGATCGTATCGATCGGTAGAGAGTCGATTATCGGACAACTATTTTACCACGACGGAGGAGCGGAGAGGGGCGTGAAGGGTTCTTGTATCGTCTTCGGTTTCAGTTCTCAGTGAACAAACATCTTGTCATGAAGGGAGCTAATGTGATGTGGCGTAAGTTTACTTGGGCGGTCGCACTGTTTGGCGTGGTCGCGGGCCACGCATTGGCAAACACGGTGTGGACGGGCAGCGTCAGCGATAGTTGGTTTAATGCCGGCAACTGGAATAATGGAATACCCGACGTCAACTTTGCAGTGACGCAACGAGCTCAAATCGAGAGCATAACCGACTTGGCGAATTGGTCGGTCATCAAGAATGGCGAGTCGGTGGTCATGAGCCAACGGGTTCTGCTGCCCCAGAATCCGGCCGCGATCGGTCAGACGAGGTATGGAAGACTGACCATTCAAAGCGGCGGTTCGTTGGAAACCAGCGACGATTTTCGAGCGGGTGACAGTCCCGGCTTCGCGGATCGGCCGATGGTTGGATCCCTCGTTGTTGCCGGTGATCTCATTTTGGGCGACACGGCCCGATTCGGGGACAATGCCTTTATGACACTTACCGTGGACGTAACCGGTTCAATCATCAGCAACGCAGACGACGAGGATTTCCGCATCGGGACCGGCGATGATACCGACGTTGACTTCAGTATTTCTGGAACAGGTTTGGTGTCGGTGGCAGGGCCATTCGAAATGGACGCAGGTGGCCTATTGTCACTTTCTGACGACGGCACTCTGACTTTGTATGAGCACATTGTCGAAGACGAAGATGACCTCGGTAATCCAATCTTTATACCGACCACCAAGGCGGACCTCATCGACTTGATTGAGGGCTTCGCCGCCGACGGATTGATTGAAGGGCTCACGAATACATACAGCGGACCGCAATTACTGAGATCGGTGGGAAATGGCGTGGCTTACTATGAAGGCGCCGACAGCGTCAGCTTCGTTGCTATTCCTGAGCCAACTGCCGTGTTGCTAATGGTGTTGGGCGGATTGGCCTGTGTTAGTATGAGGCGTCGACGATTATGATCCCTCGACAGTTAGCATAGTTGCGCCAGCAACTAGAATCGGACAGATCGCGTCCCAGCACACTACGACTGAAGCAAAACACGCCAGCGGCAGGCCGTTCGGCATCTGCGTGCGTGCCATCGCATTTGCGGCTAGGACGGGTACACCGTCAGCCGGGCCACACTGATTCTGTAGGCTGCGCTATTCCTGTAGGCGATCTTCGCCCCGTTATTCCGTTGTTGGTGGTAGAAGGTCGACATGCTTCTGCCATTCGGCAAGTGGAACGTTCCATGGATCCCGGCGGAATGGTTCCGCAAGCGGTACGATCCACGGCTTATGCCGAAACGTTCGCGGTTGACTCGCAAGGTCGACCGTAGGGTCCAGCAGCAGCTGCGGCTTCCGGCCGTTGAGCGAGCATAGCGCCACGACGTGGACCTCGACGTCGCCCTTCCCAGCTTCGCGGTACTGCTTGCGGACAAAGTGGGCAAACTCGCGCATCATTTCCGGGTCGTGCGTCATTTCTTCGAATTGTCGCGCGGTGAGCCAGCGCATCACGTCCACGTACTCGACGCTTCGGCTCTTCGTTTTGGCGACGATGACCTGGATGCCTGTGACTTTGGTTCGCAGCATCATGTTCCACGCGAACGTGTGGCCCTCTTCGGTCCAAAGAACGTTTCCCGGATAGAGCAAATGTCGAAAGGGAATAAGCAGATGGCACAACAGATATATCAGGAGAGCCGCACGAAGGAATCTTTGCCCGGTTGGTAAAGACCGCGAGGGCGCCAGCATGAGTATCGCGACGGGCGGCTTCAATCGCAACAGTCGGCGTGGCCAATCCGGCGGGAAGAACACCAGCGTGGCTGCGATCATCAGCCACGGAAAGACGCCGATGTTGAACAGGAACGCATTGGCCAGGTGAAACGCGACCGCGAAACAGAATGCGACTTTTTGCGTTCGTCGCCAGAGCAGCAGCGGAACGATGCTCAGATCAAATACTACTCCTCCCCAACTTAGCGCCACCGCCACCCAAGGTTGCTCGACCCACGGGCCCACCAAGAATCGAAGCGGAGCTATAGACAACCACGAGAGCATCGGTTGGCCTCGCAGCCAATCGGCTTTTAACTTGGCGATGCCTCCAAAGAAGTACGGTAAGGCGATGTGGAACCTCAACAGCCACATTGTCCAGGCCGCAACAAAGTCCGTGCGCAGCGACGGTCGCAGGAATGAATCGATCGATAGCCGCCGATGCGCCGGCAGAATGATCATTACGAAACTTAGCAGGCACATTAAGTAGTAGTGATTGAGATACAACGCCTTTTCCAATAGGAAAATGTATGTGAAGCCCAAAAACAACAGCGTCGCACTCAATCGGTAGAGAAATCCCACGCCTACGCAAATCGCCAGCACGCCGAGCCCCGCAACGTGCACGTACATTCCGCTGCCGGGCCACGGCTTGACCCAGGAAAAACAATGGTAGCTAAAACGGAACAGCGGGCGGATGTAGTCGGCGGGAATTGTGTCGTTACTAAGCAAGTCCGCCGCCGTCCACAATATCGCGGCGCTGAAAATGATCCGGAAGAAAACAAGAAAGCTGATATCGACCGGCGCTGAGAGATTGTTCTGCAGGGCGCGCAATCGGCCGCTAAAGAATTGGTCGGCTGCGCGCTCTCGCGGCAAAGCGGGTCGCGACACGAGTTGCCCCATTTGGGAACCGACGGATGGCCACCAATGTCACTGCGCCGAGCGTTGGACGAGCTCGATGTTGATTTCGTTATCCTTGCCGGATTCTACTTCCGTCACGTAGTCCGCCGGTAGAGTCAGATGGGAATAATCACTGGAAGTCATGCGAGGGGAATCAACCTTTTCGTCGTCGTCGATGGAAGGAATGAATCGCACGCGATGGCGGCCCACGATAGCCCCGTCGTGGATTTGGTGCGTGGATAGCTGAAAGCTTCCATCCGGCTGAATGTCGCCGGTCGAGGATTTCCCCGGTGCTTGATCCTCGCTCTTGGCGATCGGGCTGAAAACCAATACGCCGCTAGTGACGGGTTGGCCGCCAAAAGTGACCTTACCGCGCACTTCGGCAAGCTCCTTTCCGCCACATCCAACTGTGGCGGCGAAGAGCATCAATAAGATCGACACGCTGATAAATGACCGAGTCATCTCAACCGCGCTCCTAGGCTGCCGAAAGTGTGAAAGATCAAGGGCGGCAACGACGTCCGACATCGCTACCAAGTAAACTCGCAATGCGACGGGCGCCGAGCAGAATAATTCACAGTGCGACACTCCGATGAATCTTACTGCAGCGAGACGGTATCTCCGTCCTTGCGATCTCCCAGGTCTTCGTACACGTCCACGTCGATATCCTCGATGATGAAATGGACCGAGGAATCGCACAGCACAAAATGAGCTCCGCCCGGATGTTGACTGCCGAACGACCTGCGTCGCAACGAATTGGTGGAACTGATGTTGTTCATGACGCTGGTTGGGCCGGCTGTGCGGAGGATCGAGTACCAGTCGGAGCTGATTTCCGGATTGCCGACCCACAACGGATATGCTTTGTCGCCCGGATCGAGCGGTCGGTTGACGCCGTCAGCGACGCGAACTTCCCCAATGGCGATGGTTTTGCTCGATCCGTCGGTGACGTGAACCAATCGTCGCGGAAGCTTTACCAGCCGCCGCAGGAAGACACCGCCCATGTCCTGATCGTCGACTTCCTCGCCATCGGGGCCATCGCGGCCGACGCAACCCGCATAGGTCCACGTCCCGTATCCTTCGGTATTAAAATCGGCGATCTCCGCCGAAGGGCACAGGAATGATGCGATCTTGATCTTCCCCAACTCGCCCGGTTTGATCGCAACCCCGCTTTTGTCCACCTCTCTGCACTTGGGGGCCTCGATTTTTCCTTTGTGGTCGAGTTGACCGGCTCTTTGGACAATTTGATCGTAGATGGTGTTCTCTTCGAGGAATGGGAGCAAAAAGGATCCCAAACCGTACGAATCGTCGTCCTTAGCTCCCTGGCCAGGAGGAAAGTTTCCGTATGTATTGTGGTGATTTTGCAGCGCAACTCCAATTTGTCTCAAGTTGTTTTCGCACTGCGAGCGGCGGGCCGCTTCGCGAGCGGCTTGAATGGCCGGCAGCAGCAGCGCGACGAGGATGCCGATGATCGCAATCACGACCAGCAGCTCGACGAGCGTAAAACCGTGTAGGGGCCTGGAGAAGTTGGTACGCTTCTCCGTAGTTGTTC
>JBBDWY010000074.1:0-15957 GCA_040902605.1 Pirellulales bacterium | reverse complement strand
TGATGCGCGGAGCGAAATCGGCGGGCTCGACGTTGTACGTCCCCACTTTCTTTCCCTTGCGATCGTAAATCGTGAGCTTCGGCATTGATTAACTTTGTGCAACTTCTTTAGCGCCGGCGGCCACGCCGGACTTTGTCGAATGAATCCGACGTGGCCGTCGGCGCTAATAACCGCCCGTTAAACCTTGTTTGTTTCCTGGATCACTACAAACCCGCCGTTTGGGCCCGGAATGGCGCCGCGAATCAACAGCAGATTGTTCTCCGCATCCACCTTGACCAGCTTCTGATTGCGGACCGTCGTCCGCGCGTTGCCGAGCTGGCCAGGCATCCGCTTGCCTTTAACGACACGGCTGGGAAACGCGCTGGCGCCCGTGCCACCCAATGCGCGGTGACACTTTTTGACGCCGTGCGTGGCCCGCTGGCCGGAGAACTTGTGCCGCTTGATTGCGCCGGCGAAACCGCGGCCCTTGCTGGTGCCCGTGATGTCGACGGCCGCGACGCCTTCGAGCGCGTCGACTTTCACCTGGCCGCCGACCGCCAACTCGCCGACCGGCCCGCGGATCTCGCGAATGAAACGCTTGGGCTCACAGCCGGCCTTGGGAAGCGTTTCGACACCCGCGGTAGCGCGCCGCTTCACGCGCTTGCTGTCGAGCTTGGCAACGTGACCCCGCACACTTCGAGTAGCCAATCGCCGCGGCTTATCGGCAAAGCCCAATTGGACGGCCTCATAACCGTCCCGTTGGAGCGTGCGGATTTGCAGCACATCGCAGGGGCCGGCCTCAATGACCGTCACCGGGACAACCTGCCCCGATTCGTCGTAGAGTTGCGTCATCCCGACCTTGCGGCCGAGTATTCCAATGGCCATCGAAGTGTACCTTAGGTCAGTTGCCGGCCGGGAGACAGGAGCCGTTGCTCCGCTTACCCGACGGGCTTCCAATCATCTGTAGTCGTTCAAAATCCCAATTTGTCTTGGTTTGAATGACCAATGACCAAATCTCAATGACCAACGCTGATTCAGCGTGACAACTATTGGTCATTGGTGCTTGGTCATTGGTCCTTCTGCTCTAACCGCTCGTCGCCTTGATCTTAATGTCCACGCCGGCGGGAAGGCTCAACTTGTTGAGCGCTTCGATCGTCTTGGCGGTCGCCTGCACAATATCGATCAGCCGCTTGTGGGTGCGGATTTCAAACTGCTGCCGCGACTTCTTATCGACGTGTGGGCTGCGAAGCACCGTGTACCGCTCGATCCGCGTCGGCAGTGGGATCGGGCCGTGCACGATCGAATTGGTCCGCTTGGCCGTGTCGACAATCTCCGCCGCGCTTTGGTCGAGCACCGAGTGGTCGTACGCTTCCATCCGAATGCGAATGATTTCCTGCGTCGCTGCCACGTGTAAAGTACCTCAACCGCTACCGGCGCCGATTATCAAACAGCTTGGCCCTTCCCCGGGTCGACGGGGCAGTATCCCCGTAGCCCACGCCAAACCATGGGGAACTAGGAATGATACCGCCTGCGCCAAAAGGCTGTCAACGGCGCAAAAACGATTTTTGGCTCGCATTTCGCCACCAAGCCACGGTGCAGGGGATCGCGCTGCCGGGCAATGCCGCAGCACGTCTCAAGCGTGGTGGACATCGCGGCTATAATGTAGCAGGCACACTCCGTGTGCCGCAGCCGCGTCGCCGATAGATTCAACGATATTCCGGGCGGACGGCACACGGAGTGTGCCTACTACTTTGCCATGAAACTCCTTCGCGTTCGACAAAGACTGGTTTCGAACCCTATAGCTGACATTCCCGCGGCGGTCCGCGAACAGCTTGATCGGCTGGAGCTGGCCGTGCCGCGAGGCGAAATGGCACTCACGGCCGGCAGCCGCGGCATCGGAAACATCGCGCCGATTCTCCGCGCCGCCGGCGAGTGGCTCCGCGATCATGGTGCCCGACCCTTTATCATCCCTGCCATGGGCACGCATAACGGCGGTACGGCCGAAGGGCAAACCGCCATGTTGGCCTCGCTCGGCGTGACGGAAAAATCGATCGGCATGCCGATTCGAGCGAGCATGGAGTGCGCAAAAATCGGCAGCGTTTCCTCGGGCGATGTCTGGATGGACCGCCACGCCTATGAATCGGCCGGCGTGCTCGTCGTCAACCGCATCAAGTTGCACACGTGTTTCTCCGGACCGGCGCAGAGCGGGCTCTCCAAGATGATGGTCGTCGGCATGGGCAAGCTGGGCGGCGCGCGGACGTTCCACTCCACACCGACACCGCAGCTTTCCGAGCGGCTGGCCGAAATGCGGCAGATCGTGCTCGGCACCTGCAAGATTTGGGCTGGGCTGGCGATTATGGAGGACGGCTACGACCAAACGGCCGAACTGCACGCCGTGCGGGCCGACGAAATCCGAGAGACCGAGCCGCGGCTGCTGGAGCGGCATCGCACCTATTTTCCGCGCTTGCCGCTGGATGAGCTCAACGTGTTGGTGGTCGATACGATCGGCAAGAACTTCAGCGGCACCGGCATGGACACCAACGTCATCGGCTACCGCGGCGTGCGCGACGGCGAAGACCTCACTAAGCCGTTCATCCACGTCATCGCGGCGCTGGCGCTTTCACCTCAGTCACAAGGCAATGCCATCGGCGTGGGCCTGGCCGATTTCATCACCCGCCCCTTGCGCGACGCCATCGACGAGCAAAAGACGTTTCTCAACAGTTTTACGACCGGCCACATGGGCCGCGTGAAAATCCCGGTCACGTTTCGCGACGACGAGGATCTCTTCACCCGCCTGGCCGACCGCTTCGGCGCGGACGGCTGGATGGTCATTCCCAATACGCTTCAGCTCGACACGGTTTACGCCAGCCCGAATCTTCGCAACGAACTCACAGCCAATCCAATCTGCACGGTGGAGCCGAAGCCGGTGGAAGTAAGTTTTTCTAGCGGCCGGCATCAATTGTCGTTCAACGGCGGCTAAGCGCTATAACGGTCCATTCGGTTAATCGCCCGCCGCATGGTGACAAAACGCCGCGTGCCGAGCACCGCCACGAACACGCCGAGTACAACGAACACCCAGCCGGTGACGACGACGCTCGGGGTCTCGCCGACGAACTTCACCGCCGTGGCGCCGGCGACCAACAGCATCAACGCCGTGCGGACATAGGCCAACAGCGTCCGCTCGTTGGCCAGCCGCGTGCGATCCAGCGCCAAGTGGTCGCGGAGGATGAACTCGTCGGGATCGGATGGGTCACCGGGCATTAGTGCTATGTAACATTGCCGATCAGGGCTTGCGGCGTCACTGCCGTAATGCCTTCCGGCTCGTACCGGCGAAAATCGCGGTCATTGACCGTGAGAACTTGTTTCATGCGATAAGCGAGCATGATGGCCACGAGCCGCGCATCATGCACCGCAACGCCGGTGACGTTGTATTTAAAGACCAGATGTTTCCAATACTGATAGACTTCATCATCTTCCACCAATCGGCGACAAAGCCGCTCGATGAAAGCGACCCGCGCTTGCACTATTTTGACCGGAAGGCCGTAGCCGCCGCGTGCGGAAGTCGGGCGGGTCGATACGTTAATGAACTCCGCCACGTTTTGGAACGACACGACAAGCTCCTCGTCTTGACGGCGTAGCTTTAGCAAGGCGGTGCGAATCGGCCCACAATGTGGGTCAGCCTTGACAAACGCCCGTAAGAAAACGCCTGTATCGACCAGAACGGGCATCAGTCGTGGTCCAGATAAATGTCTGCCCGAGAAAAGTCGGCGGGAAGTGGCGGTACGTCGAGCGACAACTCTTCAAACTCTCGCTCCACGTCGTCGGCCGACATTTGCGTCGAGGCCCTTGCAGCGCCGTTTGCCAGCCGAGCCAGATATTCCTCCAGGGTGAGGCCCTGCTGTTCTGCCTGTGCAGTCAACGCGGCCGCCACTGAATCCTGAAGTTGAATGCTGACCATGAATTAATTTTACGCCATTTCGCTCCACTACGTCCAGAATTAGTCGGTGCAACTTGCCCATTGGCCAAGGACCGCCCGCTAACGCCTCGGGGGGATCGGACTACAGACTATTTCTCCTGCTTCCGGCTGGGCGACGTCGCCGGCGCATTCCTGGTCGACTGGCACTCGCTCCGCTGGTGGCCTGACCGCCGTGGCCTTGTCGAGCGGGCCGGCGCGACTCCGATTGGCCGCTGTGCGCGGGGCGTGACGAGCCCTTGGGCCGACGCGATCGGGCTCCGTGGGCGGGCCGATGGCTCGAGTCGTTCGCCCCCGGCGTTACTTGCGGGTATTCCGGCTGGTGCTGCTCGACCGTTAGCGTCTGGCGAGTGAGCCGTTCGATCTGTCGCAGTTGATCGCGTTCGTCTCGGCCGCAGAACGAGGTCGCGATGCCCGTCGCGCCGGCGCGGCCCGTGCGACCGATGCGGTGTACATACAACTCCGCCACGTCGGGCATGTCGTAGTTGATCACGTGCGAAATGCCATCGACATCCAGGCCACGGGCGGCGACGTCGGTGGCGACCAATACCGGCGGCTTGCTCGACTTGAATGCGTCCAGCGTGCGTTGGCGGACGTTCTGGCTCTTGTTGCCGTGGATGGCCACCGCGCGAATGCCGGAGCGAACCAGGTTCTTGACGATTTTGTCCGCCCCGTGCTTGGTGCGGGCGAACACGAGGGTCCGTGTGAACGCCGTGTTCTGCAAAAAATGCGCGAGCAAATGTGGCTTGTGCCGCGACTCAACGTGGTAGACCGACTGCTCGACCAGCTCGATTGGCGTGGCGACCGGTCCTACCTGGACGTGCGTCGGGTCGCGAAGCCATTCGGCGGCCAGCTTGCGAATCTCGGCCGGCATTGTGGCCGAGAACATCAGCGTTTGACGACTTCGCGGAACCGACGCAACGATTCGCCGCAGCGGCACGATGAAGCCCATGTCGAGCATCTGGTCGGCTTCGTCGAGGATCAAGATTTCGACGTTGCGGAGGTTGATATAGCCCTGCTCCATGAGGTCAAGCAGTCGCCCCGGAGTAGCGACCAGCACGTCGACGCCGTTCTGCAGTGCTCGGACCTGCGGCCCCTGGCCCACGCCGCCGTAAACCACCGTGTATCGCAGGCCGGTGAATCTGCCGTAGGCGGCAAAGCTGGCCCCAATCTGGGCCGCCAATTCGCGCGTCGGCGCGAGAATCAGCGAGCGGATGGGGCGGCGATTGGTGCGGTGATGTTTGTCCTGGTGTTTGCCATTTCGTTGGCCGCTCGCAACTGCGGAGATATCGCCGCGCGCACTACCACCGTTCGCACTCAAACGGTGCAGCGTGGGCAGCGCGAACGCGGCCGTCTTGCCGGTGCCAGTTTGGGCGCAGCCCATCAGGTCGCGACCCGCGAGCACCGGCGGAATGGCCTGAAGTTGGATGGGCGTGGCCGTATGGTAGCCCTCACCGCGCACGGCGCGGAGCAGCGAATCGGCCAGGCCAAGTTGATCAAAACTAGTCATTGGATTGTCTCTTCCCACAACGTGGGATCTTGTGCGCTCTAGACGCACAGCTTGCGCGGCGGCGTCGCAACGCGAAATACGGGAAGGCTCAACCGCTGAAACGTTCAGCAGGAACCAAAGGAGCAAGAAAAATCAGTCGCGGTCGTGAGCAAGATACCGGGGCAAGTCGTTCTTGAAGAGCCCCGATGGCCGCTGCAGTCGAATTTGAATGAACCGAGCCTCGGCAGTCGCCGGTGCCGGTCTCGCACCTAAGTTGTAGTGCAAGGATAGCACAAAACGAGGGCCAGTCAAGGGCGAACCGCACGCTAAAGCCGTTTTCAAGAAGACGTGGCCGCGGTGTGCCACTGCTCGCGGCGAAAAAAGGGCCGCTCGCATCAAGCTTGGCACTGCTTGCCTCCCTCGGCATGGAATTTCTTAACCGCGAGCAGTGCTGCCTGGCGCGACGTCGCAATTCGGTGCGCCGCAAGCAGTGGCACACCAGCCGGAAAGCACGCTAGCGTGCTAATACCTCGCGATTCGCCGCGATTGGAGTCTTTCCTCACGCAAAGGCGCGAAGCCGCAAAGCAAGTTGCATCGGCCTTTGCGCCTTGGCGACTTTGCGTGATATTACTCTGCAAATCGCATGAATCCTATTCTTTCGACCATCATCCTGCTCGCTGCATCCAACGTCTTCATGACGTTCGCCTGGTACGCTCACCTGAAAAACCTGGGCCACAAGCCGCTGATCGTGGCGGTGCTGGCGAGCTGGGGCATTGCGTTTTTTGAGTATCTCATTCAGGTGCCCGCCAATCGGATCGGCTTCGGCGAGCTCACATTGCCGCAACTGAAGATGTTGCAGGAGGTGGTGACGCTGAGCGTCTTCGTGCCGTTCAGCATTTACTACATGCAACAGCCGGTGCGACTGGACTTTCTCTGGGCGGGCCTGTGCCTTTGCGGCGCGGTGTTCTTCATGTTCCGGGGACTGCCAGTGACTGGTTAACCGCAGCGGCAGATTTACGGCAACGGCCTCGCCCGCCGCTCCCAGGACGCTTTCTCGGCCAGCGCCAGTTGTAGCACCTCGTCCCAATTGTTCGCCCGCGGGCCTGGCAAATCCTCGTTGGTCGAGTTGGTGAAGACGATCGTGTTCTGGCCTTCGGCCCGCAGCCGCTCGATATTAGTCGGCGAATCCTCGATGTACAGATCGGCCCCGATGGCCGTCTTCTGCTGCATGAAGCACAGGTCCCAATAGGGAATGTCGTGCCGATCGAGCCATTGGATCGTCTGGTTGACCGCGACCTGATGGAAGTACTTGATGAACAGTCGGTGCGTGATGATCCGGATTCGCACGCCTTCGATCGATAGCCGCCGCAAGGCTTGCGGCGCGCCAGGCATGGGCGGCATTTTTAGAAATAGCTCGCGCTGCGTGACGGCGAAGCGGTGCAGTCGCTCGTAGCCGCCGGGGGCCTGATCGACGCCCCACTCTTTCAGCCCCCACGAGACGCGCGGCGTCAGCGACTCGACCGCCACGCCCAGCCACTCCGCCGCAATCGGCCGCAGCCCGCCGTAAAAATCGGCCACCACGCCGTCCAGGTCGACACCGAAAACGAATGAACGTTCGTTCATAAGTCAAAGTGGAGTAGTGGAGTAGTGGAGTAGTTCCTGACGCCTTCGCCGCGACTGTGCTGCTCCTCTACTCCACTACTCCACTGAAATTAGGACTCGCCCAAAAATTTTTGCAGCACTTCGTCCGGCGCGGGCGCGTAGGTGCTGGGCTCCATCGAGCAGCTTGCCCGGCCCTGGCTCAGGCTCCGCATCGCGCTGGAGTAGCCGAACAGGTTGGCTAGCGGCGCCTCGGCATGCAGCACGGTGGCGGTGCCGCGCGATTCGGTGCTGTGGATGATCGCCCGGCGCTGCTGGAGGTCGCCCACCAGGTCGCCTACGTGCTCGTCCGGCGTGCTGATTTCCAGCTTCATAATGGGCTCCAGCAGCACCGGCCCGGCCGCCCGAAGTGCCAGATCGAACGCCTGATTGGTGGCCGCGCGGAAGGCAATCTCGGAGGAACCTGTTTCAGCCACTTCGCCGCCCAGAACGGTTACTTTCAGCCGCATCAGCGGGAAACCGAGAAGCCCACCGCCATGCCCGGCGCTTTCCAGTTCCTCGAGCACGACGCTCAGCAGGTCGCTCGGCAAGCCGTGCTCCAGCACATTCGTGACCGTGACCGGCCCCAGGCCCTTTTCAAACGGCTCGACGCGAATCCGCACCTTGGCCGCATGGTGCACGCCCTGAATCATCCGGCTGCATTCGCCAATTGCTTCCGCCGAGCGCGCGATCGTCTCGCGATAGCTGACGCGTGGATTGTGCACTTTCACGTTCAGGCGAAAGTCGCGCTGCAACCGATGCTGGATCACTTCCAGGTGCAGCTCGCCCATGCCGCTAATGAGTGTCTGGCCCGTCTCCGGGTTTTCCTCGGCCCGGAACGTGGGGTCCTGCTTGCGAAGCATCGCCAGCGTGTCGCCAAGTTTTTTGCGGTCGTCGGCGCTTTCCGGCTCGACGGCCATCGAGATGACGGTTTCAGGAAACTCGATCGACTCCAACAGGATCGGCTCGCGGGGATCGCACAGCGTGTCGCCGGTGATCGAATCGCGGAGGCCAATGACACCCACAATGTCGCCCGCGCGGGCGATTTCGAGCTGCTCGTCTTTCTTCGACGCATGAATCCGCCAAAGCTGGGCGACGTTCTCCTTTTTGTCCCGCGTGGAGTTGAGAACGCGAGAGTTGGGTTCCAGTTCGCCCGAATAAATCCGCACCCACGCCAAATCGCCCGTCTTATACGGTTGGACTTTAAACACGAGGCCGCAGAACGGCTCGGAAGGATCGGGCTTGCGGCGAATTTTTTTCGCGTCTTCGATGACCGCTGCTTCCGCGTGCCTGCCCTTGCCCTTCTGCTTCACGTCGATGCCTTCAACGGGCGGCATGTCGGTCGGGTTGGGCAGATAGGCCGCGACGCCGTCCAGGATCGGCTGGACGCCGATACCGTGCAGTGCCGAGCCGCAGAGCACTGGCTGGATTTGCAAGTGCAGCGTCGCATCGCGGATCACCCTGTGAATAAGTGCCTCGGGTATCGGCTCCTCGGCCAGGGCCAGCTCCACCATCTCGTTGCTGTAGTTGTAAAGTGATTCGAGCAGCCGCTCGCGCCAAAGGTGCGCCTCCTCCGCCAGCTCCGGATCGGTGATATCCGACGCGACGACCTTGGTGCCCTCCTTCCCCTCGGGGAACGTCAGCAGCTTCATTCGCACCAGGTCGATGACGCCACGGAACGGGTTCGCGGTGTGGACGGGCCCCTGGCCCACCGGAATTTGCAGCGCGACAGGCCGAGCGTCGAGCCGGTTACCGATCTCGTCAAACACGGCCTCGAAGTTGGCCCCCTCGCGGTCCAATTTGTTGATGAACGCCAGCCGCGGCACATGGTACTTGTCCGCCTGCCGCCAGACAGTCTCGCTCTGGGCCTCGACGCCTTCGCGGGCGCTGAACACCACCACGCCGCCATCGAGCACGCGCAGGCTCCGCTCCACCTCGGCCGTGAAGTCGACGTGCCCCGGCGTGTCGATCAGGTTAATGACGACATCCTTCCAAGGAAACTGGACGCAGGCGGAGTAAATCGTGATGCCGCGCTCCGCCTCCTCCGGATCGTCGTCGGTCGTGGTGGTGCCCATATCCACCTCGCCGGCCCGGTGCTTGGAGCCGCTGGTGAATAGCATCCGCTCGGTGACCGTTGTTTTGCCGGCATCGATGTGGGCGATGATGCCGATGTTGCGGATTTTTTCGAGCGGCGTAGCCATCAGCCTTCAGCCTTCAGCCTTCAGCTTCGGATTTGCTCGCGCACCGTCCTCAATAGGGACGCAAGCATGCGTTTCACTTCTTCGATGGTGTTCTTGAGTGTGTCGAAATCGGCGTCAGCAAGGTAACCCAGGTCCTTAGCAAGCAATAGGTGGTACTCCACCTCTGCGGCCGAGCCCATCGCGATTTGCACGAACCGGGCAAACTCTTGCTCCCCGCCGCGCCCGCACCCTTCAGCCAAATTTGCCGGCACCGATGCCGCTGAACGTCGAAGCTGACTAATCAGGCCAAAGCGCTCGTCGTCGGGAAAACGTTTTGTCAGCCGATAAACGTTCAGAGTTAATGTGTGTGCCTTTTGCCAGACCATTAAACCATGAAAGTCTCGCATATTGATTTTCCCCTCACTGACGGCTGATGGCTGACGGCTGACGGCTTTATTTGCGCATGAAAAACGCCGCGGGCTTCGAGAAGCCGCGGCGCGCTGATCGTGCTTCTTACCACGCAAAGTGCGCGAACGCTTTGTTGGCGTCGGCCATGCGGTGGACATTTTCACGGCGGCTGACGGCCGCGCCTTCGCGGTTGAAAGCGGCGACGAATTCGTCGGCCAATTTCTGGGCCGTCGGCCGGCCCTTCTTCTCGCGGACCGCCATCAAAATCCAGCGGATCGCCAGCGATTGCTGCCGCGTGCGGTTCACCTGCATCGGCACCTGGTAGGCCGCACCACCCACGCGCTTGCTGCGGACTTCGATCGACGGCTTGACGTGCTCGACGGCCTGCGTGAAGACCTCGATTGGCTCCTGGTCAGGGAGCCGCTTCTTCACCAGATCGAGCGCATCGTAAAACACGTTCTGCGCGACGCTCTTCTTGCCGTCGTGCATCAGCGTGTTGACAAACTTGGCGGCCAACAGCGATCCGTACTTCGGATCGGGCTTGAGTTGCTTGCGACTAGCGGTAATGCGGCCCATGGGGAAGAAGCTATTAGCTGTTAGCTGTTAGCAGGAATGTTTGTGACTTGGATGGCTAATAGCTAAGAGCTAATAGCTAACGGCTTTTGTCAACCTTTCTTTGCTCCATAGCGGCTGCGCGATTGCTTGCGGCCTTGCACGCCCAGCGTGTCGCGGGCGCCGCGGACGACCTGGTAGCGCACGCCGGGCAAGTCGCGGATACGGCCGCCGCGCACGAGCACGATGCTGTGCTCCTGCAGCGAGTGGCCCTCGCCCGGAATGTACACCGTGACTTCCTTGCCGTTACTCAGCCGCACGCGAGTGATCTTCCGCAGCGCGGAGTTCGGCTTCTTGGGCGTCATGGTGCGCACCAACAGACACACGCCGCGTTTCTGCGGGCATTTGTCCAAGACGGGCGACTTACTGAACTTCCGCTTCGCCTTCCGCCGGCGACGGACGAGCTGATTAACTGTCGGCATGCAAACGCCTTCTAACGGGCAATCGAGCAAAACGCGTGGAAACCAATAAGTTTACGCGATTGCAAATCCCCGTCAAGGGCGGCCACCCGGGGAATGCTAGGGGAGAGGATCGATTCTTCCAGGCGGTGCCAGATTGGCTGCCCTTTGGAACGCGTCCCTCAGTTCCTGCTGATGCAGTGCAGCCCATTCGATCACTAAGCCAAGCGCTCTGGCCGGAAACTTGCCTTCGATCACCGATAAAGAATCGATTTCAATCTTTGCATCGTGACCGCCGTAGCGAGCATGGAAGTGCGGTGGCGGATGATCGCCATAATACATCTGAATAACGATGCCGTAGAACCGCGAAATCTCAGGCATGAGAAAAGCGATTTTGCAGTGTCGGGAAGACTTCTTCGGGTCTCTTGCCTGTCATCCGCAGGTAAAGTGAATCCGGACAAAGATCGATTTCGCCTGGCCATTCGACCGCCCCTTGCGGAGTAACCGACACCCGCTCGAACTCACCCGGCTCGTCCCACACGGCAAAGACTCCACGACCCACAAACGACGACAGATCGACGAGGCCGCTCTCGCCATTATCGAATTGAACTTCAAGCCGGAAGCCCGGCAGCGCTTTGGCGGTCACAATCTTCATATTTCTACCATCTGAGTTCCCGCTCACTTACTTCTTGAAGCCAACCAGCTGCTGAGTGAGCTTTCACTCTCACCGCTCCGACGGCCGGCTAACAGGCCTTCCACGCCGATATGCTCATCCAAATCCGGCCATTCGATTGCGTAGCCGTCGCCCAAGATTTGCCAGTTCTGCCGCTCAGATTCGGAGCTATGTACAAGCCGCGGATACCAATCCAATGGCACGGTGAAGCTACGTCCGTCCGCCAACTCGACGACCAGCCGGTCGACCGCGAAAGCAACTTTTACGGCGACGGGGTCTTGTTCAAGTACCAAAGTAGTCATGCCATGCCTCGAGAAACGTCTGTTGATATTGTACCACGAGCCGTTCGATCTGGATTAGCTCATGATCTGCAAAACCACGGTTCTTGGACAAGGAGACTGGCTCGAGCCAGAACTTCGTAATCTGGCGATCGCAAAGCCGCAAACCGTTTGGGTTCAGCGCCTAGTTTTGTGGCTCTACTCTCGGAACACATCTGCCACGGAAATAGAAAAGTCCGGAATTAGTCCGGACAATTGCAACGTTTCGGTCTCTCTATAAACGACTGGTTCGCCAGTTACCGTGTGAGCGATTACGCTCATTGATTCTGGATCGGCGACCCAGACGATTTCGGCGCCCGCCTTGAGGTAGTGCTGCACCTTGCGCTCGACGTACTTTAGCGAGTCGTTCTTGCTGCGGATTTCGACGACCAGCTCGGGGATCGTTTCGAGGTAACCTTCGGGCGACGTGCGGATCGGGAGCGACTTGTTGGCGATGAAGAGGACGTCGGGAGTAACGACTCGATCGGGATTGCGCCAGAGGACGACGCCGACTTCCGTGCGCGCCTTGCCATGGCCCTTGAATTCGCCTTGAACTTTCAGTTGTGTCGCGATGTTCGACTGCGCTGCACCGTGAATGTCGCCTGGAGGCACCATGATGAACACCAGTCTGCCATTGTCTAGTTCGTAGTCAATGGGCCCGGACGGCAGCTCAGTGGGCAGCGCCTCCAGATCGGCAACCGTGAAGAGCCGTTGAGCAGGTTGGACTAGCGGTTCGGGTTCGGCGATGGTCATAGCGTCACCTCCAGGAGCACCTGAGGAGGCTCCACACCCATAATCGGCCAGTCAAACGTGCGCGGCCAGACGGCGAGGTGCGTCTTGCGGACTCGACCCACCCTACTGCTTACTCGTCGTCGGCTGCCGTTTCGCTCGGCTCAGCACCACCCAAAAGTGCGTCTAAGCTGCTCGGCGCCGGCTGCTGGGCCGGCGCACTGGGCGCGCCGTCGCCGTTTCCGCGTTCCGCGGCCTCGGCGGTCTGCAGGAGCGGGAAGGCGCGTTCGAGGACGCGGCCTTTTTCGGCGGCCAGGGCTTCGAGCGCCTCGGGCCGGATGCGGACCTCCGCCTCGTGAATGGTGCGGAAGCCGGTGCCGGCTGGGATCAGGTGGCCCAGAATCACGTTCTCCTTGAGACCGACAAGATGGTCGGTCCGACCCGCCAGCGCCGCCTCGGTGAGCACCTTGGTCGTTTCCTGGAAGCTGGCAGCCGAGATGAAGCTCGCGCTTTGCACCGATGCTTTCGTGATGCCCAAAAGCTGCGTCGCCGCGGTGGCGCGCTTCGGCTTCACGCCCTTGGTCGGCGTGCCGCCCAGTGCTTCGATCTGCGCGTTGGTCTGGTCCAACACATCCTTCGGCACGATCGAGCCCGCTGCAAAGTCGCTGTCGCCCTTTTCCGTGATCTTCACGCACTGCATGATCTGCTCGTTCGCCTGGCGGAAGTCGAACTTGTCCATCACGCTGCCGGGCAGCAGGTTCGTGTCGCCGGGGTGCTCGATCCGCACCTTGCGGAGCATTCGAGCGACAATGATCTCGATGTGCTTGTCGTTGATTTCAACCCGCTGGCTGCGGTACACGTTCTGAATTTCACGGGTGAGATACTGCTGAACGGCCTCTTCACCCGAAATCCGCAAAATGTCGTGCGGCACGAGCGGACCATCGACCAGCGCATCGCCGGCGCGCACCGCATCTCCCGAGTGCACGCGCAAGTGCTTCGTGTGCGAGATCAAATGCTCGCGCTCGATGCCGCTTTCGCTGCGGACAATGATCGACCGCTTGCCGCGCTTTTTCTCCGAGAGCAGCTCCACGGTGCCGTCGATTTCCGCAATGACGGCCGGGTCCTTCGGCTTGCGGGCCTCGAAAATCTCCGTCACACGAGGCAGACCGCCGGTGATGTCCTGCGTGCCGGTCGCCTCGCGGGGCGTCTTGGCCACGAGCGTGCCGGGCGAAATGACCTGGCCTTCCTCGACTTCCAGGTGCGCCCGCTCGGGCATATAGTAGAAATCGAGAATCTTGCCGTCCTTCGGATCCTCGACAACGACCTGCGGATGCATATCGCCCTTGTGCTCCATGATCACGTAGCGGATGTGGCCGCTAGGATCCTTCTCGGAGCGCATTGTCTGGCCTTCGACAAGGTCCTCGAAGCGGACCTTGCCGCCGGTCTCCGCGAGAATCGGGATGCTGTGCGGATCCCATTCGCAAAGCACGGCGCCGGCCGCGACGGTGTCATTTTCGTCCACCTTGAGAATCGCACCGGCGGGCACTTCGTACTTCTCCACCTCGCGGCCTTTTTCGTCGACGAGTGAGACCTCGCCATTGCGCGCGAGCACGATCTTCTGGCGCTCATCGTTCGTCACTACTTTCAGCCGCGTGTACTTCACGATGCCGCCGCGCTTGGCCTTGATGTCGCTCTCCTCGACGTCGTGCTGACCGACGCCGCCAATGTGGAACGTCCGCATCGTGAGCTGCGTGCCCGGCTCGCCGATGCTCTGGGCCGCGATGATTCCCACGGCCATGCCCTCTTCGACCAGCGAGCCGGTCGACAGGTCCATGCCGTAGCACTTGCGGCAGATGCCCAGCGATGCGTCGCAGGTCATCGGGCTGCGGACCTGGATCTTCTCCAGGCCCAGCTCTTCGATCTTGTGGGCAATCTCGGCCGTGATCAGCTCGTTCTCGCTGACGATCACTTCATCGGTGATGGGGTTGACGATGTTGGCCCGGCTCACGCGGCCGCGAATCGAGTCGGCCAGGCTCACCTCGACCTTCTCGCCGCGGTAGATGATGCCCTTGGTGATGCCCTGCGTCGTGCCGCAGTCGTCCAACGTGATCACGACGTTTTGCGCTACGTCGGCCAGCTTACGCGTCAGGTAACCCGAGTCGGCCGTCTTGAGGGCGGTGTCGGCCAGGCCCTTGCGGGCGCCGTGCGTGGAGCTGAAATACTCGAGCACCGTGAGGCCTTCGCGGAAGTTGGCCTTGATCGGCGTCTCGATGATTTTGCCGGAGGGCTTGGCCATCAGGCCGCGCATGCCGCCGAGCTGGCGCATTTGCTCCACGCCGCCGCGAGCTCCGGAGTGGGCCATCAGGAAGATCGGGTTCACGTAGCCGCCGGGCCGGAAGTCGTTTTCCAGCGCGTTCATCATCTCGGTGGTGATCTGCTCGCGGGCATGCGTCCAGGCGTCGAGCACCTGGTTGTAGCGCTCGCCTTCGGTGATGATGCCGCGTTGATAGAGCTTGTTCTTGCGCAGAACTTCCTTTTCCGCCGTCGCAATGATCCGCGACTTGGCCTCCGGAGTAATGAGATCGTCGGTGGCGAATGAGAGGCCGCTGCGGGTCGCCTCGCGGAAGCCGAGCTGGTTCATGTCGTCCAATAGCTCGATCGTCTTGCTGCGGCCAAGGAATTGGTAGCAGTCGCTAATCACGCGGGCCAATTGGGCCGAGCGGAGCGGCGTGTTATAAAACGGCATGCCCCTGGGCAGCACCGTATTGAACATCACGCGGCCGACCGTCGTGTCGATCACCTTGCCAAAACCCTGCTTGGAATCCAAGTCGTCGCGCAAGCAGCGGTCTTTTGGCAGCCGAACCTTGATCTTCGCGTGCGTGTGGATCTTGCCCGCGGAGTAGGCCATGTCGACTTCCTCCAACGAGGAGAACGCCATGTCGTCGCCCTTGGCCTCGGGCACGTTCATTGTCAGGTAATAGCAACCCATCACGACGTCCTGCGACGGGCTGATGATCGGCGCGCCGTTGGCCGGGCTGAAGATGTTGTGCGTGCTCATCATCAGCGTATGCGCTTCGACTTGCGCTTCGATCGACAGCGGCAGGTGCACGGCCATCTGGTCGCCGTCGAAGTCGGCGTTGAATCCCTTACACACCAGCGGATGGAGCTGGATGGCATTGCCTTCGACCAGCACCGGCTCGAACGCCTGGATGCCCATGCGATGCAGCGTCGGGGCGCGGTTGAGAAGCACCGGATGGTTGCGGATCACCTCTTCCAGGATGTCCCACACCTCATCATCCTTGCGCTCCAGCATCTTCTTCGCGCTTTTGATCGTGTCGGCGTGACCGAGCTCCTTCAGCCGCCGGATGATGAAGGGCTGGTACAATTCCAGCGCGATCTTCTTCGGCAGGCCGCACTGATGCAGCTTCAGGCTCGGGCCCACGACGATCACGCTGCGGGCCGAGTAGTCGACCCGCTTGCCCAAGAGATTCTCGCGGAAGCGGCCTTGCTTGCCCTTGATCATGTCGGTCAGCGACTTGAGCGGGCGGTTCGACGAGCCGA